>NZ_JBVIVI010000004.1:375001-414894 GCF_055595765.1 Streptomyces sp. NPDC040405
CCTCTCCCCCCCTCCCTCCCCCCCCCCCCCCCTACTCGGGTGGGGCGTTGTCGCTCCCCCCCCCCCCCCCCCCCCCCCCCCCCCCCCCCCGCCGTCAGCCGGTCGGGTTGTGCTTCACCAGGGCGTCGACCAGGCCGGAGGTGGCGTTCGGGAAGTCCATCGGCACGATGCCGAGCCCCGTCCAGCCCTGGCTGCCCGAGCCCTCCAGCAGGGACTTCACCCGCGGGTTGAGCCGGTCCGCGTTGGACCGGGGCGGGAGGAGCGCGGCGGTGCTGACGTAGTTCATGAACAGCTTGCCGGGCTGGGCCACCGCCTTCCGGAACTGCGCCTCGACCTTGGGGTACTTGCCGATCGGCTCCGCCATGTAGTCGTCCTGGATGTCGAACAGCTGCGGATCCGCGTACCGGACGCCCGGCATGTTGCCGGAGTCGCCGAGCAGCACGACCCGGCCACGGGCCTGGCCCAGGGTCGGGAGGGTGGCGTCGAGGCGGAAGAGGGAGCGCCAGCCCTTGTCGTCGAGATAGGTGTCGAAGATCCGCCGGAACTCGGCGGCGCTCTCCTCCGAGTACTCCTGCTTGACGCGCATCAGCACGGTCTCGGACGGATGCGCGGAGAGGAAGGCCCGGCACGCGCCGAGCACATCGTCGAAGTTGAGGTGCTGGTAGTACGCGCCGTGGTGAATCGGGAAGGCGTTCTCGAACGCGCGGCAGCGGATGTCCAGGAAGCGGATGCCGCTGGCCAGCTGGTCGGCGATGGTGGTGTTCTGACACTCGGTCCACGGCCCGCCGTAACGGGCACCGGAGTCGTGTGTTCCGGGCAAGGTCAGCCGCTGGACGGGCGTGGCATCGCCGATGCCGGAAAGCCAGTCCTGCGCGCCCAGCGTCCGCGCGGGTGCGGCGGTCGCGACACCGCCTAACCCGGTGACCACCCCGGCGGTGGACAGTGCGGCCGCGCCCCTGAGAAACCCTCGCCGATCCATACGCATACTCCCATCGCTCACTCGTTCGTACCGTGCGCACGGCATCGAAGCACAAACGAGGGCCGGGGAAAACGGTTGGCGCACGGCTCCTGCCTTGGGGCCTGATGACAAAGGTGGGGGCGGTCGCTGAGTTCTTGTGAGCATGGGCATGGCACGGCCTCGGTGCGGTCCTACGGTCCCCTCATGGACACGAGTCGCAGCAGAGGAAGAACCTCGAAAACCCTGCGCGGGGCCGCGCCCGCGGTGCTGCTCAGCTTGGGGATGGTGATCACGGGAGCGCCGGATGCCCGGGGGGAGGGGGTGCGCAGCGAGACGGGGGTGGTGTCGGCCGGTGCGGTCGGGGGTGTGACCGAGACCGTGGTGCGGGTGAAGGCGCCGTTGCCCGCGTCGTTCGGGGCGCGCCCGGCGGCGTGTGACTGGCTGTCGTATCTGCGCTACCGCGCCGCCGACGGGCCGGAGGACTCGGCCGCCGCGGACCGGATCCTCGTCGCGCAGCCGGGGATCCTGGAGGGGGCCGGGGCGTTCGACAGCGTCGCCCGCAACACCGTGGCGCGTGCCGCGGAGCGGGGCGAACACATCGAGTTCTGGGCGCTGGACCGGCGGTCCAACTGTCTGGAGGACCGCACCGGTATCGCCTCCGGCGACCAGCACGCGGCCGTCGACTACTACTACCGGGGCAAGCCGGTCGACGGCCGCACCTTCGACGGGTACGCCGGGAACAGCGCGCTGAAGTGGATGGCGAAGCTCGGGATCGAGCAGACCGTACGGGACGAATACGACCTGCTGGCCGCCGAGTTGCCGGACCAGAAGGTGCGCAAGCAGAAGGTGTTGTGCGGCGGCCACTCCCTCGGCGGCGTGATCACCGGCTATCTGGCGGCCGCCGACTTCGACGGCAACCCCGCCACCACCGCCGACGCCGGATACAACCAGTGCGCGGGGTACTTCGCGCTCGACACCACCGTGTCCACCTCGCTCGGCGATCTGAGCGGCAGCATCCCCGATGACACCAACCTGCCCGACATCGGCCTCGGTTACGGCGTGGTGCAGGCCGGGCTCGACACCGGCGTGCTGCCGCGTTCGCTGTCCGCGCCCGTGCTGCTCAACCCCGAGACCATGACGCTGCTGGCCATCGCCGGGCTGGGGGCCGTACGGGATCCGGGCGGCGAGGCCGACCTGCCGAGCTATCTGCCCGCGAACGTCAACATCGAGGCGACGAACCGCTTCCTGTTCTCCAAGGACGCCGCCACGTTCCTCACCGGCAAGCCCGCGGTGAAGGACTTCCGGCTCAGCAACGAGGCGGTGCTCGGCGCGCTGATGGACGACCACTCCGTACCGCTGGCGTTCCTCCAGAGCAGCGTGGGGTTCTTCGACGGCGGGCCGGTCGTGGACAAGAACTTCCCCGTCGCCAACGGCGGCGACGCGCGACCGGGGCTCTTCGGTGACGAGTACAAGGCCATCCCGGAGCGGCCCGGCGGGCCGCTCTACACATGGCGGAATTACGACCGCGTGGGCGACCCCGACGACCCCGGGTACCGGTCGGCCGACGGGACGCCGTTCACGGGCGCGGGCAAGGAGGTCACCGACATCCAGGAGCTGGCCCGCAGCCTGGCCCGGCAGCCGCTGGACTTCACCGAGCAGTACTTCCCGACCAAGCTGGTCACTGACCTTCAGTTGGCCACCTCCCCGCAGGTGAAGCGGCTCGTCGTGCACCCCGAGGGGCTCACTGCCAATACAACGCTCACCGTGCTCGCGGGGGACGGACTGCTGGCGGGCCGCATCCCGGCCGACCTCCACCCCGTGGTCGCCGACGGCTACCAGCACCTCGACGTACTGACCGCGGCGCCCACGCAGAACAACGGCCGCCCCGAGCCGGTCTCCACGAACCTCGCGGAGTTCGCCGGGGACCCGCGGTAGCGGCACACGGCAGGCGAAGGGCCCGGGAGGATTCCCGGGCCCTTCTCGTGGTGCGTACGGGGATCAGACCTTGCCCGCGGCGAAGGTGGCCGCCGCGTCGGCGTTCGCGGTGTAGCCGAGGTGGGCTCCCACGTCGAGCCCGCCACTCTGGCAGATCGGGTCGCCCTTGGCGCAGAAGTCGATGGTGCGGCTCTGGTAGGTGCCGGTGACGCTCTTGCCGATGGCGCGGATCGGGTTGCCGAACAGCAGCACGGCGGAGACCTTGGATTCGAGTGCCGCGGGAATAGTGGCCACGATGGGGCTGCCGACCACCGCGCCCGCGCTGCTGATGCCGATCGAGTTGTCGACCACGTTCGCACCCTGCGAATACCCCACCAGCACGAAACGCTGGTTCGGACAGGCCGCCGCCTGGCTCTTGACGTGGTTCACCAGGTCCGCGTTGCCCTGTGCGGCCGAGGTGAGGGAAAGGTCGGCGGGGTAGTTCACCTTGTAGCCGGACAGGGTTTTGCCGGGGATTTTCTTCTGGAGCGCGGAATACACGGGGTCGCCGACGATGAAGCCGAGGTTGCCCGGTTCGAAGGTGCCACGGGCCGCGACGACGTCGATGTCGGTGCAGGCGGCGGCCGTTGCGGTGGGCGCCGAGAGGGTGACCAGTCCGGCCCCGCCGAGCAGCGAGAGCACGGCGAGGCCCAAGCGAATACGCATGGGGGATCCTTTGAGGGTGGGGCGCGTGGAGCGCCTGCGAACAAGGACGTCCCGAAGGTATTCGCGTGAACTGACTCGGTGTTATGAACGGGAATTCAAATATTCCTCGCCTTTTTGTGCGGACGTGAGTCCGGGGCCGAGCGAGGGGCCGAGCGAGGGGAATTCGTTGCGCAGCGCCTCCGCGCGCAGGGCCAGGATGAGGTCCAGACGGCCGCCGGGATCGTGCAGCGCGTCGCCGAAGAGCTTCTCCAGCTGGCGCAGCCGGTAGCGGACCGTCTGCGGGTGGATGTGGAGGCGGGCGGCGACATCGGGCACGTTGCTGCCGCTGAGCAGCCACGCCAGCAGCGTTTCGGCGAGCCGTCCGCGCTGGCCCTCGGCGACCGCGGCGAGGGGAGCGAGGGCCTGTTCCCGCAGCTGGGCGAGCATCGGTTCGTCGCTGTGCAGCAGCAGGGTGGAGAGATGGTCGGCGCAGCGCACCACGCCCTGCCGGGGCAGGATCCCGCGGCCCATCAGGCCGAGGGCCCGGGTGGCCCAGTGCAGCGACCGGGCGGCCTCGGTGAGCGGGACGGTGGGGCCGATCGCGGCCGGGCGGCCGCGCAGCGCGAGGCTGAACGCCCGCCCGCCGAACCCGCCGACGCCGCCGGAGCCCGAGCCACTGGAGCCCGGGCCGCCGGAACCGCCGAAGCCCCCGGAACCGCCGAAGCCGCCCGATCTGCCGGTGCCCTCGGAGCCGCCGAGGCCACCCGAGCCACGGGTGCCACCCGAGCCGGAACCGCCAGAGCCACCAGAGCCCTCGGCCACCGGCACCAGCATCCGCGGCGGCCGCGACTCCATGTCCACCAGCGCCCCCGCCGCCACCAGCGGCCATTCCTCCTCCCGCTGATCCGGCGTGGCCGCGAGCGCGACCACCGCCACGTGCCCCGGCACCGGCCAGCGGGCGGAGTGCGCCAGGTCCTGCACCGCCTCCGGCGCCACCGGCCCCTCGCCCAGCAGCAGTTCGAGCAGTCGGCGGCGGCGCCGCTCCAGCTCGTCGGTGCTGCGCAGCCGGGCCTCCGCGTATCCGGCCGCGGCCGCCTCGGCGACCTCGTGCACCGTACGGAACGCCAGCTCGCCCAGGGCGGCCACGACCGCGGAGTGGAGGCCGAGTTCCTCCGCCGTACGGCCCATCAGCCGCCACGCGTGCAGGCCACCGATCCGCAGCGCGGACTGCAACGCGTCCAGACTGCGGCCCTCCAGCGCCTCGCCGCGCCCGAGTTCGTAGTACGTCGTGGTGATCGAGGTGCCCTGGCCGCGTCCGCGCGGCTCGGCGATGTGGTCGACGAACAGGGTCAGCGCCTGGACGACCCCCGATCTGAGCTGCGCGCGATACGTCCCGTCGGCCGGGCGCGCGTACTCCGGGACCTGTCGGCGCACCTCCTCCTCGACCTCGTCGGCGACCAACTCCAGCTGGTCGCGCAGCAGCTTGGCCAGCTCAGGAGGGACGGGGGCAGCTTCGGGGCCGTCCGGTGCGCTGTGCGGGGTCGGGGCGGCCACGGGGGACCCTCCGTTCAACCGGAAGCGGCTCACCCGCGGGCCGTTGCCCGGCGGGCGCGGGACACGTCCGGGGTTGGACGGAAGTCCCCTGCGCTCCGTTCCGTGCCCCGACGGCACCGGCCTCACTCCGGCACCCCCAGCGCACCGGCGAGCATCGGCCACGACGCGGTGAACTCCTTCTTCCAGTAGGCCCAGCTGTGTCCTCCTCCCGCGTAGTAGTGGGTCGTGACCGGGATACGCAGTAGCGCGAGCCAGTCGGTGAAGGAGTGGGCGGAGGGCCACAGCACGCTCTCCAGCGCCTCGGGCAGCCAGTCGCCGATGCCGCCGATCACTCCGCTGCCGCTGGACACGTACAGCGGTGTGCCGCGCAGCCCCTCGGCGCGGGCCCGCGGGTTGAAGTCGCGCCAGGTGAGCAGGTTCAGGACCGGGCTGCCCCACAGCGAGCGGGGCGGCAGGCTCTCGCGGGCCACGATGGCGTCCATCAGCGCGGGCATGCCGGGCGCCATGGTGTCGAGGGTCCCGCTGTACGAGGCCGCGGCGCCGAACATGCCTGGGTGGCGCGCCGCGTGCGCCATGGCGCCGTAGCCGCCGGTGGACACCCCGGCCACGGCCCGGACGCCGGAGGCCCGCCAGTCGCGCGCGAGCAGCGCGGGGACCTCGGTGAGCTGGAACGTCTCGTAGTCGGGGCCGCTGCGCCACTTGGTGGGAATGCCGGTGGGGCCCGCGTCCGGCATCGCCACGATCAGGTTCCGGCCCTCGGTGAACGCCTCGATGCCGGTCTCCCGGGTCCACGACGTGTAGTCGTCGTGGGCGCCGTGCAGCAGATACAGCACGGGGTACGTCCGCCCGGCCCCGGAATCGAAGCCGGACGGCAGGATCAGCCGTACCGGCGCGCTGCGGCCCAGCGCGGCGGACGGCACCGACAGATCCAGGGTGCGCGGCCCGAGCCGGGTCACGGCCGTGGCGGCCCGCGCGGTGGCGGCGTGCGCGGTGGCGGCGCCGGTCAGGACGGTCAGACCGGCGGCCGCCGCGGCGCGGGCGACGGCGCGCCGGGACACTCCGGTGGTGCGGCGGTGGTGGGACATGGCGGCTCTCCTCGATCAGTTTCGGCGGGGCTCCGCGGCGAGCTGCCGCCGCAGATCGGCGGCGATCTCGTCCACGTACGGCGGGTCGAGCAGCGACAGGTGGTGCCCCGCGACCCGTACGACGGTCAGGCGCGGGCACACCTCGTCCCAGCCCAGCGCCTCGTCGTCCCGCTCGTACGCGGGGTCGCGCACCGTGTGCGGCGCGGGTTCGGCGGCCCGGTAGAGCACCACCCGCCCGTCGTGGCGGCCCGGCCGGTGGGCCTCGCCGATCCTCAGGTCCAGATACGAGGAGCGCTGGTGTTCCAGGGCGGCGGACGGCACATCGGCGGCCTCGCGCAGCGCCCGCAGTACGGTGTCGATGCGCTCGCCGTCGTCGTCCATCGCGGCTAACTCGTCGTACGGAAGCTCCAGTTGGACCCCGTAGGCGTCGGCGACATGGCGGGCGAAGCCCGTGAAGTGGGCGCGGATCCGGTCGGCCGGGGTGTGGCCGGGCCGGGGGAGGGGCCGTACGGAGTCGATGAGCGCCACCAGCGCCACGTCCCGCCCGGCGGCGGTGAGCTGTCGCGCGGTCTCCTGCGCGACGAAGCCGCCGAACGACCAGCCGCCCAGCAGACACGGCCCGTCGGGGTGGGCGGCGGCGATGGCCTCGGCGTAACGGCGCGCCTTCTGGGCCACCGTACGGGCCTCCTCGATCCGCTCCAGCCCGTACACCCGCCGCTCGCCGCCGAGCCGTTCGGCGAGCGCCCGGTAGACGTCGGTCGTGCCGCCCGCGGCGTGTACGAGGAACAGCGGGGGCCGGGAGCCGGTGGCGTGCAGGGTCCGCAGCGGTTGGCCCCGCACGGGCAGCGCCCGCTCGATGCGGGTGGCCGCCTCCTCGACGGTGGCGGCGCCGAGCAGATCGCGCAGCGGCAGCTCGATCGCGAACTCGCGCTCCAGAGCGGTGCGGATGCGGACGGCCATCAGCGAGTCCAGACCGAGCTGGGCGAGGGCGGTGGCCGGTGTGACGCGGGTGGGCGGGTGGCCGGTGACGGCGGCGATGTGGTGGCACACCCGGGCGGCGACGGAGGTGTCCTCCGCCACGGACACGTCTTGCACCGGTGTTTCCGCCGCGCCCGTACGCCCGTCCGTCCACCAGTGCCGTACATGCCGCCAGCGCGGCGCGGGCAGGTCGATGACGCGCCCGGGCGGCGGCGGCAGCGTCAAGCCCGCGGCGTACAGGGCGCCCACCCGGGTGAGGAAGTCGGCGGAGCCGTCGGCGTCCCGGTGCAGCGTGCCGAGGGCCAGGGCGCCGGGTGCGGTGTCGGTCAGCGCCCGCGTCAGCACCGGATGCGGCGAGATCTCCACGAACGTGCGGTGGCCATCGGCCGCCGCGGCCGCGATCGCCCGGTCCAGCCGCACGGGCCGCCGCAGGTTCGCGGCCCAGTGGGCGGCATCGAACACGCAGGGGCCACGCGGATCGTCCAGCACGGTGGAGTAGACGGGCACGCGAGGCCCGGCGCCGCGCACATCGGCCAGCGCCTCGGTCAGCTCCGCCAGCAGCGGTTCGACCTGGGGAGAGTGCCCCGCGCCTACCACCCGCATGGCACGCGCGGCCCGCCCTTCCCGCTCCAGCCCGCGCACGAGCCGGGCCACCGCCGATTCCTCGCCGGTGACCACCTTCTGGCCGGGGGAGGAGTGCACGGCGACGTGTACGCCGGGGAAGTCCCGCTCCAGAGCGTCGAGTTCGCCGTCGTCGAGGTCGACCACCGCCATGGCGCCACCGCTCAGCCCACTGAGCAGCCGGGCCCGTACGGCGACCACCCGGGCCGCGTCCGCCACCTCCAGCGCGCCCGCGCACACCGCGGCGGCCACCTCGCCCATGGAGTGCCCCACGACCGCCGCGGGTTCGACACCGTACGCACGCCACAGCTCGGCGAGCGCCACCTGCAGGCCGAACAGTACGGGCTGCGCCACCTCCAGACGGTCGAGGCCGCCACCGGACGCCAGATGGTCGTACAGGGACAGCCCGCACTCCGGCGCGAGCTGCGCGTCGAGCTTTTCCACGGCCGCGGCGAAGGCGGGCTCCTCGGCCAGCAGCCGGCGCCCCATCCCGGGCCACTGGCTGCCGTACCCGGAGAACACCCACACCGGCCCGCGCCCGACCACATCCCGGTCGTCGGACACGACCCGCGCATGCGCCCGCCCCATCGCCAACGCGCCCATAGCGTCGGCGAGTTCACCCCGGTCGCGAGCGACGACCGCCGCGCGCACGGGCCCACGGCCACTGCGCCCGGCGAGGGTACGCGCCACGTCGCCGAGGCGCGCGGCGCCTCCCGCGGACGTACGAAGCCAGGCGGCAAGCCGCCCCGCGGTGTCCCGGAGCCGCGCGCTGTCGACGTCGGAGAGGAAATGGAGGCGCGCGGCCGCCACATCGGCTGGGGGTGCTACCTCGGTTGGGGGTGTCACCGTGGCCGCGGCCGTCACCTCGTCCGAGGGCGCCACGTCGGCCAGTGGCGCCACCTTGGCTGGGGCCGTCACGTCGGCTGGGGGTGCTACCTCGGTTGGGGGTGTCACCTTGGCCGAGGGCGCCACCTCGTCCGAGGGCACCAACCCGGCCGGGACCGTCACCATGGCCAGGGGCACCACCTCGACTGGGGGCGTCACTCCGGCCGATGGCGCCGCGTCGGCCGGGGGCGCTTCCCCTTCGGTTGGGGGCGTCACCTTGGCCGAGGGCGCCACCTTGGGCGGGGGCGTCACGTCGTGCGAGGGCCTCACCTCGGCCAGGGGCGCTACCTCGTCCGTGGCCGCCGCGTCGTCCGGGGGCGCCAACCTGGCCGGGATCGTCACCATGGCCAGGGGCGCCACGTCGTCTGAGGGCGCTACTCCGGCCGGGGGCGCTTCCTCCTCGGTTGGAGATGTCACCTTGGCCCGGGACGGTGGCAGCGGGGCGTGTTCGCCACGTCCCGCCGGGTCCGCGACGGCTGGCACGCTGCCCCGGCTACCGCCGGGCGGCGTTGCCGGGCTCGTCCGTCCAGGCCAGCCCCCGCCAGGGAGTTGCCCGGCCTCTGCGGGGTGCCCCGGCGAGACGTACCCCAGGCCCGGGCGCCATTCCTCCAGCACCGCGTGGGCGTTGGTGCCGCCGAAGCCGAACCCGGAGACCCCGGCGGTGGCCGTACCGCCGTACCGGGGCCATGGCTCGGGCTCCGTCACGACGCGCAGCCGTACGTCGTCCAGCGCGCTGCCCGCGCCGCAGTGCAGCGACGGCGGAACCACGTCGTGGTGGAGTGCGAGCACCGTCTTCACCAGACCGGCGATGCCCGCGGCGGACTCCAGATGGCCCAGGTTGCCCTTGACGGAACCGAGCAGCAGCGGCTGGTCCGGGTCGCGGCCCGCGCCGAGGACGGCGCCGAGCGCGCCCGCCTCGATCGGGTCGCCTAGCGGGGTGCCCGTGCCGTGCGCCTCGACGTGGTCGATGTGGGCCGGGGCGAGCCCGGCCCGGGCGTACGCGGCCGTCAGCAGGGCCCGCTGGGCGGCCGGGTTGGGGGCCAGGAGGCCGTTGGAACGGCCGTCGGAATTGACGGCCGTGGCGCGGATGACGGCGAGTACGCGGTCCCCGTCCCGCTCGGCGTCGGACAGCCGCTTCAGCAGCACGGCCGCGCACCCCTCGCCCCGCCCGATGCCGTCGGCCGCCGCCGAGAACGGCTTGCACCGGCCGTCCGGGGCGAGCGCCCCCGCCCGCCGGAACGCGACGCTGACGGTGGGGGAGAGCAGCAGGTTGACCCCGGCGGCGATGGCCGTGTCGCTCTCGCCCGTGCGCAGGCTGACGCAGGCGTGGTGGACGGCGACCAGCGACGACGAGCAGGCCGTGTCGACGGCCATGCTCGGCCCGCGCGCGTCCAGGACGTACGACAGACGGCCCGCGGCGACGCTCAGCGCCCCACCGGCCGGTGCCCAGGGATCGACGGCCGCCGGATCGGCGCCGGTGAGCTGCCCGTACTCGGGCGCGGAGACCCCGACGAACACGCCGGTGGCGGTGGCGGCCAGCGACGCGGCGGGGACGGCGGCGTGGTCGAGCGCCTCGTGGACGACTTCCAGAAGGATCCGCTGCTGCGGGTCCATCACGGCGGCCTCGCGCGGGGTGATGCGGAAGAAGTCCGCGTCGAACCCGGCGATGTCGTCCAGATAGCCGCCGTACGAGGGCGCGTCGGCGGGCGGGAACGCGGTGAAGTCGCGCCACCGGTCCTCCGGGACGCGCCGGATCGCGTCGGCGCCCTCGCTCAGCAGCCGCCAGTAGTCGTCCGGGCCGTGCACACCGCCGGGCAGTCGGCAGCCGACCCCGATGACCGCGACCGGATCGCCGGACGAGGGCTGGGGAGCCTCGATGGCCGCCGAAGGGACATCCGCATCGCACAGCCGCGCCACCAGCGCATCCCCGGTGGGCGCCTCCCACAGCAGGGTCGCGGGCAGCTCACGGCCCGTCGCGCGGGACAGCTCCCCGGCCAGGACGACCGCGTCCCGGGAGGACATGCCGAGGTCCGCCAGCGGCCGGTCCATCGGCACGTCCCCGGCCGCCATGCCCCGCCAGAGCGCCACCTGCTCGGCGACGAGACGGCGCAGCGCACCCTCCCCCACGCGCCTCATCGGGCAGCCTCCGGCGCGTACGCACCCGCCAGATAGCGTGCGCGGGTCAGCGCCCGCGACACCTTGCCGCTGGACGTACGCGGCACCGTGCCCGGCGGTACGAGGACGACGTCGGCGAGCCGCAGCCCGTGCCGGGACGAGACGGCCGCGCGCACCTCCCGCGCCAGGGCCGGTACGTCGATCGCGTCCAGCGCCGTGTTCCGTACGTGCTCCGCCACCACGATCACTCGCTCACCGGAGGCGTCCGGCACGCCGAAGGCGGCGAGCCGGTCGCGCCGCACGGCCGGATGCGCGTCCTGGACCGTGGCCTCGACGTCCTGCGGGTAGTGGTTGCGGCCGTCCACCACGATGAGGTCCTTCAGCCGCCCGGTGACGATCAGCTGGCCGTCCAGAACCGTCCCCAGATCGCCCGTACGCAGCCAGCCGCCGCCCGTTTCAGCCGTCTCGTCGGCGAACGTGGCGCCGAAGACCTGTCGGCTCTGCCGGTCCCGATTACGGTAGCCGTGCCCCACGTTGGGGCCACGCACCCAGATCTCGCCGACCTCGCCGTCGCCCAGCGCGGCACGGGACACCGGATCGGCGATCCGTACCCGCTGGCCCGCCGGAGTGCCGCACCCGGCCAGCATCACGGCCGTCGGATCGTCGGGCCGCGCGGGCAGCGCCTTCCCGGTGGCGAGCGCGTCACGGTCGAGCGCGAACCGGTGCAGCGGCTCCCCGGGCCGGGCCGCGCTGACGAAGACGGTCGCCTCGGCGAGCCCGTACGACGGGCAGTGGGTGTCCGGTACGAGCCCCTGGGCGGCGAAGGCTTCGTGGAAGCGGTCGGCCGTGCCGGGGCGTACCGGCTCGCTGCCGTTGATCAGCGCGGCGATGCCGTCCAGCCGCAGGCCCGCCTTCTGCGCCTCGCTGACGGCCGAGACGCAGTAGTCGTACGCGAAGTTGGGCGCGGCGCTCAGCGCGCGCGGGTGCGCGGCCAGCAGCCGCAGCCAGCGCACCGGCTCGTGCAGGAACGCGACCGGGTCCATGAGCACCGACAGCAGACCCCGGACCACGGGGGCGGCGACGCTCAGGACGAGCCCCATGTCGTGGTACAGCGGCAGCCAGCCCACGCAGGTCACCGGGTGGGTGTCGGCGCCGTAGGCGGTCAGCGCCTGGTGGGCGTTGGCGACGACATTGGCATGGGTGATTTCCACGCCGGCCGGAACCCGGGTCGAGCCGGAGGTGTATTGGAGGTAGGCGACCGCCGAGTCGTCCGGAGCGACCGGACACCAGCCGTCGGCCGCGTCGTCGGGCACCTGGTCGGCGGCGATGACAGGAAGGGACCGACCCGTGCAGAACTCCGTTACGTCCTCCAGCGCGCGGCCCGTCGTCACGACGACCGCGGGGCACGCGTCCGCCAGCACGGCCGACAGCCGGTTGCCGTGCCCCGGCAGATCCGGCGGATACAGGGGTACGGCGACCAGCCCGGCGGCGAGCGCCGCCAGGAAGGCCGTGACGTACTCCGTCCCCTGCGGGCACAGCAGCGCCACCCGCGCCCCGGGTTCGGCCTCCGCGGCGAGCCGCGCGGCCACCGCCCGGACCCGCAGGTCCAGGCGCCGCCAGGTCAGCGTGCGGTGGACGCCGCGCGAGTCGGGTGCGGGATGCTCGACGAAGGTGAACGCCCGGCGGTCGGGGGTGGTCTCGGCCCAGTGCCGTACGTACTCCGGCAGGCTCGCGTACGGGGGCACACTGCGGAACGCGTCCATCGGGCATGGCTCCTCACGTCAACGTCATGGGATGGACTTGCGGGGGGCGGGGACGGGGGCGGACCGGTCAGAGCGGGATGTTGCCGTGCCTGCGCTCCGGCATAGGGGCCCGCTTGCCGCGCAGCGCGCGCAGGGCTCGGCAGACGTGGGAGCGGGTGTCGCGCGGGGCGATCACGGCGTCGACGTAACCGCGCTCGGCGGCGAGGTACGGCGTCCCGTACGTGCTCTCGTACGTGGCGACGAGGCGGGCCCGCAGCGCGTCGGGGTCGTCCGCGGCGGCGAGTTCACGCCGGTGGAGGACGCCCACCGCGCCCTCGGCGCCCATGACGGCGATGCGCGCGGTGGGCCAGGCGAGGTTGATGTCGGCGCCCAGATGCTTGGAGCCCATCACCGCGTACCCGCCGCCGTACGCCTTGCGCACCACCACCGTGACCTTCGGGACGGTCGCCTCGGCGTAGGCGTACAGCAGTTTGGCGCCCCGCCGGATGATCCCGGCCTGTTCCTGGCGGACGCCGGAGAGGTAGCCGGGGACGTCGGCGAAGGTCAGCAGCGGAATGCCGAAGGCATCGCAGAACCGTACGAAGCGCGCGGCCTTCTCGGAGGCGTCGATGTCCAGCACACCGGCGGCGTGCAGCGGCTGATTCGCCACGACCCCCACCGGGCAGCCCTCCATGAGGGCCAGCGCGCAGACGATGTTCGGCGCGAACAGCTCCTGGATCTCCAGCAGTTCGCCGCCGTCCACGACCGCGCGCAGGACGTCCCGCATGTCGTACGCCTGCCCGAGCCGGTCCGGCACGATCTCGTCGAGACAGGTCCCGGCGGGCGGCGCCACGGGCGCCACGGGTGCGTACCGCGGGGGCCGCTCCAGATTGTTGGCGGGCAGGTACGACAGCAGATCGCGCACGGTGCCGAGCGCGGTCACCTCGTCGGCGGCGAGGAAGTGGGCGTTGCCGTTGACGGTGTTGCTGGTGCGGGCGCCGCCCAGGTCCTCGGCGGTGGTGCGCTCACCGGTGACCGTCTCGATGACATCGGGCCCGGTGACGAACATCTGCGAGGCACCGTCCACCATCACGGTGAAGTCGGTGATGGCCGGGGAGTACGCGGCGCCGCCCGCGCACGGCCCCAGGACGACCGAGAGCTGCGGGATCACCCCGGACGCCCGTACGTTGCGGCGCACCAGCTCGGCGTAGAGCGCGAGCGAGGCCACCCCCTCCTGGATGCGGGCGCCACCGCCGTCGTTGAGCCCGATGACCGGACAGCCGGTCTTCAGGGCGAGATCCATCAGCGCGACGGTCTTCTCGCCGAACGCCTCGCCCATGCTGCCGCCGAACACCGTGGAGTCCTGCGCGAACACGCAGACCGGGCGGCCGTCGACCGTGCCGTGGCCGGTGACCACCCCGTCGCCGTACGGGCGGGGGCCGCCGCCCCCGGTGGGCCGGGCCCGCACGAACAGGCCGGTCTCGATGAACGACCCCGCGTCCAGCAGCAGGTCGATCCGCTCCCGGGCGCCGTACTCGCCCCGTCTTCGCGGCCCGCCCGGAGCGGCCGCCAGCTTCCTGCGGCCTTCCAGGTCGAGGATGCGGTCGGATGTTCGGGATGTCGTCGCCTCTAGCGTCACTGCCACCTCCGAAGGGGCCTTCGAATATGGCAGTGACGGAGGGGTGGACCGGGGCTATCGCCGTCGCGTGTGGCCGAGGTGAGTCCCGCGGGGCCGGGGTTCGTGCGGGGATGACAACGGCCCGGGCGGTCCGGGCGGCCCGGGCGTGCTCAGAGCCAGTCGCGCCGCTTGAAGATGACGTACAGGCTGACGCACACCACCGCCATCAGCAGCAGCGCGAACGGGTAGCCCAGCACCCAGTGCAGCTCCGGCATGTGCGTGAAGTTCATGCCGTAGATGGTGCCGACCAGGGTCGGGGCGAAGAGGATGGCCGCCCATGCGGAGATCTTCTTGACCTCCTCGTTCTGCTCGAAGCCCGCCTCGGCCAGCGCCCTCATCTCGGCGTTCTGCTGCTGGGTGACCAGGGTGGCGTTGACCGCGAGGATGTCGGTGAGGGCCGAGCGGAAGCCGTCCACGCGCTCGCTGGTGTGGGTGACGTGGTCGGCGACGTCCCGCAGATAGCGCTGCAGCTCCTCGTCGGTGCCGTACTTGTCGAAACCGGCCATCAGGCCGCGCAGCATCCCCACCAGCGGGCGGGTCGCGCGCTGGAACTCGACCATCTCGCGGGAGAGTTCGTAGATGCGGCGCGACGCCGCGGGGTCGCCGCGGAAGACCTCGGTCTCGATCTCGTCGATGTCGTTCTGCACGCCCGCCACGACCGGGGCGTAGCCGTCCACCACCGCGTCCAGGATCGCGTACAGCACGGCCTCCGGGCCGAGGGCCAGCAGCTCGGGAGCCGACTCCATCCGGGCGCGCACCGCGGACAGGTCCGGCGCGGCGCCGTGCCGGACGGTGATGACGAAGTCGGGGCCGACGAAGACGTGCAGCTCGCCGAAGTCCACCTCCTCGACCGCGTCGAGGTAGCGGGCCGCGCGCAGCACGACGAACAGCGTCTCGCCGTAGCGCTCCAGCTTGGGCCGCTGATGCGCCTCCATCGCGTCCTCGATGGCCAGCTTGTGCAGGTCGAATTCCTCGGCGACCGACAGCAGCTCCGCCTCGGTCGGCCGGTACAGCCCGATCCACGCGATCCCGCCCGGCTCCTCGCGCAGCCGCCGGAAGGTGGCCGCCAGCCCGTCCGGCGTGCCCACCCGGTGGCCGTCGCGGTAGACGGCCGCGTCCACCACGCTCTGCTCGTCGGCGACGGGAGTGCCGTCGACCGCCTCGGGCGCGGTCTCGTCGGCGCCCGGCGAGTGCGCCGCCCCGCCCCCGGAGCGCGACCCGTGACCCGCCGCGCGCGCGGCCGCGGGCCGCAGCCAGGGGTACTTCTTCAGCGGGCGCGGGGTGTGGGAACGGCGCTCGGACATGAGGGGTCCTTTACGGGTAGCTGCGCCGGGCAGTCGGCGCTGGGCGGGGCATCCGTGCACACCGCGGGACGCCGCCCCCGCGCTCAGCGCGGCCGGGGCGGAGTGGCGGCTCGCGGCATACGACTGGGAGGTTCGCTGGTCATGTGGACCGACCACCTCCTTGTCGCGGCGGCGCCGTGGGCGCCCTGAGCACGGACCACTGGCCTCAGAGCAGGATATCCCCGGATATGCCCAGCCCGCGGTCCGGGGCACCACACACCGCCCCCCCCCCGCCCGCCGCCCCGGTGCCCCCGCCCCGGCTCCGTCCCCGGCCCGGCCGTGCCACCCGCCCCGGATCCGCTTCCCAGCCCAGAGCGGCCGGGCCTGGATCCGCCACCCGGCCTGGTCGCGCTGCCGCCATGCCGCTGCCGCGCTGCCGTCGTGCTGCCCGGCCCGGTGGTGCCGCCTGCGCTGCCCCCGGTGGTGCTGCCTGGCGGTCGTGCTGTCTGCCCCGGGTCCGCCGCTCGGCTCGGCTGTGCAGCCGCCATGCCGCTGCAGCCGCGCTGCCGTCGTGCCGTCGACAGACTGCCCGCCGTCCGGTCCGGTCGCGCTGCCGTCGTGACGTCGCCGCGTTGCCGTCATGTCGTCATCGTGCTGCGGCGCCGCCGCCGCGCTGCCGTCCGCCCGTCCGCCCGTCCGGCCTGGCTGGGCTGCCCCCGGCTACCCGCTCCTCTGCCCGGTGGTGCTGCCGTCAGGTTGCCTACCGCCCGGACCCGTCGTGCCGCCGCAGTACGCCGCCCGCCGCGCTGCCGCCCCGCCGCTCGCGCCATCGTCGTGGCGTTGCCCGGCCTGGCTGGGCTGCCGTCGGGCTGCCCAGCCCGGCCCGGTTGCGTTGCTGTCGTGCTGCCGCCGCCCGCCGCCCGCCGCCCGCCGCCCGCCGTCCGCCGTGCCGCTGTCGCGCTGCCGTCGGGCTGCGGTTGTGCCGCCGTCCGGCTGCCCGCCGCCGTCCTGCTGCCATGCCGCCAGGTCGTCGATACGCGCGGGCGCGTGCTCCTGGCGTACCAACGGGCGTTTGCCTACGATTGTTGGCATGAACGATCCCGGGCCCGGGGCCTGTCCCTCCGGTGGCGAAGCCCGCCTGGTGGGTGCCCGGAGCGCTGACCGGACCCGTGCCGCCATCCTCCGCGCCGCCCGTGCGCGCTTCGCGCGGCAGGGCTACGAGTGCACCACCATCCGCGCCGTCGCCGCCGACGCGGCCATCGACGCCTCGATGGTCATGCGCTACTTCGGCAGCAAGGAGAAGCTCTTCGACGCGGCGCTCACCATCGACCTGCGGCTGCCCGACCTCACCGCCGTGCCCCGCGACGACCTCGCGCAGGTCCTCGTACGCCACTTCCTCGACCGCTGGGAGGGCGACCCCGCCGACGACGCGCTGCTCGTCCTGCTGCGCTCCGCCGTCACCAACGAGCGGGCCGCCGAGCGGCTGCGGGCGATCTTCGCCGGGCAGGTCGCGCCCGCCCTCGGCGAGGCCGTCGACGCGCGCCGCGCCGGGCTGCTCTCCGCCCAGCTGCTCGGCCTCGCCCTCACCCGCTATCTGCTGCGCGCCCCGGGCGTGGCCGCACTCACGCCGGACGAGGTCGCCGAGCTGTACGCCCCGGCCCTCGCCGCGGTCCTGCCGTAGCCGCCCCGCCGACAAGACCACCGCACCATGCGATCCCTACGGCAACAGCCCCGCGCGCCGGGCCTCCACCACCGCGTGCAGGCGGGTGTGCGCTCCCAACTTGCGCATGCACGACCGCAGGTAGCTCTTCACCGTCTCCGGCCGCAGCCCCAGCCGGTCGGCCGCCGCCGAGTTCGTCGCGCCCGCGGCCACACAGGCCAGGACGTCCACCTCGCGCGGGGACAGCTGCACGCCTCCGCCGGGGGACGCGGGGGCGCGCTCGCCGCCCGACGAGGCGCGGGCGCGGGCCAGGCGGCCGCAGGCGGTCAGGATCTCCGCCCGCAGCTGCGCGTCGGCCACCCGGTGGGCCAGGGCCCGCAGATCGACGTGGGCCTGGCGGACCTCTTCCCAGACCGCAGGGTCCGGCCCGGTCTCCGGCCCAGCCCCCGGCACCGGCTGCCGCGCGACCGTCATCAGCCGCCGCGCCTCGTCCTGCGCGGCGAGGGACCGTTCCAGCTCGCGGGCGGCCTCCAGCGCCGCGCTCAGGGCGCGGTCGCCGAGGATCAGCGGCTGCCGCAGCGCCCCGTACAGAAGGCCGCGCACCCGGCCCCGGACGACCACCGGGACGGCCATCATCGAGCGCAGCCCCTCGGCGCGGACCATGCCGTCGTATTCATGGCTGATCGCCCGCGACACGGGGTAGTCGATCACGGATATCGGCCGGGGCAGGGTCAGAACCTTGCCGCCGAGCCCGTTGCCCGCCGCGATGGCGAGCCCGTGCAAGGAGTCCGTGGTGGTTCCGGTGAGTTCGGAGATGCGGAACTGCTGTGCGTCGGAGAACAGTCCGCCGAAGGCGACCGGCAACCCGCCCAGTCGGCGTATCCGCAGCAGTGCTGCCCGTACGTCGACGGCACGCTCCGATTCCGTCACGGTCGCCTCCCCGAAACGCCGCCACCCCCGCCCGGGGGTGGTGAGACACAGATCACCCGTCGCACGATGCTAACGAGCGGCACGTCAAATCAGGAGGAAGAAGTGACAGCAATGAGCCCTTCGCACGAATTCCGCGCGGCACGGGACTTTCTTCTCGACCGCCGGGAGGACTACGCGGCGGCGTACGAAGGGTTCACCTGGCCCCGCCCGGACCGCTTCAACTGGGCCCTGGACTGGTTCGACCCGATCGCGCACGGCAACGGACGCACCGCTCTGCACATCGTGGAGGAGGACGGCCGGGAGACCCGGCTGAGCTTCGACGCGATGCGCCGCCGCTCCGACCGGGCCGCCAACTGGCTGCGCGCGCGGGGCGTGCGCGTCGGGGACCGGATCGTGGTCATGCTCGGCAACCAGCGGGAGCTGTGGGAGACGGCGCTGGCGGCGATGAAGCTGCGCGCCGTCGTCATCCCCGCCACCCCGCTGCTCGGCCCGCTGGACCTCGCGGACCGCATCGGCCGCGGCCGGGCGAAGCACGTGATCGCGCGGGCGGAGGACACCGGCAAGTTCGCGGACGTGGCGGGCGACTACACCCGGATCGCGGTCGGCGGATACGAAGGGGGCGGCACGCCGGACGGCTGGCTGGCGTACGAGGACGCCGGGACGGACACCGTGCCGGACGAGGCGCCGGACGCGGCCACGGCCGCCGCGGACCGCTTCGTACCGGACGGGCCGACCCTGGCCACCGACCCCCTCATGCTCTACTTCACCTCCGGCACCACCGCTCAGCCCAAGCTGGTCGAGCACACCCACATCTCGTACCCCATCGGCCATCTGTCGACGATGTACTGGATCGGCCTCAAGCCAGGGGACGTCCACCTCAACATCTCCTCCCCGGGCTGGGCCAAGCACGCCTGGTCCAACCTCTTCGCGCCCTGGAACGCCGAGGCGACCGTCTTCATCCACAACTACGGCCGCTTCGACGCCACCCGCCTCATGGCCGAGATGGACCGCTGCGGCGTCACCACCTTCTGCGCCCCGCCCACCGTCTGGCGCATGCTCATCCAGGCCGACCTGACCCAGCTGCGGCACCCGCCGCGCGAGGCCGTCGCCGCCGGTGAGCCGCTGAACCCCGAGGTCATCGAGCATGTCCGGCGCGACTGGGGCGTGACGATCCGGGACGGTTTCGGCCAGACCGAGACCGCCGTCCAGGTCGCCAACACCCCCGGTCAGCCGCTCAAGACGGGCTCGATGGGCCGCCCGACCCCCGGCTTCGCCGTCGCCCTCCTCGACCCGGTCACGGGCGAACCCGGCGACGAGGGCGAGATCTGCCTCGACCTGACCGGCCGCCACGGCCGCCCCGTCGGCCTGATGACGGGGTACGAGGGCGACGAGGAGCGCACCGCCGAGGCCACCGCGGGCGGCTACTACCGCACGGGCGACATCGGCTCGCGCGACGCGGACGGCTACATCACCTACATCGGGCGCGCCGACGACGTGTTCAAGGCGTCCGACTACAAGATCTCGCCCTTCGAGCTGGAGAGCGCCCTGCTGGAGCACGAGGCCGTCGCCGAGGCCGCCGTCGTCCCGGCGCCCGATCCGCTGCGGCTGGCCGTGCCGAAGGCGTACATCGTGCTCGCCGAGGGCTGGGAGCCGGGGCCCGAGACGGCGAAGGTGCTGTTCGCGCACTCCAGGGCGGTGCTGGCGCCGTACAAGCGGGTGCGGCGGCTGGAGTTCGCGGAACTGCCCAAGACGGTGTCCGGCAAGATTCGCCGGATCGAACTGCGGGAACGCACGGCGAGTGGAGACGGCGTCGAGTTCCATGAGGGAACCTCATGAACGAGCAGCTCCCACTCATGTGACCCACACGGCATGTGACCGCAAGGAGACACCATGACCGACCCGATCTCCGACGCCCCGCCCCCGGCCCCGGCAGCCCTCTCCTATGCGAGCGGCACCGGGGATCTGCCGCTGCTCGGCGACACCATCGGCGCCAACCTGGCCCGGGCCGTCGAGCGCTACGGCGACCGCGAGGCGCTGGTCGACGTCCCCTCCGGCCGCCGCTGGACGTACGCCGAATTCGGCCGGTCGGTCGAGGCGGTCGCGCTCGGGCTGATGGCCAAGGGCGTCGGCAAGGGCGACCGGGTCGGTATCTGGGCGGTCAACTGCCCCGAATGGGTGCTGGTGCAGTACGCCACCGCCCGCATCGGCGCCATCATGGTCAACGTCAACCCCGCCTACCGCGTCCATGAGCTGCGGTACGTCCTGCGGCAGGCCGGGGTGTCGGTCCTGGTGTCGTCCATCGAGCACAAGGACAGCGACTACCGCCGCATGGTCGAGCAGGTGCGCGCCGAATGCCCCGCCCTGCGCGACGTCGTCTACATCGGCGACCGCACCTGGGACGGGCTGGTGCGCGCGGGCGAGGCGGTCCCGGCCGGGAAGCTGGCCGCGCGCGAGGCCCGGCTGTCCTGCGACGACCCGGTCAACATCCAGTACACCTCGGGCACCACCGGCTTCCCCAAGGGCGCCACCCTCTCCCACCACAACATCCTCAACAACGGATTCTTCGTGGGGGAGACGGTCGGCTACACCGAGCGCGACCGGATCTGTCTGCCGGTGCCGCTCTACCACTGCTTCGGCATGGTCATGGGCGCGCTGGGCGCCACCACCCACGGCGCCTGCGTCGTCCTCCCGGCCCCCACCTTCGAACCGGCCGCCACGCTGTCCGCCGTCGAACAGGAGCGCTGCACCTCGCTGTACGGCGTCCCCACCATGTTCATCGCCGAGCTGGCCCGGCCCGACTTCGCCACCTTCGACCTCTCCTCGCTGCGCACCGGGATCATGGCCGGATCGCCCTGCCCGGTGGAGGTGATGCGGCGGGTGGTCGCCGAGATGCACATGGCCGAGGTGTCCATCTGTTACGGCATGACCGAGACCTCCCCGGTCTCCACCCAGACGCGGCGCGACGACGACCTCGCCCGCCGCACCGGCACGGTCGGCCGGGTGCTGCCGTACGTCGAGGTCAAGGTCATGGACCCGGCCACCGGCCTGACCGTCCCCCGCGGCACCCGGGGTGAACTGTGCACCCGCGGCTACTCGGTGATGCTCGGCTACTGGGAGGAACCGGACCTGACGGCCGAGGCGATCGACCCGGCGGGCTGGATGCACACCGGGGACCTGGCGGTGATGGACGAGGACGGCTACGTCCAGATCGTCGGCCGCATCAAGGACATGATCATCCGCGGCGGGGAGAACGTGTACCCGCGGGAGATCGAGGAGTTCCTGCACACCCACCCCAAGATCGCCGATGTGCAGGTGGTGGGCGTGCCGGACGAGAAGTACGGCGAGGAGATCATGGCCTGCGTGATCCTCCGCGAGGGCGCCACCGCCCTCACCCGCGACGAACTGGCCCGCTTCTGCCGCGGGCGGCTGGCCGCCTTCAAGGTGCCCCGCCATCTGCGCGTCATGGACGCCTTCCCGATGACGGTCAGCGGCAAGGTCCGCAAGGTCGAACTGCGGGAGACGGGCGCCCGCGAACTGTCCGGCGTCCCGGAAACCCGCACCGACCCGGACCGCAGCCAGGCGCACCAGCCCACGCGATGAGACCGTCTATCCGCCCGCGTTCGGGAGACAGCCCTTCACCCCGGACTCGGCGCCCCGGCTGAACGCCGATACGCGCTGCGAGGCGTTGCCGTGGTCGGAGGTGTTCGTCCACGGCGTCGCGTCGGCGAGTGCCGACAGGGCGTCGGCCAGCTCGTCCGTATCGCCGTCCTCGAAGGTCAGTGCCCGGTCGCGGGCCGCGCCGAAGAGGACGGCTCCGGCGAGGCAGTCGGCCTGGAGTTCGCGGGCCAGGTCGACCAGGCCCGCGTCCAGCCGGTTCTGGATGGCGTGCCCCCACTCATGGGCGATGACCAGGTAGACCCAGGCGTCGCCCCGCTGGTGGCCCGCCCGCATCAGGTCCATGTCCCACGCCACGTAGTCGCCGCCCGGGCAGTAGACGGCGTTGTCGTCGGGGAGCGGGCTGCCGCCGCAGGACGGCGCGGTGCCGGAGGCGCCGTCGTACGCGCCCAGGATGCGGGGCGGGCGGTAGGTGCCGGTGAAGAACTCGTTCCAGTGGGTGGACCAGTAGGTGTTGGTGGTGGACACCGCCGCGTTGATGTCCCCCTCCACGCTGTCGCCCGTGCCCGGGTCGGGGACGCCCGGCGAGCTCGCGGGCGGGCTCGTCTCCGACGGCCGCGGCAGCCCGCCGCCGCAGCCGGTGACCGTCAGCAGGGTCAGGACGGTCAGAGCGGTCAGGAAGGACGCCGCGATCCTCGGGCACCACGGAACAGCCATCGCTACGGCCTCCGGCCGGTCGTGAACGGTGGGGGTGGTGCCTCAACCGAAGCGCCCCCCGGTCATGAGCGCAAGTCCAGGCCGGTGGTGAAGGAGCGCACCAGCTCCGCCAGCGCACGCGGGCGCTCGAACGGCATCGCGTGCGTCGCGTCCAGCGTGTGCACCGTGATCCGCGGATGGTCGGCGGCGAGTGCCCCGAGCTCCGCCTCCAGCCCCTTCATGTACGCGGCCATCAGCTCGCCGAACCACGCCAGCTCCGGGCCCTGGTCCACGAGCCGCGCGCCGCGGACGATGAGCATCGGGCGGGCCAGCCGACGGTAGACGGGGAACATGTCCGGCTCGTAGAGCGCGTCCAGCATCTCCACGGCCCGCTCCCGGTCGGGCCGCAGGAACAGCTGTCCGTCGCCGGTCTCGCCGAGCGACCGCTGTATGCCCTCCTCCAGCAGCTCGGGCGCGAAGCCCAGCTGCTCGGCCATGGCGGTCTGTTGGGCGCGCAGGGCCTCCAGTCCCTCGGGCGGGAAGACCTGGCCCGCCGCGGCCCGGGCGAACTCCCGGGCCCGGTCCCGGCCCTCGGCCACGGTCCGCGGGTCGAGCCCGGCGTACTGCTCGGGCCGCCCCATCCCGAAGCCGTCGAGGTTGACCGCGGCGGGGGTGCGCGGATGGGCGTCCGCGTACAGGGCGGCCAGCATGCCGCCGAGCGAATGGCCGACGAGCACGGCCTCCGGTATGCCGCACGCGTCAAGGACGGCCTCGATGTCGCCGAGCGCGGCCGCGGCCGTCCACGGCTCCGCCCCGCGCCCCGAGCGGCCGTGCGCCCGCAGGTCCATCGAGAAGACCCGGTGATCGGCAATCAGATCGTCGGCGATCACCGACCAGTCGGCGAGCGTACGGGTGGCGCCGTGGATCAGCAGGAGCGGGATGCCGCTGCCGCCGTGGTCGCGGACGGCCAGTCGGACGTCGGCACGGTCGACGGTGAGGTCGGTGGGGGAAGACGGCACGGGACAGCGCTCCTTGAGGTCGTGGACGGGATCGAGCACCACGGTAGAGCGCCGGAGCCGGGCGTAGATCATCCGCCGAGAGGAGGCGAACCGGCCCCCGTTCGGGTGACAATGGACGAGGCTCATCCGGCCGGGGGCCCACGCCGGATCAGCATGTCCGCAGGGTCGTTGACGGGCTGTGGGGTGCCGGTCAGATCCATGATGAAGAGCGGAATGTGCAGCGCGTCCGCCCGCGCCCGCGCCTCCCTGGCGTAGCCCGCCAGCGAGAAGAAGACGCTCAGCGCCGATTCGTTGAGCCCGTTCAGCCACAGGCACTCGACCGCGCGCAGCCCGGTGGGGCGGGTGGTCGGATCGACCTGGGCGACGACGCCCTGCCCGTACAGATCCACCCCGGACGCCTCCGGGTCGTCCGGCCGCCGCAGACACCCGAAGCCGAGCCACCGCAGATACTGGGCGGCGGCGGTGACCGCGTCCCGCGCGGTACGGATCGTCACCGGCCGGAACGCCGGACGCGCCGCGGGCTCGCCGCCCTGAGCGCGGTCCGGTACGTCCGGCACCGGCGCGACCGGGACCCGCACGACCGCCCCGCATCCGCAGCCGAACTCCGGCTGCGGCCAGTGGCCCTGGCGCCCGCAGGACGGGCAGTCCACCACCACCCATATGTCCTGCCAGGTGCGGCACTCGATCTCCTCCGCCATGCCGTCGCGCAGCACCGGGAGGGTGAGCGGCGCGCCGCACGAGCACGGGAAGGTGGGCGGAGTGAACGACTGCTCGCGGCGGCACGCGGGGCAGCGCACCGGCACGCTCTCTGTCATCTGACGCTCCGTAGCGGATATCTGCGGTAACGGGGCCATGCTCTACGAAGCCGGGGTGTGACGGGAGGGACTTGGGCGTTCTGCCCACCTCCAGTGGGACGGCCGCGTGAGGCCGGGCTGGACGCTTGGCGGAGAGCGGCCGGAGCGGGCGGCGCGTGAGGGTGGGGACACGCCCTGGGGCTGCCGGAGGCGGGGGCGGGCGCAGTAGGTTGGCCGCGTGAGATTGAGGGTTGAGTTCACCACCGAGCCGTTCGACCTCGACGAGGTGCCGCCGCATGCCGTGGTCGCCCGCGAGGCGGTTCAGGCCGCGCCGCTGGACACCGTCGACGTCGGCCCGTTCGGCAACACCGCGGAGGGCCGGGCGGACGCGGTGCTGGCCGCCGTGGACGACCTGCTGCGCAAGTCTCTGGAGGCGGGCGCCACAAGGGTGTCGCTCCAGGTCAACGTCGTCGCGGAGCCCGACGCGTGACCGGCCCGGCGGACCACCCCTTCGTCTCGGCGGTCCAGCCGCTGGTCGACGCGATGGGCGGCGAGATGATCGCCCCGGACGGGGCCCGGGACGACGACGTGGTGCTGTCCTGGGAGGGCCGCGCGGTGGTGGCTGTACGGCTGCCCGACATCTCGGCGTCCCTCGACCACATCCTCGCCGACCTCCAGCGCCGCCATGGCGTCCCGCTGTCGGCCCTGGACCGCAAGACGAAGCAGGGCATCGTCCGCGCCCTCGAACAGCGCGGCGCCTTCACGGTGCGCCACGGCGTCGAAACGGTCGCGAGCGCGCTCGGCGTCAGCCGCTTCACCGTCTACAACTACCTCAACCGGGAGAAGGGCTCCCAGAACGCGCCCTAGGTGCCTCCGCTGTCCCTACACTGGGTCATCGCGACATCGTATTTCCGGGGGGACTGATGTTCCGACAAGCGGCGCCGACGCCCGCATCGCTCGAATCACTCGAAGAACGGACCGCGCCGGGCAGCGCCTCGCGGACGCGCCGACTGTGCGCCTGGGCGCTTGATTTCACCGTCGTCGGGGCGGTGGCCGTGCTGCTCGGCTGGCTCACCTTCCATCGCATCAGTGCCAAGGCGACCGACGTCACGAGCCTGGCCGGGACGAGCGCGTGGAAGGTCATCACCTCGGAGGGCGACGTGGTGGGGGCGGGCCGGGACGCCGGGGAGTCCCTGTGGCATTTCGCGGTGAACTGCGTCTGGCAGGGCTTCGCGGCGCTGTTCCTGTTCACCTTCGCCTATCACTTCCTCTCCCTCGCCGTGCTGAGCCGCACCCCGGGGCAGGCGTTGACGGCCCTGTCCGTCACACGGCGCGGCAGCGGCGCCCGGCCCGGGCGGAGCCGGGCGGCGGTGCGCGCCACGGTCGTCACCCTGGTCGATGTCGGCTGGTACGGGCTGGCCTGCTGTCTGCTGGCCGGGGGCGAGGTCGTGCTCTCCGTGCTGTGCTGGGTCGTCGCCGTGGCCTTCTTCGCCTGGAACGCGGGGCTGGCGCTGGTGGGCTCCCGAAGGTCGCTGGCCGACCGGCTGGCCGGGGTCACGGTCGCCAGTACGTGGCGCCTGCCCGCAGCGCTCACCCGGATCGGCGGGGCGGTGCGGCGGAGCCAGCCGCTGGACGGACCCGTTTGACCCCGATCAGGGTGCGGTAGCGGGGCCGGGCGGCGAAGGCCGTCAGCGGCCATACGGCGGGGCGTCCCGCCTCCGCGCACAGGTGGAGGACCCGGTCGGGGGCGGCCCAGACGCCGACGTGGGCGCCGTACGCGTCGGCGGCGGCGTTGAAGAACAGCAGGTCGAGGGGGCGGCGGGCCGCCGTGACGCGGACCGTCGCCGCCGTGTCGGCCCACAGGTCGCTGGAGCGCAGGGCGGGCGGCTCCAGACCGAAGTGGCGCAGCACCGCGTACGCGAACAGCTGGCAGTTCGCGCCCTCGGCGAGATCCGGCCGCTCGGTGACCGCCGCGGAGCCGGGGAAGCGCGCGCCGACGTACGGGACGGACCAGAAGCGGTCCGGCAGCTGTGCGGCGAGGTCAGCGGTCATGGATCCATCCTGTCGTGCCGCGGGCGGACCCGGAACCCGCATTTCCGGCCCCTCTTCAACAAAGTGTTGACGTATTCGGGGGAAGCTCCTAGCTTTCGGGTGTGACTACCAGCGCTCCACCGGGCCTGGCCCGGTTCAACGCGGCGGGCCGGACGGACGTGGCCGCGCTGCTGTACGAGGTGTGCGCCAGCCGGGCCTGGGGCGCGGTGGTGGCCGAGGGGCGGCCGTACCGTCACATGGCCGCGCTGCTGGCGGCGTCCGACGTGGCGATGGCCGGGCTGACCAGGGGTGATCTCGCCGAGGCCATGGCTGGGCACCCGCCTATCGGGCGGCCGAAGCCGGGGGACGCCACCTCGGCGCGCGAGCAGAGCGGGGTGGGCGACGAGCTGCGCGCGGAGCTGCTGGAGCTGAATCTCGCGTACCAGGAGCGCCACGGCCACGTGTTCCTGATCTGCGCCACCGGCCGCACCGGCGAGGAGATGCTCACCGCCCTGCGCGAGCGGATCGGCAACGACACCGGCACCGAATGCGAGATCGTCCGCGCCGAACTGGGGAAGATCAACCGCATCCGGCTGACCCGAATCATGACCGCGGAAGCGGCGGAAGGAGAGCGGTGATGGCGACCGCCACCTCCGTGTCCACGCACATCCTGGACACCAGCCTCGGCCGCCCGGCCCCGGGCGTCCCCGTCGAGCTGTCGGTGCGCCCCGCGGGCGGTGCCGACTGGGTGGCGCATGCCGCCTCCCGTACCGACGCGGACGGGCGCTGCACGGATCTGCCCGCCCTGCCCGAGGGCACCACCCAGGTACGGCTGCGTTTCGAGACCGAGTCGCGCGGGCCCTTCTTCCCGGAGGTGACGGCCGTCTTCGCCGTCGAGCCCGGCGAGCACTACCACGTGCCGCTACTGCTCACCCCGTTCGGCTACTCCGTATACCGAGGGAGCTGAAGCCCGATGCCCATGCTCGGCCAGAACCAGTACGGCAAGGCGGAGACCCGCGTGGTCCGGATGGTGCGCGACGGCGACGTCCACCACATCAAGGACCTGAACGTGTCCGTCGCGCTCTCCGGCGAGCTGGCGGACGTCCACCGCCACGGCGACAACACCGGCGTCCTGCCGACCGACACCATGAAGAACACGGTCTACGCCTTCGCCAAGGAGCACGGCATCGCCACCGCCGAACACTTCGGCATAGCGCTGGCCCGCCACTTCGTCGGCAGCCAGGAGGCGATCCGCACCGCCCGCGTCCGGATCGAGGAGTACGCCTGGGAGCGGATCGGGACGACCGGCGGTGAGGAGGCCCGGCACTCCTTCGTCCGCAGCGGCCGGGAGACCCGTACCGCGCAGATCCGCTACGACGGCCGGGACTGGGAGGTGCTGTCCGGCCTGCGGGACCTCACGGTGATGAACTCCACCGACTCCGAGTTCCACGGCTTCGTCAGGGACCCGTACACCACCCTGCCGGAGGCGCGCGACCGCATCCTCGCCACCGAGGTGCACGCCCGCTGGCGGCACGGCTGGAACGACGCCGCGCGGCCGGAGCCGGACTGGGACGCCGCGTACGAGGGCGCGCGCGCCGATCTGCTGGCCGCCTTCGCCGAGACGTACTCGCTCTCGCTCCAGCAGACGCTGTACGCGATGGGCGCGCGCGTCGTCGAGCGGCGTCCCGGGATCGAGGAGATACGGCTCTCGCTCCCCAACAAGCACCACTTCCTGGTCGACCTGGCGCCCTTCGGCCTCACCAACGACAACGAGGTCTACTTCGCCGCCGACCGGCCGTACGGGCTCATCGAGGCCACCGTCCTGCGGGACGGCGCCGAGTCCCGGATTCCCACCGACTGAAGGGCTCCACCCCGTGCACCGCATCGTCATCGAGAACTGCGCCATCGCGACCGTGGACGCGCGCGGCACCGAGCACGCCTCGGGCCATGTCGTCGTCGCGGGCAACCGCATCGAGTCGGTGGGCGCGGGCCCCGCGCCGGAGGGGCTGGACGGGGTGGTCCGCCGGGTCGACGGCACCGGCCATCTCGTCACCCCGGGCCTGGTCAACACCCATCACCACTTCTACCAGTGGCTCACCCGCGGCCTCGCCCAGGACCACAACCTCTTCGACTGGCTGGTCGCGCTCTACCCCACCTGGGCCCGGCTCGACGAGCCGATGGTGTACGCCGCCGCCCGCGGCTCGCTCGCGATGATGGTGCGCGGCGGCGTCACCACCGCCATGGACCACCACTACGTCTTCCCGCGCGGCTCCGGCGATCTGCTGGGCGCCGAGATCCGCGCGGCGCGCGAGCTGGGCGTGCGGTTCACCGCCGCGCGCGGCTCCATGGACCTCGGCAGCTCGGACGGCGGGCTGCCGCCGGACTTCGCCGTCGAGACCACCGAGGACGCCCTCTCCGCCACCGAGGAGGTCATCGACACCCACCACGACGGCTCGTTCGACGCGATGGTGCGGATCGCGGTCGCGCCCTGCTCGCCCTTCTCCGTCACCACCGAACTCCTGCGCGAGAGCGCCGAGTTGGCCCGTCGCAAGGGCGTACGGCTGCACACCCACGGCTCGGAGACGGCCGAGGAGGAGCGGTTCTGCCACGAGCGGTTCGGGATGGGGCCGACGGACTACTTCGCGTCGACCGGCTGGCTCGGCGAGGACGTGTGGATGGCGCACTGCGTCCACATGAACGACGCCGACATCGCCGCCTTCGCCCGCACCGGAACCGGCGTCGCCCACTGCCCGTCGTCCAACGCCCGGCTCGCTGCCGGGATCGCCCGGGTGCCGGATCTGCTCGCCGCGGGCGTACCGGTCGGGCTCGGCGTGGACGGCACCGCCTCGAACGAGTCCGGCGAGCTGCACACCGAGCTGCGCAACGCGCTGCTGATCAACCGGCTCGGCGCCCACCGCGAGAAGGCGCTGACGGTCCGCCAGGTGCTGCGGCTCGGCACCCACGGCGGGGCACAGGTGCTCGGCCGCCAGGACGAGATCGGCTCGCTGGAGCCGGGCAAGCTCGCCGACCTGGTGCTGTGGAAGCTGGACGGCATCGGCCACTCGACGATCGCCGACCCGGTCGCGGCACTGGTGCTGGGCCCGGCGGCGCCGGTGACCCTGTCGCTGGTGAACGGCGAGCCGGTGGTGGAGGCGGGGCGGCTGCTCACCGCCGACGAGGACGACATCGCCCGCGGCGCGCGCGACGAGGCGCGGCGGCTGGCCCGCATCGCGGCGGAGGGGTGAGACATCGGATGGATCGGGGGTGCGGAGCTGCGGCGGGGCGCTGCTGAGGCGACCGTGGCGCTTTATGTCCCGTTGACATCCCACCTTTGCGGCTCTAGGTTCCGGTACGCGGCTGGCCAGCCCTCCTGTCCGACGACCCATGAGCACCATGAGCACAGGAGCCGCCATGCGTGTGTCCCCACGGGCGTTATCCCTGTCCGGCCTGTCCCGAGGTCTGAGCCTGCTGCTCGGCCTGTTCCTGGCGCTGACCCTCACCGGACCATCCGCCACCGCCGCATCCGCCACCGCCGCATCCGCCACCGCCGCATCCGCCACCGCCGCACCCGCCCCCAACGGGCCCGCTGCCGCCGAGCCCGGTCCCGGCACCGACTACGCGGCCGACGATCCGTTCACCGCCGACCGCACCGCCTGGTGGCGGCAGGACCGGTTCGGGATGTTCATCCACTTCGGCGCGTACTCCCAGCTGGAGGGCGAATACACCCGGCCGGACGGCACCGTGTGCCGGGACGCGGAGTGGATCCGGCGGAACTGCCAGATCCCGCTGAGCGACTACGAGGACATGGCGCAGGGCTTCAACCCCTCGTCCTTCGACGCGGAGGCGGTCGTCAAGGCGGCCAAGGACGCCGGTCAGCGCTACATCGTCATCACCTCCAAGCACCACGACGGATACGCGATGTGGCCGACGAAGCAGAACACCTGGAACCTGCGCGACCACTCCTCGTTCGACAAGCGGCGCGACATCCTCGCCGAGCTGAAGACCGCCGCCGACCGGGCCGGGATCAAGCTCGGCTTCTACTACTCGATCTGGGACTGGCACGACCCCGACTTCGCCGGCCCGGCCACCTTCCCGCAGTACAAGAAGCGGATGTACGCGCAGCTCAAAGAGCTGGTCGACGGCTATGACCCGGCGCTGCTGTGGTTCGACGGCGAATGGGACGCGGACAACCCCACCAACCCCTGGTCCCCGAAGGACGGCGAACAGCTCGAATCGTATCTGCGCGGTCTGGACCCGGACCTGGTCATCAACAACCGGGTCGGCAAGCGCCGCGTCGTGGACGGCGACTACGGCACCCCCGAGCAGGAGATCCCGGACGCGCCCGTGGACGGCCAGCTGTGGGAGTCCTGCATGACCCTCAACGGCCACTGGGGATTCGCGAAGTACGACCAGAACTGGAAGTCGCCCCAGACCCTCACCCGCAACCTCCTCGACATCGCCAGCCGGGGCGGCAACTATCTGCTCAACGTCGGCCCCGACAAGCTCGGCCGGATCCCGCAGCCGTCCGTCGACCGGCTGCGCGACATCGGCTCCTGGCTGCGGACGGCCGGTCAGGGCCGGGCCGTGTACGGCGCGGGGGACGCCGGGCTGGTGACCGAGCCCGGGTGGGGAGCGGTCAGCCGGTCCGGGAACAAGCTCTACGCGTCCGTGAGCTCCTGGCCCGCCACCGGAAAGCCCCTCCACCTCACCGCGCGGGCACCGTTCGAGGTGACCGGGGCGCGGGTGCTGGGCAGCGGGCAGCGGGTCGCGGTCACGGCGGCCGGGGACGGTTTCGACCTCACCCCGTCCGGCGGGCCGGTGAACGACACCGCGTCGGTGATCGAGCTGACGGTCCGGCCTTCGGGGGAGTCCGTGCCCCCGGGCCGGGGCACGGGGCTGCGGCAGGAGGTGTTCGCGAACGACACCTTCAGCGGGCCCCCGGCCGTCACCCGGACCGACCGCACCGTCAACCACGCCTGGAGGCAGGCCGGTTCACCGGACGCGAAGGTCCCGGCCGACCGCTTCAGCATCCGCTGGACCGGCTCGCTGGTGCCCCGCCACACCCAGCGGTACACGCTCAGCACCGTCTCCGACGACACGGTCCGGGTGTGGATCGACGGCAAGCTCCTCATCGACAACGCCACGCCGCACACGGCGCAGGTCGACAAGGCGGCTGTCGATCTGAAGGCCGGGAAGCGCCACGCCATCAAGATCGAATACACCGAGCAGACCGGTGAGGCGCATATGAAGCTGCTGTGGTCCGCCCCCGGCCAGCCGCAGCAGATCGTGCCGCGCGCTCAGCTCTACACGTCATAAGAGCCGGACAAGAGCCGAGGGGCCCCGGGATGTCCCGGGGCCCCTCGTGGTCTCTCGGCGCTCAGCCCAGCAGCTCGTACGCGGGCAGCGTCAGGAACGCCGCGTAGTCCTCGTCGAGCGCGACCTGCAGCAGCAGATCGTGTGCCTGCTGCCACTTACCGGCGGCGAACGCCTCCGCGCCGACCTCCTCGCGGATCGCGGCCAGCTCCTCGGCGGCGACCGTGCGCACGAGGTCGGCGGTGGCCTTCTGGCCGTCCTCGAACACCACTCCGGCGTTGATCCACTGCCAGATCTGGGAGCGGGAGATCTCCGCGGTGGCGGCGTCCTCCATCAGGTTGAAGATGCCGACGGCGCCCAGTCCGCGCAGCCACGCCTCGATGTAGCGGGTGCCGACCTGCACGGCGTTGCGCAGGCCGTCGAAGGTGGGCTTGGCGTCCAGCGAGGCGACGTCGATCAGCTCGGCCGCCGTGACCCGGACGTCCTCGCGCAGCCGGTCCTTCTGGTGCGGACGGTCGCCCAGCACCGCGTCGAAGGACTCGCGGGCGACCGGGACCAGGTCGGGGTGGGCGACCCACGAGCCGTCGAAGCCGTCGCCCGCCTCGCGGTCCTTGTCGGCCCGCACCTTGTCGAACGCGACCGCGTTGACCTCCGCGTCCCGGCGCGAGGGGATGAAGGCCGCCATGCCGCCGATCGCGTGCGCACCCCGCTTGTGGCAGGTGCGCACCAGCAGTTCGGTGTAGGCGCGCATGAACGGCGCCGTCATCGTCACCGCGTTGCGGTCGGGGAGGACGAAGCCGGGGCCCGCGTCGCGGAAGTTCTTGACGATGGAGAACAGGTAGTCCCAGCGGCCCGCGTTGAGCCCGGAGGCGTGGTCGCGCAGCTCGTACAGGATCTCGTCCATCTCGTACGCGGCCGTGATCGTCTCGATGAGCACGGTGGCGCGGATGCTCCCTTGCGGAACGCCCACGTAGTCCTGCGCGAAGACGAAGACGTCGTTCCAGAGGCGGGCCTCCAGGTGCGACTCGGTCTTCGGCAGGTAGAAGTACGGGCCCTTGCCCAGGTCGAGCAGGCGGCGCGCGTTGTGGAAGAAGTACAGGCCGAAGTCGACCAGCCCGCCGGGCACCGCGCGGCCCTCCGCGTCCCGCAGATGGCGCTCGTCCAGGTGCCAGCCGCGCGGCCGGGCGACGACGGTGGCCAGCTCCTCGGCGGGGCGCAGCGCGTAGCTCTTGCCCTGGGGGGAGGTGAAGTCGATCCGGCGCTCGTACGCGTCGGTCAGATTCAGCTGGCCGCCGATCACATTCGCCCAGGTGGGCGCGGAGGCGTCCTCGAAGTCGGCGAGCCAGACCTTGGCGCCCGAGTTGAGCGCGTTGATCGTCATCTTGCGGTCGGTGGGACCGGTGATCTCCACCCGGCGGTCCTGGAGGGCGGGCGGGGCCTCGGCCACGCGCCAGTCCGGGTCCTCGCGGATGTGCGCGGTCTCCGGCAGGAAGTCCAGTGCGCTCGTACGGGCGATCTCCGCCCGTCGCTCGGCGCGGCGCGCGAGCAACTCGTCGCGCCGAGGGGTGAAGCGGTGATGCAGCTCGGCCAGGAAGGCCAGGGCCGCATCGGTCAGCACCTCTCCCTGACGCTCCAGCGGCTCGGCGTCGACAATGGCCAGCGGGGATGGCGCTGGTGCGGACATGGGCGTTCACTCCTCAGTCGATAGCAATTCTGGATATTAATTTCCTCATCGTGGAAGTTCAATCGGGCGCGAGTGTGAGACGCGGCATGAGGCTCACCGCAGCCGCGCCAGATCCTCCGGAGTGTCGATGTCGTCCACCCGTGCGATGTCCGCGCAGTCGACCCGGATGATCTCGGCCTGATGTTCCCTCAGATAAGCGCGTGCCCCGCGGTCGCCCTCCGCACTCGCCGCGACGCCCGCCCACCGGTCCGCCCCGAATAGCACCGGATGCCCCCGCTCGCCCCCGTACTCCGCCGTCACCAGGGACCCCGCCGGGCCCTGCGCCGAGCCGCTCGCGGCCCGTACGCGCGCCACCGCCGGTGCCCCGATCCCGGGCTGATCCACCAGCGTGACCAGCACCGCGCGCGCCCCCGTGCCGCTCAGCGAGGCCAGTCCGGCCCGCAGTGAGGTGCCCATGCCGCCCTCCCAGTCGGGGTTGTCGACCAGGACGCACCCCGGCAGCTCGGCCCGCTCCCGTACCGCCCCGGCGGCGGCGCCCAGCACGATGTGCACCGGGGTGCAGCCGCCCTCCCGCAGCGCGCGCGCCGCGTGCTCCACCAGCGGCCTGCCCCGGTACTCCAGCAGCGCCTTCGGCCGCCCGCCCAGCCGCCGTCCCCCGCCCGCCGCCAGCAGCAACCCGGCGACCTGCGCGTTGTCCTCAGTGGTGCGATCCATGGCCCCTGCTTACCGCACCGGGGCGCCGCGTGGACGGTTCATCCCAGCCGGTCTGATTTTCGCTCTCCGTATGGCGCACTGCGCACACGGTGGCGTTAACTGATCCGCAGCCCCTTGTGTCCGATTCGGCGTCCCGGGGGCAGGGGAGAGGGGGCGGGGCTCGTGCAGCCGTGCGCGAGGGGGAGAAGGGCAGTGTTGTCCGACGTGGAGGGCGCCGCAGTGGCGTGCACCGAGGAAGACCCGAGGGTGGCGGAGCTGCGCCTGGCCGTGGCCCGGCTCAGGCGCGACCTGGCCGCCCACCCGGCGGAATTACCGGACCGGGCGATCGCGGACGACGAACTGGCCGCACTCGACGCCATGGCCCGCACCGGCACCCCCGAGCTGCACCGCCTCCGCCGCTCCCTGCTCCTGGTGGCCGGTGCCCTGGGCTCGGTCAGCGCCCTGAACCCGGCCCTGCGGGCGGTCCGCGCGGCCATCGACCTCTTCGGCACGGTCTCCCGCTAGCGCGGCCGTCGGCCGGGCGCCGTCACGTTCCGTCCGTGCTGGCCAGCGCCGCCGACAGATCGGCGGCGACCTCCTTCAGGATGGGCACGATCTCCTTCGTGGCCTCGTCCGTCACCCGCCCCGCCGGGCCCGAGATCGAGATGGCGGCCGCCGTCGGGGAGTCCGGCACGGACACCGCCAGGCAGCGCACGCCCATCTCCTGCTCGTTGTCGTCCACCGCGTAGCCCGTCTCGCGCACCAGCCGCAGGGCGTCCAGGAACGCGTCCGGCGTGGTGATCGTCTTCGCCGTCGCTGAGGGCATGCCGGTCCGGCCCAGGAGGGCGCGTACCTCGTCCGGGGGCGTAGTGGCCAGCAGCGCCTTGCCGACGCCGGTGCTGTGCGGCAGGACCCGCCGCCCGACCTCGGTGAACATGCGCATGGAGTGGCGGGAGGGCACCTGTGCGACGTACACCACCTCGTCCCCGTCCAGCAGCGCCATGTTCGCGGTCTCGCCGGTCTCCTCGACCAGGCGGGCCAGATACGGCCGCGCCCAGGTGCCCAGCAGCCGGGCCGAGCTTTCGCCGAGCCGGATCAGCCGGGGGCCGAGGGCATAGCGGCGGTTGGGCTGCTGGCGTACGTAACCGCAGGCCACCAGCGTGCGCATCAGCCGGTGGATGGTGGGCAGCGGGAGGCCGCTGGTGCCGGACAGCTCGCTCAGTCCGACCTCGCCCCCGGCGTCGGCCATCCGCTCCAGCAGATCGAAGGCACGCTCCAGGGACTGGACGCCACCGGCGTTGGCGGCGGCGGTCTTGGACTCGGCGGACGGCACGTCGGCGTTTCCTTTCGCAGCGGGCGGCACCGGTCTCGCGCCCGCGTCGGATACCGCGGCCGACCGGCCTTCGGCAGCCTACCGGTCCGTCTCGGCGCAACGTTCTACGTATCGAAAATCCACTTTCATGCTACGGAATCGAACGGGGGTGCTCGGGAAGTCTTGACCAGATCGCACGAGAAGGGAAGACTCCGAACGGAAAACTTATTCCGTGTTGTGGAATTACCGAGGGGAGTGTGGGTGGCCGAGCTGGACCCGGAACCGGACCTCGTACTGCGTTCGACGCGCGTGATCACCCCCGACGGCCCGCGCGCCGCGTCCGTCGCCGTCTCCACCGCCGAGGGCCGCATTCTGGCCGTCCTGCCGTACGAGGCCGAGCGCCCGGGGGCGCCGACCGAAGACCTCGGGGACGACGTCCTCCTCCCCGGCCTCGTCGACACCCATGTGCACGTCAACGACCCCGGCCGCACCGAGTGGGAGGGCTTCGCCACCGCCACCCGCGCCGCCGCGGCCGGGGGCGTCACCACCCTGGTCGACATGCCCCTCAACAGCGTCCCGCCCACCACCGACGTCGAGGCGCTGGAGATCAAGCGGGCCGTCGCCCGCCGGTCGGCCCACATCGACATCGGCTTCTGGGGCGGTGCGATCCCCGGCAACACGGCCGACCTGCGGCCGCTGCACGACGCCGGGGTCCTCGGCTTCAAGTGCTTCCTGCTCCACTCCGGCGTGGACGAGTTCCCGCCTCTCGACGCGGCCGGGCTCAGGGCCGCCCTCGGCGAGATCGCGGGCTTCGGCGGGCTGCTCATCGTCCACGCCGAGGACCCGGAGCTGATCGGCGGCGCCCCGCCGCCCAGCGGCCCGCGCTACGCCGGCTTCCTCGCCTCCCGCCCCCGCGCGGCCGAGAACCGGGCCATCGAGGGCCTCATCGCCCTCGCCCGCGAGCTGGCCGCCCGCGTCCACATCCTGCATCTGTCCTCCGCCGAGGCCCTGCCGCGCATCGCCGCCGCGCGCCGCGAGGGCGTCCGGATCACCGTCGAGACCTGCCCGCACTTCCTCACCCTCACCGCCGAGGAAGTCCCGGACGGCGCCACCGAGTTCAAGTGCTGCCCGCCGATACGCGAGGCGGCCAACCGGGACGCGCTGTGGCAGGGCCTGGCCGACGGCACCCTCGACTGCGTCGTCTCCGACCACTCGCCCTGCACCGCGGACCTGAAGACCGGCGACTTCGGGCAGGCTTGGGGCGGCATCTCCTCGCTCCAGCTCGGCCTGCCCGCCGTCTGGACCGAGGCCCGCCGCCGCGGACACACCCTCGACGACGTCGCGCGGTGGATGTCCACGGCCCCGGCCGCCCTGGTCGGCCTCGACCGCAAGGGCGCCATCGAGGCGGGCCGGGACGCCGACTTCGCGGTCCTGGCGCCCGACGAGACCTTCACCGTCGACCCCGCCGCTCTCCACCACCGCAACCAGGTCACCGCGTACGCCGGGAAGACGCTGCACGGCGTCGTACGGTCCACCTGGCTGCGCGGCCGCAAGATCGCCGACCACGGCGAACCGACCAGCCCCACCGGCCGACCCCTGACCGGCCGACTACTGGAAAGGCAGCACCGCGTATGACCGCGCCGACCCCCCGATTCACCGGCGATGCCAACCCCTACGGCGGCGGTGACCCGTACGCCGACTACCGCACCGCCGACTTCTCCTTCGACCACCTCCCCGACCTCGCCGGTCGGCGGCTGGGCGGCAGCGTCACCGCGGCCAACGACGAGTTCTTCGCCGAGCGCGAGAACCTGCTGCGGCCCGAGGCGCCGCACTTCGACCCCGCGGACTTCGGCCACAAGGGCAAGGTCATGGACGGCTGGGAGACCAGGCGCCGCCGCGGGGCCTCCGCCGAGGTGCCGCACCCCACGGACGAGGACCACGACTGGGCCCTGATCCGGCTGGGCGCACCGGGCGTCATCCACGGCATCGTGGTCGACACCGCCCACTTCCGCGGCAACTACCCGCAGGCGGTGAGCGTGGAGGCCACGGCGGTCGAGGGCACCCCGTCCCCCGACCAGCTGCTGGCGGACGACGTCGAATGGACCACCCTGGTCCCCCGTACCCCGGTCGGCGGCCACGCCGCCAACGGGTTCCCCGTCTCCGTACCCCGCCGCTTCACCCACCTGCGCCTCAAGCAGCACCCCGACGGCGGCGTCGCCCGCCTCCGCGTCCACGGCGAGGTCGTCCCCGACCCGGCCTGGCTCACGCGGCTCGGCACCTTCGACGTGGCCGCCCTGGAGAACGGCGGCTCGGCCGAGGACGCCTCCGACCGCTTCTTCTCCCCGCCCGCCAACTCCATCCAGCCGGGCCGCTCCCAGAAGATGGACGAGGGCTGGGAGACCCGCCGCCGCCGCGACCAGGGCCACGACTGGGTCCGCTACGGCCTCACCGAACAGGCCCTGATCCGCGCCGTGGAGATCGACACCGGCTGCTACAAGGGCAACGCCGCGGGCTGGGCTGCCCTGTACGGCATCGACGCCACCTCCGGCGTGGACCCCTCCGACCACACGGCGCCGGGCTGGACCGAGCTCCTGCCCCGCACCCCCCTCCAGCCGGACACCGTCCACCGCTTCCTCCTCGACCAGGCCCCGCCGGTGACCCACGTCCGCATCGACATCTACCCGGACGGCGGCGTGGCCCGCCTCCGCCTCCACGGCTCGCTGACCGAGGAGGGCGCGAAGCGCCTCGCCACGCGCTACGCCGAGCTGCAGCACGACGCATAACGGTGCCGCCGCCGCGATGAGTTCCGGGCGGAGCGGGAGTCTCTTCTGGTGAGCGCCGTAGGACGCCGTATGACTGCGTACGACGCCGTACGCATACGTACGACTCCTACGGCGCCGCCCGGCACGAGACACCACGGAGGACTCATGACGACCACCCCGAGCGACCCGCCCACCGCGCTGCCCGGCCGCCCGCCCATCGTCGACCTGGCCGCCTGGCAGGCCGCCCGTGACGAGCTTCTGGTCCGCGAGAAGGCCCACACCCGTGAGGGCGACGCCCTGGCCGCGGCCCGCCGCCGGCTGCCGATGGTGGAGTTCGACGGGACGGTCGAGGTCGTCGGGCCCGACGGCCCGGTCCCGTTTCTCGACCTGTTCCAGGGCCGCGACGAACTGGTGGTCTACCAGCACATGTGGCACGACGGCGCGCCGCACCAGGGGCAGTGCGAGGGCTGCACCACCACGGCCTGGCATCTGAAGGACGCGGTCTATCCGAACGCCCGCGGCGTCTCGTTCGCCATCCTCACCACCGGCCGGTGGGACGAGGTGGCCCCCTACGTCGCGTTCATGGGCTACACCCAGCCCTGGTACTCGGTGCGCGACGTTCCCGCACCGGTCGGCGGAGACATGGGGTACCTCCGCTCCTTCCTGCGCGACGGCGACCGCGCGTTCCTCACCTACGCCACGACGGGCCGCGGCAACGAGCGCGTCAGCGGGTCCCTCGGCCTGCTCGACATGACTCCCTACGGCCGCGGCGAGGCGTGGGAGGACAACCCCGAGGGCTGGCCCGAGGGACGGGACGCGTGCTGGTCCTGGCGCTCGGACGCGGACGGGACCGCCACCTGGGGCCCGACCAGCCGCCCCGTGCCGCAGTGGACCCGCCCCGGCGCGGCCCCCGTGGAGACCCTCGGCCGACAGGGTCACTGCTGCTGACACCCCGCTGCCAGCGGGTGGTCAGGCCCGGGCGCCGCCGTCGACCGGAAGGACCGCGCCCGTCACATACGAGGCCCGGTCGCTGAGCAGCCAGGCGGCGGCCTCGGCGATCTCCTCGGGGTCGGCCATGCGGCCCAGCGGGGTGTGCTCCGTGATCCGTTCCAGGAGACCGGGCGAATGCGTTTCCCACGTACGGATCATCTCGGTGACCGTGCCGCCGGGGGCGATGGCGTTGACGCGGATGCCCTCCGGGCCGTAGGTGACGGCGGCCGACTCGGTGAGGCTGTTGACCGCCCGCTTCATCGCCCCGTAGGCGGGCAGCTCGGGGTTGCCCCGCAGGCTGCCGACGCTGGAGTTGTTGACGATCGCCCCCGTCCCGGCGGTGGCCCGGATGGCGGCGACCTCGGCGGCCATGGCCAGCCATGGGCCCTTGAGGTTCACGGCGTACAGGCGGTCGAAGTCGGCCTCCGGCGCCCGGTCCATCGGCCCGGGCGGGGTGACCGTCGCGCCGTTGTTGAAGGCCACGTCGAGGCGGCCGTACAGCTCCACGGCCCGGTCCACGGCGGCGCGCACGCTGGCCGCGTCGGCCAGGTCGCACACCACGTGGTCCGCGGTGCCGCCCGCCGCCCGTACCTCCTCGGCCACCGCCTTCAGCTGGTCCTCCGTACGGGCCGCGAGCAGCACCCGGGCGCCCTCCCGGGCGAACAGCCGCGCCGCGGCGGCGCCGATGCCGCGCCCGGCACCGGTGATGAAGGCGACCTTGCCCGCCAGCAGGCCCGGCGTTCCGGTGTTCGGTGTGTTGTCCATGGCAGCGAGCCTGCGTCCGGTCGCGGGGGGGGGGGGGGGGGGGGGGGGGGGGGGGGGGGGGGGGGGGGGGGGGGGGGAGAGGGGGGAGGGGGGGGGGGGGGAGGGGAAGGG
>NZ_JBVIVI010000004.1:414904-521546 GCF_055595765.1 Streptomyces sp. NPDC040405
TTTTCCCCACCACACACTCCCCCCCCCCTCCTCCCCCCCCCCCCCCCCCCCCCCCCCCCCCCCCCCCCCCCCCCCCCCGCCCCCCGCGCACACTGGGGCCGTGGACAGACAAGAACTGGCGGCCTTCCTGCGCAGCAGGCGCGAGCGGATCGCCCCCGCCGACGTGGGGCTGCCCGCCGGGCCGCGCCGCCGCACCCCGGGGCTGCGCCGCGAGGAGGCGGCTCAGCTCGCCTACATCTCGACCGAGTACTACACCCGGCTCGAACAGGCCCGCGGCCCGCGCCCCTCGCGCGAGGTGCTGAGCGGGCTGGCCCGGGCGCTGCGCCTGTCGGACGCCGAGCGCGCCCACCTCCACCACCTCGCGGGCGCCCCGCCCGCCCCGCCGCCCGGGCCCCCGCGCGAGGTGCGGCAGAGCCTCCTCGACCTGCTGAACCGGCTGCCGCAGGCCGCCGCGATCGTGACGTCCGCGATGTACGAGGTGATCGCCTGGAACGACCTCGCGGCCGCCCTCATGGAGGACTTCTCCGCCCTTCCGCGGCGCGACCGCAACCTGGTCCGCCGCGCCTTCCTCGGGCCCCATCCGGACGGGCGGCGGCTGTACGGAGTCTCCGACGCGGACGGGTTCGCCCGCACCACCGCCCGGAACCTGCGCGCCACCGCCGCCCGCTACCCGGACGACCCCGAGCTGGCCGAACTGATCGCCGAACTCCGCGCCGGAAGCGAGGAGTTCGTCCGGCTGTGGGACTCCCACGACGTGTGCGCCGAGCCGACCCTGTGCAAGACCTTCCAGCACCCGGTGGTCGGCCCCGTCACCGTCAACTGCGACGCCCTCGACATCACCGACCGGGACCAGCGGGTCGTGATCTACACCGCCACCCCCGGCTCCTCGTCCGAGGAGGCGCTGCGGCTGCTGTCGGTCGTCGGCACCCAGCGCATGGACGTGCCCCGCTGAGCCCTCCCGCGGGGCGATGGTTCACCGCCATCATGCTCACCCCGATCGCCGCCGCTCTCGTCGCGGGCAAGGGCGCCAAGCTCGGCGACATGATCACGAACGGTCTGGAAACGGTCGCGCCCACCGCCGCGCTCCTGCTGTTCGCCGTCCTCTGCTTCGGCCTGATGATGGAGTGCAAGCTCTTCGAACCCGCCTGCCAGGCCATATTCCGTGCAGCCAAGGGCGCCCCGGTCCGCATCTGCGTCCTGCACCTGAGCGCCACCGACTACTTCGTCCACATGATCGGCCCCATGGCCCTGACCAGCGCGGCCATCATCGCCGTGGCCTACTGGCTCGGCCTGTGCGGACGCGGCAAGCTCGACCCCGGCGAACTCGCCGCCTACCAGCGCGAGGTCGCCTCGGGCGAAGCCTTCGAGCCGGTGCGGCCGGACTGGCGCATGTGGGTCAACGCCGCCCTCGAACGCCGTCCCCGTGTCCCTCGCCTATATCGCCTTCGCCGTCCTCACCGGGGCGGTCACCGTCGCCTGAGCCCTTGGGCCCTGAGCGCGAGGGGGCGGGACCCCGCCAGGAGGTCCCGCCCCACCTTCAACGGGTCATGCGACCGGGCTCAGAAACGGTCCGGGAGCGCGTCCCGCTTCTGGTTCTTCCGCGCCTCCGCGTTCGAGGCGGCCGTCGCCTCGCAGGTCACGTCCTTCGCCGGGAGCTTGCCGGTGAGCAGATAGTCGGTGACCGTGCCGTCCGTGCACGCGTTGCCGTTCGGGTAGACGCCATGGCCCTCGCCGCCGAGGACGGTGACCATTTTCGAGCCCCTCAGGTCGGCGTGCAGGGCCTGGCCGCTGGGCAGCGGGGTCTGCGGGTCCCACTCGTTCTGGACGATCAGGGAGCCGACCTCGTTGTTCACCTTGGTCGCCGGTTCCGCGGATTCATCCCAGAACGCACAGGGCTTGATGCTGGACGCGAAGTCACCGTAGAGCGGGTAACGGCGCTTGTCCTCGATGGCGTCCCGCCGGTAGCTCTCGGGATCGCGGGACCACGCGGCCGAGTTGTCGCCGCACACCACGGCCCAGAAGCTCGCCGACGTGTTGTCGGACGGCACCTCGGCGGCACCGGCGGCTGCCGTCCCGGTCCTCCCGGATCCGGCGAAGGGGGCGAGCTTCTTCAGGGAGGCGGGCTCGTCGGCCGCGGCCTTCTTCAGCTCCACGACCGCCTCGGTGGCGTACTGCGGGGTGAAGACGGCCTCGCGCATACCGTTCCGGATGTCATCACCGGTGGTCGGCTGCCCGTCCACCTCGATGGGCTTCTCGTCGGCCTGCGCGACCAGGTCCCAGAGGGTCCGGTCGACCTCCTTCGGGGTGTCACCGAGGCCGTACTTCTCCGAACGTGCCGCGGCCCACTCGGTCCACCGGTCGAACGCGGGCTCGGCACCCTCCGCCCACCACTGCATCATCCCTCGCCAGGCGCGCGCCGGATCGACCGCGCTGTCCAGCACGAACCGGTCGGCCCGGCCCGGGAAGAGCTGGGTGTAGACGGAACCCAGGTAGGTGCCGTACGAGTAACCCACGTACGAGATCTTCTTCTCACCGAGGATCGCCCGGATCAGATCCATGTCGCGTGCGGTGTTGCGCGTGGTGATGTGCGCGAGCGTGTCGCCTGCCTTCTCCTCACACTTGCGCGCGACGCCGCGTGCCCAGGCGACGTCCTTGTCGAACGTCTCCTCCTTGTACGGCCGCAGCGGCTTCTCGTCCTCCGGCTCCAGACCGCAGGAAACCGGGCTGCTCTTCCCCACCCCGCGCGGGTCGAAGCCGATGAGGTCGTACTTCTGCTGAGCGGACTTGGGGAGCTTGTCCTGCATGCTCATCGGCATGTAGAGCCCCTGTCCACCCGGGCCGCCGGGGTTGGAGAACAGGACGCCGCGCCGCTTGTCGGGCGCGGCGCTCTTGATTCGGGATATCGCCAAGTCGATCTGCTTGCCCCCGGGAACCCGGTAGTCCAGCGGGACCTTGATCGTGGCGCACTCGAACTCTGCGGGAGAGTCGGCCTCGCACCGCTTCCACCGCGGCTCCTGCGCCACATACCGGTCCAGCGCGCCCTTGGCGGCGGCCGACGGGGTGGTGGCCGGAGCGGCGGTGGCCGCCGAGGTGGCGAGCGCGGGAGCCAGCGTTGCCGTGACACTGACCGCCAACAGGGGCCCGAGATATCGTCTGCGCACGTAATCGTTCCTTCCAGTCGCGCGTTCGGACAGGAACGATCATTCAGGCGACATGCGTCGGGAACATCAGCCGAGCGGTCCAACTCCCCTCCGCCTTGGGAGTGATGTGACGGGCCGCCCATGATCCCCTGGTCTTACGCCGCTTCGGCGCAGGCCGGGAACCATGCGCTCAGACCGCCTTGCCGAGCCCGGTGATCAGCCGAACTGGCCGACCCGGTATTCGCCCGCGGGCTGCTGGACGATGACGTTCAGGCGGTTGTAGGCGTTGATGAGGGCGATGAGGGAGACCAGGGCGGCGAGCTGGTCCTCGTCGTAGTGCTTGGCGGCGTTCGCCCAGGCTTCGTCGGTGACGCCACCGGCCGCGTCGGCGATGCGGGTGCCCTGCTCGGTCAGCTCCAGCGCGGCGCGCTCCGCGTCGGTGAAGACCGTGGCCTCTCGCCAGGCCGCGACCAGATGGAGGCGCACCGAGGTCTCCCCGGCGTGGGCGGCCTCTTTGGTGTGCATGTCGGTGCAGAAGCCGCAGCCGTTGATCTGGCTGGCGCGGAGCTTGACCAGCTCCTGCGTCGCGGTGGGCAGCGTCGAATCCGAGATCCCCTTGCCTGCCGTGGTGATGTGCTTCAGGAACGTGGCCGAGGCCCGGTTGCCGAAGAGGTTCAAGCGAGCATCCATCGTGCGCTCCTCATGCCGTTGTCGGTGGTTACACATCCCTGACGGATTGGAGCGGCACGATGTGACATGACCGAATGTGACGTGCGTCTCCCGGTCACTGGCCACTCGGCTCGGGCAGACCGATCGGGTTCGGGAAGCGGAGCGCGGTGGCGCAGGCGCGGGAGACGGGGGCGAGGAGGGCGGTGAGGTCCCGGACCGCGTCCGGGGTCAGGGCGCGCCAGGGGCGTTCCGCCGCGCGGTCGGTGGCGGACTCGACGGCGCGCAGCAGCTCGCGGCCGTTCCGGCTCGCGGTGCCGTCGGGGAGGAGCAGGCCGCGTTCGGTGAGGCGGAGGCGGGCGGCCTCCCACTCCTGGTCGGTCCAGCCGCGATAGGGCTGGAGCTCGGCGCGGGGGATGTCGGTGCCCGCGCGGAGTGCGAGGGCCTCGCAGCCGTCGAGCCCCGCGGCGACGAGGGCGGCGACATGGCCGTCGCCTCGGTGTTCGCGCAGCAGGGTGGCGGCGTGCCACAGGCGGTCCAGCGGCTGGTCGGGGAAGTCCAGCGAGGCGTGGGCGGCGGCCAGGACGCGCCCGGCGGTGTCGAGCCCGGCGGCCCGGGGGACCAGGGCCTCCGCCGCTCGCTCGGCCTCGCGCTCCCGGCCGGTGAGCAGCCGCCGCAGGGCGGCCACGGCGCCCGCGCGGCGCAGCTCCAGGGCGCGTTCGGGGGCGGTCAGCTGCCATACGTCGGGCAGCGCGCGGGCGACCATGGCGGGCGCGAAGGAGAAGAAGGCGGCGGCGACGGGCTCCGGCCCGACCGGGCCCAGCGGCGCGGCACGGCACGCGAAGTAGCCGCGCCAGAAGCCGCGCAGGCCCGCGTCCTCGTACGCCGCCAGGGCCTCGGGGGCGAAGTAGGCGACGGCGTGGAGAGGTTCGAACAGGGTCCACATGGTGCGGGCGGTCGAGGCCGCGCGGTCCTCCATCGTCGGGCTCCCTTCCCGGGCGGGGTGGTCGGATCAGGCGGGTGCGTCGGGTTCCCGGACGATCGCCAGGAGGGTCAGCGCGGCACGGGCCAGCCGCTCGTCCCCGTGCGCCGTCGCCCGGGAGCGGGCCGCCCGAGGGGTGATGCCGCGGGTGGCCAGGCGCCACAGGGCGTCCGCGTCGATCGCCACCTCGGCCGTCACCTCCGCGGTGGGCGATGCGTCGGCCGTCACCTCCGCGGCGGGCGGTGCGTCGGCCGCGCCGAGGCGCCAGTGATCCGCCTCGCGTACGGCCGTCCACTGCCCGCCCGCCGGGCCGGGTACCCGGATCCGTACGGAGGTCCCTTCCGGGGCCGGATGGTCGCGCAGGGTGTGCGGCAGGGCGCGCAGGAACGTGTCGAGCACCGGGTGCAGCAGCTCCGGACCGGTGCCGCCCGGCTGGCCCACGGCGTCGCGCAGTTGCTGCTGGTGGACCCAGAACTCGGTGAATTCGCGCGCGGTGTCCAGCCAGTTCGGGGCCGGGACCCCGGGCGCGGCCCAGGACACGTCGAGCCCGGCGGGCGCGTCCGGGTCGCGGGCGGCCCAGTGGTCGTCCAGCTGTGGCCCCAGCGTGGCCAGCAGACCGGTCAGCAGCCGGGGGCTGAGCTGCCGGGCGGTGCCGCGTACGAACTCCTCGTTGGTGCGCGTGATGTACGCGGGAAGCGTCTCGCCGGGGCCGAAGGGCGGCCCGGGGTGGCCGTCGCGGCCGCCGGACAGCCGGCGGATGTGGTCGTGGAGGAGGTGGCCGGCCACGTCGTGGACGTCCCATCCGGGGCATGCGGTCGGGCGCCGCCAGTCGTCGGGACCGAGCCCGGTCAGCAGGTCCAGCAGGGCGCCGCGGTCGAGGGGGAAGAGGGGACGTACGTCCAGTGGGGGGCCGAGGCGTGACCAGTCCATGCCCGGGAATTGTGCCACCCCGCGGAACGCCCCGGTCCGGGTCGCGGCTACTTCGAGGCGCCCAGGTAGAACAGCAGATAGAGGAAACCGGCGAAGACGTGCACACCGACGACGTAGATGAAGACCCGGACGGAGACCGGGATCGGCGCCCGGTCCTGCTCGCGCACCTTGGGAACCGGGCCCGGTTCGGGGTTCGGGGACGCGTTGGTCATGGCGTTCGCGGCCTTCCTCCGCGGCGGGCGGCGTCGCCGAGGCACAGCTCGGCGGCCCCGCTCTGCAGCAGGGTGTGGACGAAGAGCAGATCCGTTCCGCCGGGCGAGGCGGCGGCGATGCGGTGCGGGGTGAGCGAGTCGAAGTGGGCGGCGTCGCCGGGGCCGAGCATGTGGACGGCGTCGCCGAGGGTCAGCCGCAGCCGCCCGTCGACGACGTACAGCCACTCCTCGCCCGTATGGACGCGCACCAGCTCGTCCTGGGCGCCCGAGCCCTCCGGCACGTGCAGCCGCAGCGCCTGCATCGCCCGGCCGGAGCCGCCCGCCCGCCAGTACGTCCAGCCGCCCGCCTCCTGCGCCTCCATCCGGTCGGCGCGCACGATGGGGTCCTGGCTCGGCGGCACCTCGCCGAGGAGGTCGGATACCGTGGTTCCGTACGTACGGGCCAGGGCCAGCAGCATGGGGAGCGACGGCTGGCGGCGGCCCGTCTCCAGCCGGGACAGATGCGCGGGGGAGAGCCCGACGCGGTGGGCCGCCGCCTCCAGGGTCAGCCCGCTGCGGCGCCGCAGGTCCCGCAGGCGGGGAGCGACGGTGGGCAGCTCGGCGGACGGCTGGGCGGGCGGCTCGGCCGACGGCCGGGGGAGCGGCTCGGCGGGGTCCCCCTCGGGGAACGGGTTCATGTCTCCGGTATAGCGAGACCTTCGCCTCTCAGGCAAAAAGCTTGCCTCCGAGGCAAAATCACGGTTCGGTCTCGCCCCCTCGCGCTTCGCGCGCAACATGTGAACTCCGCGAAAACTCCCGTTACTTGGCATTGACATGCCATGCTCTACGCGCGTCATGCTAGGGGCATGAAAATCCCCCCACGGATTGCCCGCATCGGCGCCCTCGGCGCCCTCGCCGCGTCGCTTCTCCTCGGCGGCACGGCCGTCACGGCGACCGCGTCCCCGCCTCCGCCCGCGACCGTCGTATCGGCCCAGGCCATCGCGGACGTCGGCGAGATCTGTTACTCGAAGCTGCCGTCCCAGGCGCACGACACCCTCGACCTGATCGAGGAGGGCGGGCCGTACCCGTTCCCGCAGGACGGCACGGTCTTCCAGAACCGAGAGGGCATTCTTCCGGCCCAGTCCTCGGGCTACTACCACGAGTACACCGTCATCACCCCCGGCTCCGACGACCGCGGCGCGCGCCGCATCGTGACCGGCAAGAAGACGGACGAGGACTACTACACCGCGGACCACTACGAGTCGTTCGACCTGGTGGACCGCGGCTGCTGAGCCACCGTTCGGTACGGCGCACCCCCCGGTACGCCGTCCCCCTAGGTACGGCGCACCGCACCAGCCGCCCCCCGCGTACAACAGCCGCCACCCCCCACGTACAACGGCCGCCGCCCCGCCGGGCAGCGGCCGTTGTGCTGTGCACACACGCCGGTCCGCGAATGATCTCGGTCTCTTTACGAACGATCTCCTCCCCCCGCCCCGCCGTTTGTCGGTGGTTGCCGATACCGTTTCGGTAGAAGTGGACACGCGGGGAGGCAGCGGTGGCGAACGGTCCGGAAGTGGTCACGTGCGGCGAGGCGATGCTGCTGCTGCTCGCCGAGCCGGGAATCCCGCTCGACCGGGCCGTGCACTTCCGCCGCTCCGTGGCGGGCGCCGAGTCCAATGTGGCCGCGGGCCTGGCCCGGCTCGGCCACAGCGTGCGCTGGCTCGGCCGGGTCGGCGCGGACCCGGCGGGGGAGGCCGTGCTGCGCGAGCTGCGCGCCGATGGGGTGGACGTCTCGCAGGCCGTCGTGGACGAGCACGCGCCCACCGGGCTGCTGCTGCGCGACAGCCATCCGCACCGCGCGATCGACGTGCAGTACTACCGCATGGGATCGGCCGCGTCCCGCCTCACCCCCGACGAGATCGGCCCCGACGCGCTGGACGGCGCCCGGATGCTGCACATCTCCGGGATCACGCCGATGCTCTCGCCGACCGCCGCGGCCGCCAGCGGCAAGCTGGTGGAGCTGGCCCGGAAGGCCGGGGCGAAGGTGTCCTTCGATCCGAACGTGCGGCGCAAGCTGGGCGGTGCCGCCCAGTGGGCGCAGACGGCGGGGCCGTTGCTGCGCGAGGCGGACCTCGTCCTGGCGGGGGAGGACGAGCTGGAGCTGCTCACCTCGCAGCCCGCCGACGACGCCGCGCTGGAGCTGCTGGAGGGCGGCACCCAGGAAGTCGTGATCAAGCGCGCCGACCACTCCGCGACCGTCATCACCTCGGACGGCCGCTGGCAGCAGTCGCCGCACCCGGTGCCGCTGGTCGACCCGATCGGCGCGGGTGACGGCTTCGCCGCGGGGTACCTGTCGGCGAGGCTGCGCGGGCTGTCCGAGCCCCGGGCGCTGGCCGAGGCCGCGTGCGTCGCCGCGCTCGTCGTCCAGGCCGCCTCGGACACGGACGGGCTGCCCTCCGCGCTCGCCCGGGACCGGGCGCTCGCCGAGATCGTCAACGGCGGCGACGGGGTCCACCGCTAGCGCCGGGGCCGCCGATTCCGCCCCGCCCGCGCAGGGCGGAAGCCAGATCATCAACCACGGCACCACACCACACCGCACTACGCACCGCACACCACCGCATATCCCGGAGGCACGGGGGTGCGGCACGATCAGGCAGTAGACCCTAGGAGAGGAAAGGCGGCGACTGCCGTGTACCGCTGGGAGATCACCCGGGCCGCGCTCGCGCAGCGTGTCCTTGCCATCGTCCGCAGCGACAGCTACGACCACGCCACGGCGACGGCGGACAGTCTGCTCTCCGCGGGCATCACCAGCCTGGAGATCTCGCTGACCACGCCCTTCGCACTGGAGGCGGTCACCACTCTGATCCGGGAGGTCGGCGACGACGCGGTGATCGGCGCGGGCACGGTGCTCGACGGCGCGTCCGCCCGGATGGCCGTCGACGCGGGCGCCCGCTTCCTCGTCTCCCCGAGCCTGGACCCCGACGTCATCCGCACCGGCCACCGCTACGGCCTGCCGGTCTTCCCCGGGGTCTCCACCCCCACCGAGGCGGTGCGCGCGATGGAGCTGGGCGCGGACGCGCTGAAGCTGTTCCCCGCCGCGGCGTACGGGCCGCGCTGGGTCAAGGACGTACGGGCCGCCCTGCCGCAGGCCGCCTTCGTGCCGACCGGCGGGGTGACCGTGGCCGACGCACCGGACTGGATCGCCGCCGGGGCGGTCGCCTGCGGGATGGCCTCGGCGCTCTCCGAAGGGGACCGCGACACCGTGGCCAAGCGCGCCTCCGAGCTGCTGGCCCGCCTCGCCGAGGTCGGCCCGCCGCTGGACGACCCCGATCCGGAGCGGTACTGACGGCGGCTCGGCCCTAGGGGGTGTCTCGCCGATCATGCCGGGCTCCCGACGCCGCTGTGGCATCAGCCGCTGCCGCGGCGGGCGGCACCTCGCGGCCCCGCGCTCGTCGCACGCAGCGCCTCCCCCAGCTATCGCTGGGAGGTGCCCCCTGCACCAGACGCCGCTCGCTGATCCGGCCTGATCGACAAGACACCCCCTAGCCGCGCCCGTCCCGTTTCCCGGATTCCAGCAGGTGGTCCGCGGGTTCTCCTCGGCGGCGTCTTCTGGCACTCTGAGCGCGCCGTGATCATGCCGCTGCCGAGGAGTCCCCATGAGACGCGCCGCCACGCTCGCCACTGTCGCCGCCGTGCTCGCCGCCACCGCCGCGGGCTCGGCCCTGGCCGACGGCCCGGCGCCCCGCCCCGGCACCGGTTCCGCGGCCGGCTCCGCCGCGCAGCAAGGCACGCAGCAAGGCACGCAGCAAGGCACTTTGCTGGACCGGGTGCCCGCGCGGGGTGTGCTGCGCGTGTGCACCACGGGCGACTACCGGCCGTTCAGCCATCGCGATGCCAAGACCGGCGACTACACCGGCATTGACATCGACATGGCGGGCAACCTGGCCCAGAGCCTCGACGCCAAGCCGAAGTTCGTCGCCACGACCTGGGCGAAGCTGGTGGACGACCTCGCCGCCGGGCGCTGCGACATCGGCATGGGCGGGGTCTCGGTGACCCTGGAGCGGGCCCGTAAGGCGGCCTTCAGCGAGCCGTATCTGACCGACGGCAAGACGCCGATCGTGCGCTGCGAGGACGAGAAGAAGTACCAGACGCTGGACGACATCGACCAGCCGGGCGTACGGGTCGTCGTCAACCCGGGCGGCACCAACGAGCAGTTCGCCCGCGCCCACATCAAGCGGGCCAAGCTCACCGTCCACCCCGACAACACCACGATCTTCAACGAGATCATCGACGGTCGCGCCGATGTGATGATGACCGACGCGAGCGAGACGCGTTACCAGTCCAAGATCCACCCCGAGCTGTGCGCGGTCCACCCGGACAAGCCGTTCTCGTTCTCGGAGAAGGCGTACGCGCTGCCCCGCGCTGACGCGCAGTTCAAGGAATACGTCGACCAGTGGGTGCACCTGACGACGCATGACGGGACGTACCGGAAGTACGCGGACGACTGGCTGACCTCGGCCGGTTGAGTGAATACGTGGGCCCATCCGACCGAAATCATATTTTCCGGGTAAGCCTCCTTTGCCAGGTTACGAACCGCTTTCTCCATAGAGGAGCGAATCGAATGAGGCAGAAGCGAAAGCTTGCCATAGCCATGACCGTCGCGGCCCTCGCGACCACCGTGGCGACCAGCGCGGCGGCGACCGAGCCGCAGCCCGATCAGGACAACACGACGCAGTCCGCCCGCACCGGGCACGACAATCACTCCGGGTACGAGAAGTCGAAGGCTTGTACCGACGTCGACTCCGCGGGTAACGAAGGTGTCATCACGGGCGGAGTGGGCGCGAAGTACATCTCGACCGTATGCAACGGTCAGGTCTACATCCTGTCGGTCGACGAGTCGACGAACCCGGGCACCCCTGTTGGCGGGTGGGTGTCCGTGGGCGGTCCCGACGATGTCCTCGAAGCCACGCTGGCATCCAACACCGACGATGTCCAAGGCGGCCCGGTGTTCGTCACCGTGCTGACCCGGTCGCAAGAGGTGTGGGAGGGCCGTTGCCCCAACACCCGGCCCGTCGGGACGTGCGTGTTCACTCAACTGCCCGACCCGCCGCACTGATCGGCCCCCCCCCGCTTCATCAAGAACCCCGGCGCGCTCGCTCGCGCCGGGGTTCGGCGGTGCCGGACAGCGGGCCCGGCCCGGGGACGAACATGGTGGTCCGGGCACATGGCTGGCGTATGCAATCTATTCTGGCCTGGCATTTGTCCACTCGTGCACAAGGACCCCATCGATGACAGCCAGCCCCGAACCGTCGTCCGAGAACGCCGCGGCCACCCCCGCCACACCGCCGCCCGGCTGCCCCGCCCACCGGGGCGCGCGGCCGCTGAGCGGGCCCGGCTTCCAGACCAACCCCTTCGGGGTGTACGGGGAGATGCGCGGCGAGCACGGGCCGGTGGCCCCGGTGCTGCTCGACGGGGACATACCCGGCTGGCTGGTGCTCGGCTACCGGGAACTGCACCAGGTCACGAGCGACGCCGGGCTGTTCACCCGGGACGCGAACCGGTGGAACCAGTGGGACAACATCCCCGAGAACTGGCCGCTCGCGCCCCTCATCAGCCGCGATCAGACGTCCGTCGTGTACGCGACCGGCGAGGACCACCAGCGGCGGGCCGAGGCCATCGGGGAAGCGCTGGAGGCCGTCGACCCGTACGACCTGCGCCGCCAGGCCGAGTTGATCGCCGACCGGCTGGTGGACGACTTCTGCCACAAGGGCGAGGCCGAACTGATCGCCGACTACGCCCGGCTGCTGCCGGAACTGGTCCTCGCCCACTTCTACGGCATCCCCGACGCCGAGGGCCCGGCCCTCGTGCAGGCGATGAACGACGCGATCGACGCCAAGGAGAACGCCCTCGAGGCGTACCAGCACGTCTACCTGGTGATGAGCCAGCTGGCCGCGGCAAAACGGACCGCGCCCGCGCCCGACGTGGCCTCCCAACTGGTCGCCGCCTACCGCGGATACCCCGACGAACTGATCGTCCAGGACCTCATCGTCATCATGACGGCCGGTCACCAGCCGACGGCCGACTGGATCGGCAACACCCTGCGGCTGCTGCTCACCGACGAGCGGTTCGCCCTCTCGCTCTCCGGCGGCCGCCACAGCGTCGGCCAGGCCATGAACGAGGTGCTCTGGGAGGACACCCCCGTCGCCAACCTCGCCGCCCGCTGGGCCACCCGCGACACCACCCTGGCGGGCAAGCACATCCGCAAGGGCGACCTCCTGATCCTCGGCTTCCACGGCGCCAACACCGACCCCTTGGTCCGCCCGGACACCCACGCCTTCACCGAGGGCAACAACGCCTTCCTCTCCTTCGGCCACGGCGAACACCGCTGCCCCCACCCGGCCCAGGAAATCGCCGAGACCATCGCCAAAACCGCCGTCGAAGTCCTCCTCGACCGCCTCCCCGACGTCCGCCTCGCCGTCCCCCGAGACACCCTCCTCTGGCGAGCCTCCCCCTGGGTCCGAGGCCTCTCCGCCCTCCCCGTAACCTTCACCCCGGCCCCGAGGGGCGGCCGCTGACCTCCGCCTTTCGGTGATGAAGCTGCCCCCGTAGAGATTGGTCGAACGGGTCGCGCTGGCGAGGGAAGCTGTCGGCGCACTTGCCGGGGCAGGCGTAGACGGTGCCGCCACCGGCGCTCGCACCGTGTCCGATCGCGACGACGACCGGGGTGCTGGTCGGCTTATCGCAGCGGGCGCAGATCTGGATCGTCATCGGCCCGCATCCTCACCGGTCTCGGGCTCGGCGGTGGATGCCCGGGCGAGGGCTTCGCGCAGCCGGTACGGGTCGGTGAGGTACCGGTCGGGGCCCACCGGGATGCGCCAGTGCAGGCGCGGGCCGGTCGTGTGGGCGGCCGGAGGAACCCCGACGTAGGTGACTGTGGTGTCGTGTGCGCCAAGGGCGTTGACGTTCCTCTGCACGCTCCGCCAGTGCCGGGCGTGACCTGGCGGGATGAGCCAGTACATGAGGCTGTAGTCGGCGATGACGGCACCGGTTGCCTCGCCGAGCAGCCGCAGGGCGCATTCACCGACGTCAGCGGGGGTCCGAACGGCGTCCCAGTATGGGCCCACCTCGACCAGCTCCACGTCCGTGCCGCTCGGTGGCGCCCATGATCTGCGGGTGGTTCCCGAAGGGAACCCGTTGGGGTTGGCCATGGCTGGTGTCGTCCCATCTGCCTCGTCGGTGTGGACAAGCGATGGTTCTCCGCCGCGAGAGCCGCAAGTGACCCAGTGAGGGTCAGCCAGGGTCACTCGCCCGCGTGACACCACTCGGCGAAACTGCTGAGGCTGTCGGCGTCAGCACGCCGCACGCGGCGCAATGTCGCGGCGTCCTCACGCACCCACGGGTGATCGCGAGTGTGCTGAGGAGCGATCAGGCGCGCCGCCTTCAGCGATTCGAAGGCCTCGCGCGGGAGCCCGGACCACAACTGGGCACGCGCCTTCTCGATGTAGAACCCGCTACGCCGCTCGGCGGGCATGTCCCGCGGCGGCACCCATTCGCCGACGGCTTCGAGTGCCCGGCGAACGTGATCGTCACCGAGGCTGACACCGACGGACACTTCGTGAATGCGTACGCTGACCGGTCCGAACGCTGTGCCCTGATAGACGCTCTCCGGTACGGCGTCCCCCAGGCGCCGGGCCTCCGCGAGGTGTCGATCCGCGGCCTCTGCCAGCCCGGCGCGCCCGGCGACCACGGCCGCCCGCATGCAGAGGGCACCCCGAGCGGCGAGGGCCGCGTGAGCATGTCCAACCGGGGCCCTGTCCACAGCGGCCTCAAGCGCGCGTAGCCCGGCGACGTAGGCGCGAGCAGCGAAGAAGACCTCGGTGCGGACGTAGGCGACAGCCGCATCCAGCAGCGGGTCCCCGGCGTGTGGTGCGGCCCACCGCATCAGCTCCACCAGGCGGGCGGACAGGTCCCGGGCGCCGTTACGGACGTACTGAGCAGCCAGGCGCCAGGTCACCGCCTCGTCCACTGACACACGCAACTCGGCTAGCGGCCGGACCGGTCCGTCGTCCGGTACGTCGTACGCGGCGATGACGGCCGATAACGTCGGCATGGCGGCGTGCACCCGGGCGTCCGCCCGGTCCCTGCTGCCCAGCAGGAGGGACGGATCGACGCCGAGAGCAGCGGCGAGCGCCTCGACCACGTCATCGCTCGCGCCCCTGGCGCCTCGCTCGATTTTCCGCAACGTCCCCACGTGGACCCCGGCGGCATCCGCCAGCTCTTGCTGCGCCAGGCGCGCGATGCGGCGCCGATAGGCCACACGCCGGGCAAGCTCAGTGGGCATGTTCGTGCTCCATCCGCTGCGTCTGCTCCGAACGGTACTGAGCGGCCACCTCACATGCGGGCCCTTTCGCCTCAGCTTGCGAAGATTCGCACCAGGTCGTGCAACGAGTCGACCTGCCAGTCAGCGGCAGCCGCCTCGGCCTTACCCGACCAGAGGTGTCCCCAGGGCCCACGGCGCAGATGCACGGCGCGCAGGCCCGCGGCCTTCGCCGGGCCCGTATCGTTCGCGGGGTGATCGCCCACGTAGACGGTCTCACCGGGAGCTGTTCCCGCCAGCTCCAGTACGCGCACGAAGAAGGCGGGGTCCGGCTTGGCCACGCCCCACTCTCCCGAGGTGGCGATCGCGTCGACCGGCAGCGCGAGGTCCCGCAGCAACTTCCCGGTACGCGCCGTCTGATTGCCCGCGACGATGACGCGTACACCGGTCTCACGAAGAGCGGCGAGGGCGGGACGTACATCCGGGTAGAGGTCGCACTCGCTCAGCTTCTCGCCGACGCCCGCGGCCTCCATGGCCGCTCGCTCGGCGGCGATATCGATCCCGGGCCGGACGAGCCGCAACGCCTCCGCGTTGTCGCGCCCCTGCGCCACGACCGCACCGACCAGCGCGGAGAGGGTGTGGCGGGGCACCCCCAACCAGTCGGCACACGCCGCCCAGCCCCGGTCGTCCCGGATCAAGGTCTCGCCGACGTCGAGTACCACTGCGCGAATCATCCGGGCAGCGTAGAACAGCGCGAAGCCCTTCTTGCCCCACCTCAGGCCGGGTAATCGCCGGATCCTGCTGGCCTCCGCGTCAGGCCCGCTCATAGGCGGGCTGTGAACGGGAGCTGTCTCTGCTGGCGCCGGGTGGGTGGCCCGTGATGCGTTTGAAGGCGCGGCTGAAGGCGGCCTGGGAGGTGTAGCCGAGGCGTTGGGCCACGGATTGGATCGGCAGTGTGTCCTGGGCCAGCCACTGGCTGGCGAGGAGCATGCGCAGTTCCGTGGCGTAACGGAGGGGCGGCATGCCGATCGTGGTGTGGAATCGGTCCGCGAAGACAGAGCGGGAGACGTTGCACTCCGCTGCCAGCTCCGCCACCGTCCAGTGGTGTCCGGGCTGCCGGTGCAGGGCCAGGATGGCGCAGGACAGGCGGGGGTCGCGCAATGCGGCCACGAGGCCGGAGGTGTTGTCGCAGCCGCATTCGATCCAGCCCCGGACGATCATGGCCGCCGCCACTTCGGCCAGACGGGCGAGGATTCCGGCGAAGCCCACGCGTGCGGAGCACACTTCGCGCCTCATGGACGTGAGGATCGGAATGAGCCCGGGGTAACGCTGTCCCTCGGCGTCGACCAGCATGACGTCGGGCATCAGCTGGCTGAGGCCCTGCATCCCGCCGAGGTCGAAATCCATGAAGCCGTTGAAGAAGATGGCGCTGGGATTCGGGTCGGGGCTCGGGCAGGCGTCCACGTCGCACACCGCGTTGCTGAGCGGGACCGCGTCGAAGCTGTCGATGCCCCGGGCCGGTATGTCCGGGCCGGAGAGCAGCTGATGGGACTCGCCGTGGGGCATGAATACGGCGTTGCCCGCCGAGAGTTCGTGGACCGTTCCGTCCTCGGTGCGCAGGACGGCGGAGCCGACGGCGAGGAAGTGGAAATAGGCGCGTCCGGGCTTGGCGTCGAAGGTGAGGCCGAACCGTGGGCCGACGTGGACGCGACGGTATTGGACACCGCGCAGCCGCATGCTGGTCAGCAGTTCGCTGAGGAGGTCGGACGACAGGGCGAACTGCCCCGCAGCGCTCCCGCCCGGACCTTTGGGTAAAGATTGCAGACGCTCCGTCATAGCTCATCCTGAAGTTCGCGTGCAGCCTTGACTTGAACCTTCCATGCGCATCGGGGGAGGTAAACGTTGAGCAGTGAGGTGTGCGGCGACGTGGCGGATCGACGACCACCAGCGCCCGACCAGTCGAGATTGGCGACCCGTTAGCAGAGACCCGTTAGCAGAGACCCGTTGTCAGAGATTTCCGATGTACCACCTGAGGAGCATGTGATGAGCAAGATCGAGCAGACCGTCGAGATCCCCCACCTGGGCGGGTCGACCGTCGGGTACACCTTCGCCGGGCCGTACGACCCCGCGCTCCCGACGCTGGTCCTTATCAACTCGTACACCACCTCTGCCGAGCTGTACCGGCCGCAGTTCGCCGACCCGGCGCTCAGGTCCGCGGCCAATCTGCTCGCCCTGGAGCCGTACGGGCATGGCCGTACGAGGGCCTCGTACCCGCACTTCACCTACTGGGACAGCGCCATCGCGAACCTGCAGGTCCTCGAGGCCCTCGGGATCCACGAGGTCTTCGTGCTGGGGACCTCGCAGGGCGGCTGGGTCGCGGCCCGCATGGCGCTGCTCGCCCCGGACGTCGTGAAGGGCGTCATGGCGCTCGGCACGTCGATGGACTTCGAGAGCCCGCGCAGCCGTGACCTGGGCTGCTGGGACGGGATCGAGTTCAACACGCCGCTCGTGGACGCCCTCGCCGAGCCGGTCGGCGAGGACTGGGTCGTGCCGGACGAGCTCGTGGACGAGGTGTTCAAGACGGCCCTGGGCGGCGTCTCGGGCGAGGAGCGCGAGTTCTGGCTCGCCACCTACCGTGCGAACTACTCCGGTGACGCCGGGCGCCACCGCCTGCGCCTCAGCACGGTGAACCTGCGCGACCGCGACGGGCTCCACGGCAGGCTCGACGAGGTCCGCTGCCCCGTCCTGTGGTTGCACGGTACGTCGGACCAGGTGTACTCGGTGGCCAACGCCCAGGAGGAGATACGGATGTTCACCCGCTCTCCCGAGGCGCGTCTGGAAACCATCGAGGGCGGACAGCACTTCCTGAGCGCCTCGCACCCCGCGGAGGTCGACTCCGCGGCGATCGACTTCGTGAAGCGCTGGGGCTGAGCCCCTCCCCACCCGGTCGGCCGGGCTCGTCGTCACCGGTCCCGGTGACGACGACGCCCCGCGGCAGCCGGTCAGCGGGGTGCGGGAGCCAGCCGCAGCACCCGCACCCCGTACGGCGGCAGGGTGACGGTGTCGGCCGGGCCGCCGGTCAGGTCCCGCAGCAGACCTCCGGTGACGGACGGTTTGACGGTCAGCTCCTCGGGGGCCTGGCTGACCAGCCAGACGAAGGTGCGGCCGTCGTCGTGGACGAGGCTGTCGACGGCGACGCGGGAGTCGCCCACGGTGACCGGGCGGTGGACTCCGGCGTGGGCCGCGAGGGCGTCGTACAGGGTGGCGGTGGCCTCGGGGTTGACCCGCGGGGTGACCGCGGCCATGTGCTCGACGGGGTAGACGCAGAAGACGACGGAGCCCTCGCCCACCGCGCGCCGCAGCAGCGCCGGGCGGCCGTGGCCGTCGACGGCGAGGACGTCGGCGCCGTCGGGTTCGACGGGGAGGAAGGCCCGGGCGCCCGCGGCGCGGAAGGTGAGGCGGGCGCCCTCGGGGAGGTGGCCGAACGGGCGGGTGAGGGTGAGGGTGACCTCGTCGTCCTCGATGGGGTCGAGCAGGCCGTACTCCAACTGGTGGCGAACGCCGAAGAGTTCGTTGAGATGGGCGTACCAGGGCCCGCGCTGTTCGTCGTGGGCGCCGGGGGAGTACGAGACGTAGACGGTGGCGCCGTCGCGGGCGGCCCGCTCCAGCGCGTACCAGGTGGGGGAGAGGAGCTGCTTGGTGGAGGGGACGAGCCACAGCCGCACGCCCGACGGCAGCGGGCCGTCGCTTTCGCGCACCACCGCGGCCGGGGCGTCCGCGAGGCGGGCGGAGACCCACGCCTGACGGCAGGTCTGCTGGACGTAGCCGCGGTCCTCGGCGCGGGTGAAGGGGTAGAGCGTGTCGAGGTACGAGGAGACGAGGAGCGCGGTGTCGGCGGGGGCGCGGTGGCAGTGGGCGAAGTCCACCTCGTCCAGGATCCGGGCGAACGCGGCCAGTTCGAGGAGCTGCGGTTTCGGGGTGCCCTCCGACGTGGTCAGGCCGAAGTGCATCTCGAAGGCGTGGTGGCGGTACGGGGCCTGGCCGCGCAGCCCGTCGTAGTCGCTGTTGTTCCACGCGATCCAGCCGGTGGCCCCGGCGAGCAGGCTGTTGTGCAGGGTCTGCCGGTAGTAGCGGGCCGCGCCCGGGCCGGAGGCGAAGCCGGAGCTGACGCCGAACTCCTCCAGGACCACGGGCCGTCGGTATGTGCCGGTCAGCTCGCACACCCAGGCCGCCGCGTAGTGCTGGCGCACCGGGTCGTCCTCCATGCGGTAGACGTGCGGGCCGAGGAAGTCGCACAGGTCGGCGGTGTCGCGGAGCCGGAAGCCGTTGTCGTGGCCGGAGTTCTCCAGCCCCCAGGCGCCGTCGCCGAGCGAGACGGGCTGGGTGCCGCCCCCGGCGCGGACGGCGTCCACGACGAGCTGGGCCCAGGCGGCGACGGTCTCCCGGGGTGCGGGCGGGGCGGCGGTGCCCGGCTCGCGCCCGTAGATCGGCATCTCGTTGGAGACCAGCCACCCGGCGACGGCCGGATGCGCGGCGAAGCGGCGCACGGTCTCGCGGGCGAACCACGCCTGCCGGGCGACCAGCCACACATCGCCGTACAGATCGCGGTCGCCGCGCCAGGACGGGTCCCAGTTCTCGCCGGACATGTGGCCGACCAGGAAGGTGGGGACGGTGGTCATGCCCAGGGCTTGGTGCCGGTCGAGGAAGTCGGCGAAGCGCGCGCACAGGTCCTCGTCCAGCCGGTCGGGCTCGGGATGGAAGTCGGGCCAGTAGAAGAAGGAGCGGGTCATGGTCAGCCCGTGGTCCCGCAGCACCCGCAGCTCGGCGTCGATCACCTCGCCGTCGTAATTCCGCCACATGAGCGGGCCGCCGGTCCGGGACCAGAAGTTGGCGCCGAGCCAGGTGACGGGGCGGTCGTGGACGGTGAGCCGGGCGGAGGGGCGCTGCATCGACGGACTCTCCCTTGGCCGGATGGGGAAGCGGGCGGTGCCGTGCTCCTCAAGCAGTGAAGGGCTAAACCGGTTTAGAGTCAACAACATCGACGAGGGTCGTACGGGGGAAGATTCCGCGGTATAGATCCGATGAACACGGCTCTGTACGGCCGGACCTGGGTATTCGACGGATTCGACAAGCCGCTGCTGATCCGGTTCAGCGGAGGAGCCCTGTCGGCTCTATTGACACCCTCTGACGGAGCCCCTTAATTTCACGGCGCCGGGGCTGTGCCGGCATACCGAGTGCGGGCATGCCGACTGCGGGCATACCGAGTGCGGGCATATCGAGGGGGACACCATGATGTTGATGAGCACGGGCCGTCCGCGCCGCACGATCGCCGCGGCGGCCGCACTCGCACTCTCCGGCACGCTGGCCGCCTGCGGCGGTGGCGGCAGCGGCGGAGGCGGCGCTGGTGGGGTGCTGACCGTATCCACCGGATCCACCGGCAATTTCGTCCGCAACTTCAATCCGTTCGCGCCGCAGCCGCTCCAGGCGACCAACGGAATGATCTACGAGCCGTTATTCCACTTCAACGCGGCCAGAACCGGCGACGTCGACCCCTGGCTGGCCACGAAATACACATGGTCGAACGGCGGAAAATCCCTTCGCGTCCAGTTACGGACGAACGTCACCTGGAACGACGGAAAGCCCTTCACCGCCGACGACGTCGCGTACACCTTCCAGATGGCGAAGGACGACAAGGCGCTCAACATGTACGCCCTGCCGATCGCCTCCGCGGCCGCCGAGGGCAAGCACACCGTGGTCCTCACCTTCACCAAGTCCGCGTACACCAAGGAGTACTTCCTCCTCGGCAAGATGAAGATGCTGCCCCGGCACATCTGGTCCACGTTCTCCGCCAAGGAGAGGACGACCACGCTCAACCCCAGCCCGGTGGGCACCGGACCGTGGACGGTGAAATCCGTCAAGGGCACGACATACGATCTGGCCGCCCGCAAGGACTACTACATCAAGGGCCTTCCGCACTTCAAGATCATGCGGTATCGCGGCTTCACCGGGAACAGCGCCGCCAACGCCGCGGTCACCTCAGGGCAGATCGACTGGGCGGGCGGGTTCATTCCCGACGTCAAGAAGAACTATCTCGCCAAGAACAAGAAGTTCGACCTGGTCAACATACCGCTGGCCACCACCTCCTTCGTGCCCAACGCCCAGCGCGGCCCCACCGCCGATGTCCATGTCCGCAAAGCGATCAGCGCCGCCCTCGACCGCGACTTCATGAACAGAAGCGTGTACGACGGCCAGTCGCCCCCCGCCAACCCCATGGCGCTCCTGCTCCCCAACTACCGGTCCGTCCTCGACCCGTCGCTGAAAGACGCGAAGGTCGAGACCGGACAGGACAAGGTCGACGGGTATCTCACCGGCTCCGGCTACGCCAAGGGGTCGGACGGCATGTGGCGGAAGAACGGGAAGAAGCTGTCCGTATCGGTCGAACTCGTCTCCGGCTGGACCGACTACGTGAGCGTCGCCCAGATGGCGAAGGAGCAGCTGAAGAAGGCCGGTATCGACCTCGTCGTCAAGGCCGAGTCGTACAGCCAGTGGTCCAACAACCGGGCCCGCGGCCAGTTCCAGATGCTGCTGGACAACGCCGGATACACCCCCGATCCGCGCGCCTACTACGCGCAGATGCTGGACAGTTCGATCCCGCCGAAGATCGGTGAGTCGACCAATGTCGGCAATTTCGGCCGCTACGCCAACCCCGCCATCGACAAGGCGCTCGACCGGATCGCGTCCACCACCGACCTCGCGAAACAGAGGCCCTGGTATTACAAGATCCAGCACGAATTCATCGAGGACATGCCGCTGATCCCGCTCCTCTACGGCCAGAACGAGCAGGAATTCAACGGCAACCGGGTCACCGGCTATCCCACCGAGGACAATCTGTATGCCGCGCCCTCCATCTGGCTCGACCCCGACGGCGGCTGGGTCGCCGCCCGGATCAAGCCAGCAAAAGCGGGCAAGTAGCGGCGGGCGGGGGCGGACAGCGTGCGCTACCTCCTGCGCAAGCTCGGCTTCTACGCCGTCGCCGCCTGGATGGCGGTCACCGTCAACTTCTTCCTCCCGCGCCTCATCCCCGGCGACCCGGTGGAGCTGATGCTCGCCCGCCAGGCCCAGTCCGGGCCCGTCGAGCCCGGCCAGGAAGAGGCCCTGGCCGCCATGCTCGGCCTCGGCCACGGCAACCTCCTCGTCCAGTACGGCGAGTATCTGCGCGCGCTGGCCCACTTCGACTTCGGGCTCTCCGTCACGTACTTCCCGAGCCCGGTGACCGAGGTCGTCGGCGGCGCCGTCCCCTGGACGCTCGTCCTGGTCGGCGCCGCCACCCTCCTCAGCGTCGCCCTCGGCCTCACCCTCGGCACCCTGGCCGGGTGGCGGCGCGGCAGCTGGTTCGACTCCCTCGTCCCCTCCACCACCTTCCTCGCCGCGATCCCCTACTTCTGGCTCGCGCTGCTGCTGCTCTACCTCTTCAGCCAGGTGTGGGGCGTGCTGCCGCTGGGCGGCGGCTACGACGAGACGCTGGACATCGGCCTCAGCGGCGCCTTCCTGTCCTCCGCCGCCGAACACGCCGTGCTGCCCGCCGCCACCATCGTGCTCAGCTCGGTCGGCGGCTGGATGCTCGGCATGCGCAACATGATGGTCTCCACCCTGGCCGAGGACTACGTGGTCGCCGCCGAGGCCAAGGGGCTGCCGCCGCGCACGGTCATGGTCGGCTACGCGGCCCGCAACGCGGTGCTGCCCTCGGTCGCCGGGTTCGCCATCTCGCTCGGCTTCATCGTCAGCGGCTCCCTCGTGATGGAGATCGTGTTCTCGTACCCCGGCATGGGCTTCACCCTGCTCCAGGCCGTCCAGAACACCGACTACCCGCTCATGCAGGCCGTCTTCCTCGTCATCACCTTCGGCGTGCTCGCCGCCAACTTCCTGGTGGACCTTGTGTACGGCTTCGTCGACCCCCGCACCAGGCAGGCCCGATGACACCCCCGGTCACCACCCCACGGGCGGGCGGCCGCGGCTGGCTGCGACCCGCGTTGCGCTCCCGCCGCTTCGCCACCGGCCTCGTCCTGCTCGCCGTCTTCGTCCTCACGGCGGCGCTCGGACCCTGGCTGATCCGGGACGCGAACGCCTTCACCGCGGACCTGGGCCAGGCTCCCTCCGGGGCGCACTGGCTCGGCACCACCCAGACCGGGCAGGACGTCTTCGCCCAGCTCGTCGCCTCCGCCCGCGGCACCCTCCTGATCGGCGCCGCCTCCGCCCTCATCGCGACCGTCGTCTCCGTCGTCGTCGGGATCGGCGGCGGCTTCCTCGGCGGGCTCGCGGACGAGGCACTGTCCCTGATCAGCAACGTGTTCCTGGTGATCCCCGGGCTGCCGCTGGTCATCGTCGTGTCCGCGTACGTCAAGGGCGGCGGCTCCTGGTCCACCATCCTCGTCATCGCCCTCACCAGCTGGGCCGCCTCCGCCCGGGTGCTGCGCGCCCAGACGCTGTCGCTGCGCAGCCGCGACTATGTGCTGGCGGCGCGGGTGTACGGGGAGAAGCGGTGGCGGATCGTGCTGGTGGAGATCCTGCCCAACGAACTCGCCATCATCGTCTCGCAGTTCATCTTCGCGGTGATCTTCGCGATCCTCACCCAGGCCGGTCTCGCGTTCCTGGGCCTGTCCGACCCGTCCCAGCTCACCTGGGGCACGATGCTCTACTTCGCGCAGAACGCGGAGGCCCTCACCAGCGGGGCCTGGTGGTGGTTCATCCCGCCCGGGCTGTGCATCGCCGCCCTCGGCACGGCCCTGTCGCTGATCAGCTTCGGCCTGGACGAGGTCCTGGACCCCCGGCTGCGGGTACGGAAGGTGAGCCCATGAGCGACGACGTGGTGCTGCGCGCCGAGCACATCAGCGTGGTGTACGAGGGCGAACGCCCCACCCGGGCCGTCCGCGACGTCGGCTTCGAGCTGCGGCGCGGTGAACTCCTCGGTATCGCGGGCGAGTCCGGCTGCGGCAAGTCGACGCTCGCGTACGCCGTCGCCCGCATGCTGGCGCCCCCGGCGCGGCTCACCGGGGGGCGGGTCACACACCGCGACCGTGACGGCGCCGAAACGGATCTGCTCGCGCTGGAGGGGGAGGCGCTGCGGGCCTTCCGCTGGTCCCGGCTGTCCGTCGTCTTCCAGTCCGCCATGAACGCGCTCAACCCGGTGACCACCGTCGGCCGGCAGTTCGACGACATCTTCCGCGCTCACCGCCCCCGTATGCGCCGCCCCGAGCGGTACGAGCGCGCCCGCGCCCTCCTCGACATGGTCGGCATCGACCCGGCCCGGGTGCGGGCGTATCCGCACGAGCTGTCCGGCGGCATGCGGCAGCGCGTCGTCATCGCCATGGCGCTCGCGCTCGAACCCGAGATCGTCATCATGGACGAGCCGACGACTGCGCTCGATGTCGTCGTCCAGCGCGAAATCCTGGACGAGGTGCAGCGGCTCCGCGACGAACTGGGCTTCAGCGTCGTCTTCATCACCCACGACCTGTCGCTGCTGCTGGAGATCAGCGACCGGCTGGCCGTGATGTACGCGGGCCGAATCGTCGAGTACGGACCCGCGGAGCGGATCGCCGCGGCCCCCGCACATCCGTACACCCAGGCCCTGCTGCGCTCCTTCCCCGACCTCGCGGGCGAACGCGGGCTCCTGCGCGGCATCCCCGGCTCCCCGCCGGACCTCCGCGACGCCCTGCCCGGCTGCCCGTTCGCCCCACGCTGCGAGCACGCCTTCGCCCCCTGCGGTACGACCTCGCCGCCCCTCGTGCGCCAAGCCCCGGGCACCTCCGCCGCCTGCCATCTGGGTGCGGTGGCGGGGACGGCCCCCCGACCGGAAGGGCGGCAGCCGTGACCGCACTGGAGGTCTCCGACCTCACCGTCGACTTCCCGCAGCGCGGCCGGGTGCCGTTCCGGGCCGTGGACCGGGTGTCGTTCTCGCTGCACGCCGGGCGGACGCTCGCGCTCGTGGGGGAGTCCGGGAGCGGCAAGTCGACCGTCGTCCGCGCCCTGTCGCGGCTGGTGGCGCCGACCGCCGGGGAGGTGCGGCTCGGCGGGGCGCGGCGGACCCGGGGCACCGAGTACCGGCGGGCCGTACAGATGGTGTTCCAGGACCCGTTCGCCTCGCTCAACCCCGCGCACACCGTGGGCCACCACCTCGTCCGCCCGCTGCTGGCGAGCGGCCGGGCGCGGCGCGGGGATGCCCCGGAGCAGGCGTACGAGCTGCTGCGGTCGGTGAACCTCACGCCCGCCGCCGACATGGCGCGCAAGCGCCCCCACGAGCTGTCGGGCGGGCAGCGGCAGCGCGTCGCCATCGCCCGCGCGCTGGCGCCGGGGCCCCAGGTGCTGCTGGCCGACGAGCCGGTGTCGATGCTGGACGTGTCGATCCGGCTGGAGATCCTGGGGCTGCTGGACCGGCTCAAGGACGAGCGCGGGCTCGCCCTGCTGTACGTCACCCACGATCTGGCCACCGCCCGGCACTTCGCCTCCGAGGTGATGGTCATGTACCGGGGGGAGATCGTGGAGCGCGGCCCCAGCGACGAGGTGATCCTCGCGCCCCGCCACCCGTACACCCAGGCGCTGGCCGCCGCCGCGCCGAGCTCGGCCGCCGGTCGCGAGCGGGCGCGGGCGGCCCGCGCGGAGCGGCTGGCGGGGCGGGCGCGGCGGGACGCGGAGCGGCGCGAGGTGGTGGTGGGGGACGGCTGCCGGTTCCGGCCGCGCTGCCCGTACGCCATGGACGCCTGTACGCGGCGGCCGCCCGAGACGAGGGTGGGCCCGGGCCATCGGTCGCTCTGCTGGTTACGGACAGACACGAAAGACAGCGTTGTCGACTCCACTCCGTAGTTTGTCCGGACAACAGAACTTCACGACTTCCCGTCATCTGTTCATCCGGCTACGCTCGCCCCGTGGCAAAGCAGGAAGAAGACTCCTCCGGCGGGGCGGATGCGCTCCAGTTCAGCGTGGACCGCAGCAGCCCGGTCCCGCTCTACTTCCAGCTGTCCCAGCAGCTCGAGTCGGCGATCGAAAAAGGACGGCTGGCACCCGGGAGCCTGCTCGGCAACGAGATCGAGCTGGCCGGGCGGCTCGGGCTGTCCCGCCCCACCGTCCGCCAGGCGATCCAGTCGCTGGTCGACAAGGGCCTGCTGGTGCGGCGCCGAGGCGTCGGCACCCAGGTGGTGCACAGCCAGGTCAAGCGCCCCCTGGAGCTGAGCAGCCTCTACGACGACCTGGAGGCCGCGGGCCAGCGCCCCGCCACCCGGGTGCTGCTGAACACCACCGAGCCCGCCACCGCCGAGGTCGCCGCCGCGCTCGGCATCGCGGAGGGCACCGAGGTGGTGCTGATCGAGCGGCTGCGGCTGGCGCACGGCGAGCCCATGGCGCATCTGTCCAACCGGCTCCCGGCCGGGCTGCTCAAGCTGGACAGCGCGGAGCTGGAGGACACCGGCCTCTACCGGCTGATGCGCGCCGCGGGGATCACCCTGCACAGCGCGCGCCAGGCGGTCGGCGCCCGCGCGGCCACCGCCGACGAGGGGAAGCAGCTCGGCGAGCCCGAGGGCGCGCCGCTGCTGACCATGGAGCGGACGACCTTCGACGATACGGGCCGGGCCGTCGAGTTCGGCTCGCACACCTATCGCGCCTCGCGCTACGCCTTCGAGTTCCAGCTGCTCGTACGTCCCTGATCCACCGGCACCCCCACGACCCCGGTCGCGCCCCGTAACGGATACTTGGCGGCGGCCGGGGCCGATCATGTCGCTCCCGGCCGCGGACATGAAACGGGACGAGAGGGACGAGGCTTCTTCGTGGCCAGAGTTGGGACAGGGGCACGCGCGCTGACCGCCGCCGTGCTGGCGACACTGCTGGGCGCGGCCCTGGCCGGGTGCAGCAGTACCGGCGGGCTGCGTGCCGAGAAGCGGGCCGCGCAGGCGGCCTCGGGGCACGCGGCGGTCAACACCCCGCGGATGACCTTCGCCATGGTCACCCACTCCGGCGACGGCGACACCTTCTGGGACATCGTGCAGAACGGCGCCGAGCAGGCCGCCGTCAAGGACAACGTCAAGTTCCTCTACGCCCATAACGAGGAGGGCAAGGAACAGGCCCAGCAGGTCCAGTCGTACATCGACCAGAAGGTCGACGGCCTGATCGTCACCCTCGCCAAGCCCGACGCCATGAAGTCCGTCCTGCAACGCGCCCAGAAGGCCGGGATACCGGTGATCACGGTCAACTCCGGTTCCGCCGAGTCCAAGAAGTTCGGCGCGCTCACCCACGTCGGCCAGGACGAGACCATCGCGGGCGAGGCCGTCGGCGACGAGCTGAACAAGCGCGGCCGCAAGAAGGCCCTGTGCGTCCTGCACGAGCAGGGCAACGTGGGCCACGAGCAGCGCTGCGACGGCGCGGCGAAGACGTTCGACGGAAAGCTGCAGAAGATCTACGTCGAGGGCACCAACATGCCCGACGTGGAGTCCTCCATCGAGGCCAAGCTCCAGTCCGACCAGGACATCGACACCGTCCTCACCCTCGGCGCGCCGTTCGCCGACACCGCCTCCCAGGCCGTCGAGCAGGCGGGCAGCAAGGCGGAGATCGACACCTTCGACCTCAACGCGAAGGTCGCGGCCGGGCTGGAGGACGGCACGCTGGGCTTCGCCGTCGACCAGCAGCCGTATCTCCAGGGGTACGAGGCGGTGGACCTGCTCTGGCTCCAGCGCTACAACGCGGACGTGCTCGGCGGCGGCAAGCCGGTCCTCACCGGCCCGCAGATCGTCACCAAGGACGACGCCAAGAAGCTGGCGGCGTTCACGAAGCGGGGCACCCGATGAGCGCGGAGACCCGGTCCCTGCCGCAGGAGGGCGAGACCGAGGCGCGCCCGGTGGCGCGGACCCCGCTGCTGCCCCGCCTGGCGGGCCGCCCGGAGCTGGGCGCGGTCGTCGGCGCCGCCGCCGTGTTCGTCTTCTTCTCGATCGCCGCCGACGCCTTCCTCCAGTGGTCGAGCTTCAGCACCGTGCTGTACGCCTCCTCGACCATCGGGATCATGGCGGTGCCGGTCGCGCTGCTGATGATCGGCGGCGAGTTCGACCTGTCGACCGGCGTCCTGGTCACCTCGTCCGCGCTGGTCTCGTCGATGTTCTCGTACCAGATGACGGCGAACGTCTGGGTCGGCGCCGGGGTGTCCCTGCTGGTCACCCTCGCCATCGGCTTCTTCAACGGCTATCTGCTGGTGCGCACCAACCTGCCGAGCTTCATCATCACGCTCGGCACCTTCCTGATCCTCCAGGGCTGCAACCTCGGCTTCACCAAGCTGATCAGCGAGACCGTCTCCACCAAGACCATCGCCGACATGGAGGGCTTCCCCTCCGCCCGCCGGGTCTTCGCCTCCGAGCTGACCATCGGGGACGTGGAGCTGCAGATCACCGTGGTGTGGTGGTTCGCCCTGATCGCGCTCGCCACCTGGATCCTGCTGCGCACCCGCGCCGGGAACTGGATCTTCGCGGTGGGCGGTGCCAAGGAGGCGGCCCGCGCGGTCGGCGTACCCGTGAACGCCACCAAGATCGGGCTCTACATGGGGGTCGCCCTGGCGGCGTGGATCTCCGGGCAGCATCTGCTGTTCAAGTACGACACCGTCCAGTCCGGCGAGGGCGTCGGCAACGAACTGCTGTACATCATCGCGGCCGTCATCGGCGGCTGCCTGCTGACCGGCGGCTACGGCTCGGCGGTGGGCGCCGCCGTCGGCGCGTTCATCTTCGGCATGACCAACAAGGGCATCGTGTACGCGCAGTGGGGCGCGGACTGGTTCAAGTTCTTCCTCGGGGCGATGCTGCTGCTCGCCACGCTGCTCAACTGGTGGGTCCGCAAGCGGGCGGAGGCAAGCGCATGAGCACCGACACCGGCACTAACACCGACGGCGCATCCGGGACTCCGCTGATCGCGCTGCGCGACATCGGCAAGCACTACGGCAACGTCAGGGCCCTCGAAGGCGTCTCGCTCGACGTCCACGCCGGGCGGATCACCTGCGTCCTCGGCGACAACGGCGCGGGCAAGTCCACGCTCATCAAGATCGTCGCCGGGCTGCACCAGCACGACGAGGGCACCCTCGCCGTCGAGGGCGAGGAGACCCGGCTCGGCTCGCCGCGCGAGGCCCTGAACCGCGGCATCGCGACCGTCTACCAGGACCTCGCCGTCGTCCCGCTGATGCCGGTCTGGCGGAACTTCTTCCTCGGCTCCGAGCTCCGCAAGGGCCGCGGCCCCTTCACCCGCCTCGACGTGCCCGCCATGCGCGAGACCACCCACCGCGAGCTGCTGCGCATGGGCATCGACCTGCGCGACGTCGACCAGCCCATCGGCACCCTCTCCGGCGGCCAGCGCCAGTGCGTGGCCATCGCCCGCGCCGTCCACTTCGGCGCCAAGGTCCTCGTCCTCGACGAGCCGACGGCGGCGCTGGGCGTCAAGCAGTCCGGGGTGGTGCTCAAGTACGTCGCCGCCGCGCGCGACGCCGGGCTCGGAGTGGTCCTGATCACGCACAACCCGCACCACGCCTACCTGGTCGGCGACCGCTTCGTCCTGCTCAAGCGCGGCACGATGGCGGGCAGCCACGCCAAGGACGAGATCGCGCTGGACGACCTGACCCGCCAGATGGCGGGCGGCAGCGAGCTGGAACAACTGACCCACGAGCTGGCGCGCTGAGTGAGGCCCGATCGGCCGGGTGTCCGGTGGCTCACCATGCACCGCGAGGGCCGGTTGAGGCACAATCGCACGGCGGGCCCCACCCGCGTCATGACCACCGCACGCCGAGGCCCCGGCCTCCCGAGACACCCGCAGGGACGACGAACTCTTGCGAGCACGCACCCGCAGCGACCGCATCCCCCGCACCGGTGAAGGGGCCGGCCGATGAGCATCTACCGCGAAAGAGTGCACCGCGGCTCGGCCAGGGCCACCGTGCTGCGGACCGTCGGCACGCGTGAGCGCCGCTCGCATCTGAGCGCGCCCCGGGTCCCCACGGTCGGCATCGACATCGGTGGCACGAAGGTGATGGCCGGGGTCGTCGACGCCGACGGCAACATCCTGGAGAAGGTGCGCACCGAGACGCCCGACAAGTCCAAGAGCCCCAAGGTGGTCGAGGACACGATCACCGAACTCGTCCTGGACCTGTCCGACCGGCACGATGTGCACGCGGTCGGCATCGGGGCGGCGGGCTGGGTGGACGCGGACCGCAACCGGGTCCTGTTCGCACCGCATCTGTCCTGGCGCAATGAGCCGCTGCGCGACCGGCTGGCCGCGCGGCTCGCCGTTCCGGTCATGGTCGACAACGACGCGAACGCGGCGGCGTGGGCCGAGTGGCGGTTCGGCGCCGGACGCGACGAGGACCATCTCGTCATGATCACGCTCGGCACCGGCATCGGCGGCGCGATTCTGGAGGACGGCCAGGTCAAGCGCGGCAAGTACGGGGTCGCGGGGGAGTTCGGCCATATGCAGGTCGTGCCCGCCGGACACCGCTGCCCGTGCGGCAACCGGGGCTGCTGGGAGCAGTACAGCTCCGGCAACGCGCTGGTCCGGGAGGCCCGTGAGCTGGCCGCCGCCGAGTCGCCGGTGGCGTACGGGATCAACGACCGGGTCGGCGGCAACATCCAGGAGATCACCGGGCCGCTGATCACCGAGCTGGCCCGGGACGGCGATGCCATGTGCATCGAGCTCCTCCAGGACATCGGCCAGTGGCTCGGGGTCGGCATCGCCAACCTCGCCGCCGCCCTCGACCCCTCCTGCTTCGTGATCGGCGGCGGCGTCAGCGCCGCCGACGATCTGCTGATCGTCCCGGCCCGGGAGGCGTTCCGGCGTACCCTGACCGGGCGCGGCTACCGGCCGGAGGCCCGTATCGTCAAGGCCCAGCTGGGACCCGAGGCGGGCATGGTCGGCGCCGCCGATCTCGCCCGGCTCGTCGCCCGCCGCTTCCGCCGTGCCACCCGCCGCCGGGTCGAGCGGTACGAGCGCGCCGGGTCCTCCTCCCCGCTGCGGCTGGCGCCGCGCGGTCAGGCGGGCCGCGAGTGAACACCGCCGAGCAGCGCCCCGGAGGAGCCCCCGTGTCCGGTACCAACGGAAGCCCCGTGTCCGAGCGGCCCGGCACGCCCGGCGTGCCGCCCGCCACGCCCGGTGCGTACGGCGGTGACGGTGGCCGTCCGCCGCGCCGCTGGCTCAAGGCCGTGATCGTCTTCCTGCTGATCGCGATCCCGGCGGGCTATCTGGCGATCTCCGCCATGCAGAGCCGCGACGGCGGCTCGGAGAAGGTCCAGGCGGCCAAGGCCAAGGGCCTCTCCGCGGGCTATCCGTCCCGGGTGCAGCGGCGCATCTACGACGTGCCGGTCCCGCAGCACGCGCGCAAGGTCGCCTCGTACGAGACCAACTCGTGGAAGGTCAGCTCGCTGTACGTGCAGTTCGTCACCTCCCGCGGCGGACTCGACAGCTTCCTGACCAAGCTCGGCACCCGTCCGTCCGCGCTGGAGAAGGGCGCGGTGACGATCACGGACGAGCAGGCGAAGAACGTGGGCTGGCAGGTCGGAGCCGCCGGTCACGACTGGTCCGGCATGGTCATCAAGCAGAAGGATCCGCAGCCGAAGCTGAGGATCACGGTCAGAAACGACAACCCGGCACATCCGAAGGTCTACGTGGTCTCCACCATTACGCCGTAGGGACCGCTACGACGTTCGGGATACCGTTTCCGGGTGAGCGAGACCAAGACACTTCAGTACCGGACCGACGGCCCCGAGGACGGGCCCGTACTCGTCCTCGGACCGTCGCTGGGCACGACCTGGCACATGTGGGACCGCCAGATACCCGAGCTGTCCCGCCACTGGCGCGTCCTCCGCTTCGACCTCCCGGGCCACGGCGGCTCACCCGCCCACCCCGCCCCCTCCGTCGCGGAACTCGCCGCGCGGCTGCTGGCCACCCTCGACATGCTGGGCATCGACCGCTTCGGCTACGCGGGCTGCTCGCTCGGCGGGGCCATCGGCGCCGAACTGGCGCTGCGACATCCCCTGAGAGTGGGCTCACTCGCCCTCGTCTCCGCCTCCCCGCGCTTCGGCACCGCCGACTCCTTCCGGCAGCGCGGCGTCGTGGTCCGCACCAACGGCCTCGACCCGATCGCCCGCGCCACCCCCGAGCGCTGGTTCACCTCCACCTTCGCCGCCGCCCAGCCCGCCATCGTCGACTGGGCCGTCCAGATGGTCCGCACCACCGACCCCGGCTGCTACATCGCCGCGTGCGAGGCACTGGCCGCCTTCGACATCCGCCCCGAGCTGGGCCGGATCGGCATCCCCACGCTCGTCGTGGCCGGGGCCGAGGACCAGGTCACCCCGGCCGCGGACGCCCGCGTCCTGGTCGCGGGCATACCCGACGCCCGGCTCGCGCTCGTCCCCGGTACGTCCCATCTGGCGCCCGTCGAGCAGCCCGCCGCCGTCACCGATCTGCTCGTACGCCACTTCTCCAGCTCGTGGCAGTCCTCGGACCACCCGACCGGGATGACCGCGGTCTCCGCCCCGCCCGTCAAGCCCGTGCTGACACCCGTGCCGCCGCCGGTCACCGCCCCGGCCCCGCCGCGTACCGCACCGGCCGCCGCCGCGCACGCCGGGCCGCCCGTCGAGATCGGCTACACCCAGCCGCCCGAGTCCGCGCCGGACGGCCGCGCCGACCGTTACGAGCAGGGCATGAAGGTCCGGCGCGAGGTGCTGGGCGACGCCCATGTGGACCGCGCGGAGTCCCAGGTCGACGAGTTCACCGGCGACTTCCAGGACTTCATCACCCGCTATGTGTGGGGCGAGGTGTGGACCCGGCCCGGCATCGACCGCCGCACCCGCAGCGTGATCACCCTCACCGCCATGGCCGCCCGCGGCCACCTGGACGAGCTCGCCTTCCACACCCGGGCCGCGCTGCGCAACGGGCTGACGCCGACCGAGATCAAGGAAGTGCTGCTGCACACCGGCATCTACTGCGGGGTGCCCGCCGCGAACGCCGCCTTCGCCGTGGCCCAGCGGGTCATCCGCGAGGAGACCAGCCCCGAGGAGTAGGCGCGTGGTCCCGGGCGCGTCGCGCGGGTGGCGGGGGAGGACAATGATCCCCATGAAGCTCACCAAGAAGGGCCACGCCTGCGTCCGGCTGGAGAAGGACGGGCAGCGCCTCGTCATCGACCCCGGAGCCTTCACCGAACAGGACGCGGCGGTCGGCGCGGACGCGATTCTCGTCACCCACGAGCACTTCGACCACTTCAGCGAGGAGCATCTGCGGGCGGCGCTCGATGCCAACCCCGCCGCGCGGATCTGGACCCTCGCCAGCGTCGCCGGGCAGATCTCGGCGGCCTTCCCGGGCCGGGTGCACACGGTCGGCGACGGCGACACCTTCACCGCGGCCGGTTTCGACATCGAGGTGCACGGGCAACTGCACGCCGTCATCCACCCCGACATCCCGCGGATCACCAACGTCGGTTACGCGGTGGACGGCGCGGTCTTCCACCCGGGCGACGCGCTCACCGTGCCGGACCGTCCCGTGGAGACCCTGCTGCTGCCGCTGCACGCGCCCTGGAACAAGTTCTCCGAGATCCTCGACTACGTACGCGAGGTCGCGCCGCGGCGCGCGATCGACATCCACGACATCCTGCTTTCCGACCTGGCCCCGCAGGTGTACGGCCGGATGCTGGGCCCGGACGGACCGGGGACCGGCGGCGCCGATCACATCCGCCTGCTGCCGGGCGAATCGCTCCCGCTCTAGGCTGTCGGACCCGGGCTGTAGGTTGTCTCCCATGCGCATCGCGACCTGGAACGTCAATTCGATCACCGCCCGGCTGCCCCGGCTGCTCGCCTGGCTGGAGAGCAGCGGCACGGACGTGCTGTGCGTCCAGGAGACCAAGTGCGCCGAGACCGCCTTCCCCTTCGAGCCCCTGCGCGAGCTGGGCTACGAGGCCGCGGTCAACGCCACCGGCAGGTGGAACGGGGTGGCCGTCGTCTCCCGGGTCGGCCTCGACGACATCGTCTCCGGCCTCCCCGGCGGCCCCGACTACGAGGGCGACCAGGAGCCCCGCGCCATAGCGGCCACGTGTGGCGGGGCGCGGGTGTGGTCGGTCTACGTGCCCAATGGCCGCGAGATCGGTCATCCGCACTACGACTACAAGCTGCGCTGGCTGGAGGCCCTGCGGTCGACCGTGACCGAGGACGCGAAGAGCTCCCGGCCCTTCGCCGTCCTCGGCGACTTCAACGTCGCCCCGACCGACGACGACGTCTGGGACCGCACCCGCTTCGACGGGCTCACGCACGTCACCGACAAGGAGCGCGAGGCGCTGGCCGCCCTGCGCGAAGCCGGACTGTCGGACGTCGTCCCCCGCCCCCTGAAGTACGACCACCCCTTCACGTACTGGGACTACCGGGAGCTGGGCTTCCCGAAGAACCGCGGCATGCGGATCGACTTGGTGTATGGCAACGCGGCCTTCGCGGGGGCGGTTGGCGATGCGTATGTGGACCGCGAGGAGCGCAAGGGCAAGGGCGCGTCCGACCACGCCCCGGTCGTCGTAGACCTCAAGCTCTGATCCCAGAGCCTGGCCGGGGTGCCCCCGGGGGTTTCGTACGCGGGTGCGGGACGGTGGCCGGGTTGTGCCCACCCGTCCCTCGCCCAGCTACCGCTGGGAGGTGCCCCCTCGCGGAACGATTGCCCACAACCTGTGGCACATCCAGCCCCTCCGGCGGTTGAGGAGCGGGGGTTTGGGGGCGGAGCCTTCAACTAGGGGCCGGGGCGGAGCCCCGGGAACAGCCCCTCAGCCCAGCAGGCGCCGCAGGGGGACCGCGTCCGCCATCGCCTTCAAGCCCGCATCGCCCGGGTGCAGATGGTCACCGCTGTCGTACGCGGGAAGGATCCGCGACGGATGCCCGGGGTCACGCACGACCGCGTCGAAGTCCAGCACCGCGTCAAACGCGCCGCCGTTGTCGCGGATGAACGCGTTCACCACCGAACGCCGGGCATCCGCGTCGGCGGTGCACAGCGCCTCGCCCTCGCAGGGCGTGATCGTCCCGCCCACCACCCGCAGCCCCCGCGCATGCGCCCGCGCGGCCAGGCCCTTCAACCCCGCGATGACGGCCTCGGCAGACGTGCCCCAGCGCAGATCGTTGATGCCCTGGAAGACGACGACCGTACGGGCGGACGTCTGGGCCAGGACGTCCCGTTCCAGGCGGCTGCCCGCGCTCACCCCGCTTGTGACCGTGGAGACGCCGTCGCCCGGGTAGACGTCGGTGACCACGCGGTTCGCGGAGATGCCGCTGTTGACGACGCCGTACGCGGGCACGCCGGACCCACCGGACTGGGCGCGCAGACGGCGGGCGAGGACGTCGGGCCAGCGCCGGTTGGCGTCCATCGTGGACTTGGTGCCGTCGGTGATGGAGTCGCCGAGGGTCACCACCGACCCCGGGCCGCCCCGGACGTCGACGCCGGTGAGGAACGGCCACGTGGTGAGGGTGGAGGTGTACGCGTCGGCGCCCGCCTCGCCCGTACGGTCACCACTCCCCGGCGCGCTCAGATACGAGCGCTGCGTGGCCTGGGTGTGCACCGGCACCGCCGCGACCGGCCCGGGGAGGTGAATGCTGACCAAAAGGTTCGCGTCGGCGGGCACGGCGAAGTTCACAGGATCGCTGAAGACCTGCGCGCCCGCCGGGATCGACGTACCGGCCCGGCCACGGAAGGTGAGCGGCACCGGGGCGTCGCTCGCCGCCGCGCCGCCCGCCTGGAGGGCGACCGTGGCGTGGCCGATCTCGACGGGGGCGGCGGCGAAGGTGTTCTCCAGCCGGACCCGGGCGCCCGGCCCGCCCGCGCTGGTGTGCACGACGAGCCGCAGCGTCTGGTCGGTCCACGGCCCGGCCTTGGTGTATCCGGCGGTGCTGGCGGCCCAGCTGCCGGTCCAGCCCCGCGCGGGCTGCCGCAGCGAGGCGGCGAAGACATGCAGATCGGCCGCCGGGCCCGGATCCTTCGGCAGCGTCACCGACGCGACTTCCCGGTCGCCGCGCAGGGGCACCGTGACCGCGTACAGCCGGGCCGCCTCCTGCCGCTGCCCGTCGGCGGTGTTGAGGTGCGGGAGGCCGACCGCCTTGGTGGCGGCGGGGCCCGCGCGCCAGTCGGGGGCGCTCAGGGTGTACGTACCGTGCGAACCATCGCGGTAGCGGACCGTGCCGGTGCCGCCCGCCCCGGCGCCGGGGCCGCCCGGGGAACTGCTCGCGACGAGGAACGTGAGCGCGTCGCCGCGCCCCCGCAGCCGCACCGACTGCCCGTCGGCGATCACATTGTCGGCGCGGCGCCCGGCGCTCTGCGGCCAGCTGAGCCGCGCCGCGTCGAGGGCGATGGTGCGTCCGGGGGTCCAGCCCGCGGCCCGCAGGTCCTGCGCGGAGAGGGAGTTGCCCGCCCCGTCGAAGTCGGCGGTGCCCGGCGCGGTGTCGTCACCGACCGCCCGGTTGTCGAAAAGCCGCTCCAAAGGGAGCGGCTTGGTGGTGGTGGGGGCCTGGGCCACCGAGGGTGCGGCCGGTGCGAGGAGTACGAGGATGGCGCCTCCCGCGACGATTCCGGCCGCTGACCATGGTCTGCCGACGCGCATATGTGTCCCCTCTCGTAACCGACCCGACCGGCGATTCGACAGGTGCATGGCGAACGTAGGGAGACGGACGGGTGTCGTCAAGACAAGCAACGGGTCACGGACCCCACCGCGCGCCCTGTGGTGCGCCCGTGCGCTTGGTGCGACGCTGAGCTGTATGAACATCCCCTTCCTGGACAACTGGCGCAAGCGGCATGGTGCGGCCTCCGGTACGGCTCTGATGAGCGCCCAGGAGGCGGACCCCCAAGGCGTGGCGCAACTCCTCTCCGAGTGCGAACTGCTGCGCGCCCGGGCCACGCAGGCGGGCATCGGGCTCGACGACTCGGCCGGGTCGCTGGAGGCGCTGGACCAACTGGTGCCGCGCTGGCGCGACGACCCGGAGGAGCTGCCCTGGCTCGGTAACGACGCCGGGCTGTATCTGGGCACGGTCATCGTCCGCACCGTGCCGGGCGCCGTCTGGCAGGTGTGGCCCAACGGCCGCCCGGTGGTCCGGCTCGGCTCCGGCCGGGAGGTCGACGTGGTCGAGGCGGGCCAGCAATGGGCCGCCGACGGCGCCCCCGAACTGTCCCAGCTGTACGCGGAGGTCTCCGAGGTCTAGCGGTCCACCCCTATCGGGCGTTATCGCCCCATCGGTGCGTGTCCTGACCGAAGTACCGCTTTCGTGTGGATAGTTTGCGCGGTATGTCCGTTGGTGAACCGCTGATCGAGCTGCGCAGCGTCAACAAGTACTTCGGCGCGCTCCACGTCCTCCAGGACATCGACCTCACCGTCGGCCGCGGGGAAGTGGTGGTGGTCATCGGGCCCTCCGGGTCCGGGAAGTCGACGCTGTGCCGGACGATCAATCGGCTGGAGACCATCCAGTCGGGTTCGATCGTGGTGGACGGGCGGCCGCTGCCCGAGGAGGGCAGGGAACTGGCGCGGCTGCGGGCCGAAGTGGGGATGGTCTTCCAGTCGTTCAATCTGTTCGCCCACCGGACCGTGCTGGACAATCTCATGCTCGCCCAGCTGAAGGTCCGCAGGCGCGGCAAGGCGGAGGCCCAGCGGCGGGCCCGGGAGCTGCTGGACCGGGTGGGGCTCGCGGACCAGGCGGACAAGTACCCCGCGCAGCTCTCCGGCGGCCAGCAGCAGCGGGTGGCCATCGCCCGGGCCCTGGCCATGGACCCGAAGGTGATGCTCTTCGACGAGCCGACCTCGGCGCTCGACCCGGAGATGATCAACGAGGTGCTGGAGGTCATGCGGCAGCTCGCCCGGGACGGGATGACGATGGCCGTCGTCACCCATGAGATGGGCTTCGCGCGCTCCGCCGCGAACCGGGTGGTGTTCATGGCCGACGGCCGCATCGTGGAGGACCGCAGCCCGGAGGAGTTCTTCAGAGCGCCGGAGTCCGCCCGGGCCAGGGACTTCCTCTCCAAGATCCTCAAGCACTGAGCCGGGTGATGACGGACATGAGGCGCACCCTGACCGCGCTCCTCGCGCTGCTCCTCGCCCTCGGCGGCGGCGCCCTCACCGGCTGCGGCAAGGAGGGCAGCCCGCCCGCCAAGGGCCCCAAGGCCGAGGCGCTGCCGCGCTACCGGGTGGCCACCGGCTTCCGGCTGCCCTCCTCGCCCACCTGGCGGAAGGCGAAGCGGCGCGGGTACCTGACCGCCGGGGTCAAGGAGGACCAGCCCTATCTGGGCGAGAAGGACCCGGCCACCGGCCGCTACTCCGGCTTCGACATCGAGATCGCCAAGATGATGTCCGCCTCTCTCGGCTTCCCGCCCCGGACCATCCGGTTCCGGAGCATCGCCTCCGCCAACCGGGAAACCGCGCTCCAGAACGGCCAGATCGACATCTACGTCGGCACCTACACCATCAACCCGCTGCGCAAGAGGCTGGTCGGCTTCGCCGGTCCGTACTACATGGCCGGGCAGTCGCTGCTGGTGCGCAAGGACACGGACGACATCCACGGCCCCGGCGACCTGGCGGGCAAGACGGTCTGCTCGGCGGCCGGTTCCACCCCGCTGCAGCGCATCCAGCACGACTACCCCAAGGCCCACCCGGTCGCGTACGACAACTACTCGGTGTGCGTCGACAACCTGCTCAGCTACCAGGTCGACGCGGTCACCACGGACAACGTCATCCTGCTCGGCTACGCGGCCAAGGTCCCCGAGGAGCTGAAGGTCGTGGGCAAGCCGTTCTCCAAGGAGCCGTACGGCATCGGCGTGCCCAAGGGGGACACCGCACTGCGCTTCGCGCTGGACGACGCCATCGAGGCGCATGAGCGCAACGGCGACTGGAGGCGGGCGTACAACGCGACCCTCGGCCTGTCCGGTGTGCCCGCCCCGAAACCGCCCGCCGTCGACCGCTACCACTAAAGGCCCCGCACCCATGGACGTGCTCACCGACAACTTCTCGCTCTACGGCCGCGGCCTGCTCGGCACCGTCGAGCTGACCGTCTACGCCTCGCTGCTCGCCCTCGCGCTCGGCGTCCTGATGGCCGCCTTCCGGGTCGCGCCGGTCGCGAGCCTGCGCGCGTTCGGCACCGCGTGGGTGACGGTGCTCCGCAACACCCCGCTGACGCTGCTGTTCTTCGCGGTGATGCTGGGCCTGCCCCGCTTCGGGCTGATCCTGCCGTTCACCGCCTTCGCGGTGCTCGCCCTCGGCTGCTACACCTCGGCGTTCATCTGCGAGGCGGTGCGCTCGGGTATCAACACGGTGCCGGTCGGGCAGGGCGAGGCCGCCCGCAGCCTGGGCATGACCTTCGAGCAGACGCTGGGCGCTGTGGTGCTGCCGCAGGCGTTCCGCGCCGTCATCCCGCCGATCGGCTCGACGCTGATCGCGCTCGCCAAGAACTCGGCCATCGCCGGGTCGTTCAGCGTCACCGAACTGCTCGGCACCTACAAACCGCTCAACGAGATGGGCTACAGCATCGTCTGGTCCTTCGTCTGGATCGCCGTGGGCTATCTGCTCGTGACCCTGACCATCAGCGCGGTCTTCACCGTGCTGGAGAAGCGCTGGGGAGTGCCGCGTTGACCGCCACCGCCGTCCTCTACGACGCCCCCGGGCCCCGTACCGTCCGCCGCCACCGCCTGTACGGGGTGATCGCCACGCTGGTGCTGCTGGCCCTGATCGCCTGGGTGATCTATCTCCTTGTCGACACGGGTCAGTTCGCGTACCGGAAGTGGATGCCCTTCGAGTACGCCGGCATCCAGGAGCTGCTGCTGCGCGGGCTCGCCAACACGCTCAAGGCGTTCGGGCTCGCCGCCGTCCTCTCGCTGGCGCTGGGCGCGGTGCTGGCCGCCGGGCGGCTGTCCGACCACCGCCCGGTGCGCTGGCTGGCCACGCTGATCGTGGAGTTCTTCCGCGCGATGCCCGTCCTGGTGATGATCTTCTTCGTCTTCGTGGCGCTGAAGGTGCAGCCGCTGCCCGCCCTGGTCACCGGGCTGACCCTGTACAACGGCTCGGTGCTCGCCGAGGTGTTCCGCGCGGGCGTGGCGTCGGTGGACCGCGGGCAGCGGGAGGCGGCGTACTCGCTGGGGCTGCGCAAGACGCAGGTCATGACGTACGTCCTGGTGCCCCAGGGGGTACGGGCGATGCTGCCCGCGATCATCAGCCAGCTGGTGGTGGCGCTGAAGGACACCTCGCTCGGGTTCCTCATCACCTACGAGGAGTTCCTGCACGCGGGCAAGCTCATCGCGTCCAACCTCGACTACGACCTGCCGTTCATCCCCGTCGTGATGGTCATCTCGCCGGTGTACATCGGGATGTGCATGCTGCTGTCGTGGTGCGCCAACTGGGCCGCCAAGCGGCAGCGGCGCAGCGTGAAGACGGCAGAGGTGCGGGTGGCGCCGCCCGGCCCGGGCGCCCCGTTGCCGGGCGACACCGCTTAGCTAGTCGCGCACCGGGACCGACAGATACGAGGGGTCGGCCGCCGGCGAGGAGAACGTGAGGTGGGCGCCGTCCGGGTTGTGCTCGATGTAGAGCGGGTCGACGGTGTCGACCACCAGCGCGAGCCGGTGTCCGGCCGGGACGTCGTACGCCGTCGAGAACAGGTCCAGGTCGACGGGGAACGGCTTGCCCGGGGTGCGGTCGTGGAAGGTGACGGGCGCGTTGCTGATGAGCTTGCCGACGCCGAGCGGGCCCACGTCGTAGAGGTAGGCGACCGCGGTGCCGTCGGCCTTGTCGCTGGTGAGGGTGGTGTGCAGGGACACCGTGCCGCGGACGCGCTGCTCGGTCGCGTACGCCCCGGTCTGCCAGACGGCGGCGTACGAGCGCGGCAGCAGCGGGATCGAGGCGAGCGGCGGGAGCTTGAGGAACTGGTCGAGCGCGCCGGTCAGCAGGACGGTCCCGGCGTTGGCGCCCGAGTCGTGGTTGGCGGTGACCGTCGCGGTCCGGTCGAGCGCCACCCGGCGCCGCTCCGAGGAGACGGCGGACCAGCTGGCGTAGCCCTCGTAGCCGCCGCCGGTACGGGACATGAGCTGCACCGGCCGCTCGCCGTCGATGCCGTTGCGCTCGCCCTTGAGGTAGCGGTCGAGCCAGCGCCGGGAGTGCTCCCAGGTGTCGTTGGGCAGCCCGAAGAGCCCGCCGAACTCGGCGGTCGCGTGGTCGCCCGGCCGGAACTCCAGCCGCTTGGGGCCGGTCAGCTTCTCGTAGAAGTCGGCGTAGGTGTTGGGCGGGAAGATGGAGTCGCCCCACGCGTTGCCCAGCATGATGGCCGCGCCATTGGCGTTGATCTTGTCGAGGTAGGTGGCCGCGGAGCGCTTGCGGCCCCACTCGATCATCTGGTCTTCCTTGGCCAGGTTGGAGCCGAGGAAGTCCTCCAGGGTCTGCTTGAGTTCGTCGCTGGGGCGGCCGGTGAGCGCCCCCGCGCCGCCGAGCAGCCCGGCGGCCTGGGCGTGCTGGGTGCGGCCGCTGTAGATGGACCCGATCAGGTCCGCCCAGCCGCTCATCGAGACGACCGCCTTGATCCGCTTGTCGAAACCGGCGGCGAGCAGGCTGATCCCGGCGCCGTACGACACGCCCGCCATGCCGATGTGGTCGGGGTCGGCGGCGGTGTGGGCCAGCGCCCAGTCGATGACCTTGGAGGCGTCGGCGACGTCGGGTGGTCCGGCCGTCTCGATCCGGCCGCCGGACTGCCAGAAGCCGCGGGTGTTGTAACTGACCACCACATAGCCGGAGTCGGCGAGCTTCTTGGCCTGCGCGAGGTATTCGACCTGCGGCATGGACCAGCTGGTGGGCAGCACGACGAGGGGGTGGCGGCCCGAGGCGTCCGCCGGGGCGACGACGTTGGCGGCCAGGGTGATGCCGCCGTCGCCGGGGATGTCGACGAATCGTACGGAGGTGTCGGCGGCGGAGGCGGCCGCGGACGTGGCGGGAGCGGCCTGGGCGGCGGGGGCGAGGACGAAGGTCGCACCGGCCAGGACGGTCGCCGAAAGGGAGGCGGCGGCGGTGGTACGCAGCGCTCGGCGGGCAGGGGTCACTGTCGCTCCAGACGTGGATGCCGTGGGGGGCTGGGGGAGCACCGGTGCAGGCCCGGAGGGCCTAAGTGACCTGACGGTAACTCGGGGCCTTACCGCTGGTAATAGGGCGGCAAGTTACGCCTGGGTAACGATGCGGGCGTAGCGGGCCCGGGCACCGTCCGTGATGCGATATCCCCCCGGCTCAGCCCTCCTTGAGGAGCGACTTCGTGGACGCCCGGCCGCCTCCCGTGGTGGCCGCCTTGGTGACGTCCGCGACCAGTTCGACCACATCCGGGCCGTACGCCTGCGAGTTGACCACCTTCAGCAGCAGGCAGAACGAGCCCTGCGGCCCGTGCTTGCGGGCCAGCTTGGCGCGGTTGCGCACCAGGTGGCGTACGGCGGCGCGGTGCGTGACCGGGCGCTGCCCGGCGGCCAGGAAGACCGGGCGGCCGCCGTCGCCCGCCGTCAGCCGGGCCACGAGCACATGCTCGACCGCGCCGGGCTCCGGCGGGTAGTCGGTGCCGCCGATGGTGAAGCTGCCGCGGTTCGCGCCGGACTCGTCGCCCTGGTGCACGGTCACGCCCGGCAGCAGGTTCGCCATGTGCGCGGCCAGCCGACGGTGCGCGGTCGGGTCGCCGACGCAGAACTCGGTGCGCGCGCCGAAGCCCTGCAGCCCCGTGTCGTGCGGCGCCACCTCGGCATGCGCCCCGCAGTTCTCCACGACGGAGGCGAGCCCCAGCAGCGCGAGGGCGTCATGGCGCGGGATGGACCAGTGCGCCGAGGTGCTGTCCCGGTGGGTGACCAGCACACATTCCGAGCCGTCCGGCAAGCCGAAGAAGCGTTGCTCGCGGGCGCGCCCCCGGCGTCCGGCCGCCGAGTGCACGGCCCAGCCGAGCGCCACCCCCACGATCAGGGCCGCTCCGGAAGCGATCAGGTCCTGCACGGTGTCACTCATGGCCGCGCATCGTAGCTGCCATCCGCAGTCGTGTTCGAGTGAATGCCGAAGGGCACTCGCCCGCTGTCGCCCTCTGTCGTGAGCATGAGCGCCGCCGGTAGGCTCCGCTCTCTCTGTCGTCCGCTTGGAGGTCCGGATGGGGCACGCCGCACGACCAGCCGCAGCAACCAGATCCACGGCACGAGCCGCACGGCGCGCGCTGCCCGCGCTCGCCGCCGCGGCCGGGATGGTCGCCGTGCTCGGCATCGCCCCGGCGGGCGCGCACGCCGCCAGTGGCGCCGAGGCCGCCGCTGGTACGCCCGACAAGACACCCGTGGCCACCGGCTACGGCGGCGCGGTCTCCAGCGTGGACCCGGACGCCTCGGCGGCCGGGATCGACGTGCTGCGGCGCGGCGGCAACGCGGTGGACGCGGCGGTGGCGACGGCGGCCGCGCTCGGCGTGACCGAGCCGTACTCGGCGGGCATCGGCGGCGGCGGATACTTCGTCTACTACAACGCCAAGCGGCACAGCGTCTCCACGCTCGACGGCCGGGAGAGGGCCCCGCTCAGCGCGGACAAGGACCTCTTCCTGGGCAAGGACGGCAAGCCGCTGCCGTTCGACGACGCCGTCACCAGCGGGCTCGGCGTCGGCACCCCCGGCACCGCGGCCACCTGGAGCGACGCCCTCAAGGACTGGGGCACCCGGTCGCTCGGCCAGGTGCTGAAGCCCGCCGAGCGGCTGGCCCGCGACGGCTTCACCGTCGACAAGACCTTCCGCGAGCAGACCGCCGACAACGAGGACCGATTCAAGGACTTCCCGGCCACCGCCGAGCTGTTCCTGCCCGGCGGAAAGCTCCCGGCCGTCGGCTCGACGCTCCGCAACCCGGATCTCGCCCGCACCTACGCCCTGCTCGCGAAGAAGGGCGTCGGCGCCGTCTACAAGGGCGAGGTGGGCCGCGACATCGTCTCCACGGTGCGCAAGCCCCCCGTCGACCCCAAGGCGCAGCGCGTCGTGCGGCCCGGCGATCTGCGGGCCGAGGACCTGCGGGCGTACGGGACGAAGCGGCAGGCCCCGACCCGCACCTCCTACCGCGGCCTGGACGTGTACGGCATGGCGCCCTCGTCCTCCGGCGGCACCAGCGTCGCCGAGGCGCTGAACATCCTGGAGCGCACCGACCTCTCCCGCTTGAGCGAGCGCGACTATCTGCACCGCTACATCGAGGCATCCCGGATAGCCTTCGCCGACCGCGGCCGCTGGGTCGGCGACCCGGCCGCCGAGGACGTCCCCACCAAGGCGCTCACCTCGCAAGCGTTCGCCGACTCCCGGGCCTGCCTCATCAAGCCCGACGCGGTGCTGAAGAGCCCGCTCGCCCCCGGCGACCCGGCGAACCCCGGTGCCCCCGGCTCCTGCGACACGCGCGGACACGCCGCCCCCACCACGTACGAGGGCGAGAACACCACGCATCTGACGGCCGCCGACAAGTGGGGCAACGTCGTCGCGTACACCCTCACCATCGAGCAGACCGGCGGCAGCGGCATCACCGTCCCCGGCCGGGGCTTCCTGCTCAACAACGAGCTGACCGACTTCTCCTTCGCGCCCGCCGACCCCGCCGTCCACGACCCGAACCTGCCGGGTCCGGGCAAGCGGCCGCGCTCGTCCATGTCGCCGACCATCGTGCTCGACGGCCACAAGCCGGTGCTGGCGCTCGGCTCACCGGGCGGCGCCACGATCATCACCACCGTGCTGCAGACCCTGCTGAACCACCTCGACCGGGGCATGCCGCTGGTCGACGCGATCGCCGCACCGCGGGCCAGCCAGCGCAACGCCGCCCAGACGGAGCTGGAGCCCGGGCTGTGGAACAGCCCGGAGCGGGCCCGGCTGGAGAAGCTGGGCCACGCCTTCAAGCAGAACCCCGAGATCGGGGCCGCGACGGGCGTCCAGCGGCTCTCCGACGGCCGGTGGCTGGCGGCGGCCGAGACGCAGCGGCGCGGCGGCGGCTCGGCGATGGTGGTCAGGCCCGCGGGCTGATCCGCCGTGTTCGTGGTGGCGGTCCGGCCCCGGCCGGGCCGCCACCGTAAAATCCCCGTAGGAATCCACACCAACCTCGCCTGTCACGGGCGAATCCGGAAATGTACCGGTAGCGCGCCGGTACCCGGGTCCGTAACATGCGGGGTGTCGAATGCGGGGGTGGCGATGGCGGGCAGACAACTCCCGGCGGCGATCGAGGAGTTCGCGAGCTATCTGCGCGCGCTGACCCGGCGCATCGACCCGGACCTGGGCTGGTACGCGGTTTTCGCGCAGCGCGACCCCGAGGGTTTGCGCGCCTGTCTGGACGGCCAGGAGATCCCGCCCTGGGACGTCGTCCAGGCCCTTCTGCAGGACCTTTCCGCCCAGCGTGGCGCCCAGACGGCCAACGTGGCCGCGGCCCGCGCGGCCACCCTGTACCGCGCCTCGATCACCGCCCATGACGCGGTCCCCGGCACCCGCGAGGCGCTCCGCGCCCGCCTGGCCGCGATGCACCGTGAACGGTTCGCCGCGGCCGACCGCGAGCGGGACCTCCAGGCGGCCCAGCGCGCCGGGGCCGAGACCACCACGGACGGAGACCCCGTCGACGCGGCCCTGGCCTGGGCCCAGGACGACCACTACCGGGCCTCGGCCCGCTGCGAGGAACTCACCGCCCGCCTGGCCGCCCTCCCGGTCCCGGCGGGCGAGAGCCCGCCGCCCGCCGAGCCCGCCGCGGTGCCCGCCGAAACACCGCCCGGACCGCCTCGGCAGCCGGTGCCGGAGGGGGCCGGTCCGCCGGGCCCCTCGCCCACTGGCCCGGCCGGGCGCCCTCAGCCGGGCGCCGCCCGTACCGCCCCGCCGCCGCGCACCGACGGCCCGCCGCCCGGTGCGGCCCGGTCGTCCTGGATGGTGGGCGGGCTGCAGGACCCGACGACCGCGGGGCTGGCCGGGCCGCGCGGGGCGCGGTTCGCCGAGGCGTACGACGGCGCCCCGGGCCCCGTACCGCCCGCGTCCCCGGGCGCCGAACCGGCCCGCCCGCGCGGTGCGCGGTTCGCGGGGGCCGGGCAGCAGCCGTCCGCCCCGCGCGGGGCCCGGTTCCCCGGGGTGCGGGGCGCTGCGCGCAAGCGGGAGCGGGAGGCCGAGGAGCGGGCCCGGGCCAGTGCGCAGCAGGAGCTGGCCGAGGCCCGGCGGGCGGCCGGTGGGGCCGTCGCGCGGCTGGGGCGGCTGCGGGCGGAGGGGCGCAGTGGCGAGGCGCACGCCGTGCTGTGCGAGACGGCCGTCTGGCCCGCCGGGCGGCTGCCGGTGCTGGCGGCCGAGCTGGAGCGGGCCGGGCTCGGCGCCGACGTGGCCACGCTGCTGTGGGAGATGGCCTGCCTGCCGCCCGAGGAGCTCGCCGCCGCCGCGGAGGCGCTGATCGCGGCGGGCCGGGAGTCCGACGGGGAGCGGCTGCTGCGGCAGAGCGTCGCGCGGCCCGTCGCCGAGGTGGCGCAGACCGCGCTCGCGCTGCTCGGGAACACCGCGCACCGCGAGGTGGCCTTCCTGCTGACGGCGTTCATACGGGCCCGTACGCCCGCCGAGGTGGCCGAGTCGGCGGCCGAGGACCCGGGCACGCTGGTGCCCCGGCTGCTGGACGCGGCGGGCGCGGTGTCCCCGGGCAGCCAGCACGACCTCGCCCACGCCCTCCGTGTGTCGGGCATACAGGGCTCCGGCTGACCCTGCCGGGCCCGCTTCGTTGAGTAACGGCGGCGGTATTGCCAGAGTGGTAAGTGCGCTTCTACGTTCTTCACCACAGCCAGATTCTACGTGCGTAGACACAGGTTGACGACGGGGGCAAGCCCCCGGAGCACTGCTGTGAAGGAGCTGATCATGGCCAACGTCGTACGTGCCGCGCTCGTCCAGTCCACCTGGACCGGCGACACCGAATCAATGATCGCGAAGCATGAGGAGTACGCCCGGCAGGCCGCCGCCCAGGGGGCCAAGGTGATCGGCTTCCAGGAGGTGTTCAACGCTCCGTACTTCTGCCAGGTGCAGGAGCCCGAGCACTACCGGTGGGCGGAGCCGGTCCCGGACGGGCCGACGGTGCGGCGGATGGCGGAGCTGGCCCGGGAGACCGGGATGGTGATGGTCGTGCCGGTCTACGAGGTCGAGCAGTCCGGCTTCTACTACAACACCGCGGCCGTGATCGACGCCGACGGCAGCTACCTCGGCAAGTACCGCAAGCACCACATTCCCCAGCTCAAAGGGTTCTGGGAGAAGTACTACTTCAAGCCCGGCAACCTGGGCTGGCCGGTGTTCGACACCGCCGTCGGCAAGGTCGGCGTCTACATCTGCTACGACCGCCACTTCCCGGAGGGCTGGCGCGCCCTGGGGCTGGAGGGTGCGCAGCTCGTCTACAACCCGTCGGCCACCTCCCGCGGGCTGTCCTCCCACCTGTGGCAGCTGGAGCAGCCCGCGTCGGCGGTCGCGAACGCGTACTACATCGCGGCGATCAACCGCGTCGGCACCGAGGAATACGGCGACAACGACTTCTACGGCACCAGCTACTTCGTCGACCCGCGCGGCCAGTTCGTCGGCGACGTGGCCAGCGACAAGGAGGAGGAGCTGATCGTCCGCGACCTCGACTTCGGCCTCATCGACGAGGTGCGGCAGCAGTGGGCCTTCTACCGGGACCGCCGCCCCGACGCCTACGACGGGCTGGTGAAGCCATGACCGGCGAGGAGCTGTACGCACGCCACCGGGCCGTCCTCCCGGACTGGCTGGCGGTCTACTACCAGCGGCCCATCGAGATCACCCACGGCGAGGGACGCCACGTCTGGGACGCGGACGGCAACCGCTACCTCGACTTCTTCGGCGGCATCCTCACCACGATGACCGCCCACGCGCTCCCCGAGGTCACCAAGGCCATCACCGAGCAGGCGGGCCGGATCCTGCACAGCTCCACGCTCTACCTCGACCGCCCGATGGTCGATCTCGCCGAGCGCGTCGCGCATCTGTCCGGCATCCCCGACGCCCGGGTCTTCTTCACCACCTCCGGCACCGAGGCCAACGACACGGCCCTGCTGCTCGCCACCACGTACCGCCGCTCCAACCAGATCCTGGCGATGCGCAACAGCTACCACGGCCGGTCGTTCTCGACGGTCGGCATCACGGGCAACCGCTCCTGGTCGCCGACCAGCATCTCCCCGCTCCAGACGCTGTACGTACACGGCGGGGTACGGGGCCGGGGGCCGTTCGCCGGGCTGTCGGACGGCGCGTTCATCGACGCGTGCGTGGCCGACCTCGAAGACATCCTCGGCCAGGCGCACGGCAACGTCGCCGCGCTGATCGCCGAGCCCGTTCAGGGCGTGGGCGGCTTCACCTCCCCGCCCGACGGGCTGTTCGCCGCGTTCCGCGAGGTGCTGGACCGGCACGGCATCCTGTGGATCACCGACGAGGTGCAGACCGGCTGGGGCCGGACCGGCGACCACTTCTGGGGCTGGCAGGCGCATGACGCCGCGGGCCCGCCGGACATCCTCACCTTCGCCAAGGGCATCGGCAACGGCATGTCGATCGGCGGGGTCGTCGCCCGCGCGGAGGTCATGAACTGCCTGGGCGCCAACTCCATCTCCACCTTCGGCGGCAGCCCGGTCACCATGGCCGCCGGTCTCGCCAACCTCAACCACCTGGTCGAGCACGACCTCCAGGGCAACGCCCGCCGGGTCGGCGGACTGCTCATCGAGCGGCTGCGCGCGGCCTGCGCCGGGCTCGACGGCGTACGCGAAGTGCGCGGCCGCGGCCTGATGATCGGCGTCGAGCTGATGGATCCGAACACCGGGGAGCCGTCCCCCGAGGCCGCCTCGGCCGTGCTGGAGGCCGCCCGCGAGGGCGGGCTGCTCATCGGCAAGGGCGGCGGCCACAACAGCAGCGTCCTGCGCATCGCCCCGCCGCTGAGCCTCACCGTGGCGGAGGCGGAGGAGGGCGCGGACATCCTCGAAGCCGCCCTGAAGACCACCCAGTCCGGTCAGTCCGGTCAGTCGGGAAGGAGTGCGGGCTGATGTCTCGTACCGTGATCCGTGGCGGGCTCGTCATCACCGCCGCCGAGGAGATCCACGCCGACGTCCTGGTCGAGGACGAGCGGGTGGTGGCGCTGGCCGCGTCCGACAGCGACATCGCGCGCGGCTGGACCGCCGACCGTACGATCGACGCCACCGGCAAGTACGTCATCCCGGGCGGTGTCGATCCGCACACCCACATGGAGATGCCGTTCGGCGGCACCTTCGCCGCCGACACCTTCGAGACCGGCACCCGGGCCGCGGCCTGGGGCGGTACGACCACCCTCGTGGACTTCGCCATCCAGACCAAGGGGCACGCCCTGCGGGAGGGGCTGGACGCCTGGCATCTGAAGGCGGGCGGCAACTGCGCCATCGACTACGGCTTCCACATGATCCTCTCCGATGTCGACGAGGGCTCCCTGAAGGAGATGGATCTCCTTGTGGACGAGGGGGTGACCTCGTTCAAATTGTTCATGGCGTATCCGGGCGTCTTCTACAGCGACGACGGGCAGATCCTGCGCGCCATGCAGCGCGGCGCGGCCAACGGCGGGCTCATCATGATGCACGCCGAGAACGGCATCGCCATCGACGTCCTGGTCGAACAGGCCCTCGCCGAGGGCAGGACCGACCCCCGCTACCACGGCGAGGTCCGCAAGGCGCTGCTGGAGTCCGAGGCCACCCACCGCGCCATCCAGCTGGCCCGGGTGGCCGGGGCGCCGCTGTACGTCGTCCATGTGTCGGCGGAGGAGGCCGTCGCGGAGCTGACGCAGGCGCGCGACAAGGGGCTCCCGGTCTTCGGCGAGACATGTCCGCAGTATCTGTTCCTGTCCACCGACAACCTCGCCGAGCCGGACTTCGAGGGCGCCAAGTACGTCTGCTCGACACCGCTGCGGCCGCGTGAACACCAGGCGGCGCTGTGGCGGGGGCTGCGGACCAACGACCTCCAGGTCGTCTCCACCGACCACTGCCCGTTCTGCTTCACCGGGCAGAAGGAGATGGGCCGCGGCGACTTCTCCAAGATCCCCAACGGAATGCCGGGCGTGGAGAACCGCATGGACCTGCTCCACCAGGGCGTCGTGGACGGCCACATCACCCGCCGCCGCTGGATCGAGATCGCCTGCGCCACCCCGGCCCGGATGTTCGGCCTCTACCCCAAGAAGGGCACCATCGCGCCCGGTTCGGACGCCGACATCGTCGTCTACGACCCGGCCGCCCGGCAGACCATCTCCGCCGAGACCCACCACATGAACGTCGACTACTCGGCCTACGAGGGCAAGGAGATCACCGGGCAGGTCGAGACCGTGCTCTCGCGCGGCTTCCCGGTCATCGACGGGCGCGCCTACACCGGGCGCGCCGGGCACGGCAAATATGTCCGCCGCTCGACCTGTCAGTACCTCACCTAGGAGGCCAGGCCATGGACTTCGGACTCGTACTGCAGACCGATCCGCCCGCGTCGGACGTCGTGGACCTGATGCGCCGGGCCGAGCGCAACGGCTTCGGCTACGGCTGGACCTTCGACTCCGCCGTGCTCTGGCAGGAGCCGTTCGTCATCTACAGCCGCATCCTGGAACACACCGAGCGGCTGACCGTCGGCCCCATGGTCACCAACCCCGGCACCCGCACCTGGGAGGTGACCGCCTCCACCTTCGCCACCCTCAACGACATGTACGGCAACCGCACGGTGTGCGGCATCGGCCGCGGCGACTCCGCGCTGCGGGTCGCGGGCCGCAAGCCCAACACCCTGGCCCGGCTGGGCGAGGCCATCGACGCCATCCGCGACCTGGCGGAGGGGCGGGAGGCCGTCGTGGACGGCAGCTCGATGCGCATCCCCTGGATCAAGGACGGCAGGCTGCCGGTCTGGATGGCCGCGTACGGGCCCAAGGCCCTCGCCCTCGCCGGGCAGAAGGCCGACGGCTTCATCCTGCAGCTCGCCGACCCGTTCCTGACGGAGTGGATGGTCCACGCGGTCCGCGCCGCCGCGTCCGACGCCGGGCGCGACCCGGACGCGATCACCATCTGCGTCGCCGCGCCCGCGTACATCGGGGACGATCTGGCCCACGCCCGGGAGCAGTGCCGCTGGTTCGGCGGCATGGTCGGCAACCACGTCGCCGACCTGGTCTCCCGCTACGGCGATTCCGGCGCCGTCCCCGCGTCCCTGACCGAGTACATCGCCCAGCGCAAGGGCTACGACTACAGCCACCACGGCCGCGCCGGAAACCCGGACACGGCCTTCGTCCCGGACGAGATCGTCGACCGCTTCTGCCTGCTGGGCCCGGCGGAGGCGCACGTGGAAAAGCTGCGCGCGCTACGGGGACTGGGCGTGGACCAGTTCGCGGTGTACGCGATGCACGACGCGAAGGAGCGGACGATCGACGCGTACGGCACCGAGGTCATCCCGGCGCTGACCGCCTAGGAGCCGGGGGCGGGACCGTGTGGTTCCCGCCCCCGCGGCACTAGGTCCTGTCCGGCGGATCTTCGTGGATCAGCCCGCGGCGTCTGGTGCGGGGGGCACCTCCCAGCGGTAGCTGGGGGAGCATCGCAAGGCGGAGGGTCGTCCTCGTACCGGGTCGTACTCGGGCGATCCCGACAACGCGGCGAGGTGCCGTGCCAGACGCCGCGGGCCCGCGGAGATCCGCCGGACAGGGCCTAGCTCGCGCTCGGAGGGGTCTGAGCCGCCTTCTTGGCGGGGCGGCCGCGCTTCTTGGCGGGCGGCTCCTCCGCGGGCCGGGACGCCGCCGCGAAGGGCTTCAGCGCCTTCTGCAGGGCCTTCAGCCCGTCCGGGCCCAGGTCCACGGTCCGGCGCTCATTCCTCAGGGCCTGCCGCACGGCAATGGTGTTGCTGCCGTCCTCGTTCTGCTCCCCGGTTTCGTATTCCTCTTCGACCCAGGTGGGCACGGTGATATCCACCGAATGCACGTCCGCGGTGATATCGGGTTCGAGATCGCAGTGAATTACCGTGCGTCCGTAGATTCGCGTTTCCACCGTCTGTCCGTTGACGACGACGGGTGTGACGGTTTCCTGAACCCCTTCCTCGTCCTTCTCGGTTTCCGTAACCTGAACAAAGCGAACTGCCACTGCTTCCCCTTTTCTTGGAACCGCTCAAATTCTAGCGGGACAGCGGCTGTTGGCGCCAATCCGGAAATGCGGAAAGCCCCTTCCGGTCGGAAGGGGCTTTTCCGGGGCGCACGGCGGGAAATGCGCGCGCGGGGCCTCAGGCGCAGCCGTTGCGGGCGGTGCCCACGGCCACGTCGTCGTACCAGAGGGTGTCGTCGCCCTCGCCGTAGCTCTCCCAGCCCAGCCGCAGATCGGCCGGGGCGGGCCGCCACCCGCCGCGGGCCAGCCACTGCTGGTCGACGTCCTGGGTCGGGGTGCCGTCGACCACCAGGCCGGTGACGAGCGTGCCGTTCACCCAGGTGTCGAGGCGGCCCGCGGCGCGGCCGAGGCGGAACTCCAGACACGTCCAGGTGTTGACGGGCAGCGGAGTGCTGAGCGCGACGCCCGCCGGGCTCTGGGCGGGCAGGGTGGCGTCGTCCGATTCGCGGTTCCACTGGAGCGCCTTGTTCTGGCCGCCCATGCGCAGGTCCCTGCCGTTGTCGCCCGGGTCCTTCATGGCCGCGAAGGTGACGTGCTGGGCGGGCAGCGCGGTGGTGTGGCGGACCCAGAAGCGTACGTACAGGTCGCCGGTGGTCGGCAGGGCGGACAGGGAGGTCCCGGCGAAGGCGTGGTTGCAGTAGCCCGCCCTGCCCGTCACCCGTACCGACTTGGTGCCGGTGTGCGCCACCGCGGAGTCCACGGCGGCGGTGCCGGTGCCCGAGCAGTTGGCCACCGCCGTGGTCCAGCGCCCGGCGGGGGTGGTGCCGGTCTGGGACTCGAAGTCCTCGCAGAATCCGGTGGCGTTGCAGGCGGCTCTCGTCGGGCCGGGGGAGGCCGGGCCGGGGGAGACCGAGGAGGCGGGGGCGGCGAGGCCCGTCATGGCCAGGGCGGCGACGGCGGCCGAGGCGGTGCGGCGGCGGTTCGGCAAGAGGGGCATCGGGACCTCCGGCGGGGGAGCGAGAGGGGAGTGGGAGCGCTCCCAGGCTCGCTCCCCACTTTAGCCGAGCCATGACAAGTCGGGAACCCGCCCGCCGGGGCCCGCGGCTGCCGGTACGTCACCGGCGGCGGCCGCCCTCATCGCGCGCCGCGCACCAGCCGGATGCTGCACGCGCCCGCGACGCAGAAGGCCGCCGCGGCGCCGTACAGGGCGCCGTAATTCGCGGTGCCGCCCATGGAGAGGAAGAGCGGCGCGATGACCGGGGCGATCGTCTGGGGGATCGTGCTGGACAGGTTGAAGACGCCCATGCCCTTCGCGGCCTCGGTGTCCTTGTTGGGCAGCACCGAGGACACCAGGGCGTAGTCGACGCCCATGTACATGCCCTGGCCGAGACCGGAGAGCCCCACGCCCACGAGGAACACCTCGGTCGACTGGGCCGTGGCCACCACCACCATGGCGCAGGCGAAGACGACGGACGCCGCCGCGACGAAGACCTTGCGGCGCTGTATCCGGTCGGAGAGCCATCCGGCGAGAGCGCTGCTGAGGCTGTTGGCGGTGGCCAGGGTCAGCATCGACCAGAACAGCACGGCCGAGGCGTCCTCGGCGGTGTAGCCGAGCCGGTCCATCAGGAAGTACGCCTTGTAGGTCGACAGGAAGCTGACGCCCGTCCAGGTCAGGAACCGTCCGCACCAGGCCCAGGCGAAGTCGGGGTGGCGCACCGGGTTGATCCACATGCTGCTGGGGATGTCCGCCCAGGTGAGCCGCGGGAGTTCGGCCCGGGAGCGCGGCAGCTCCTTGAGGTAGCAGACGAAGACTCCGGCCATGAGAAGGCCGAGGAGACCGGGGGCGATGAACATCCACAGGTTCTGCGTCCCGGTCAGCTGGACGAGGAACGTCCCGCTGACGATGCCGAGTTGGGTGGTCATGCCCATCAGGCCGGAGACCCGCCCCCGGTACCGGTCCGTCACCCGCTCGGGGAGGAGGGCGGTGGCGGCGGCGAGGGCCGCGTTGAACAGCACCTGGGCCAGACACCAGCCGATGCCCAGGACGACCAGGTTGGGCGCCGTGCCCATCACCAGCAGCGCCCCGAATCCCAGGACCATGCCGCCGAGGATGTACGGCCTGCGCTGGCCCCAGCGGGACGTGGACAGGTCGCTGAGCCTGCCGAAGACGGGGTTGGCGACCAGCGCGCAGAACGCACCGGCGCCCGCGATGGTCGACAGGCTCTCCGCCTTGCCCTCCGGGTCGAGGTCGGCGACCCGCAGGGACAGGGTGACCGAGGCGGGGGTGCACAGCGCGATCCACAGGCCGATGTAGGCGAGGATGAACAGGGTGATGAACACCCCGTTCACCTCCTGACCGGTCGCTTTCGCGATCTGTTCCGGTCCGTTGGGCGGCCGGGGGCTGTCGGGGTCTTGAGGGCTTTCAGGGGCTTCGGGGGTGGCGGCGCCGGACTTCCGGGCAGACAGCATCGTCCGCTCCTTCGTGGATGGGGTCCCGTGGGGGGAGTGGGGGAGGGAGCGGGTCAGCGGGCCAGGGGCCCGGGTTCGATGCCGAGGACGGGCGCCGGGCGCTTCACGGTGCTGGTGATCTCCACGGCGCCGTCGGCCGGTGAGATGCCGTCCAGCCGCTCCAGGACCTCCAGGACGTGGAACGCGAAGTCGGCGGAGGCCCGGTGGGCGTCTCCGGTGAGGTGGCGAACCAGGTCGAGCACCCCGGGGCCGCGGATGGTCCTGGCGCCCGCGGGGGTGAGCGGCTCCATGACGGCGGGCAGTTCGGTCCATGCCTCGTCGCCGCGCCGCTTGAGCAGCACGGGGTCGTCGAAGCCGTTGGGGTTGGGCACCTGAAGGGTGCCCTCGGTGCCGTAGACCTCCAGGTGCGGAAGGGTGGTGTCCCACACGTCGAAGCTGTACATGGCCGTGGCCAGGGCGCCGGAGGCGAACTGCAGGATCGCGGTCGCGTGGGTGTCCACGGTGACGCCGACGCGCTCGACGCGCCGCTCGGGGGCCGTCACGGTCAGCTCGTCGGCGGCCCGGGTGGTCGCCCCGACCACCCGGCTGACCGGTCCGAGCAGGTTGACCAGCGCGGCGATGTGGTACGGACCCCAGTCCAGGACCGGGCCGCCGCCCTCGGTGAACAGGAACGTGGGGTCCGGGTGCCAGGTCTCGGCGCGCGAGGAGCGGACGAAGGTCGTCGCGGCGAACGGCCGCCCGATCAGCCCGGCATCGACGGCGGCGCGGGCCGTCTGCCCGGAGGGGCCGAGGAACGTGTCGGGCGCGCCGCCCAGCAGCCTGCCGGTCTCCCGGGCGGTCTCGATGTTCCGCCGGGCCTCGGCCACCGTGGCGGCCAGCGGCTTCTCGACGTACACATGCTTTCCGGCGCGCAGGGCCGCGTCGGTCAGCGCCGCGTGGGCCCTGGGCGGGGTGATGTTGACGACGACCTGCACTTCGGGGTCGGCGAGCAGTTCCTCGGTCGTGCCCCAGGCCGGGATGTTCCACTCCTCGGCGGCGGCCCGGGCGCGCTCGCCGTCGAGGTCGGCGACGCGCACGATGGGCAGCTGAGGGATCGTCGAGAGGCCGAGCGCGTAGGTGTTGAAGATCGAGCCGGTACCGATGATGCCGACGGGGACGCGCTGCGTGGTTTCGTCCATGGTTCTCTCCCGGTTCGGGCGGCGCCGGTCGCTCCGGCGGCGGTGGGCCGCGACGAACGACGCCTCGGGGCAACGGATTTGGACGAAACCGCTGTCGGTGAAACGGACCACATGCAAGCACCGGCTTCCCGGCCCGGTCAAGGGTTCGGTCAGACGGAACGCGCCAGCACGTCGCCGATCCCCTCGGGGGAGAGGACGTGTTCCACGCCGACCACCGTCCCGCCGACGACCCCGGCGGACATGCCCAGCACGCTCTGGGTCAGCGACAGCCGACGGGTGGCCAGGGGCAGCGCGCGCCGGTAGACGACGCCGCGGATCCTGGCCAGCAGATCGTCGCTGGCGGCGGCGATGGCCCCGCCGATGACGATCCGCGCCGGGTTGTAGACGTGCACGAGCAGCGCCACCACCTCGCCGATCGTCACCGCGGCTTCGCGGACGACGCGGACGGCCCCGGGGTGGCCGTCGCGGACGAGCCGGGCCAGGTCGGCGGCGCCGCGCGGCCGCTCCTGCCCGGCGAGGCCCGAGTCCTCCCGGCCCAGCCGGGCCACCATCGCGGCGGCCGACGCCACGGCCTCGACGCAGCCGATGTTGCCGCAGCTGCACACGGTGTCGTCGGCGCCGGGCACCCGCACATGCCCGATGTCGCCCGCGGCCCCCTCCGCGCCGCGGTGGAGTTCCCCGGAGGCCGAGATGAGGCCGCCGCCGATACCGGTGCCGATCTTGATGAAGAGCAGCGGCACCTCGTCCTCCGGCAGGGCGCGCGCCTCGCCGAGGGCCATCAGGTTCACATCGTTGTCGACGAAGGTCCGGCAGCCGAGCCGTTCGGTCATGGTCCGGCCGACCGGGAAGCCGTCCCAGCCGGGCATGATGGGCGGCCGTACCGGTGTCCCCGCGCGCGCGTCGACGGGCCCGGGGAGGCCGATGACGAGGGCGGACGGCCGCGCGCCCGCCGCCGACCCGGCCCCCGCCGACCCAGCCCCCGCGGACTCGGCCAGCATGCCGCGCAGCCGTTCCGTCAGCAGATCGAGCGTCGCCTCGGGCCCCTGCGCCACATCGAGAGCGATCTCCTCCTGCGCCACGAGGTTCTGCGACAGGTCCGCGAGGGCCAGGCGGGCGCTGTGGGCGCCCACGTCGGCCACCGCGACCACCCCGGCCCGGGGGTTGAGCGCCAGCCGGAGCGGTGGCCGGCCGCGGCCGGGCCGGGCGACGGTTCCGCCCTCGGTGACCACCCCGGCGTCGATCATGGTGTCGAGGTGCCGGGTCACCGTGGACCGGGCCAGGCCGGTGGCCTTGACCAGGTCGGCGCGGCTGTCGGCGATACCCGAGGCGATGAGCCGGGCCAGTGAGCTGTGGACGGGGCCGCCGGTGTTCTGCGGCCGCAGCCCGGCGACCGACAGCCGGGGTGTCGGGTGGGGGTCCATTGTCGTCTGCGCTCCCATGGCCGGTCACCGTACAGCAATTCAGCCTATTTTTATGACTCACAAGATGCAGAATTCAATGTCTTGTGAGGCGCTAATCGCTGTCTTAGGCTCACGGCCGGACGAAACCGAGGTCGGGCCTCATGGGAGGGCTGTCATCACATCTCCATCGCAAGGCCGCTCCAGGCACCTCAGCACCGCCATCGTCGGCGCCGGGATGATCGGCGAGATCCACCGCAGGGCCGCCACGCTGGCCGGTGCCCGGATCGCCGGTGTCCTGGCCTCCACACCCCCACGGTCCGCGCGGGTGGCCGCGGAGTGGGAGGTCCCCGCCTATCCGTCGCTGGACGCGCTCCTCGACGACGACTCCGTGGACGTGGTCCACGTCTGCTCGCCCAACGCCACCCACGCGCCCTTCGCGACGCGCGCCCTCGCCGCCGGAAAGCATGTGGTGTGCGAGAAACCCCTCGCGACCTCCGCCGCGGAGGCGGAGCGCATGGCGGAGACGGCCCGCCGCTCCGGGCTGGTGGCCGCCGTTCCCTTCGTCTACCGCTACCACCCGCTGGTCCGGGAGATCCGGGCCCGCCGGATCGACGGCGAGTTCGGCGGCTGGCATCTGATCCACGGCAGCTACCTCCAGGACTGGATGCTCTCCCCGCAGGCGTCGGGATGGCGCGTGGACCCGGTCGCCGGAGGCCCGTCCCGCGCCTTCACCGACATCGGCTCCCACTGGTGCGACCTGGTCGAGTGGGTCTCGGGCGAACGGTTCGCCGAGGTCGTCGCCTCGACGTCGATCGCCGTCGGCAAGCGGCCCGCCGCCGGGGCGCGCACCTTCGAGGCGGCGGACTCCCCGGAGCCGTCGGCGGCCGAGGAGTACATGGACGTGACGACCGAGGACAGCGCCGCGCTGCTGCTGCGCACCGCCTCCGGTGTGCTGGCGTCCACCACCGTCTCCCAGGTCGCCGCCGGGCGGAAGAACCGGCTGTGGTTCGAGCTGGACGGCGCGCGGGCCAGCGCGGTCTTCGACCAGGAGAACCCCGAGACCGTCTGGCTGGGCGCCGAGGACGGCGCCCGGCTCATCAGCCGCGACCCCGGCCGCGGCTCGGCCGAACAGCGGCGGCTGTCGGTCCTGCCCCCGGGACATCCCCAGGGGTACGCGGAATGCTTCGAGGCGTTCGTCGCCGACACCTACGCCGCGATCGGCGGCGACCGGCCCGAGGGCCTGCCGACCTTCGACGACGGACTGCGCGCCGCCCGCATCACCGACGCGGTACTCCGATCCTCCCGTAACAGCTCGTGGACAGAGGTGTGAACGCATGAAACTCGGGTTCCTGACGGCATGTCTCCCCGGCTGGTCCCTCCCGCGCATCGCGGAGTGGGCGAGCGGCAACGGCTACGAGGCGCTCGAAGTCGCCGTCTGGCCGAGGACCGGGGGACGCGACTTCGAGGCGAGCCATCTGCCCGTCGCCGACTTCCCGGCGGCGCGCGCGGAAGAGACGCTCGCGCTGTTCGCCAAGCACGGCCTCGAACTGTCCGCGCTCGCGTACTACGAGAACCATCTGCACCCCGACCCGGAGCGCCGGGCGGAGATCCGCACCCACTTCAAGCACGCGGTGGACGCGGCCGCGGCGCTCGGCGTCCCCTACGTCGGCACGTTCATCGGCCGGGACTGGACCAAGCCCGTCGCGGACAACCTGAAGGAGGCCGAGCGCGTCTTCCCCGAGCTGGTCGACTACGCGGGCGAGCGCGGCGTGAAGGTCATCATCGAGAACTGCGTCATGGAGGGCTGGCACCCCGACGGCTATCCGGGCAACCTGGCCTACTCCCCGGAGCTGTGGGAGTGGATGTTCTCGCTGGACCTCTACCTCAACTGGGACCCCTCGCACCTCACCTGGATCGGCATCGACCCAGTGAAGACCATCGCGCCCTACATCGACCGCATCGTGCACGCCCAGGCCAAGGACGTCGAGCTGGGCAGCGGGGACATCGACCGCTACGGCTTCTTCGGCAAGGCGGTGGACCGCCCCGACCCCTGGGACAACGGCTGGTGGCGCTACCGGGTGCCCGGGCTCGGCCAGGTCGACTGGACGCGCGTCGTCGACCGCCTCTACGAGCACGGCTTCACCGGAACGCTCTCCGTCGAGCACGAGGACCCGGTCTGGGGCGGGACGGAGGAGAAGGTCGTCCAGGGGCTGCGGATCGCCCAGCGCACCCTGCGCCCGCTGGTCATCGGCTGAGCACCCGCCCCACACGAGAGGAGCACCATGGACCGGCAAGGTCTGCTGTCCGTGCAGCTGTACAGCGTCCGCGACGCGCTCGCCGAGGACCAGGACCGCACCCTGGCCCGCCTGGCGGAGATCGGCTTCCGCTACGTCGAGCCCTTCGGACTCGGGTCCGCGGCCAAGAGCCCCGGGGAACGGCTGACGGCCGCCAAGGCCCTGCGCCGCGGACTGGACGCCGCGGGGCTGAGCGTCTCGGCCACCCACGCCGGGCTGCCCGACGACCTGGGCTCGCTGGCCGAGGAGTGCGCCGCGATCGGCGCGGGCACGGTGTTCGTGCCCCATCCCCGTCTGATCAGCGGCTTCGACGAGGACACCTTCGGCGACCCCGGACGGCTCGCGGCGTTCGCGGACGCCATGAACGCGGCCGGGCAGACCCTGGCCGGGGCCGGGCTGCGGCTGGGCTACCACAACCATGACTTCGAATGGGCGGCGCTGCCCGACGGGCGCAGCGGCTACGACGCGTTCTGGTCGTCGGTGGACGACGCGATCCTCGCCGAACTCGACGTCTACTGGGCCACCGTGGCCGGTGCCGACCCCGCCGAGGTGCTGGCCCGGCTCGGCACCCGCGCCGTGTCCGTCCACCTCAAGGACGGCCCCGCGCGGCGCGGCGAGCCGCAGACCCCGATCGGCACCGGCGACGTGGACACCCCGGCGGCCGTCCGCGCCGCCGGAACCGGGCTGGTCTGGCACGTCGCGGAGATCGACGTCACCGAGCACGACCCGTTCGAGCTGCTGGCGGGCAACGCGGGCAGGCTGGCCGAATCGGGCCTGTCGCGCTGGTCCTGAACCCTGCGAAACGTAAGAAGACAGGAGGCGGGGTGACCGGCTGCTACCAGCAGGTGACCCCGCCGTCCACCAGCAGGTCCGCACCCGTGACGAAGCTCGCCGCTTCGCTCAGCAGGAACACGGTCGGGCCGACCATCTCGTCCACCGTCGCCATCCGGCCCAGCGGGGTGTCCGCCTCGAACTGGGCGACGCGTGCCGCCACTTCGGGGCGCAGGTTCATCGGCGTGGCCGTATAGCCGGGGCTCACGCTGTTGACCCGGACGCCACGGGTGCACCACTCCGTCGCCAGGCTCTTCGTCAGGTGCATCACGGCGGCCTTGGAGGCGTTGTAGTGGGCCTGGGTGAGCCCCCGGTTGGCGATGGTGCCCGACATCGAGGCGATGTTGACGATGGAGCCGCCACCGTTGCGCAGCAGCGCCCGGCCCTCGGCCTGGCAGGAGAGGAACACCCCGGTCAGGTTGACGTCCACGACCTGCTTCCACTGTTCCAGCGGCATGTCCTCGGCCGGGGCGGCGTTGGCGATCCCCGCGGCGTTGACCGCCAGCCGCAGGGCGCCCAGCTCGCGTTCGACCCTGGCCACCGACTCCGCCAGGTCCTCCGCCCGGGTCACATCGGCCGGGAGGGCGACCGCGCGCCGCCCCGCGTCCCCGATCGCCTCGACCGTACCGGCCAGATCGCTGTTCGGCAGGTCCAGGCAGCCGACATCGGCCCCCATCCCGGCGAGCCCGATCGCCAGCCGTCGGCCGATGCCGCTGCCCGCCCCGGTCACCAGGGCCACGCTGTCGTCGAGACGGAAGGAGTCGGGACGGAAGGAGCCGGGACGGAGGGAGGGGACGGACATGAAAACTCCTCGAAGAGTTGAGTGCGGCCGCTACGGCGCTTGTCGTTCGGTTCGGTCGGACCGGCCCGCCAGCCTGCGGGCCACGCCCAGGTCGGTGATCAGGACATCGACCCAGCCGCCCAGCACCGCGGCCCGGATCGCCGCGTACTTGCGGTCGCCGCCCGCCACCGCGACGCGGCGCGGCACGGCGCGGTAGACCTCGGGGGTGATGCCGATGACGCGGTCGTTCAGCTCGGTGTCGAGCAGGGTGCCGTGCTCGTCGAAGAAGTGCAGGCAGATGTCGCCCACCGCGCCGAGCCCGCGCAGCTGTTCCTGGTCGTCGTCGGAGAAGATGTTGCCGCTGCGGCGCAGCAGCGGCGACGGTTCGAGGCTGCCGACGCCCACGATGGCGATGGTGAGGTTCTTCCACGCCGAGGCCACGCTGCTCACCTTCGGGTCGGCGAGTATGGCGTCCCGTACGGTGGCGCCCGCGACCAGCCCCGGGGCCGACATGAAGACCGGTTCCGCGCCGGTCAGCTCGGCGAGCCGCCCCATCAGCCGGGTCGCCTGGACCTGCACCTGCGGATCGCCCACCCCGCCCATCAGCTGGACGACCTCCTCCAGGAACCGCCCGCCCGGCCGGGAGCGCATGGCCTCGACCGCCGCGAGCAGCGTGGCGCTCCACGAGGAGATGCCCAGCCGGTCGCCCTCCATGAGCGTGGTCTCCAGATAGACCGCGGTCGCCGCGCCGAGCGCCGGGATGACGGAGTCGGCCTCGCCCTCGACATCGACGACCACCACGTCGCGCAGCCCGTACCGGGCCGCGATCTCCTCCTCCAGCTCGGCGAAGACCCCCTCGGGCGGCACCACGATGGTGCGCACGATGCCGAGCTTGGCGGCCTGGGTGAGCAGCCGGGAGACGCGCGCCTGGGAGATGTGCAGCTCCTCGGCGATCCGCGGCTGCCGCATGCCCTGCTCGTGGTAGAGCCGGGCGATCCGGGTCATCAGCCGCAGCTGCTCGTCGCTGGTCGCCATGCGGGTGGTGCGGGTCACGGGGGTTCCGGTCCGGTTGTGGGGATTCATAGCCGCATCATGCCGTGGCGAGGTGCATGACCGCGGCGTCGGTGGCCTCGGCCGCCGGGAGGATGCCCCGCTGCCGCCCCCGGCTGAGGACGAGCACCCGGTGGGACAGGCCCAGCACCTCGTCCAGGTCGGAGCTGACCACGACGACCGCCATGCCGGCGCGGGCCAGGTCCGCGATCACCTCGTAGATCGCGGCCCGCGCGCCGACGTCGATACCGCGGGTCGGCTCGTCCAGGATGACCACCTTGGGCTTGCGCTCCAGCCACTTGGCGATGACGACCTTCTGCTGATTGCCGCCGGAGAGCGTCCGCACCGGCTGCCCGGCCCGCCCCTTGACGGTCATCAGACCGATGGCCTCACCGGCCACCGCCGCCACCCGGCGCGGGCTCAGCCAGCCGCGGTGGGAGATGCGGTCGAGGTTGGGCAGGGCCACGTTGTCGCCGATCGACAGGTCCAGCACGGCGCCCTGGCCCTTGCGGTCCTCGGGCACGAGCACCACACCCGCGTCGATGGCGTCCTTGGGACCGCGCAGCCGCAGCGTCCGGCCCTCGACGGCCACGGTGCCGCCGGTCACCGGATCGACACCCGCGACGGCCCGTACCAGTTCCGTACGGCCCGCCCCCACGATGCCCGCGATGCCGAGGACTTCGCCCTCGTGGACGCTGAACGACACGTCCTGGAAGGACGGGCCGGACAGGTTCCGCACCTGGAGCACCTCCCGGGCGCGGGCGGCTCCGGTGTCGGGGAAGATGCGCTCGATGCTGCGCCCGACCATCTCCTCCACCAGCTGGACCACCGGCACCTGCGCGGTGTCGTGGGCGGCGACGAGCTGTCCGTCGCGCATCACCACGACGCGGTCGCAGATGCGGGCGATCTCCTCCAGCCGGTGGCTCACATAGACGAACGACATGCCCTCGGCGCGGAGGGCGTCGATGCGCTCGAAGAGGTGGTCGGTCTCCTCGCCGCCGAGGGCGGCCGTGGGTTCGTCGAGGATCAGCAGCCGCGCGTCCAGGGTCAGCGCCTTGGCGATCTCCACCTGCTGCTGCTCGGCCACCCGCAGGGTGCGCACCAGACGGTTCGGGGAGAGGTCGAGGCCCAGGCGCCGCAACTGCTCCCGGGCCCGCCGGTTCATCTCGGCGCGGTCGATCCGCCCGCCCCGGAGCGGCAGCCGCCCGAGGAACACGTTCTCGGCCACGGACAGGTCCGGCAGCAGCCGCATCTCCTGGTGGATGAGGCCGATGCCGTGGCCGATGGCGTCCCCGGGGGACTTCGGCTCGTAACGCCGCCCCTGCCAGGTCATCTCGCCGGTGTCGGAGGGGAAGGTGCCCGCGATGACGTTGGACACGGTGGACTTGCCCGCGCCGTTCTCGCCGAGCAGCGCCACCACTTCCCCGGGGCGCACCTCCAGGTCGAACCGGTCGAGCGCCTGGGTGACCCCGAACCGCTTGGATATCCCCCGGACGACCAGCCCCTGGGAGGGCCCCGCCGCCGGGTGCTTGCCCGCGTAAGCCATCGCCGCGTCTCCTACGGGTGGGTGGTGATGAACTGGTCGGCCTTCTTCTTGTCCTTGCTGGTCAGGAGGAAGGCGGGCTGCAGCTGTTCGGCCGGGACCTTCTTGCCCTTGATGATGTCCACGGCGGTGTTCACCGACATCCGGCCCATCTTGCGCGTCTGCTGCACCATCGTGGCGTCGATGGTGCCCCGGCGGACGGCCTTGAGCCCGGCGACGTCACCGTCGAAGCCCACGATGATGTGCTTCTTGTGCGAGCCGGACGCCTTGACGGCCTGGGCGGCGCCGAGCGCCATCGCGTCGGCCTGGCCCCACAGGATGTCGATGCCGGGGTGGGCCTGCAGCATGTCCTGGGCGACGGAGTACGCCTTGTCCTGCGCCCAGTCGGCGGGCTGCTGGGACACCACCTTGATGCCCGGTGCCTTCTTCAGGGCCTGCCCGAACCCCTTCTGCCGGTCCACCTGCGGGGTGGTGCCGATCTGGCCCTGCAGGATGGCGAGCTGGCCCTTGCCGCCGGACTCCTTGGCCACATAGTCGCCCAGCGTCCGCGCGGCCGCGACGCTGTCGCTGGCGATGAACGACTTGCCGGGCTCGCCGGGTGGGTTGCGGTCCACGGTGACCACGGGGATCTTGGCGCGGTTGGCCGCCTTCACCGGGACTCCGGCCGCCGTGGCACCGGCCGGGATGTAGACGATGGCGCTGACCTGACGGCTGATGAAGTCCTGGATCTGGTTGACCTGGGTGGCCGCGTCGCCGTGCGCGTCGGAGACGATGACCTTGATGCCCTTCTTCTTCGCCTCCGCGGTCACGGATTGCTTGATCTGGTTGAAGAAGTCGGCCTGGAGGTTGGCCACGGCCAGCCCGATGGTGATCTGTTTGCCGTCGGCGGTCTTCGCACCGTTGCCGCCGCGTCCGCAGGCGCTGACGCCGACCACCATGGTGGCCGCGATCCCGGTGGCTATCACGGCGCGTGTCGTCGCTCGTGTCTTCATGGGAACCACATCCTTGGTTTGTGCCCGGGGGAGGAGAAGGGGGAGCAGGGACAGGGGGGGGAGGGGGTCAGCGCGCCTCGCGTCGGCGGAGGACGTCGAGCATGACGGCCAGCGCGATGACCAGGCCGATGACGATCTGCTGGATGAACGGCGAGACTCCCAGCAGATTGAGGCCGTTGCGCAGCACCCCGATGATCAGCACGCCGAAGAGGGTTCCGGTGATCGAGCCGACGCCGCCGCTGAGGCTGGCACCGCCGATCACCACGGCGGCGATGGTGTCGAGTTCGTAGCCGGTGCCCGCGCTCGGCTGGGAGGAGTCCAGGCGCATCGTCAGGAAGACTCCGGCCAGTCCCGCCAGCACACCGGTCACGGTGTAGACGAGCACGGTCCGCCTCTTGACGTTGATCCCGGCGAGCCGGGCGACCTCGGCGCTGCCGCCGATCGCGTACAGGGCGCGGCCCCCGCTCCGGTAGCGCATATACGCCCACCCCGCCACGTACAGCGCGGCGAGCACGGCGGTGCACACCGTGAAGACGCCGAGGTACCGGGTGGTGGACAGGTTGTCGAACCAGTCGGGGAACCCGACGATCTGCTGTCCGTCGGTGATGACGTTGGCCAGGCCGCGGGCGATCGACATCATGGCCAGCGTGGCGATGAACGGCGGCAGCTTGGTGTAGGTGATGCCCAGCCCGTTGGCGAGCCCGCAGCCGCCCGCGACGCCGATCGCGGCCAGCGCGCTCAGCCACAGCGGCCATCCCTGGTCGTGCGAGAGCCAGCCGACCACCATGGTGGCGAGGGCAAGCGTCGCGCCGACCGACAGGTCGATGCCGCCCATCACGATGACCGCGGTCATACCGAGCGCGAGCAGACCGAGGACGGCGGTCTGGTCGACGATGTTGAGCAGGTTGCTCTGGGTGAGGAAGTACGGCGTCGCGATGAAGAAGACGACGCACATGGCGAGCAGGCCGAGGGCGGGGCCGCGCGATCCGGTGAGGACGCCCGTCACCCAGGACGGCAGCCGGAGGCGGCGGGCGTCCGAGGGGGGTGGTGGTGTGTCAACAGCCGTTGCGGCGCTGCCGGTCGTGCTCATCGAAACCTCCGAGGGTTCTCCGACGTCGTCGGAGCTAGTTCATGAACATCCCGCCGTCGACGTTGATCGTCTGGCCGGTGATGTACTCCGCCTCGGGAGAAGCGAGGAAGAGCAGCAGATTGGCGATGTCGTTATGGGTTCCGGCGCGGCCGAGGGGGATTCCCGCGATCCACTCGGCCATCAGTTCCCCGGGTGCGTAGTCGCCGAGGAGCCGGCCCCACGCGCGGTCGTTGTAGTCCCACATCTCGCTGCCGACGATCCCGGGGCAGTAGGCGTTGACCGTGATCCGGTCCCCGGCCAGCTCCTTGGCCAGGGACTGGGTGAGGCCGACCACCCCGAACTTGCTGGCCGCGTAGTGCGGTGTGTAGAGGAAGCCCTGCCGCGCCTGTCCCGAGGCCGCGTTGAGGATGCGTCCGCCGCCTCCGTGCCGTCGCATGGCCGCCGCGGCGGCCTGGGCGCACAGGAAGGTGCCGGTGGTGTTGACGGCGAGGACCTTCTGCCAGTCGTCGAGGGTGAGGTCTTCGAGCCTGCTGATGGTGATGACGCCCGCGTTGTTGACCAGGACGTCCAGCCGTCCCCAGGTGGACTCGGCGAGCGCGAAGGCGCGGGCCACGTCCTCGGGTGAGGTGACGTCCGCCTTGACGCCGAGGGTCCGGGTGCCGCTGTCGGCGGCCAGCTCCCGGGCGGCGTCCTCGACGGAGTCGGCCGCGTCCACCAGCAGGACATCGGCGCCCTCCCCGGCGAACCGGGCGGCGATCCCCAGGCCGATGCCGCGCGCGGCCCCGGTGACGACGACGCCCTGTCCCGCGTATCGCGCTGTCATGACGCTCCTTTGACGGCCGAGGGTTCGGGGGTTCGTGGCGGTGCGGCGGTGGTGGTGGCGGTCCGTGGGGGCGCGGGTGCCGGGGCGTGCTGGAGGCGGGCGCGGCGTACCGCGGTGTGCCAGTGCGCGAGCCTGCGGGCCCGGGTGGGCTCGTCGTCGGTCGGCGCGTAGCTCTCCCGGGGCCGGTCCAGCCGTTCCAGGGCGGCCCGGTTCCACACCCCGCGGGTCAGCCCCGCGAGATGGGCGGCGCCGAGGGCCGACAGGTCGCGGGCCAGGGCCCGTTCGACCAGCCGCCCGCTGGTGTCGGCCTGGAGCCGCATCAGCACCGGGTTGCCGGTCGGCCCGCCGTCCGCGAGCAGCCGGGTGACCGGGCCCGTCTCCCGCTCGACCGCCGCCACCACGTCCTCGACCTGGAACGCGATCGACTCCAGCGCGGCCCGCGCGAGGTGCCCGGCCTGGGTGCCGAGCGTGAGCCCGCTGATCAGCCCCACCGCGTTCTCGTCCCACCAGGGGGCGCCCAGCCCGCCGAAGGCGGGGACGACGACCACGCCCTCGCTGCTGTCGGCGGCCAGCTCCGCCAGTTCCGCGGGGCCGCGGCCGAGCACGCCCGCCAGCCAGTTGACGGTGGCGCCGGTGGAGCGGACGTTCCCCTCCACCGCCCAGGTCGGGGTGGAGCCGGTCTGCCAGGCGACGGTCAGGCACAGCCCGGAGGAGACCCGGGCCGCGGAGGGGACCACCGCCATCACCGACGACCCGGTGCCGTACGTCGCCTTGACCGTCCCCGGCACCCAGCCCGCGTGGGCGAACAGCGCCGCGTGGGAGTCGCCGAGCACCGAGGTGACCGGCACCCCGTCGGGCAGCGGCGCCAGCCCGCGGGTGCTGGGGAACGGGCCCTGGGACGGTACGACCTGGGGCAGCACCTCTGGCGGTACGTCGAAGAGCTGGGTCAGCCGCCGGTCCCAGGCGCAGCGGCGGACATCGAGCAGCTGGGTGCGCGCCGCGTTGCCGACCTCGATGAGATGGGCGCCGCCGAGCTTGAACAGCAGCCAGGAGTCGACCGTGCCCAGGCACAGCTCGCCCGCGCGGGCGCGGCGGCGGTCGGGGTCGTACCGGTCCAGCAGCCAGGCGGCCTTGGGCGCCGAGAACATCGGGTCCAGCGGCAGTCCGCTGATCTCGTGGACCAGCTCCGCGCGGGGCACGGCCCGCAGCAGCGCCGGATCGCCCGCGGTGCGCTTGTCCAGCCAGCTCACCAGCGGACTCAGCGGTTCCCCGGTCGCCCGGTCCCAGAGCAGCAGCGACTCGCGCTGGGTGCTCAGGCCGATGGCGGCGACGCGGGAGACGTCCTGGCCGGTGAGGCAGTCGGCGACGGCCCGCCCGCAGCCGGTCCAGATCTCCTCCGCCGACTGTTCCACCCACCCGGGGGCGGGGGTGGACAGCTCCAGCGGGACCGAGCCGCGCGCGACGATGGCTCCGCCCCGGTCGACCAGGACCGCCTTGGTCGCGCTGGTGCCCTGGTCGATGGCGAGGACGAGCGGTTCAGCGGTGCTCATGGGACAGCAGCTCCCGGACGGCGACGGCGATGCCGTCGGCGGTCAGTCCGAAGTGTTCCAGCAGGAAGGAGGCGCTGCCGGTGGGCGCGAACCGCCGGGGCACCCCCAGGATCCGCATGGGCACCGGGCGGTTCTGGGCGACGAGGCTGGCCACCGCAGCGCCGAGCCCGCCCGTGGTGGTGGCCTCCTCGGCGGTGACGATGCCGCGGGTCTCGCGGGCGGCGCGCAGCACCGCGTCGATGTCCATCGGTTCGACGAACGTCATGTTCAGCACGCGGACGCCGATGCCCTCGGCGCGCAGCGTCTCGGCGGCGGTGAGCGCCCGGGAAACCATCGTGCCGACGGCCATCACCGTGACGTCGTCCCCGTCGGTCAGCTGGAGGGAGCGCCCGGGGTGGAACGGCGCGTCCTCCGGGGTGACGGCGGGGATCTTGAACCGGGGGATGCGCAGATAGACCGGGCCGTCGTGGGCGGCGGCCCAGCGCACGGCGGCGCGCGTCTGGGCCGGGTCGGCCGGGACCGCGACGGCCAGGTCCGCGATGGCCCGCATCCACGACAGGTCCTCGATCGAGTGGTGCGTCGGCCCCAGCTCCCCGTACGCCATGCCGGGGCTCTGGCCGCACAGGACGACGGGCAGCCCGTTGTAGGCGGCGTCTGTCTTGATCTGCTCGGTGGCCCGGCCGGTGAGGAACGGACCCGCCGCGCTGACGAAGGGGATGAGCCCGCCGTTGGCCAGCCCGGCCCCCACGCCGACGAGATCCTGCTCGGCGATGCCGACGTTGATCAGGCGCTCGGGGTACAGCTCCCGGAAGCGCACCAGGTTGCTCGATCCCACCGAGTCGTTGCAGACGGCGACGATGCGCGGGTCCTCGGCGGCCAGGGCGATCAGTTCCTCGGCGAAAGCCTGGCGGCAGTCGTAGGTCCGGGCGGCGCTCTCGGCGTTCTCGGGTATGAGTCCGGCGGTCATCGGGTCAGCTCCTCCAGTGCGGTGCGCACCTGTCCGGCGTCGGGCACCTTGTGGTGCCACTCGACCCGGTCCTCGATGAACGAGACGCCCTTGCCCTTGACGGTCCGCGCGATTACCGCGACCGGTCTGCCGGAGGGGGAGGGGCGCAGTGCGGTCAGCAGTGCGGCGTGGTCGTGCCCGTCCACCTCGCGGGCCTCCCAGCCGAAGCTGGTCCACTTCTCCGCCAGCGGCTCCAGCCGCTTGGTCTCCTCGGTGCGGTCGCCCTGCTGGAGGCGGTTGCGGTCGACGATCGCGGTGAGGGAGCCCAGGTCGTAGTGGGCGGCGGTCATGGCGGCCTCCCAGTTGCTGCCCTCCTGCAGCTCGCCGTCGCCGAGGACGACGTACGTGCGGTACGAGCGGCCCGCGAGCCTGGCGGCCAGGGCGCAGCCGACCGCGACGGGGAAGCCGTGGCCCAGCGGTCCGGTGTTGGTCTCGACGCCCGGGACCTTGGTCCGGTTCGGATGGCCGTTGAGCGCGGAGAGCGGAGCCATGAAAGTGGACAGCTCGGAGAGCGGGAAGTAGCCGCAGTGCGCGAGCGTGGCGTACAGGGAGGCCGCGCAGTGTCCCTTGCTGAGGATGAACCGGTCGCGGTCGGGCCTGCGGGGCTGAGCGGGATCCACGTCGAGCACCCGCCCGAAGAGGGTGACGAGGATGTCGGTCACCGACAGGTCGCCGCCGATGTGGCCGAGCTGCGCCTTGTCGATCATGTGCACCACGCTCCGGCGCACCTCGGCGGCCAGCAGCTGGAGCTGGCGGACCTGTGCGTCCGGGGCTTCGTCGGCGATGCGGTGGCGGCGCTCCCGGAACCGTGCTGCGCCGGCTGGGTCTGTGCTGAGCATCTGAACGTCCTTGGAGTGAATATTTATTCACTAGTGAATTATGGTGCTCGAAAAGTAGGTCGTGTTTCAGCCAGGTGTCAATGGGTTGCGCAAGCATTGGAGGCGTTCACGTTGATGCCACCCTCGGGCCGGGATCCGGTCACCTCATGTCGGCGGCACGTGATTCGATGACCACATGTTCGATGACTTTCTTGCCAGTGGTCTCTCCGAGGTGGAGCAGGCGGTGCGCTCGGCGGCCGCCGCGGAGATCATGCCGCGCTACCGGCAGCTCGCCGCCCACGAGATTGTGGAGAAGAAGGGCCCGCACGACCTGGTGACCACCGCGGACCGGCAGGCCGAGGAGCACCTCACCGCCTCGCTCACCGCGCTGCTGCCCGGGTCGGTTGTGGTCGGCGAGGAGGGCGTGCACGCCGATCCCACCGTGCTCAAGAACCTCGGCGGCGACGCGCCCGTATGGATCGTCGACCCGGTGGACGGCACCCGGCAGTTCGTCCACGGCGAGCCGGGCTTCTCGACCCTCGTCGCCCTCGCCCACCACGGCGAACTCCTCGCCTCCTGGACCTACGCGCCCGCCCAGGACCTGATGGCCGTCGCCCGCCGCGGCGGGGGCGCGGTGCTCAACGGCGAGCCGCTCCGGGCCGGTGCCCCCGAGCCGGGCAAGCCCCTCGAAGTCGCCATATCCCACTACGACTTCACCACCGACCTGGAGAAGCGCGCCCTGTCCGGGCTGCGGACGGAGGGCGTGGAGCCGCGCCCCTGCGGCTCGGCCGGTCTGGAGTATCTGAACATCGCCCGCGGCCACCTCGACGCGATCGCCTTCACGTGGGAGAACGCCTGGGATCACGCCGCCGGGCTGCTGCTCGTCGCCGAGGCGGGCGGGGCGAGCGCGACGCTCGCGGACGAGCCGTTCCGTATCGCCGGAGGCAACGCGCTTCCCTTCACGGCGGCGCGGAACGAGGCGACCGTACGGCATATCCTGGGCCTGCTGGCCGCCGCCGGCTGAGTGCTCCGCCGGTCCTGGAGGGCCGGTCCTCAACGACGAGGAGGTCGACGTGCCGTCGATGCTCGACGCGGTAGTGGTGGGTGCCGGGCCGAACGGGCTGACCGCGGCGGTCGAACTCGCCCGCCGCGGCTGCGCGGTGGAGATCTTCGAGGCCGCCGAGGGGATCGGCGGCGGCTCCCGCACCGAAGAGCTGACCCTGCCCGGCTTCCGGCACGACCCCTGCTCCGCCGTGCACCCCCTCGCCATCGGCTCCCCGGCCTTCGACCGGATGCCGCTCGGCCGCCACGGACTGGAGTGGCTCCACCCCGAGCTGCCGCTCGCCCACCCCTTCCCGGACGGCAGCGCCGCGGTGCTGGCCCGCGCGGTCGGCGAGACCGCCCGGTCGCTCGGCCCGCGCGACGCGGGCGCGTACCGCCGCCTGGTCGCGCCGTACCTGGGCAACTGGGCGACGTTCGCCCCCGATGTGCTGCGCGCCCAGTGGGACGGCGTCCCGCGCGACCCGCTGACCTGGGCCCGCTTCGGGCTCAACGCCGTCCTGCCGGTCTCGCTGCTCAGCCGCCGCTTCCGCGGCGAGAAGGCGCGGGCCCTCCTCGCCGGGCTCGCCGGTCACACCATCGCGCCCACCAGCGCCCCGGCCACCGCGGGTCCGGCCCTCCTCTTCGCGATCGCCGCCCATGAGGTCGGCTGGCCGATCCCGCGCGGCGGCTCGCAGTCGATCGCGGACGCGCTCGGCTCGTACCTGCGCGAGCACGGCGGGGTCATCCACACCGGCGTGCCGGTCAAGCGGCTCGACGAGCTGCCCCCGGCCCGCGCGTACATCTTCGACACCTCACCGCGCGCCCTGGCCCGGATCGCCGGGCTGGGCAACGCGTACCGCGGCTACCGCTACGGGCCCTCCGCCTTCAAGATCGACTACGCGCTGGACGGCCCGATGCCGTGGACCGCGCCGGAGGCGCGCCGCGCCGGAACCGTCCACATCGGCCCGAGCGCGGGCGAGATCGGCACCGCCCTGCGCTCCGCCTTCGACGGCCACGCCCCGGAGGTCCCCTTCCTGATCTCCGCTCAGCCCAGCCTGGTCGACCCGGCCCGCGCCCCCGAGGGCAAGCACACGTTCTGGGTGTACGGCCACGCCCCCAGCGGCTGGACGGGCGACCTCACCGACGCCATCGAGCGCCAGCTCGACCGCTTCGCCCCCGGCTTCCGCGACCTGGTGCTGGCGCGGGCGGTCGCCGGTCCCCCCGACCTCGCCGCCCGCAACGCCAACTACATCGACGGCGACATCGCCTGCGGCGCCTTCGAGGGCCTTCAGGCCGTCATCCGCCCCCGGCTCGCCCGCGTCCCGTACGCCACGCCCCACCCCGCGGTCTTCCTCTGCTCCTCCGCCACCCCGCCGGGCCCCGGCGTCCACGGCATGTCGGGCCACCACGCGGCCCGCGCGGTGTGGCGGCGGCTGCGGGGCCGGTGACGGGGACCCGCCCGGAGGCGGGTCCACCGATGTTCACTTCTAGTACCAGGCGGTTGCCGCCAGGGTCTGGTTGTTGCAGATCAGGACGGCCCTGCTCTGGCGGCCGTCGAGGTTGTTGATCACCTTGGTGTAGGCGTAGTCGATGCCCGGGTCGACCGTCTCCAGCACCCACACGATCGAGGAGCCCACGAGCCGGTTGCTGTGCGCCGCGCAGCCCTGCGGGGCGTTCTCGATGCGGGCGAACGAGCCGCAGCCGGAGTTGTAGAAGTACTTGAGGGTGATGGTGCGCCCCTGGTAGACCGCCGTCTTCGTCGCCCCGCCGGGCACATTGGGCTGGGTGTAGCGGCCCGAGCAGGCGGTCTGCTCGGGGTACTTGCCCTCGTTGGGCAGATTGCCGTAGCTCACGCTCTGCCCGGGCGCGGCCTCGGCCGTGAGCGGGGTGAGGGCCGCGATGCCGAACGCGAGGGCGGCGCCCAAGAGTGTGCGTCGCAGGGCGCGTCGGCGGGGGCCCTGTTCGGCCCGGTCCGTCGTCGAGGTCATGTCCGTCTTCCTCCCGGAGGTCGGATGGGTCACGAGTGTCTGGAAAGCGCCTCCAAGGCTGCCCAGTTGTGCCTCGTACCGCCATGACCTTCGGTGTGTGCCTAAATAACCAGGCCAGATCGTAAAGTGACGAAATTCGGTCAATCAGATGACTCTCCGGGTGTGTCGTGGCATGGCCACTTCACCCAGCCCCCGCACCATGGGGACGGACCGCCGCACGGAGTACCGGGGGAGGCCGCTGTGTTGCGTCTGCACTTCACGCGCGAGGATCTGCTGAGAACCACACCGTCGCGGCCGGGCCCGACCCGCTGTGGGAGACGGTGCTCAGCGCCAACCTCCTCGGCACCGCCCAGGGCCGGGCCGTCTTCGACCCGTGGCGCCTGCACGCCCGGCCCCGGCTGCACCGGCTGCCGCCGGGCTCCGTACGCCTGGTCCGCACCCTGGCCCCGCCGCAGGGCCGGTTCCCCGACTTCCTCAACCCGCGTGAGGCCGCCGGCGGTCTCACCGAAGGCATCGAGGCCGTACTGTCCACCCCGCGCCGGTCGCTGCGGCGGGAGATCGGCCTGCTGCGCTCGGCGCCCCCGTGGCTGCGCCCGCTCGCCGACGGCGAACCGGACATGCTGCGCACCCTCGGGCGGGCGCTGAAGGGGTACTTCGACGCCGCGCTCGCCCCCTGCTGGACGGCGATACGCGCCCAGGCCGAGGCCGACCGCGCGCTCCGGGCCCGGGCCCTGCTCACCGGGGGCACCGAGGCGCTGCTGTCCGGCCTCGGGCCGACGCTTACCTGGCGTTCCCCGGTGCTGGAGGCGGACTATCCGCTCGACCGGGATCTGCGCCTGGGCGGGCGGGGGCTGCTGCTGATCCCCTCGGTGTTCTGCTGGCGGAACCCGATCACCCTGGCCGACCCCGCGCTCCCGCCCGTGCTGGTCTACCCCGTGCGGCGCGGCCCCGCCTGGTGGTCACCACAGGCGGAGCGGCCGACCGGCCGGAGCACCCTCGGATCCCTGCGGGGCCGGGGGCGCGCCGCCGTGCTGCGGGCGGTCGAGGGCGGCTGCACCACGAGCGAACCTGCCCGGCGCACCGGCGTCACCCCGGCCACCGCCAGCGAGCACGCCCGCATCCTGCGCGACGCGGGCCTGCTCGCCTCCGTACGCGACCGCAACACGGTCCTGCACACGCCCACCCCGCTGGGCACGGACCTGCTGGCCGCGAACCCGTACGGGAGTTAGTGGGGGATGCTGTCGATGACGTCGCGCGCACCCTGCCGCAGCAGGGCCACCGCGACCGACGTGCCCAGGGTCGCCGGGTCCAGCGGGCCCGCCCACTCGTGCGCGTCCAGCACCGTCTTGCCGTCCGGGCTGAAGACCCGGGCGCGCAGCGACAGCCGCCCGTCGCGCTCGGCCTTGGCGTAGCCCGCGATGGGGGAGTTGCAGTGCCCCTGGAGCACATGCAGCAGCATCCGCTCGGCGGTGATTTCCTTCCACACCTCGGTGTCGCCGAGCCCGGCGACCGCCTCGATCGTGGTGGTGTCGTCCTCCCGGCACTGCAGCCCCAGCACTCCGGCGCCGATGGGCGGGCACATCGTGTCGACGGGAAGGATCTCGCTGATCACGTCCGTGCGGTCGATCCGCTCCAGCCCCGAGACGGCCAGCATCAGCGCGTCGCAGTCGCCCGCCGCCAGCTTCTCCAGCCGCCGGTTGGCGTTGCCGCGCATCGGCACGCACGTCACATGCGGGTGAGTGACGGCCAGTTGGGCGACGCGCCGCACCGACGAGGTGCCGATCCGGGTGCCCTCCGGCATCTGGTCCAGCGTCAGCCCCTCCGGGTGGATCATGGCGTCCCGGATGTCGTCCCGCTTGAGGTACGCCGCGAAGACCGTGCCCGCGGGCAGCGGCCGGTCGGCGGGCACGTCCTTGATGCAGTGCACCGCGAGATCCGCCTCGCCCGCCAGCAGCGCGGCGTCCACCTCCTTGGTGAACGCGCCCTTCCCGCCCAGCTTCGACAGATCGCCCATCCACCGGTCGCCGGAGGTGGTGACCGGCACGACCTCCGTACGGATACCGGGCCGCAGCGCGGCCAGCTCGGTGCGGACCCGTTCGACCTGGGCGAGGGCCATGGGCGAGGAACGGGAGACGATGCGGATCAGATCGGCGGACGACATGGCGTAGAGGATAGGCCCTCCCCGGGAGCGCTATCGCGCGGCCCCGGGGAACCCCTCCGCGACCAGCGCCGCGAGGTCGAGGTAGGCGTCGAGGGTCTTGGGCGCGAGCCGGTCGAGGTCGATCTCGCCCTCGACGGCCAGGTGGCTGTCGTACGGTACGACCACCACGCCACGGCAGCGGGCCCGGAACCCCTCCGCCAGGTCGTCCATGCCGGTGGCCTCGGTCTCGGACGACTTGTTGATCACGGTGACGGCCTGGCGTACCAGCTCCGTGTGGCCGTCTCTCTCCAGCTTGTCCAGGATCTCGTGCGCGGTCCACCGGTGCTCGGCGGATGTGGTGGTGACGATCAACAGCTGGTCGGCGGCGTCGAAGTTTCCCCGGTTTCTCCGTCCGGTGCCGAGGGACGTACCGAAGTCGGTGAGGACGACCGCGTAGCGGCGGTGCGCCTCGTCGGTGGCCGGGAACGTGGGGGCGCCCGAACTGGAGGTCTCCACGCGGATCTCCAGCCCGGACGGCGTCCGTGTGGTGTGGCTCATGTTGACGGCCAGCGTGCTCGCGTCGAACAGGAGGATCTTGTCCGCGCGTTCGCTCGCGAGGATCGAACCGAGCACGACCGCCGTCGTGGTGTGCCCGGCACCCACCGGGCGGGCCACGGCGATGTGGTGGGTGGACGTCAGCGGCGTACGGATGAGGTCGAGTCTGCGCTGCCGCTCGGCCTTTCCGCCGAAACCGAAGCGGAAGCGGGATGTCAGACGGCGGGGGCGTGCGGTGTCGCGGGTGGGCGCGGGCTGTTCCGGAAGCGGTACCTGAGGGCCGGGGGCGGGTGTGTCCGGGAGTTGGGCGTCCGTGGACTCGACGTCGTACGGCGTCTCGTGGCCGAACGCCGACGCGGCCGGCAGACACCGTACGAAGACGTCCGCCACCTGGCCCGCGGTCGGGCGCCGGTCCGGGCGTTCGCTGAGGCAGGCGCCGATGATCGAGAGCAGCTGGGGGTCGCGCCACAGCTGTTCGTCCGCGAAAATCGAAGGGGTCGGCTGTTCGTCGGCCATGGCACGGAGAATCACCCCCAGGGCGTGGACGTTGTCCGCTCTGGTCCGGCGGGTGTCGTCGATGGCCACGTCCGCCCAGCCGGTCAGCTTCACCGTGCGGCCGACGACGAGCACGTCGTCCGCCGTCAGCTGCTTCAGCACGATGCCCTTCAGCGCGCACATGTTCACCGCCTCGGCGAGGCGCAGGCCGATGGTGGCGGCGTGCACGGCGTCCAGTCGGGGTGCGTCCCCGGTCAGGAACGAGGACAGCGGCGGGGCCGGGGAGCCGTCGGGGAGGCAGACGTACTCCGTGACGATCCAGGGCGGGACGAGATGGGTCGCGTCGCCGGAACAGTGCGGCGCGTAGTGCCCGAACATCCGCCGCAGCGCCTCCATCTCGGCCAGCAGTTCCCGCTTGGCGCCCGGGGCGCTGCGGATCACCACCTTCTTGGTGGTGCGCTCCCGACGGGCCAGATAGACGCCGTAACCGCCGCTGCCGCCGAGCCTGCGGAGGATCTCGTACCCCGGGAACGACGGCTGGCCGCCTTCCGGTTCGGCCTCCCCCTCCCGGGCGGAGGACGCCGACTCCGGTGGTGCCGACTCCGGTGGTGCCGACTCCGGTGGTGCCGACCCCGGTGGTGCCGTCTCCGGCCGGAAGTCGTCGAGGAACTGCCAGACCTCGTGCGCGGTGGGGCGGTCCTGCCTCGCCAGGCAGGCCATCACCAAGGCGCGGACCGGCTCCCAGGCGGCGCCGTCCCAGCGCGGCATGTCGTAGTCGTCCACGCGGGGGCGATGCGTGCGGCCGCTGCCACCGAGACGCAGCAGGATGTCGCCCAGCGCCGCGACGTTGTCCTCGGGGGTCGGCGGGACCCGGCCGTACGAGTCGGCGGACGGCACGCCGTCGACGCAGGCCGAGGACCAGCCGCTCAGGATGGCGTCCTCACCGGCGAGGTGCACGATGCTGGTGGTGAGGTCGCCGTGCACCATTCCCTCCGCGGCGCACACCCGCACGGCGTCCGCGACCCGCCGGGCGATCCGGAGGGCAGTGTGCGCGTCCCACTTCACCTTGCTCGACAGGAGGAGGTCGTCCAGCCGGTCCGCGACGAACGGCTCCTCCGCGATCCACGGCGGATCGTCGTCCAGCCCCACACGCAGCAGCGCGCACGCATGGCGTCCGTCCATCCGGCGCAGCGCCTCCGCCTGTACGCCCAGCATCGCGGCGCCGTAGGGCTGATGCTCGGGGTGGACGAGGCTGACGACGGCCTCCTCGCCGTATGCGTCCCGGCCCAGGTAGCGCGCGACGCGCAGCCCCGGCGGACCGGCCCGCAGCAGCCGGTACGGACCGATCGTCTCCGGATCGCGGGCCTCGAGGCGGCGCCACTGCTGCGCCGCCTGGCCGGTCGCGAGCGCCGAGGACAGCGGCGGCGCCCCCAGCCGGGCCGCGAGCCGTCGTTCCACCGTGCTGAAGGGCAGGGCGCCGGGCGGGAGGCGGTCGCTGCCCGCCGTATGGGCGAGCCAGGCCGGGAAGTCGGGGGAGCGGCCCGCCAGTTCCTCCAGCCGTCGGCCGATCGTCCGGCTGGTCGCGACCAGTTCGGTCAGCGGCACCGCGCCCAGCAGCGCCTGCTGGGCGGCCTCGGTGAAGGCGAAGGGCCGGTGTTCGGGCGGCAGCGGGTCAGGGCCCGCCGAGGCGGGCGGTGCGACCGGGCGCATCAGCCCGCCGAGGAACACCTCGGCCAGCCGCCCGGTGTCGGACCGTCCGTCCACCGCCTTCTGCACCATCCGCATCACCGGCACCGGCAGCGGGGCGACCGCGGACAGATGGGCCGCCAGGCGGTACGCCTCCGGGGACGCCGCGTCCCGGAAGAGCTGGACCCGGCCCAGCTCGTCGGCCGGGGACGAGGAAGGGGCCGTGGCCGGGCGGGCGGTCGCGGGAGCGCCGCGTGGCGGCGCGAGCAGCGGCAGGACGGCCGTGCTGCTCGCGGAGGCGATCAGCCGCGCCCAGTCGGCCAGCGGCCCGGCCTCCGGTTCCAGTACGGGCACGGGCACCCCGTCGAACCGGGCCAGGGCGGCGGGCAGCACCGGGTCGGCGACCGCCCAGTCGGTGTTGGCGGAGCCGGGCCGCCGGGTCCGCACCTGCCAGCGCCGCGTACGGATCCCGGAGCTGTCCCACAGCCGGGGCGGCAGGGCGTGCACGACCGCGGTGGGCCCCACCCCCGCCCAGCGCGCCAGCACCTGGCCCATCCGCCCGTCGCGCCACGCCGAGCCCACCCCGTCGCTCACCACCAGCACCAGCGTGTGCCCGGACGGGTCCGACAGCGCCGTCGTGGGGAGGTGGGGCGCGTCCGGGTCGTAGGGCCGGGTGCGCAGCGTGGGGGCGCCGCCGCCGCGGCTGTGCAGGCCGAGCACCCGTACGACGCGGAAGGCGCCCGAGCGCTGCAGCACCGTGCGCAGCTCGACGGCCAGCCGCCGCCACAGCAGCATCGACGTGCCGTCGTCCACGACGAGCGCGAGGTCGAGCCAGCGCTCGCGGGCGGGGCGGGTGACCACGTCGGGCAGACCGGTCTCGGCGAGCGCCGCCGCGGTGGCGACCTCGTCGAACTCCCGCTTGAGCGGATTGGGCCGGTGCTGTTTGAGCGGGCGCAGGGCGCGGCCGATGGAGAGCTCCTGATGGAGCGCCTTGTCCTCGGGCACCCGCAGCGGCAGCCCGCGCCGCGCGCCGGGCCGTTCGGCGTCCGTACCGGGCCCGCCGGGGGTGTGGCCGCCGCCGTAGAGGCCGTGCGGCGGGCGGTCGGCGGGGCGGGGGCCCGGCGGGTCCTGGCCAGGGTGTGCGGACGGACGTTCCTCCGGCGCTTCCCGCTCCCGCTCGGCCTGCCGGGCCGGGCCGGGCGGTTCCACGGGGGCGACGGGGGCTTCCGGGGCGGCCGCGGTGGCGGGACGCGCGGGCGCGGGGCGTACGTCGGGCAAGGTCGCCCCGTCGCGCGCCACCGCGCGCTCCAGGGGCGCCCCCGCCGCGTCGCTCTCGGGCAGCCGCCCGGCCAGCCAGAGGGCGTCGAGCAGCTCTTCCCGGGACATGTACACGCCCCCGGACGCGAGGACCGTGATGGCCTCGTCAAGCCGCTCCAAACGCTCCGCGCCCCCTTGGGCCATGGGTCACACCGCCCCGCCCAGCCGGTGCAGCACCGCTTCCAGCAGCCCCTGCGCCGTCACGTCCACCCCGCCCGACCGCAGGAACACGGCGTTCAGCAGCTGATCGGTGGCCAGTTCGCGCGCCGAGCGCCGCCGCAGAAAGACCTCCAGCAGCTGATCGACCTCTTCCAGCGCCTCTTCCCCCAGATGCGCGGTGACGATCGCCCGCAGCCGCTCCTCGTCGGGCGTGGGCAGCTCCAGGCGTACGCAGCGGCGCAGGAAGGCGGGCGGGAAGTCGCGCTCGCCGTTGCTGGTGATCACCACGACGGGGAACTCTTCGCACGCCAGCCGTCCCCGCCGTACCGCCGCCCGTTCGCCCGGCCGCTCGGTGAGCACCTCCACCTCCGACTGCTCCTCCGGCAGCCGGGCCAGCTCGGGGATCTCGAACTCGCCCTCCTCGAACACCGTCAGCAGGTCGTTCGGCAGGTCGACATCGCCCTTGTCGAGTTCGTCGACGAGCAGCACCCGGGGCCGTTCGCCCGGCACCAGCGCGGTGCCGAGCGGGCCGAGCCGTACGAACGTGCCGATGTCCGGTTCGGCCTCGCCGCGGTCCCGCATCAGGGTCGTCTCGCGCAGCCGCCCGATCGCGTCGTAACGGTAGAGCGCGTCCTGCACGGTGGAGCGGCTGTTGACGGGCCAGCGCAGCACCTCGCCCAGGCCCATTTCGTGCGCGACCGCCCGCGCGAGGGACGACTTGCCGGTGCCCGGGCTGCCGGTGACGAGCAGCGGGCGGCGCAGCCGCAGGGCCGCGTCGACCACGTCCGCGTGCTCGGGCGAGATCAGATACGGCGACGGCCGGCCCGCGGAATCGTGCTCCCCGTCACCCGTACCGCTGCCGAAGCGGCGCCACGGCGGGGCGGGCGGCATCTCCACCTGCCGGGGTACGCCGTCCCCCCGGAACAGCCGCCGGCCGTGCTGTTCCCGTGCGTTCATCGGGGAACCTTCCTTTCGGTCCGCGTCCGCGTCCGCGGACATCGCGCGTCACTCCGTGGGGTCCACGAGGTCGAGCCGGGGGAGCGCCCGCCCGGGGTCGGCCCAGGCGAGGACCGGCCGCCCGGTGTACTCGGCCGGTTTCTGGAGGGTCTTGGTGCGGTAGGTCCGTATCGCCTCGGGCAGTTCGCGCGCCCGCGTCCCGGTCGCGTGCCGCACGGCCGGTGACCCCGGCTGCCCGCTGCGGTCCCACAGGACCACCGGAACGCCCGCCGCGAGGCACATCTGCACCACCCCAGCCCGCCGCTCGGCCGCGACGTCGACCGTGACATGGGCGGTCAGCCGCTCCATCAGCAGCCCGCACACCGCCTCCGGGTCGGGGGCCGTGGCGTCGTCGATGTGCACGGGCTCCTCGGACTCCAGCCGGGCCCAGCGCTCCCGCCACTGGTCCAGCATCGCCTCGCCGTTCAGCTCCCGCAGCTCGGGGCAGTTGACGACCAGCGGATACGGCGCGCCGAGCGGAAGCGGCAGCAGCGCCTTGGCCCCGGCCGGTTTCCACGCGTCGGCGGGCACCTCCAACGCGTCCCGGTCCACGATCAGTTCGATGACGAAGCGCGGGCCCGCCGGATCCGGCCGGCGCAGCGAGCCGACCGCGTCCAGAATCTCCTGGGCCGCCTCCTCCGCGCTGCGCGGCCGCTCGCTGTCGTCCGACGCCTGGCGCAGCCCGCCCCCGTCGTCGCACCACAGCCGCAGCCGGTAGCGCTCTTCCCCGTCCGGCACCGGCGCGGTCCCGCAGGACGACAGCTTCGCCACCACCCGGGGCGGCGCCGAGCCCCGGGACGCGCCCCGGGCCCACAGCTTGGCGTCGTGGCGGCGATCCCTCAACGCCGCGTCGTGGACGCCTAGACGGCGGGCCACGGCCGCGTTCCACTGCCACAGCCCGGCGCGCTCCTCCGCCGTCGCGCAGCAGCCCGCGGCCACGAACTCCACGGCGCGCAGCAGTCCGGGGACGGCCGGGCGGCCGTCGTCGGTCGGCGCGCTGTCGCCGTACAGCCCCTCCAGATGGGCGATCAGCGCTTCGAAGGGCCCCATGCCGTCGTCGCCCGAGGGACCGTCGTCGCCCGAGGGGCCGCCGCCGAACCCGGCCAGGAGCGCGCCGGGCAGGGCGGCCGCCAGCGACAGCGCCGCCCGTACGGCCCCGGGGACACCGGCGGCCGAGGCCGCGGGCAGGGCGCGCAGCTGCCGCAGCAGCCGCTCGTACTCACCCGGTGTGAGCAGCTTCGGCAGCCCGTACCGGCGCCCCAGGGCGAGGAGTTCGTCGGCGACCGGCTCCGCTGTCGGGCGCACCGCCTCGACCAGCGCGGGGAGGGCGCGCCCCCGGGTGAGCAGCAGCCGGGCGAACTCGTCGGCGGACGGCGCGCCGTCCTCGCGGTGGCCCAGGCCGCACTGGCGGGCGACGGCGCGGCAGCACCGCACCCAGCCCTCGGACAGGGACAGCGGCCCGTCCAGCAGGGCGGCCAGCTCCGGGTAGACCGGGTGGTCGGTCACGTCCTCGTCGGGCCGGGGGAGGAGGTGGTCCACTCCGGCGTGCCGCAGCTCCCGCGTCACGCGCTGCCAGGGGATGCCCCAGGCGCGCCGCAGCTCGCCCCGCACGCGCAGCTTCGCCGTCACGAGCCCCACGACTGCGCTCTCCTCGTGCGACCACAGCGGGCCGCCGCTGTAGGCGGGTTCGACGTCGAGGGTGCGCTCGGCCCCGTCGAAGTAGCCGAACCGGCCGTCGCATTCGCTCACTTCGGCGTCGGCGAAGACCCCGGGCTCGCCGCTGCCGTGCCAGGCGCGGACGGACTGCCGCCGGGCCATGGGGTGCCAGCGCGGCGGCTCGAACACGGGCGGCAGCGCTCCGGCCAGCCGGAGTACGGCGAGGTCGCCGTTCCACTCGAAGGCGCCGAGGCCCCCGTCGTCCCTCCGGGGCGGGATCCAGGCCGTCAGCTCGGCGTCGGCCTCGACGGTGTGCTCCGGTCCCTGGATCCGCACCGAGACCGTGACCGCCCCCGGGTGATCAGGGGCCAGCATGTCCTTGCCGAGGGCGCTGTTGACCACGTGGGCACAGGTCAGCAGGTGCTGGCGGGGCAGCAGCACCCCGGCGCCCGCGGGTCTTCCGTCGTCCTTGGCCAGGATCGACACGGCGGGCCGCGGCGCGGACCCGCGGGGGTGGAACCAGCCCATGGCGTCAGCCCGCGGGATCGGGCACGGGCGGCTGTCGCGGTGGTGTCTCGTCGGGCCGCCAGGTGGCCGAAATGGTGAGGCTGGCGTTCCCGTTCGCCCCCACGATGCCGAGCTTGAGGTCCTGGCCCACCTGCACCCCGAACTGGACGGTGAACTCCTGCGGCGGATGGGGCGCCGAGCGCACCGCGTCGTGCACGTCCTGGAGCACCGGGCCCAGCCCCTGCAGTACGACGCCGAGACCGGCGTCGGCGAGCGCCGCCGCGGCCCGCGTCGCGCGCCCCACCGGGGTCACGCCGCCGACCCCGCCCACGCCTCCGTAGGCGTCCGCGAGCGAGGGGTCTCCCACGGGGGCGAGTTCCAGCCGTACGGAGGTGCCGTCTGCCAGCGGTATCTCTCGGTGTTCCGTCACCTCTTCATCATGCCGATCATCAGGGCTCCGGTCTGCTGTTCCGTCGCAAAATCCCCGGATGGGGGCGCCGGTCGCGCGCGGCGGGCCGGGCGCCGACGTCGATGTCGGATTCCCGCGAGCCCGGGGGCGCGCGGTGGCCGATGCTGGAGCCATGTACACCGATACCGACCGGTGCCTGAGGGCCGCGCGGGCCAAGGACGCCCGCTTCGACGGATGGTTCTTCATCGCCGTCGTCACCACCCGCATCTACTGCCGTCCGAGCTGCCCGGTCGTCGGTCCGAAGCCCGAGAACATGCGGTTCTACCCGAGCGCCGCGGCGGCCCAGCAGGCCGGGTTCCGGGCCTGCAAGCGGTGCCGCCCCGACGCGGCACCCGGGTCGCCGCAGTGGAACGAGCGGGCCGATCTCGTGGCCCGCGCCATGCGGCTGATCGCCGACGGGGTGGTCGACCGGGAGGGGGTGCCGGGGCTGGCCGACCGGCTCGGCTACAGCACCCGGCAGATCGAGCGGCAGCTGCTGGCCGAACTGGGCGCCGGGCCGCTCGCCCTCGCCCGGGCGCAGCGGGCGCAGACCGCGCGGCTGCTGATCGAGACCAGCGGGCTGCCGATGGCCGACATCGCGTTCGCGGCCGGGTTCGCCAGCATCCGCGCGTTCAACGAGACCGTACGGGAGGTCTTCGCGCTCTCCCCGACCGAGCTGCGGCAGCGCGCCGGGAGCGGGCCCCGGCCCGCCGTGCCGGGGGCGCTGACGCTGCGGCTGCCGTTCCGGGCGCCGCTGTGCCCGGACAACCTCTTCGGCCACCTCGCCGCCACCGCCGTACCCGGGGTGGAGGAGTGGCGCGACGGGGCGTACCGGCGGACCCTGCGGCTGCCGTACGGGCCCGGGGTCGTCGCCCTCAGCCCGCGCCCCGACCACATCGCCTGCCAGCTGTCCCTGGCCGATCTGCGGGACCTGTCCGGGGCGATCAGCCGCTGCCGTCGGCTGCTCGACCTGGACGCCGACCCGGCCGCCGTGGACGACCTGCTGCGCACCGACCACCAGCTGGAACCGCTGGTCGACAAGGCGCCGGGGCGGCGGGTGCCGCGGTCGGCGGACGCGGAGGAGTTCGCGGTGCGCGCGGTCCTCGGGCAGCAGGTGTCCACGGCCGCCGCCCGCACCCTCGCGGCGCGGCTGGTGACCGCGCACGGCGACCCCGTCGCCGACCCGGGCGGCGGGCTCACCCACCTCTTCCCGACCGCCCGCGCCCTGGCCGGTCTCGACCCCGAGGCGCTGGCCATGCCGCGCACCCGCCGCGCCACGCTCACCGGGCTGATCGACGCGCTCGCCGAGGGGCGGATCGCGCTCGGCGTCGGCAGCGACTGGGACGCGGCCCGGGCCGGGCTGACCGCCCTGCCCGGGCTCGGGCCCTGGACCGTCGAGGTCATCGCGATGCGCGGGCTCGGCGACCCGGACGCGTTCCTCGCCACCGACCTCGGTGTCCGCAAGGCCGCCGCCGACCTGGGGCTGCCCGCCACGCCCGGCGCGCTGACCCGGCACTCCGCGAGGTGGCGGCCCTGGCGCGCGTACGCCGTCCAGTACCTCTGGGCCCTCGACGGCGGCCACGCCATCAACCGCCTGCCCGCGTGAACCGCCCGCGCCGGGCCCGCCAGAACCAGGAGAATCCCCCCGTGAACCGCACCCACACCGTCGTCGACAGCCCGTACGGCCCGCTCACCCTGGTGGCCACCGGCGCCGAACTGTCCGGCCTCTACATGACCGGACAGCGCCACCGCCCGCCCGAGGAGACCTTCGGCGTCCCCGGCGACCCCGACGAGGCCCCCTTCGCCGCGGCCGTCCGCCAGCTCGGCGCCTACTTCGCGGGCGAGCTGACCGACTTCGACCTGCCGCTCCACCTCGACGGCACGCCCTTCCAGCGCCGCGTCTGGGACGCGCTGCGCCGCATCCCGTACGGCGAGACGTGGACGTACGGCCAGCTCGCCGACCACATCGGGAAGCCCACCGCCTCCCGCGCCGTGGGCCTGGCCAACGGCAAGAACCCGGTCGGCATCATCGTCCCCTGCCACCGCGTCGTCGGCTCCACCGGCAGCCTCACCGGCTACGGCGGCGGGCTAGACCGCAAGCGGCGGCTGCTGGACTTCGAGAGCCGCTGATCCTCCGGGCGTCAGCCGTCCTCGGTGGCGATCCGCTCCAGCAGCGCGGGCAGCGCCGTACCGATGGGCTCGCGGACGACCTCGTCCGCGAGCGCGTCGTACGGCGTCGGCTCGGCGTTGACGATGATCAGCCGGGCGCCGCTCTCGGCGGCCATCCCGGCGAGCGACGCCGCGGGCTGCACCTGGAGGCTGGTGCCGACCGCGATGAACACCTGGCACGCCCGCGCCACCGCGACCGCCTCGGTCAGCACCTCCGGGTCGAGCCCCTGACCGAACATCACCGTCGCCGACTTCAGGATCCCGCCGCACTCCCGGCATGCCGGGTCCGCCTCGCCCGCCGCGACCCGCTCCAGCGCCTCGTCCATCCCGGAGCGCTCCTCGCAGTGGGTGCACTGCACGACGCGCGCGGTGCCGTGCAGTTCGAGCACCTTGCGCTCGGGCATCCCGGCCAGCTGGTGCAGCCCGTCCACGTTCTGCGTGATCACGCGCACCGGGACCCCCGACCGCTCCAGCCGCGCCACGGCCTCGTGCGCGCCGTTCGGGCGGGCGTGCAGCGCCTTGCTCTCCCGGCGCATCTGCCAGGAGCGGCGCCGGATGTCCGGGTCGGTCATGTAGTAGTCGTACGTCACGAGCTTCTCGGCGTCCGGGTCGCGCCGCCACAGCCCCTGCGGGCCGCGGTAGTCGGGGATGCCGGAATCCGTCGAGATGCCCGCCCCGCTGAGGATCGCGACGAGGGGCCGGTGCGTCGTCTCGCTGCTCATGCGGCGAGCCTACGCGCGCGGTGCGGCCGTAGGTTTCGCTGCCGCTGCGGAAGGCGTCCAGGCGAACAGCCGGGCCGGGTTGGCGCACAGGACGCGCCGGGTTTCGGCGGCGCTCAGCCGCGCCGTGAGCCAGGACAGGGTGGCGGGGTAGGAGCGGCCTTCCTCATGGCGGGTCCAGGGCCAGTCGCTGCCCCACACCAGCCGCTCGACCCCTCCGGTGTCCAGCAGTCGGCGCAGCATCGCCGTGGCCGCCTGCGGCGCCGAACGGTACGGTGCCGCCGCCTTCACCCACACCTGCGGCGCGGCGAGCAGCCGGGCGAGCGCGTCGGAGCCGGGGTGGGAGAGCGAGGCGGACGCCGGGAGCCCCAGATGGTCGACGACCACCGCGCCGGGCCAGCGGAGCAGCCATGGTTCCAGCTCCTCCCATTGCCGCTGCCGCGCCTGCACCTCCATGTGGAGTCCGCGCGCCGCGAGTTCGCGGGCCAGCCGCTGCCAGGACCGCCCGCCCAGCGGGGGCACCGGACGGCCGATCAGATTGAGGCGGATCCCGCACACGCCCGCCTCCGCGAGCCGGTCGAGCTCTTCCCCCGGCGTCCGGTGGTCGACGACGGCCACGCCGCGGAGCCGCTCCGGCGCCTTGCCGAGGGCGTCCAGCAGGTAGGAGTTGTCCGTGCCGAGGAAGCTCGGCTGCACCAGTACCCCGGCCGCGAGGCCGTACGCGTCCAGCAGCGACAGGTAGGTCTCCGGCGTGGCGTCGTAGTCCGGGCTGTACCGCCGCTCGTCCGCCAGCCGCAGACCGCGCGTGAAGACGTGGGCGTGGGTGTCGAAGGCGGCGGGCGGCGGCTGCGGCTCGGTGAACGTCACCCACCGAAGAATAGTCCTATGAAGGACTAGACGTCAGTAGGAATCCGGACCATGCTTTCTCGCCATGCACTCCATCCCGTCCACGCCCGAGGGCCCGGCCACGCCGGAGAGCCCGGGAGCGGCCGCCCTCGCCCGGACCGACCCCCGTCTGCCGCTGCACGCCCGGCTCCGGGAGGTGGTCGCCGAGCGCGTCCGCTCGGGGGAGTGGTCGCCCGACGAGCCGCTGCCCGCCGAGTCCGCCCTGGTCGCGTACTACGGGGTGTCCCTGGGGACCATGCGGCGGGTCTTCCGGGACCTCGTGGACGAGGGGCTGCTGGAGCGGCGCCAGGGGACCGGGACGTATCTCCGGAGGGCGTCGCTGGACGCCTCCCTCTTCCGCTTCTTCCGGTTCGGGGCCGCCGGGAGCGGCTTTCCGCGGAGCCGCATCCTCTCCGCCGCCCGGCAGGTGAGCACGCCCGCCATCGCGGCCGCCCTCCAGATCGCCCCCGGCAGCGAGGTGCTGCATCTCCACCGGCTGCGGCTCTACGACGAGCAGCCCGTCCTCGTCGAGGACATCTGGCTGCCGCTTCCCCTGTTCGAGCCGCTGGAGCGCATCGGCGCCGACGGCCTCGGCGACCTGCTGTATCCGACGTACGAACGCCACTGCGGGCAGATCGTCGCGGCCGCCACGGAGGAGCTGACCATCGAGGCGGCCGGCGCGGCCGACGCGCTGCTGCTCGGACGCGGGCGCTCCGAGCCGGTGGCCGTGGTCGAACGGGTCGCCCGCTCCCATGACGGCAGGCCGCTGGAGTACCGCCGCTCGCGGGGGTCCGCGCACAGCTTCCGCTACCGCATCGACATCCGCTGAGCCCGCTCCCCACCGGCTGAGCCCGCTTCCCGCTCACGCCTCCCGCACCACGAAGAGAGCCGCCCCATGTTTGCCTGGTACCGGGACACCGACACGCCACAGAAGCGAGCCTTCTGGGCCGCCTTCGGCGGCTGGACGCTCGAAGCCGCCGACGCCCAGATGTTCGGGCTCGTCCTGCCGACGCTGCTGGCCGCCTGGCATCTGAGCACCGGGGCCGCGGGCACCCTGGCCTCCGTCACGCTCGTCTTCACCGCCGTCGGCGGCTGGCTCGCGGGCTGGGCCTCGGACCGCTACGGGCGCGTGCGGGTGCTGCAGTGGACGATCCTGGTGTACTCGGTCGCCACGGTCCTCATCGGCTTCACCGCCGACTACTCCCAGCTGATGGCGTTGCGCTGCGTCCAGGGCTTCGGGTTCGGTGGCGAATGGGCGGCGGGAGCCGTGCTGGTCGGCGAGTACATGGGGACCCGCCACCGCGGCCGGGCGCTGGGGGCCGTCCAGAGCGGATGGGCGCTGGGCTGGGGCCTCGCCCTGGCGACGTACACCGTCCTGTTCAGCCTGTTCCCGGAGGAGTGGGCCTGGCGGTCGATGTTCTGGCTCGGCGCGCTGCCCGCCGTCCTGGTCATCATGATCCGCCGCAACGTCACCGACCCGCCCCTCTACCGGCAGCGGGCCGCGAAGGCCGGGAACCGGGCATCACTGCTGCGGATCTTCAAGCCGGACCTGCTGCGGGTCACGCTCCTCGGCGCGCTGCTGGGCCTCGGCAGCCACGGCGGCTACTACGCGCTGACCACCTTCCTGCCGACCTACCTGCGCACCACGCACGGCCTGTCGGTGCTGGAGACCAGCGGCTATCTGGCGGTGTTCATCGCCGCCTCGTTCCTCGGCTATCTCACCTCGGGAGTCCTGGCCGACCGGATCGGCCGCCGGAAGAACATCATGTGCTTCGCGGTGCTGTGCCTGGCCTCGGTCGTGATCTATCTGTTCCTGCCGGTCAGCGACACCCAGATGTTCTTCCTCGGCATCCCGCTCGGCTTCTTCTCCGCCGGGATCCCCGCCGGGCTCGGATCGCTCTTCGCCGAGCTGTACCCGACCGGGATCCGGGGCACCGGGCAGGGCTTCTGCTACAACTTCGGCCGCATCGTCGCGGCGGCCTTCCCCGCCTTCGTCGGCTTCCTCAGCGACCGGCTCGGGATGGGCACCAGCATCGGCCTGTTCGCGGGGAGCGCCTACGGCCTCGCCGTCCTCGCCGTGGCTCTCCTTCCCGAGACCTCGCACCAGGAGCTCGACACCCCCGAAGGCCGCGCGGACGAAGCGCCCCGCGCCGCCCCTCGCGTCGGCTCGCTCCCGTAAACACCGGAACGCCGGCTCGCTCCCGTAAGACGAAAGGCACCTCCGTATGACCACGCACGCCTGGTCACTGCTGCTCATCCTGACCGTGGCGATAGCAGCGCTGATCATCCTGATCAACTCCCGCCTGCGCCTGCATCCGTTCGTCGCGCTGATCGTCGTCACCGTGGGCACGGGGCTGGCGGCCGGTGAACCCGTGGAGAAACTGGCGGGGTCCATCGAGGAGGGTGCGGGCGGCACCCTGGGCGACGTCGGCATCACGCTGGCGCTGGGCGCCATGCTGGGCCGCCTGCTGTCCGACTCGGGCGCGACCGACGCCCTCGCCCACGCCATCGTCGACCGGTCCAGCACCCGGCGGCTGCCGTGGCTCGTCGCGGGCGCCGCCTTCGTCATCGGCGTGCCGATGTTCTTCGAGGTCGGTCTGATCGTGCTGCTGCCGCTGATCTTCAGCGTGGCCCGCAGGCTGGAGGCGCAGGGCGGCACCAAGGGTTCCCCGTACGTCCTGCTGGGGGTGCCCGCCATCGCGGCGCTCTCCACGCTGCACGGCATGCTGCCGCCCCACCCCGGCCCGCTGACCGCCATGACCGGGCTCCACGCCGATCTCGGCCTCACCCTCCTGGTCGGCGTCGTCTGCGCCGTCCCCACCATCGTGCTGGCCGGTCCCGTCTACGCCCGGTGGATCGCGCCCCGGCTCGCCGACGTCCGCCCGGACCCCGCGCTGGTCGCCCAGTTCACCGGCACCGGACAGCGGCCCGCCGAGGCCCCGCTCCCCGACGGCCCGGCCGCGCCGCCCGCCGCCGCGCACTCCGACGGCCCCGGCGCCCAGCGGCGGCCGGACGCCCCGGCCCGCTCCGGGGTGCCCACCGGCCTCGCCCTGTGCTCCGTCCTCATCCCCGTCGTCCTCATGCTGCTGCGCACGCTCGCCGAGACCACGCTCGACGAGTCCAGCCGGCTGCGCTCCGCGCTGACCTTCACCGGCGAACCCCTCATCGCGATGCTCGCCGGATTCCTCTTCGCCCTGGGCCTGACCGTCCTGCGCGGCACGGGTCAGGGCGAGGAGGCCCGCCGCTCGATGACGGCCAGCCTGCAGTCCATCGCCTCCATCCTGCTCATCATCGGCGGCGGCGGCGCGTTCAATCAGGTCCTCAAGGACTCCGGCATCGGCGACGCCATCGCGTCGGCGGCCGAGGGAGCCCATATGAACCTGATCGTCCTGGGCTGGCTGATCGCCCTGCTGCTGTCCCTCACCACCGGTTCGGCCACCGTCGGCATCGTCTCCGCCACCGGCATCCTCGCCCCGCTGATCGGTACCGGCGGCGGCCTGGAGGCGTCCCTCCTCGTGATCGCCATCGGCTCGGGCTCGCTCGGCCTGAACTACGTCAACCACGCCGGGTTCTGGCTGGTCAAGGAGTCCTTCGGGATGAGCCTGACGCAGGCCGCGAAGACGCAGACCGCGGTGCAGACGCTGGTGAGCGTGCTCGGCCTCGGGATGGCCCTGCTGCTCTCGGTCTTCGCGTGACGGGTAAAGTCCGCCCCGGCACCAGGTCGAACGTGGCATGACGGGGAGAGTGCGGGGATGGGCCGGTTTCTGTGGCTGAGCGGTCAGACGCTGAGCAAGAACGAAAAACCACCGCAGGACGGGCGCGTCACCTGGCGCATACGGGCCTCCCACGGCGCCCCCGGCCCTGACGGCGTCATCCAGCCCCTCGCCTTCCCCGAACGCCGCGACCCGCCCGGCGGCTTCGACGCCTACCGCGCCATCCGCAAGGACGGCACCCGCGCCTTCACCCTCTGGGCCGACCCGCACCGCGCCGGGGTGTTCGCGCACGTGACCACCAAATCGGCGGCCAAGGGCGGTCCGGCCACCTACGAGGTGCTGGGCGCCGCCGGTGAACCCCTCGCCCTCATCACCCGCGAACCGGCCATGAAGGGCGGCCGGGTCCGCACCCGCTGGACCGTCCAGCAGGCCGGTGCGCCGCCCGCGGTCGGGATGAAGGGGCGGCCCTTCTGGTGGTTCATGTGGTGGCTGATCTCGCCGCTTCAGCTGGCCATCGCGATCGGCAGCATCATCGGCGGCAGCGGCGACGTCGCCCGCCCCCCGCGCCGCACCAAGTGGCGCGCCGACAACCGGATCGTCCTCGACTTCCACAGCGGCAGCGGCAGCGGCAGCGCCTTCGAGCTGGAGGCGCTCGCGGACTGGTGGGACGACCGCGTCCTCGCCGCCCTCGTCGCCCTCCTCAACAGCCACGACGGCTGGCTCGGCAGCGTGTGGGATCTGTCCCGCGACTGACGGGTGCCGGGGTCTTGAGCCGCCTACGCCGGTAGCGCCAGGCGGTGGGTCCGGGCCGCGAGGTCGCTGACGCGGGCGCCGTCGAAGCCGAAGACGGCGCTGCGGATCCGGTCCTCCAGCGGCTCGGTCCACTGCGGCGGGAGGGCGGCCGCGCCGCACAGTACGCCCGCGACGGAGCCCGCGGTGGCGCCGTTGGAGTCGGTGTCCAGGCCGCCTCGTACGGTCAGGGCCAGCGTGGCGGTGAAGTCGCCCGCGCCGTAGAGGAGCCCGGCGGTGAGGACGGCGGCGTTGGGGACCGTGTGGATCCAGGGCAGGCCGCTCGTCTCGCGTTCCAGCTGGTCCAGCGCGTCCGGCCAGGTCACGCCCGCGTCGTACAGGGAGGCCGCGCGGCGGACGGTACGGGCCAGGCGGCAGCGCGGCGGGACGCGGTCGAGGGCGGACTCGACCGCCGTACGCGGGCCGTCGGCCGTGAACGCGGCGGCGATCAGCGCGGCCGCCCACATCGCCCCGTACACCCCGTTGCCGGTGTGGGACAGCACGGCGTCGCGGCGGGCCATGGCGGCGGCGCGGGGCGGATCGCCGGGGTTGACCCAGCCGTGGATGTCGGCGCGGATCAGGGCGCCGATCCACTCCTGGTAGGGGTTGTCGACGGTGGCGGTGAGCGGCGGCCGTATCCCGGCCGCCAGATTGCGGTACGCGGCCCGCTCGGCGGTGAACGTCTGCAGGTACGGCAGCCGCAGCAGCCACATCTCGCCCACCTGCTCGGTGGTGAAGCCGAAGCCGTGGGTCTCCAGGAGGTGCAGGCCGAGGACGGTGTAGTCGATGTCGTCGTCCCGTGCGCTGCCGTGGATCCGGCCGCGCACGCACTCCTGCCACTCGGGGCGCAGCTCGAACTCCACCGGGTCCGGTGGCGGCTCCAGGGCGGGCAGATAGCCGGTGAGCGGGAGGGCGTCGGCGCGGCGCAGATAGCGGTCGATGCGGTCGCGGGTCCAGACGTCGCCGCGCTCGATGGGCTTCCCGAGCATGTTCCCGGCGATGCGGCCGAGCCAGCCGCCGTGGATCCGGTCCGCGAGTGCTGCGTGCGCGTTCCCGCTGTGGCCCATGTGTCAGGTGTACCCGGATGATGTGGGTGTACCGGGTGGCCGGTCCAAAGGATAAGGTCACAACGGCTTCGACCGCCTGAGCGAACAGCAAGGGGTACCAGGGTGACGGACGCTGCGAAGGCCGAGGCGACGGCAGAAGTGAAGACGTGGGCGCAGGGGCAGGCGACGCCCCCGACGCGGGTGCTGATCGCCGCCGACAAGTTCAAGGGGTCGCTCACGGCCGTCGAAGTCGCCGAGCGGGTGGCGGCGGGGCTGCGGCGCGGCTGGTCCGGCGGCGCCGAGCTGCTCCGTATCGACGCGCTGCCGGTCGCCGACGGCGGCGACGGCACGGTGGACGCGGCGGTCGCGGCCGGGTTCGAGCGGCGCGAGGTGCGGGTGACCGGACCGCTGGGCGCCCCGGTCACGGCGGCGTACGCGCTGCGCGACGGGACGGCCGTGGTGGAGATGGCCGAGGCGTCCGGGCTGCGGCACCTGCCGGACGGCGTCTTCGCGCCGCTCACCGCCACCACGTACGGCAGCGGTGAGCTGCTCCGGGCGGCGCTCGACGCGGGCGCCCGCACGATCGTCTTCGGCGTCGGCGGCAGCGCCACGACCGATGGCGGCGCCGGGATGCTGAGCGCGCTCGGCGCGCGCTTCCTGCGCGGCGACGGCACGCCCGTCGCGCCGGGCGGCGGCCCGCTGGGCGAGCTGGCCACGGCGGACCTCTCCGGCCTCGACCCGCGGCTCGCGTCGACGGAGCTCGTGCTCGCCAGCGATGTCGACAATCCGCTGACCGGCCCGAAGGGCGCGGCGGCGGTCTACGGACCGCAGAAGGGCGCGAGCGAGGCCGATGTGGCGGCCCTGGACGCCGCCCTCGCCACGTACGTACGGGTCCTGGAGCGGGCCGTCGGCGCCCGCGCCGCCGAATACGCCGCCGCGCCCGGCGCGGGCGCCGCGGGCGGTATCGGCTTCGGCGCGCTGCTGGGCCTCGGCGCGGCGTTCCGCCCCGGAATCGACGTGATGCTGGACGTACTGGGCTTCGCGGCCGCGCTGGAGGGCTCCGACCTGGTGATCACGGGGGAGGGCTCGCTGGACGAGCAGACCCTGCACGGCAAGGCCCCGGCGGGCGTCGCGGCGGCGGCGCGGGCGCGGGGCATCGACGTGGTGGCCGTCTGCGGCCGCCTCGCCCTCACCCCGGCGGCCCTCGGCGGCGCCGGTATCCGCCGCGCCTACCCCCTGACCGACCTGGAGCCCGACCCGGCCCGCTGCATCGCCGAAGCGGGCCCCTTGCTGGAACGCGCGGCGGAGCACCTGGCGACGGACTTCCTGGCCTGACCCCGGGCGCCCCGCCGTGGGCCAGTCCCCCGCCCCGCCCCTTCCCGAACCGGGGGTCCGCCCCCGGACCCCGGCGGCGGCCTCGGGCTGGCAGGCCGGGCCGGGGACCTGCCGTGGGCTTGTCCCCCACCCCGCCCCTTCCCGAACCGGGGGCAAGCCCCCCCGCCCCGCTGGCCCCGGCGCGCGCTCGCGCCGGGGCGCCTGCCCTGAGCCGGGCGGGGGTTTGTTCCCCACCCCGCGTCTTCCCGAACGTGGGGGCAAGCCCTCAGGCCCCGCCCGGGGCTTCGCCCCTGGGCCGGGCCGGGGGGCGTGTGCTCGGCGCCCAGGGCGCCTGCCCTGAGCGGGGCTCGTCCCCCACCCCGCCCCTTCCCGAACTGGGGGCTGCGCCCCAGGCCCCCACCCGGGCCGGGGGCGGTGTGTGCTCCGCACGGGAGCGCCTGGTGGGGGCTACGCCCACAGGCCCCACCGGGGGCTTCGGCCCCGGCCCGGGCCGGGGCGCCTGGCCCGAGGGGGCACGCGCCTTCCCGAACGTGGGGGCTGTGCCCCCGGGCCGGGGGCACGCCCCTGGGCCTGCCGGGGTTGCGGCCTCCGACCCGCCGAGACGGCGGAGGCCGGGGGCGCCGAGGTGGATCGTCGGGTGGCCGGGGACGACAACGCCGTGGGGCCCGAGCTTCCTGCTCGGCCCCCACGGCGTTTGCGCTGAGGCAGCCGTTACGGCAGCTGCGCTGCCCTCGCCTCGCGGCGGTTGTCGCGGAAGGCGTTGACCCGGCGGGCGGTGGCGAAGAGGGGGATCACCGCGCCCATGACGACCTGGAGGGCGCAGGCCGACTGGAGGAGCAGCTCGCCGCCGGGGGCCTGGAAGGCCCAGGCGGACAGCAGCGCCATGCTGGTGACGATCCAGCCGAGCATGGCCACGGCGAGGCGGCCGCGCGGCTTGGGGTACTCGACGCGGCTCACCATGAGCCAGGCGATGCCGATGATCGCCAGCAGGGTCGGCACGAACGGCAGGCCCAGCAGGACGACCGAGACGACGGTGAGCGCCCCGAAGGGGCTCGGCATGCCCTGGAAGACGCCGTCGCGCAGGGTGACGCAGGAGAATCTGGCCAGCCGTAGCACCACCGCGAGGAGCACCACGATGGCGCCCACCACCGAGACCCGCTGGTAGGCGTCGTCGGCGACCATGCCCCAGACGAGGACGAAGTACGCCGGGGCGAGCCCGAAGCTGACCAGGTCGGAGAGGTTGTCCAGCTCCGCGCCCATGGCCGAGCTGCGCAGCTTCCGTGCGACGAGCCCGTCGAAGAGGTCGAAGACGGAGGCCAGCAGCATCAGCATGACCGCCGAGGCGGCGCTGTGGCGGGTCATGCCGCCGTCCTCGCTGCCCGTCAGGTGCGGGATGAGGACGCCGGTGGTGGTGAAGTAGACCGCCAAGAAGCCGCAGGTGGCGTTGCCGAGGGTCAGGGTGTCCGCTATCGACAGCCGGGTCGACAAGGGCATGTCGTCCGTCTCGTCGGCGGCGTCCATGTCGGCCTCGGGGACCCAGGCGGCCTGGGTGTCGGGATCAATCACGGTCAAGGCGAGTCACCCCCGCGGTGGTGGCCTGGCCGACCTCGACCGCGACGTCGACGCCCTCGGGGAGGTACACGTCCACGCGCGAGCCGAAGCGGATGAGACCGATCCGCTCACCCTGTTCGACCTTGGTGCTCTGCGGCATGTACGGAACGATTCGGCGGGCGACCGCACCGGCGATCTGGACCATCTCGATGTCGCCCAGCTCGGTGTCGAAGTGCCAGACGACCCGCTCGTTGTTCTCGCTTTCCTTGTTGAACGCGGGAACGAAGCCGCCCGGGATGTGCTCGACGGAGGTCACGGTGCCGGCCAGCGGGGCACGGTTCACGTGAACGTTGAGCGGGCTCATGAAGATCGCGACGCGGGTGCGCCCGTCCTTCCACGGCATGATGCTCTGCACCACACCGTCGGCCGGGGAGATGACGCGGCCCTGAGTGATCTCTCTCTCGGGGTCGCGGAAGAACCACAGCATGCCCGCCGCGAGCGCGGTGGCGGGCACGGCGACTGCCGCCCAGCGCCCGGAGCGACGGGCGCGGGTGAGGCTGACCGCCGCCGTGGCGACGGTCGGGAGGAGCCACGGCGACGCTCCGCGCGCGAGGCGGACGCGGCCGCGTTGTGCAGAGGATTGGCTGTGGGGCATGGATGACCTTCGTAGCGGAGGATGCCGCGACGCAAGATTGGGGACGGCGGCTTTCCGGGGATGGTATCGGTTGCGAGCGGTAACTGGGCAAGCGCCAGGGCCTGTCGGTGGCTTGTCAGTGGCCGAAGACCCATGGCGCGGTGTGAGCTTCTTCTCTCGGATACCACCCCAAAAGGGACATCAGCCTTGGCTTCGGTAATCCTCCAGCAGTCGTCGTCCAATAATCATTTTCTGAATCTCGGCGGTACCTTCGCCGATGAGGAGCATCGGTGCCTCTCGGTAGAGGCGCTCGATCTCGTATTCCTTGGAGAAGCCGTACCCGCCATGGATGCGGAAGGCGTCCTCCACGACCTCTTTGCAGTACTCCGACGCCAGGTACTTCGCCATTCCCGCTTCGAGGTCGTTGCGCGCACCCGCGTCCTTCTTGCGAGCCGCATTGACCATCATCGCATGAGCTGCCTCGACCTTTGTTCCCATTTCGGCCAGTTTGAACTGGATGGCTTGATGCTGGGCGATCGGCTTCCCGAAGGTGTGCCGTTCTTGTGCGTACGCAACGCCCAGCTCAAATGCGCGCTGTGCCACGCCACAGCCCCGCGCGGCCACATTGACCCGGCCGACCTCCACGCCGTCCATCATTTGGTAAAAACCGCGGTTGGTCGTTCCGCCGAGCACCCGATCGGCCGGAATGCGCAGTCCGTCCATGATGAGCTCGGTGGTGTCGACCCCCTTGTAGCCCATCTTCTCGATCTTGCCGGGAATGGTCAGTCCGGGCCGGACCTCGCCGAAGCCGGGCTCCTTCTCGACCAGGAACGTCGTCATGGACTTGTGCGGAGGTACGCCCTCCTGCCGGTCACCGGTTCGGCACAAAACCGCCACCAGCGTGGACGTGCCGCCGTTGGTCAGCCACATCTTCTGGCCGTTCAGTACGTACTCGTCGCCGTCCGGCACCGCCTTGCTGGTGATTGCCGACACGTCCGAGCCCAGCCCCGGCTCCGACATCGAGAAGGCGCCGCGGATCTCCCCGAGCGCCATCTTGGGCAGGAAGTAGTCCTTCTGCTCCTGGGTGCCGTGCTGCTTCAGCATGTACGCCACGATGAAGTGCGTGTTGATGATGCCGGACACGCTCATCCAGCCGCGGGCGATCTCCTCCACGCACAGCGCGTAGGTGAGCAGTGACTCGCCCAGGCCGCCGTATTCCTCGGGGATCATCAGCCCGAAGAGCCCCAGCTCCTTCAGGCCCTCGACGATCCGGGTCGGATATTCGTCGCGGTGCTCCAGCTCGGTGGCGACCGGCAGGATCTCCTTGTCGACAAACTCCCTGACCGTGGAGAGGATCTCCCGCTGGACGTCGGTCAGCCCCTCGGTCTGCGCCAGACGGCCCATATCACTGCCCTCCCAGCTCCGGGCGGCCCGGCTGCTCGCCGCCCCGCTCCTTGATGTACGTGGCGGTCGGCACCATCACCTTGCGCCGGAAGACGCACACGAGAGTGCCGTCCTGCTTGTAGCCCTTCGTCTGGACATGCACGATTCCCCGGTCGGATTTGGACTTCGACGGCGTCTTGTCCAGCACCTCGGTCTCGCCGTAGATGGTGTCGCCGTGGAACGTCGGCGCGACATGCTTCAGCGACTCGACCTCCAGATTGGCGATGGCCTTTCCGGAGACGTCCGGCACGGACATGCCGAGCAGCAGGGAGTAGATGTAGTTCCCCACCACCACGTTCTTGCCGAAATCGGTCGTCTTCTCGGCGTAGTTGCTGTCCATGTGCAGCGGGTGATGATTCATGGTGAGCAGACAGAAGAGATGGTCGTCATACTCGGTGACCGTCTTTCCCGGCCAGTGCCGGTACACGTCGCCCACCGTGAACTCTTCGTAAGTGCGGCCGAACTGCATCGTGCTCATGCCTCCGGGGGCTCGAAGGTGGACGTACGGACCATCCCGGCCGCACGGCCCTTGCCCGCGATGACCAGCGCCATCTTGCGGCTGGCCTCGTCGATCATCTCGTCGCCCAGCATCGCCGAGCCCTTCATGCCGCCCGCCTCGGACGTGCAGTACTCGTACGCGTCGAGGATCAGCTCGGCGTGGTCGTAGTCCTCCTGCGACGGCGAGAAGACCTCGTTCGCCGCCTCCACCTGGCCCGGGTGCAGCACCCACTTGCCGTCGAAGCCGAGCGCCGCCGCACGGCCGGCGACCTCGCGGTAGCCGTCCACGTTTCGGATCTGGAGGTAGGGGCCGTCGATGGCCTGGAGGTCATGGGTGCGGGCGGCCATCAGGATCCGCATCAGGATGTAGTGGTAGGCGTCCGCCCCGTAGCCGGGCGGCTGCTCGCCCACGACCAGCGACTTCATGTTGATGGACGCCATGAAGTCGGCCGGCCCGAAGATGATGGTCTCCAGCCGGGGCGAGGCCCCGGCGATGTCGTCCACGTTGACCAGGCCCTTGGCGTTCTCGATCTGCGCCTCGATGCCGATCCGCCCGACCTCGAAGCCCATCGTCTTCTCGATCTGGGTGAGCAGCAGGTCGAGGGTCTGTACCTGCTGGGCGTCCTGCACCTTGGGCAGCATGATGCAGTCGAGGTTCGGGCCCGCGCCCTCGACGACCGTGATGACGTCCCGGTACGTCCAGTGGGTGGTCCAGTCGTTGACCCGCACCGTCCGGGTCTTCCCCGTCCAGTCGCCCTCGTTCAGCGCCTTGACGATGGTGTGCCGGGCGTCCTCCTTGGCCAGCGGCGCGCACGCGTCCTCCAGGTCCAGGAACACCTGGTCGGCCGGGAGGCCCTGGGCCTTCTCCAGGAAGCGCGGATTGGAGCCGGGCACGGCCAGGCAGGAGCGGCGCGGCCGCAGCACTCGGTCTGCGGGGGCGGGCGTGGTCATGCGGGAACCTCCAGTGCGGGAAGCGTGTTCGCGTAACGGATCTCGTCGACGATACGGCCGATGATCTCCGTGATACCGAAGTCCTTGGGGGTGAAGACGGCCGCGACACCCGCCGCGCGCAGTGCGGCGGCGTCCGCGGCCGGGATGATGCCGCCGACGATGACGGGAATGTCCTGCGCACCGGCCTGCCGCAGCCGCTCCAGGACGTCGGGCACCAGCTCGGCGTGCGAGCCGGAGAGGATCGACAGGCCGACGCAGTGCACGTCCTCGTCGACGGCCGCCGCGACGATCTGCTCCGGGGTGAGCCGGATCCCCTGGTAGATCACCTCGAACCCGGCGTCCCGGGCCCGTACGGCGATCTGCTCGGCGCCGTTGCTGTGCCCGTCCAGACCGGGCTTGCCGACCAGCAGCCGCAGCCGCCCGCCGCCCAGCTCGGCCGCGGTCTTCTCGACCTTCTCGCGCACGGTGGCGAGCGCGCTGCCCGCCTCCGCGGTGACGGCCAGCGGCGCGCCGCCGACCCCGGTGGGGGCCCGGAACTCGCCGAAGACGTCGCGCAGCGCCCAGGCCCACTCGCCGGTCGTGACCCCGGCGCGGGCGCACTCCACGGTCGCGGCCATGAGGTTGTCGGTGCCCGCGGCGGCCTTGCGGAGCGCCGAGAGGGCGGTCTCGGCGCGGTGGGCGTCGCGCTGCTCGCGCCAGGTGTGCAGGGCGGAGACCACCCGGGCCTCGTTCGCCGGGTCCACCGTCATGATCGCGGTGTCCAGGTCGGCGGTGAGCGGATTGGGCTCGGTGGACTCGTAGGAGTTGACGCCGACGATCTTCTCCTCGCCCGCCTCGATCCGGGCCCGCCGCGCGGCGTGCGAGGAGACCAGCTGCGCCTTGAGATAGCCGGACTCGACGGCGGCCATCGCCCCGCCCATCTCCTGGATGCGCTCGATCTCGGCCTCGGCCTCCCCGGTCAGCTCGCTGACCTTGGCCTCGACGACGTGCGAGCCCGCGAAGATGTCGTCGTACTCCAGCAGATCGCTCTCCTGCGCCAGCACCTGCTGGATGCGCAGCGACCACTGCTGGTCCCAGGGCCGGGGCAGCCCCAGCGCCTCGTTCCAGGCCGGAAGCTGGACGGCGCGGGCGCGGGCGTCCTTGGAGAGGGTGACGGCGAGCATCTCCAGCACGATGCGCTGGACGTTGTTCTCCGGCTGGGCCTCGGTCAGCCCGAGCGAGTTGACCTGGACGCCGTAGCGGAAGCGGCGGTGCTTGGGGTTCTCGATGCCGTACCGCTCCCGGGTGATCCGGTCCCAGATGCGGCCGAAGGCGCGCATCTTGCACATCTCCTCGATGAACCGGACGCCCGCGTTCACGAAGAAGGAGATCCGGGCCACCACATCGCCCTTGCGCTCCTCCGGCACCTGCCCGGAGTCGAACACCGCGTCCAGCACGGCGATGGCCGTCGACATGGCGTACGCGATCTCCTGCACCGGAGTTGCCCCGGCCTCCTGCAGGTGGTAGCTGCAGATGTTGATCGGGTTCCACTTGGGGATGTGGTGGACCGTGTACGCGATCATGTCGGTGGTCAGCCGGAGGCTCGGCCCCGGCGGGAAGACATGCGTCCCGCGCGACAGGTACTCCTTGACGATGTCGTTCTGCGTCGTGCCCTGGAGCTTGGCCGTATCGGCTCCGTGCTCCTCCGCGACCACCTGGTACAGCGCCAGCAGCCACATCGCGGTGGCGTTGATGGTCATGGAGGTGTTCATCTGCTCCAGCGGGATGTCCTGGAACAGCCTCCGCATGTCGCCCAGGTGGGAGACCGGGACCCCGACCCGGCCCACCTCGCCGCGGGCGAGGATGTGGTCGGGGTCGTAGCCGGTCTGGGTGGGCAGGTCGAAGGCGACCGACAGACCCGTCTGGCCCTTGGCCAGGTTGCGCCGGTACAGCTCGTTGGACGCCTCGGCGGTGGAGTGCCCGGCGTACGTCCGCATGAGCCAGGGCCGGTCCTTGGGGCGGGGTTCGCCACTCATCAGACGTCCCTGAAGCGGTTGATGGCCTCGATGTGCTGGTCGCGCATCGCCTGGTCGCGCACGCCCATGCCCTCCTCGGGGGCCAGGCACAGGACGCCGACCTTGCCCTGGTGGCGGTTGCGGTGCACGTCGTACGCGGCCTGGCCGGTCTCGTCCAGGTGGTACGTCTTGGACAGCGTCGGGTGGATCTTGCCCTTGGCGATGAGGCGGTTGGCCTCCCACGCCTCCCGGTAGTTGGCGAAGTGCGAGCCGACGATCCGCTTCAGCGACATCCACAGGTAGCGGTTGTCGTACTCGTGGGTGTAGCCGGACGTCGAGGCGCAGGTGACGATCGTGCCGCCCTTGCGGGTGACGTACACCGAGGCGCCGAAGGTCTCCCGGCCCGGGTGCTCGAAGACGATGTCCACGTCCTCGCCGCCGGTCAGTTCGCGGATCTTCTTGCCGAACCGCTTCCACTCGCGCTGATCCTGGTGGTGCTCGTCCTTCCAGAAGCGGTAGTCCTCGGCGGTGCGGTCGATGATCGCCTGGGCGCCCATCTTCCGGCAGATCTCGGCCTTCTGGGGGGAGGAGACGACGCAGATCGGGTTCGCCCCGCCCGCCAGCGCGAACTGGGTGGCGTAGCTGCCGAGTCCGCCGCTCGCGCCCCAGATCAGGACGTTGTCGCCCTGCTTCATCCCGGCGCCGTTGCGGGAGACGAGCTGCCGGTACGCGGTCGAGTTGACCAGGCCCGGCGCGGCCGCCTCCTCCCAGCTGAGGTGCTTCGGCTTGGGCATGAGCTGGTTGGACTTGACGAGGGCGATCTCGGCGAGCCCGCCGAAGTTGGTCTCGAAGCCCCAGATGCGCTGCTCGGGGTCGAGCATGGTGTCGTTGTGGCCGTCGGCGCTCTCCAGCTCGACCGACAGGCAGTGCGCGACGACCTCGGCGCCCGGCTGCCAGGCGTTCACGCCGGGGCCGGTGCGCAGCACGACGCCCGCGAGGTCGGAGCCGATGATGTGGTACGGCAGGTCGTGGCGCTTGGTGAGCGGGGAGAGCTTGCCGTACCGCTCCAGGAAGCCGAAGGTGGACAGCGGCTCGAAGATCGAGGTCCACACGGAGTTGTAGTTGACCGAGCTGGCCATCACGGCGACGAGCGCCTCGCCGGGGCCGAGTTCGGGCACCGGAACCTCGTCCACGTGCAGCGACTTGCGGGGGTCCTTCTCCTTGGTGGTGAGGCCCGCGAACATATCGGCCTCGTCCTTGCGCACGGTCACCGCGCGGTACGACTCGGGGACGCGCAGGGCGGCGAAGTCCTGGGGGGTGCTGTCCGACGCCAGGATCGCGTCAAGTATCTCGTTCATCGGTGCCTCCGGCGAAGCGTCCATGACAGGACGCCTGAGGGAACGCTGGGCTCGTGACGGGGGTGAAAGCTGCTGGCTGGCTGCTGCTGTGCCGTCGGTTCGGCGGAGGTGCTTCGGCCTGGGGCGCGGGTGAGCGCCTTGGGCCCGCCTGGTGACGCAGGCGGTGTCCGGGCGCGCAAGGCGGTTTGCGGGGACAGCCGGCACGCGAGGTGTGCAGCGCGCCGGCCGCCCGGACTCCTTCACCGTATGGCACGGTGTGCCACCCCGCAAGACACTGAGTGCCAACAAATTCTCTCAGATGTCATCTCGGCTGCACGCATGAGCAGCAAACGGCCGCCCCGGGAGGGGCGGCCGTTGCGGGTGGTGTTCGATTGTGTGGTTTTGGTGACTCAGCCTGACCCGGCCTGTCCGGCCCGGCTCAGGTGTTCTTTTCCAGCGAGAGCGCGAAGACGTGGGCCCGGGCGGTGCCCGACGCCGGGGCCGCCAGGGTGACCGCGGACAGCTCCTTGGCCGGGTCCAGGGCCACCGTCTGGTGGAAGATCGCCGCCTTCGTGCCCACCGGGCCGCTCCGGGCGTGGATCTGGCTGGTCCGTACCGCCTCCGTCTCCCCGTACGACGGCCCCGACAGCCACGCCGTCAGCTGGATGCTCAGCTTCGCGGTCGAGCCGTCCGCGTACGAGGCCACCGCCGGGATCGTCACGTTCCCCGTGTCGCCCGCGCCCAGCACATGGAGCCGGGCGTAGCTCCCCGCCGGGACCGCGACCTTCTGCCCCGCGGCGATCACGTTGTTGTGGGACCCCTCGCTGCCGTTGGTGAACGCGAAGGTGATCCCGTCGTCCTCGGTCTGCCCGGTCTGCGGCAGCTGGGCCATCGGGTACGTGCGCCCCGTACCGTCGAAGTCCCCGTCGCCGTAGTACATCTCGGTGGTGATGGCGTCGTTGTCGAAGGCGCCCGTCAGGTCGGCCTGGGTGACCTGGCCCGTCTGCGGCAGCTCCGGCATGCCCCACCGGTCGGCGGGCTCCGACACCTTCACCGGGGCGATCCGGAAGTCCGGGCGCGGCCCCGCGGCCGGGTAGATCGCGGCCTCCTCGTCCCGGCCGAGCTCCAGCTCGATCACGCCGTCCCCCAGGTCGCGCCACTTCGGGGCCGGTCCGCGCACCCCCGCGACCCTGATCCGGCCGGTCAGCGAGTGCCGCACCCGGCACGGCTCCCCGGCCAGGCTCCGCACCCGCACCCATCGCGTCCTGCCGCCCTCACGCACGCCGCTGACCAGGAAGGCGCCCTCGGTGCGGAAGTCGTGCAGCGCCACGTCCCGCCACTCGTCCGGCACCCCGGGGAAGAAGCGGATGGTCCCGCCCCAGCTCTGGCAGAGCATGTCGTGGATCGCCTGCGCGCCCGAGAGCGGGGTCTCGATCACCGGACCCGCCTCGTAGTAGTGGGTGTTGGGCTGGATGAAGCGCGCCACCAGCTCGCGCAGATACTTCAGCGCGTCGTTGCCCCGCCCCATCTGGGTCGAGATCGATGCCGCGCCGGAGAAGCTGTAGCCGCGCAGCGCGCCCTCGAAGCCGATCCAGTGCTCCAGCGAGCGGGTGATCAGGTCGCGGTTCTCCTTCTGGTCCCAGTTGACCAGGTAGAGCGGGTAGACGGAGAGCATGTGCGAGTAGTGGCGGTGCGACTTGGCGAACGGGACGCCGGTGCCGACCATGAAGCCGTTCTCGTCCACCGGGTACGGGACGAGCTTGTCCAGCACCTCGCGCCACTTCGGTGCCAGCGGGTCGTCCTTGCCCAGCAGTTCGGCCGACTCCAGCAGCGTCCGGCAGGACCAGCGCAGCAGCGCCAGGTCGTAGTTGCAGTCCGGGGCCGCGCCGTACTCGGGCGAGAAGGTCTTCGGCAGATGGAGACGGCCGTCCGCCTGCTCGGTGAGGAAGTGCAGGTAGTAGTTGGTGGAGCGGCGCAGCAGCGGATAGAGCACATCCTCCAGCAGGCCCTTGTCCATCGAGTGCCGGTAGTGCAGCCACACGTTGTGCAGCGCCCAGGGGAGGTTGCCGACCTCCGGGGAGTCGCCGACGCCCGGGACCGCAACCGTGCCGTTGTCCTCGCACTGGGCATCAGTGGAGCGCCGTAGTCCGGCCGAGTCGGCCCGGTACTCCGGTTTGAGGGCGCTGATCAGGACATCGGTGTTCTCGGCGAGGGTGCGCGGAATCGCGTCCAGCTCCAGGTGGTTGGAGCCCAGCACCGGCCAGTACTCCAGCTGGACGTTGAGGTTCCACCACACCCCCGGCCAGGGGGTCGGCTCCACCCAGGGGCCGGTGGTGGCCATCACCGGGGCGTGCTCCCGGGCCGCGCACGCGAGCTTGTACAGCTGGATCCAGTAGAAGCTCTGCAGCATCGCGTCGGGGACCGACAGGAAGCTCTTGCGGTAGAAGCGGTGCCACCAGTCGCGGTGCGAGCGCAGCAGGCTGGAGACGGGCAGCGCGGACGCCTTGCGGACCGTCGTGACGGCCCGGCCCTCGGCGTCCGTCCCCGGGTACGAATGCGCCACGCAGAGGTAGTACGACCGCTCCCGGCCCTTGCCGCGCTCCTTGTGCGCGGTCACGGTCTGCCCGCCCGCGACCATGGACTGCACGGTGATGCCGGTCCCGTTCTCGGTACGGCTCACCGGCTTCGGGTTGGGCTCGAACCCCTTCGGCGGGTCCTCGCGGACGATGCGCGGGCTGACGGCGGGGGAGGGGCGGAACTCCCAGCGGAACCCCTCCTCGCCCGCGCTCGCCTCGACGGTGGCCAGCAGCATCGTCCGGTCGTTGTGGACCAGCGCGCGGAGCGTGAGACGGCCCTTGTCGGTGGTGATCGTGCCGCGTAACTCGGCGTCCCACAGGCCGAGTCGAAGATCGACGCCGGTGATCTTCCCGGCCGGGCGCAGCAGCAGATTGCCGACCGGCAGCCGCGCCACGCCCCAGTCGCTGCCGCCCTGGGTGGGGCGGTGGTCCTGGACCTCACCGTGGTGGATGGTGAAGCGCAGGGCGTTCTCGCCGGGCTCCTGGTAAACCATCGAGCCGAGCAGGCCGTTGCCCAGGAACGGGCCCTCGTACCAGGTGCGCGGCATCCGCTTCCAGACCAGGTCCTGCCCGGCCAGGAAGCGCCGCCACTCGGTGTCCGTCCGCATGCCGCTCAGCACCACGGAGCGTGCCTGTTCGGCCGCCTCCGCCTCCGGCGCGGGGAGCGCCACCCCCGCTGTCGACCCCGCCGCCGCACCGGCGGCCACCCGGCCCAGGAAACCGCGTCTGCTGACTGCCATCGTCGACCAGCTCCGTCCGAAACTGAAGTGATTGATCCGATGATTTGGCTAGACGGGAGCGTAGGAAGCGGCTAAAGATGCGTCAAGGCGCCGGATAGATCTGATGTATTGCCTCCGCTGTATTGCTTCAGCTCGCCTCAGCTCGCCTTAGCTCCCGTGGGAGGGAACGATGCGCGTCGCACGATCCAGGGTCACCACAGCCGTGGCGGCCGCCGCCTGCGCGGTGGCGGCCACCCTCGTACCACTCCAAGCCGAAGCCGTGAGCGGCTCATCCGGCACCTCCGGCTCGGACGGCCGCAGTTGGCGGCTGACCGGGAAGGGCCAGGTCAGCGGGCAGCTCAACCTCACCCGCGACGGCGGCCTCACCCTCACCGCCCGGCACGGCTCCACCACTGTCCTGCGCCCCTCCGCGCTCGGCATCCGCACCGCCGACACCGATTTCGGCAAGGGCCTGCGCTTCGCCGGGCGCAGCGACCGCACCCTCCACGAGACCTACACGACCACCACCGGCCGCCGGACCCGGCACACCTCCGATGCCTCCGAGTCGACCTTCAGCTTCCGCAAGGACGGGCGGACGCTGAAGGTGATCGTCCGCGTCTCGGCCGACGGGCTGGCGTACCGCTACGCCCTGCCGGGCAAGGACACGGTCACCGTGCTCGGGGAGGAGTCGGAGTTCGCCGTGCCGCCGACCGCCGACTCCTACCTGCTGCCGTACGACAACGGGCGTTCGGACTACGAATCCGCCCATGACCACGGCAGCGTCGCCGACGCCAAGTCGGGCGACTACGGCTATCCGTCGCTCTTCCACATCGGCAAGAGCTGGATGCTGGTCGAGGAAGCCGACCTCAACAGCTCCTACGGCGGTTCCCGGCTCACCCTCGACGCCGCCACCGACCGCTTCCGCCTCACCCTCCCCGACCCCGCCGAGGTGAGCACCCCCGGCCTCACCACCCCGTGGCGCACCATGGTCATCGGCGACCTCGCCACCGTCACCGAGAGCGACCTGCCGACGGATCTCGCCGCCCCGTCGAAGGTCGCCGACACCTCATGGATCAAGCCCGGCAAGGCGGCCTGGTCGTGGTGGTCGGACGGCAGCAGCCCGACCAGCCTCGCGGCCCAGAAGAAGTTCGTCGACTTCGCCGCCCGGGAGGGCTGGGAGTACGTCCTGGTCGACTCCGGCTGGAGCAACGACTGGATGCCCGAACTCACCAAGTACGCCAAGGAGAAGGGCGTCGGCGTCTGGGCCTGGGTGCGCTGGCAGACCATCGACCAGCAGAGCGAGCGGGACCGGCTGTTCGCGCAGTACACGTCCTGGGGCATCGTCGGGCTCAAGGTCGACTTCCTGGAGTCGGACGGCCAGGACCGGATGCGGTGGTACGACGCCGTGTTCAAGGACAGCGCGAAGCACCGGCTCATGCTGAACTTCCACGGCGCGACGATTCCGCGCGGCCAGGAGCGGACCTGGCCGCAGATGATGAGCGTCGAGGCGGTCAAGGGCGCCGAGGGCACCCGCCCCAAGCCGGGCCGCGAGCCCTTCCCGGCCGCCCACTACACGACGCTTCCCTTCACCCGGAACCTCATCGGCCCCATGGACTTCACCCCGGTGACCTTCACCGGAGTGCGCCCCACCAGCGACGCCGCCGAGCTGGCGCTGTCCGTGGTGTACGAGTCCGGGGTGCAGCACTTCGCCGACAGCGTCGAGTCGTACGAGGCGCACCCGGCCGCGCTGAAGTTCCTGGACCAGGTGCCCACGGTGTGGGACGACACCCGGCTCGTCGACGGCGACCCCGGTGACCGCGCGGTCCTCGCCCGCCGCTCCGGCGACGACTGGTACTTGGGCGCGATCACCTCCGGCGCCGCCCGCACGCTGGACGAACCGCTGAAGTTCCTGGGTGCCGGGACGTGGCGGGCCGAGCTGTACAAGGACGGCCCGGACGGCAAGATCGTCACCGAGACCCGAGAGGTCACGGCCTCTTCCCGGCTGTCGGTGGCCGTCCCGAAGAACGGCGGCTACGCGGTCCGCTTCACCCCGGCGGGTTAGGAGTCTTTGTTCCCCGGGGCTCCGCCCCGGACCCCCCCCCCCCCCCCCCCGAAGAAGTTGAAAAACAAACCCTCCCTCATGTTGGGGGACAAACACAAAAGAGGGGGGGGGTGTGGGGGGGAGCCCGGGGT
>NZ_JBVIVI010000004.1:521556-627919 GCF_055595765.1 Streptomyces sp. NPDC040405
TTCTCCTCGCCCGTTGTCCCCCCACGAGAGGGGGGGGGAAAAACCCGCATTTGTGTGGGGGGGAACACAACCCAGAAGGGTGCGGGGGGCTCTGGCTCCAACCCCCGGGGTTGGGGGACTTGCCGCTGCGCCGAAGCTACCGCTTCAGGGCGCGCTCGATCGTTCGCATGACCTCGCCCAGCGGAGCATCCGTGCGGGCCACCATCACCACCACGTCCTCCTCCTCGCCCGGCGAGGACACGCTCACCGGGGGGCGGCCCGGGGAGGGGCGCCCGGCGCCGATGCCGGTGCCGAAGGTCTCGCGCACGATGGCGAAGGCGTGGTCGAGCTGGGCCTCGACGTCGCCCTCGCCCTCCGCCCGCAGCCAGCGGCGCAGTACGTGGTTGTGGGCCGTGACCACCGCGGAGGCGGCGACCTCGGCCAGCAGGGGGTCGTCGTCGCCGTCGTGGTGGGCGCCCTCGTCGAAGTGGCCCAGGAGGTAGCGGGTGAACAGCCGCTCGTAGCGGGCCACCGAGGCGATCTCGCGCTCGCGCAGGGCGGGGACCTCGCGGGTCAGCCGGTAGCGCTCGACGGAGACCGCCGGGGAGGCCGCGTACATGCGCATGACCTCCTTGATGCCCCGGCACACGGTGTCCAGCGGGTTCTCATGGGCCGGTGCCGCGTCCAGCACCGCGGCGGCCCGCACCAGGGTGTCGTCGTGGTCCGGGAAGATCGCCTCTTCCTTGGACCGGAAATGGCGGAAAAACGTGCGTCGGGCCACGCCCGCCGTGGCCGCGATCTCGTCGACCGTCGTCGCCTCGTACCCTTGCGTCGCGAACAACTCCATGGCGGCCGCCGCGAGTTTGCGGCGCATGATCAAGCGCTGGGCGGCGGCGCGGCGGCTGCCCGCGCTCTCCCCGCCGTTGGAGGAATTCGAGCGGTTACGCTGCGTACGAGTGGCCTTTACGGGCTGGGACATGTGGGGAACGTAACACGCTTGTGAGTGCCGGTGCGGGGGCGGACCCAAGGACGGTTCCAGCAGTCCGCCCCAGCCCAGCGGATTCTCAGGCCTTCGCATACTCGCGGAAGCCGCGACCCGTCTTGCGGCCCAGGCAGCCCGCCGCGACGAGGTGTTCCAGCAGCGGCGCGGGCGCCAGGCCCGGGTCGCGGAACGCGCGGTGCAGCACCTTCTCGATGGCCAGCGAGACGTCCAGCCCCACCACGTCCAGCAGCTCGAAGGGGCCCATCGGATAGCCGCCGCCGAGCTTCATCGCGGCGTCGATGTCATCGGGCGACGCGTAGTGCTCCTGGACCATCTTCACCGCGTTGTTCAGATACGGGAACAGCAGGGCGTTCACGATGAACCCGGCGCGGTCGCCGCAGTCCACCGGGTGCTTGCCGACCTCGTGGCACACGGTGTGCACGGTGGCCCGCACCTCGTCCGAGGTCAGCACCGTGCGCACCACCTCGACCAGCTTCATCGCGGGGGCCGGGTTGAAGAAGTGCATGCCGACCACGTCCTGCGGGCGCGACGTGGCGCGGGCGCAGGCGATGACCGGCAGCGAGGAGGTGGTGGTGGCGAGCACCGCGCCCGGCTTGCAGACCTTGTCCAGCGCGGTGAACAGCTCCTGCTTGACGGCCAGATCCTCCGCCACCGCCTCCACCACGAGGTCCGCGTCCGCGAACGCGTCGAGGGAGTCGGCCGGGGTGATCCGGGCCAACGCCCGCTCCCGCACCTTCTCCGTCATCCGCCCCTTGGCCACCGACCGCGCCAGCGACTTCCCGACACGGGCCTTCGCGATCTCCGCCTTCGCGCCGGTACGGGCCGCCAGCACCACCTCGTGGCCCGCCTTCGCGAAGACCTCGGCGATGCCGCTCGCCATCGTGCCCGAGCCCGCGACGCCGATCGTGCGCACCGCACGGCCCTGATCCGGGGACGGCACTTGCGGGGCCGCGCCGTCCGGGACGACGGTGGCGCTGCCGGGCGCCTCGTACGTATAGAAGCCGCGGCCCGCCTTACGGCCGGTGAGCCCGGCCTCGGCCAGCTGGCCCAGGACCGGCGCGGGCGCGTGCAGCCGGTCGCCCGAGGCCGCGTACATCGCCTCCAGGACGGTACGGGCCGTATCGATCCCGATCAGGTCCAGCAGGGCCAGCGGGCCCATCGGCAGCCCGCAGCCGAGCCGCATCGCGGCGTCGATGTCCTCGCGCGCCGCGTACCGCGACTCGTACATCGCGGCGGCCTGGTTGAGGTAGCCGAACAGCAGCCCGTCGGCGATGAACCCCGGCCGGTCGCCGAGCGCCACCGGCTCCTTGCCGAGATCGCGGGCGAGCACCGTGACCGCCTCGACGGCCGTGGGCGCCGTCAGCACGCTGGAGACGATTTCCACCAGCTTCATGGCGGGCGCCGGGTTGAAGAAGTGCAGCCCCAGCACGCGTTCGGGGTGGGCGGATTCGGCCGCGAGCCGGGTCACCGACAGCGCGTTGGTGCCGGTCGCCAGGATGGTGTCCGGCCGGACGACGGCGTCCAGCGCGGCGAACACCTCGCGCTTGATGCCGTGGTCCTCCGGCACCACCTCGATCACCAGATCGGCGTCCGCCGCGGCGGAGACGTCGGTCGCCGTGCGGAAGCGGTCGAGCGCGGCAGTCCGGTCGCGCTCGGTGATCCGCCCGCGGCCCACCGCCCGGGCGGTGGCCACCTCCAGCGCCGTGACGGCCCGGCGGCAGGCGCTCTCGCTGATGTCGATGCCGATCACCTGACGCCCCGCACGGGCCAGGATCTCGGCGATGCCGGTGCCCATCGTGCCGAGCCCGACGACCGCAACAGTAGTGAGCGGGGTCCCGGAGGGGGAGAGATCAGAGGAGGAGGACGTGGGGCTGACGCCGGTCTGTGGGAGACGGTCCATCGCGGACTCCAGAGGGTGTTCCCCGGAAACGGGGATGAAGTGACGACTGAGGGGAGTTCCCGGTGAAAAACGGAGGGGCCGCGCCGCATTCCGGACAGCCGTCCGGCATCCGCTGCGGGTTCTCCTCCGGCACGTTCGAAAACTCCGACGGAAGGGCTTGCACGCTCCCTGGCGGACAGCGCCGCACGGAGGAAACTGCCCGTGGGAGACACACGGCGGGCCCTGTCCCGGGGCCATGCCGTACTGCTGGAACTGCCGAACCGACGTCACACAAGGCGGCTGCGTCACCAGGCCGCCCGAGCAGGGGTGCTGCTCGTGTCGCCATATTAACTCGCGGGTAACCAAGACGCCAGAGCCACTGTGAGTCCTGCGCGATGGCGCGCGGATCACCGGGGAGGGGAGACCTCGACAATGGACGACGAATTCCGAACGCTGACGGAGCGGGTACGGGCCTCGCTCACATCGCAGCAGGAGACCGCGGCGCACGCCTCGCTGCTCGCCCTCGTACGGCAGGGCACCCCTGCCGCGCGCGAACAACTCGCCCGCATCCTGGTCGCGCCGGAGCAGCCCCTGTGGGCCCGCGAGACCGCCGCCTTCGTCCTCGGCAGCGCGGGCGACCGGCGGGCCTTCGAAACGCTCGTCCTGCTCCTCAACTACCGCGAGCCCGCGCGCTGCGCGACCGCCGCCCGGGTGCTGGCCCGGCTCGACGATCCGCGCACCGCCCGCGCCGCCGCCGCCCTCGCCACGAATCCGCTGCGCACCGCGTACTCCCTCCACCCCATCCGGCTCCTCGTCGAACTCCGCGCCCCCGAATCCGTACCGGCGCTGGTCGCCGCCCTGGAACGGCAGTTGGCCGCCCGCGACCGGCACTGGCCCATCGCGCGCGCCTGCGTCGAGGGGCTGGGCGCGATCGGCGACGAACGCGCCATCCCCGCGCTGAAGGCGGCGGCCGAGCACATACGGCTCAGCGCCGCGGCCGCCGCCGCCCTGGCCCGCATCAGCGGCGGCGGCTCCCTGGACCCCACCCCACCCCCACCCCGCCCAGGCAAAGGCCGAGCCACCGTCCGCTGACCACTGCCCGCGGGGGCTTTCCCCCACCCCGCCCCTTCCCGAACCGGGGGGCAGCCCCCGGCCCCCACCGCGGCTCCGCCCCGGGTCCCCACGGGGGCTCTGGCCCGGGTCCCGGCCGGGGTACGACTTGGCTACTGCCGCCGCCGGGCCCGGGACGGGGTTCCGCCCCGGGCCCCTACGGGGGCTCTGGCCCGGGTTCCGGCCGGGGTGCGGCTTGGCTACTGCCGCCGCCGGGGCCGGGGCGGGGTTCCGCCCCGGGCCTCCACGGGGGCTCTGCCCCGGGTTCCTGCCGGGGTGCGGCTTGGCTACTGCGCCCTCGGGGCCGGGCTGGCCCCGGCTCCGGCCTTCACCGGGGTTCCGCCCCGGGCCCCTACGGGGGCTCTGGCCCGGGTCCCGGCCGGGGTGCGGCTTGGCTACTGCGCCGCCGGGGCCCGGCTGGGTCCCGGCCCCGGCCCTCACCAGGGTTCTGTGCAGGGTCCCCGATGCGGCGGCGCCCCGGACTCCGGCGGGGCGGCGCGCCCTGCCCCGGAGTCCAGTGCTCAGTTTTGGCACCTGCCCTGGAGGCCGTACGCGGCTCGCGCCCGGTGGGGTCCGGGGCGGAGCCCCGGTTTCGGGAAGGGGCGGGGTGGGGGACAGACCCCGCCCGCACCGAGCTCTGCGGCGTCCCGGGACCGGGGCTTGGGGCACGGTTCTGGGGCCGGGGGGAGGGAATCAACCCGCGGGCAGGCGTGCGGCGTAGCGCAGTTCCGGGACCGCCGCGCCCTCCACCTTGTGGGTCTCCGCGCCCCCGTCCGTCACGAAGCCCGCCCGCTCGTAGAAGCGGCGCGCCCGCGTGTTCCGCTCCAGCACCCACAGCCGCAGATGCGGGAAGCCGCGCTCGGCGGTGCGGCGGCGGGTTTCGTCGAGGAGGGCGCGGCCGATGCCCGTGCCCAGTTGGGCGGGGTGCACGTAGAGGGCGTACAACTCGGCGTCCCCGGGCGGCAGATCGCGGTCCCGGTACGGGCCGAAGCAGGACCAGCCGACCACCTCGCCGACCGCGTCCTCCGCCACCAGGTTGACCACGTCGCCGAGCCCCCGGGAGAAGAACTCCCGCCGCCGCTCGGCGTCCTCCTCGACGCTGAGGCCGTCCAGATACGTCTGCGGCATCAGCCCCGCGTACGCCTTCTGCCACCCCCGTACCCGCACCGTCGCCACGGCGTCGATGTCGGACTCGGTCATCTCCCTCACCCGTGCCCCGTTCATATGCGTCCACCGTAGGTGGCCTGACCTCGGCACCGGCGGCAGGGGCGCATGATCTCCGCCATCACAGCAGGGACAGCTGCGCCGGGCCCGGGGGGTCGTCGGGGGCGGGGACGGCTCGGTGGGTCCCGGGCTCGTACGGGCCGATGCCGTACTCGGCGGCGAGGTCGTGCACCAGCCCGGTGATCCGCCGCTGGTACCACTTCGGTGCGTACGAGCCGCCCTCGTACAGGGCGTCGTAGCGCTTCAGCAGCCGCGGATGGTGCCGGGTGAGCCAGGCGGTGAACCATTCGCGGGCGCCGGGGCGCAGATGCAGCACGAGCGGGGTCACGGAGGTCGCCCCGGCCTCGGCGATGGCGCGGACGGTCGCGCGCAGCTGCTCGGGGGAGTCGCTGAGGAAGGGGATCACCGGGGCCATCAGGACCCCGCAGGGGACGCCGTGCCCGGACAGGGTCCGTACGGCGTCGAGGCGCCGCTCGGGGGAGGGGGTGCCCGGCTCGACGGTGCGCCACAGCGCGCTGTCGGTGAAGCCGACGGAGACCGAGACGCCGACGTCCGTGACGCGGGCCGCGCGGCGCAGCAGCTCCAGGTCGCGCAGGATCAGGGTGCCCTTGGTGAGGATGGAGAACGGGTTGGCGCGCTCGACGAGCGCGCCGAGGATGCCGGGCATGAGCTGATAGCGGCCCTCGGCGCGCTGATAGCAGTCCACGTTGGTCCCCATGGCGATGTGCTCGCCGCGCCAGCGCGGCGCGGCCAGCTCGCGCCGCAGCAGCTCCGGGGCGTTGATCTTGACCACCACCTGGGTGTCGAAGTCGCGCCCGGTGTCGAGGTCGAGATAGCTGTGCGTCTTGCGCGCGAAGCAGTAGACGCAGGCGTGGGTGCAGCCGCGGTACGGGTTCACGGTCCATTCGAAGGGCATCCGGGAGGCCCCGGGCACCCGGTTCACGATCGAACGGGCGCGGATCTCGTGAAAGGTGATGCCGCGGAACTCGGGCGTGTCGAAGGTGCGAGAAGTGACCGCGTCGGCGGCGAAGAGGGCCGGGGCGGCCGCCTCGCCGTCGCCTGTCAGGTTGTCCCAGCGCATGGCACGCACCTCCGGGGGGTCTCGCTCAGTACCACAATAGAACACATGTTCCCTTCACTTCCGTCAACCCCGAATTTGGGCGGGTGACCCCCAGGTGGTTGGCTTGCCAGCGCAGGGCAAGGGCGCCGACGCGCGCGTACGCGAGGCAGACGCGCACGCACGCATGAGGCAGCGCAACCGCAACCATCGGAGGAAAGAGCAATGGGCCAGGTCGAGGCCACCACGGAGCGCATCGTCACGGGCAAGCCCGAGGACGTGTTCGACGCGCTCGCCGACTACCGCGAGGTCCGCCCCCGGCTGCTCACCGAGCAGTTCAGCGAGTACGAGATCCGTGAGGGCGGCGACGGCGAGGGCACTGTCGTGCACTGGCGGCTCCAGGCGACCAGCAAGCGGGTGCGCGACTGCCTGCTGGAGGTCTCCGAGCCGAGCGACGGTCAGCTCGTGGAGAAGGACCGCAACTCCTCCATGGTCACCACCTGGACCGTCACCCCGGCCGGGGAGGGCAAGGCGCGGGTCGTCGTGACCTCGGTGTGGAACGGCGCGGGCGGCATCGGCGGCTTCTTCGAGCGCACGTTCGCGCCCAAGGGGCTCGCCCGCATCTACGACGGCGTGCTGGAGAAGCTCGCGGCCGAACTCCCGGCTCAGAGCGCCCAGTAGCCTCCGTCCGCCCCGGCGTCATGGTCACCGGTTCGGGTGGTTTTCTCCGCGGTGCGCTTCATAGGCGCACATGCTCTCACTTGCGGTAAAGCCGCCCGGACCCGTCTCTTTGTCGATTCGTCGCGCTTGCCCCTAGTTGTCTCGCGATGCGAGAACAGGGCGGCGGCGCAGGCGTTGACGAGGGGAGACATACGTGGGCGGGATCACCGAGACCACCTTCGCGAAGGGCCATCGGCCGGCAGGCGCACCCGCCCGCGCCTCCGATGGATCCGGCGGAACCGCGTCCGGCGACGGAACAGGCGACGGAGCGGGCGACGGCACCGGCCCGGGCGCGGTGCCACGGCAGGCCGGAAACGGTTCGCCACCCGGCGGCCCCGCGGCCGACGGCCCCGCCGGGGCCGGGCTCAGCCCGGCCCGGGTGCGGACGGTCTTCCTCGGGCTGATGCTCGCCCTGCTGCTGGCCGCCCTCGACCAGACGATCGTCGCCACCGCCCTCCCCGAGGTCGTCGGCGAACTGCACGGCCTGGACAAGATGTCCTGGACCGTCACCTCCTACCTCCTCGCCGTCACCATCGTGCTGCCGGTCTACGGCAAGCTCGGCGATCTCGTCGGCCGCAAGAGCGTCTTCGTCTTCGCGATCGTCGTCTTCGTCGTGGGCTCAGCGCTCGCCGGGTGGTCGCGCACGATGGACGAGCTGATCATCTTCCGGGCGGTGCAGGGCGTGGGCGCCGGAGGGCTGATGATCGGCGTCCAGGCGATCATCGCCGACATCGTGCCGCCGCGGGAGCGCGGCCGCTACATGGGCCTCATCGGCGCCGCGTTCGGCCTCGCGTCGGTGGCCGGGCCGCTGATCGGGGGCTTCTTCACCGACCGTGCCTCATGGCGCTGGTGCTTCTACGTCAACGTCCCCTTCGGCCTGGTCACGCTCGCCGTGGTGGCGGCCGTCCTCAAGGTGCCCGAACCGGCGCGGCGGCCGCGCTTCGACTTCCTGGGCGCCCTGTTCCTCACCATGTTCTCCACCTGCACCATCCTGCTGACGAGCTGGGGCGGTACGGAGTACAGCTGGCACTCGCGCGTCATCCTCGGGCTCGCCCTGGGCGCCGCGGGCTCCGCGATCCTCTTCGTCGTCGTGGAGTGCGTCGTCCCCGAACCGCTCATGCCGATGCGGATGTTCCGCGATTCGGTCTTCTGCGTCTCCGGGCTCATCGGCGCGGTCATCGGCGTCGCGCTGTTCGGCGCCGCCAGCTATCTGCCGACCTTCCTCCAGATGGTCGACGGCGTCTCCGCCACCGAGTCCGGGCTGCTGATGGTGCCCATGATGGGCGGCATGGTGCTGGCCTCGATCGTCTCCGGCCAGCTCATCAGCACGACCGGCCGCTACAAGGTCTTCCCCGTGGCCGGCGGCCTCATCTCGATCGGCGGCATGTGGCTGCTGTCCCGGCTGGAGGAGGACACCTCCCGCCAGGACTACAGCCTCTGGATGGGCGTCCTCGGGCTCGGCATCGGGCTCGTGCTGCCGGTGCTGATCCTCTCCGTGCAGAACTCGGTGTCCCCCGCCGACCTCGGCTCGGCCACCAGCGCCAACAACTACTTCCGGCAGATCGGCGGCAGCGTCGGGGCGGCCATCTTCGGCACGCTCTTCGCCCATCGGCTCGCCGACCGCCTCGCGGAGGAGTTCCCCAAGGGGACGGGCGCCCGGGCCGTCGCCGGACCGGAGCTGCCCGACTTCGACTCCGTCACCCCGCAGATCGTGCACGCCATGCCGCACGCCCTGCGCGACGGCTACATCACGGCGTACGCCGAGGCCATACCGCGGATCTTCCTCTACCTCGTGCCGGTGCTCGTCCTGGGCTTCCTGCTCGCCTTCCTGTTGAAGGAGAAACCTCTGGTGTCCCACACCGACTTCGCCGTCCAGCCAGACCCCGGCGTCCAGCCGGAACCCGTCGTACCGGCGGCGCGCTCGGTGCCCCGGCACGCCGCCTCGCCGCCCCCGCCGCCGCCCGTCGCGGGCATCCCGGTCTGCGGCACCGTCCAGCACCACGACGGCACCTCGGTCCCGCGGGCCGCGCTCACCCTCATCGACGTCAGCGGCCGTCAGATCGGGCGCGGCGCCACCGGCGAGGACGGGCGGTACGCGCTGAGCACGCCCGGCACCGGGGCGTACGTCCTGATCGCGGCGGCCGGTGGCCATCAGCCGCGGGCGGTCAGCGTCACGGTCGGCGACCGCCCGGTCGAGCTGGACGTCGTGCTTGGCGGCGCGGGCCGACTCGCCGGGTCCGTGCTCACGGCGGACGGCACGCCCGTACGGGACGCGACGGTCACCCTCACCGACGTACGCGGCGAGGTGGTCGCCTCCACGCGCAGCGGACGCGAAGGGGGCTATGTGATGACCGAGCTGGTCGCCGGGGAGTACACCCTGGCCTCCAGCGCGCCCGCCTTCCGCCCCGCCGCCCTCCCGGTCACCGTGCAGGCCGCCCGCGAGACCCACCAGGACATCGAACTGGCCGGTGGCGCGGTGCTGCGCGGCGTCGTCCGGGCCGGTGGCGGCCGCCTCGTCGAGGACGCCCGGGTCACGCTGCTGGACGCGGCCGGAAACGTGGTCGACACCGCGACCACCGGCGCGGACGGGGCGTTCCGCTTCATCGACCTGTCGGCGGGGGAGTACACCGTGATCGCGGCGGGCTACCCGCCGGTCGCGACGGTGCTCCAGGTGGCGGGCGGCGGCCGTACGGAACGCGATCTGCACCTGGGCCACGAGGACTGACCCCCGGTCGCCCCGCCCCGGCCCCCGACTTCCGCCGGGGGCCGGGGCGGAGGCATGTCCGGGGCAGGAGCGTGTCCGGGCAGGGGGGCCGTCGAGAAAACACCTATTCGGGTATTGGCCCACGCCGTGCCCCGCCCCCGCCGTACCGTTGAAGACGGTGTCGCAGATCTTGCGTGCGAAGGAGTCTTCCGCCCATGGACCATGGCACGGCGCGCGGTGACGGCGGGCTGGGCGGGGCGCCCAGGGTGCCCGCACAGCGGACGGAGGTGTCCGGCCGGATCCCGCTCGCGGTGGTCGTCGTCGATGCCGACGGGCTGGTCACGCACTGGAGTTCCGGCGCCCGCAAGCTCTTCGGACGCACCCGGGAGCAGGCCGTCGGCGCGCCCGTCGTCGATCTGATGCCGGTCTCCGGCGCGCTGCGCGGCGCGGATCTGCCGGACGAGGCGGAGCTACGGGAGCTACGGGATCCGCCCGGCGAGGCGGACCGGATACGCGGCCGGGCGCCGGAGCCCGGTCCGGACGGCGCCTTCGGCGGCGCGCGGTCCTACCCGACCGCGGGCCGCGCCCGGATGACGCCCTCGGCCGACGCCGCCCAGGCCGACGTCCTGTGGTGGGCGTATCCGCTCCTCGGGCCGGGCCCCGAGCGGCTGTTGGTGCTGGCGGCGGACGCCTCGGGGCTCACCGGGGCCGCCCCGGACGAGCGGTTCGCGCCGGGTTTCGCGCTGCACACCGAGTTCCCCGGTGCCGAGCTGCTGGCCGGACGGCTGCCGGACATCCTGCCGAACATGGGCCCGGCCACCGGCGGCCGGATCGTCGCCCAGGTGCTCGAACTCGGCTATCCCGTACTGGAGATCAGCCACCACGAGCGGGTCCCGGTGACCCCGGACTGGGGCATGCCCCGCTACCGCGAGCGCCAGGCCCGGCGCCGCGCGGCCGAGCGGCCGACGCCCGGGCCCGCGGCACTCGAAGACCGCGAAGCACCCGAAGACCGCCGAGCACCCGAAGACCACGAAGGCCGCGATGACTTCGAAGACCTCGAATACGCCGCCGTCCGCGAGCGCCTGGAGTTCCTGAACGAGGTCAGCGGCCGCATCGGCAGCTCCCTCGACCTGGCCCGCACCATCCGCGAGGTGACCAGCGCCGCCGTCCCCCGCTTCGCGGACTTCGCCGGTACGCATCTGCGCGCCCAGGTCCTCGCGGGCGAGGGCTTCCCCGACGGTCCGCCCGACGTCACCACCGTCTGGCACCGCGTCTGGGTCGAGCACAACGACGAACCCGGGCGCTGGGACGACACGGTGCCGGTCGGGGAGAGCATCGCGTTCCCCGAGCACACCCCGTTCTTCCAGTGCATGGTCACCGGCGAACCCGTGCTCATCCCGTACCTCAGCGACGAGTTGGGCGACCGGATCGCCGGACAGTTCGAGAAGCGGGACCTGCGCCCGCTGATCAACGGCCGGTCGGTCCTCATCGTGCCGCTCAAGGCGCGCCACGTGGTGCTCGGCTTCATGGTGCTGCTGCGCCGCGCGGGCCGCGAGGCGTTCGACGACATGGACCGGACGACCGGGGCCGAACTCGCCGCCCGCGCCGGGCTCGTGCTCGACAACGCCCGGATGTACACGTACCAGGAGAACGTGGCCGAGACCCTCCAGGACAGCATGCTGCCCCAGGTGACGCCGCGCATGGCGGGCTGTGACACCGCCACCCGCTATCTGCCCGGCACCCGGCTCGGCCGGGTCGGCGGCGACTGGTTCGACGCCATCAAGCTGTCCGGTTCGCGTACCGCGCTCGTCGTCGGCGATGTGATGGGGCACGGGCTGAACTCGGCCGCGATGATGGGCCAGTTGCGCACCGCCGTCCAGACCATGGCCGCCCTCGACCTGCCGCCCGCGCAGCTGCTGCGCAATCTGGACGACCTGGCGCAGCGGCTCGGCGAGCACTATCTCGCCACCTGTCTGTACGCGGTCTACGACCCGATCCGCTCCGAGCTGCTCCTGGCCAACGCGGGCCACATCCCGCCCGTGCTGGTCCGCGCCCAGGACGGCCGCAGCGAGCTGCTGGACCTGCCGACCGGCGCGCCGGTCGGCGTCGGCGGGGTGCCCTTCGAGACGGCCACGGTGCGGGTCGCGCCCGGCGACCGCCTCATCCTGTGCACGGACGGCCTGGTCGAGGTGCGCGGCCAGGACATCGGCGCCGGGCTCGCGGCGCTGTGCGAGTCCGCCGCCCATCCGGCGGCGTCGATGGACGACGCGTGCGACACCGTCATCCGCGCGCTCAATCAACGCGGCGGCCGCAAGGACGATGTGGCGCTGCTGATGGCCCGGCTGAACGGCATCCCCTCCGACGATGTCGCCCAGTGGCGGCTGGCCCTCGACCCGGGCGAGGTGGGCCGGGCCCGCCGCCTGGTCCGGGAGCGGCTGCTGCGCTGGGGGCTGCCGCACGCAGTGGAGACCGCCGAACTGCTGGTCAGCGAGGCCGTGACCAACGCCGTGCGGCATGCCCACACCCACCACGTGGTGCTGCGCCTGGTCCGCACCGAGGCGCTGCTGTGCGAGGTCGGGGACGACGACCACGAACTGCCCGCGCTGCTGGACGCCCGCCCGGACGACGAGTACGGGCGCGGGCTGCGCGTGATCAGCGAGCTGGCCAGGGAGTGGGGCACGAGCCGGACGCGGCAGGGCAAGACCGTCTGGTTCGAACAGGCGTTGACGGGCCCCGTGCGTCATCCCTGAGCCGCGCCGGGGTAGGGACGGACGTAACGACGGACGTGGGGAGCGGCGATGAGCGTGTCGGAGCGTTACCGGGAAGCGTGGGAGAGCTACTGGCGGGCCACCTCGGACGCCCCGGGGGAGGCCATCTGGGACGCCGACCCGTCGCTGAGCGCGGCCCGGGACGTCGACCGCCTGGCCCCGCACGCCGACCTCGCCCTCCCCATCGTCGACCTGGGCTGCGGAAACGGCACCCAGACCCGCTATCTGGCCACCCGCTTCGGCCGCGCCCTGGGCGTCGACCTGTCCCATGCGGCGGTCGCGCACGCGCGGCGCGCCGATCCGGCGGGGACCGCCGAGTTCCGGCAGCTGAGCCTCACGGATCCGGCGGCCGTGGGCGAGCTGTCCGAGCGGCTCGGCGACACCAACGTCTACATGCGCGCCGTCATCCACCAGAGTGACGCCCCCGACCGCCGCCTCGTCGCCGAAGCGGTGGCCGCCCTGGTCGGCCGCCGCGGCCGGGGCTTCGTCGCGGAGCTGACGGAGGAGTCCAAGAAGACGCTGGCCCGCCTGGCCGAGAGCCCCGGCGGCCCGCCCCTCAAGCTCCGCCGCGTCTTCGACCACGGCCTCAAGCCCGCCGACGCGGCGGACGCGGAAGTCCCGGAGCTGCTGGCGGCCGCGGGCCTGCGGATCCTGGCCGACGGTCCCACGGCCCTGGCCCAGACGGAGCAATGGGCCGACGGTTCGCGGGTGGAGCTTCCGGCCCGGTGGTTCGTGGTGGGACGGACGCCGGGGGGTGAGGGAGGGTGAGGGAGGGTTATCCACAGGGGTGGTTCGGCCCCCGCACAGCGCGTAACGTAACGAACCATGAAGATCCTCATCAGCGCCGACATGGAGGGCGCCACCGGGGTGACCTGGCCGGGCGACGTCCTTCCCGGCACCCCGCAGTGGGAGCGCTGCCGACACCCGTTCACCTCGGATGTGAACGCGGCGGTGCTGGGGTTCTTCGACGGCGGCGCGGACGAGGTGCTCATCAACGAGGCCCACTGGTCCATGCGCAATCTGCTGCTGGAGAAGCTGGATCAGCGGGCGCAGATGATCACCGGGCGGCACAAGACGCTGAGCATGGTCGAGGGCGTGCAGCACGGCGATGTGGACGGGGTGGCGTTCATCGGCTACCACACCGGCGCGGGCACCGAGGGCGTGCTCGCGCACACCTACCTCCCCAACTCCGTGACGGGCGTCTGGGCGAACGGCGCCCGGGCGAGCGAGGGGCTGCTCAACTCGCTCGTGGTCGCCGAGTACGGCGTACCGGTGGTGCTGGTCACCGGCGACGACCTGACCTGCAAGGACGCCAAGGGCTATGCGCCGGACGCCCGCTGCGTCGCCGTCAAGGACTACGTCTCGCGGTACGCGGCGGTGTGCCGCACCCCCGCCCGTACCGCCGCGGACATCCGGGAGGCGGCACGCGAGGCGGCCGTGCTGGCGGTGCGCCACGAACCCCCGCACCGCGGGCCGTTCACCATCGAGCTGGAATTCGACGCCGAGCATCTGGTGGGGGCGGCGAGCGTCGTGCCGGGCGTGGAGCGCAGCGGCGAGCGGCGCGTCGCCTACACCTCACCGACCATGTACGAGGGGATCCGCTGCTTCAAGGCGGTCACGACTGTCGTATCGGCCGCGGTGGAGGAGCAATATGGCTGACACGGTCCGTCCGGAGGCGATCGACGCGCAGGCGCTGGAGGAGGTGGTGCGCTTCACCTCCGAGCTGATCGCGATCGACACCACCAACCGTGGCGGAGGGGAGTGCTCGGAGCGCCCGGCCGCCGAGTACGTGGCGGAGATGCTCAGCGACGTGGACATCGACCCCACGCTGCTGGAGCGGTCGCCGGGGCGCACCAATGTGGTCGCCCGGATCGAGGGCACCGACAGGGCCGCGCCCGCGCTGCTCGTCCACGGCCATCTGGACGTGGTGCCCGCCGAGCCCGCCGACTGGACCGTGCACCCCTTCTCCGGGGAGGTGCGCGACGGAGTGGTGTGGGGCCGGGGCGCCATCGACATGAAGAACATGGACGCGATGGTCCTCGCGGTCGTCCGGGCCTGGGCGCGGGCCGGGGTGCGGCCCCGCCGGGACATCGTGCTGGCCTTCACCGCCGACGAGGAGGACAGCGCCGCCTGGGGCTCCGGCTACCTCGCCGACAGCCACCCCGAGCTGTTCGAGGGCTGTACCGAGGGCATCAGCGAATCCGGCGCCTTCACCTTCCACGCCGGGCCCGGGCTGCGGCTCTACCCCATCGCGGCGGGGGAGCGCGGCACGGCCTGGCTGAAGCTCACCGCGCACGGCCGCGCCGGACACGGTTCGAAGGTCAACCGGTCCAACGCGGTCAGCCGGCTGGCCGCCGCCATCGCCCGCATCGGCGACCACCGCTGGCCGGTCCGGCTGACGCCCACCGTGAAGGCGGCGCTCACCGAGATCGCCGCGCTGCAGGACATCCCGGCCGATGTGGACGCGCCCGGCTTCGACGTCGACGAACTGCTCGCCAAGCTGGGCCCGGCCGCCGCCCTCGTCGAACCGACCGTGCGCAACAGCGCCAACCCCACGGTCCTGGAGGCCGGTTACAAGATCAATGTGATCCCCGGCAGCGCCACCGCCTACGTCGACGGGCGGATGCTGCCCGGTGGCGAGGACGAGTTCCGGGACACCCTCGACCAGCTCACCGGCCCGGACGTCGACTGGGAGTTCCACCACCGCGAGGTCCCGCTCCAGGCCCCGGTGGGTCCCGAGGCGCCCACGTACGAGGCGATGCGCGCCGCCGTCCAGCGCTTCGACCCGGGCGGCCACGCCGTGCCGTACTGCATGTCCGGCGGCACCGACGCCAAGCAGTTCTCCCGGCTCGGCATCCGCGGCTACGGCTTCTCGCCGCTGCGGCTGCCCGAGGGCTTCGACTACCAGGCGCTCTACCACGGCGTGGACGAGCGGGTTCCGGTCGACGCCCTGCACTTCGGCGTCCGGGTGCTGGACCACTTCCTGCAGGGGGCGTGAGCCGGTGGTGCAGCAGGTGGCGGCCACGGCCCCGTACGGGACCTGGCCCTCCCCGGTCGACGCCGCCCTCGCCGCCTCGCACGACGGCCACCCGGAGTACGTGGGCATCGTCGGCGACGAGGTGTGGTGGACCGCGCCCCGCCCCGCCGAGGGCGGCCGCCGGGCGCTGGTGCGGCGGCGGGCCGACGGCACCGAGGTCCCGGTGCTGCCGCCGCCGTGGAACGTGCGCAGCAAGGTCATGGGCTACGGCGGCACCCCGTGGGCCGCGGACCCGCGCCCGGTGGGCGGCCCGCTGGTGGTGTTCGTCCACTTCGCCGACCAGCGGCTGTACGCGTACGCACCGGACGCCCCGGCGGGCGCCCCGCCGCGCCCGCTGACCCCGGTGTCGGAGGTGGGCGAGGGGCTGCGCTGGGCGGATCTCGTGCCGTACCCGGACCGCGGCGAAGTGTGGTGCGTGCTGGAGGAGTTCACGGGCGAGCGGCCGACGGACGTACGGCGTGTGATCGCCGCCGTACCGCTGGACGGCTCGGCCGCCGAGGACCGTGCGGCGGTGCGCGAACTGACCGATGCCCGCCATGACTTCGTCACCGGCCCCCGGCTCGCACCGGACGGCCGCCGGGTCGCGTGGATCGCCTGGGACCACCCCCGGATGCCGTGGGACGGCACGGAGGTGATGGTCGCGGAGGTGGCGGAGGACGGCCCGTTCCGCGAGGCCCGTGCGGTGCTGGGCGGGCCGGAGGAGTCCATCGCGCAAGTCGACTGGGCCCCCGACGGCGCGCTCCTCGCCACCACGGACCGCACGGGCTGGTGGAACCTCCACCGCCTGCCGCCGCGAGTCCTCGCGGCGGCGGCCCCGGCCCCGGGTGCGGGGGCGGCGGCGCCGCGACCTGTCCCGCCCCCGGCGGCGGGTCCTGGCGTGGCCGGGGCCGGGGGCGGCACGGATCCCGGCGTGGCCGGGGCAGGTGCCCCGGGTGCGACCGGGCGGGACGCAGGCGCGGAGGCCCGGGAGGTGTGTCCTCGGCAGGAGGAATTCGGGGGGCCGTTGTGGAAGCTCGGGCACCGTTGGTTCGCGCCGTTGCCCGGCGGGCTGGTCGCCGTGCTGCACGGGCGGGGCGCCCAGACGCTCGGCGTCCTCGACCCCGAGAGCGGCGAGGTGGCCGATGTCGCCGGGCCGTGGACCGAGTGGGAGCCGACGCTCGCGGTGGACGGCACCCGGGTCGTCGGCGTCGCCGCGAGCCCGCGCAGCGGGCATGAGGTCGTGGAGCTGGACACTGGTACCGGCCACGCCCGCGTCATCGGCAGCGCCCATACCGACCCCGTCGACCCCGCGTACTACCCGGAGCCGCGGGTCCGCACCTTCACCGGGGCGGACGGCCGCGAGATCCACGCCCAGCTCTACCCGCCCCACCACCCCGGCCGCACCGCCCCGCCCGGCGAGCTGCCGCCCTACGTGGTGTGGGCGCACGGCGGGCCCACCGGGCGGGCCCCGCTCGTCCTCGATCTGGAGATCGCGTACTTCACCTCGCGCGGCATCGGCGTCGTCGAGGTCAACTACGGCGGGTCCACCGGCTACGGCCGCGCCTACCGCGACCGGCTGCGCGAGCGGTGGGGCGTGGCCGACGTCGAGGACTGCGCCGCCGTCGCCGGGGCGCTCGCCGACGAGGGCGTCGCCGACCGCGCCCGGCTGGCGATCCGCGGCGGCAGCGCGGGCGGGTGGACGGCGGCCGTGTCGCTTACCGCCACCCGGCTGTACGCGTGCGGCACGGTCAGCTATCCGATCCTCGACCCCGCCGCCTGGGCCACCGGCGAAACCCATGACTTTGAATCGCGGTACGCCGAATCGCTGATCGGACCGGTCGCCGAGGTCCCGGACCGCTACCGGGAGCGTTCGCCGCTCCACCGGGCCGACCGGATCGCCGCGCCGTTCCTGCTGCTCCAGGGGCTGGACGACACGATCTGCCCGCCGGTGCAGTGCGAGCGGTTCATGGAGGCGATGGCGGGGCGCGGGGTGCCGCACGCGTATCTCACCTTCGAGGGCGAGGGGCACGGCTTCCGCCGCGCCGACACCATGGTCCGCGCCCTGGAGGCCGAACTGTCCCTGTATGCCGGGACCTTCGGCCTGTCCGTGGCCGGGGTGCCCGCGCTGGAGCTGCGCACATGAGCGCCCTGGGTGCCCCGGGCACCCTCGGCGGCGGTAGCGTGAACCGCGCAAGATCCGATATGCGAACTGTTTCGCCATCATTCGTTCTGGAGGAGCCAGTTGACCACCGCACGGGCCCCGCGCCTCGTCGGCCGTGAGCCGCTGCCCACCGCCCTGGCCGGTGGCTGGCCGCAGGGCGGCGAGCCCGAGACCTGGCTGCTCAGCGTCTCGTCCTTCATCGCCGCTCTGGACGCCGCCGCACCCGGCAAGATCCTCGACGCCGAGGAGCTGGAGCGGGCCGGGAGGTTCCTGCGCGCCGAGGACCGGGAGCGGTACACGGCGGCCCATATCGGGCTGCGCCAGCTGCTCGGCGGCTATCTGGGCATGGAGCCGTCCGGCGTTCCGTTCACCCGGGAGGACTGCCCCGGCTGCGGCGGTCCGCACGGCCGCCCCGCGGTGGTCGGCACCCCGCTCCACTTCAATATGTCGCACGCCGGTGACCTGGTGCTCTTCGCCTTCGCCGGGACTCCGGTCGGGGTCGATGTGGAGAAGATGCAGGCCGCCTCGGTGGTGGCCCAGGTCGCCGAGAGCCTGCACCCCAGGGAGCGCGCCGAGCTGGCCGCGCTGCCGGAGGCCGACCGGCCCGCCGCCTTCGGCCGCTGCTGGACGCGCAAGGAGGCGTATCTGAAGGGCATCGGCACCGGGCTGTCCCAGGACCCGGCGCGGGACTACCTCGGCACCGGCCGGGAGCCGGTGCCGGTGGGGCCGTGGACGATGGCCGACGTACCGGTGGAGTCCGGTTACGCGGCGGCGATGGCCCTGCGCGACCCCGGCCGGGAGGGCTAGGAACCCTCGGCCCGGCCGGGGCCCGGGGCTCAGTGCGCGGCCGGTGCGGGCGCCGGGGCGGGGGCGTTGGCGCCCGTCCCGCTGCCGGTCCCGGCCGCCGGGCGGCGCAGCAGGTAGACCCCGACCACGGCGATCAGGGAGGCGGCGGAGAGCGCGTAGAGCCCGCCGTTGGTGCTGCCCGTGCTCTCCTCCAGGTAGCCGAAGAGCGTCGGGGCGACGAACCCTCCCAGGTTGCCGAGGGAGTTGATGACGGCGAGCCCGGAGGCCGTGACCTTGAGGTCGAGGCTGGACTGCGCCAGCGGCCAGAAGAGGTTGGCGCCGCACTTGCTGCCGACGGCGGCCAGGGTGATGGCCGCGAGGCCGAACCACGGGGAGCCGAGCGTGGCGAGGAACGTGCCGATGGCCGACAGCACCAGCACGATGGCCAGGTACGGGCGCCGGTCCGGCATGCGGTCGGTGTAGCGGCTCATGGTGTACATCGTGACCACCGCGCAGATCCACGGGACGGCCGAGAGCAGTCCGACCTGGAAGGGCGAAAGACCGCCGATGTCGTCGACCAGGCTCGGCAGCCAGAAGGTGATGGCGTAGCCGGTCAGTGCCATGGCGAAGAAGACCAGGGTGAGCAGCGCGACCTGCGGGTGGAGCACCAGGCGCAGCCGGGACACCTTGGGCTCGCGGCTGCGGCTGGCCCGGTCGCGCTCGACCGCCGCGCTCAGGGCCGTCCGCTCCTCGGTGGTGAGCCAGCGGGCGTCGCCGATCTTGGAGACCAGGAAGAACGCGGCGATCAGGCCCACCACGATCGAGATGGCGCCTTCCATGGCGAACATCCAGCGCCATCCGGCGAAGCCGCCGAGGCCGTGCATTTCGAGGAGCGCGCCGCTGATCGGGCCGGTGACGATGTAGGCGGTGGCGGAGCCGCCGAGGAAGAGGGCGCTGGCCCGGCCCCGGTAGGAGTTGGGCAGCCAGGTGGTGAAGTAGTACATGACGCCCGGGAAGAACCCCGCCTCGGCGATGCCGAGCAGGAAGCGCAGGACGTAGAAGGACGTGACGCCGTGCATGAAGCACATGGCGAGCGTCACCGCTCCCCAGCTGATCATGATGCGGGTCAGCCAGACGCGGGCGCCGAAGCGCTCCATGAGCATGTTGCTCGGCACTTCGAAGATGGCGTAGCTGATGAAGAACAGCCCGGCGCCCAAGCCGTATGCGGCGGCGCCGACTCCGATGTCGGCGCTGAGGTCGTCCTGGACGAAACCGACGTTGGTGCGGTCCATCTGGTTGACGACGAGCATCAACACCAGCATCGGCATGACGCGCCGCAAGAACTTGCTCACCGCCCGGTCGACCAGCTCCGGCGCGGGCGCCGCGTCCTGGCCGGGGGGTCCCTGCTGTGCCATGGTGCTCTCCTGGCGATATGTTCATCCCTGTGAACAGTCAATGAGTGGTGCGCAGGACCATACGGTTCTGTATGCACTCGGTCAATGGCCTGTGAAGCACTTATTCCGCAGCGCTGACCTGGTGTTCAGGCCGCCCATGCGGCCGGAAAAGTCAAGGGGGCCGTTCGTGCGACCAGCGGCGCAGCGTTCATGGATATGACCAGATGGGGTCGCGGCCGCTAAGTCGGTGGCGGAGGCCCGGCCTCCGTACCATCATTGACCAATGCCTGATCATGCGTATCTCGCCGAGGGAACCCGCGCGGCCATCCGTCCCCATCGGCGTGCGGACGGCGCCGAATTCGTCCGGCTCGCGCGGCAGAGCGCGTCCTTCCACAGCCCCTGGCTGACGCTGCCCACGACGGACGAGGCGTACGAGGGCTTCATCGCCCAGCTGGAGCGGGAGGACCGGCGCGGCTTCCTGGTCTGCGAGCGGGAGACCGGGGCGCTCGCCGGATTCATCAACATCAACAACATCGTGCGCGGCGCGTTCCAGTGCGGCGCGATCGGCTACGGCGCCTTCCCGCCCGCCGCCGGGCGCGGCTATATGTCCGAGGGGCTCGGGCTGGTGCTGCGGCAGGCATTCGGGCCGCTCGGGCTGCACCGGATCGAGGTCAACATCCAGCCCGGCAACGAGGCGTCGACCGCGCTCGTCAAGCGGCATGGCTTCCGGCTGGAGGGCTTTTCGCCCGACTTTCTCTATATCGAGGGGGCGTGGCGCGACCACGACCGCTGGGCCATCACCAGCGACATGCCGGGGCCCGCGTAATCGCGGTCGGCGAGGGCACCGGGGGAGGCGCCCCCGCCGACCGGCCGGGAGTGCGCTGTTCAGGCGGGGTTGCGGTCCACGTACTCGAAGATCGAACCGTCCGGGTGGCGGGCCACCAGCATGCGGCCGGTGGGGGCGGGGATCGGGCCCGCGACGATCTGCGCGCCGACCGCCGTCAGATCGGCGATCGCCTCGTCCACGTCCTTCACCGCGATCGTCGCCGCGATCTTGCGGAGAATCTCCATCTCCGACTCCGGGCCGCTCATCAGAAAGAAGCAGCCGACCGCCGCGACCGAGACGCCGCCGCGCTGGGAGCGGGACGCCTCGGCTCCGGTGAGCCGTTCGTAGACGCTGATGGCGGAGTCCAGATCGTCGACACAGACCCGCAGTGAAGTCCCCATGATGTCCATGCGGGCGAGCCTAGTTGAACCTCAACCGCACGTCAGATACGGCACAGCAGCTCGCCGTGCAGGACGGCGAACCAGCCGTCGTCCCGGCCGCCCCACGCGCGCCAGGCGCTGGCGATCTCTGCCAGCTCCGCATCCGTGGCGTGGCCACCCTCGACCGCGCGCCGGGCGTACGACGACGCGACCGTGCGGTCCGCCCACAGCCCGCTCCACCACGCCCGCTCCTCGGGGGTGGCGTAGCACCACGCGGCGGCGGTCGCGGTGAGGGCGGTGCCGGCGAAGCCCGCCTCCAGGGCCCAGGAGCGCAGTCGGCGCCCCGCGTCCGGCTCGCCGCCGTTGGCGCGCGCGACCCGGCGGTAGAGGTCCAGCCAGGCGTCCAGCCCGGTGAGGTGCGGATACCAGGTCATGGCGGCGTAGTCGCTGTCGCGGACCGCGACGATGCCGCCCGGCTTGCACACCCGCCGCATCTCGCGCAGCGCCCGCACCGGGTCGCCGACGTGCTGGAGCACCTGGTGGGCGTGGACGACGCAGAAGGAGTCGTCGGGGAAGTCCAGATCGTGGACGTCGGCGACCGCGAAGCGGAGATTGGTCAGGCCGCGCTCATCGGCGACCGACCGCGCCTGCTCCAGAATGGCGGGCTCCGCGTCGACGCCGACGACCTCGCCCCGCGGCACCAGCCCGGCCAGGTCGGCGGTGATGGTGCCGGGGCCGCAGCCGATGTCCAGGACCCGCATATGGGGCACGAGATGGCCGGTCAGATAGGCCGCGGAGTTGGCGGCCGTGCGCCAGGTGTGCGAGCGCAGCACCGACTCGTGGTGTCCGTGGGTGTAGACGGCGTCGTTCGGCATGACGGAACTCCTCGTCGAGTCGACCGCGATCGGGAACGACTGCCACCGTACGCCGCCATCTCGCATGACGAGAAGAGTCGTCTCACCATATGGTCCATGGAAGGCATGAGAATGGCGGCGGGGAACCGGCAACTCCCGTTCCCCGCCGCCCTCTTGGCACCCTCAGGCGGGCGTCCGCCCCTGCTCCAGATCCCGCATGCTCACCACTCCCACCGGGCGCCCCGCCCGGACCACCGGCAGTCGCCGCACCTCATGCTCGCGCATCAGCGCGGCCGCCTCGGTGATCTCCTCGTCGGGGCCGATGGTCACCGGGTTCGGAGTGCACACCAGATGGCAGCTGACCGTCAGCGGATCGACGCCGTCCGCGACCGCGCGCAGCGTGATGTCGCGGTCGGTGAGGACGCCCAGCAGCTCACCGTCGAGCGCCACGAACACACCGCCGATGTCCTTCGCGCGCATCAGCTGCGCGGCTTCCACCAGCGAGGCATCGGGACGCACCAAGGTGACCGTCGGCGTCATGACGTCTTTCACGTACTGCGGCATTTCGCTCGCCTTCTTCGGGTGTGCCGGGCCGGGCCTCGCGTCTCGGGGGCCGCTTACGCCTCGGGGCGCAGACCGAGCGCGGAGACCACCTCCTGCACGGTACGGAACGTTTCGTGGGCGGGCAGCTCTTCGGCCAGATTGATCAGCCGGTCCGGTGCGTGCCGTTCGTGCAGGACGCGCAGCACGGCGCTCCGTTCCGCCGGGAACGTCGTACGGCCCAGATGGCGGGCGAACTCGAAGCGCAGCCTCTCCGCCTCGCCGATCGCCCCCGGCGAGGGCACCGGACCGGTCGTCACCGCCGGGTCGTCGTCGGCGGCGGGCTCCGGGTCGTGCCACTCCTCGACGCGGGTCGGATGGCCGGAACGGATCAGTCCCTGAAGCTCCTGCTTCATCTCATCGTCCCGGTGAGCGCTCAGCCGGTTGCTGCCTCGCTGCATGTCGGTCCCCTTCCCTCATGGGTCCGTGGTGCTCGTGGGATGGTCATGTCCCCGAGTAGTGGTTCACTGCGTCGCGCCGCCCAGGTGCTGCCGGTCACTCCCTCCTGGCGGTCCGGTTTTTCGTCCCTCCCGCGTACCCGTCGCCACGCCACTGACACGGGACCGGAGGGGTCGGGTCCGGAAGTTTTTCCGGGAGGGTTTGAGGTCCTCCGGCCCGGGGACCCGGCGTGTGGCCGAGCGGCCCGCAGGGAGTGAGGGCGGCGCCGGGCACGGGAGATCAGGGGCCCGTGCCCGGCGCCTCTGCGTTTTATTAGCGGCCCGTCGCGCGGGTACTCGGCGCCCATGACTGACACTGACGCGAACAATCCGCTGCTGGCCAGGCACGGTGAGGCGCTGGACCTGTTCACCGAGCGGGTGCACGCCGTACGGCCCGGCCAGTGGGACGCCCCCACGCCCTGCACCGAGTGGACCGTGCGGGACCTGGTGAACCACCTGGCGGTCGAGCAGATGTGGGTGCCCGCGCTGCTCCGCGAGGGGGCGAGCCCCGGCGGCGAGGACGACGTCCTGTCCGGCGATCAGCTCGGCGGCGACCCCGTCGCCACCTGGGACGCGGCCGTGGCCGTCGCCCGTACGGCCTTCCAGGAGCCGGGCGCCCTGGACCGCACCGTCGCCCTCTCCTACGGCGCGAGCCCCGCCACCGACTACTGCGCGCAGATGACCACCGACGCGACGGTCCACGCCTGGGACCTGTCCCGCGCCATCGGCGCCGACGAGCGGCTCCCGAAGCTGCTGGTCGACTTCGCCGTACGAGAGGTGGCGCCGTACGCGGCGGACCTGGAGAAGAGCGGCCTCTTCGCGGCCCCGGTGGAGCCGCCGCCGGATGCCGACGCCCAGACGAGGCTGCTGGCGCTGCTGGGCCGCGAGGCGTAGCCCGAACCGGGAGCTCCTCCCGGCCCCCGCGCGAACCTCAGCGGTCCGCTGCCGGCATCGGACACTCGATGGGGCATTGCCCACCGGCGCCGCCCCTTGTGCCGTCCCCGAGGGAGATGAGGAGAAGGCGCAGCAGGTGGGCAAGCTGGTCCTGCTCCTCCGGCGTCATGCCTTCCATGAGCTTGCGTTCGTTCTCGACGTGTCCCTTGACGACCCGGTCGACCATTGCCAGACCCTCGGCCGTCAGGGCGATCTTCACCCGGCGCCGGTTCTGGGCGTCCGACTCGCGGGTGAGCAGGCCCCGGTCCAGGAGCCGGGCGACGCGGTTGGTCATCGCCGCGGCCCCGATCATGCTGGCGGAGGCGAGTTCCTTGGAGTTGAGGGTGTACGGCGCACCGGCTCGCCGCAGTGTCGCGAGGACATCGAACTCCCAGCTCTCCAGCCCCTCGGAGCGCAGGTATTCGTCGACGCGCAGACTGGTCAGCCGGGCGGCGCGGGACAGGCGCCCGATCACACCCATCGGGGAGGCGTCGAGGTCCGGCCGGACGCGCTCCCACTGCCGGAGGATCGCGTCGACGGCATCGGTCGCGCCTGTCGGTTCGGAGGGCTCGCCTGCCGCGGTCTCCTCGCTCGTGGTGGCCAACTTGTCGTCGCCTGCACGCCGCTCGTCCGTCATGCCTCGGCTGTCCTCCGTTCCTTGATCGACCGGCCCTCGGCATCGAGGTCGAATCATTCGACACTGAATCTTCAAAAACTGAGAATACAGCCTGCTCAAACGCGAGGTGACGCGCGTCCGGACGTGCCGCGAAGCTCGGCTGCGCTCCCGTCAGAACAGACAGTTCGACGCCGAACTGTTTGACGTCGATGGCCGAAATCTGCTTACGTGTGAAGTGCATTCGCCGGGGCGGTCCCCGGCGCCCTCGCCACAACCTCCGAGGCTTCGGACGATGACGACCGAAGCCCCCCCACCGGAAACCCTCGTACGCACCTGACCGAAGTCCGGATGACATGCCCACAACAAGCACCCGCCTGCTTCAGTGGCACGCTCTGCGGCAGAACGGGATGGACAACCGGGTCCATGGCCTCGGCACACCCTCGCCGACCCCGGCCCACGGGTCGGCTCCGAGGCCCCCTGCACCGGACGCTTTTCCACCTCAGTTCTAGGAGTCACTTCGTCATGCCTGTGCGCATAGTCGCTCTCGTCGGCAGCCTCAGAGCCGGCTCGTTCAACCGACAGCTCGCCGAAGCCGCTGTCAGGCTGTGCCCTGACGGCGTGACCATCGAGATCGTCGAGGGGCTGGCAGAACTCCCTTACTACGACGAGGACATCGACCTGGCGGACGGCGTCGCCCCGCGCCAGGCCGTCGCCCTGCGCCGGAACGTCGGCGAGGCGGACGCCCTCATGGTCTTCACCCCGGAATACAACGGCACGACCTCGGCCGTCCTGAAGAACGCCCTCGACTGGCTCTCCCGCCCGTTCGGGGAGAGCGCCCTGTCCAACATGCCGACGGTCGTACTGAGCGCGACGTACGGCCAGTTCGGCGGCGTATGGGCCCAGGAGGAAGTCATCAAGGCGCTCGGTGTCGCCGGTGCCCAGGTGATTCCCGGCGAGGGAGTCGCCGTGGGCAAGACGGAGACGCGCTTCGCCGACACCCACCCCGTCGACGACCCCGAGATCGCGGGGCAGTTGCGCCGGGCGGTCATCAGCGCCGCCCCGCCCGTCGGCCGACTGCAGGAGGTCTGACCGCACCGACCCTCAAGGACCGTGGCCTGCGGTGCGTCAGCGTGTGCCGGACCGCAGGCCACCGTCCCGCACGGTCCGCATCCGGACCGTGCGGCCCCTGACCGTCACCACTGCCCCGGAGAGGCACAACCACCATGACAACCGACACCGGGACGAAAGCGCCTGAAGCGCCGTTCGCCCGTACCGTGGGGACCCTGGCCCCGATCGCGATCATCCTGGCCAGCCAGGCGTACGCCACGATCTCGCTCATCCCCAACTTCGCCTCGGCCTGGCACACCAGCGACGAGGGGGCCGCCTGGGCCACCACGTCCTTCGCCATCGCCTTCGCCTTCGGCTCGCTGCTCGCCGCGCCGCTCAGCGCCCGGCTCGGCCGGAGGGGCGCCCTGGTGTGGTCGATCTCCGCGATGGCCGTGATCACGATGCTGGTGCCGTTCACCGAATCGCTGCTGTCCGGCTCGCTGGTCCGAGCGGTGCAGGGCGTCGCGGCAGGTGTCTTCTCACCTGTGGTCTACGCCTACTTCGGCCAGCGGCTGCCCGCCTCCCGGCTCGCCACGGCGATCACCATCATCTCCTGTTCGCTGGGCGGTTGCCTGGTCGTCGGACAGGTCGCCGCCCAGCTGCTGGAGCCGACCTTCGGCTGGCAGTCGCTCTTCTGGATCTCCGGCCCGCTGCTGGCCCTGTCGGCCGTGGCGGTGCACAAGGTGATGCTGCCCGACCTCCCCAGCCCCACCACCCCCAAGGGCTCGCCCCAGAAGGCCGGGCAGTCGGCCACCGCGCCTCGCTCCGGTCTGCTGCGCATCGTCCCCTTCCTGGTGGGCGGCGTGATCTCGCTCGGCGGCATCACCTCCGCCTACACCGCGATCCAGCTCTACGGACCCTCCGGCCTGGCCGGTGACCACGACGCCATGCTGGGACTGCGCGCCAGCGCACTGCCCGCCCTGGTCCTCTCGGTGGTGCTGGCGCCCGTGCTCGCCCGGATCGTCCCCAAGTGGCGTGCCGCCGGGGCCCTCACGATCTGCGGTATCGGTGTGGGCACCGCCGCGCTCCTGAACGACAGCGTGGTCGGCATGGGCGCCGCCATGTTCTTCACCATGCTCGCCTCGTCCAGCGCCACCCCGGCCCTGGTGCAGTCGACCGGTGCGGCGGCAGGGGCCGCCGCCGGTACCGCGCTCGCCGTCTTCAGCTTCGTGCTGAACCTGTGCGCCGGGCTGGGCGCCCAAGTACCGGCGCTCTTCGGGGAATTCGTCCCCACGGCCCTCTGCCTCGCCGCGGCGTACCTGATCGCGGCCATCATCGTCACCCTGTTCGGACCGACCGGTGCCCGGCCGCGGAAGGACACCGTCGCGGCACGCTCCGAACCCAGCGAAAAGGCCGAAGCCGAAGCCGTGTCCCAGCGCGGCTGAGCCACGCCACAGCACTTCGAGGAGACCTGCGATGACCACCTCTCTCCCCACCTCCGCCAGCACCGCCCCGCGCAATCTGTGGGAGGACGAAACCCCGGACCTGGACGCCTACTTCGCCCGGATCGGCTACTCCGGCCCGCGCGAGGCGACCCTGGCGACCCTCACCGAGATCCATCGGCGCCATGTCGACACCATCTGCTTCGAGTCGATCGACGTGGGGCTCGACATCCTCGTGCCGACCGGTGTCGCGGGCATTCAGGACAAGCTCGTCCACCGTGGGCGGGGAGGCATGTGCCTGGAACACAATCTGCTGTTCGCGGCCGTCCTGGAGGCCCTGGGCTTCACCGTCAACCGGCACCTGGCCCGGGTCCGCCGCGGCAACACCACGGACGTGCGGTTCCGCTCCCACACCATGCTGACCGCGCGGGCCGAGGGGCGCACCTACCTCGTGGACGTCGGCTTCGGGGACGCGGGGCCGCTCCACCCCGTGCCCTTCGAGCACGAGGGCCACTCCACCGTCGGCGAGTGGACGTGGCAGGTGGTCCGGGAGGGCGAGGAGACCTGGGTGCTCCGCACGCTCAACGCGGACAGCTGGTTCGACGTCTACGCCTTCGGACTGGAGACCCAGGCCCCGAGCGACTTCGTGGCGTCCTTCCACTACACCGCCACCCACCCGAAGTCCGTCTTCACCGGCCACATCGTGGCCCAGCGCGGTGACGACAAGGCCCGCCACGTCCTGCGTGACCGGACGCTGCGCACGCAGCGTCCGGACGGCCTCATCGACGAGCGTCAGCTCACCGCGGACCAGGCGGTACAGGAGCTGCGCGACGGCTTCGGCGTCACCCTCACCGACGAGGAGGCCGCCGCCGTACGGACCTTCCTCGCATGAGGTGACCCCGCATGCTCCCGGCACCGCGCCCTCCCCGGCTTCGCGCGGTGCCGGGCCGCGGTCAGGGGCGCGCCGGGGGGCGGGTGAAGTGCCGGTGGGCGGCTATGGCATCGGCGAACGCCCGGGTGAACTCCTCGCTCGCCGCCCCCGTCGTCGTATCGGTGACCACGCCCCGGTCCGCGCAGACCTGCCCATGCCCGGCGGACAGGTGAAGGCCGTCGGGGCTGAGGGCGGTGAGCAGGCCGACGCCCGAGCCCAGGGCGCCGATGGGCTTGCCGTGCCGGTAGGCGTCGCGGACGAAGCGCATGGCGGCCTCGTCGGAAGCCAGGTCCGGAGTTCCGGGGGGACCACCGGGCAGCAGGACGGCGTCGTACAGCACGGAGGCGACGGTCGGCAGGGCGCGGTCCACCGCGTAGCCGTTGCCGTCGCTGCCGCGCACCTTGCCGTCATGGGCCGCGAGCGCTTCGACGACGGCCCCCTCGACGGTCAGCGCCTCCTGCGCCTGGGCGAGCTGTCCGGCGTCCACGCCGTCCGTGACCAGCACCGCGACGGTGCGGGTGTGGAGGGAGTGGTCGCCGCGCAGGTTGTCCAGGCTGAGGGCGGGCGAGGCGACGGGTTTGTGGTTGTCGCGAGCCGGGGCGGGGTTGGCGATGCCGATGCCCTCGGCGACCTCCGTGGCCAGGCCGTAGTCGATGTGGGCGAGCTGGTCGACCGTACGCTCGCGGATCCGCACCGTGGCCACCTTGCCCAGTTCGAAGCGGAAGGCGGCCACGATGTGCTCGCGCTCCCAGTCGCTCATGCTGTTCCAGAACATGGCGGCCTGGCTGTAGAAGTCCTTGAAGCTGGGGCTGCGCTTGCGGATCTTGTCGCCGTCGACGCGTTCCGCGTAGTGGGAGAAGGCATAGCCGTCGGCTCCGGCGATGGCGGGGCAGCCGCCGCCCAGGGAGTTGGGGGAGTAGTTGGTGCCGGTGTGGATCTCGCTCTGGTGGTAGCCGTCGCGGTGGTTGGTGCGTACGGGGGCGACGGCCTGGTTGACCGGGATGTGCGCGAAGTTGGGGCCGCCGAGCCGGATCAGCTGGGTGTCCAGGTAGGAGAAGTTGCGGGCCTGGAGCAGCGGGTCGTTGGTGAAGTCGATGCCGGGGACGACGTTGGCGGTGTGGAAGGCGACCTGCTCCGTCTCGGCGAAGAAGTTGTGCGGGTTGCGGTCCAGGACCATGCGGCCGAGCGGCCGCACCGGCACCTGCTCCTCCGGGATGAGCTTGGTGGCGTCGAGCAGGTCGAAGTCGAAGTTGAACTCGTCTTCCTCCGGCACCAGTTGAACGCCCAGCTCCCATTCCGGGTATTCGCCCGCCTCGATGGCGTTCCACAGGTCGCGCCGGTTGAAGTCGGGGTCCCGGCCCTGGCACTCCTGGGCCTCGTCCCACACCAGCGAGTGCACGCCGAGCTTGGGCTTCCAGTGGAACTTGACGAAGGTGCCCTTGCCGCTGGCGTTGACGAAGCGGAAGGTGTGCACGCCGAAGCCCTGCATCATCCGGTAGCTGCGCGGGATGGCCCGGTCCGACATCAGCCACATCATCATGTGCATGGTCTCGGGCTGGAGAGAGACGAAATCCCACAGGGTGTCGTGCGCGGAGGCGCCGGTGGGGATGTCGTTGTGCGGTTCGGGTTTGACCGCGTGCACGAAGTCGGGGAACTTGATGCCGTCCTGGATGAAGAAGACCGGCATGTTGTTGCCGACCAGGTCGTAGTTCCCCTCCGAGGTGTAGAACTTGGTGGCGAAGCCGCGTACGTCGCGCACCGTGTCGGCCGACCCGCGCGGCCCCTGCACGGTGGAGAACCGTACGAAGACGGGGGTGCGGACGGACGGGTCCTGGAGGAAGGCGGCCTTGGTGAACTCCGCGCAGGACTCGTACGGCTCGAAGTACCCGTAAGCGCCCGCGCCGCGCGCGTGCACCACCCGCTCCGGGATCCGCTCATGGTCGAAGTGCGTGAGCTTCTCGCGGAAGTGGAAGTCCTCCATCAGCGTGGGGCCGCGCTCGCCCGCCGAGAGCGAGTCGTCGGTGTGGTCGACCGCCACGCCCTGGTCGGTGGTCAGCGGCCCTTCGGCGGGGTCGGCGGCCAGGTGCTCCTCGCGCTGCCGCTCCTTGCGGTCCGGCTGTCCGGTCATCACGCCGCTCCCTTCCGCGCCGAGCCCGTGGCCCTCGCGAACTCCTCGACCAGGGCCTCGTCGAACGCCTTCAGGTCGTCCGGCCTCCGGCTGGTGATCAGGGTGTTCGGGCCGCCGTCGCAGATCTTGACCTGCTCGTCCACCCAGACACCGCCCGCGTTGGTGATGTCGGTCCGCAGGCTGGGCCACGAGGTGAGGGTGCGGCCGCGTACGACATCGGCCTCGACCAGCGTCCACGGCGCGTGGCAGATCGCGGCGACGGGCTTGCCCGCGTCGAAGAAGCCCTTGACGAAGGCGACGGCCCGCTTGTCCAGGCGCAGAAAGTCGGGGTTGGCGACCCCGCCGGGCAGCACCAGAGCGTCGTACTCCGCCACGGTCGCGTCCTTCACCGTCTGGTCGACCTCGAAGGTGTCGGCCTTGTCGAGGTGGTGGAACCCCTGGACGCGGCCGGACGCGGTGGACACCAGTCGGGGCGTGCCGCCGGCGTCGCGGACCGCCTGCCAGGGATCGGTGAGCTCGACCTGCTCAACGCCTTCGGGGGCGACGAGGAAGGCGACCATCATCGTGTTCACGTCCTTTCCGGTGTCCTGCGTACGTCGTGCCATCCGTAGGTGAGCCGCCCGGCGGGTAGCCAGCAGGACGGCGCCGAAACCGCTCACAGCACCCGGTACGGCGTCGCCGTCTCGTGGCGGAAGGACATGCCGTGTCCCGGCGCACCGCTCACGCCGGGCCGCACCGAGCCGCCGGTGGGGTCGAGGGCGCCGGTGAAGAGGGTGGATTCGATGCGCGCATGGTCGTGGAACCATTCAACGTGGCGCAGGTTCGGTACGCACGCGGCCACCTGCGCATGGGCGTGCGGTGCGCCGTGCGCGGAGATCTCCAGCCCCATGGCCTCGGCGAGGGCGGCGGCGCGCAGCCAGACGGTGAGCCCGCCGCAGCGGGTGGCGTCGGCCTGCAGACAGTCCACGACCGGCGCCAGCCGCGCGAAGTACGGCAGCAGATAGCCGTACTCGCCCGCCGTGACGTCGCAGACCACCAGGTCGCGGACGACCCGCAGGCCGTCCAGGTCCTCGGAGGAGACCGGCTCCTCGAACCAGCCCACCCCGCTCTCGGCGAGCGCGTGCCCCATCCGCACCGCCTGCTTGCGGTTGTACGCTCCGCCCGCGTCCACGTACAGCTCCGCGTGCGGGCCGATCGCGTCGCGCGCGTGGCGCACCCGGGCGAGGTCGCGCTCGACGGCCCGGCCCCATGCCTCACCGATCTTGATCTTGACGCGATCGATGCCCTGGCCGTGCACCCAGCCGGTGAGCTGGGTGGCCAGATGGGTGTCGTGGTACGTGAGGAAGCCGCCGGAGCCGTAGACCGGCACGGACTCGTGCACCGCGCCGATCAGCCGCGGCAGCGGCAGCTCCAGCAGCCGCGCCTTGAGGTCCCACAGCGCGATGTCCACCGCGGAGATCGCGAAGGACACCAGACCGGGACGCCCCGCGTTGCGCACGGCGCGGCCCATGGCCTCGTTCGTCCCCGCGACGTCCATGGGGGAGCGGCCCAGGACATGGGCGCGCAGCAGGTCGCAGACCACCGACCCGGCGTCGGCCGGCGCGTACGTCCAGCCGAGGCCGGTGGTCAGCTCGCTGCGCGCCTCGACCACCACGACGGTGGTCTCGTCCCAGGCGAGGGTGGCGTCCGCCTCGGGGGCGTCGGTCGGCACCGTGTAGGCCGTGACGTCCAGCCGCTCGATCTTCACGGGGCACCCGCGCTCACGTCTCGTCGCCGCTCATGCGCCGTCGCCGTCGGCCTTCTTGCCCCGGTGCGAGCGGTGCGGCAGGTACTCCTGCACCTTCGCCTTCAGCCCCTGGCGCACCATGCCGGTGCGGTCCGGGTCGCCCTTGGCCATCGATTCGAGCGTGGCCTCCATCTGCTCCCAGGTCGCGTGCGGCGGGATCGGCGGCACGGCCGGGTCGGTCAGGAACTCGACGCACACCGGGCCGTCCGCGCTCAGCGCCTCGCGCCACGCCTGCTCGACCTGTTCGGGCTTCTCCACCCGGATGCCCTTCAGGCCGAGCGATTGGGCGAACCGGGCGGAGGACACGTCGGGGATCTCCTGCGAGGGCAGGAACTGGGGCGCGCCGCCCATCGCCCGCATCTCCCAGGTCACCTGGTTGAGGTCCTGGTTGTTCCAGACGCCGACGATCAGCCGCGGATCGTCCCACGCGTGGCGGTACTTGGCCGCGGTGATCAGCTCCGCCATCCCGTTCATCTGCATCGCGCCGTCCCCGACCAGCGCCACCACGGGCCGGTCCGGGTGGGCGAACTTGGCGCCGATCGCGTACGGCACGCCGCTGCCCATGGTGGCCAGTGTGCCGGACAGGGAGCCGCGCATCCGGCCGCGCATCCGCACATGGCGCGCGTACCAGTTGGCGACGGAGCCGGAGTCGCAGGTGAGGATCGCGTCGTCGGGGAGCAGCGGGTTCAGGCAATGCGCCACGTACTCGGGGTTGATGGGGTCGGCGGACACCTCGGCGCGCTGCTCCATCACCTCGTCCCAGCGCCGCACCCCCGCCATCACCCCGTCCTGCCAGCCGCGGGACTCCTCGCGGCGCAGCATCGGCAGCAGCCGCAGCAGCGTCTCGCGCGCGTCCCCGACGAGGTTGACCTCGTACGGGTAGCGCATCCCGATCATGTGCGGGTCGAGGTCGATCTGCACCGCGCGGACCTTGCCGAACTCCGGCAGGAACTGGGTGTACGGGAAGCTGGAGCCGATCGTCAGCAGGGTGTCGCAGTCGCGCATCAGCTCGTACGAGGGGCGGGTGCCCAGGAGTCCGATGGGCCCGGTGACATACGGCAGGTCGTCGCTCAGCACATCCAGCCCGAGGAGCGCCTTGGCGACGCCCGCGCCGAGCGTGTCCGCCACCTTCCGCACCTCGGCGCGCGCCCCGGTGGCGCCCTGGCCGACCAGGATGGCGACCCGCTCGCCCGCGTTCAGCACCTCGGCGGCGCGCTCCAGCGCGCTGCTGGAGGGCACGGCGGACCAGCCGCTGCGGTCCAGGCTGGAGGGCACCATCTTGAACTCGTGGGTGGGCGGGGTGTAGTCCAGCTCCTGGACGTCCGCCGGGATGATCACGGCGGTGGGGGCGCGCCGGGCGTAGGCGGTGCGGATGGCCCGGTCCAGCACGTTCGGCAGCTGCTCGGGGACGGTCACGGTCTCCAGGAAGTCGGAGGCGACGTCCTTGTAGAGGCTGTGCAGGTCGACCTCCTGCTGGTACGAGCCGCCCATCGCGCTGCGGTGGGTCTGGCCGACCAGCGCCACCACCGGGACGTGGTCCAGCTTGGCGTCGTACAGCCCGTTCAGCAGGTGGATGGCGCCCGGCCCCGAGGTGGCCGCGCAGACGCCGAGCCGTCCGCTGAACTTGGCGTAGCCGACGGCCTGGAACGCGGCCATCTCCTCGTGCCGCGCCTGGATGAACCGGGGTTCGTTCTCCGCCCGCCCCCACGCGGCGAGCAGTCCGTTGATGCCGTCGCCCGGGTACCCGTAGACATGCTCGACGCCCCATTCGCGCAGCCGGGCGAGGACATAGTCGGCGACTTTGGTGGTCATGTCGGTCACTCACTCCTGTGGGTGCTCGGAAATCAGGGCTCAACCGGCCAGCTGCGGCAGCACTTTGGTGCGGTAGAAGTCGAAGAAGCCGCGCTGGTCGGGGCCGATCTGGTTGACGTAGACGGTGTCGAACCCGGCCTCGGCGTAGGCGGACAGCGCGCTGGTATGGGCGTCCACGTCGTCTCCGCAGGTCACCTTGGACGCCGTCCGCTCGGGCGGGACGAGTTCGGCGGCCTGCTCGAAGTGGGCCGGGGCGGGCAGTGTCGTCAGCAGCGCGCCGGGCAGCGACTCGACGGCCCACAGCCGGTGTGCGGTGCGCAGCGCCTCGTCGGCGTCCGGCCCCCAGCACACCTTGAGGCCGCCGCGTACGGGCTTGTGGTTGCCGCTCGCACCGCTGCCGCGCCGGAACCGCTCCACCAGCTCCGCGTCCGGCGCCATGGTGATGAAGCCGTCGCCGACCCGCCCGGCCAGCGCGCAGGCGGCCGCCCCGGACGCGGCGATGTCGATGGGCACCGGCTCGTCGGGGACCGTGAACAGCCGGGCGTTCTCCACCGTGTAGTGCTTGCCGTGGTGGTCGACCCGGCGCCCCGTGAACAGCTGGCGCATCACCATCACGGCCTCTTCCAGCATCTCCAGCCGGAGCGGGGCCGGGGGCCAGCGGTCGCCCAGCACATGCTCGTTCAGGGCCTCACCGCTGCCCACGCCCAGCCGGAACCGGCCCTCCAGCAGGACCGCGCTGGTGGCCGCCGCCTGGGCGACGATGGCGGGGTGGACGCGGAACGTCGGGCAGGTCACGGCGGTCTGCACGGGCAGCGAGGTGGCCTGGGCCAGGGCGCCGATCACGGACCAGACGAACGAACTCTGGCCCTGTGCCGCGTTCCAGGGGTGGTAGTGGTCGGAGATCCACAGCGAGGTGAACCCCGCCTGTTCCGCCATCCGCGCCTGCTCGACCAGCTCGGCGGGACCGTGTTCCTCGGCGGCCAGAAAGTAGCCGTACTCGGTCATCGGACCCTCCTCGAGCGCGGATGCGGTGCCACGGGTAACCGCCGCGCGGGGAAGAAAACACGGGAAGAAACCTTGTTCGGCAGGGTCTCGAACGGGTTCGGCGGGGTCTCGAACGGGTTCGGCGGGGTCTCGCACGGGCACGGGACCCTTAGGCCCTGTCCGGCGGATCTTCGCGGGCCCACGACGCCTGGCACGGCACCTCGCCGCGTTGTCGGGATCGCCCGAGTACGACCCGGTACGAGGACGACCCTCCGCCTTGCGATGTACCGCACCAGACGCCGCGGGCTGATCCACGAAGATCCGCCGGACAGGACCTAGTGCTTCGGACCGGAGGCACGCCACAGGAGCAGCCCGGCTGCGACAGGCGTGTCCACAGTGGTCGCCTCATTTGTCCGGTTCGCTCCCAGGTGACACACCATAGCCCAAGGGAGGCGCGGCCGCCCGTCGAAGGAAGCCCTGCGCCAGGACGCCGCCCGCGCCTGGACGCCGATGGCCGAGCGGCTGGCCGGTCAGTTCCGCAACCGCGGCGAGTCCGCCGAGGACCTGCGCCAGGTCGCCACGCTCGGCCTGGTCAAGGCCGTCAAGGGCTACGACCCGGACCGCGGCTCGGCCTTCGAGAGCTACGCCGTGCCGACGGTGGTCGGCGAGGTCAAGCGCCACTTCCGCGACCACCCGTGGGGCCTGCACGTCCCGCGCCGGGTGCAGGAGTCGCGCAACCGTTCCGTACGGCGGTCCAGGGGCCGACCCGCTCCCCGGACGCCCGTACGCCGTGCGTCGCCGACATCGCCGCGCGCACCGGGATGAGCGAGGAGGACGTCCGGGCGGGGATGGAGGCGCTGGAGAGCTTCAGCCCGCTGTCCCTGGACGCCGAACTGCGCGGCGCCGACAGCGGGTACGCGCTCGTCGACACCCTCGGCACCCCGGAGCCCTCGTCATCGCCGACCGGATGGGCCTCTCCCAGATGCATGTCTCCCGGCTGATCAGCCGCACCTGCGAACGCCTGGGCGAGGAAGTCGACGCGGCCTGAAGCGCGGGGACGGTCAGCCCTCCCGGACCCGGGGGCGGCTGAGGGCCAGCGCGATATGGCGGGAGACGCGGTCCGCCGCGCCCGCCTCCGCCATCTCGAAGGCGCGCCGCCCGCCCGTACGGAACAGCGTGAGCGCGCCGTGGACCGGGGACGTGGGGGAGACCCGCAGCGGGATGCACAGCAGCGAGGTGACCTCCTCCCGGACGAGCACGGGCGCGCCCGTGGCGTCCCGGCCGAAGGCGTTCGCGTCCGGCGGGCTCACCCGCAGGGCCGACACCCCGTCGTCCAGCGCGTCGGCCACCAGCGGGCAGCCGGCCGGATCCTGCCCGGCCAGCGAGGCCGTGCGCTCACCGGCCGCCTCCGGCGGGCCGAGCGCCACCATCCGGCGCGGCGCGCCGGTGGCGCTCTCGGCCAGGTCGGCGATCACCCAGTCCGCGAACCGGCCGTGCAGCAGCTCCGCCGCCCGCTCCAGCACCTCGTCCGGCCCGCCGCCCGCGAGGGTGACCCGCAGCAGCGCGGTCGCCATGTCGTCCACCAGGTCCAGCAGTTCGGCGTGGCGCGTCACCTCGGCCAGATCCGGTTGCGCGGCCGTCCCGTCCACCGTGTCCTTCCTGGCGGACCTGGGCACCGCGAGCGTGGCCGAGGAGACGGCCACCGGGGTCCCGCGCTCCGGCTGGAAGGCGGCCAGCACCGCCGGTTGCGGCTCGCCCGGCGGCCGCAGGGCCGCCAGCGTCACCCGGACGCCGCCGTCCGGCCCCGGCTGCGACAGATACACGGTCAGGCTCCGCCCGCCCTCCCCGCGCGCCACCGCCGCCACTTGCGACCGCAGCGCCGCCTGTCCGTCGCGGCGCAGCGACGACGTCAGCGGGCGGCCGGTGGCGTATCCGGCGCGGGTGTTGAACAGTTGGGTCGCCGCAAAGTTCATACGACGGACGACGGACTCCCGGTCCAGCAGGACGACTGGAATCGGCAGTCGCTGGAACAGGGCGCGCAGCAGCTGCTGTTCGTGGGGATCGCCCCGTCCTCCCGAGGGGGCGCGGCTCGCCGCGGCCAGCTCCTCGTACCGCGGCCAGAGCACGTCGACCACGTGCTGGAGCTCGAAAAGAGCGGCGTCCAGCAAGGACAGCCGCTCTTGCGAAGGCAGCGCCCTCGCCGTCCGCAATTCATCGACACGTCTGCGGAAATCCGTGAGTTCTGCACCATAATCCTGCGCCCGGGACATGGGCATACGTTAGCCCGGCGGGCGGCGCCGCATCCGCCGGGTGTTGTTTTCCGCGCAAGGCAGCGGGAAGCCGACCGAAAGGGACCTCCGCGACCTCTACCCCAGGAAAGGACCGGAGTCGGCGATGCCCGAACGCTCGTACAGCCGTCCGCAGTGCCAGCCCGATGCCCCCTCGCTCGGCCGGGGGCTCGCGGAGCTGGCGGAACAGGCCGCCTCGTGCACTCCGGCCAGCTGCGGGGCGACCGCCACGGCGCTCCTTCCCCAGGGGCCCGCCGTCGACGCGGAGGACGACCGGACGATCGCCGCCACCCACCCCGATCTCTCGGCGCTGGTGTCCGTGCAGATGATGTCGGGCGAGGGGCCGATCCTGGCCGCCCTGGACACCGGCCGCCCGGCGGGCGCCGACGATCTGCTGCACGATCTGCGCTGGCCGCGCTTCCGGGCCCGGGCGCTGGACGCGGGGGTGCGGTCGAGCGCGACGCTGCCGTTCGAATGTGACGGGCTGACCGTCACGATCTCCGTCTACGGCCTGCGGCCCGGCCCCCTGGCGGAGGCGGCCCAGGGCGCCACCGAACTGCTCGGCGACCTCACCACCGAGTCCCTGGCCCGGGACCGCCTCTACCGCGCCGCCCTCGCCCAGGTGGACCAGCTGGACGCGGCGCTGCGGTCGCGCCCGGTGGTCGACCAGGCGTGCGGGATCGTGATGTACGTACTGGGGTGCGACGCCGACCGCGCCTTCGACCTGCTGCGCCGGACCTCGCAGCGGACGAACCGCAAGCTGGTGAACGTGGCCGAGACGGTCGTACGGACCCGTGGCCGCGGCCTGGAGAGCCGGCTGATCGCCCTGGACCAGGACGACTCCTCCTGACCGTCCCGCCTCCCGGGTGTCGTCCCACGCCGCCGCCACCGCGGATCTGCGAAGGTGGACAGCGTCGGCACACACACGAAAGGTGTGGACGGATGCAACGGCAGTGGACCGCACCGGCCCCGGCTGACCGGGACGACGGCGGGCTGCCGGTCCTCCCGGAGCTGGCCGCGTGCTTCGCGGCGGCCGCGGACCGGGTCGCGCCGGAGCCGGTCGGCGGCTCCGTCGACCTGTGCACGGCCGCCTGCGGCTACTGGTCGCGGCGCGGGCTGTGGACCGACCCCGAGCACGTCGTGGCCGCCCCCGGCGCCGAGCCGCTGCTGCTCGCGCTGCTCGCCTCGGCGCCCGGCGGCGACGTGCTGCTGCCCCGCCCCTGCGCCGCCTGGTACGAGCCGCTGGTGCGGCTGGTGGGGCGGCGCGGGCACCACGCCCCCGTACCGGCCGAGTGCGGCGGGCTGCCCGATCCGTTCGCGCTGCTGGAGACCGTCCGCCGGGTCCGGGCCGAGGGCGGGGCGGCGCGCATCCTGCTGCTGTCCGTCGCCGACGACCCGACCGGCACGGTGGCCCCGCCCGAGCTGCTGCACGAGGTGTGCGAGGCGGCGGTGGCCGAGGGGCTGCTGATCGTGAGCGACGAGACGTGGCGGGACACGGTGCACCATCCGCACGGCACGGTGCTGCTGAGCCCCGCCGAGATGGCACCTGAGGACGTGGTCGTGCTCACCGACCTCGCGGGCGCCTTCACCCCGGTCGGCTGGCCCGCCGCGGTGGCCCGGTTCCCGGCCACCGGGCGCGGCGCGGAGCTGCGCACCAGGGTGCTGTCCACGCTCACCGCCGTACGGGCCGGGCTGCCCGCGCCGGTCTCGGTGGCCGCCGCCTACGCGCTCACCGAGCCCGAGCCGGTGCGCGGCCGGATGGCCGCCGCCGCCCGCGCGCACGGGGCGGTGGCGGCCGCGGCGTACCGGGCGCTGACCGCCGTCGGCGCGCTCTGCCGCCCGCCCCAGGCGGGCCGTCAGCTGTACGCGGACCTCGACGAGCTGCGCGGGGTGCTCGCCGCCCGCTCCCTCACCGATTCGGTGGAGCTGGAGCGCGAACTGGCCGCGCGGCTCGGCCCGGCGGTGGCCGGTGGCCACCGGTTCGGCGACCCGCCGCACACCCTGCGGGTCCGGCTGTCGACGCTGCCGTTGCTCGGGGCGTCGGACGAGCTGCGGCTCGCCGCGCTGGCCGCCCCGGATCCGCTGCGACTTCCCTCGGTGGCCGAGGAGTTGGCCGCCTTCGAGGCGGTCTTCCGTCAGCTCGTCCGGGCCGGGGCGCCATGACCGGCCGACCGTGGAGGGAGCGCGTCCCATGACCGACCAGGCCGAACCCACCGAAGCGGGTGAGGACCGCGGCCCGTCCCGGTCGCCCCTCCCGGCGCGGCCGCCCGGCGCGGGGCACCCCGCTGCGGGGCAGCCGACTCCCCTCGCGCCGCCGCCGCTGCCCGCCCCTCGCCCGCTCGGCGAGGTCCGCACCTGGCCGAGGTCGTTCGTCCACCGGCTCACCTCCCCGCTGCCCGGGGTGCGCGCCCTCGCCCGGCTGGCCCGCGAGGGGCGGCTGCGGCCGCCGGTGGAGAGCCTGCGCCAGATCCCGGACCTTCCCTTCGCGCCGGGCCCGCTGCCGCCGACCGGCCCCGCGCAGACGGCGCTGACCTGGGCGGGGCACGCGAGTTGGGTGCTGCGGACCGGCGGGCTGACCGTGCTCACCGACCCCGTCTGGTCCCGCAGGATCCTCGGCACCCCGCCCCGGGTCACCCCGCCCGGGGTGCGCTGGGAGGATCTGCCGCGCGTCGACGCGGTGGTCATCAGCCACAACCACTACGACCACCTCGACGCGCCCACCCTCAAGCGGCTGCCCCGGGCCACGCCGCTGTTCGTTCCGGCCGGTCTCGGCGGGTGGTTCCGGGCGCGCCGGTTCACCCGGGTGACCGAGCTGGACTGGTGGGAGGCGGCCGAACTGCCGGGCGAGGGCGGCCCGGTGCGCTTCGACTTCGTCCCCGCGCACCACTGGAGCAAGCGCACCCTGACCGACACCTGCCGGTCGCTGTGGGGCGGATGGGTCGTCACCGCGCCCGACGGGCAGCGGGTGTACTTCGCGGGCGACACCGGCTACGGCCACTGGTTCCGGGAGATCGGCCACCGCTACCCGGACATCGACCTGGCGCTGCTGCCGGTCGGCGCGTACGAACCGCGCTGGATGCTCCGTCCGGTGCACACCGATCCCGACGAGGCCGTACGGGCGTATCTGGACCTCGGGGCGCGGACGCTGGTCCCCATGCACTGGTCGACGTTCCTGCTCGCCGCCGAACCGCCGCTGGAGCCCCTGCACCGGGTCCGTGCCGCCTTCGAGGCGACGGGCCGCCCCCGCGAGGAGCTGTGGGACCTGCCGGTGGGCGGCTCCCGGGTGCTGGAGTAGCGGCCGAAGGGGCGGATAGCCCACGCGGGGAATAAGTGGCGAGTGGTGCATCTCGCCCATAACTTCCTGTTCATGCGCACACGAAAGCTTCGCTACGTCGCGGGCCTCACGGCCGCCCTCGCCATCGAACTCACCCAGCTGCCGGGCGCCCACGCCGCCCCGGCCCCCACCGTGCACACCGTCAAACCGGGCCAGTCGATCCAGGCTGCGGTGAAGGCGGCCCGGCCCGGCGACACCATCCAGCTGCGGGCCGGTGTCTACCAGGAGAACGTGCAGATCACCAAGAGCCGCCTGACCCTGCGCGGGGTGGGCCGCACGACCGTCCTCACTGCGCCCGCCAAGGCGTCGGCCAACGCCTGCGGCAAGGCCGGACACGGGGTATGCGTCACCGGTACGGCCCAACACCCCGTCAGCAATGTCCGGATCCGCTCGCTGACCGTCACCGGCTTCCCCAAGAACGGCATCTGGGGCTCGCGCACCGTCCGGATGGACGTACGCCACACCCTCGCCGAGAAGAACGGGCAGCAGGGCATCGGCCAGCAGCTGTCCACCCGTGGCACCTTCCTCCGCAACATCTCCCGCAACAACAAGGAATCGGGCATCTTCCTCGCGAACACCGTCGACGCCGAGGGCGGCGCCACCGACGCCAAGGGCACCCGGGTCGCCGAGAACCGGCTGACCGGCAACCGGATCGGCGTCGTGGTGCGGCGGCTGCGCAACCTGACCGTCGAGCAGAACACCGCCACCGGCAACTGCGGCGGGGTGTTCGTCGTGGGCGACGAGTCCAAGCCGCGCGCCGGTGACCTGACGGTGGCCCACAACGCCGTCCACGCGAACAACGCCTACTGCGCGCCCAACGCCCGGCTGCCGTTCATCCAGGGCGCGGGCATCGTGCTCACCGGCGCCGAGACCACCCGGGTGACCGGCAACCAGGTGCACAACAACGTCGGCACCTCGCCCATGTCCGGCGGGATCGTGCTGTTCAAGAGCGTCGTCGGCATCGCGAACAGCAAGAACGCCATCAGCCGCAACGTGCTCACCGGCAACAAGCCCGCCGACATGGCCGACCGGGACAAGGGCCCCGGCAACACCTTCACCGGCAACGTCTGCACGCTGTCGGTGCCCACCGGCCGGTGCTGAGAGGCGGCGTCATGACCACCACTGCCACCCCGGCCCCCGACAGCACCGACCCCGACGGCACCGCCCCCGGCACCCCGGCGGCCGCGTCCCAGGCCGCGGCCATGCAGCTGCGGGAGATCGCTTTCGGCGCCGCCCGGTCCGCCGCCGTACGCGCCGCCGCCCGGCTGCGCGTCGCCGACGCGCTGGGGGAGGAGCCCACCTCCATCGGCGAACTCGCCGCCACGGTGGACGCCGAACCCGACCCGCTGTGCCGCCTGCTGCGGGCCCTGGCCTGCTGCGGGATCTTCGCGGAGACCGACGACGGCCGCTTCGTCCACACCGACATGTCCCGGCTGCTGCGCGAGGACGCCCCGCGCAGCCTGCGGTACATCTCCCTGTGGTGCACCGAGCCGTGGACGTGGGAGGTCTGGCCGCGGCTGGACCGGGCGGTGCGCTCCGGCGGCGTCGTCTTCAACGACTTCTACGGCAAGGACTTCTTCACCTATCTGCACGAGGACGCGCCCGAGTCGGCCGAGGTCTTCGACCGGGCGATGACCACCTCCAGCAGGCAGTCCGCGGCCGATGTCGCGGCCTTCATCGACCTCGACGGCATCAAGGAGGTCGCCGACATCGGCGGCGGCCAGGGCCATGTGCTGGCCAGCCTCCTGGAGAAGCGCCCCGATCTGCGCGGCACCCTGCTGGACCTGCCGCAGGTGGTGGCGGGCGCCGATGCCCGGCTGCGGGACGGCGGCGCGCTGGCGGAGCGGGCCACGCTGGTGCCGGGGGACTGCCGCCGGGAGATCCCCGTTCAGGCCGATCTCTACATCATCAAGAACATCCTGGAATGGAACGACGAGAACACCCGCCGCACGCTCGCCAACGTGGTCGCGGCCGCGCGCCCCGGTGCCCGGGTCCTCGTCATCGAGAACCTCATCGACAACAGCCGCTCCTCGTTCACCACGGCCATGGACCTGTTCCTGCTGCTCAACGTGGGCGGCCGCAAGCACACCACGGACAGCCTGGTGGCGCGGATGACCGAGGCCGGGCTGAACGTCACCGAGAGCCGTCCCGTCAACGCGTATCTGCACGCCATCGACAGCACGGTGCCCGGCTAGCCGCCGGTGCGCACAGCGCGACGAAGGTGCCCGCACCCGCGGGCACCTTCGTGGTTTTCGGTGAGGGTTTTCGGTGAGAGGTTCCGCTGTGGGGTTCCGGTGTGGGCTCAGGCCCAGCGGAACGAGGTGAGGTGGGCGAAGGCCACCACGTTCGCCGTGTAGTCCTTCGCGGTGTGGTCGTACACACCGCCACAGGTGATCACGCGCAGCTGGGCGTCGTTGGTGTCCCCGTACACCTCCCGGTCCGGGAAGTCCTTCTTCTTGAACGTCCGCACCTCGTCGACGACGAACGTGGCGAGGATGCCGTCGTCGCGGGTGATGGTCACCTTGGCCCCCGCCTTCAGGGTGCTGAGCATGGAGAACACCGCGGGGCCGGTCTTGGTGTCCACGTGTCCGGCCACGATGGCGTTGCCGCGCTCACCGGGGGAGGGACCGGCCTTGTACCAGCCGACGAGGTTGTTGTCGGTGTCGGGCGGCGGGACCAGTGTTCCCGCGCGGTTGAGCGACAGCGCGGTGAACGGGGCGGTCACGCCGATCGAGGGGATGTCCAGCTGGTTCGGGGCCGACCGCGGCAGCGCGGGCCCCGGCCGGGACGCGGGCTTGGACGCCGGCGCCTGGGAGTCGGCCCCCGCCGGGGGCACCTCCGCCGTCTCCGGCTGCGAATCCGCCTCCTCCGAGGAGGTGACCGCGGGCGTGGCCGGTGCCACCGGGGAGGAGGACTGGGAGGACGCGTCGACCGAGTTGTAGATCAGGAAGACACCGATGAGGGCCGAGGCCGCGGCCCATCGGAGCGTGCGGGTGTTGTTGTTGCCGTCAGTACCGCCCTGCTTGCCCTGGTTGCCCATGCGGGTGTTCGCCTTTCTCACAGCGCCCGTTCGTGGCGCTGCCGTGGCACCTCCGCCGAAGCGAGCGGTGGTGCCACGGCAGCACGGGTTCTTTCGGAAGCGTCAGGCTCAGATAGCGGTGCCGGACGGCTTGCGGCGACGCAGGGCGTAGGCGCCGGCGCCGAGCCCGCCGAGGAGCAGAACCGAACCGGCGGCCATGCCGCTGCCCGTGGTGGCCATGCCGCCACCACCGGTGTGGACACCGCCCTTCGGCTTCTCGTGGCTCTTCCAGGACCCGCCGTCCCAGCTGTGGTCGTCCTTCTTGCCCGACCACTCGTGCTTGCTCGGGTCCTCGTCCTTGCCCTTCCCGGACCAGTCGTGCTCGCTCGGGTCCTCGTCCTTGCCCTTGCTGCCGCTGTCGGACCAGTCGTGCTGGCTGGGGTCCTCGTCCTTGCCCTTCGGCTCTTCCTTCCCGTGCTCTTCCTTCTGGTCCTTGTCCTTGTCCTTCCAGGAGCTGCCGCTCTGACCGTAGCCGTCCTCGGAGGACTCCTGGCTGCTCGAGTACCCGCCGTGACCGCCCGGGTCCGAGACGTCGGCAGCGAACGCGGCGGCGGGGGCGCCCAGGGTCAGGGTGGCGGCAATCGCCGCCCCGGCGAAGAGTGCGCGAGTAGATCGCATGAGTCATTCCTTCCGGCACCGGCGCGATTACTGACCATTTGCCAGACAAAGGGATCGCGTCGGCGTCTTAACCACCGTCAGCGAAGAGTGGCCCGGCTGCCACCTGACGCGGCCAGCAAATCTGATGGATGTAAGCCCTCCGAGTGGAGTTCCGGCCGTTGATCACTCTTATGCCGCGCGAACGGGCTGACGGTGAATCATCTGATTGGCCGACAGGCTTTTCGGCTTTCCCGTAAACGCCGAAACCGGCCTCCGCGCGTATGCGGGCAGCCGGTTCGAATAAAGCGGGCCGGGCAGTCGCCCGGCCCGGTTCCTAGCGCTCCCAGCGGTAGAACTCGCTCGCCATGGCGTCCTTCGGCTCCCGCCAGGTCGCCGGGTCGTAGGCCTGTACATAGGCCGTGAGCCGTTCGCTGATGGCGCGGAACTCCGGATGGCCGGCCACCCGCGCGACCTCAGGTCCCGGCGGCCGGTCGGCCTCGATCAGGTGCAGATACAGCTCACCGAACTGGAACAGACTCCGGCCCCGCACGCCTATCAGCCCCGGCAGTTCCCCACGGCGGTCGGACTCGTCGAAGACGGCGGCTATGTCCGGCGCCGCATTCTCCTTCATCCGGGCCACGATCAGTTCACGGTGCATTTCCCTCACGCCTCCACCCGCGCGCGGGCGCGCTGTTCGATTTTCTCCCGGATCAGCTCCATCTGGATTTTGGAGTTCCGGTTGATGTGCTCGGTCATTCCGGCGTCGTCGACCGGTGCGTCCGGCTTCATCTCGAAGTCCTGGGTCCACCGCATGCGGGTGCCCTCGGGCTCCTCCTCGTACTCCCAGCGGATGTTCATGAAGGCGAACGGCCCGGTCTCCACCCGGCGCGCCCAGACGGTCCGTACGTCGCGGGCCGTCTCGCGCTCGGAGACCCAGCTCCACACCTTGCCGTTCTCGTCGGGGTGCATGGTCAGCCGGAAGGTGGTGGTGTCCCCGTTCCGCTGGAGCACCTCGACCGACGCGTACTCGCTGAAGAGGTTCGGCCAGTTCTCCAGGTCGTTCGTCATGTCCCAGACGAGGTCCATGGGGGCCTTGATCAGGATCTCGTTGTCGGTGTGGCCGGTCATCTCATGCTCCCGTGGTGAGTGAGGTGTTGATGACGTCGAGGAAGTCGCCGGGCGTCTTGGCGCTCTCGGCTCCGGGCTCGATGGGGGTGCCGTACCGGTTCTCCAGCTCGCCGACGATCGCGAGCAGGCCGAGCGAGTCCAGCCCGTACTCCTCGAACGTGGAGTCCGGCCGGGTGCGCATCCGGTCCGGGTCGACGGTCAGTCCGGCACAGCGCTTCATGAGCGAGGCCAGGTCGCCATAGGACAGTTGACTGGTCATCAGATATCTCCTTCCGGGCCGCGGAGCACGAGCGCCGCGTTGCAACCCATGAGCCCTCGGCTCAGCACCAGCGCGGTCCGCGGCTGGGCGGCCCGGGAACTGCCGGTGACGAGGTCGAGGTCATGACATACGTCGGTGACGTACGGAGTGGGCGGCACGACGCGGTGTTCCATGGCGAGCACCGCAGCCGCCACGTCCAGCACCGGAGCCGCGCAGTACGCCCGGCCGAAGCCGGTCTTGGGGGCGGTCACCGGCACCCGGGTGCCATGGGCGCCGAGCGCGTCGGCGATGGCCAGGGCCTCGGCGCGGTCCGCCTCCGGGGTGCCGATGGCGTCCGCGAACACCACGTCGATCTCCTCCGGGGCGCACCCGGCCTCGGCCAGCGCGGCGCGGATGGCCTGCGCGAGGCCCTCCCGGGACCGCTCCCACTGCGAGGGGCCGGTGAAGGTCGCGCCGTGGCCGAGGATCCGGCCGCGCACGCGGGCCCCGCGGCGCTGCGCCGCGCCCTCCTCCTCGACGATGAGCATCGCCCCGCCCTCGCCCGGCGCGAAGCCGCAGGCGTCGGCGGTGAACGGCAGATAGGCCCGGCCCGCGTCCCGGGCGAGGCTCATCTCCTCGTACCCCAGCTGGCAGACCACCGAGTACGGGGCGAGCGGCGCCTCGGCGGCGCCCACCACGATCGCGTCCGCCCCGTGCCGGATGGACCGGCAGGCGTGCGCGAGCGCGTCCAGGCCGCCCGCCTCGTCGTTGGCCAGCACCCCGCACGGGCCCTTGAACCCGCCGCGGATGGAGATCTGGCCGGTGCTGGCCGCGTAGAACCAGGCGATGGACTGGTACGGGCCCACATAGCGCGGCCCCTTGCCCCACAGCTGCTGCAGCTCGCGCTGGCCGAACTCGCCGCCGCCGGAGCCGGACGCGGTCACCACGCCCACCGCGAACGGCGACATCTCCCGGCGCGGCAGCTTCGCGTCGTCCAGCGCCAGCTCGGCCGCGGCCATCGCGAAGTGGGTGAAGCGGTCGGTCTGGACGAGATACCGCTCCTCGATCAGCGACCCCGGCTCGAAGCCGCTGACCTGGCCCGCGACCCGCAGCGGGAAGTCCTCGCAGCCCTCGCGGGTGAGCTGGTCGAGGAAGGTGATCCCCTCGCGTACGCCCTTCCAGAAGGCGTCCGTGCCCACGCCGTTGGGCGCCACGATCCCCATCCCGGTGATCGCCGCGCCCCGGATGTGCTTCCTGGTCCTGCTGGTCGTCTTCACGGTCGGGTTCATGACGCACCCCCATGACTGAGCACGACCGCGGACTGGAAGCCGCCGAACCCGCTGCCCACCGAGAGCACATGGCGCAGCGGCAGGGAGCGGGCGGTGCGCGGCACATAGTCCAGATCGCACTCGGGATCGGGATTCTCGTAGTTGGCCGTGGGCGGCACCACACCGTGCGCGAGGGCCAGGGTGCAGGCCACGATCTCGATGGCCCCGATGGCGCCCAGCGAATGCCCCACCATGGATTTGATCGAACTCATCGGCGTCCGGTACGCGTGATCGCCCAGCGAGCGCTTGACGGCGGCCGTCTCGTGGCGGTCGTTCTGCTGGGTGCCGGAGCCGTGCGCGTTGACGTAGTCGATGTCGGAGCTGTTGATCCGGGCGTGGCCCAGGGCGTGGTCGATGGCCTCGGACATCTCCAGGCCCTCCCGGGTCAGCCCGGTCATGTGGTACGCGTTGCCGTAGGTGGCGAACCCCCTGATCTCGCAGTAGATCCGGGCGCCGCGGGCGCGCGCGTGCTCCAGCTCCTCCAGGATCAGCACGGCGGCGCCCTCGCCCAGCACGAAGCCGTCGCGGCGCGCGTCGAACGGCCGCGACGCGTGCTCGGGGTCGTCGTTGTTGGCCGAGGTCGCCTTGATCGCGTCGAAACAGGCCACCGTGATGGGGGAGATGGGGGAGTCCGCCGCGCCCGCGACGCATACGTCGGCCCGGTTCTCCTCGATCGCCTGGAAGCCGTACCCGATCGCGTCCAGACCCGAGGTGCAGCCCGTCGAGACGGTCTGCACCGGCCCCTGCGCCCCGATCAGTTCCGCCACCCCGGAGGCCAGCGCGCTGGGCGAGAACGCCCGGTGCAGATGCGGCCCGGCCCGCCGGTGGTCCACGTTCCAGGACTCGCCCTTGTTGCTGACCTCGACGTAGTCGCGCTCCAGCCGGGTGGTGCCGCCGACCGCGGTGCCCAGCGACACGCCCGTACGCCACTGGTCGCCGCCGGTCGTAAGGCCCGCGTCCCGCACGGCCTCCTTGGAAGCCGCCAGCGCGAACTGCACGTAGCGGTCGGAGCGTTCGACCTGCTCCGCGGCCAGCCCGGCGGCCACCGGATCGAAGTCGCATTCGGCGGCGATCCGCGAACGGAAGCCCGCGGGGTCGAAGAGCGTGATACCGCGCGTCGCCGTACGCCCGGAGGTGAGCATGTCCCAGAAGGCCGGAACACCCACGCCCCCCGGAGCGACCACGCCGAGCCCGGTGATCGCCACCCGTCGCGTCACGATGACGCCTCGGCAGGTTCGGTGGCCTCCGTGTCCACGTGCCCCAGCTCGGGACGGGGGGCCAGCGGGCCCAGATGGAAGACCATCCGGGCCTCGGTGTCACCGACGTTGCGGAAGCGGTGCCGCATGTCGCGAGGGATCAGCAGGCCCTGGTCGGGGCGGAGTTGGTGGGCGGTCCCGTCCAGGTCCACCTCCAGGTCACCGCAGACGACGAACACGAACTCCTCGGAGTACGGGTGGTAGTGCTCACCGATGCGCTCACCCGGCCCGATGAGGGCCAGGCCCATGAAGCCGCTGGTGGCGCCAACCGTGCTCGGGGTGAGCATGGCGCGCAGATCGCCGCCGCGCCGCGTGTTGTGAGCGACGTCGGCGAGGTCGACGATGTGAGGGGACTGCGTGGTCATGATCGGTGCCTCCGGACATGGAACGTGACAGGGGACGTAAAGCGTGAAAGCCGCAAAGAAGGAGAGGGAACTGTCAGTAGTCCGCCGCCCGGCGGTCGGTGACCGGCTCCATGTCGCAGTCCGCGAGGAAGCGCCGCAGCCCGTCCTCGTGCGCCAGATCCCGGTCCGGGCCGCGTTCGACAAGGCGGCTCAGCACCGCCGCGGCACGCTTGCCGCCGACCCCGACCGCCAGCGCGGGGTCCTGGTCGATCGGCGCCCGCATGTCGACCATCCGCACGACGACGTCCTCCTGCTGGAAGATCGTGCTGCTCACCAGGGGCGTCGTACCGCTGTTCATCGCCAGCTCGTCCTGGCGGGCCAGCAGCCGGGCGACGGCCGTGCCGGAGCCCTCCCGGACCGGGTAGCACAGGGCGTGCCGCCGCAGTGGTCCCGCGGGAGCTTGGCCGTTCGCCCCGTTCACCGCCGTCAGATGGTGCACCACCGGAAGCGCCGCCCGAAAGAAGAACTCCCGTGCCGCGTCCGGGTCGTCCATGTCGCGCGGCTCCTCCAGATACGGGTTGACGGCCGCCTCCACCGCACGCACCTCGGGCTGCTGCGACACATGGCGCAGCGCCGCCACCAGGTCGCCCTTCACCTCGACGGTCCGGACCACGCGGTTGCCGATCATGAACAGCGACGTGCGGCAGAGCCGGGTGTTGTCGTCGACCCGCGTCTCCACCGAGGAGTAGTCGGCGAGGATTGCCGCCACGTCCTTCTCCGTGCCGGGCTTCACGGTGAACGTCAGACCGTGCCGGACCAGGCCGTCGCCGATCCTCGGCGCGGCCTGCAGCCGCCCCCGGGTGGTCGCGGCCCCCCGGCCCGGCTTGTCGGTCTCCCGCAGGATGCCGAACCGCAGCGAGCGGGTGTCCTCCACACAGCCGTGCATGGGCTTGACCATCTCCCGGTGCGCCTCGCTGTCCACCCAGGCCAGGAAGGGCGGGGCGCTCTCCCACTCGCTGGTGATCAGCCACTTGGAGGGGTCCTCGATCGACTGGCACAACTGGTCGCTGAGATGCCCCGGAACCGAGGCCACCTGCTGGCACAGCTCGTCGTACGCGCGCAGAAAACGCTCCTCGGCACCGCTGCGCACATCCAGTAGCAGCACCACGCGCAGCCGTGAATCGGCGAGTGAGGACTGCGAGGACCGCGTGGTCGTGGATGGTGTCGTGGTGTGCTGTGGAGTCTGGGGCAGGGTGCTCATATTCCACTCCTCCTAGGGGATGCGTCCTTCCTTGGATGCGCCGCCCGTCAGACCGATCGTGGGGCGCTCCCACGTATGGCGCGAGATTTGTGAGCCATCTGAGCGAACGCCTGGTCAGAGCCCCGAACGGGCCTCGAAACACCGGGCATAGCAGCAAGATGAACCGTCTTGCCGACACTGCGACACGCGTGCCCGTACTCATCGCGGGAGGCTCCCTGGTGGGCCTGTCCGCCTCACTGTTCCTGGGCCGTCTGGAGATCGGCCACCTGCTCGTCGAGAAGCACCCGCGGACCTCCCACCACCCGCGCGGGCGGGGGAACAACATCCGCACGATGGAGCTGTACCGCACCGCCGGAGTGGAGTCCGCGATCCGCGAGGCGGCGGCCGTCCTGGCCGACAACCACGGCATCATGCAGACCCCGTCGCTCGCCGGAACCGAGCACAACTGGCTCTTCCGGGACATCGACCCGGGCGGCAAGGCCGCCCGTATCAGCCCGTCCGCATGGTGTCTGTGCAGCCAGAACGACCTCGAACCCGTCCTGCTCAGGGCCGCCCAGGACCTCGGCGGCGACCTCCGCTTCGGCAGCGAGCTGCTCTCCTTCGAGCAGGACGCCGACGGGGTCACCGCCGTCATCCTGGACCGCAGCACCGAGACCCGCTCCACCGTCCGCGCCGACTACCTCATCGCCGCCGACGGCCCCCGCAGCCCGGTGCGCGAGGCCCTCGGCATCGGCCAGAGCGGACACGGCGAGCTGTTCCACAACGTGTCCATCACCTTCCGCGCCAAGCGCCTCGCCGACGTGGTCGGCGACCGCCGCTTCATCGCCTGCTACCTCACCAACCCCGAGGCCGACGGGGCGCTGCTGCCCGTCGACAACCAGGAGCAGTGGGTCTTCCACGCCCCCTGGCACCCCGAGCGCGGCGAAACGCTGGAGGAGTTCACCGACGAGCGCTGCGCCCAGCACATCCGCACCGCCGTCGGCATGCCGGACCTGGAGGTCGAGATCACCGGCAAGGCGCCCTGGCACGCGGCCGAGCGGGTGGCCGACGCGTACGGCTCCGGCCGCGTCTTCCTCGCCGGGGACTCCGCCCACGAGATGTCCCCCACCGGCGCCTTCGGCTCCAACACCGGCATCCAGGACGCCCACAACCTCGCCTGGAAACTCGCCGCCGTCCTCGGCGGCTGGGCGGGGCCCGCCCTGCTGGAGACCTACGGCGCCGAACGGCAGCCCGTCGCCCGGGCCACCAGCGCCCGGGCCGCCTCCCGCTCGGCCGAGCACAGCCACCCCGGCTACTCCGCCCCGCCGACCGCGGGCCCGCAGAGCAACGTCATGGCCGTCGCGATGGGCTACCGCTACGCGAACGGCGCGGTCCTCGGCGCCGACCCCGCCGCCCCGGCCGTCCCCGACCGCTTCGAGATCTCCGCCGAGCCCGGCAGCCGCGCCCCCCACATGTGGGTCCACCGCTGCGGGGTCCGGCTCTCCACCCTCGACCTGTACGAGCGCACCTGCGTGCTGCTCACCGGCCCGGGCGGCGCCGCCTGGCACGAGGCGGGCCGCGGCGCCGCCGACGCCCTCGGCGTCCCCCTCGACTGCTACCGCGTCGGCACGGAACCGGACCACGAGCTGGCCCCCGAGGAGGGCACCGACTGGGCCGAACTCCACGGCACCGCCCCCGACGGCGCCGTCCTGGTCCGCCCTGACGGCTTCGTGGCCTGGCGCGCGGAGCGGCTGGCGTCCGACCCGAACGCCCTGCTGACGGAGGTCCTGCGCGAGGTGCTGCGCCTTGGCGCCTGACGGCGAACCTGTACCACATCAAGCCCGTCCGGCGTTTGAGGACCGGGGTCCGGGGCGGAGCCCCGGCACCTAACGCGCGCCGTGGCGCCGCGCAATGCGGCGCCACGCGCCCGGGGCCAGGCTCACCGCCACGGTGAGGAGCACCGCCGCCACCACCCCCTGCCACGGCTCACGGAACAGCGAACCCCCCAACAGCCCGATCAACTGATACGTCGCGGCCCACGCCAGCGCCGCCGGACCCGCCCCACGCGCGAACCTCCGCAGCGGCCAGCGGGCCAGCAGACAGGCCAGCATCACCGGGACCCGGCCCGCCGGGACCAGCCGGGACAGGACGAGCACCGCCACCCCGTGCTCGGTCAGCTTCGTCCGCGCCTGGTCCAGCCGTTCCGGCGCCGCATGGTCGTGGATGCGCTCCAGCCACCGCGAGCCGTTTTTGGACCGCACCCCGCGCCGCCCCAGCCAGTACAGCGCGAGGTCCCCGGAGAACGCGGCCGCCGAGGCGACGCAGAAGACGAACAGCAGTGAGAACGGCGAGGACTGGTGGATCGCCACCACAGCCGCCGAGCTGACCACCGCCCCGGTCGGCACCACCGGCACCAGCGACCCCAGCACCACCAGCAGGAACAGCGACGGATAGCCCACCGCCTGCTGGGTGGACTCGGCCGGAAGGCGTGCCAGCTCGCCTATCACCTGGCGGGCTCCAGCCGCACGCACTCGCCGTGCCGCAGCCGGTGCACCGACGCGTCGGGGGCCAGCCGCCCCGCGTGGCGGACGAAGTCGTCGCCCGGTGCGTGGAATTCATGCGGCCGCACGGCGTCCATGCCGATCGGCCAGTACGTCCCGTAGTGCACCGGCACCGCGCTGCGCGCCCCCAGCCGGGCCAGGGCCTCGGCGGCGCGGCCCGCGTCGAGGTGGCCGTGGCCCAGGTACGGGCCCCAGCCGCCGACCGGCAGCAGCGCCACGTCGCACGGGCCGACCGCGTCCGCCATCGCGTCGAACAGCCCGGTGTCGCCCGCGAAGTACGTGGTGGCCTCGCCGTGCAGCACATACCCGAGCGCGGGCGCCCGGTGCGGGCCGAACGGCAGGCGGCGGCCGTCGTGGGCGGCGGGCACGGCCCGGATCCGTACGTCGCCGACCGACACCTCGTCGCCCGGCCGCACCTCGGTGACCCGCAGATCGCCCGCCGCGGCCACCCGCCGCAGCCCCGGCACGGCCCGCCCGGCGCCGTACGGCACGACCAGCCGGGTGCCGGGCCACAGCCGGGCCAGCGAGCCGAGGTGCAGATGGTCGGCGTGCAGATGCGAGACGAGCGCGACGTCGGCCACCGCCGCGTCCGGCGGCGGCACGGGCCCGCGGCGGCGGCGCAGATGGGCCAGCCGCCGTACGAAGAGGGGATCGGTCAGCACCGTCACGCCGGAGTCCCGCACGGTCGCGGTGGCATGCCCCCACCAGGTGATCTCCACCGACACGCGGTGCCTCCCGTCGCGCACGTACCACACCGTCGGGTCCGATCCTCTCACTCCGATGGCCCCCTCGGCCGTGGCCCCCCGGCGGCGGGCCTCGCGCTCATCGCCCTTGGCCGACCGCCCCCAGGATCAGCACCAGCTCGCCGATCTCCCGGCCCCGCGCCGCCGCGTACGCGCGCTCTTCCCGGGCCACCCGGAACCCGCACTTCTCCAGCACCCGCAGGGAACCGGCGTTGTCCACGGCGGCCCGGGCGTACAGCGGGCGCCCTGGCACCTCCTCCAGGAACGCGGCCAGCGCGCGGGTGGCGATCCCCTTGCCCCAGTGCTCGCGCCCGATCCAGTACCCGACCGACGGGTCGCCGTACTGCTCGAACCCCAGCAGGTTCCCGGCCACCCGCCCGTCGTACAGCACCGTCCGCTTGACCACGGTGTCATCGCCGAGGATCCGGTCCCACCGCTCGTCGAAGGCCCGCCGGTCGTCCGGGTTCTCGGCGGTGAAGGCCGCCATCCGGTTGGCCTCCGCGTCCCGGTGATAGTCGAAGAAGACCGCGAGGTCGTCCCGGCTCACCGCGCGCAGTCGCACCCTGGGTCCGCTCATGCCCTCAGTCTGCACCGCGGGCCGATGCCGCGACCCGCCGCCAATGATCTCAGGTGATACCGTCGCGAAAGTGACCGCCGACCTTCCCCGCAAGAGCACCGTCTCGCGTGCGACAGACCGCCCCGGGGACCAGTCGCCCTTCGCCCTCGGCCTGCTGTTGCGCCGGGCGCACGCGCGCGTGGCCGCCGTGATGGCGGAGGCGCTACGGCCGTTCGGCATCGAGCTGCGGCACTTTTCCGTGCTGATCGTGCTGGTCAACCAAGGGCCCACCGTACAGCGGGACTTGGCGACGGCGACGGGGTCGGACAAGGCGGGCATCATGCGGATCGTGGACGACCTGGAGCGCCAGGGGCTGGCCGTGCGCAAGACCGTTCCGGGGGACCGGCGGGTGCGGGCGGTGGAGATCACGCCGCGGGGCGTCGAGCTGTTCGACGCGGCCCATGTGGCGGCGGAGCCGCTGGCCGGGCGGCTGGTCGCCGAACTGGGCCTCGGCGAGTCGGAGCGGCTGACGGAGCTGCTGACCCGGTTCGCCCACCCCGCCCATCCCGCTCATCCCGCAGACGACGAGGCGTAAGCGCCGCCTTCCGGACCCGCCCCCCTTGACCTGGCCGGTCGCGCTCTCGACCGCAGAAGTCTCGCCCGAGATGGTATCGAGTGATACTGTTGTGAGTGCAACGAAGGTCGATGCGCTGACACACCTGAGAGGTGGGCGATCTTGGACGTCTATGAGGCGGTCACCAGCCGACGCGCCGTGCGCGGCTTCACCGACCGGCCCGTACCGCGAGAGACGCTGGAGCGCGTGCTGTCCGCCGCGGCGTGGGCGCCGTCCGGGTCGAACCTCCAGCCGTGGCACGCCTACGTGGTGACCGGCGCGCCGCTGGCCGAGCTGAAGAAGCGCGCCGGTGAGCGGCTGGCCGCGGGCGACCCCTGGGACGAGCCGGAGTACGAGCAGTACCCGCCCCGGCTGAAGTCCCCGTACGACGAGCGCCGATCCGCCTTCGGGGCACAGCGCTACGGCGCGCTCGGCGTTTCGCGCGGGGATCTGGAGGCGCGCCAGCGGGCCGCCTCCGCGAACTGGGACTGCTTCGGCGCGCCCGCCGCCCTGTTCTGCTACATCGACCGCGGCCTGGGCCCCGCCCAGTGGTCCGACGTCGGCATGTATCTGCAGACCGTCATGCTGCTGCTCCGCGCCGAAGGGCTGCACAGCTGCGCGCAGATGGCGTGGGCGAAGTTCCACCGCACCGTCGCGGAGGTCCTGTCGCCCCCGGACGAGCTGATGCTCTTCTGCGGCATGTCGATCGGATACGAGGACGCCGCGGTGGAGGACGCCCGCACGGACCGGGCGCCGCTCGCCGAGACTGTCGCTTTCGTCGACGGATAGCCGACGGACAGCCGGTGGGCGGGTCGTCACGAACAAAAAGGCCGCTCCGGTCTTTACTTATGACTCATGTCGAGCACCGAGCAGAACAAGAAGTCACGGTCCGAAGCGTGGAAGACGGCGCTGACCACGCTCCAGACGGCAAAGCCGCCATTCGTCCCGGAGGGAGTCGACGTGATGACCGTCCTGGTCGAATTTCCCCCGGGTGACCCGGGAACCCCTCCGCACCGGCACTCCGGCCCCGCATTCGGATACATGCTCGAAGGGGAAATGCTCTTCGAGCTCGAAGGCGAGCCGGAGCGAGTGGTCAGGGCCGGAGAGTCGTTCTGGGAGCCGGGCGGCGACGTCATCCACTACCAGGACGGGAACAACCGAACGGATTCCTGGAGCCGCTTCCTCGTCACGATGATGTGCGCACCGGGCCAGCCCATGCTGACCCTGGTGGACGACGAGGAGCTGGCCCGACGTAAAGACAGACGCGCTCCGCGCCCCGCCTGACATGAAGAAAAGAAGGTGACCATGAAGATCGCAGTTATCGGCGGTACCGGCCTGATCGGTTCGAAGGTCGTGCGGAATCTGAACGCGGCGGGCCACGAGGCCGTGCCGTGCTCGCAGTCCACAGGGGTCGACATCATCACCGGCAAGGGTTTGGCCGAGGGGGTGGCCGGTGCCGACGTCGTCATCAACCTGACGAATTCCCCCACCTTCGACGATGCCTCCGCGGCGTTCTTCCAAACCTCGATGGACAACCTGCTGGCCGCCGCCGAGAAGGGCGGGGCGCGGCACATCGTCATCCTGTCGATCGTCGGCGCGGAACTGGTGCCCGAGCTCGACTACTACCGGGCCAAGGTTCTCCAGGAAGACATCCTCAAGGCCGGGGCGACCCCTTATTCCATCGTCCGCGTCACGCAGTTCATGGAGTTCATGGACGCGGTCCTGTCCTGGACCACCGAGGGCGACACCGTCCGCCTGCCCGCCACGCCCATCCAGCCGATCGCCGCGCAGGACGTCGCCGACGCCGTCGCCGAAGTCGCCGTGGGCACCCCGCTGAACGGCACCCGCGACATCGGCGGGCCCGATGTCTTCACCCTCGACGAGCTGGGCCGGGTCACGCTGAACGCGCGTTCCGACAGCCGCACCGTCGTCCTGGACGACACCGCCGGGATGTTCGCCGCCATCCGCGGCGATGCCCTCATCACCAAGGGGGATGCCCGCCTCGCCCCCACCCACTACACCGAATGGCTGTCCTAGCGTCCTAGGCCCGGCCCGTCCCCGGTGGCCACGAACGCGTCGATGGCGGCGAACGTGGCGTCCGGCGCCTCCCGCCAGGGGAGGTGGCCCGCGCCGGGGATCACCTCGAAGCGGGCGTCCGGGATGGCGGTGGCGTACGCGCGGCCGAAGCCGGGGGTGACCACGGCGTCGTTCTCGCCCCACACCGCCAGGGTGGGCACCGTGACGCGGCCGAGCCGGTGCAGCAGCTTCGGGTCGGCCAGGGCCGGGCCGGTGTAGGCCAGCATGGTGCGGATGGCCTCCGGGGACGGGCCCGGGGTGTGGGGCGCCGGGACCGGCATCCGCACCTCGTGCTCCGGGACCTCCGGTCCGATGGCCCCCACGAGCACCAGCTGCCCGATGCGGCGGCGGCCCCGGTCGCGTACGGCCATCTCGGCGGCGAGCCAGCCGCCGAAGGAGCTGCCCAGGACCAGGACGTCGTGCAGCCGGAGGTCGTCCAGCAGGTCGAGGTACGTCTCCACGAGGCCGTCGACCCCGGCGAACCAGTCGGGCCGAGGAGTGTCGTCCCAGCCCGGATGGGTGGGGGTCAGCACCCGGTGGGTGGGCGCGAAGTGGTCCGTGATCGCGGCCACGCTGGCCGGACCGGCGCCGCCGTGCAGCAGCAGGACGGGCCGTCCCTCGCCCGTGTCCGTCAGGGTCAGCGGAAGGCCGGGATAGGGCTGGAGCGGTGTGGTCATCGGGCGTCGTCTCCTGAGGCTGTGTATGAGGTGAAGAGGTCCCGCGCGAGGTGCGGCCCGTCGGGCCGGAAGAAGGCGTCGAGGTTGGCGGCCGAGAGGGCGGCCGTGCTCTCGCTGCGCGGGAAGAGGGCCGTTTCGTACGCGGTCAGCGCCGTGTCCAGGTCGGCGTGGGCGGCGATCGCACCGGCGAGTTCGGCGCCGTCGAGCATGGCGAGGTTGGCGCCCGCACCGGCGAACGGGGACATCAGATGGGCGGCGTCGCCCAGGAGGGTGACGCCGGGCACCCGGTCCCAGCGGTGTCCGACGGGCAGGGCGTGGAGGGGCCGGGGGACGAGGGGGCTGTCGCTGTCGGCGATCAGCGCGCGCAGCGCGGCGTCCCAGTCGGGGAAGAGGTCCAGGACGCGCTTCACGGCGGCGGCCTCCGTACCGGCCCACGCCTCGGGGACCTTGACGGTGCTGTAGACGCGGATGCGCTCCCCGCCCATGCGCTGCGCGATCACCCCCTTCTCGTCGCCGAGGGCGAACATCGTGCCGTGGCCGACGAGTTCGGCGAGGGCACGGTGCCGGGTGTCGACGTCCGCCAGCTGTCCGTCCATCAGGGTCACGCCGGAGTAGACCGGCCGGGCGCCGGACAGCAGCGGCCGGACCCGCGACCAGGCCCCGTCGGCGCCGACCAGCAGGTCCGCCTCCACAGTCTCGCCGTCGGCCAGGGTGAGCGTGGGGCGTCCCGCCGCGGGGACGGCGACGGTACGGACCTTGCGTCCCCAGCGGACCGTCCCCCTCGGCAGCGAGTCCAGCAGCAGCCCCCGCAGCGCGTACCGGTCGATCTCGGGGCGGTCGCCGCCGCCGTCCGGAGCGGGCTCGTGGAACAGGGTGGATCCGTCCTTGCCGAGCAGGCGCAGCTCGCCGCCCTCGGGGCGGCTGAGCTCCCGGAACTCCTCCAGCAGCCCGGCGGCGCCCAGCGCGCGCTGGCCGGACTCCTCGTCCAGGTCCAGCGTGCCGCCCTGGTCGCGGGTGGTCGGTGTCGCGTCCCCTTCGTAGACGGTCGAGGCGATGCCGTGGGTGTGCAGGACGCGCGCCAGCGTCAGCCCGCCCAGCCCTCCTCCGACGATCGCGATGGTGGGTGCGGTGGTCGTACCGGTGGTCATTCCGGTGGACATATGTCGCCTCCCTGTCGTACCGGATGGGACCGGATGGGAGGAGAGTAAGTGAACGAACATGTTCGTGGCAAACATGTTCGTCACGAACGCGTTCTCGGGGAGATAGCATGCGCCCATGACAGGGAACTGCGCCGCGCGCCCGAGCCGCCGCGAACGTCCGGCGAAACCGGCCCTGACCCGGGACGGGATCGTCGCCACCGCCGTCGGCCTCATGCGGGCCGAGGGCTTGGAGCGCGTCACCATGCGGCGGCTGGCGCGGGAGCTGGACACCGGGCCCGCCTCGCTCTACGTGTACGTCCGCAACACCGCCGAGTTGCACGCGGCGGTCCTCGAGGAACTGCTCGCCGGGGTCGACCTGACCCCGGCCACCGCCGACGGCGACTGGCGCGAGCGGCTGGTGCGGATCCTCATCTCGTACACGGAGCTGCTGTTCGAGTACCCGGGCCTCGCCCGCTCCGCCGTGGCCGCGCGCCCCTTCGGCAAGAACTTCCTGCGCCTCATCGAGGGCCTGCTGACGCTGCTGCAGGAGGGCGGGGTCGGGTCGGACCGGGCGGCGTGGCTGGTCGACGCGCTGCTCCAGTACGCCACCGCCAGCGCCGCCGAGCACGCCTGGCGGGGCCCGGACGAGGACAGCCACAACGAGGAGGACTGGGAGGCGCTCGCCGCCGGGGTGATGGGCGCCTCGGAGCGGACCCACCCGCACATCGCCGCGCTGGGCCCGCGGCTGCTCTCCGGATCCCCCCAGGAGCGGCTGGTCTGGGGCTTCCACGTGCTGATCAACGGCGCGGCGCACACCCCCGTGCCGGATGTCCCGACGCCGCTGTAGGCGCCACAGGCGCTCCATGCCGGCCGCCGGGCCCGGCGGCCGGCATGGCCTGGCGTACGGGCGCTACTTCGTCCAGTAGCGCACGTTGCGGAAGCGGGCCTCGGCCTTGCCCGAACCGTGGTGATACACGCCGTTCTTGAAGTACCGCGTCGCTTCGCCACGGTCGTCGGCGGTCAGCACCAGCTTGTCGTCCGCGTAGACCTGGATCGTTCCGGCGCTCGCGTCGTGGGCGACCTTCAGGTTCCACCACGTGTTGTAGATCCCGGTCTTGATGACCTCGTTCGTATAGCGCTTGAGCGTGCCGCCGTTCGCGCTGGACGCCCGGAACATGATGTCGGTCGCGGGCGTCCCGGACGGACGCTTGGTGCGCAGGATCTGCATGATGTCCGCGCCGTTGGTGCCGGACGGGACGTACACATCCGCGTCCCACATGTGCTTGCCCGAGGTGTAGTCGTTCTTCCAGCGCATCTCGGTGCGCGGATTGGTCGAACTGCCCTCCTCGAACGGCTCGTCGGTGGCATTCACCCACATGGTGTGGGTCTTGGTGCCGGAGTTGTAGCTGTACCGGTCGCTGAGATCCAGGTCGTACGGCTTCTGCATGCTGTACGTGTACGACTTCTCCGTCCACCCGTCGGTCGGATCGGCGAGCCGCTCGCCCCCCGCCGCCCCGTGCGCGCTCGCCGTCCCCGTCAGCGCGGCCACGAGCGCGCCGACGACGGCGCCCACTCTGAGTCGCATGCGTAACGCGGGCATGTGCCCACCTCCCTATCCCGTGGTCATGGTCCAGACCAGGGGTCACCGTAGGGCAGCGACCATGGCGTGTCCATATCAATGAACGAGATTCTTCGTCTTCCTGGCGTGCGTTCATGTATATGACCCACTGGTGGGTGCGGCTTGACCCTTTGATGGGAGGATGGTGTCATTAGGTCATGCTGTACGGGGTGCCTGAGCTGGATGACAACGATGCGCGCGTCATCGATGAGATCGACGCGATGCGGGGGAGTCTGCGGCTGCATTTGCGGGCGCCGAGGCGTTGGGAAGGCCAGCTCCGCCGCAACCTGACCGCACGGGCCATCGCCGGGTCGAACACCATCGAGGGGTACGCGGCGAGCGTCGCCGACGTCGAGGACATCATCCTCGGCGAAGCCCCGATCGAGGCCAGCGGTGCGGTGGCCGCGGAGATCGACGGCTACCGGCAGGCCATGACGTACATCCAGCGGCTGGCTGACGCCGGACCCGACTTCGCATACAGCAAGGGGCTGCTCAACAGCCTGCATTTCATGATGCAGGGGCATCACCTGCTCAAGCGGCCCGGGTGGTGGCGCTCCGGCCCTGTGTACGTCACCTCGCCCGAGGACCCCACCATCGCCGCGTATACGGCCCCGGACGCGGAACTGGTGCCCGGCCTGGCGGACGAACTGGTGGCCTGGCTGAACGAGGGGGACCTCGGAACACCGGCGCTGGTGCGGGCCTCGATGGCGCATCTGAACCTGGTGGCCATCCATCCCTGGCCGGACGGCAACGGCAGGATGTCCCGTGCCCTGCAGACCCTGCTGCTGGCGCGCGAGGGGTTCGTGGCGCCGGAGTTCTCCAGCATCGAGGAGTGGCTCGGCCGGGCCCGCAACACCTACCGCTACTACGACGTGCTCGCCGAGGTCGGCGGACCCGTATGGACACCGGAACGGGACACCCGTTCCTGGGTGCGCTTCTGTCTGCGCGCACACCATCAGCAGGCGCAGACGGTGGAACGCCATATGGAGACCACCCGGGTGGTCTGGTCCGCGCTGGAGGGAGCGATCGAGCAGCAGGGCTGGGCCGAGCGCATGCTGTATGCCCTGTACCCGGCCGCGATGGGCAACCGCGTCCGCCGCGCGACGTACCAGGCGGACGCCGAGCTGAGCGAGCAGCAGGCCCAGCGTGACGTACGCGAACTCGTCCGCGCACGGTGGCTGGCGCCGCACGGCGAGGCGCAGGGGCGGTATTACACGGCGGGTGAGGGCATGCCTGAGGCCATCACGACTGGAGTCCGCCAGCCTCGCCCCCTGCGCGAGCCATACGCGTAACCCCGCTCATAGGCTCAGGTGGCGGTTCGTCGGTGGCGCTTGGCGCTCCGGCGCAGGTGGTCGATGAGCGACGCCGCGCTGGTGTACGTGCCGATCGCGGCCACCGCCGTCAGCCACATCGGTCCGTGGTCGTGCAGGTTGTTCATGAGGTACATGCCGAAGAACGCGGTGTTGGCCGTGGACCGCACGCCGTTCCGCTGCCACCAGTGCTGTCGGGGCGTTTCCGCTTTGGCGAGCTGCCGCGCGTATGCCGTCACGGGCCCGAACTCCTCCTCGGGCTCGCACCCGGTTTCCGCGAGGTGGCGGCGCGCTTCCCGGGTGAGTTCGGCCGCATGTGCCCGCGGGAGTGCGTGGCGCCCTTCCAGGAGCTGCGGCAGCTTTCGCAGCCATGCTTCGGATGACAGCGGCTCGGGGGCGGGGGCGGGGGCGGGGACGGTCGGCGGGTTGTGGAACAGCACCCACGCGGGCAGCAGAAGGCCCAGCGCGCAGATGGCGGGGGTGGGCACGGAGGCGATCACGGTGTCGGGTCCCTCGATGAACGCGACGGCGGTGAGGAGGACGGCGACGACGGCGGCCAGCCCGCAACCGGCCGCGCGAATGCGAGCCCCGGCGTGCAGGGCGAACTGCGCGCCGTGCAGGGCGGCAACGGCGATGGCCATGACGGTGCAGCCCACAAGGGCGGCGGTAGTGACATTGACGGTGAGGCCGTTCGCCACGAGCTCGTAGGCCCCGGCCGCAAAGGTCATCAGGCCCAGCTGTCCGGTGACGGCAAAGGCGTAGTCGGCGGCCGTCAACGTGTCGGGGTCGATGGCCCGTACGTCGGTGGGCCGCCGCCGCCGCTCGCTCGACACGGCCTCGGCGAAGTCGTCCGTGTCTGCGGTCTCGCTCATCACCACTCCTGCGGGGTTTGCCTCTTGAGGCGGTCCGTCACAGCGGAAAAGTCGTGCTACTGCGCGATTTTGTCACGCAATCGGGCGCGTCCGGCGGGCTGGCGGATCGGTCGCGGCGTGATCAAGACTGGGTGCCGTGGACGGAGTTACGGACGGCACGGTTCTCGCCCTGATCGGCGTTCTGCTCGGGACGGCGGGGACCCTCATCGGGCAGTACCTGGCGAATCGCGTCGAGGTGCAGCGCGACCATCGGCACCGCGCGGACGCGGAGCGGGCGGAGCGCAAGGAGGCCATATCGGGGTATCTGAAGGCGGTCCAGCGGGTCGAGCTGATCCTTGACCGCCGAAAGCTCGGCATGCCGACCCTCGACGACCCCGAGGATGTGAAGCTGCACGACTTATGGCTGGCGAAGAAGGCCGTCGAGCTGGTGTGTTCCTCCGGGGCGGCCCAGGCCGCGCATGACTACACCGTGGTGCTGCACGCGCTGATGCGCAACGAGAGCGAGCGGGGGCGGTCGCCGGTCAAGCGGGAGCGGCGCGAGGCGTTCATGGAGGTGGCCCGCGACGAGCTGGAAAGCGGGCGGGCGCGCATCCGGAGGTGAGGCCGCGGGGCCGCACCCCGCGAACCCTCACGCGCGCGGTGTCTTCTCACCGTGCACGGCGGTGTATTCGGCCGCGAGCCACGGGCCCAGGTCGTCGATGAGCATCGCGAGCACCGCTGGATCGGGCGAGGGCGCGCGGCCGGTGGACGCGGCCGTGCGCATCTGCTCGGCGCGCTCGGGGTAGTAGCGGCCGAAGAGTTCGGCGGACGCGGCGAGGTCGCTGGTCCAGCCGCCCCATCGGGGCATGACCAGGGTGAATCCCGTGCGGACGAGGCGGCGGCCGACGAAGCGGCTGAGGGTTCGGCGCGCGGCTGAGGGATCGGCGTCCGTCGCGGCTTCGGCGGCCCTGGCACGCCAGCGGGGAAGCACGAGGGCCAGGTCGCCGTTCGTTTCGCGGGCGAGCAGACCCGTGGGGCGGTAGCGGGGGAGCCGTTCCGCGAGGTCGGGACCGAGCAGCGGGGTGCAGAGACAGGCGATGAAGAATCCGCCGTCGTGACGTTCGAGGTCGCTGAGCAACTCGCGCGTGCTGGCCAGCAGGATCCCGACGCCATCGATCTGAGGGAACGCGCGGTCGAGCCCGGTCTCGATCGCCTTCGCGTCGGCGCGGTCGGCCTCGGTCGGCTCCTCATGAAGGGCGAGCTGGAGGTCGAGGTCGGAGACCCCGGGCGTGGCGGTGCCGCGCGGGACGCTCCCGTAGAGGTAGGCGCTGTGCAGGCGCGCGCTGCCGAACGTCTTGGTGAGGCGCGCGCGGGCGGCGTCGACCACCGGAACGAACACTGCCGGTACGCGGCTCAGGGCGCCCTCGCGTGCGATCGTTCCGTCGCGGTCCAGCCCTCGTCCGTCCATGGGGCCACTGTCCCCTGTGCTGCCGCTGCGTGCGCGGAGATCTCTAACGATCTCCCTGGTGTTCCGGCACGGACAATGCGATCCGAGGTGGCCCACCTCCCCCCACCCGGCCACCCAGGAGGATGCATGACGTCCGCCCAGCCCCTGGCCTACCCGTTCGCCTCCGAGAAGCTGGACCTGGCCCCGCTGTACTCCCAGTTGCGCCAGGAGGAGCCCTTGGCGTGGGTCCAACTCCCGTACGGCGAACCGGGGTGGCTGGCCACGCGCTACGAGGACGCCCGGCTCGTCCTCGGCGACCCCCGGTTCAGCCGGGCGGCCGCCGTGGGCCGCGACGCGCCGCGCGTACGGCCGTACGCGCCCGGCCCGGGCACGATCAGCACGTTCGACCCGCCGGAGCACAGCCGGTTGCGCCGCCTGGTGACGAAGGCGTTCACCGTGCGCCAGATCGACCGCTTGCGGCCACGGGTCCAGCGGATAGCCGACGACCTGGTCGACGCGATACGGGCCGACGGCGCCCCCGCCGACCTCGTCGAGGACTTCGCCCTGCCGCTGCCGATCACCGTCATCTGCGAGCTGCTGGGCGTGCCGTACGAGGACCGGGCCGACTTCCGGCTGTGGTCCGAGGCGTTCCTCTCCACGACGAAGTACACGCTTGAGGAGATCAAGGGCTACCGGACCCTGCTGCGCGACTACATGGCCGGTCTCGCCGAACAGCGGCGCACCGCCCCGCAAGAGGATCTGCTCAGCTCCCTCGTCGCCGCGCGCGAGAACGACGACCGGCTGTCCGAGGACGAACTGCTCTCGCTGTCCGAGGCGATCCTCATCGCCGGTCACGAGACCACCGCCACGCAGCTCGGCAACTTCCTCTACGTCCTGCTCACCCAGCCCGACCACCTCGCCGCCCTGCGCGCCGACCTCTCCCTCGTACCGCAGGCGGTAGAGGAGCTGCTGCGCTTCACCCCGCTCGGCTCCGGCAGCATGCAGCCCCGGTACGCGCTCGAAGACATCGAGATGGGCGGCGTGACCGTACGGGCCGGTGAGCCGGTCGTCGTCGCCATCAACTCGGCCAACCGCGACGAAGGCGTCTTCACCGACTCCGGCCAACTCGACCTGTGCCGCCGCGAGGCCACCCACCTCGGCTTCGGCCACGGCCCGCACCACTGCCTGGGCGCTCCGCTGGCCCGGATGGAGCTGCAGATCGCCCTGCGGACGCTGCTGGAACGGCTACCGGACCTGCGGTTCGCCGACGCCGAGCGGGACGTGGAGTGGAAGGTCGGCGTGTCCACGCGCGGCGTGCGGCACCTGCCGGTTACCTGGGACGCGTGAGGGTGGTCAGGAAGGTCGACCAGGCGTCGGCGGGTATGTGAAGGTTCGGCCCGTCCGGGACCTTGGAGTCCCGGACGTGGACGGTGGCGGGGGTCGTGGCGACCTCGACGCACTGACCGCCGGTGTTGTCGCTGTAGCTCGACTTGTGCCAGTCGAGGGCGACCTCGACGCATTCGCCGCCGCCGGAGTCGCTGTAGCTGCTCTTGAACCATACGAGTCTGCTCATAGCCCACCCATCAATTGCTCGATGAAGCGTACGGATTCGTCCGGCCCGAGAGCCTGGGACCTGATCATGGCATAGCGCTGCGCCAGCTCGTTTACCTTCTCGGGCTTGGAGACCAGGATGCTCTCGCCGTGGCTCTCCATGTACACCAACGTGGTTTGGTCGGGAGTCTCCAGGACCGTAAACGCGCCTCGTAGGCCCGCGTGTTCCGCACGGCTCGTCGGCATGACCTGGATGGTCACATTCGGACGAGCCGCGCACTCGACCAGATGCTGGAGCTGGGCGCGCATGACCTCCGGGCCGCCGATCTCTCGCCGCAGTGCCGCTTCCTCGATCACGGCATGGATCAGCGCCATCGGCTTGCGGTCGAACAAAGCCTTGCGGTCCATGCGGGCCTCGACCAGCTGCTTCAGCTCTTCGCCCTCGAACGGCGGATAGTTGCTCCGGAGCAGCGCGTCTGCATACTCCTTCGTCTGCAGGCGACCGTCGATCACCTGCATGCAGTACGACGATACGCTCAGCGCTTCCTGCTCCAGCTGTACGAAGCCCTGGAAGAACTCCGGGTACCGCTCTAGCCGCAGGAATCCGATGGCCGCCCTCAGCAACCCGCCTGCGTCCAGGGCATTCTCGGCCGCTTCGATGAAGTCGTCCGTCGGCGGCTTCGTGCATGTCTCCACCGCACTCACGGCGGAGCCGGTGTAACCCATCCGCTCGCCCAGCTCGCCCTGCGTCAGTCCCGCCTGCTGGCGCAGCAGCTTCAGCACGGCGGCGAAGTACTGCACGGTCGACGATGCCGCGTCCCTCTTCTTCGGCTTGGCCACCTCTGCCGTCCTCTCAACGCCTCTCAACGTCACTCAACGGATGTTCGACTGCACTTGACGCTTCGCCGCGTTGAGTCGTTTTGGCTGGTCAAGCTACCAACTTGCACTCACAGTTGAGGCATGAACGCACAAAGTCACGGTGTCGCCCCCATCCATGGCTGGATGAAGAGGTTTACGCCCGTACCCCCATCCGTCCACCGCGCACGCCGCGCGGTCGAGGCCGAACTCCGCGCGTGGGGCGTGGCTCCCGGGGCCATCCAGATCACGCTGCTCGTTCTCTCGGAGCTGGCGACGAACGCGGTACGGCATGGCCGCGTACCCGGGAGGTACTACGAGGTGCGTATCGCATACGACGCAGAGAAGTTGGTCGGCATCGACGTGTCCGACCCCGGCGACGGGCTGCCGGTGGCCGGTGACGCGTCGCCGGACGCCGAGCGCGGGCGCGGGCTGGCGATCGTGGAGGGGTTCGCCGAGGCGTGGGGCGTACGGGAGCGGACCGTCGGCAAGACCGTCTGGGCCCGCGTCCGCCTCTAGGGCGGGCGGCGTCGTCAGTCGGGCTGGTTCTCCATATGCGCGAGGACGCGGTTCGAGATCTGGGCGAGCGCGGCGAGGTCTTCAGGGGGGAGGGCGTCGATGAACAGTCGGCGAACGTGCTCGACGTGCAGGGGCGCGGCGTCCTCGATCGCCTTGTGGCCCGCCGCGGTGGCGACGATGAACGCTCCGCGCCCGTCGTCGGGACAATCTTCCTTGGTCACCAGTCCGCGCGTCGTCATCCGCCTGACCTGGTGAGACATGCGGCTCTTCTCCCACTCCACCAGCTTCACCAGGTCCATGAAGCGCATCCGCCCGCCGCCGGTTTCGGTGAGTTTGGCCAGCACGATGTAGTCGGAGGCGGACATCCCGGAGTCGGTCTGGACCCGGCGGGAAAGCCGTCCGATGAGCTTCTCCTGCATGTGGATGAAGCCGTCCCAGGCGGCCTGCTGCTCCGGGGTCAGCCAGCGAGGCGTTGCGTTCATGGAGGGAGCGTAACGGTGCGGCTCGGACGGGTGTCCGCCCACCCGGCACGTATCCCGAAGTCGCTTCCCATGGCCGCCAGTTGACGTATCAACCAGTTGCCCCTAGTTTAGTTGTCACGTCAACCAAATGGCCGACGTGAAGCTCCGGAAGGGGAATTCCATGAGCACCGAGAACAAGGCCGGACTCGACGCCCTGCTGACGCCCGAGGAGAGCGTGCTGGTGCTGATCGACCACCAGCCGTTCCAGTTCGCCAACCTGAACAGCCACGAACCGACGATGGTCGTGAACAACGTCGTTGGACTCGCCAAGATCGCCAAGGTGTTCGACGTGCCGACCATCCTGACGACCGTGCTGGAGGAGCGCGGTGGCTACCTCATACAGGGACTGCAGGACGTGTTCCCGGAGCAGACGCCGATCGACAGGACCTTCATCAACACCTGGCAGGACGAGCGCGTCGTGGATGCCGTCAAGGCGACCGGGCGCAAGAAGCTGATCATCGCTGGTCTCTGGACGGAGGTCTGTGTGGCGATGCCCGCCATACAGGCAGCGGGCGAGGGCTTCGAGGTCTTCGTCGTCACCGATGCCTCGGGCGGTGGCTCGAAGGAGTCGCACGACATGGCCGTCCGCCGCATGGTCCAGGCGGGCGTGGTTCCGATCACCTGGCAGGCCGTGATGGGCGAGTGGCAGCGCGACTGGGCCCGCGAGAAGACCGTGCCGGGCGCCGCCGAGGTCCTGGCGCAGCACGGCGGCGCCTCCGGTGTGGCCTTCGCCTGGGAGACGCAGCTCCTCGCCGAGCGCGCCGGAAGCGGCGCCTCGTAAACAAGGCAATTCGGATACGGGGCCTTCCGATCGACACCACAGTGCGTCCGTGTCCGCGTCCAGTTAGGTCACTTCCTCATCACCCTTCTGGCCGTGGGCTGCTCGCCCTGCGGCTGGGAGGGCTGGGAAGAACTCTCCCCTTGGCCGGACTGGGGCAGGTGTGTTCCCCCAAGCTTGCGGAGCGGCTGGCACGGCGAACGAGGTCGATGCGCAAGCTGGCATAGCTCTCAACGGGGCCCGAAACCTGACGGTTCAACTCCCATCGGTCCCTTCTTGGAGGCGATGCAGCTCCGCGAAGAGCCCGCCTCTCTGCAGGAGTTGGTTGTAGGTGCCGGACTCCGCGATCCGGTCGTCCTGCAGGACCACCACGCGGTCGGCGACCCGGGCGTCGTCGTTCCAGGTGACGGTCCCGGTCGTGGGCAGGTACAGCCCGGTCAGCAGCTTGGCCAGGGTGGTTTTCCCCGAGCCGTTCTCTCCGGCGAGCGCGATGACCTCTCCGCGCCGGATGTCGAGGCTGACGTCGCGGATGGTGGCGGTGTCCTTGCCCGGGTAGGTGAAGGTGGGGTCGCGGGCGCGGATCATCTCGGGGCCGCATGCCGGGGCCGTCTTGGTTCCGCGGTGCATGGCCCAGTCGTCGGCGGTGTCGAGGAACCTGACCCCCGGCCCACACGGCGGCCAGCGCGAGGGTGGCGAGTAGGTCGCCCGCACCCTGGGTGAGGGCCGCGCGCCGATCGACATGGGCCCTGGCCCTGGCGGGGCGGATCGCCGGTGACGCCACCGCGCAGACCGTACGGCTGATGCTCCAGTACGACCCGCGGCCGCCCTACGACTCGGGCTCACCGCACAAGGCCCCGGCCGAGCTGACCGCCCGGATGCGCCAGGAAGCGGGCACGCCGGGCTAGCCCTCGTTGGTGGGGGTCAGTGCGCGGTGAGGCCGCCGTCGACCACCAGCTCCGAGCCGGTGACGAACGACGAGTCGTCGCAGGCGAGGAAGAGGATCGCGGGTGCGATCTCGTCGGCGCGCCCGGCTCGGCGCATGGGGGTGCGCTGGATGTCCGGCTGCTGATCGCCCTGCTCGTCCAGGAGTTCCTGGATCATCGGCGTGGCGATCACCCCGGGATGCACCGAGTTGATCCGTACCCCTTGCCGGGCGTACTCGACCGCGGCGGTCTTGCTCAGCAGGCGTACGGCCCCCTTGGACGCCTGGTAGGCCGCGGCCGCGCCGCTTCCCACCAGGCCGAGCACCGAGGACGTATTGATCACCGACGCGTTGCCGCTCGCCCGCAGGAGCGGCATCGCCGCCTTCATGCCGAGCCATGTGCCTTTCTGGTTCACGTCGATGACGCGGTCCCAGGCTGCTTCCCGCGTGTCCTCGATGCCCGGCCAGTCCAGGATCCCGGCGAGGTTCACGAGCACGTCCAGGGTGCCGAACCGGTCGCGTACGACGGTGATCACCTCGTCCCACTCCCGCGCGGAGGAGACGTCGAGGCGGGCGGCGACGACCTCCGTGCCGCGTGCCCCGAGCCGGTGGGACAGGTCCCGCAGGGGGCCTTCGGCGACATCGGTGATCACTAGCCGGGCGCCTTCGCGGGCGAAGAGTTCGGCGGTCGCCGTGCCGAGGCCGCCGGTCGCGCCAGTGATCAGCGCGACCTTGCCGTCGAGTCGTCGTCCCGTCATGGATATGGCCCTCGATTCTCGTTGCTGCCGGTTACCGCTCCGAACGAGTCTGGGCAGGTCAGCCGCCATCAACCAGGACGCGTGCTGCCTGGGTGCGGCACACCCAGGCAGCACACCGAGACGCCGCCTAGCCTGAACAGATGGACGACAACCACCTCGGAGATTTCCTGCGCGCACGCCGCGCCGGTCTGCGGCCGGAGGACGTCGGCACGGTGAGCTACGGCCCCCGCAGAGTCGCCGGACTGCGCCGTGAAGAGGTCGCCGTCCTGGCCGGAATGAACGCCGACTACTACACCCGTCTGGAACAGGGACGCGAGCGCCACCCCTCACCCCAGGTGGTCGACGCCCTCGGCCACGCGCTGCGCCTCGACGCGGACGCCCGTGCGCACCTGTTCCGGCTGGCCGGGACCACGCCACACGGCCGGTCCTCCGGCCACACCGCCGAGCGGGTCGGCCCGGCGCTGCGACAGCTGATGGACGGCTACCCGAACACTCCGGCGTTCGTCATGAGCCGGACCCTGGACCTCCTCGCCGTCAACGCCCTGGCCGAGGCCCTCTACAACCCGTTCGGACCGGCGGACAACCTGGCCCGCATGACCTTCCTCGACCCCGCGGGCCGACACTTCTACACGGACTGGGACCGGGCGGCACAGGCCACCGTCGCCAACCTTCGCGAGGCGACCGGCCACGAGCCGGACAACCCACGGCTGCGCGAACTCGTCCGCACCCTCACCGAGCACAGCGCGGAGTTCACCCGCCTCTGGAACGCCCACACCGTGCGCGGCAAGACCCAGGGCGCCAAACGCCTCCTCCACCCGGACGTCGGCCCTCTCACGCTCACCTACCAGGCTTTCGACGTCCGCGAAGCGCCCGGCCAGCAGCTCGTCATCTACCACGCCGAACCAGGCAGCCCCAGCGCCCAGTCCCTCAACCTGCTCGGTTCCATCCACGCCACCCAGCCCCGGTCGGCTCCGCCTTCGCGTGTTTCCTAGGTGGCCGTGGCTCGTGTCAGTCTCCAGGGGCGATCTCTTGCTGCTGCCCACGGACGGGCCGGACGAAGGGGAGAGCGCCGATGCCGCAGATCAAAGGGCCCGCCCAAGTGACACCCTGGCCGGACTGCCCGGTGCCGAGCCGGTGTTCGTGGCCGAACGGCGCGGCCCGGTGCGCGACGACAGCGGAACCCGGCGGTGCTCGCCTGGCTGCGGGCCGTGGACGCCACCACGACCTGGACCACGTAGGTGTGCACCGGTTCGCTGATCCTCGGCTCGGCCGGACTGCTCACCGGCCGCCGTGTCACCACCCACTGGACCACCATGGACGGCCTCCGAGCCCTGGGAGTGGAGGCCGTGGACGAGCGCTATGTGTTCGACAGCAAGTACGTCACCGCGGCGGGCGTCTCGGCCGGGATCGACATGGCCCTGGCCCTGGCGGGGCGGATCGCCGGGGACGACACCGCGCAGACCGTACGGCTGATGCTCCAGTACGACCCGCGGCCGCCCTACGACTCGGGCTCACCGCACAAGGCCCCGGCCGAGCTGACCGCCCGGATGCGCCGGGAAGCGGGCGTGCCGGGCTAGCCCTCCCGGCAGGCATGCGCGGGCGGCCCGTGCCGACTTCCGGCGGCAATTCCTACGGGCTGGGCGCCCCGATAACGGCCCGCGACCGGTGCTTTCGGGGGCAGTGTGCACCGCGTGCGCCGTGCTGGCGGCCTGCCGTCCTGGCCGACTGCGCTGAGGCTGCGGCGCCCCTCGTACCGCTGGCTCGTCCCGTCGTGCTCGCCATGTTCGTGGCCGGGGGCACCGCGCCACCACTACCCGAAGGGAGCCACCGCGTGACGTGATCAGGCGGTCACGTCAGGAGTGGCCGAGAACCGGGTGGGGTCGGTACGGGGCCTCCAGGCGGGCGATCTCTTCCCCGCTCAGGGGTACCTCCACTGCCGCGATGGCGTCGTCCAGATGGTGCAGCTTGGTCGCGCCGACGATCGGTGCGCTGATCGCAGGCTTGCCGAGCAGCCATGCCAAGGCGATCTGCGCGGGCGGCAGTCCTCGCTCACCGGCGATCTCGCGCACCGTGTCGACCACGTCGAAGTTGGTGTCCCCGTAGAGCTCTCCGGCGATCTGGTCGCTGCCCGCGCGAGCCGTGAGCCGTGTGCCACCGTGTTCGCGAGTACCGGCGAGCAGCCCGCGGGCCAGCGGGCTCCAGGGGATGCAGCCCACTCCCTGGTCGAGGCAGAGCGGGATCATCTCGCGCTCCTCCTCGCGGTAGGCCAGGTTGTAGTGGTTCTGCATCGACACGAATTTCGTCCAGCCGTGTGTCTCCGCGACGTGCTGGGCCTTGGCGAACTGCCAGGCGTACATGCTGGATGCGCCGATGTAGCGCGCCTTGCCGGAGCGCACCACGTCGTGCAGGGCCTCCATCGTCTCCTCGATCGGCGTTTCGTGGTCCCACCGGTGGATCTGGTACAGATCCACGTGGTCGACTCCCAGACGCCGCAGCGAGGCATCGATGCCGGACAGGATGTGCTTGCGCGACAGGCCGCCGTCGTTGGGACCGGAGCCCATCGGGAAGTAGACCTTCGTGGCGAGCACGTAGTCGTCACGGTGGGGAAAGTATGTGCGGAGCAGCCGCCCGGTGATCTCCTCGGTCACGCCGCGCGAGTACATGTCCGCGGTGTCGAAGAATGTCACCCCGGCCTCCGCCGCCCGCCGTACGAAGGGCTCGGCCGCCGCCTCGTCCAAGAGCCACGCCCACTGGGCGGGATCGCCGTAGCTCATCATGCCGAGACAGATCCGCGAAACCTTCAGCCCTGTCGAGCCGAGCCTGGTGTATTTCATTTCGTTTCCTTCTGCTGATGGAACGCGATTCCGGCGGCGACCAGCGCGATCCCCACCAGGTCCGGGAAGGTGGGACGCTGGGCGAGCACGACCATGCCGATAGCGGTGGCGGTCGCCGGCAGGATGCTGAGCATGAGCGCGAACGTGGAGCGGCGCAGCCGGGCCATGGCCAGTTGATCGGCCACGTAGGGGATGACCGAGGAGCACACGCCCACGCCGACACCGGCCAGCAGCCAGGCAGGGTGGGTGAACGCCTGCCACGCCTGGCCGATCCCCGCAGGTGTCGCGACGACCGCCGCGATCAGCATGGCCGCGCCGAGCCGGTCGATCCCGCCCGGTTGCGTCCCGGAGTTGGCGGCGCGGTGACCGAGGACCACGTACAGCACGAACAACGCGGAGTTGATGAACGCGAAGACGAATCCCAGCGGCTCCCCGGCGAGCCTGATGTCGGTGAGGACGAGCACGCCGCTGACGGCGAGGCACAGCGCAAGCATGTTGCGTCTCGTCCGGGCGCCGACGGCGGCCAGCCCGATCACCCCGAGGAACTCGATCGCGGCCACCGTGGACAGCGGAAGCCGCGCCACGGCCAGGTAGAACACCGTGTTCATCGTGGCCAGGACCAGACCGAGCCCGGCCAGGTCCCCCCACTGCGCCCGCGTGAGCCGCCCCGTCGGCCGCCACGGCCTGCGCCACACCGCGAAGACGACGGCCGCACTGGCGATCCTGAGCCAGGCGACCCCGAACACCTCTATGTGGGTGAACAGCAGCACGGCCAGCGCTGGGCCGAAGTAATGGAAGACCGCGCTGACCCCGAAGTAAGCCGGTGCCGGGACCGGGATCGTCGCTATGCGGGCCATGCGGGGTATCTTGCTGCGCACAGCAGCCAAATTGAATGTCTGTTTGAAGCCGGGGGGCGCCGGATGCCTGGAGAATCAAGGTCGAACGGACAGAAGACCTACAGCGAGCGGGTCAGACTCCTCGACCCGGTCAATGTGCGTCTCCTTTCCGAACTCCACGACGACCCGCGCCTGTCGATGTCGGAGCTGGCCCGCCGCGTCGGGATGTCCGCTCCTGCCGTCACCGAACGGGTGCAACGCCTGGAACGGCTCGGTGTCATCACCGGCTACCGGATGAACGTGGACCCTGCCGCACTCGGCATGCCGGTGACCGCTCTTGTCCGCGTCTCCCCGGGGCCGGGCCAGCTGCCGAACGTCGCCAAGGCCGCCCTCCACACCCCGCAGGTCGTCGAGTGCCACCGGATCACCGGGGAAGACTGCTTCCACCTCAAGGTCCACGCCCCGTCGATCGAGGGCCTCGAAGAGATCCTCGACAAGTTCCTGCTCTTCGGGCAGACGACCACGTCGATCGTGGTGTCGACACCAGTGCCGTTGCGTCCGCTGCCGGTGTCACTGCCCGGCCAGTAGTGATCCGCAGGTTCTGGCCGAAGTCATGGGTCAATCGGCGGGGTGCTCGGTGACCGGCAGTGTGTAACGCAGCTTTTCCTTGGCCTGCGCGCCCAGGCGCTCGTAGAAGCGCACGGCACCCTCGTTCCAGGCGGGGGTGTTCCACTGGATCTCGGTGAGGCCCAAGTCCCGGGCGTGGGCGGCGACCGCGTCCATGAGCAGGGGGCCGAGCCCCTGGCCACGGTTGTCCGAGCGCAGGAAGAGACAGTCCATGTGGAGGTATTCGCGGCCGTCCCAGGCGGAGGCCTCCGGAGCGCACGTGGCGTACCCCACGACCTCGCCGTCGGCACGCTCCGCGACAACGCAGTGCAGGCGCGGGATGGTTGTGGCGAAGAGGAGGGCGCGGAGCCGGTCGGCGAGGCCGGGCGTGGGTGGCGCGGCGCGCTCGTACGCGGCGTGCTCGGCGGCGAGTTGGGCGACCCGGGGCAGGTCGGCGGGGCGGGCCCACCGGACATGCGCGGTGGCGGTCACCGGACGCCGCCGTCAAGGGTATCGGCCTGCCACGCGGCGAGCCGGTCCGCGAGGGCACCGTCGCCGTCGAGGAGGTGCCGCGAGAACGCCTCGCGCTCATGGGCGAGGACGGCCGCTTCCCAGACGCACGGGGCGAGCCCGACGCGCCCGGGGCGCAACTCGCCGGGGATCCCGGCGGGGCCGGAGAAGACGGCGAGATCGGACATGTAGCCCTCGATCCAGCTGTGGACCAGGACGTAGTCGCCGTCGCCGCCCGCGTGCACGATGAGCACGGCGAGGCCCAGCGAGCCGCGCAGGGCGCCGAGTTCGAGATGAGTGCCCGCGATGCGGAGGGCGGTGGCCACGTCCTGCTCGGTCACGGCCCGCCCGGGCGCCTGCACGGAGTACACCTTCACCAGGTGCCCGCCCGCCTCGCGGGTGCCCCACGCCCGCGCGATCCGGTCGTGGTGTTCGCGGGACAGGGCCAGCAGGGCGTCCGCGTCTATGGCGGGCGGCAGTATCTCGTGGTCGGAAATGCGCCCATTATCCGTGGCTCGTGTCCGGCTCCAGCGGCGATCTCTATGCTGCTGCCCACGGACCGGCCGGACGAAGGGGAGGGCGCCGATGCCACGGACCATCGCGGTTCACGACACAGGCGGGGCCGGAGACAAGCTGCCCGGGCAGCCCTACCCCGGACCGCATCAGCCGCCGACCCCCGACGGCGGGCCCGGCGTGCCCAACCCGCCCAAGTGACGCGCCCCGGGCGGGTGGCGCTGGGGCGGGCCCTGGTGGAGGGGCGGGCCATGGCGGCCGACTGGGCGCCCACCTTCGCCGCCGTGGACCGGGCCGCGTTCCTGCCCGACCTCATGTGGCCGTTCGACACCGACACCCAAAACGCCACCGCCGTGCACAAGGCCGAGGACCGCGGCGCCTGGTACGCCGCCGCCGACCGTGACGCGCCGATCGTGACGCAGTGGGACGACGGCGAACACACCGGCACCGAACCCGGACGGGTGTCCACCAGCAGCTCGTCCATGCCCTCCGTCGGCTACGCGTTGCTCCAGGACCTCGACGTCGACACCGGCATGGAGGTGCTCGACGTCGGCACCGGTACGGGGGAGACGGCGGCGGCCCTCTCGCACCGCTGCGGCAGGGAGGGCGGCGGGGTGACCACCGTCGAGGTGGACCCCGGCGTATCCCGGCAGGCACGGGAACGGCTTCGGGGCGCCGGGTGGCACCCGGCCGTCGTCGTGGGCGACGGAGCGCGGGGGTACGCGGACCGCGCGCCGTACGACCGAGTCCTGGCCACCGTCGGGGTCCGGGAGATCCCCGGGGCGTGGATCGAGCAGACCCGCCCCGGCGGGCTCATCGTCGCGCCGTGGGGCACGCACTTCACCCACGCCGACGCCGTCGCCCGGCTCACGGTGCACAAGGGGACGGCGAGCGGCCGCTTCACCCGGCCCGCCGAGTTCATGAAGCTGCGCGCCCAGCGGCTCGCGCTCCCCGATCACGGTGCGTACGGCCCGACCGATGACGCCGATACGTCCACCACCGACCTGACCGAGGCGGAGTTCGTCACCGGGCAGTACAGCGCCCTCCCCTTCGTGCTGGGGCTCCGCGTACCGCGGTGCGTCCAGGTCGTGGCGGACAAGGCGGACGACGGGGCGCGGCCGGTGTGGTTCTACGGGCTGGGCGACCGCTCCTGGGCGTGCGTGGTGTTCCGCGACGACGGGAAGGCGGCGCGCGTCTGGCAGGCGGGGGAGCGGCGGCTGTGGGACGAGGTCGAGGGCGCGTACCGGTGGTGGAAGGGGCAGGGGGCGCCGGATCACGCGCGGTTCGGGCTCACCGTCACCCCCGAGGGGTATCGGGTCTGGCTGGACGATCCGGCCGCCACCCTGCCGTAAGCGGCGCTTCCGCGGCGTTTCAGCGGAGGAGGCCGCGGTCTTCGAGTTCGTCCAGGCATTCCTGCGGCACTGCCACATCCCTGACGGTGGCTTGGGCCCCGTAGCCAGGGGTTGCGGAGGGGCTGAGCGCCTCGGGCCGCTCCCGTCGGGCCTCGGCGCGGTCTCGCTCCAGGTCGTCGGCGATCTCCTGGCAATCGATGGGGGACGTGGGCGTCGGCGTCGGTTCCACGTAGGGGGACATCGGCCGGCCCGGGGACGACTCGGCGTCGAGGGCGGAGGTGGCGGCGGCGCCCGCCAGGCACAGCCCCGCCCACCCGGCGACGGCCCATCGGCGCGCGTTCACGGCCCGGCCCTCAGTGGCCATAGGGCGGCTCGAAGCAGCCGTGCTCCGGGTAGGGACCGTTGGCGCTGACCTGGTAGTTGGTCTTCTGCACGAACGCCGTGACGCACGCGTCGTCGTGGACGCGCAGGCCGATCCGGGCGCCCTCGGGCGTGACCTCGTGGTCGGCCTCGAAGCGCGCGGACATTCCCGTCACGGTGAGCGTCCCGCCGCGCCGCTCCTCCTCGTAGCCGAGCTTGAGCAGCGCCGTGCGCACGCTCTTGGGGTCCCACTTCTTCTGTCCCCACAGCCGCTTCAGCACGGGCTCGACGCGGGCGGCTTCCTTCCGCGCGTCCTCGGCGCTGGCCGGGGACATCTCGCCGGGCTGGCGGAACGCGTTGTTCTCGCGGTAGTGCGGGGCGCCGTCGTGGGATCCGGGTTCCACATACGGGGTACCGGGGGCACTGGGGCTGGAGGTCGGGGGAGCGCTCGGGGCATCGGCCGTCGTGACGCGCTGCTCGCCGCAGGCGGTCAGGGAGAGGGCGGCGCCGAGGAGGAGGGCGAGGGCGGCGGCGCGTCTGCGCCGCACCGGTAACAAGGTCAGCATGCGCATGACTCTGCCATGGCCCGGCGGGCGCCGCCGTGACCGTGCCGTAAGCGGAACGGTCCGCTCCCCGTAACCTCGTGCCCGCCGGGACGCACCCGCGCTGTGTAACGCTGGGAATCGGTCCGCGTGCCAACGCGCGGACCGGAATCCGAAGTGAGGCCACGGCGTGCAGAAGCCCCGATGGAAGACCGTGGGGGGAGCCCTGCTCCGGGTGACGGCCGTGTGGGCGGTGTCGACGCTCACCATGCTGGCGCTCGCGGGCATCCTGCCCGATTTCCGCTTGCAGGCCGCTGACGGCGACAGCGCGACACGCATCGCGGTCACCGCCGCCAGCGGCGCCGGTGCGTTCGGTGTGCTGAGCGCGCTCGTATGGCCGCTGCTGGTACGGGCGTTGCTGCTGATGCCCGCGTTGGTGCTGGGGCTGCTGGTGTTCGTACTGAACGGCTCGCTGCTGCTGCTCGCGATCGGGATGATCCCCGACGGGCGGGGCGCGGTGGAGCCGGAGACGGCGGTCGTGGTGGCGGCGGTGATGTCGGCCGCGTCCTCGGCGACCAGCACCTTCCTGACCGTACGGGACGACGGGGCGTACCGTCGACGGCTGGCGCGGCTCGCTGACCGGGCCAGACGGCTGAGCGGCGAGGACGGTGGCCGGGAGCGGCCGCCGGGGACGGTGTTCCTGCAGCTCGACGGGGTCGGGCATGCCGTGCTGCGGGACGCGCTGCGGCCGCGGGACAACAAGCCGCCGGTCATGGAGACCCTGTCGACGTGGGTGGGCGGCACGCACACCGTCACGCCGTGGCGCACCGACTGGTCCAGCCAGACCGGCGCCAGCCAGCTCGGCATCCTGCACGGTTCGAACGAGGACGTGCCCGCCTTCCGTTGGTACGACAAGAAGAGCGGTGAGGTGATGGTGAGCAACCGGCCGACGAGCGCGGCCGTGTTGCAGCGCCGGGCCGCCGCCCGCGCCGGGCACGACGGGCTGCTGACGGTGGACGGGGCGAGCCGGGGGAACCTGTTCACCGGGGGCGCCGACGAGCTGGCGCTCGTGCTCTCCGTGGCGGCGCGGCGCAGCAAGCGCAACCGCTCCCGCAGCGGCTACTTCGCGTACTTCTCCGACCCGGCCAACGCCACCCGCACCGCGGCCTCGTTCGTGGCCGAGGTGGTCCGGGAGATCTGCCAGTCCACCCGCGCCAAGCTGCGCCGGGAGACGCCGCGGGTGGGGCGCGGCGGGCTGTACCCCTTCATCCGGGCGTTCGCGACGGTCGTGGAGCGGGACGTGGTGGTGGCGGCGGTGAGCGGGGACATCCTGTCGGGCCGCACCGCGATCTACGCCGACCTGGTGGCGTACGACGAGGTGGCGCACCACTCCGGGCCGCGCAGCCGCGACGCCCAGCAGGTGCTGGCCCGCCTCGACCGGTCGATCGCGCTGATCGCCAAGGTGGCGGAGCGGGCGCCGCGCGACTACCGGATCGTGCTGCTGTCCGACCACGGCCAGAGCCCGGGGGACACCTTCGCGGGGGCGTACGGGCTGACGCTGGAGGACCTGGTGCGCGCCGGGTGCGGGCTGCCGGTGTCGCGGGCGGCCGGGCGTACGGCGAGCGGGGCGGAGGCGCGCGAGGCGGCGCGGGCGGCGCTGCACCGGCCCGAGCGGGACGGGGACGGGCCCGAGCGGGACGGCGACGGACATGAGGGCTCGCGTCCGGTGGTGCTCGCCTCCGGGAACCTGGGGCTGGTGTCGTTCCCCGATGTGCCCGGCCGGATGAGCCGCGAGGCCATCGACCGGCGGTACCCCGCCCTGCTGCACACCCTCGCCCACCACCCCGGGGTCGGCTTTCTGCTCGTACGCTCCGAAACGGAAGGCGCGGTGGTGCTGGGGGCGAACGGCGCCGAGCACCATCTCGACACCGGCCGGGTGATCAAGGAGAGCCCGCTCACCGCCTTCGGGCCGGGCGCCGCCGATGCCGTACGGCGGACCGCGCACTTCCGGAACACCCCCGACATCATGGTCAACTCGGCCTATGACGCGGCGACCGGTGAGGTGCACGCCTTCGAGGAGCAGATCGGCTCGCACGGCGGCCTCGGCGGCGAGCAGGGCCACCCCTTCCTGCTGTGGCCGGTCCAGCTCTCCGCGCCCGTGGTGGCGGGGGAGGAGCTGGTGGGAGCGGAGCGGGTGCACAGGGTGCTGCGGCGCTGGCTCGCGGAGGCGGACGGCCCGCAGGTGCCGGAGGTCCCGGAAGCGACAGAGGTGACAGAGGCGGCGGAAGAGTGGGTTCCGGCGGACCGGAGTTCGTCTGACGGTGCGCAGGGTCTCACGCAGGAATCCCGGATTCCCGGCCCCACCGCCGTACCATTTCCGGCGGCCGCCCCCACCCTGCCGGACAAAGCCCGGTGATTTGGTGCACCGTACATCGTCCCTGACGATGTTCACATGCTCGACCAGCACCACACGCGCCGTTTCGGCCTGCCCACGGCGACCACCCTCGTCATGGGCAACATCATCGGCGGCGGCATCTTCCTGCTCCCCGCGTCCGTCGCCCCGTACGGCACCCTCAGCCTGCTGGCCTTCGTCGTCCTGACGGTCGGTGCCATCGCGCTCGCGCTCGTCTTCGGGCGCCTCGCGCGGCGCGACCCGAGCACGGGCGGGCCGTACGTCCACGCCCGCGCCGCCTTCGGCGACTTCGCGGGCTTCCTGTCGGCGTGGTCGTACTGGACGATGACCTGGGTCAGCAACGCGGCGCTCGCGGTGGCGGCGGTCGGCTACGTCCACGTACTGGCCCCCGGGCACGGCTCCAAGGGCATGGACCTGGCCATCGCGCTGCTCGCGCTGTGGCTGCCCGCGCTGGCGAACCTCGCGGGGACGCGCTGGGTCGGGGCCGTGCAGCTCGTGTCGACCGTGCTGAAGTTCGTCCCGCTGCTCTTCGTCGCGGTCGTCGGGCTCTTCTACTTCGACCCGGACAACATGGGCCCCTTCAACGCGGGCGGCGGCAGCGCGCTCGGCGGGATGTCGGCGGCGGCCGCGATCCTGCTCTACAGCTACCTGGGCGTGGAGTCGGCGTCGATGAGCGCGGGCGAGATGGAGAACCCGGAGCGGAACGTGGGGCGGGCGAGCGTGCTCGGCACGATCGGCGCGGCCGTGGTCTATCTGCTCGGCACGGTGTCGGTGTTCGGCACCGTCGCCCACAAGGACCTGGTGAACTCCACCGCCCCCTTCTCGGACGCGGTGAACGCGATGTTCGGCGGCACCTGGGGCGGCACGCTGATCGCGCTGGCCGCCGTGGTGTCCATCGTCGGCGCGCTCAACGGCTGGATCCTGATGAGCGCCCAGGCGCCGTACGCGGCCGCGCGGGACGGGCTCTTCCCGGCCGTGTTCACGGCCAAGCGGCGCGGGGTGCCGACGGTCGGGGTGTTCGTCGGCGTGATCCTGGCGTCGGCCCTCACCGTGGTCAATTACACCTCGGGGTCGAACGGCGTCTTCGCGACCCTCGTCCTGATCACCACCTTCTCGGCGACGGTCCCGTATCTGCTGGCGGCCGGTGCGCAGCTGTACTTCCTGCTGGCGGGGCGCCGCGACGAGGTGCGGACCGGGCGCTTCGTCTGGGACCTGGTGCTGGCGCTGGCGGGCTTCGGCTTCTCCTTCTGGCTGGTCTCGGGGGCCGGGTACGCGGCGGTGTACCAGGGCGTGCTGTTCCTGTTCGCCGGGGTGCTGGTGTACGTGGTGATCGCGGCCCGCCGCCAGAGCCGGGGGACGGACGGCGAGGCGGCGGCGGACAGCACCGTGGCGGAGGCGGGCACTCCGTAATACCCGAGTAAGGGGCTTTCTTGCCCCCTCGGTATTCCCTCGGAATATGCGCCATGAGACATCGGGAATTGCTCTGATACGCGGTCTTTCCTCTGTGGTGGATGAGGGTGCGGGGGTGAAAGTTACGCTTTTCCGATCGGCTTCCCTCTATTCTCACGCGGCGCAATCGAGCGAGAATTCCTCTCCATGAGCACCGAGCTGACCTCCGGTTGCCCCTTCCGCCTCGACCCCACCGCGGGCGACATCCACGCCGAAGCGGACCGGTTGCGGGACCGGGGCCCCGCGACACCGGCCGAACTGCCCGGCGGAGTGGTGGCCTGGGCCGTGACCGACCCGGCCCTGGTGAAGCGGTTGCTCACGGACAGCCGGATCTCCAAGGACCCCCACCGGCACTGGTCCGACGCCTACATCGACGAGCGTATTCCGCCCAAGTGGCCGCTGCGCCTGTGGATCGACGTCCGTAGCGCGCTGACCGCGTACGGCCCTGAACACGTCCGGCTCCGCCGGCTGATCGGCACCGCGTTCACGCCCGGCCGGGTGCGGGCCCTCGCCCCGCGAATCGAGGGGATCACCCAGTCCCTGCTCGAAGGGCTGGAGGCCACCGAGGCCACCGCCCCCGGAGCGCCGGTGGATCTGCGGTCCCGGTTCGCCTGGCTGCTGCCGCTGATGGTCGTCAACACGCTCCTCGGCGTCCCCGACACGTTGCACAACGCCTTCCGCGCCGGGGTCGCCGGGATCTTCGCGACCGGCCAGTCGGAGGCGGAGGCCGAGGCCAACACCCGTGAGTTGTACCGGTTGTTGACGGAGCTGCTGGCCATCAAGCGGCAGACGCCCGGGGACGATGTGACCAGCGTGCTCATCGGCGCACACGACGACGAGACCGACTCCAAGCTCAGCGAGCAGGAGTTGATGGACAGTGTGCTGCTGTTGATCGGCGCGGGACACGAGACCACGGTCAATCTGCTCGACCACGCCATCGTCAATCTGCTCTCCCACCCCGGCCAGCTCGCGCTGCTGCGCTCCGGGCAGGCGTCATGGGACGACGTGGTGGAGGAGACGCTACGCCACCAGGCGCCGATCGCGTCCATCCTGATGCGCTTCCCGATCGAGGACGTGCACGACGCGGAGACCGGGCTGACCTTCCGTCAGGGCGACCCCATCGCCATCAACTACGCCGCCGCGGGGCGCGACCCGCGGACCCACGGCGGGCGCGCCGGACGCTTCGACCTCACCCGGGCCACGCGCCGCGAACACCTGGCGTTCGGCTACGGACCGCACTTCTGTCTGGGCGCCGAACTGGCCCGGCTGGAGGGGCGCATCGGGCTGCGCGCCCTCTTCGAACACTTCCCCGATCTCGCCCTCGCGGTACCGGCGGCCGAGCTTCGTCCGCTGGAGTCCTTCATCTCGAATGGACATCAACAACTCCCCGCCCTGCTGCGCCGCTAGATCTTCTCCGGACCGTCCACCTCGCATACCTCGCAAAGGGCGAGTTGACCATAAAACGGCCCGTCACGTTTTGGTTGCGTGCTCCGCGCGGCGACTGCTACGGTCGCTTGGTCTTGGAACTGATGTTAACTTGCAATGATTAATCTGCGGTTTCATCAATAATCCCGGCCGGGCTTGATATGAGTCTTGTCGACATGTGTTCCATACGACAGACGGGGTAAGCGGAAGTCCACGGGGGTGGCCTTGAAGCCGATCGTTCTTCACCTTCGCGTCGATGCGGCTGGGCATGTCGTCCAGCGCCCAGCCCTCCATGGGCAGTACGCCTCCTGATGTCTTCGTCCATCGCTGTCTTCCATGAAGCACCGGATTGCCACAGGGGGATAGGCACATGAATGGTCAGCTCTTGGCTGACACTGCCGAAATCATGGCGCGGCGGTCCACCGAAATGGTTTCCCTGAGCGACTTAACGCACTTCGATTCGCCCCGTCTGTCGGGTGCGGACAGTGACCATGTGCGTCTTCTCGCCGAGTCGGATGCCGAACTGCCGCCCATTTTGGTCAATCGCAGGACGATGCACGTCATTGACGGGATGCATCGGGTGCATGCCGCGGATCTTCGCGGCCAGGGTAAAATCGAGGCTATTTTCTGCGAGTGCGACGACGAAGAAGCCTTTGTTCTCGCGGTCAAAGCAAACGTCTCGCATGGACTTCCCTTGCCGCGCGCCGACAGGAATGCCGCAGCCAAACGTATCATCAACTCTCATCCGGAATGGTCCGATCGGGCCATCGCCTCGGTCACCGGGCTCTCCCATAAGACGGTCGGCGCCATCCGCCGCCGTGCGAGTGGGGAAATTCCCCAGTCGAGCACCCGGCTCGGACGCGACGGCCGGGAACGCCCGGTCGACGCCGCCGAGGGACGTCTCCAAGCGGGCCGGATACTCGCCGAGCGCCCCGGCGTCTCCCTGCGGGAGGTCGCCCGGGAGGCCGGGGTCTGCGCCGCCACCGTGCGGGACGTCCGCGACCGGCTGCGGCGCGGTGAGGCCCCCGTGGGGCCCGTACGCCGCGAGCCCGAGGCGGCGGCCACCGCGACCCCGCTGCGGCCCAAGGCGGTGGCCCGGATCGACGGAGCCGACCGCGCCCCCGACCTCCCCGCGCTGATCCACAACCTGCGCAAGGACCCCTCGCTGCGGCTCTCCGAGTCGGGCCGCACGTTGCTGCGGCTGCTGGACGCCTGCACGGTGGGCCCGCAAGAGTGGACCCGGATCAGCGACAACGTCCCGTCGCACCGCGTGGAGCTGATCGCCACGGCCGCACGGGAATGCAGCCGGGCGTGGCAGGACTTCGCGACGGAGCTGGAGCAGCGCTCCGGCCGGCAGGCGTCCGGCTGACATCCCCCATTCCCCATTCGCTTTTCGGCGCCTAGGGAAGGCAGGCATGACGATCCATCAAGTCAGGGGCTTCCACGCGACGGACGCTCAGGACCTCCTCCACTCGACGCTGGCGTCCGACCCGCCCCCGTTCGCACTGCTGCGCAGAGCGGGCGCGGGCGGGCCGGAGGTGGAGGTGCTGACCGGGACGGTGGCCGAGGTGGCCACGCTCGCCGAACTGCCGTGTCCCGGACCCCTGGACGCGGGCACGGCGGGAGCCGGGAGCGGCGACCCGGCCGGGGTGACGCCCGCCGAGGTGCTGGCGGTCATCCCCTTCCGCCAGGTCACCGAGCGCGGCTACGCGTGCAACGACGACGGCGAACCGATCCTGGCGCTCACCGCCGAGCGCCGCGCCGCCCTCCCCGTCGAGGAGGCGCTCGATCTGCTGCCCGACGCCGAAGTCACCCTGCGCGACAGCGGGTTCGACATCGGGGACGAGGACTACGAGAAGGTCGTGGAGAAGATCCTCGACCAGGAGATCCGGGCCGGTGAGGGCTCCAACTTCGTCATCAGGCGCTCCTTCCGGGCCACCCTGGCCGACTACCGGCCCGAGGTCGCCCTGACCGTCTTCCGGCGGCTGCTGACCATGGAGTCCGGCGCCTACTGGACCTTCGTGGTGTACACCGGCGACCGCACCTTCGTCGGCGCGTCCCCGGAGCTGCATGTGCAGGTCGACGGGGGCACCGCGCGGATGAACCCGATCAGCGGCACCTACCGCTATCCGCCCTCCGGCGCGGACCTGGACGGGGTGCTGGAGTTCCTGGGCGACCAGAAGGAGACCGACGAACTCTTCATGGTCGTGGACGAGGAGCTGAAGATGCTCTCCCGCGTCTGCGACCGCGGCGCCCGGGCCCGCGGCCCCTATCTGCGCGAGATGGCCAAGCTCGCGCACACCGAATACCTGCTGGAGGGCGCCACGTCGCGGGACGTCCGCGAGGTGCTGCGCGAGACGATGTTCGCGCCGACCATCACCGGCAGCCCGCTGGAGAACGCCTGCCGGGTGATCGCCCGGCACGAGGAGAGCGGACGCGGCTACTACGGCGGCGCCCTCGCCCTCCTCGGCCGGGACACCACCGGCCGGGCCACCCTGGACTCGGCGATCCTCATCCGCACCGCCGACATCAGCCGCGAGGGCGCCCTGCGCATCGACGTCGGCGCCACCCTGGTCCGGGACTCCCGGCCCGCCGCTGAGGTCGCCGAGACCTGGGCCAAGGTGGACGCGCTGCTCGGCGCCACCGGACTGGAGCGGCGGGACAGGTCCACGGCGCCGCTCCGGCCCGCGGGCGGCGGCGCGCCACTCGCCCACGACCCCAAGGTGATCAGCGCGCTGGAGCGGCGCAACGCCGGGCTGTCGGCCTTCTGGCTGGGCAAGGAGGACGGCGGGCCCGCGCGGACGGCGGGGCCGGTCGCCGGACGGGTGCTGATCGTGGACGCCGAGGATATGTTCACCGGCATGCTCGGCCACCAGACCCGCTCGCTGGGCCTGGACGCCACCATCCGCTCCTGGGACGCCGTACACCCCGGGGAAACCGACGGCTACGACTGCGTCGTGCTGGGGCCGGGACCCGGCGACCCCCGGGCCACCAGCGACCCCAAGGTGCGCGGCATCGCCGACCTGATCGGCCACCTCTTCGCCCGGGGCATCCCGTTCGTCGGCGAATGCCTCAGCCACCAGGTGCTGTGCGCGCTGCTCGGGCTCGAACTCTTCCCCAGGGAGCGGCCCAACCAGGGCACACAGCGCCGTATCAACTTCTTCGGACAGTCCGAGCCGGTCGGCTTCTACAACTCCTACGCCGCCCGCCACACCGCCGACCGGCTCGATTCCCCACGCGCACGCGGCCCCGTCGAGCTGTGCCGCAACCCGGCCACCGGAGAGGTGCACGCGGTGCGCGGCGAGCGGTTCGCCGCCACCCAGTTCCACCTGGAGTCGGTGCTCACCGAACACGGCACCGACCTCCTCGCCGACCTGCTCGGCTGGGCGCTGCGGCACCCCGCCGAGCTGATCGAATGCGAAGCCGAGCGATGATCGGCGACGGCACCCGGGCCGCGCCCGGACGCGCCGGGCCCGAGGGGGCGATGGCCGCCCAGCAGCCGGAGTGGAAGACCCACCCGGACTACGTGGCGAGCCGGGCCGCGCTGGCCGCCGCACCCGCGCTGGTGACCGCCGCGGAGCTGGACCGGCTGCGCGGGGCGCTGGCGGTGGTGGCCGGTGGCGGGGCGCGGATGGTGCAGCTCGGCGACTGCGCGGAGAGCTTCGAGGAGACCGGCGCCGATCACGTCCGCGCCAAGACGGCCGTGCTGCACGCCCTCGCCGATGAACTCGGGGGCGACGGGCCGGTGTTACGGGTCGGGCGGATCGGCGGCCAGTTCGCCAAGCCGCGCAGCCGGCCCTTCGAGGACGTCGACGGGGTGCTGCTGCCCGCCTTCCGCGGCCACATGGTCAACGGCGAGGCCCCGACCGCGGCGGCGCGGGCACACGATCCGCGGCGCATGGTGCGGGCGTACGAGGCGAGCGCCGAGGTGTTACGGGTCCTCGCCCGCGACCGGGACCGCCGCGCCGGACACCCCTCGGCGTCATTCCCCGACGGGCCCTGGGCCAGCCACGACGCGCTGGTCGTCGACTACGAGGCCCCGCTGGTCCGCACCGACGCCGGACAGCGGATCCTCGGCTCCACCCATCTGCCCTGGCTCGGCGACCGCACCAGAGCGCCCGGATCCGCCCATGTGCGGCTGCTGTCCCAGGTGGCCAACCCGGTCGCGCTCAAGCTCGGCCCCTCCGCCGACCCCGCCGAACTGGCCGAGGTGTGCGCCCTGCTGGACCCGGACCGGGCCCCCGGCAGACTCACCCTGATCGCCCGCATGGGCGCCGAGCGGGTCACCGAACTGCTCCCGCCGCTGGTGGCCGCAGTACGGGCCGGGGGCCACCGGGCGGTCTGGCTGAGCGACCCGATGCACGGCAACACCGTCCGGGCGGGCGGGGTGAAGACCCGCCACCTCAGTGCCGTCGTGGACGAGGCCGTCCGCTGCAGACGAGTCCTGGAAAGGGCGGGGGGCACCCCGGCGGACTCCATCTCGAAGTCGCTGCCTCGGATGTCACCGAATGCCTCGGCGGAAAGGTCGACGGGGTCGAGCGACTCGCCGAGCGCTATACGACGCTGTGCGATCCGCGGCTGAATCCCGACCAGGCAGCCGAATTGATGCGCACCTGGATTCGCGCATAGGAATCCGTAGACTCGGAATGCCCTCAGGAGGTGAGGAATTGACCGAGCACAAGGAAACGATGTGCCGGGTCGCGTTGGTAACCGGCGCGGCGGGCGGAATCGGAACCGCCATCGCACGAGCACTCGCGGGCCAGGGAACTCTGGTGGCCGCCGTGGACAAGGACGCCGACCGGCTGACCGACCTGGTGGAGAAGATGGCGGCGGACGGACTGACCGCCGTCGCCTTTCCCGCCGATGTCACCGACAGCGAGCGCGTCAATGAGGTCGTCGACCGGATCGAAACCGAACTCGGCGCCGTGGACCTGCTGGTGAACGCCGCCGGAGTGATGCGCGCCGGATCCGCGCTGGAGATGTCGGACATCGACTGGCGGGCCATCTTCTCGATCAACCTGGACGGCGTTTTCCACTGTTCCCGGGCCGTCGCCTCGCGCATGAAGGAACGCGGTGAGGGCGCCATCGTGACCGTCGCCTCCAACGCCGGACGTATACCCCGGGTGCAGATGGCCGCGTACGGCGCCTCGAAGGCCGCCGCGTCCCTCTACACCAAATCCCTCGGGCTGGAACTGGCGGAATACGGAATCCGCTGCAACGTGGTGTCACCCGGTTCGACCGACACCGACATGCTGCGCGCGCTGTGGACCGACGAATCCGGCCGCCGGACCACCCTCGACGGTTCGATGGCCACGTACAAGACCGGAATCCCGCTGCGCCGGATCGCCGAACCCGGTGACATCGCGGACGCCGTCCTCTTCCTCGCCTCCGACCGGGCCCGGCACATCACCATGCAGGACCTGTGTGTCGACGGCGGCGCCATTCTGGGAGTGTGAGAGAAGGCCATGGGTATTCCCGCCATCGCGCCCTATCCGATGCCGACCGCCGCCGATCTGCCGAAGAACCAGGTCGACTGGCGCCCCGATCCGGACCGCGCCGTCCTCTTCCTCCACGACATGCAGACGTACTTCCTGGCGCCCTACGACCCGGGCAGCGCCCTGTACGGCGAGCTGCTGGCCAACGCCCGTGCCCTGCGCGACCGGGCCACGGCGCTCGGCATGCCGGTGGTGTACTCGGCCCAGCCCGGCGACATGGACCGCGGCCAGCGCGGGCTGCTGTACGACTTCTGGGGGCCGGGGATGTCCGCGCACGAGCGGGACACCGGGATCGTCGAACCGCTGCGCCCGGCCGACGGGGACACCGTTCTCACGAAGTGGCGTTACAGCGCTTTCGTCCGCTCGGAACTCCGTGATCTGATCGAGAAGTCCGGCCGCGACCAATTGATCGTGTGCGGGGTCTACGCCCATGTCGGCTGTCTGATGACCGCCGTCGACGCCTTCAGCTCCGATATTCAGCCGTTCCTGGTGGCGGACGCGCTCGCCGATTTCACCGCCGACCACCACCGTTCCGCGCTGGACTATGCCGCGCGCTGCTGCGCGGCGATCCACACGACCGAGCAGATGCTCGGCTTCCTGGCTGCCTGATAGACCGCCGCCCGTGAGAAGGGGTGCTGACCCATGAGTTCCACGGACATGAGTTCCACGGAAACGTTCCGCGTGGACGCCACCACCGAAATCCGCGCCGATCCCGCCACCGTCTTCGCCTACGTCAGCGACCTCGGCCACAGCGGTGACTGGAGTCCCGAGTGCCTGGGCGGGGAGTGGACCGAAGGAGAACCGGCGGCCGTCGGTTCCGTCTTTACCGCGCGCAATCACCGGGAGCCGGATGTGGTCGCCTGGGCGCCGGTCGTGCGCGGGGACTGGACCACGCAATGCGAGGTCGTGGAATCCGCCGCACCGCGGGTGTTCAGCTGGGCCATGCGCAACAGCGGCGGCCGCGCCCAGGAGAGCGTATGGTCGTTCACGGTCGAGCCCACGGCGGACGGCAGTGCGCTGACCCACGCCTTCCGGATGGGCGAACTCACCGAAGGCATGCGGGGAATCCTCCACGGCATGAGCGACGCCGAGGTGAAGAAGTTCCTCGACGACTGGTCGGAAAAAATCGACGGCGATATGCGGCAGACTCTCGCCCGTATCAAGGCCGCACTCGAAAACGCCTCCTGACGGCGAGGGGTGACGCCCACCGTGATCCTGCAACGCATCGGGAACAGGGGACTGTTCCTGGGCTCCTTCTTCGACGAAGCCGCCAAGAAGAGCCCGTACCAGAAAATCACCCTCGACCATGAACTCGACATCGCACCGGAGCTGGGCAGCGACCTCACTGCCTACGCCTGTGCGAATCTCGTCGCCGAAATGGCGTCCGCGCTGCGCGACCTTCGGGTGCGCCCGGGCGACAAGGTCGCCGTCTACAAAGAGGACGGCTTCGACATCTTCCTGCTCACCTGCGCGGTCGCCCGCGTCGGCGCGGTGCCCGTCGCCCTCTCGCCCAGCCTCACCGGCGAGGTCGTCGCGGAGCTGCTGGACCGCTGCGACTGGCCGCATCTGATCACCGACGAGAAGAAGCTCGCCGCCGAGCTGCCGCCGGACGTGACCAAGCGCTGCGAGCGGGTCTTCCTGGTGACCGGCCAGGCCGAGGGCACCACCCCGCTGCGGCGGGACCCCGAGGCCCATCTGCGCCCGTTCACCCGCACCAGGGCCAGGCGCCCCGCGCTGCTCACCCACACCTCCGGCACCACCGACATCCCCAAGCTCGTCGTGCACACCGCCCGGTCGCTGCGCGCCCGGTACCGCCCGCAGGCGCTCGGCGCCCGGCTGCTGATACGCGGCCGCGAAACCCTCGCCGTCCGGGTGTCGTTCGTACACTCGCGCCTGGTGACCGCGCTCGCCATCGCGCTCAAGCGCGGCTTCCCGATCGTCATCACCAAGGACGCCACGCCCGAGCGGATCGCCGACATCTTCGCCGAGGTGAAGCCCGGTGTGCTGGAGGCCCACCCCAATACGTTCGTGGAGTGGGAGCCGCTGGCGGACGACCCGCGCGGCCCGCTGTCCAATGTGCAGGCCCTGAGCAGCACGTTCGACGCCATCCACCCGCGGACCGTGCAGAAGATCCTGGGCGCGTCCCGGCGCAGGCGCCCGTTCCACCTCCAGCTGTACGGCCAGAGCGAGGTCGGGCCGACCGTCGGCCGGGCCACCTCGCGGCGGCGCGCGATGTCCGCCGACGGGCGCTGCGTCGGTTTCCCGTTCCCCGGGATGACGGCGGTCCGGGTGGTCGACCGCAACGGCCGCACCCCCGGCCCCGGCGACCCCGGCTTCATCGAGGTCCGCTCGGACGGGCGGGCGCTCACGTACTTCGGCGAGGACGCCCGCTTCCAGCGGCAGTTGGACGACGGCTGGTGGCGGATGGGCGACGTCGGCTACCGCACCCGCTGGGGCTGTCTGCACGTCTCCGACCGCGAGGTCGACGTCATCCCCGGCTTCGGCAGCGCGCTGGAGGCCGAGGATCAGCTGATGTCGCGGCTCGACAGCCTGCTGGAGGTCGTGGTCGTCCCCGGCGAGGAGGGCGCGCCGACGCCGGTCGTGGTGACCCGGAACGGCGGCCCGCTGGACCTCGTCCAGTGGCGGAAGGCGGCCGGGCGGCTGCCCGCGATGCGCCCGCCAGTGCAGCTGCCCCTGGACGAACTGCCGCGCACCGCCACCGCCAAAGTGCAGCGGCTGGAGCTGGCGCGGCTGCTGCGGGACCGGACCACCGAGCACGGGCCGGACGCCCGGCCGATCGAATAAAGGGGGAAGGTCACCGTGTCGCAGCAGAAAACGCCTGATCACGAGCGCGTGTTCGGCTGGCTGGACGATCCGTCGGACGACCGCGGGATGCGGTTCCGGCTGGACGACGGCTCCTGGCAGCGGCTCACCTACCGGGAGCTGGCGCAGCGGACCCTGGGCGCGGGCGCCGCGCTCGCGGACGCGGGCGTGCGGCCCGGCGATGTGGTGCCGCTGGTGCTGCCCGGCGGGGAGGACTTCGTCACGCAGTTCTTCGGGCTGCTCGCGATCGGCGCCACCCCGTCCGTGCTGCCCCTGCCGCTCGCGCTGCGCGGGGGAGAGGGCTACCAGAACCAGCTGAAGGCCATCACCGCCCGCATCCACCCGCGCCACGCCATCGCCGACCCGCGCTACCACGAGGTGGTCGCGGAGAACGTGGCCCGGCTCGGCGGCGGCACCGACGTCCTGGCACCCCAGTACGCCGACCGCCCCGAGGAGGCGCCGCGCGCCTGGGGCGAGCTGGCGGTGCTCCAGTTCACCTCGGGCTCCCGCGGCTCACCGCGCGGACTGCGCATCTCGATGGCCAACCTGGCCACCAACCTGCGCATGATCCAGGGCTGGATGAACCCGGTGGGCTACGGCGCCGTCACCTGGCTGCCGCTCTACCACGACATGGGGCTGGTGGGCGGGCTGCTGGGCGCGCTGACCCTCCAGGTCGAGCACGCGCTGATGCGGCCCGAGCAGTTCATCCGGGACACCCGCGGCTGGATCGCCGAGTACGGCCGCACCCCGTACTCCAACATGTGCATGCCCAACTTCGGCTTCGAGCGGGTGCTGTCCGCGGTGCGCCCCGGCGACCTCGACGGGCTGGACTTCTCCGCGCTGACCGCCGTGGTCAGCGGCGCGGAGCGGATCGACCCCGCGGTGCTGGCCCGCTTCGCCGCGCTGCTCGGCCCGTACGGCTTCGACGTACGGGCGCTGATGCCCGCGTACGGGCTGGCCGAGGGCACCCTCGCGGTCACCGGGGTGAGCAAGCACCACGTCGCCCGGATGGTGCGCGCGGGCGGCCTGGAGCGGCGGCTCGGCGAGAAGCTGGACGTGAGCGAGGTTGTCGAGCTGAGCACCGTGCCGGTCGAGGAGCCCTGGACCTGGCAGGTCAGCTGCGGTCCGCCGCTGGAGACCGCGCGGGTGGAGATCCTGGACGAGGACGGCGCCCCGCAGCCCGAAGCGGTGCTCGGCGAGATCTACGTCGAGGGCCCCTCGGTCGCCGACGGCTACGCCGACCCCGGCCCCGAGGACCGGGCCAAGCTGCACGACGGCAGGCTCTACACGGGCGACGCCGGGTTCCTGCTGGACGGCGAGCTGTATGTGATCGGCAGGCTCGGCGACAGCGTGAAGATCAACGGCCAGAACGTCTTCGTCGAGGACATCGAACTCGAACTCGCCGCCTCCGGGGCCCTCTCCCGGCGGTACGCGACCGTCGTCGCCGGAATCACCGGGGGCGAGCCGAAGGTGCTGGTGGTCACCGAACGCCCGCTGGGCGACCGGCTGGACGACGCGCTGTCCGTCATCTCGTCGTTCACCGGCGACGCGGCCCGCGCCGAGGTGCTGTACGTCAAGCGCGGCACCATCCCCCTGACCTCCAGCCGCAAGCCCCGCCGCCGCTCGCTGTGGCTGTCGTACGTGGCGGGTGAACTGAAGGAGCGTAACGACTCGTGAGTGTTGTGGCCGCACCGGCGGAGCAGACCGTACCGGCGGGGCAGACCTCCCGCCTCTTCACGGCCGGGCCGTTCGGCGAGCGGGTGGAGGACGCCCGTAAGCGCGTCGCGGAACTGCTGCGGCGGGCCTTCGTACCCGTCGCCGAGCAGGCCGAGGCCGAGGGCCTCTTCCCGCGCGAGGCGCTGGCCGGACTCGGCCTCGCCGGGCTGTTCGAGGAGCGCTGGCGCGACGCGTCCGTGGCGGACCCGTACGGCGACCCCGGACTCGGCGTGATCATCGCCGAGGAGAGCGGGCGGCTCGGGCACGCCAGCCTGTCGGTCGGGCTCAGCCTGCACTGCGAGACGGTGCTGTCCGTCCTCACCCGCTTCGGGGACTCCCCGCTGCTGGCCGAGTACCGGGCCGGGGCGCTGGAAGGGCGGCTGGTGGGCTGCCTCGGCGCCTCCGAGCCGACCGGCGGCTCCGACCTCAACGGAGTGCGCACCGTCGCCCGCAGGACGCCCGGCGGCTGGCGGGTCACGGGCGAGAAGAAGTATCTGTCGCTCGGCCTGGTCTGCGACTTCGCCCTGCTGCTGTGCCGGCTGGACGAGGGCTCGGGGCCGGTCGACGGCAGGCTCGGGCTGTTCGCCGTACCGCGCGGCGGGCTCACCCCCCGTAAACGCCTCGACAAGGCGGGCACCGCCGCGCTGGACACCACCTGGATGCTCATCGACGCCGAGGTCCCCGACGAGGCCCTGGTCGGGCGGCGCGGCGGCGGACTGCTCGGCGCAACCTGGGGGCTGAACCACGAGCGGCTCTCCATCGCCGCCCAGGCCGTCGGCGGCGCGGCCCGCGCCATCGGGCTGGCCACCGCCCACCTCCAGCGCCGCAAGCAGTTCGGCAAACCGCTGATCGAACAGCAGGCGCTGCGGCTGCGGCTGGCCGAACTGTCGTCCCGGCTGATCGCCCTGCGCTACGCCGTCTACGCCGCCGCCCAGGGCGTACCCGTCCCCGGCGCGTGCGGCACCCGCGAGATCGCGGCGCTCAAGACCACGGCGGCGCGGTTCGTCGAAGAGGTGATGAGCGAGTGCATGCACCTGTTCGGCGGCCCCGGCTATCTGGAGGACGAGACGCCGCTCGCCCGCATGTGGCGCGACTCCCGGCTGGCCCGGCTCGGCGGCGGCACCGACGAGATGATGTGGGAGCTGGTCGCCGGGGGACTGGTGCCCGACATCGCCGCCTACGACGAGGGTGTCGATCTCGGATGAAACTGCTGCTGACCGGAATCACCGGACAACTCGGCACCGCGGTCGCCGAGATCGCCCCGCGGCGCGGGGTCGAGATCGTGCCGCTGGTGCGCCGCTCCCGCCCCGGGCAGGTCCCCTTCGAGCGGCTGTTTCCCTCGCTCGCCACGGCCCGGGTCGGCGGCGACGTCCGCGAACCGCTGTGGGGGCTGTCGGACGCGGAGCTGGACGAGCTGGCCGAGGACGTCGACGCCGTCGTCAACCTCGCCGGAGACACCAACTGGGCGGGCAGCGGCCGCGATCTGTACGCCGTCAACGTGCAGGGTGCCGTGGCCGGCTACGAGGTCGCCCGCGAATTGCAGCGCCGCTCCGGCCGCCGGGTGGTCTACGGCTACGCGTCCTCGATCTTCGTCGCGGGCGGCACCCTCGGCCGGATCGCCGAGACCCCGCTCGCCCCGGACCGCCACCGCACCGCGTACGAGCACAGCAAGTGGCTGGCCGAACAGGAGCTGACACGGCGGCACGGCCCCGGTGAGCCCGACGTCCTCATCAGCCGGGTCGCCGCCCTGCTCGGCGACTCGAAGACCGGCGCCACCCGCAAGCGCAACTCGCTGTATCTGCTGGCCGAGCGGTGGGACGAGCTGCCCGGCCGGGTGCTGCCCGCGATGCGCGGCGCCCGGGTCGACGTCCTGCCGCGCGACCTGGCGGCGGGCACCCTGCTGGACGCGCTGGCCGGGCTGCACCGCTCAGGGCCGCGCCCCGAGCCCGTCGTCACCCATCTGTCCGCGGGGGAGCGGGCCCCGTCGATCCGCGGCCTGCTGGAGGTGGCGCGCGCCCTGTCCCCGCTGCACTTCGGCAAGTGGCTGCGGCTGGTCCCGGCCTCCGCCGAACAGGTGCTGTGGCTGTCGGCCAACGCCGAGCGCTTCCTGCCGCTGTCCCAGGCGTGGCGCAACAGCGTCATCGGGCTGCGCTACATCGGGCTGGACCGGGTGATGGAGCGCGGCCGCCTGGCCGGTCTCGTGGACGGGCCGCTGCCCGAACCCTCCACCGAACTGCTCGCCCGGCTGCTGTTCGACCTCCCGGCCCCCAAGCGTCCCCTGGCCCCCGCCGACAGCGGACTGTCGAGGTTCCTGGCATGAACGATCCCGGCATGAACGTGTTGATTTTGGGCGGCTCCGGATTCCTGGGCACGGCCGTGGCGCAGGCGTGCGAACGCGACGGCGCCACCGTCCGGGTGCTCTCCCGCAGCGGCCGTACCGCCGTCGGCGAGGGCGTCCGCGGCGATGTGCGGATGCCGCGCCTCGGGCTGTCCGCCGCCGACCTGGCCCGGGTCCGGGAGGAGACCACCCATGTGGTGCTCTGCTTCGGCTCGGTGTCGTGGACCTCGGGCCCCGGTGAGGTGCTGGAGACCCACAGCTCCGGGATGCGCCAGGCACTGGCCTTCCTGCGCGAACTGCCGCGGTTGCGGCAGGCCGTGCACATCTCCTCGCTGCTGGCGCTCGGCCGTGCCAAGGGCCGGGTCACCAACCGCGAGCTGTACACCGGCCAGCGCTTCCGCAACTGGTACGAGTATGGCAAGTACTGCGCCGAACGGCTGGTCCGGGACACCCCCGAACTGCCCGTCGGCGTCGTCCGCTTCGGCCCGGTGCTCGGCCCCGATCCACGCGGCGGACGGCCCGACACCCGGCACGGACTGCCGATGGTCTTCCCGCATCTGCTCGCCGGATATCCGGTGCACCTGGCCCGGCGCGGGGAATTCCCCTGCTGGATCACCGACGCCTCCTCCGCCGCGCAGATCGTGCTGAAGGCGCTCACCACGCCCATCGGCCGGTCCACCTGGACCTGGTTCGACCCGGCGATGCCCACCCTCGGCGAGGTCTTCACCGAGGTGTGCCGCCCCTGGGGCGTCGTGCCCAAGATCGTCGAGGCCGGGGCGCTGGGCCGCTTCACCCGCCTGATCGGCGAACGGGTCGGTACGCCACGGGAGCTGACCGACTACACCGAGCCCTGGTTCGACCTGGACACCGATGTCCTCAAGGAGATCCCCGAGCCCTGGCCCGTCCCCGACCCCGACTACCTCGGGGCCACCGGTGAGGCGCTGCGCGGCGGTACGGAGAGGAGGGCCCTCGTATGACGGAGCACGTGGCGGACCAGCCGACCGAACGACCGCTGTCGGTCGACACCGACCCGCATCCCTACTTCCGCGTCTACTCGGCGGGCAACTTCGGCGAAGTGGCCCCGCAGCGGCTCTCGCCCATGTCCTGGTCGCTGGTGGGCGACCCGATGGAGCGCGGCACCCGCGCCCTGGCCCGGCGGCTGTGGGGCCGCCCGGCCTGGGCCGAGGGCGGACACTACGTCTTCGTCGGCTACTTCGGCTGCCGCCCGTACCACAACCTGGCCGCCTACTGTCATCTGTCCGCCTCCATCCCGGGACTTCAGCCGAGCGATGTCACCGACGCCTACTTCGAGGGCATCGACTCCCCGGAGGAACTGACCGCGCTGCGCTCCGGCCGGGTCCGCCAGGTCGCGGGCAGCGCCAAGCTGCTGCGCGAGCTGCGCGACACCGGGCCGCGGCTGCGCGCGCTGGAGGAGCGGGTCGCCGAGCTGGAGTGGGGGCTGCGCGCCGCGACCACCACGGACAGCCCCGTAGCGCTCGCCGGGGTGCTGCGCGACGCGCTGCCCGTCCTCGAAGAGGCGTGGGCGGTGCACATCCTGACCACCTCCGGTCTGGTGCCGCTCACCGCGCTCCAGCGGCGCGTCTACGGCAAGCTGCTGCGGCACGGCAAGGAGATCGCCCACTGGCTGACCCGGCCGCGCGAACTGGTCTGGGACCGGCTGCACACCGCGGCGTCCAGCCTGGACCCGTACGGCCCCGGCGACTTCCTGGCCTCCTCCTTCTACGAGGTCGCGGACGACCGGGCGCCCTGGCAGGACTACGCGGTGCGGCACAAGCAGGTGGCGGGCGGCAGCGGCGGGGCGTCCGTGGCGCCGATCGACCCGGCCGAGGCGCTGGCCGGGATGGTCTCGCCCTGGCGCAGCCGCACCGTACGGTCGCTGGCGACCGCCGTCGGCGAGATGATGGCCGGACGCGAACACTCCAAGTCGCTCGCGATGCGCACCCTGCACGTCTACCGCCGCCTGCTGCCCTCGCTCGCGGGCTCGTTCGGCGGTGACGCCGACCTGTGGCCGTATCTGACGATCCGGGAGTTCACCGAGACGGCCACCCGGCCGGGGCTGATCGAGCGGGCCCGGCCGCGGGTCGAGGCATGCCGGGCGGCGCTCGCCACCCCGATGCCCGAACACCTCGACCTCACCGGCGACGACGGGGTGATCCGGCCGTGGCTGAGCCAGACGCCGCAGGGGCTGCGCGGGGTGGCGCCCGGCATCGGCACCGGCACGGTGATGACCCCCGAGGGCGATCTGCCCGACGAACCCGTGATCATCGTCTGCTCGTCCGCCGACGCGGACATCGCCCCGCTGCTGCCCTTCGCCGAGGGCGTGCTCAGCGAGCGCGGCAGCGATCTGTCGCATATCGCGATCCTCTCCCGCGAGTACGGGATTCCGTGCGTCGTGGGCTATCCCGGCGCGGCCTCCCTGCCCGCGGGCACGGCCGTCTCCATCAACGGCAGTACCGGAGAGGTGAACATCCATGACGCTTCCTGACTCCACCCGTACCTCGGCCGATTCCGAGACCCTGACCGCGTTGGAGGAGGTCTACGCCCAGGTCAAGCGCGTCCAGCGGGATCTGCGGCCGAGCGACCGCATCATCCAGGACCTGGAGATCGACTCGCTGGCCACCCTGGAGATCCTGCTGGCCCTGGAGGAACGCTTCGGCGTGGCGCTGGTCGACAACCCGAAGGCCGCCACCATCACGACGGTCGGCGACCTCGTCGGACTCCTCGACGAACTGCGCGCCGACGACATCACGACATGACGACGGGAGATGCCGTGCTTCCCGACACCGCTGCCTTCGATGTCCTGCACACCCTCGTCATCAAGGGGATGGCGACCGCCGACCCCCTGGTGGCGGGCGCCGGGCACGACCGTGACGACGTCCTCGCCGAACTGGAGAAACTGCGGGCCGACGGGCTCGCCACCCATATGGAGCGGCGCGGACTGTGGCGCATCACGGCCGGGGGCCGCGCGCGGCACGCCGCGCTGATCGCCGACGACCTCGCGGGCGACGCCCGGGACCGGCTGCGACCGGGATACGAGCGCTTCCTGCCGGTCAATGACCGGTTCAAGGAGCTGTGCACCCGCTGGCAGCTCCGCGACGGCGCCACCAATGACCACACCGACACCGACTACGACCAGGCGCGGGTGGCCGAACTCGGCGCCGTGCACGACGAGGCCGCGCCGATCCTGGCCGAACTGGCCGCCGTACGCCCCCGGTTCGGGCGCTACGGCGACGGGCTCAACGCCGCCCTGGCCCGGCTGCGCGACGGCGACCCCAAGGCGTTCACCGGCGTCATGTGCGACTCGTACCACGACGTCTGGATGGAGCTGCACCGCGATCTGCTGCTCTCGCTGGGCATCGAGCGGGAGGCCGAGGAGCGGGCGGGGACACCACGATGAGCGGCGCGGACATTCCCGCAGGCGCTCCCGCGACCGGGGCGGGCGCGGGAGCGGTGCTGCGGCTCACCGGCGGACTCGGCGACGGCGACCGGACGGCGGTCGGCGGCAAGGCCGTCGGACTCGCCGCGCTGCTGCGCGCCGGGGTGACCATCCCCGACACGTGGGTGGTGCCGGTCGGCGCCGAGCCCGCCGCCACCGACCTCGCCCGGCTCGCGGCGGTCGCCCCGCGCTGGGCGGTGCGCAGCTCGGCCACGGTCGAGGACGGGGCGGCGCTCAGCTACGCGGGCATGTTCCGCAGCGAACTCGACGTCCCCGCCATCCAGTTGGCCGCCGCCATCGCCGCCGTACGGGACTCCGCGCGCAGCGGCCGGGTCACCGCCTACCGGGAGCGCACCGCCTCCGGCCCCATGCTCGACGTCGGGATGGCGGTGCTGCTCCAGCCCTTCCGTACCCCGGTGCGCAGCGGGCTGTGGCTGGGCCGCGGCCCCGGCCGGGGGCGGCTGGAGTGGGTCCACGGCAGCGGCGACGCCCTGGTCTCCGGCGCCGTCACCCCCGCCTGGGAGGAGTGGACGCCCGAGGGGCCCGCCGGGGGATCGGAGCCGGAGCCGCTGACCAGCGGCGGCCTGCCGGTCGGCGCGGCGTGCGTCGCGGTGCAGGAGGCGCTGGCCGTGCCCGCCGATCTGGAATTCGCCCTGCTGGAGAGTGGTCTGGTGTGGCTTCAGTTCCGGCCGATGACCACCGCCCTGGGGGAGTCGCCCGTGCCCGCCGCCGACGCGGACGAGAAGACCGTGCACGGCATCGCGGCCTCCGCCGGGGTGGCCACCGCCCGGGCGCTGCGGCTGCGCGACATCGACGACCCCCGCTGGGAGCCGGGCGCGGTGCTGCTCGCCGAACAGACCGACCCGGACTGGGTCCCGCTGATGGCGGAGGCCGCCGCCCTGGTCACCGCCGAGGGCGGCATGCTGTGCCACGCCGCCATCGTCGCCCGCGAACTCGGCGTGCCCTGTGTGACCGGGGTCGGCGCGGCGGCGCTGGAGCGGCTGGCCGCGGGCGGCCCGGTCGCGGTGGACGGCTCGGCGGGGACGGTGGCGATCCTGTGACCCCGGCACGCGCGGAGCTGGCCGATCTCGCCGCCGAGCAGCGGGAGTTCGGCGAGCTGGTGCGGTCCCTCACCGACACCGACTGGGGCCGTGACTCGGCGGCGGATGGCTGGACCGTGGCCGACCAGGTGTCCCATCTGGCCGACACCGAGGAGGTGGCGGGCGACACTCTGGCGGGCGGCCCGCGCGCGTTCGCCGCCGCAGTCCCCGCGTATCCGACCGCCGAGGACTTCACCGCCGCCGGATGCCGCCGGGGTGACGGGCTGTCGCCCGGCGAGCTGACCGCGTGGTGGGACCGGGCCGGTACGACGACCCGTGGGCTGATGGCGGAGCGCGCCCCCGGCGACCGCGTGGCCTGGGGCTTCGGCATGACCACCGAGGTGTTCGCCACCGCCCGGCTCATGGAGCACTGGGCGCACGGCCTGGACATCCGGGACGCACTCGGGCTGCCGGTGGTCGAGACCGCCCGGCTGCGCCACATCGCCGCGCTCGGCCACGCCACCCTGCGCTACGCCCTCGCCCGGGCCCGGGTGCGGCCGCCCGTGGGCCGCACCCTGCGGCTGGAGCTGACCGCGTGCGACGGCACCGGCCACGCCTTCGGACCGGAGGACGCGACCGATGTGCTGAGCGGACCGCTTCTGGCGTGGTGCCGGGTCGCGACCCGGCGCACCCGGGGCGCCGCGTCGGCGCAGCTGAGAGCCGACGGTGAACTCGCCGAACTCGCGGCGCTGTACGCGCGGGCCTATCTCTGAAAGCGAGGCAGGAAGGTAGTGTGACGTCATGGTCAAGGTGGAGAAAGAACAGACTATCGCCTGTACACCGGAAGCCTTCCTCGACTTCGTGATGGACGTCGAACGCTACGTCGAAGTCGATGACAAGGTCGGACCGATCTCCTGGGTGCGCAGGAGCGGTAATCTCCTCGAGTTCAAGTTCCAGCCCAAGCTGCCCGGGCTGTCCCTTCCGGAGCCGAAAGCCGTGGCCCAGATGCGGCTCACTCCGGGATCGTCCATCGACATCCGGCTGGCGCCCTTGCCGCTGAACAAGTTCAATCACCGGATGGCCGAATTCAGCGCCCGGTTCTCCTGTGTGCCGGTGGACGGCGGCATCCGGGCCACCCGCATGATTTCCTTTCAGTTCAATCCGGTCACCCGCTGGATGCTCGACCCGGTTCTGCGGCGCACCCTCCCCGGATCGGTGGAGCGGGAACTGCGGCTGAGCAAGGAGATTCTGGAACGGGCCGCGAGCGGCTAGCCTCCGGGGCACGACGACAGGGGGAAACCCATGGCGATATCGGCGGACGACGACACCCCGGCCCCGGCCGGGGAACAGCACGCGCATGTCATCGTGATCGGCGCGGGATTATCGGGCATCGCCGCCGCGGTCAAATTGCGGCGCGGCGGCATCACGGACTTCCTGGTGCTGGAGAAGGCCGACCGGGTCGGCGGCACCTGGCGGGAGAACACCTATCCGGGATGCGCCGTCGACATCCCCTCGTCGATCTATTCCTTCTCCTTCCACCCCAATCCGGGCTGGAGCAGGAATTTCGTCGGCCAGCCCGAGCTGCTTTCCTATATCGAGGACACGGTGGAGAAGTTCCGGCTCGCCCCGGCGCTCCGCTTCGGCACCGAGCTGCTGGAGGCCGCCTGGTCCGAGGAGCGGCGTCGCTGGGTCCTCGACACCAGCCAGGGGCGCTTCGTCGCCCAGCACGTCATCTTCGCCTCCGGGCTGCTGCATGAGCCGACCGTGCCGTCCCTGCCCGGCCTGGACGGATTCCCCGGCGACACGTTCCACTCGGCCCGCTGGAACCACGACGTGGACCTCACCGGCAAGCGGGTCGCCGTCATCGGCACCGGCTGCTCGGCCATCCAGCTCGTGCCGGAGATCCAGCCGCACGTGCGCGAGCTGTACGTCTTCCAGCGCACCGCCGCCTGGGTGATACCCCGGCTCGACTTCCGGGTCCCGAAGCCCTTGCGGCGGCTCTTCCGGCACGTACCCGTCACCCAGCGGCTGTTCCGCGGCGTGTGTGACGGATTCCTGAAGACACTGGCCCTGGTCATGCGCCGCCGAAGCGTCGCCCGGCTGCTCACTCCGGTCGGCAAGGGGCTCCTGCGGCGCCAGGTGCCCGACCCCGAGCTGCGCGCCCAGCTGACCCCGGACTTCACCGTCGGCTGCAAGCGGCTGCTGCTGTCGAACACCTACCTCCCGGCCCTGACCCGGCCCAACACCCGGCTCGTGCCGCATGCCCTCGCCGGGGCGGACGGCCGCGAGCTGATCGCGGCGAACGGCGAGCGGGTGGAGGTGGACGTCGTCGTCTTCGGCTCCGGCTTCGAGATGCGCCATCCGCCGATCGCGACACGCATCCGGGGACGCGACGGCCAATTGCTGTCCGAGACCTGGAAAGCGAAAAGCCCTGAGGCATATCGGGCCACCACCCTGCCCGCCCTGCCCAACGCCTATCTGCTGCTCGGCCCGAACATCGTGATGTACAACTCGCTGCTCGCCCTCGCCGAGGTCCAGCTCGACTACGTCGTGGACGCGATACGCACCGCACGCGCCCGGGGCATCGACGCGCTGGAGATCCGGCCCGAGCCATTCCGCTCGTTCAACGACGAGGTGCAGCGCGGCCTCGCCTCGACCGTCTACAACACCGGCGGATGCAGCAGCGTCTATCTCGACGAAAAGGGCAAGAATTTCGTCACCTGGCCATGGTCCACCAAAAGGCTGCGCAACGGCCTGGCCCGATTCGACATCGAGAACTACGCGACGACCCCTGCGGAGCGCTGAATGTACGACTACACCCAGCCCCTGAGCCGGAGCGAGGCGAGCCGGGCCAAAGTGCGGCAGCAGACCGATATCCAGGTGGGCGGCCAGAAATGGACGCTGCTGCCGGATGTGTTCTCCCCGGCGGACTCGAAGTCCAGCCAGGCCCATCTGTCCCTGCTGGACTTCCCGGCCGGTGGCACGTTCCTCGAAATCGGCTCCGGCATCGGACTGATCGCCGTGCACGCCGCGCTCGCGGGCTGCCGCGCCGTATACGCCACGGATCTCAATCCGGCGGCGGTGAAGAACACCGAACTCAACGCCGAGCGCTTCGGCGTCGAGGACCGGGTCACCTCCGTGCACAGCGATCTGTTCAACGCGCTCCACGACGCACCCGCGTTCGACGTGGTCTACTGGCATTCCAACAATGTGTGGGCGCCGCCGGAACTCGATCTGAGCGCCCATGAACTGGCCTATGTCGACCCCGGATACGAGGCACACCAGCGGTATTTCCGCGAGGCGAAGCATCATGTCGCGCCCGGGGGACGGGTGCTGATCGCACTGAGCAGCCGGGCCGGTCGCGCCGAGCTGGACGAGCTGGCGGCGGCCGAGAAGCAGCGGCTGATCACCGTCGACTCCACCACCGTGGACGAGCCGGAAGGCCCCGTGGTCTACGAACTGCTGGAAGTCGTCCCCTCGTAGGACGCCCCTCGTAGGGGAATCGTAGGAGAAGAGGCCCACCCTTGATCTTCGACAAGCTGCTGAGTCTGCCCAGTGACGCCGAGCCCTGGATCGTCGACCACCAGCCGATCGCCGTCACCGCCGAGGACGAGAAGGTACGGCCGGGCGATGTCGCCGACGCCGCCGCCCGCGGGGCGACCGCCCTGCGCGCCCACGGCATCGAGCCGGGACGGCGGTGCATCGTCTGGCTGGAGTCCCCGACCGACATCATCGTCGCCTACGCGGCCATCACCGCCCTCGACGCCGTGCCCATCCTGATGAGCCCGACCCTCTCCGGCCCGGTCGCCGCCTCGATGGTGGAGAACGTCTCCGGCATCACCGCCGTCCTCTCCACCGACGACCGGCTCGCGGCCAGCGAGAAGACCTTCCCGGACATCGGCACCTTCATCGACTGGCGCGACATCGCCGCCGAACTCCCCGCCCACAAGCGGATATCCCGGCCCCGCGAGGTCGCCTCCGACGCCGCGTACGTGGTCGTCCACACCTCCGGCACCACCGGCACCCCCAAGCTGGCCGAATGCTCCGGCGCCAGCATCCAGTTCAACGCCCGCGTCCAGGCCGTCATCCACTGGGCCTCCCGGCTGGACGGCCATCTCGCCCTCGCCATCTCACCCGTGCACGGCCGGACCGTGGTCGGCATCCTCGCCGCCCTCATGCGCAAGGCGCCGCTGCTGCTGCTGGAGGACGACTCCCCGGACAACGTGGACCGGATGCTCAAGCGGCACCGCCCCACCTATCTGGAGACCCACCCCAACACCTTCCGCGCCTGGCAGCACCTCGCACCCGGCGGCGCGTTCCGCTCGATCCGCTTCTTCGGCGCCGGATTCGACGTCATCCACCCGGACACGGTCAGCGCCCTGCTGAAGGGCTCGGACCACCGCTTCGCCGTCTGCGTCGAGGTCTACGGGCAGAACGAGACCGGGCCCATCGCCATCCGCAGCCACCTCAAGGGCACCCAGAAACCGCTGCGCGCCCTGCGCCGGCTGCGCCGCGCCAAGCTGCTGCGCGGCCACCCGGCCGGGCCGCGCTTCCCGTTCTGCCGGGTCCGCATCGTCGACGACTCGGGGCGGCCCGTCCCGTCCGGCACCCCCGGGCGCATGGTGGTCAAGACCCCCGGTGTCTTCTCGGGATACATCAACCGGCCCGATCTGACGTCCAAGAACTATCCCGACAAGCGCTGGTGGGACACCGGCGACTGGGGCACCAAATCGCGCACCGGGCGCATCACCCTGATCGACCGCCAGGTCGACAAGGTCTCCGGAGCCATCAGCGGCATCGGCATCGAGGACATCCTGCTGGAGAAGTTCCCCGAGTTCCTGGAACTCGTCGTCCTCGCCATGGACGGCACCCTCCAGCCCGTTCTCTCCCTGCGGCCCGGCACCGAATTCCGGCGCAAGGCATGGGAATCCGCGTCCCGCCGGCTCGCCACCATGGCCGAGCCCGTCATCATCCCCGACGGGGAATTCCCCCGTACCGTCACCGGGAAGATCAAGCGGGAGCAGCTGAAGAAAACGCTGGCCGAACGCAGCCTTCCGCTGAGCGTCTGAGGGAGGGTGTCCATGACCGCCACCAGCGCGTCCGGCACGACGACCGGCACGACCAGGATATCGACCGGCGCCAAGCTCATCGGCTACGTCCAGCTGGGCAAGGTCCGGATCTACCACCACGCCTACGGCTGGATCCTCGCCCTGCTCCTGCTGCGCCTGGACGGCCGGGTCGGCGGCGACACCGCCGCCGCGCTCGCCCTGACCCTGCTCATGGTGTGCGCCACCCAGTGGAGCGGCGGCGCCGCCGATGACCTCGGCGGCTTCCGGGACGGCAGCGACGCCCGCAACTACGCGGGCCGCCCCGCCTCCACCGTCGCCAAGAAGCCTCTGCTCACCGGGGTGCTGACGGACCGCGAGGCGGTCCGGTTCGGCGTCCTGATGTGGGTGATCGCGATCGCCGCCGGGCTCGGGGCCGTGGCCAGCCTGGGCGGCGACGCGCCGCTGGCCGCGGTTCTGGTGATGCTCGTGGGGCAGATCGCCTCGGTCCAGTATTCGATCGGACTGAAACTCAGCTATCTGCCCGGCGGGCTGGAAGCCACCATCTTCTACGTCATCGGGTGCATCGGCCTGGTGCCGTACTGGCTTATCGCCGGTCACGTCACCACCGAATCCCTGATCACCAGCGCATTGGTCGGACTGTGGTTCCTGCTGATCGTGTCCTACGGGAACGCGTCCGACAAAGAAGGCGATTCCGAGGTGTCCCGCTACACGATGGCGGTTCTGCTGCCGCCCAGGGGATTCAAGGTATTCCTCACCCTGCTCTTCGCCGCCAGCGTCACCCTGCTGACCCTGCTGTTCACCACCACCCGATTCGATCCGCTGCTCGGGCTCACCGTCGTGCCCGTCGTCGTACTCCACGCCGTACAGCTCTATTACGGTGCCGGAAAGGAAGAGTGGCGAAAGGCGCGTTTCATCGGGCTCAGCTCGGTCGACCTCGGCTGTCTGGGCCTGGCACTCGCCTTCGTTCTCGCATAACTCGCAAGCCCGGCCCCGAACGGCCCCGACGGGAGAGCGCGCAGTGAACGGCGATATGACGGCGGCCTACATCACCGGCTTCGGCGGTGCCGACGACATCCGGACCGGGCCGCTGCCCCGCCCCGTACCCGGCCCGGACGAGGCGCTCGTCCGGGTCGAGGCGGTGGCGGCCAACCATGTGGACACCTTCGTCCGCTCCGGCGCCTACGCCACCGAGGTGACCTTCCCGTTCGTCATCGGACGCGACCTGGTCGGCACCGTCGAGACCCCCGCCGGGACCTTCGCCCCCGGCGACCGCGTGTGGTGCAACAGCCTGGGCCACGACGGCAGACAGGGCTCCTTCGCCCAGTACGCCGCCGTACCCGTGGACCGGCTCTTTTCCCTGCCCGCGGAGGCCGACCCGCTACGCGCGGTCGCCGTCCTGCACACCGCGGGGACCGCGCACCTCGGCCTGTTCCGGGATGCCCGGCTCCGGGCGGGGGAGACGGTCCTCGTCGAGGGCGCGGGCGGCGGCGTGGGCAGCGCCGTGATCCAGCTGGCGACCGCGGCCGGGGCGCGCGTCATCGCCGTCGACCGCGCGGAGAACGCCGAGTGGTGCCGTGCCTGCGGGGCGGACCAGGTCCTCGACCGCGCCGCCCCGGACACCCCCGCCGCGGTCCGCCGCCTCGCCCCGGACGGGGTCGACGTGGCATGGGACTGCTCCGGGCGCCATGACCTCGAAGCGACGATCCCGCTGCTCGCCCGGGGCGGCCGCGTCGTCCTGATGGCCGGGATGCGGGCGCGCGCCGTGCTGCCCGTCGGCGCCGTCTACACCCGCGACATCAGCCTGCACGGCTTCGCCATCAGCAACGCCTCGGCGGCCGACCTCGCGGCCGCCGCCGAGGACATCAACCGCGAACTGGCGAGCGGCCGACTGCGGGGCAGGGTCCGCGCCGAGCTTCCGCTGACGGAGGCGGCGCGGGCCCACCGACTGCTGGAGGGCCGCGCGGCCACTCCCGGCGGCCCGGGCCGCATCGTGCTGATCCCCTGACCGAGAAGGAAGGAAGGCCGTACGTGCTGCGTCTGCTCAGCAAGGAATGGTGGGAACAGCGGTTTCTGCGGATGTACGACTCCTGGCGGGACCCGGTGACCTGGCATGTCTCGGTGACCCCGAACGGCCCCGGTGACCTGCGGCAGTTCAGGCGCCGCCGGTTCGCGCTGCTGGTCACGTACAAGCGCAGCGGCGACCCCGTGCCGTCGGCGATGTGGTTCGGCCTCAAGGACGGCCGGGCCTATCTGCGCACCGGCTGCGACTCCTGGAAGGTGCGGCGGATGCGGAACAACGACCAGGTGCTGTTCGCGCCGTCCAACATCCGCGGCAAGCCCAAAGGCGCCGTCATCCCGTGCACGGCGCGCATCCTGCAGGACGAGGAGAAGCCGCGCGCCGCGAAGATCATCGTGGACTCCTACGGCGCGGGCCGGAAGCTGTACGACCGTACGGTGGCCACGGTGTACGAGGAGGCCGCGTACATCGAGATCACGCCGAACGCCCTGTTGAAGGCCGAGGCCGAAAGGACACAGGCCCAGCGGGCCCGCGACTGAACAGAGGAAAGCGGCGCCGGGGGGGGGGGGGGGGGGGGGCCGGGGGGCCCCGGCGCTTTTTGTTGTTCTTTTCTTTCTTCCCTGGACCCCCCTTTTTTTGGCGCTCCCCTAGGGTTTTGGGGTCC
>NZ_JBVIVI010000004.1:627929-779846 GCF_055595765.1 Streptomyces sp. NPDC040405
CCACCCACCACCCCCCCCCACCCCCCCCACCCAGCCCCCCCCCCCCCCCCCCCCCCCCCCCCCCCCCCCCCCCCCCCCCCCCCCGGCGCTTTGCGCGTCCTTCTACTTCTCCCGCAGGCCCACCTTGTCGTGCAGCGCCCGCAGCGGCTTCGGCGCCCACCAGTTGCCCTTGCCGACCAGCCGCATGAAGGCCGGTACCAGGGTGCCGCGGACCAGCGTGGCGTCCATCAGCACCGCGAGCGCCAGCCCGATCCCGATCGCCTTGAGATAGACGATGCCGGAGATCAGGAAGCCCAGGAACACGATGGCGATCAGCACCGCCGCGGCCGTGATCATCGAGCCGGTGCGCTCCAGCCCGAGGGCGACCGACGTCACGTTGTCGCCGGTTCTGTCGTACTCCTCCTTGATCCGGGACAGCAGGAACACCTCGTAGTCCATCGACAGCCCGAACGCGATGCAGAACAGCAGCACCGGCACGGTCCAGGTGATCGAGTCCGTGACCACGAAGTCGCCCACGATCCCCTCAAGATGGCCGTCCTGGAACCCCCACACCAGCACGCCCAGCGTGGCGCTCAGGCTCAGGCAGTTGAGGACCAGCGCCTTCAGCGGCAGCAGCAGGGAGCCGGTGAAGAGGAACAGCACGGTGAAGGAGCTGGCGGCGATCACCGCGAGCGCCAGCGGCAGCCGGGCGTTCATCGAGTCGATGGAGTCGGTCAGCTCCGCCGCGGGCCCGCCCACCTGGACGGGGTAGGGCGCCGGGAGGCCCCGGATGTCCGCGACCAGCGCGCGGCCCTCCTCCGACAGCGACTGGTGGCTGGGCACCACGGACAGGTAGGTGCTGTGGCCGGAGCCGAAGCGCGCCGAGAGGTCCGACGGCCGCTGCACCAGCCGCCCGTCGGCGAACGTCCCGGCCTCGCTGTCCACCCGGGACACATCGCCGAGCTTCGACAGCCGCTCGGCGTACGGCGCCACGTTCCGGTCGCCGGGCCCGGGGGTGCGGTCGAGGACCACGTTGAGCGCCTGGGTCTCCTGGGCCGGGAAGGTGTCCCGGATGTCGCTGCCGACCTGCCGGGCCTGGCTCTGGGCGGGCAGCACCCGCTCGTCCGGCAGGCTCAGCCGCAGATCGAGGAAGGGCGCGCCGAGCAGCAGCAGAAGCGCGGTGACGACACCCGCGACCGGCAGCGGGAACCGCATCACCCCGGTGGCCAGCCGGTGCCAGAAGCCCTCTCCCGGCTCGGTGGGAGCCGCGCGGCGGCCGGGGATCCGCCCCTTCTCGATGCGGTGGTCCAGCACCTTCAGCAGCGCGGGCAGGAAGGTGAGCGAGACGAACGCGGCGAGCAGGGCGGTCGGGATCCCGGCGTACGCGAACGAGCGCAGGAAGTAGAACGGGAACACCAGCAGCGCCCCGAGCGCCAGGGTCACCGTCACCGCGGAGAACAGCACGGTGCGGCCCGCGGTGCGCAGCGTCGTGGCGATGGCCTGATCGGTCTGCGCGCCCTGGTTCCGTTCCTCCCGGTAGCGCTTGATGAGGATCAGGCTGTAGTCGATGGCGAGGCCGAGCCCGAGGCCGGTGGTGACATTGCTGGCGAGGGCGGAGACCTCGGTGAACAGGGTCAGGATCCGGATGACCAGCAGCACCGACAGGATGGTCAGCCCGCTGACCATCAGCGGCACCAGGGCGGCGACCACGCTGCGGAACACGAACAGCATGACGACCAGCAGGACCGGGAACGTCACCGCCTCGATCTTGATGAGGTCCTGCTCGGTGGTCTCGGACATCTCCTTGTCGGCGAGGGCGTTGCCGCCCACCCGGAGGTCCAGCCCCTCGGCGCGGTGCTCGTACCGGGCCTCCAGCCGCTTGAAGGTGTTCTGGACCTGGTCCTCGTCGCCGGAGATCCGGGCCATCAGCAGCGCCTGGCGGCCGTCCTTCGCGCGCAGCGGCTCGGCCTTGCCCAGCGACCAGTACGACGCGGCCTGCTCGACCCCGGGCTCATGGGCGACGCGTTCGGTGAGCCGGGCGCCCGCGGCGGCCACGGCGGGGGAGTCCACGCCCCGTTTGTCGGATATGAGCAGGACGAGGTCCGGGGCGCCCGCCCGGAATCTGTCGTCCATGACCTTCGCGGTCTTCGCGGACTCCGTCGACTCGTCGACGAACCCTCCGGCGGACAGCTCCTGGATCACTCCGCCGCCCAGCGCGCCCGCGATGACCAGCAGCGCTCCGGACAGATACAGCACCAGTTTGCTGCGGTGGCAGGTGAACCGGGCCAGTGAGGCGAACAATGGGGCTAACCCTTCTCGCGCCGCATCCCCCGCGAGCGATTGACCCGCAGGGCACGCAGCAGCGTGGACGGTGCGGCCAGGGAACGGGGATGGGTGCGCATGTACGTCACCGAGTTGAACCGCACGGCGACGGACCGGTCCGTCACCGAGGCGTCGGCGATCTGTTGGGCGAACCACTGGGAGAGGCGGTAGCCGCGCGGATACGGGCCGGTCACGTCCGGCCGGGCGAGGTCGGCCGCGGTGGATATCTGCCAGGCGGCGTCCACCACGACGCGCTGCATCGTGAAGAAGCTCCGGGCGGGGGCGTCGAGGTCCGGCCGGGAGCGCAGATACTCCGACAGGGCCGAGGCGTGCAGCGTCGCCGAGGACATGCCCTGCCCGTAGATCGGGTTGAACGACGCGACCGCGTCACCGACGCTGATCAGCCGGGCGGGGAAGCGGGTGAGGAGATGGAAGTCACGGCGGCGGCTGTCGGCCTGGTGGTACGGGAGGATCTCGCCGAGCTGATCGCCCGCGACCGCCTCGCGGTAGACCGGCGGCAGCTCGCCGCACAGCTTCCGGAACTCGCCCACGTCCCGGATCGGCGACTGCCTCCCGTAGTTGGCCAGGGTGATCAGCCAGCGGTCGCCCTCGATGGCGGTGATCGCGCCGCTCGCCACCCGCGGCGGGGTCGCGGTGGGGGTCCGGTAGGCGATGGCCGCGGCCAGCTCCGGGTCGGCGCTGGTGCGCCGGAAGTAGCCGGTGGCGTAGTCGATGTTGATGGCCATCCGCCGCATCGCGGGCCGCTGCCAGCCGTTCTGCTCCAGCCAGTCGCCGAGCTTGCTGGCCCGCCCCATGGCGTCCACGACGAAATCGGCCTCTTCGACCCATTCATCCCCGTCTGCCCCGCATCGCACCCCGCTGACCGCGCCAGCGCGGAACTCCAGCCCCCGGGCGCGGCAGGTGAGGACCTTCACATTGGGCAGGGCCAGGGTGCGGCGGCGGACCAGTGACTCCAGGAACGGCCGGCTGCTGGAGATGAGCCCCATCGTGCCGTCGCTCACCTTGGGGGTGCCGTCGGCGTAGGCCCGGATCGTGTACGGGGACGAAACGATCGCGCCGCCCGCCCTCGCCTCGTCCTCGAATCCGGGGAACAGCCGCTGCAGCTGCATCCGGCCGCCGTGCATCAGCGTGTGCAACTGCCCGTCGTGCGGGGTACCCGGCCGTGGAGCCGCGGCGGCGGGTAACGCGTCCCGCTCCACGATCACCACGCTCTCGGCATGGTCGGACAGCACCCGGGCCGCCAGCATTCCGGCCATACTCCCGCCGAGTACAACGGCCTTGCCCATCAGGATCTCGGTTTTCGCGATCGGTTCGTCCGTACTGAGCCGGGCGAAGACACGGGCGGCTGACTCCATCACGAGACCTCCAGACCGGTTTTACGCATCAACCAGGAACTGCTGGGTAGGCGCCCGAATCCGCCTGACGAAGAGAGAGAAAAGCTGTGCCTGCCCTGACCGATTCCGATGCCCCCGCCGCAGCCCGGCACCCCATGCTCCACCGCGCCATCAAGCGGCGCAAGAACCCTCCTCTGCGGCGCAGTGACATCACTGTCACCGAGGAGAAGGACGTTCACCGCGCGGTCAAAGCCGCGGCGCTCGGGAACGCCATGGAGTGGTTCGACTTCGGGATCTACAGCTATCTCGCGGTCACCATCGGCAAGGTCTTCTTCCCCGGCGGAAACGCCACGATCCAGGTCCTGTCCTCCTTCGCGACGTTCGCGGTGGCCTTTCTCGTACGGCCGGTGGGAGGTATGTTTTTCGGGCCGCTCGGTGACCGCATCGGGCGGAAGAAGGTGCTGTCCTTCACCATGATCATGATGGCGACGAGCACGCTCGCCATCGGCCTCATCCCGGGCTATCACTCCATCGGCTACGCCTCGCCCGCGCTCCTCATCCTGTTCCGGATGCTGCAGGGATTCTCCACCGGCGGTGAATACGGCGGCGCGTCCACGTTCATCGCCGAATACGCCCCCGACAAGCGGCGCGGCTTCTTCGGCAGCTTCCTCGAATTCGGCACCCTCATCGGCTACACCGCCGCGGCCGGACTGGTCACCATCCTGACCGTGACGCTCTCCGACGACGCGATGAACTCCTGGGGCTGGCGCATCCCGTTCCTGGTCGCCGCGCCCATCGGACTGGTCGGCCTGTACCTGCGGCTGAAGCTGGACGAGACCCCCGCCTTCCAGAAGCTGGAGGACGAGGCGGCATCGTCGCAGGAGCGCACGACGCTCCCGTTCTGGCAGGTGTTCCGGACCCAGTGGCGCGCGATGGTGCTGTGCATGGCGCTGGTCGCCGCGTACAACGTCACCGACTACATGCTGCTGTCGTACATGCCGACGTACCTCTCGTCGACGCTCCACTACAGCTCCACGAGCGCCCTCGTCTCGATCATCATCGTGATGGTGGTGCTCATGGCGGCCATCACCTTCGTCGGACGGCTCTCCGACCGCATCGGGCGCAAGCCGATTCTGCTGGCCGGGTCCATCGGCTTCTTCGTCCTCGCCGTGCCCTCCTTCCTGCTCATCAAGCAGGGCGGCATCGTCCCCGTTTTCGCGGGTCTGCTGCTGCTGGGCGTGTGTCTGCTGACCTACGTCGCCGTGATGTCGGCCTCCCTGCCCGCGCTCTTCCCGACCGATGTGCGCTACGGCTCCCTGTCCATCGCCTTCAACATCTCCGTCTCCCTCTTCGGCGGCACCACCCCGCTGGTCGTCGAGGCTCTGGTCAGCGGCACCGGCGACGACCTGATGCCCGCGTACTACACGATGCTCGCGGCCATCGTCGGCATCATCGCCTCGGCCGTGATGAAGGAGACGGCCCGCCAGCCGCTGGAGGGCTCGCCGCCCTCGGTCGCGACCAAGGAGGAGGCCATCGCCCTGGTCGAGTCCCAGTCCCCGCAGACCCCGCGCCTGTGACCCCGGCGCTTCCGCACCGGGCCCTCGACCGGGTCCCTACGGCAGCGTGATGCCGTTGAGCGCGGTGGCGGTCTCCGGGTCGGCCGGGAGGAACGTCTCGATGGCCAGCTCGGAGACGGTCACGTCCATGGGGGTGTTGAACGTCGCGATCGTCGAGATGAACGACAGCGTCCGCCCGCCGTGCTCGATCATCATCGGCAGCGCGAACGGCGCGTGGCCGCCACCCGCGGCCGACTCCCGGCCACCGCACTCGGGCAGCGGATAGCCCGCCACCTCGTCGTACAGCTCGCGCAGCGGTGCGGACCGCATCAGCGCGAGCTGGCGGTCCATCTGGTCCAGCAGATGGCCGCGCCACTCACGGAGGTTGCGGATGCGCGGGGCGAGCCCGTCCGGGTGGAGGGTGAGCCGCATCGCGTTCACCGGCGGGGCGAGCAGATGGTCCGCCACGCCCTCCAGCAGCGCCTTGATGCCCCGGTTGGCCGCCAGCACCTGGTACGTCCCGTCCAGCACCAGCGCCGGATACGGCTCGTAGCCGGTCAGCAGCCGCTCCATCCCCTCGCGCAGCGCGCTCATCGACGGATCGTTCACCGTCCGCTCAGGGTAGTGCGGGGCGTATCCGGCGGCGATCAGCAGCGCGTTGCGCTCCCGTACCGGCACATCGAGGTGGTCGGCCAGCCGCAGCACCATCTCCTGGCTCGGCCGGGACCGGCCCGTCTCGATGAAGCTGATGTGGCGGGCCGAAGAGCCGGCGCGCAGCGCCAGCTCCAGCTGGCTGATCCGCCGCCGGTCCCGCCACGCACGCAGCAGCGCGCCCACCCCGGGCGGCGCGACAGTTGTCATGCCCCGAAGGTAACGGACCCGCGGCGGTGCCCGTGGCAGGGTGGAAGGCCGAGCCGTCACCCGACGACCTGTACGAGGAAGGGAGCCGCCGCCATGGCAGTCGAGCCGCTGGCCCGCGAGGAGATCGAGGAGCGCCTGGAGCAGCTGCCCGGCTGGTCGTTCGCGGACGACCAGCTCTCCCGTACGTACGTCTTCGACGGGCATCCGCAGGCCGCGGGGCTGGTCGCGGAGGTCGCCCGGATCCAGGACGAGCTGGGCCACCACTCCGATCTGACCCTCGGCTACAACAAGGTCACCGTCACCGTGAACACCCACAGCGTCGGCGGCAAGGTCACCGCGCTCGACTTCGGGCTCGCCCGCCGCGTCGAGGACGCCGCCCCCGGTCACGGGGCCCATACCTGAACCCGCCGCCCCCGCGCGGGAATCGTGACCAAACCGCTCCCCGACCGGCTCCGAATACCCCCATGAAAGGGCGGTGCCGAACGGAGGAGCGGGCATGGGCGGGCAGCGGCAGCGGATCGCCGTCGTCGGCAGCGGAGTGGCGGGACTGACCGCTGCGTACGTACTGCGACGCACGCACGACGTCTCGCTGTACGAGGCGGACGACCGGCTGGGCGGCCACGCCCACACCCACCACGTGGCGGCCCCCGGCGGGCGGGTGTGGCCGGTCGACAGCGGGTTCATCGTCCACAACGAGCGCACCTACCCGCAGCTGCTGAAGCTCTTCCGCGAACTCGGCGTCTCCACCCAGGAGTCCGAGATGAGCATGTCCGTGGTGTGCGAGGGCTGCGGACTGGCGTACGCCGGGGCGCGCGGCCTGCCCGGGCTGCTCGCGCGCCCCTCCAACGCCGTCCGCGGCCGCTATCTGCGCATGCTCGCCGAGGTCCCGGCCTTCCACCGGGCCGCCCGCCGCCTCCTCGACCGGGAGCCGGACGACACGGTCACCCTGCGCATGTTCCTCACCATCGGCGGCTGGTCGCGCTACTTCGTCTCCCACTTCCTCACCCCGCTGGTCTCCGCCGTCTGGTCCTGCGACGCCGAGAGCGCGCTGCGCCAGCCCGCCCACTACCTGTTCCGCTTCCTCGACCACCACGGCATGCTGTCGGTCACCGGCGCCCCGCCCTGGAGAACGGTGACCGGCGGGTCGCGCCGTTACGTCGAGGCCATCGCCAAACAGCTCTCCGCCCTCCACACCTCCGCCCCCGTGCGCACCGTCGTCCGCCACCCCGACGGCGTCGACCTCGTCACCGAGGACGGTGAACACGCCGCGTACGACGCCGTCGTGATCGCCGTCCACGCCGACCAGGCGCTGCGGCTGCTGGAGCGCCCCACCGACGAGGAACGCGACATCCTCGGCGCCTTCCGCTACTCCCGCAACGACACCGTGCTGCACACCGACCCCGCCCTGCTGCCGCGCCACCGCCGCGCCCGGGCCGCCTGGAACTACCGGATGCCGTCCTGCGCCGCCCCCTCCGGCGGGGTGCTCATCAGCTACGACATGAACCGCCTCCAGCGGCTCGACGCGCCCCGCGACCACATCGTCACCCTGAACGGCGGCGAACGCGTGGACGAGGACCGGGTGCTGGCCCGCATGGTGTACGAACACCCCGTCCACACCCCCGAGTCGGTGGCCGCCCAGCAGTGGCTGCTGTCCCTCAACGACCGCGTCACCGCGTTCGCCGGGGCCTACCACGGCTGGGGCTTCCACGAGGACGGCTGCGCCTCCGGCGCCCGAGCCGCCGCCGCACTGGGGGTGCGCTGGTGAACCTCCCACGCCCCCGCCAAGCCGCCCGCCCCCGGGCCCGTACCCCCGCCGCGCCCGGTACGCCCGTCACCCGCACGCCCGCCCTCTACGACAGCGTCGTCACCCACGTCCGCAGCCGGCCGCTGCGCCATGGCTTCGCCCACCGCACCTACCTGTGGCTGGTCGACCTCGACCATCTTCCGCGTCCGCCCCGGGCGCTGGGTCCGCTCGCGCGCTTCGACCCGCGCGACCACTTCGCGGGCACCGGGCCCACCCTCCGTGCCGCCCTCGACCGCTGGCTCACCGCACAGGGCGTCACCCCGCCCGGCGGGCGGGTGCTGATGCTCGGGCACGCCCGCGTCCTCGGCCATGTCTTCAACCCGCTCACCCTCTACTGGTGCCACGACCGCGCGGGGGCCGCCGTCCTCGTCGTCGCCGAGGTGCACAACACCTACGGCGAACGCCACTGCTATCTGCTGCGCCCCGACGAGGAGGGCCGGGCGCACACCGCCAAGGACTTCTACGTCTCGCCGTTCTTTCCCGTGGACGGCGGCTACCGGATGCGGCTGCCGCGCCCCGCCGAAGAACTCGCCCTGACCGTCCATCTGGAGCGCGAGGGAGTGCGGCCGTTCACCGCGACCGTACGGGGCAGGGCCCGCCCCGCCACCCCGCGCGCCCTGCTGCGCGCCGCCATCCGCCACCCCTGGGCCACCGCCGCCGTCAGCTGGCACATCCGGCTCCAGGGCATCCGGCTGTACCTGCGCGGGCTGCCCCTCCAGCCGCGCCCCCGACACCCCGTACAGGAGGGCATGGAGTGACCGAACTGCACCACGCCACCGGCGCCGCCCACCGCCCGGCCGTCGACGCCGCGCGCTGGCCCGCCGTGGCCGACCGGCCCCGCCCCTCCCGGCCCCGCGACGCCCTGGCCCGGCCACTGGTCCGCCGGGCGCTGGCCCGGCTGCCGCTGCGGGTGCGGTACGGCACCGGGCCCGTCCACGGCACCACCGGGCCGCTGCTGGAGATCGCCGACCCCGAGGCGTTCGTCCGGCGCATCGGCCGGGACGGGCTCATCGGCTTCGGCGAGTCGTACCTCGCCCACGAGTGGGACGCGGCGGACCTGGTGGGCGTGCTCACCGTGTTCGCCGAACACGCCGACCGCATCGTCCCCCGCTGGGCGCAGCGGCTGCGCGGCGCCTGGGCCCCGGCGCACCCCGTCGGGCAGCACAACACCCTGGAGGCGGCCCCCAAACACGTCCATCACCACTACGACCTGTCCAACGAGCTGTTCGCGCTCTTCCTCGACCCCACCCTCAGCTACTCCACCGCCCTCTTCAGCCGCCTCCCCGCGCGGTGGGACGACCTCGCCGCCGCCCAGCACCGCAAGATCGACCGGCTGCTCGACCTCGCCGGGGTCGGCCCCGGCACCCGGCTGCTGGAGATCGGCACCGGCTGGGGCGCGCTCGCCCTGCGCGCCGCCCTGCGCGGGGCCCACGTGGTGACCGCCACCCTCTCCGAGGAACAGCGCAGGCTCACCGCGCGGCGCGCCCTGCGCGACGGGCTCACCGACCGGATCACCCTGCTGCTGCGCGACTACCGGGAGCTGGAGGGCCAGTACGACGCCATCGTCAGCGTCGAGATGATCGAGGCCGTCGGGGCGGCGTACTGGCCCCGCTACTTCCGCACCCTGCAGGAGCTGCTCGCCCCCGGCGGCCGGATAGCCCTCCAGGCCATCACCATGCCGCACGACCGGATGCTCGCCACCCGCCACACCTACACGTGGATCCAGAAGTACATCTTCCCCGGCGGCTTCCTGCCCTCCGTCGCCGCCCTCGAACAGTGCGCCGCCCGCCACACCCGGCTGCGCATGGCCCGCCGGGACGCCTACGGCGACCACTACGCCCAGACCCTGCGGCTGTGGCGGGAACGCTTCACCGCCCATGACGCGCAGGTGGCCGACCTCGGCTTCGACGCCACCTTCCGCCGCATGTGGACCTTCTACCTCGCCTACTCCGAAGCGGGCTTCCGCGCCCGCTACCTCGACGTCCAGCAGATCCTGCTCCAGGAGGCAGACCGATGAGCGACGCGGCCCCCACCCTCGCCCCGATCGCCGAACGCCTGCTCGGCGGGCCGCTGCCGGTGCGGCTGTGCGCCTGGGACGGCAGCGAGGCGGGCCCGCCGGACGCGCCCCGCGTCGTCCTGCGCTCGCCGCGCGCCGTGCGGCGGCTGCTGTGGCAGCCCGGCGAACTCGGCCTCGCCGAGGCGTACATCAGCGGCGACCTCGACGTCGAAGGCGACCTCACCGACGCGCTGCGCGCCGTATGGCACGCCCTCCGCGAGCACTCCGCCACCCCGCCCCGGGTCTCCCTCGCCGCCCGCGCCCGGGCCGCCGCCCGCGCCGCCCGGATCGGCGCCGTCGGGCCCCCGCCCGCCGCCCCCGGCGGCCGCGCCCGCCTCGGCGGCGCCCCGCACTCCCGGTCCCGCGCCCGCGCCGCCATCAGCCACCACCACGCCTTCCTCAGCGAGTTCTACGAGCGGCTGCTCGACCCCTCGATGGCGTACTCCTGCGCCTACTGGACCAGCCACGACCCTTCGTACGGCCTCGCCGACGCCCAGCGCGACAAGCTGGAGGTCATCTGCCGCAAGCTCGCGCTCGTCCCCGGCGCCCGGCTCCTCGACATCGGCTGCGGCTGGGGCGCCCTCGCCCTGTACGCGGCCGACCGCCACAAGGCGCAGGTCACCGCCGTCACGCTGGTGCCCGAGGAGCGCGACTTCGTGCGGACACGGGTCGACGAACTGGGCCTGGGCCAGTTCGTCGACGTCGTCCTGAGCGACTACCGCGATCTGCCGGGCGGCCAGTACGAGGCCGTCGCCTGCGTGGAGATGGGCGAACACGTCGGCCACGACCAGTACCCGGGTCTCGCCCGCACCTTCCACGGCATGCTGCGGCCCGGCGGCCGCGCCCTCGTCCAGCAGATGTCGCGCGCCGCCGGAACCCCCGGCGGTGGCGCCTTCATCGAAAGCTACGTCGCCCCCGACCTCCATATGCGGCCCCTCGGCGAAACCATCGGGCTGCTGGAGGCCGCCGGGCTGGAAGTGCGCTCCGCCGAGTCCCTGCGCGAACACTACGTCCGCACGGTCGGCGCCTGGCGCGAGGCGCTGGAGGCCCAGTGGGACGCCTTCCGGCTGCTGGCGGGCGACGACACCGCCCGGATGTGGCGGCTCTACCTGGCCGGTGGCGCGCTCGCCTTCGAGGAGCGGCGCATGGGCATCGACCAGATCCTCGCCGTACGGCCCACCGCGCGCGGGCTCAGCGGCATGCCCGACACGCCCGCGGACTGGTATCCGGCGCTGGAGGTGGCGTGACCGCGTTCCCCTGGGCCCCCTTCGGGGCGGGCCTGGTGTACAGCGCCGTCGCCGCGTTCGTCGTCATGCTGCTCACCTTCCTCGTCGCCCTCGCCAAGGGAGTCCACCGCATCGTCGACGTGGCGTGGGGGCTCGGCTTCACCGCCATCGCCCTCGTCACCTTCGCCGCCTCCGACGGCCACGGCGACGGCACCCGGCGGCTGCTGGCCACCGTGCTCACCGCCGTCTGGGGGCTGCGGCTCGCCGTCCACATCGGCGTACGGCGATGCGGGCACGGCGAGGACCCCCGCTACGAACGCCTCCTCGCCCGCGCCCCCGGCAACCGCCACCTCTACGCCCTGCGCGCCGTCTACCTCCCCCAGGCCGCCCTCATCTGCCTCGTCTCCCTCCCGGTCCAGGCCGCCCAGTACGCCACCGGCTCCCTGGGGACCGTGGCGTCGGTCGGCGTGGCGCTGTGGCTCCTCGGCCTCACCTTCGAAACCCGGGGGAGCGGCACGGCCCTCCTCGAACGCCATATGGCCGGCCGCCCGGTCCACGCCGCCCGCACGAGCGGATTCCTCCCCCTGCCCCGCCGTTCCCCGGCCCTCAACCGCCGGAGGGGCTGAATTCAGGGGGTGTGGCGGGCCTGGCGGAAGCGGGTGGCGGCTTCGTCGAGGTCCACGATCGGGCGCGGGTAGGGGACCGCTTCGGGGAGCGTCCAGGGGGTGTGGACGCGGCGGTCGGGGACGGCCGCCAGTTCCGGTACCCACCGGCGTACGTACGCGCCGTCGGGGTCGAACCGGCGGGCCTGGGCGAGGGGGTTCAGGACCCGGTTGGGGCGGGTGTCCGTGCCCGTTCCGGCCACCCACTGCCAGTTCAGCTGGTTGTTCGCCACGTCCCCGTCGACCAGCAGGTCCAGGAAGTGCCGCGCCCCCACCCGCCAGTCGACGTACAGCGTCTTCGTCAGGAAGCTCGCCACCAGCAGCCGGGCCCGGTTGTGCATCCACCCCTCCGCCGCCAGTTGCCGCATGCCCGCGTCGACCAGCGGATAGCCGGTGCGGCCCGCCCGCCAAGCGGCGATGGCGGTCTCGTCCGACCGCCAGCGGTCGCCCCGCGGGCGGTAGTCGGTGTGGGAGGCGTCCGGGCGGGCGGCGAGGACCTGGTGGTGGAAGTCGCGCCAGGCGAGCTGCCGTACGAAGGCGTCGGCGCCGGGCCCGCCGGACTTCCGGGCGCGGTGGACCAGTTCCACGGGGGAGAGGCAGCCGAAGTGGAGGTAGGGGGAGAGGCGCGAGGTGGCGTCGCCCGCCAGGTCGTCATGGCGGTCGGCGTACGCGGCCAGCCCCGACCGCAGCCACGCGTCGAGGCGTCGGCGCCCGGCCCGCTCGCCGCCCTCGGGCAGTCCGGGGGAGGTGCTGCCCGGGGCGAGCGAGGACACGGCCGACAGCGGTTCGGACCGTACGCCGGAGGGGACCCGTACGGCGCGCGGCGCGGCGAGCGGTCTGCGCTGTTCGACGCCCTGCCAGGCGCGGAAGTACGGGGTGAAGACCGCGAAGTGGTCCTTCCCCGGGCCGGAGGGGGTCAGGGAGCCCGGCTCGGCCGCCGTCACGACGGTGCCGTGCACCCGCAGAACGCCCCCGCCCAGCGCCTCCCGCAGCCTCTCCTCCCGCCGCCCCGCGAACGCGCTCACCCCGCCCGCGATGTGCACCTCCCCGGCGCCGGTCTGCTCGGCCACCCGGCGGATCTCCTCCACCGCGTCACCCGTACGGACGACCAACCGGCCGCCGCGCTCCCGCAGGCCCGCGTCGAGGTCGGCCAGGCAGTCCCGCAGGAACGCCACGCGGTTGGGCACGGCGAACCCCGCCCCCGCCACCCGGCGGTCCACGACGAACAGCGGGACGACCCGGTCGGCCGAGCGGACCGCCGCACCCAGCACGGGGTTGTCGCGCAGCCGCAGGTCGGAGGTGAAGACGGCGATCGAGGTGGTGGGTGTGGTGGTCACTCCTCTCCCTTACACCCGGCGCCCTCACCCCGCCGGGAACGACATCAGCCCGATCGGGTCCGTGGTGGGCGCCTTGGAGCCCCCGGCGGGCTCGACCGTCAGCCCCACGCCGGACGCCTTCCCGACCGTGCCGCTCAGCAGCGCGGCCGTGCCGCCGCCGGTCCCGGTGCCGGCGGAGTCCATGAGCCCGGCCGACCGCATCGTGCCGCCGTCGCTGAACCACAGCTGGTACACCCGCCCCTCGGGCGGTTTCGGCAGGCCGGAGGCGAGGAACGCGGCCTTGTCCAGCCCGTGCGAGACGACGACCGTCCCCGTGGCCCCGTTCGTCAGCTTGGCGTTGCGGCTGTGGGCGTCCGGGGCGGCCAGCACCTCGGTCACCGCCGCCGCCCGCGCCAGCTGCTGTTCGGAGCGGCGGGCCGTATCGCGCGCGTCGGACGCCTGCTGGTTCTGCCACGCGGCGACCCCGCCGAGCGCCACCGCCCCGGCGAGACAGGCCGCCAGCGCGAAGTTCTGCCAGCGCCCGCGCGCGGCACGCCGGGGCGGGGAGCCGCCGCCGGAGAACTCCGGTTCGTTCCTCGCCACCCGCGGCGGATCCTGGCGGACGGTGGCGATCCGCCGCATCACATCGTCCTTGAGCACCGGCGACGGCGTCAGGGAGGTGGCCATGCCGAGTTTGGCGGCGGTGGCCCGTAGCTCCCGTACCTCCTGCGCGCATGCCTCGCAGTCGCCGAGATGCCGCTCGAAGGCCAGCAGTTCCCGCCCGGAGAGGGCGTACACCGCGTAGGCGCCGGTCAGTGTGTGCAGATCCGCTCGGTCCGCTCTGGTCATGCTCCGACCCCCATGCAGTCGCGAAGCCGGATGAGTCCGTCCCGGAGTCTGGTCTTCACCGTGCCGAGCGGCAGCTGGAGCAGTTCCGCCACCTCACGGTAGGTACGGCCACGGTAGTAGGCGAGCGTCACGGACTGACGCTGCAGCTCGGTGAGCGTCTGCATGCAGCGCCGCACCTGTTCGCGCTCCAGCCTGGCCTCCACCTGCTCCGTCACCTCGTCGAAGGCCGGGGTGCGGTTCAGCAGCGCGGCGCGCTCCTCGCGGTCCGACGCGGACTGCGCGGACCGTACGCGGTCGACGGCGCGCCGGTGCGCGAGCGTCATGATCCACGCCATGGCGCTGCCCCGGGAGGGCTCGAACCGGGCGGCGGTCCGCCACACCTCGACCAGCACCTCCTGGGTGACCTCCTCCGCCTGGGCGGGGTCGCGCAGCAGACTGCGCGTCAGCCCGAGGACGGACCCGCTCACGGCGTCGTAGAGCGCTGCGAAGGCGTTCTGATCCCCCCGGGCCACCAATCCGAGCAACTCCTCGAGGTTGGGGCCCCTGGGGGCCGGTCCACCGATGAACACGGGCTCTCTCACTAGCCGTCCTTCCGGATGAGCGTTACTGCACCACCCACGTGTCGTATCTCATTCGTCGCCCGGGCGGGCGCGGATTGGTCAACATGAGCCGAACACGCGTGGAGTTCTCGCACGGACCGGCGAATTTGCCGTTACGGCAAGGAAGTTTGGCAATTCGGCCCCGATGCGAGCAGGCTCACGGCCATGAGCGCACACGAGCACGACCACAGCCATGGCCACGGCCACAGCCACGACCACCACGGCACCGGGCAGCCCGACTGGGGCGCCTTCGCCCCGCTCCTCGAACGGGGCGCCGAGCTGCACGCCCCTGCCCACGAACAGGCCGCCGCCTGGCTGCGCGAGAGAGTCGCGGCGGGCGGCGGCTCCGTGCGCCGCGTCCTCGACGTGGGCAGTGGCCCCGGCGTGGTGACCTGCCTCCTCGCCCAGGCGTTCCCGGACGCCGAGGTCGTGGCCGTGGACGGTGCGCCCGCCCTGCTGGAGCGGGCCCGGGAGCGCGCCGCCCGGCTCGGGCTCGCCGACCGCGTCACCACGCTGGCCGTCGAGCTGCCGGACGGGCTCGACCCGGCCACGTTCGGCACCGCGGATCTGATCTGGTCGAGCCGGACCGTGCACCATCTGGGGGATCAGCTCGACGCGCTGCGCAGGCTCGCCGCGGCCCTGCGCCCCGGCGGGCTGCTGGCGGTCGGCGAGGGCGGGCTGCCGCCCCGCTTCCTGCCCCGGGACGCGGGACTCGGCCGCCCCGAACTGCTGGCCCGGCTCGATGCCGTTCAGGGGGACGCGTTCGCCGAGATGCGGGCCGAGCTGCCGGGCGCGACGGAGACTGTCGAGGACTGGCCCGGGATGCTCACGGCGGCCGGTCTCACCGGCGCCACCAGCCGCAGCTTCCTGCTCGACCTGCCCGCCCCGCTGGACGGAAACGCCCGCGAGGCCCTGCGGACCGAGCTGGCCCATCGGCGCGAGGCCGCCGCCGACCGTCTCGACGACGGCGACCTCGCCGCCCTGGACCGGCTGCTCGACCCGGATGACGAGGCCGGGCTCATGCGGCGGCCGGATGTCTTCCTCCTGGCCGCGCACACCATTCATGTGGCGGCCCGGACGGAGTGACGCAGGGGCGTCAGCCGGTGGTGAGGGTGAGCCCGTAGGCGCTGAGGATCGGGTTCACCGGCTGGTAGTACGTCGTACCGCCGACGGTGCAGTTGCCGGAGCCGCCGGAGAGGACGCCCTGCGCCTCGGTGCCGGAGACGAAGGAGCCGCCCGAGTCGCCGGGCTCGGCGCACACGTTGGTGCGGGTCACGCCGCGGATGGTGCCCTCGGGGTAGACCACGCTGGTGTTGTGCTGCTGGATCGTGCCGCAGTGCCAGCCGGTGGTCGAGCCCGAGCGGCAGACGGACGAGCCGACCGGCGACTCCTGGGATCCGGTGACCGTGACGGTGGTGGAGTCGGGGCCGATCACCAGGGGCGTGGGCGTCCAGTCGGCGTTGGTGGCCACCCACGCGTAGTCGCTGCGGGGGAAGACCGAGCCCTGAAAGGTGCCCTGCGCGACGCGGTTGAAGCCGGTGGTGGTGTCGCCCGCGTCGCCGCAGTGCCCGGCGGTGACGAAACCGGCCTGGGTGTCCTGGGTGACGGAGAAGCCGATGGAGCAGCGGGCGGTGGCATTGATGTAGTACGCCTCACCGCCCCGCAGGTCATAAAGGGGAGCCGGGCGCTCGGCCGACTCCACGATCCGCACCATGCCGCGGTCGACGCCGCTGGCGTCGATGAACCGCTGGGCCGCGGTGGGCTGGGCCGACTGGACGACGACGCTGTTGCTCTTCACGTCCACGTACCAGAGGGAGGCGGTGGTGGCGGACGGGGGGCGCTCCTCGGACACCCGGTCCAGCGCGTCCTTCGTGGCGTTCAGTTGCTCAAGGCTGTGGCCGACGACGGTGGCCTTGGCACCGGCGGCCGTGATGGCGCCGCTCTGGGTCTGGTCGGTGGTGCCGACGGTGAGTTCGGCGGTGTTCCCGGTCACCCAGGTGCCCGCGTAGCTGCTGCCGAGGTTCTTGCGCATGCCGGGTTCGGCCTGTCCGGCCTTGTATTCGTTCGATATCCGGGTCCGCGCCTCGTCGGCCGTCAGACCGAGGTCGCGCTGCATGGCGGCCAGCACCTCGGGCGGGATCTCCCGGTGGGAACCGGGCGGCGGGGAGGGGCTCGCCGTGGCGGGTATGCCCGCGCCTGCGAGGAACAGGGCGGCTATGGCGACGGTGCAGCCCGTGGCGAGCTCAAGACCATGACGACGTCTGCGGCGCATAGTGCGTTCTCCTGTCGCGTGTCACGCTGCGTGCTCTACTGAGCGCCAAGCGTAATTGCGGTGACAGGGGACCGCGCGGCGGGCGCGGGCATGACGCCGCCCCGCCGCGCGGTGCGCGACGGGGCGGTGCGGAACCCGCGTCAGGCCATCAGACCTGGGTCAGGTTGAAGGTGTCCGGGTTCGGGCCCAGGCGGTTGCCCGAGTCCAGGGCGCCGATCGCGGACAGGTCGTCGGAGTCCAGCTCGAAGTCGAAGACGTCGATGTTCTCCTTGATCCGGGACGGCGTCACGGACTTCGGGATCACCACGTTCCCCAGGTCGAGGTGCCAGCGCAGCACGACCTGCGCCGGGCTCTTCCCGTGCTTCGCGGCGATCTCGACGAGCTTCGGCTCCTCCAGCAGGCCCTTGCCCTGGCCCAGCGGGGACCAGGCCTCGGTGGCTATGCCGTGGCGGGAGTTGAACGCGCGCACCTCGGACTGCTGGAGCTGCGGGTGCAGCTCGACCTGGTCGATCACCGGGGTGACCGAGGCCTCGGACAGCAGCCGCTGGGTGTGGGCGGGGTGGAAGTTGGACAGCCCGATGGCCTTGGCGCGGCCGTCGGCGTAGATCTTCTCGAACGCCTTCCAGGTGTCCAGGTACTTGTCGACCTCGGGCAGCGGCCAGTGGATCAGGTAGAGATCCACGTAGTCCAGGCCCAGCTTGGTCAGCGAGGTGTCGAAGGCGCGGAGCGTGGAGTCGTAGCCCTGCTCGGAGTTCCAGAGCTTGGTGGTGACGAACAGCTCGTCGCGGGCGATGCCCGACGCGGCGAGCGCCTTCCCCGTGCCCTCCTCGTTGCCGTAGATGGCCGCTGTGTCGATGTGGCGGTATCCGGCGTCCAGTGCGTTGCGCACCGCGACCTGTGCCTCGTCGTCCGGGACCTGCCAGACGCCGAAGCCGAGCTGCGGGATCCGAACGTCGTTGTTGAGGGTGATGAAGGGGACCTTGCTCACGAGCGGTCGATCCTTACGTCGGAATGCGAACACGTACTCTGTCGTCAACGATCACCGGGCGCCACGCATTCCCGGTCCGCCAGGCGCACCGGGCGCGCGATCTCCGTGCGGAAACGGTGCGGGGTGTGCCCCTCGCGCACCGTCGCGCCCACCGCGACCGCCGCCAGGCTCACCGTACCTCGCGGCGCCCGCACCACCATGACCAGCCGGTATGTACCGCCGATGGGGGCCGTGCCGGTGCGGCGGATCTCCCAGCCGGGGTCGGGGCGCAGCTCCCGCCGCGCCTCCAGACAGACCCGTTCACCGGCCGGTGGCGCGTGGCTGTCGTCCCGGAGCCCCAGCCGGGGCCCGAGGCGGACCGGGGTGGTCGGGGCCGACACGGCGGAGACATCGGCGGCCTCGGTGAGCTGATGCGGGGCCATGGACCAGGCGACCGGTCCGAAGGCGGCCGCCCCCGCTTCGGCGGCCGACAGGGTCAGATCGAGGTTGACCGTGTGCAGAGTGGGTTCCGGCGCGTCCTGTGCGCAGCTGACCGCACAGTGCAGCAGATGGTAGACGGCGGTGTGCGCTTCGGCTTCCAGGAAGGCCAGGAGCTCCGGGTCCCCGGCGACCAGCTCGGGCGTGACCGGGACGGAAACCGGCCCGCCCAGGGTGATGTGCCCGGTCAGCGCCGGGGCCTGGGGGGTTTCCTCGGATACCAGGGTCAGTTCGCGCTCGGGAAGTGCGGGGAGAATGACGTCGATCATTTCGTGCCCCCTTCGCGGCTCGGTGTTTCCCAGGGAGTGCGCGCGTCCCGTAAGCCGTCTAGGCGTTGTACAGCGCCTCGACCTCGACGGCGTACGCCTGTTCGATCGCCTGGCGCTTCAGCTTCAGGGACGGTGTCAGGAGACCATGCTCCTCCGAGAACTGGGCGGCAAGTATGCGGAACGTACGAATCGACTCGGCCTGCGAGACGGTGGTGTTCGCCGCGACCACCGCCCGCCGGATCTCGGTCTCCAGATCCGCGTCCCGGACCAGCTCGTTCGCCGCCATCGTCGGTTTGCCGCGCATCGTCAGCCAGTGCGAGACGGCCTCCGGGTCCAGCGTGACCAGCGCCGCGATGTACGGGCGGTCGTTGCCGACCACGATGCACTGGGCCACCAGGGGATGCCCCCGCACCCGCTCCTCCAGCCCGACCGGCGAGACGGTCTTGCCGCCGGAGGTCACCAGGACCTCCTTCTTCCGCCCGGTGATCGTCAGATAGCCGTCGTCGTCCAGCGTGCCCAGGTCGCCGGTGGCCAGCCAGCCGTCGCGCAGCACCCCGTCGGTGGCCTTCGGATCGCCGAGGTAGCCGTTGAAGATCTGGCCGCCGCGCAGCCAGATCTCGCCGTCGTCGGCGATGTACACGGTGGTGCCGGGGATCGGCTGGCCGACCGTGCCGTAGCGGGTCCGCTCGGGCGGGTTGGCGGTGGCGGCCGCGGTCGACTCGGTGAGCCCGTACCCCTCGTACACGGTGACGCCCGCGCCCCGGAAGAACAGCCCGAGCCGCCGCTCCATGGCCGAGCCGCCCGACATCCCGTGCCGGACCCGGCCCCCCATCGCGCCGCGCACCTTGCTGTAGACGAGCTTGTCGAAGAACTGGTGCTGCATGCGCAGCGAGGCGCTGGGGCCCGTGCCGATGCCGAACGCCTTCTCCTCCACCGCCTCCGCGTACCGCACCGCGATGTCGACCGCCTTCTCGAACGGCCCCGACCTGCCGTCCGCCTCCGCCCGGCGGCGCGCCGCCGAGAACACCTTCTCGAAGATGTACGGCACGGCGAGGATGAACGTCGGCTTGAAGGACTGCAGGTCGGGCAGGAGCGCGGACGCCGCCAGCTTCGGCTGGTGGCCGAGTTTGACCCGGCCGCGGATCGCGGCCACCTCCACCATCCGGCCGAAGACGTGCGCGAGGGGGAGGAAGAGCAGGGTGGATGCCTCGTCGCCGCGCTTGGAGTGGAAGGCGTCCTCGTACCGCTCGACGACGTTGTCGCACTCGGCCATCAGATTGGCATGGCTGATCACACAGCCCTTGGGGCGGCCGGTGGTGCCCGAGGTGTAGATGATGGTCGCGGTCTGCTCCGGCGTCATCGCCAGCCGGTGCCGGTTGACCAGGTCGTCGTCGACGGACTCGCCGTCGATGAGCAGCTGCTCCAGCGCCCCGGCGTCCAGCTGCCACAGCCGCTTGAGGTACGGCAGCCGGCCGACCACCGAGCCGACCGTCATGGCGTGGTCCTCGTGCTCGACCACGCACGCCGAGACCGACGCGTCGTGCAGCATCCAGAAGACCTGCTCGGCGGAGGAGGTCGGGTACAGCGGCACGCTCTGCGCGCCCACGGTCCACAGCGCGAAGTCGAACAGCGTCCACTCGTAGCGGGTGGGGCACATGATGCCGACCCGGTCGCCGAACCGGACGCCCTGGGCCAGCAGCCCCTTGGCGAGCGCCACCACCTCGTCCCGGAACTGGGCCGAGGTCACGTCCTCCCAGCGGCCGTCGGGCGTCTTGCGCGCCAGCGCCACCCGATGAGGGTCGGACTCCGCATGCTCGAAGACGGCATCCGCCAGTCCTCCGGCCTGGGGCGCCGACGCCAACGGGGGGACGGTGAACTCGCGCAATACCTGCTCCTTGAAGCCGCTCCGCACAGCGCCGCGACCGTACCCGATCCGAAGCCCCGGGCGGGAGAGGTGTTTCGTCGGGGAATGGTCGGAATGTGCGCAGACCAGTGAGGTGAAAGAGCGTCAAACGGTCACTGTGGGGGCCGGATTGTGCTCAGTCCACCCCTATGCACCGCATGTGTGGCTGATATGTGACGACTTTCTGCACGGAATCTCTCCGAGCGCGGCACAGCCCCGAGCATGTCGCGGGCATGATCACGGCACCGGCCCGGTTACGGCACGGGCCCGGCCAGGATCGCTTCCGCGAGCCGCTCCGCCGCGGCGCGGGTCGCGGTGTCCCGCTGCCGCTCCCCGTACAGCAGGACGAAGTCCACCGGCCCCAGCTCCGGCAGCCCCGCCCGCTCCGGCACCGGCACCAGGCCCGGCGGGATCAGGCCATCGGTGTGCGCCATCACCCCGAGCCCCGCACGCGCCGCCGCGACCAGCCCATTGAGGCTGCCGCTCGTGCACACGATCCGCCACGTCCTGCCGTGCCGCTCCAGCACATCCAGCGCCCGGGCCCGGGTCAGCCCGGGCGGCGGGAAGACGATCAGGGGGAGCGGGCGGCCGGAATCCAGCCGCAGCCCCTCCGCGCCGATCCACACCAGCCGGTCCCGCCACACCAGCTGCCCCTGCGGCCGCTCCTCGGACCGCTTGGCCAGCACCAGATCCAGCTTCCCCGCCTCCAGCCGCTGGTGCAGGGTGCCCGACAGCTCGACCGTCAGCTCCAGATCCACCTCGGGGTGATCGCGGCGGAACCCCTTCAGGATCTCCGGCAGCCGGGTCACCACGAAGTCCTCCGACGCCCCGAACCGCAGCCGCCCGCGCAGCCGGGTGCCCCGGAACCAGCTCGCCGCCCGCTCGTTCGCGTCCAGGATCGTGCGCGCGAAGCCGAGCATCGCCTCGCCGTCCTCGGTCAGCTCCACCCCGTGGGTGTCCCGGCTGAACAGCTGCCGCCCGGCCGCCTCCTCCAGCCTGCGGACATGCTGGCTCACGGTGGACTGGCGCACCCCGAGGCGGCGAGCGGCCTGGGTGAAGCTCAGGGTCTGGGCGACGGCGAGGAACGTACGGAGCTGAGCGGGATCGAACACATCAGCCACTGTAGGCAGCGCTCATCACGGAACGCGATAGCAGTCAGTGCGGTATGCGGGATTCCCGATGGGGTTGATCACGGGCACTCTGGAGAGGGCTCGGCCCGTCCAGGCACCGGCACAGCAGTACCGCACCGCACCGCACCGCACCGCACCGAGAAAGAGTGTTCATGCACCGCCCGCACCACCTGCTCCGCCCGCTCCACCGCAAGATCACCCTCCCCGCCTGGCTCCCGCTGGACGGGTTCATCCTCGGCCTGGTCGGCACCGTCGCCCTCGCGGCGCTGCTCCCGGTCAGCGGCCGGGCCGCCACCGTGACGGACGGGGCGACCACCGTCGCGGTCGCGTTCCTCTTCTTTCTCTACGGTGCCCGGCTCTCCACCCGCGAGGCGCTGGACGGGGTGCGCCACTGGCGCCTCCATCTGACCGTGCTGGCCTGCACCTTCGTGATCTTCCCGGCGCTGGGCCTGGCCGCCCGCGGGCTGGTCCCGTACGTCCTCACCCAGCCCCTCTACACCGGCCTCCTCTTTCTGTGCCTGGTGCCCTCCACGGTCCAGTCCTCGATCGCCTTCACCTCGCTCGCCCGGGGCAACGTCGCCGCCGCGATCTGCGCGGGCTCCTTCTCCAGCCTGATCGGCATCGTCGTCACCCCGGTCTTGGCCGCGCTGCTCCTCGGCGGCAGCGGCGGCGGGTTCTCCGCCGACTCCGTGATCGAGATCGCCCTCCAGCTGCTGGCCCCCTTCCTGGCCGGTCAGCTCCTCCGCCGCTGGATCGGCGGCTTCATCTCCCGGCACCGCGCGGTCCTGCGCCTGGTCGACCGCGGCTCGGTCCTGCTCGTCGTCTACGCGGCGTTCAGCCAGGGCATGACCCAGGGCATCTGGCACCAGATCACCCCGGCCCGGCTGGGGATCCTGCTCGCGGTGGAGGCGGTGCTGCTCACGCTCATGCTCACGCTGACCACGTACGGCTCCCGGAAGCTGGGCTTCCGCCGGGAGGACCGCATCACGATCACCTTCGCGGGCTCCAAGAAGAGCCTCGCCGCGGGCCTGCCCATGGCCAGCGTCCTCTTCGGCGCCCAGGCGAGCCTGGCCGTCCTCCCGCTGATGCTCTTCCACCAGATGCAGCTGATGGTCTGCGCCGTCCTGGCCCGCCGCTTCGCGGACCGGGCCCCCGAACCGGCGCCCGGATCCGGGCCCGGATCCGGGCCCGAACCCGCCTCGGAGCCCGTACCGGAAGAGATCCCTCAGCCCTCGGCCGCGACCCGCTGAGCGATCTCTTCCGGCGGTCTGAGCTAGCGGACGCGGTCCAGGGGGAGCCGGGCCGTGGCGGACCGCGCGTCGAGCGGGGTGTTGAACTCGCGGACCCGGCGGAGTTCGGTGTCGGTCAGCGCCCGGGCGTAGACGCGGACCTCGTCCAGGGCGCCCGTCATCCGGGAGCGGCCGTCGACCGCCTCGCCGAGGTGGAGGGCGAAGGGGGAGGAGCGGCTGATGGTGCCGGGCGCGTCGGGCGCGGAGACCGGGGCGGTGCCGTCCACCGCGAGGGTGAGGCGGCCGCCGGTGCGGGTGAGGGCCAGGTGGTGCCACGCGCCGTCGTTGTGGGCGGTGGTGGTGGCGACCGAGGCAGAGGTGTAGGCGGCCGGGCCGTTGACGGTGGTCATCAGGGCGCGGACGCGGTTCGAGGACGGTTCCCCGCGCAGCCAGACCTGGGCCTGCTTGCTGCCGATGCCGCCCATCCAGAGGAAGGGGTGCTGCCCGGAGGCTGCGGAGTAGCGGAACCACAGGCTGATGGTGAAGTCACGCGTGCCGAGCGGCAGCGACGAGCGGTAGGGGAGGCGTACGGCGTCGTCGCCGCCGTCGAAGGCGAGCGCCCCGCCGAAGCGGCCTTCCGTCCCGGTGGCGCCGCCGAGGACGGTCGCCGGGCGGGCCCGGGGCGCGCGGTCGTCCGTGACCGGGGACGGGGCGGCGCGCGGGCCCAGCCAGTTCTCGGTGAAGCGGGCGAAGCGGATCTCGTCGCGGGCGTCCACCGCGCCGCCCTCGTACATCAGCCCGACCGTGCCGGGCGAGATCAGGGCCATGTCGGAGTAGCCGGACCAGTCGGTGGTGACCACCTTGCCGCGGTCGGTCCCCTCCCAGCTGCGGGCCTCGTCCCAGGAGGAGCGGATCATCATGGTGCGGCGCCGGTCGGGGTCGGCGGGCGCCGAGAACAGCAGCCGCCCGGGGCCGTCGCGACCCGGGTCGCGCAGCCGCAGGACCGCGCCCTGCACCATCGGGGTGGACAGGCCGGGAAGGGTGCGGAAGGGCGCGGCGAAGCTCTCGCCGCCGTCGTGGCTGATGGCGTAGTCGCGGTGGCCGAGGTCGGTGCCGTCCTGCTCGCGCCCGTTGACGTAGACCGAGCCGTCGGCCCGCTCCACCAGCGTCATCTCCGACGGCTTCTGACGGAACGTACCGTCCTGCGCTATCGGATAGGAGTCCACCGCGCCGATCTTCCAGCGCCTGCCGCCGTCGTCGCTGTAGGCGAGCGCCGCGTGGTTGGCGGTGATGCGGGTGCCGTCGTGGCTCTCGGTGTTGACGGTGAAGAGCAGCCGCCCCTTGTGCCGCCCGTGCTTGAGCTGGATGCCGTGCACCGGGCCGGTGGCGTACCAGGAGTTCCACGATGGCGGCAGCAGGGCGGGGCCCAGATCGCGCGGGGTGGACCAGGTGGCGCCGTCGTCGTCGCTGTACTGCAGGTGCGGGGTGCGGTCACACGGCACGTCACAGCTCTGTGAGTCGTCCCGGCCGGTGTTGTACGTGCTGGCCAGCAGGATCCGGCCGGTGCGCGTGTCCACCACGGGCGCCGGGTTGCCGTGGGTGTCGCCACCGCCCTCGTTGACCACCTGTAACGGGCTCCAGGTGCGGCCGCCGTCGGTGGAGCGCTTGAGCACCAGGTCGATGTCCCCGGCGTCGCCGCAGTTGTCCTTGCGGCCCTCGGCGAAGGCGAGCAGGGTGCCGTCCTTGGACGTGACGATCGCGGGGATCCGGAAGCAGGAATACCCCGTGTCCTGGGTGGACTTGAAGAGGATCTGCTCTGCGAAGTCCGAGGTGGAGCCGGTAGCGGTACGGGCCGCGGACACGGTGTCAGCCGTGTCCGCGGCCCGTACCGGAAGCGGGGTCAGGGCCAGTGCCGCGGCGGCGAGAAGCACCGGGGCGCGGCGCCGCCAACGTCTGGTCCGGGGGCGTGTGCGGGGATCTGACGCCATGGTCACGACCTGCCCTTCAGAGCCATCTGGACATCAAGACATCACGACATCCCACGTCTCATGGAGACTGTCGCAGAAGTGTCCCGCTTTGCCCCCGGCCGGGACAAGCACCGTGCGTCATCGGGATGTTGCGTCAGGGAACGAGGACGACCTTTCCCCGGCTGGTACGGGACTCGATGATGTCGTGGGCCTTCGCGGCCTGGTCGAGCGGAAGTTCCGCGTGCACGGCGGGGCGCAGACGGCCCTCGGCGAAGAGCCGCCACAGCTCGTGGCCGTGCCGTTCGTACAACTCCGGCCGGGTCCGCGAGAAATGGGCCATGGTCAGGCCGGTGACGGTCTTCGAACCGGCGAGCAGCGCGTGTGCGGGGACGGTGCCGCCGCCGGAGTTGAAGAAGATCAGCCGACCGGCGGGGGCCAGGGCCGCGAGGGCGCGGGGCAGGAGGTCGCCGCCGACGCCGTCGAGCACCGCGTCGACCGGCTCGCCCCAGGACGCGTCCCCGTACGCCACCACCTCGTCCGCGCCGAGGTCCCGCAGGAACGCGGCCTTCGCCGGGGAGCCGGCGGCCGCGACGACGCGGTGTATCCCCTGGGCGCGGGCCAGTTGGACCGCCAGATGGCCGACGCCGCTCGCGGCGCCCGTGATGAGCAGGGACTCGTCGGCGGAGGGGGCGGCGGTCGCGAGGGCGGCGAGGGCGACATGGCCGCCGCGGACGAGGGCGACCGCCGTCACGGCGGACGCGCCGTCCGGGATGGGCGAGGCGGTGAAGACGGGGGCGGTGGTGAGGTCGGCGTACGAATCCGAGAACGAGATCGCGGCCACCCGGTCGCCGACGGCGAAGCCGGTGACGCCGTCGCCGAGCGCGGCCACCCGGCCCGCGACATCGCCGCCGAGCGTCCCGGGGAGCGGCGTGCCGGTGTCCCGGACACGGCGCACCCCGGGCAGGGTCACGCCGATCGCCTCGGTGCGGATCAGCAGCTCGCCGGGGGCGGGCGTGGGCGGATCGGCCTCCTCCAGGCGGAGGACGTCCGGGCCGCCGTGGGCAGGGAAGCGGACGCGGCGCATGGGGCCTCCTGCTGGGGTGCCGAATTCATTGGGTGGACCAACGCTAACCGGAATCGTTGGGAATTCCAACGTTGGGTGGGCCAATGATGTGGTGGGTAGGCTGAGGCCATGCCCGAGACCCCGTTCGCCCCCGCCCGGATCCGCTCCCTGCCCAGCTGGCTCCTCGGCCGCGCCGCCGCCCGCGGGCACCGCCTGGTGGCGGAGGCGCTGGCCCGGGAGGGGATGCGGATGATGCATCACGCGGTGCTGTCCGCCGTCGCGGAGCTGGGGCCCGTGTCGCAGGCGGAGCTGGGGCGCAGCCTCGGCATCGACCCCAAGGACATGGTGGGGATCGTCGGCGATCTGGAGGGGGAAGGGCTCGTCACCCGCAGCCCCGATCCGCGCGACCGCCGGAAGAACGCGATCGCCATCTCGGAGGAGGGCGAACGGCGGCTGGTGCGCACGCGGCGGCTGGGTGACGAGGCCAACGACGAGCTGACGGCGGGGCTGAGCGCGGCGGAGCGCGAGCAACTGGTGGCGTTGCTGCGGCGGGTGGCCGAGGCGGACGAGCCGTGCAGGGAGGAGTAGCCGGTTCGCGGAGGCGCGCGGTGTCCGGGCGGCGTCAGCCCGTGCGTCCGCACATCACCTTGTCGAGCAGTGCCTGCACGGCCCGTTCGCCCGCCAGGAGTTTCTTGTCGTCGGACGTCGTGCCCGTGGTCATGATCACGACCGAGCGCCGCCCGCCCGGGTCGGTGGCGGTCCTGATCGTGCCGCCGTCGAGGTCGCCGCCGTGGCCCCAGCGGTATCCGCCGCAGCTCAGCGGCTGCCGGGCCAGCCCGAGGCCGTAGCGCATGCCGGGGAAGGCCCGCTCGTAGTCCGCGTCGACGGGGACGGTGCGGCGCATCGCGGCGAGCTGCGCCGGTGGCAGCAGCCGCCCGTCCAGCAGCGCGGTGAGGAACCGGTCCAGGTCGCGGTCGGTGCTGATCAGGGCGCCCGCGGAGTCGGCCGAGGCCACGTTGCGGACGGTGGTGTCGGTCCACTCGGCGGAGCCGGGGAAGCGGTGGTAGGTGTGCGCGTGCGGGCCGGGTACGCGCGGATCGTCGCCGGGTGCGTAGGTGCCGGTCAGGCCCAGCGGGCGGACGATCCGGTCGCGGACCTCCGTGGCCCATGGCCGCCCGGTGGCCTTCTGGATGACCATCCCGGCGAGGACATAGCCGGGGTTGGAGTAGTTCCACCGCGGGTGTGGGTCGTTCTGGGCGGCGGGCGGGAAGTCGGGCCGGTGCTTCATCGCCCCGGCGACGATGTCCCCGGGGCCGATGCGCCGGTACCGGTTCCGCTCGAAGGCGGCGGCCGTGCCCCCGGTGTCCTCCGTGGGGTCGTAGCGGTAGATGCCGCTGGTGTGCTGGAGCAGATTCCGGAGGGTGATCCGGCTGCCGTCGTTGCCGTGGCCGCGCACCACGCCCGGCAGCCACTTCTCCACGGAATCGCTCAGCGACAGCCGCCCCTCGGCGGCCAGTTGCAGCACCACGGTGGCCACGAAGGTCTTGGTGACGCTCGCGGCCCGGTAGTTCGCCCCGTACGGCATGGGGTGGCAGGTGTTCCGCTCGGCCCTGCCCGCGCGGGCGTGGATCCGGTGGCCGCCGTCCCGCACCTCCACGGTGATGCCGGTGTACCCGGCGTCCTTGAGGACCCGGGCCACCCGGTGGTGCAGCAATCGTGGGGTGAGAGGGGCCGAGGTGAGTGGGGTCGAGGCGTGTGAGGCGGGGGTGGTGGGCAGGGTGTGGCGATCGGGCGGGGCCGCCAGGACGGCGGTGGCGCCGATGAGGAGGGCTGCGGCCGCCGTGGCGGCGGTGGCGAGGTGCGAACGGGCCGCCCTGATGCGTCGGTTCATGTCTCATCAGCCTGCCGGGGCGAGGGCGCCGGGACCACACGGTGGCGGCCACCGCCCGGGTGGTGCCAGGCCCTCCGCCCGGGTGGAGCCAGCTCCCGGGCGGGGGTGGGGCCGACCCGACGGCCGGGCCTGACGACCAGACCTGACGACCAGACCTGACGACCAGACCTGACGACCGGGCCCGACGGCCGGACCTGACGACCGGGCCGTCAGGCTGAGGAACCGCTGTCCACGACGAGGTCGGTGCCGACCACGGAACCCGCCGCCGGTGAGGCCAGGTAGAGCACCGCCGCCGCGATCTCCTCCGCCTCCGCGAGACGGCCCAGCGGGGTCGTCGTCTTCATCCGCTCGGCTCGGTCGGCCTCGGTCTCGCCGGGATTCAGCGACATGGGGCCGTCGGAGGCGCCGGGGCTGACCGCGTTGATCCGGACGCCTTGGTGGATGTGGTCGAGCGCGGCCGCCCGGGTCAGCGTGGCCACCGCCGCCTTCGACGTGCTGTACGCGCCGAGACCCGGAACCCGGACATGGGCACCGAGGTTGGACGAGACGTTGACGATGACCCCACCGCCGTTCTCCTTCATGTGGGCGATCTGATGCTTCATCGCCAGCCAGACGCCGGTCACGTTGGTGCGCAGCACCGCGTCCCAGTCCTCCTCGCTGATCTCGCCGACCGGGCCCCGGCCGCGCAGTATCCCGGCGTTGTTGACGGCGATGTCCAGTCGGCCGAAGCGGGTGACGGCATCGCGCACCAGATCCCGCAGCCGGTCGGAGTCGGTGACATCGGCGACGACGGCGGCGGCCCGGCCGTCGGCGGCCTCGATGAGGCGGACCGTCTCGGCCAGGGTGGCTTCGGTGCGCCCCGCGGCCACGACGGACGCGCCTTCGGCGGCGAAGGCGAGCGCGATGGCCCGGCCGAGGCCGGAGCCCGCTCCGGTGACGAGGGCGGTCTTTCCGGTGAAGCGGTTCATTGCATGTCTCCTTGCGGATTCAATTTGACCGTTCGGTTCAATATGCGGCCACGAAAAGCGGGCACCCCGTGGGGTGGGGTTCAGTCGGGGTCAGTCCAGCAGGGACAGGGCCTGCTCCGCCGCGTCCCGCACCCGGGCGGGGTCGTCCGACGCCTTGCCGACCACGCGCAGCCCCTGCAGCAGGACGAACAGCATCCGCGCCAGGGCGTGGGGGTCGCGGTCCTCGGGGAGCTCCCCCTGGGCCTGGGCCCGGATCAGCGCGGAGTGCAGCGGGGTCTCCACATGATCCCAGCTCATCTCCACCCGGCGGGCCATCCCCGGATCGTGCGGGGCCAGCTCGGTCGCGGTGTTGGTCACCAGGCAGCCCATCAGCCGCTTCTCGGGGGACGTCGCCTCCTCGGCGAAGCGGCGCACCAGCGCCCGCACGGCGGGCAGCGCGGGGCCCGGCTGGGACAGCTCGGTCAGCAGGTTCGGATCGCGGGTCTCCGCGTAGCGGTCCATCGCCTTCAGGTACAGCTCGCGCTTGTTGCCGAAGGTCGCGTAGATGCTGGCGCGGCCGACGCCGAGATGGTCGACGAGATCCGCCATCGAGGTCGCTTCATAGCCGCGCCGCCAGAACAGTTCGAGAGCCGACTGCAGCGCGGCCTCCGGGTCGAATTCCTTCGTTCTGGCCATGGGAAAACCGTAGCACCTTTCCAGAACGGTCGGTCAAGTACACGTTCGGGTGACGGCTATCGGCGAGCCCTCGGGGTGTCGTCAGACGACGCCGACCGGCGTCGGCAGCGCGAGCCGGTGCTCGCCCGCGTACACGTTCATCGAGGTGCCGCGCAGGAAGCCGACCAGCGTCAGCCCCGCTTCGTCCGCCAGGTCCACGGCAAGCGAGGACGGTGCCGAGACCGCGGCCAGCACCGGGATCCCCGCCATGACCGCCTTCTGCGCCAGCTCGAAGGAGGCCCGGCCGGAGACCAGCAGCACGGCCCCGGACAGCGGCAGCCGCCCCTGCTGGACGGCCCGCCCGACCAGCTTGTCCACCGCGTTGTGGCGGCCCACGTCCTCCCGTACGTCCAGCAGCTCGCCCTCCGGCGTGAACAGCGCCGCCGCGTGCAGCCCGCCGGTGCGGTCGAAGACGCGCTGGGCGGCGCGCAGCCGGTCGGGGAGGGCGGTCAGGGTCTCCGGGGTGATGCGGACCGGGGTGTCCTGGCCGTCCGGCTCGTCCAGCCGCCAGCGCGCGGTGGTGCGGACGGCGTCCAGGCTGGCCTTGCCGCACAGGCCGCACGACGAGGTCGTATAGACGTTCCGTTCGAGGGTGATGTCGGGGACGGGTACGCCCGGGGCGAGCCTCACGTCCACCACGTTGTAGGTGTTGGAGCCGTCCTCGGTCGCGCCCGCGCAGTAGACGATGTTCGCCAGTTCGTCCGCGCTGCCGAGCACGCCCTCGCTCACCAGGAATCCGGCGGCCAGTGCGAAGTCGTCGCCCGGTGTGCGCATCGTGATCGCCAGCGGTCGGCCGTTCAGCCGGATCTCCAGCGGCTCCTCGGCCACCAGGGTGTCCGGGCGGGTGCTGGCCACCCCGTCCCGGACGCGGATGACGCGGCGTCGCTCAGTGACCCGTCCCATGTCGATCAGTCCCGGTTCTGTGCGTGGTTCGGTGCGTGCTGGAAGGTCTCATTGTCCTGCACGCGGGCCTGAGACCGTAGCCCTCGGTATGCGTAAACTGTAGACAATAACCAATCCGGGAATCCGGCCGATGCCGATCCACAGGGGGCGCGATGCTGTCCAAGGGGCTGCCGCAGGGCGCGGTGCCGAGGCTGGAGCGGCCCGGGCCGCTGCGCGAGCGCGTCTACGAGGCGCTGCTCGAACTCATCACCACCCGCGCCCTCCGCCCCGGCCAGCACCTCGTCGAGAGCGAACTGGCGGGCCACCTCGGCGTTTCCCGGCAGCCGGTGCGCGAGGCGCTTCAGCGGCTCAACACCGAGGGGTGGGTCGATCTGCGTCCGGCGCAGGGCGCGTTCGTGCACGAGCCCACGGAGGAGGAGGCCGATCAGCTCCTCACCGTCCGCACCCTGCTGGAGGCCGAGGCCGCGCGGCTGGCCGCCGCGGGCGCGGGGCCGGAGGGGGTCGCGGCGCTGGAGGAGGTGTGCGCCACCGGTGAACGGGCGGTCCTGGACGACGACGTGGACGGCGCGGTGGCCGCGAACGCGGAATTCCACGCCACGGTGATGGCCCTCGCCGGGAACGCGGTGCTGGCGGATCTGGCCGCCCAGGTGCACCGCCGGGTCCGCTGGTACTACACCCCGGTGGCCCGGCAGCGCGGCAAGCAGTCCTGGACCGAGCACCGCGAGCTGATCGACGCCATCGCCGCGCGCGACGAACAGCGCGCCACGGCGGTCATGCGCGCGCACACGGAGCACACGCGGCACAGCTATCACGAGCGCCCCAGGGACTGACTTCTCCTCGGGTCCTTCAACGGGCCTTCAGCGCGTCCCGTCCATCCGCTCGACCGCTTCCTTCGCGTCCTTGAGATCGGCGTCGGTGATCTCGCGGTATTCCTTGATGGCCTGGATCTTCTTGTTCTGGCGCAGCAGGGCCGCCACTCGCTCCATGCCCGGCTCCTCCTGGCGGAGGCCCAGGTGGTCGAGGATCAGGTCCGCCTTGCGCTCCAGCCGGGCGGCCCGGCGCTCCATCCGCTTGAGGCGGGCTTCCAGCGCGCCGTACAGCATGACGACGGCCACGAGGGTGAGGTAGGTCGCTATCTCCATGATCGGAATGGTACGGGGCGGCACTGACGGGAAATCGCCCCTGCCTGTCCTTGAGTTTGTCCTTCCACAGGAGAAAGTCGGCATGGATTGCGGCGCAAGTTCTTCCCACCCCCGACAACCGCTGCTACGTTCCCCGTGAAAGCCCGACCATGTGCATGCCGATGACGGCGGGAGGGGCGGCGTGAGGCGCATGACGGCACGACCCGCGAACGCGCATCAGGCCCGGCTGCTCCGCCTGTTGCGCGACGGTGGCCCCAACTCCCGGGCTCAGCTGGGCGATCAGATCGACCTCTCACGTTCCAAGCTCGCCGTCGAGATCGACCGGTTGCTGGATACCGGACTGGTGGTCGCCGACGGACTCGCCGCCTCACGGGGCGGGCGCCGCTCGCACAACATACGGCTGGCTCCCGCCCTGCGGCTGCTCGGCGTCGACATCGGCGCCACGTCCGTCGATGTCGCCGTGACCAACGCGGAACTGGAGATTCTCGGCCACCTCACCCAGCCCATGGATGTCCGCGAGGGCCCGGTCGCGGTGTTCGAACAGGTCCTCGCCATGGCCGCCAAGCTCCGCGCCTCCGGCGTCGCGGAGGGGTTCGACGGCGCGGGCATCGGAGTGCCGGGCCCGGTCCGGTACCCCGAGGGCGTGCCCGTCGCGCCACCGATCATGCCGGGCTGGGACGGCTTCCCCGTACGGGAGGCGCTCAGCCAGGAACTGGGCTGTCCCGTCATGGTCGACAACGACGTGAACCTCATGGCCATGGGGGAGCAGCACGCCGGAGTCGCCCGTTCCGTCAAGGACTTCCTCTGCGTCAAGATCGGCACCGGTATCGGCTGCGGCATCGTGGTCGGGGGTGATGTCCACCGCGGTACGACCGGCAGCGCGGGCGACATCGGGCACATCCAGGCCGAGCCCGACGGCCGCCCCTGCGCCTGCGGCAACCACGGCTGCCTGGAGGCGTACTTCGGCGGAGCGGCCCTCGCCCGCGACGCCGAGGCCGCCGCCCGCGACGGCCGCTCCGCCGAACTCGCCGCGCGGCTGGAAGCCGCGGGGCAACTCGCCGCCACGGACGTCGCGGCGGCGGCCTCGGCCGGGGACGCCGCCGCCCTCGAACTCATCCGCGAGGGCGGCATGCGCACCGGCCAGGTCATCGCCGGTCTCGTCAGCTTCTTCAACCCGGGCCTGGTGGTGATCGGCGGCGGCGTCACCGGCCTGGGCCACACGCTCCTCGCCGCCATCCGCACCCAGGTCTACCGCCAGTCCCTCCCGCTCGCCACCGGCAACCTCCCCATCGTGCTGGGCGAACTGGGCCCAGCCGCGGGAGTCACCGGCGCGGCCCGCCTGATCAGCGACCACCTCTTCTCCCCAGCCTGACCCGCCCCGCCGCCCGGCTCCACCCCTACGGCCCGCCGCCCCCGCGGTACGGACCGTACCGAGGCACAGCGCGCAGCACGGTGACCTCCGAGGGGCGGCTTTCCCCACCCCGCCCTTCCCTACCCCGGACCCCGACCACCGGATCCCGCAGCCGAAGTGGGACCCGGTCCCGGACCCCGGACCTGGCTCCCAGGCCCCGGCGCAGGGCGCCCGGTGCTCCGGGACCGGCCGCCGGTCACCCGGCGAATCGGGGCCGGTGGGCCGGGGTGCCTGTCGCAGGCAGGCGCCGGGGCTCCGGCGTCACCAGCCTCTCCGGCGCTTGAGGAGCGGGGGCCGGGGTGGAGCCCCGGTTCGGGGAGGGGCGGGGTGGGGGAGAAGCAGCAGCCGCACCACCCGCACGGCACAAGCAAGCCGCACCCAGCAACCCCGCACCGCGACAGCAACTCGCACCGCCACAGCGACCCGCCCGAGGAGGCTCGCCATGGCACCACCCGCACCGCGTCAGACCAACCCGCCCCCGCTCCTCACCATGTCCGGCATCACCAAGTCCTTCCCCGGCGTACGGGCCCTCGACGGCGTCGATCTCGACGTCCAGGCGGGCGAAGTCCATTGCCTCCTGGGGCAGAACGGCGCGGGCAAGTCCACGCTGATCAAGGTGCTGGCCGGGGCCCACCAGCCGGATGGCGGGGAGATCGTCTGGCAGGGCGCGCCGGTCGCCCTGAAGTCACCGGTGGCCGCCATGCGCCTCGGCATCGCCACCATCTACCAGGAACTCGACCTGGTCGAGGGCCTGTCCGTGGCCGAGAACATCTTCCTCGGCCATGAGCCCGCCACCGCCGGTTTCGTGCGGTCCCGGGCCGCCCGGGCCACCGTCGCCGAGCTGCTGGCCCGCCTCGGGCACCCCGAGATCGACCCGCGGCGCCTGGTGGGCGAACTCTCCGCCGCGGCACAGCAGATCGTGTCCATGGCCCGCGCCCTCTCGCACGACGTACGGCTGATCGTCATGGACGAGCCGTCCGCGGCGCTCGACCCCGACGAGGTCGACAACCTCTTCCGTATCGTCGGCGACCTCACCACCGGGGGTGTGGCGGTCGTCTACATCTCGCACCGGCTGGAGGAGATCCGCCGCATCGGCGACCGCGTCACCGTGCTGAAGGACGGCCGCGCCGCCGCCCGCGGGCTGCCCGCCCGTACGACGCCCACCCGCGACATCGTCGCGCTGATGACAGGGCGGGATGTGGAGTACGCGTTTCCGCGGCGTGCCACCACCCCCGCGCCACAGGACCCCGTGCTGCGGCTCCAAGGGCTCGCCAGGGCCGGGGAGTTCGAGCCGGTCGACCTCGACGTGGCGCCCGGCGAGATCGTCGGGCTCGCCGGACTCGTCGGCTCCGGCCGGTCCGAGATCCTGGAGACCGTCTACGGCGCCCGCCGCCCCACCGCGGGCCGTGTTCTCGTCGACGGCCGCCCGCTGCGCCCCGGCAGCGTGACCGCCGCCGTGCGCGCCGGGCTGGGGCTCGCGCCCGAGGAGCGCAAGGCGCAGGCGCTGCTGATGCTGGAGTCCGTCACCCGTAACGTCTCCGTCTCCTCCCTCGCCCGCTTCTCCCGGGCCGGATGGCTGGACCGTGGCGCCGAGCGGGACGCGGCCCGCCGGAGCGTGCGCGATCTGTCGCTGCACCCGGACGACCCGGAGCGCCCGGTGCGCACGCTGTCCGGCGGCAATCAGCAGAAGGCGGTGCTCGCGCGCTGGCTGCTGCGCGGCTGCCGGGTGCTGCTGCTGGACGAGCCCACCCGCGGGGTGGACGTCGGCGCCCGCGCCGAGCTGTACGCGGTGATACGGCGCCTCGCCGACGACGGCATGGCGGTGCTGCTGGTCTCCAGCGAACTGCCCGAAGTCCTCGGCCTCGCCGACCGCGTGCTGGTGCTCCGTGAGGGGCGCGTCGTCCATACGGCGCCCGCGGGCGAACTGGACGAGCACCGCGTCCTCGATCTCGTGATGGAAGGGAGTCCGTCGTGCTGAACTCACCCGGAGGCACCGACGCGGGGGCGGGCGCCGACGCCGTCCCCGGCGCCGCGGCCACACTGACCAAGACGGCCGGGCCCGCCCCCGGCCCACCCGCCAGGACAGGCGGCCTCAGACGCCTCGCCGACCTCCGCAACCTCTCCCTCCTCGGCGTGCTCGCCGTCCTGGCCGTCGTGGGCGGCATCACCAAGCCCGACGAGTTCCTGAGCACCGACAACCTGCAACTCGTCCTCACCCAGGCGTCCGTCATCGGCGTCGTCACCGTCGGCGTGACCTTCGTGATCACCAGCGGCGGCATCGATCTGTCCGTCGGCGCGATCGTCGCGCTCGCCTCGGTGTGGGCGACCACGCTCGCCACCCAGGACTACGGGTTCGGCGGCATCCTGCTGTGCGCCGTGCTCGTGGGGCTCGGCTGCGGGCTGGTCAACGGGGTGCTCATCGCGTACGGCGGCATGGTCCCGTTCATCGCCACCCTCGCCATGCTGGCCTCCGCCCGTGGCCTCGCGCTCCAGATCAGCGACGGCAAGACGCAGGTCGTCACCGTCAAGCCGGTGCTGGACCTCGGGCTCCGCGACGCCTATGTGCTGGGCATCCCGCCGCTGGTGCTGATCTTCGCCGCGGCCACCGTGCTCGGCTGGCTGCTGCTGGGCCGTACGACCTTCGGCCGGCGCACCGTCGCCATCGGCGGCAACCCGGAGGCGGCCCGGCTCGCGGGCATCGACGTACGGCGCCAGCGGCTGCTGCTGTACCTGCTGTCCGGGCTGTGCTGCGGCATCGCCGCGTTCATGCTGATCGTCCTCACCGGCTCCGGCCAGAACACCAACGGCAACCTGTACGAACTCGACGCCATCGCCGCCGCCATCATCGGCGGCACCCTGCTCAGCGGCGGCCGCGGCACCATCACCGGCTCCGTCCTCGGCGTCCTCGTCTTCACCACGATCACCAACCTGTTCGCCCTGAACAACCTCCAGAGCGATGTCCAGCAGATCGCCAAGGGCGCGATCATCGTCGCCGCCGTCCTGGTACAGAAGGGTCGTTCGACGTCATGAAGCACACCGTCATGAACCACACCCCGGGAAGCCCCACCAGCCGCAGAAACCTCCTCCTGGGCACCGCCGCGGCGGGCGCGCTGTTCGCGGCGGGCTGCACCAGCAACGAGAACAACGACGACAAGGACGAGGGCAAGCAGCCCGCCGGTGCCAGCGACACCAAGCCCGGCAAGAAGGTCACCGTCGGCTTCGCCGGTCCGCAGGCCGACCACGGCTGGCTCAACGCCATCAACGAGCAGGCCAAACGGCGCGCCAAGGAGTACGAGGACGTCACGCTGGTCAGTACGGAGGGCTCCAACGACACCGCCCAGCAGATCGGCCAGATCGAGACCCTCATCAACAAGAAGGTCGACGTCCTGGTCATCCTGCCCGCCGACGGCAAGGCGCTCACCCAGGTCGGGCTGAAGGCCATGAAGGCGGGCATCCCCGTCGTCAACCTCGACCGCGTCTTCGCCTCCCCGCAGGCGTACCGCTGCTGGATCGGCGGCGACAACTACGGCATGGGGCTCAACGCGGGCCGCTACATCGGCGAACAGCTCAAGGGCAAGAAGAACGCCAAGGTGGTGGAGCTGGCCGGGCTGGACAACCTGGAGCTGACCCGCCAGCGCACGGCCGGTTTCGACGACGCGCTCAAGAACTACCCCAACATCAAGAAGGTCGGCCGCCAGGCCGCCGAATTCACCGTCGAGTCCGGCCAGTCGAAGATGGCCCAGCTGCTCCAGGCCCACTCCGGCTTCGACGCCCTGTGGAACCACGACGACGACCAGGGCGTCGGCGCCGAACGCGCCATCCAGCAGGCCGGACGCGACGACTTCCTGATGGTCGGCGGCGCGGGCGCCAAGCGCGCCATGGACGCCATCAAGGCCGACAACTCCGTCCTCAAGGCCACCGTCCTGTACCCGCCGACGATGGCCGCCTCCGCCATCGACCTGGCCCGCGCGCTCGGCCAGGGCAAGGGCGTCGGGGGGCTGGCCGAGCTGGAGATCCCCGCCTCGCTCACGCTCTACTCGGCCGTCGTCACCAAGGACAACGTGGACCAGTACCTCCCCACGGGATTCAGCTAGACCCCGCTCCACCTCGCATCGGCCGCGATCTGAGAGGAGCCTCATGGCACACCCCGAAGCGCAACACGAAGCGCAACATGCAGCGCGACACGAAGCGGACCGCCTCGGCGTCGGCATGGTCGGCTACGCCTTCATGGGCGCCGCCCACTCCCAGGGCTGGCGCACCGCGGGCCGCGTCTTCGACCTCCCCTTACGCCCGGCCATGGCCGCCATCTGCGGCCGCGATCCGGACGCCGTCCGCGCCGCCGCGGACAAACACGGCTGGGCGGCCGCCGAGACCGACTGGCGCGATCTGATCGCCCGGGACGATGTGCAGCTGGTCGACGTCTGCACCCCCGGCGACAGCCACGCCGAGATCGCGATCGCCGCGCTGGAGGCCGGTAAGCACGTGCTGTGCGAGAAACCCCTCGCCAACTCGGTCGCCGAAGCGGAAGCCATGGCCGCTGCGGCACGCCGCGCCCGCGCCCGCGGGCAGCGCGCGATGGTGGGCTTCAACTACCGCCGTACGCCCGCGATAGCGCAGGCCCGCCGCATGGTGGCCGGGGGCAGGATCGGCGTCCTGCGCCATGTACGGGTCACCTACCTCCAGGACTGGATCGTGGATCCGGAATTCCCCCTGGTGTGGCGGCTGCGCCGGGAACTGGCGGGCTCCGGCGCCCTCGGCGACCTCGGGGCGCACATCGTGGACCTCGCGCAGTATCTGGCGGGGGAGCGGCTGGTCGGCGTCTCGGCGCTCACCGAGACGTTCGTACGGGAACGTCCGCTGCCCGCCGGGGCGGGCGCGGCGGCGCGCGGCCCGGTCACGGTCGACGACGCGGCCCTGTTCACCGGCCGCCTCGCCTCCGGCGCGCTGGCGTCCTTCGAGGCCAGCCGGTTCGCCGCGGGCCGTAAGAACTCGTTGCGCATCGAGCTGAACGGCGACCACGGCTCGCTCGCCTTCGACCTCGAACGGCTCAACGAGCTGTCCTTCCACGACCACACCGCGCCCGCCGCCGACTCCGGCTTCCGCCGCATCCTGGTCACCGAGCCCGACCACCCCTACCTGGAGGCATGGTGGCCCCCGGGCCACGGCCTCGGCTACGACCACACCTTCGTCCACCAGGCGCGCGACATCGTGCAGGCCATCGCCGCCGGAACCGACCCCGAGCCGTCCTTCGAGGACGGGCTCCAGGTGCAGCGGGTGCTGGCCGCGGTCGAGGACAGCGCCGAGAAGAACTGCGTCTACACCCCCGTGCCCGCCTGAGGAGGAGTCCCGTATGCCCAGACCCTTCACCCTCTTCACCGGCCAGTGGGCGGACCTGCCGCTGGAGGAGGTCTGCCGCCACGCCCGCGACTTCGGCTACGACGGTCTCGAACTCGCCTGCTGGGGCGACCACTTCGAGGTCGACCGCGCACTCGGCGAGCCCGGCTACCTCGACGGGCGCCGTCAGCTCCTCGACAAGTACGGCCTCCAGTGCTGGGCGATCTCCAACCACCTGGTGGGCCAGGCCGTCTGCGACCACCCCATCGACGAACGCCACCAGGCGATCCTCCCCGCCCGCATCTGGGGCGACGGCGACGCCGAGGGCGTACGGCAGCGGGCCGCCGCCGAAATGGCGGACACGGCCCGCGCCGCGGCCGCCTTCGGCGTACGTACCGTCATCGGCTTCACCGGCTCGTCCATCTGGCACCTGGTCGCCATGTTCCCGCCGGTTCCGCCCGGCATGATCGACCGCGGCTACGAGGACTTCGCGACGCGCTGGAACCCGATCCTGGACGTCTTCGACGCCGAGGGCGTGCGCTTCGCCCACGAGGTCCACCCGAGCGAGATCGCGTACGACTACTGGACGACCCACCGCGCCCTCGAAGCCATCGGCCACCGCCCCGCGTTCGGCCTCAACTTCGACCCCAGCCACTTCGTCTGGCAGGACCTCGACCCGGTCGGCTTCCTGTGGGACTTCCGCGACCGGATCTACCACGTCGACTGCAAGGAGGCCCGCCGCCGCCTCGACGGCCGCAACGGCCGTCTGGGCTCCCACCTCCCCTGGGGCGACCCCCGCCGCGGCTGGGACTTCGTCTCCGCGGGCCACGGCGACGTCCCCTGGGAGGACGTCTTCCGCATGCTGCGCTCCGTCGCGTACGACGGCCCGATCTCGGTGGAGTGGGAAGACGCGGGCATGGACCGCCTGACCGGCGCCCCCGAGGCCCTGCGCCGCCTCAAGTCCTACGACTTCGACCCCCCGACGGCCGCGTTCGACGCCGCCTTCGGCTCCGGCTGAGCCCGCTTCTTCCCCCACCCCGCCCCTTCCCGAAACCGGGGGCAAGCCCCCAGCCCCCCGACCCGGCAGCCCCGCCGCCACACCGGTCCCCGGCCGCGTTGGGGCGGGCCCTGTCCGCGTGCGGTCTGGCGGGGGCGCGCCGCACCCTGCCCGGCCCGGGGCGCGGACGGCGCGTACAGCGGTCTCCGGGATGGGGTGCCGGTTCGGCGGGGGCGCGCCGTTCCCTGGCCGGTCCGGGGCGCGGACGGTGGGCACACCGGTCCCCGGTGTGGCCGTGGTGCGGGGCGTGTTGGGGTGGGCCCTGTCCGCGTGCGGTCCGGCGAGGACGCGCCGCACCCTGCCCGGCCCGGGGCCCGAGCGGCGCGTACACCGGCCCCGGCGTGGCCGCGTGCCGGGCCCCAGAGCCCCGGGGGCCGGGTGCGGTCCGCTCGGCCCCGCCCCGGCTAGGCCGGGCCCCGCCGGGGGGGCTGGGGGACCTCCCCCGGTTTCGGGAAGGGCCGGGGTGGGGAAACAGGGCCCCGCTCAAACCCGGCGGCTTTGTCCTCCCCGCGGACCAAGCCAACCCACCCTCCGTCAAAGGGGTTTCCGAACCGGACAAACCCCGCTACCGTCCTTGAGATGTACCGGTCACATGGGGCCCCTCACCCCGAACCGGTCACCGAACGGCGCGACGGCGCGCGCCTGTGCCAGGTCGGGCGGTCAACGGCCCCCGTCCGTACACCCCCTCTTTTCCCGGAGGATCAGCGTGCACAGGAAACGGCATGGACTGCGCGGCTCCCTCGCGCTGCTCACGAGCTCCCTGCTCGTGGGCGCGGGGCTCGCGTTCACCGCACCACCCGCACAAGCGGCCGCAGAGCAGGCGGAGGAGAAGTTCCAGCAGGTCACGCTCGCCAAGGGCGCGGCCGAGACCGGTGAGCCCATGTCGCTCGCCGTCCTCCCCGACCGCTCGGTGCTGCACACGTCCCGCGACGGCACCCTGTGGCTGACCGACGCGGCCGGCGACACCAAGGTGTCCGGCAAGCTCCCGGTCTACTCGCACGACGAGGAAGGGCTCCAGGGCGTCGGCATCGACCCCGGGTTCCAGGAGAACCGCGCCATCTACCTCTACTACGCGCCACCGCTGGACACCCCCGCGGGCGACGCCCCCAACGAGGGCACGGCGGCCGACTTCGCGAAGTTCGACGGCGTCAACCGGCTCTCCCGCTTCACCCTCAACTCCGACGGCACCCTGAACTCCGGCAGCGAGAAGAAGGTCCTCGACGTCCCCGCCTCCCGCGGCATCTGCTGCCACGTCGGCGGCGACATCGACTTCGACGCCGACGGCAACCTCTACCTCTCCACCGGCGACGACACCAACCCGTTCGCCTCCGACGGCTTCACCCCCATCGACGAGCGCCCCGACCGCAACCCGGCCTACGACGCCCGGCGTTCCGCGGGCAACACCAACGACCTGCGCGGCAAGATCCTGCGCATCAAGGTGGCCGCGGACGGCTCGTACACCGTCCCGGACGGCAACCTCTTCGCGCCCGGCACCGACAAGACCCTGCCCGAGATCTACGCGATGGGCTTCCGCAACCCGTTCCGGATGAGCGTCGACAAGCCGACCGGCACGGTCTACGTCGGTGACTACGGACCGGACGCGGGCGCCGCCGACCCCAAGCGCGGACCGGGCGGCGCGGTCGAGTTCGCCCGCGTCACCAAGCCCGGCAACTTCGGCTGGCCGTACTGCATCGCCGACAACAAGCCGTACGTCGACTACGACTTCGCCACCGGCGCCTCCGGCACGGCCTTCGACTGCGCCGCGCCGAAGAACACCTCGCCGCACAACACCGGGCTGACCGACCTGCCGCCCGCCCAGCCCGCCTGGCTCCCGTACGACAACGACTCGGTGCCCGAGCTGGGCTCCGGTTCCGAATCGCCGATGGCCGGTCCGGTCTACCGCTACGACGCCTCGCTCGACTCCCCGGTGAAGTTCCCGGAAGCCTACGACGGGGACTTCTTCGCGGGCGAGTTCGGCCGCCAGTGGATCAAGCGCATCGAGCAGGGCACGGACGGCACCGTGCAGAAGATCAACGACTTCCCGTGGAGCGGCACCCAGGTCATGGACTCCGCGTTCGGCCCGGACGGCGCGCTGTACGTCCTCGACTACGGCCTCGGCTACTTCAACGGGGACGAGCACTCCGCCCTCTACCGCATCGAGAACGCCACCGACGGATACTCGCCGATCGCCGAGGCCGCCGCCGACCGTACGTCCGGCAAGGCGCCCATGAAGGTCGCGTTCAGCAGCGCGGGCACCGCCGACGCCGACGGCGACGCCCTCACGTACCGCTGGGACTTCGGCGACGGCCACACCTCCACCGCCGCGAACCCCACCCACCGGTACACCAAGAACGGCACCTACACCGCCACCGTCACCGCCAAGGACCCCTCCGGCCGCAGCGGCAGCGCCAGCGTGCACCTCACGGTCGGCAACACGGCCCCCAAGGTGACGCTGCAACTGCCCGGCGACGGCCAGCTGTTCACCTTCGGCGACGAGGTGCCGTTCAAGGTGAAGGTGACCGACCCCGAGGACGGGAAGATCGACTGCGCCAAGGTCAAGGTCACCCATGTCCTCGGCCACGACAGCCACGGCCACCCCATCACCTCGGCCACCGGCTGCTCGGGAACGCTCAAGACGAGCGCTGACAGCGAACACGACCCCAACGCCAACATCTTCGGGGTCTTCGACGCCGAGTACACCGACAACGGCGGGGGCGGCCAGCCGTCGCTGACCACCCACGACCAGAACGTCGTCCAGCCCCGGCACCGCCAGGCCGAGCACTACGGCGACTCCCAGGGCGTCACGGTCATCAACCACACCCCGGCCAACGGCGGCAAGACGGTCGGCAACATCGACAACGGCGACTGGATCGCCTTCACCCCGTACCTCCTCGGCAACGCCAAGGACTTCACCGCACGCGTCTCCTCCGCGGGCGCGGGCGGCACCCTCGAAGTGCGCACCGGCTCCCCGACCGGGCGGCTGCTGGGCCGGGCCACCGTGCCTGTGACCGGCGACTGGGAGAAGTTCCAGGACGTCAAGACGGAGCTGCGGAAGCCCCCGGCCCGTACCACCACGCTCTACCTCGTCTTCAAGGGCGGTGCGGGAGCGCTGTACGACGTGGACGACTTCACCATCGGCACCGGCTGACCCGCCCGCGGCCCGGCCCGGGGCGGCGCACCCGTCCGCCCCGGGCCGCACCCGGAGGAAGGAGCACCCGCCCATGCCCGCGCACCCCCGCCGCTCCAGACCCCGCCTCGCCCTCCTGCGTACGTCCGCCGTAGCCGCGCTGCTGCTCGCCGCCACGGCCCTCGCCCCGGCGGCGGCCTCCGGCGCGCCGCCGCCCCGGAGCGACCGCGTCCTCGTCTTCTCCAAGACGGCCGCGTTCCGCCATGACGCGATCCCCGACGGCATCGCCGCCGTCCGGGAACTCGGCGCCCAGCACGGCTTCGCCGTCGACGCCACCGAGGATGCCACCGCCTTCACCCGCGCCAACCTGGCCCGCTACGACGCCGTCGTCTTCCTCTCCACCACCGGCGACGTCCTCGACGCCGCGCAGCAGTCCGCCTTCGAGCGCTACATCCGGGCGGGCGGCGGATACGCCGGGGTGCACGCGGCGGCCGACACCGAGTACGAGTGGCCGTTCTACGGCGGCCTCGTCGGCGCGTACTTCCGCACCCACCCCGCCATCCAGCAGGCCACCGTCGCCGTCGAGGACCGCGCCCACCCGGCCACCGCACACCTGGGCGCGGCATGGCAGCGCACCGACGAGTGGTACGACTACCGCAGCAACCCGCGCGACCGGGCCCACATCCTCGCCACCCTCGACGAAACGTCCTACGAGGGCGGCTCGATGGGGGAGGACCACCCCATCGCCTGGTGCCAGGACTACCGCGGCGGCCGCGCCTTCTACACCGGCCTCGGCCACACCAAGGAGTCCTACGCCGACCCCGCCTTCCGGCAGCACCTGCTCGGCGGCATCCGCTACGCCACCGGCGCCGCCCGCGCCGACTGCCGCCCGGAGCACGGCTACCGGCCGCTGTTCGACGGCACGTCGACGGCGGGCTGGAAGCAGGCCGGACCCGGTGCCTTCACCCACGACCCGGCGGGCGGCACGCTCACCTCGACGGGCGGCATGGGCCTGCTCTGGTACGAGGCGCGCGAGCTGCGCTCGTACTCGCTGAAGCTGGACTGGCGCATGGCCGGGGCCTCCGGTGACGACAACTCCGGCATCTTCGTCGGCTTCCCCGCCTCCGACGACCCCTGGTCGGCGGTCGACCGCGGCTACGAGATCCAGATCGACGCGACGGACGCCCCGGAGAAGACAACCGGCGCGGTGTACGGCTTCCAGTCCGCCGACCTCGCGAAGCGGGACGCGGCGCTGAACCCGCCGGGGGAGTGGAACACGTACGAGATCCGGGTGCGCGGCGAACGCCTCCAGGTCTGGCTCAACGGCGTACGGATCAACGACTTCACCAACCACGACCCGGTGCGCAGCCTGCGCGGCGGCCATATCGGCATCCAGAACCACGGAGACGGCGACAAGGTCGACTTCCGTGACATCCGCGTCAAGAAACTGCCGTCCTGACCGGCCCTGTGATCTGCCGCCCAACGGCCCGAGGGGAGCCGTAGGGCGGCATCAGGCGGCGGGGAGGAGTACGCCGCCTCCTCCCCGCCGCGCAACGGCCTCCGGCCCGGGCAACCGGACGGGGGCGGGCGTGGCCCCTCGCCCGACGGCGGGTGGCCACGCCCGGCGGCGGGTGGCCACGCCCGGCGGCCCAGGACACGGGCCGACCCGCCCCCGGACGGGCACCACCGCACATCGCCACGGCGCCCGCGCCACCGCACCCGACCGCCGCACCCGCGCGAACAGCACCACACGCGGGCCAACACCACCGCCCCGCACCCGCACCGCCCACCCCAGCACCACCGCGCCGCACCCCGCACCACTCCGCGACCACCGCCACGCCACCGCGTACCCGTCACACCCGGGAGGCAGCCTGTGACCACCGGCCCCGACACCCCGAACCCCCGTCAACACCCCACCGGCACCCCGGGCGGCGGGCTCCGCACCGGCATCTGGCTCATCGGCGCGCGCGGTTCGGTCGCCACCACCGCCGTCGCCGGGTGCGCCGCCGTCGCGGCCGGGCTCCAGCCCGCGACCGGGATGGTGACCGAGACCGCGCCGTTCGCGGACACCGGTCTGCCCGCGCTCGGCGACTTGGTCTTCGGCGGCCACGACACCGCCACCACCCCGCTCCCCAAGCGCGCCGAGGCACTGACCGCCGAAGGCGTTCTGCCCTACGGGCTGCCCGACGCCGTACGCACCGAACTGAGCGCCGCCGACGAAGCGATCCGCCCCGGCGGCCCGCACCCCGGCGACACCCGCGACGACGAGGAGCTGATCGACGCCTTCGCCCGCGACCTCGACGCCTTCCTCCGCGACCACCGCCTCGCCCGCGCCGTCGTCGTCAACGTCGCCTCCACCGAACCCGCCGCCCCCGCCGGTGGCGACCGGCTGCCGCCCAGCTCCCTCTACGCCTCCGCCGCCCTCCGCGCCGGGTGCCCGTACGTCAACTTCACCCCCTCCACCGGGCTGCACCACCCCCGCCTGTGCGCCGAAGCCGACCGCGCCGGGCTGCCGTACGCCGGGCGCGACGGCAAGACCGGGCAGACGCTGCTGCGGTCCGTGCTCGCGCCGATGTTCGCGCAGCGTGCGCTGCCCGTACGGGCGTGGTCCGGCACCAACCTGCTGGGCGGCGGCGACGGCGCCGCCCTCGCCGACCCCGCCGCCGCGGCCGCGAAGAACGCGGGCAAGGCCCGGGTCCTCGCCGACACCCTCGGCGAACTCCCGGACGGCGAGCTGCACATCGACAACGTGCCCGCACTCGGCGACTGGAAGACCGCCTGGGATCACGTCGCCTTTGACGGCTTCCTCGGCGCCCGCATGGTCCTCCAGACCACCTGGCAGGGCTGCGACTCCGCCCTCGCCGCGCCCCTCGTCCTCGACCTGGCCCGCCTCACGGCCCGCGCCCACGAAGCGGGTCTCACGGGGCCGCTCACCGAACTCGGCTTCTACTTCAAGGACCCGGACGGCGGCCCGCCCGGCCTGGCCGACCAGTACGCGGCCCTGACCGGTTTCGCGTCCCGCCTGCGGGAGCGGTCGTGACGCCGTCACAGGGGCGGGCCTGGGCGGAACTCCTGAGAATCTCCGCCGTGTTCACCGTCCCCGGCGACGCCCTCGCGGGCGCGGCGGCCACCCGGACCGCCCCGAACCGCGGCACCGCGCTCGCCATGGGCGCCTCGCTGTGCCTGTACGAGGCGGGCATGGCCCTCAACGACTGGGCGGACCGCGACCTCGACGCCATCGAACGCCCCGCACGCCCCCTGCCGTCGGGCCGTATCACCCCGGCCGCCGCCCTGACCGCCGCGACGGGCCTGACGGGGGCGGGCCTGGCGTGCGCGGCCCTGGCGGGCCGCCGCGCCCTCGCCACGGCCGTGGCCCTGGCGGGCACGGTGTGGGCGTACGACCTGGGGCTGAAGAACACCCCGGCGGGCCCGTACGCCATGGCCGCGGCCCGCTCCCTGGACCTGCTCCTGGGCGCCACCGCCACGTACGCCCCCGCTGCCCGGCAGGCCGTCGCCCCGGCCGCCCTCCTGGGCGCCCACACCCTCGCCGTGACGACGGTCTCCCGGCACGAGGCAACGGGCGGCTCCACGAAGGCCCCCCTCGCGGCCCTGGCCACGGCCGCAGCAATAACCTGGACAGCCACCCGCCCACCCCCCACACCGACCAGCAACCCCCCAACGCCCCCATCCCCTCGACGAGCCCCCGCGCCCCGTGGCGTTCCACCTGCTGCCCGCGCCGCCCTGCGGGGGCTGGCCGCGGGGGCGACGGGTGCCGCCTCGCGGGGCCGAGTCCCGGGCGTCGCCCCAGCCGCAGGTGGCCGGGCGGCGGCCACAGTGGCGGGCCCGGCGGCCCGCCTGCGGCCAAGCCGGGCCCCGGCGCTCGCTCGGCGTGGTGCGCCAGCCACCCGTGCCCGCACCGCCGCGCTCGCCGCCGCCTATCTCGTCACCGCCGCTCGCCCCCTCGCGCACGCCGCGCTCAACCCTTCCCCCTATCTCCTTCAGCGGGCCGTCGGTGGTGGCATCCGGGCGATGATTCCGCTTCAGGCGGCGCTTGCCTGCCGCGCGGGGGCGGGGCGTAGCGGGGTGGGGCTGCTTCTGCTGGTGCCCGTCGCGCGGCGACTGTCCAGAAAGGTCAGCCCGACATGAGCATCCCGACACCGGCCGCCGCCGCGCTCCGCTTCGCGTACGGCACCAACGGCCTGACCGACCTTCGGCTCGACGATGCCCTCGCCCTGCTCGCCAACCTCGGCTACGACGGGGTTTCGCTCACGCTCGACCACATGCACCTCGACCCCCTCGCCCCGGATCTCGCGGCCCGCACCCGCCGCGTCGGGCAGCGGCTCGAACGGCTCGGGCTCGGCGTCGCCATCGAGACCGGGGCCCGCTACGTGCTCGACCCGGGACGTAAGCACCACCCCACGCTCCTCGACCCCGACCCCGGGGCCCGCGGCGCCAGGGTGGATCTGCTGTTGCGCGCCGTGCGGGTGGCCGCGGAGCTGGGGGCGCACGCGGTGCACTGCTTCAGCGGGGCGCGACCGGACGGCACCGCCGAGGACATCGCCTGGCAGCGGCTGGGCGACGCCCTTCAGCCCGTGCTGGAGGCCGCCACGTCCGCGGGGGTGCCCCTGGCCGTCGAGCCCGAGCCGGGGCATCTGCTGGGCGATCTCGCCGGGTTCCACCGGCTCCGCCGGGCGCTGGGCGATCCGCCCGCGCTCGGGCTGACGCTCGACATCGGCCACTGCCAGTGCCTGGAGCCGGAGCCGCCCGCCGACTGCGTTCGCGCGGCCGCGCCGTGGATACGGCATGTGCAGATCGAGGACATGCGGCGCGGTGTGCACGAGCATCTGCCGTTCGGGGAGGGCGAGATGGACGTCCCGCCGGTGCTGGCAGCCCTGCACGCCGCGGGCTACCGGGGCCTGGTCGGCGTCGAGCTGCCCCGCCACTCGCACGCGGGGCCCGGACTGGCCCGCTCCTCCCTGGCGTACCTCAAGGCGGCGGAGCGGACCGCCGCCGCGGGAGGCGTCCCATGCTGATCGCGACCGTACGCGACCACCTCGACGGCGACGCCGCCGCCTGGCTGGACCGCGCCCTGGCCAGCGCGGCCCAGGAGGGCCCCACCCCCGACTGGGAGGCGGACTTCGCCGCCGCGGCCCGCCACACCCGCTCCGGCCACGAACTCGCCGCCGCCACCCGCGTCCTGCTCCTCCGAGCCGCCCGCCCCGACGTGCCCACGCTCACCCGCCTCTACACACGCGGCACGGCCGCCGAACGCCGGGCCGTCCTCCTCGCGCTGGCCCATCTCGAAGCCCCCGGCCCGGACGCCCTCCCCCTGGTCGAGGACGCCCTGCGCACGAACGACACCCGCCTGGTGGCCGCCGCCGTCGGCCCGTACGCGGCGCGCCATCTCGACGCGCACGGCTGGCGGCAGGCCGTACTGAAGTGCCTGTTCACCGGGGTGCCCCTGGACGCCGTGGCCGAGTGGCCCGCCCGCGCCCGGGGCGACGCCGAGCTGGCCCGCATGCTGACCGACTACGCGCGCGAACGCACCGCCGCCGGGCGGGACGTGCCCGCCGACCTGACCCGCGTCCTGGCCCATACGACCCCCGAGGAGCCCTGATGCGCATCTTCGACCCGCACATCCACATGACCTCCCGCACCACGGACGACTACGAGGCCATGTACGCCGCGGGCGTGCGCGCCCTCGTCGAGCCGTCGTTCTGGCTCGGTCAGCCCCGCACCTCGCCCGCCAGCTTCTACGACTACTTCGACGCCCTCCTCGGCTGGGAACCCTTCCGCGCCGCACAGCACGGCATCGCCCACCACTGCACGCTCGCCCTCAACCCCAAGGAGGCCAACGACCCCCGCTGCCTCCCCGTACTGGACGAACTGCCGCGCTATCTCGTCAAGGACGGCGTGGTCGCCGTCGGCGAGATCGGCTATGACGCGATGACCCCCGCCGAGGACACCGCGCTCGCCGCACAGCTCCAGCTCGCCGCCGACCACGGGCTGCCCGCCCTCGTGCACACCCCGCACCGCGACAAGGCCGCGGGCCTGGCCCGCACGCTCGACGTCGTCCACGAATCCGCCCTCCCCACCGACCGCGTCCTGCTCGACCACCTCAACGAGACCACCGTAAAGGCGGCCACCGACAGCGGCTGCTGGCTCGGGTTCTCGATCTACCCGGACACCAAGATGGACCCGGACCGCATGGTGCGCGTGCTGCGCGAGTACGCCACCGAACGGGACCGCATCCTGGTGAACTCCGCCGCCGACTGGGGCCGCAGCGATCCGCTGAAGACGCGCCACGTGGGAGAGGCGATGCTGGCGGCGGGCTTCACCGAGGACGACGTCGACCAGGTGCTGTGGCGCAACCCGGTGGCGTTCTACGGGCTCAGCGGACGGCTGGACCTCGACGTCGAGGACACCACACCCCAAGCCACCCACGAGGGGAACTCCATCCTCCGCGGCGCCCCGGTAACCACGGAAGGCCGGTGACCCCATGCGCTTCCGCCACCCCGACGGCTCCACCGTCCACCTGGCCTACTGCACCAACGTCCACCCCGCCGAAGACCTCGACGGCGTCGTGGACCAGCTCCGGCACCACTGCGAGCCGGTACGCCGCCGCCTGGGACGCGACCGCCTCGGCATCGGCCTGTGGCTGGCCCGCGACGCCGCCCGCACCCTGACCGCCGACCCGGCCGCCCTGCGCCGACTGCGCACCGAACTCGACCGGCGCGGTCTGGAGGTCGTCACCCTCAACGGCTTCCCCTACGAGGGATTCGGCGCCGAAGAGGTCAAGTACCGCGTGTACCGGCCGGACTGGACGGAGGCCGAGCGGCTGACCCACACCGGCCACCTGGCCAGGCTGCTGGCCGCCCTGCTCCCGGACGACGTCACCGAGGGCAGCGTCTCGACCCTGCCGCTCGCCTGGCGCACCCCGTTCGACCCCGCCCGGCGGGGCGCCGCGCTCGACCACCTCACCACGCTCGCCGCACGGCTCGACGCGCTGCAGGACCTCACCGGCCGTTCGATCCGCATCGGCCTGGAACCCGAGCCGGGCTGCACCGTCGAGACCACCGACCAGGCCATCGAGGCGCTGACCGCGCTCCCCGGGGGAGCGCCCCGCCGCCGCGTCGGCCTCTGCCTCGACACCTGCCACCTCGCCACGCAGTTCGAGGACCCGCACACCGCCACCGCCGCCCTCACCGCGGCCGGTGTGCCCATCGTCAAGGCGCAGCTCTCGGCCGCGCTGCACGCCGAGGAGCCGCACCGCCCCGCCGTACGCACAGCCCTGGCGGCGTTCGCCGAGCCGCGCTTCCTCCACCAGACCCGCACCCGCACCGCCACGCACGGCGTACGCGGCACCGACGACCTCGACCAGGCCCTCGCGCCGCGCGGGCTCGACACCACCGCCCCCTGGCGCTCCCACTTCCACGTCCCCCTGCACGCCCCGCCCGAGCCGCCGCTCACCTCCACCCTCCCCGTCCTCACCGACACCCTCGCCCATCTGGTCGGCGGCCCGGCGCCGCTCACCCGCCACCTGGAGGTCGAGACGTACACCTGGCAGGCGCTGCCGCCCGAGCTGCGGCCCCGCAACCGCGACCGGCTGGCCGACGGCATCGCCGCCGAACTCGCCCTCGCCCGCGATCTGCTGACCGACCTCGGCCTCAAGGAGCTGCCGTGAGCGCTCCACGCAGCAGCATCACAAGAGGGCCAGCACCGCTCCTCGTCCTCGACGTCGTCGGCCTCACCCCGCGCCTGCTCGCCCATATGCCCCGGCTGCGCGCCCTGGCCGACTCCGGTTCGTACGCCCCGCTCGGCACCGTGCTGCCCGCCGTCACCTGCGCCGCCCAGTCGACGTTCCTCACCGGCGCGACCCCCGCCGAGCACGGCATCGTCGGCAACGGCTGGTACTTCCGCGAACAGGGCGACGTCCTGCTGTGGCGGCAGCACAACGGCCTCGTCGGCGGCGACAAGCTGTGGGACGCGGCCCGCCGCGCCCACCCCGGCTACACGGTCGCCAACATCTGCTGGTGGTACGCGATGGGCGCGGACACCGACATCACCGTCACCCCGCGCCCCGTCTACTACGCCGACGGCCGCAAGGAGCCCGACTGCTACACCCGGCCGCCCGCCCTGCACGACGAACTCACCGCCGCCCACGGAACCTTCCCCCTGTTCCACTTCTGGGGCCCCGGCGCCGATCTGGTCTCCTCCCAGTGGATCATCGACGCCACCCGCCACATCCTGCGCCACCACCCCACCGACCTCACCCTCACCTACCTCCCGCACCTCGACTACGACCTCCAGCGCTACGGCCCCGACGACCCCCGCGCGCACGCCGCCGCGGCCGCCCTCGACACCGCCCTCGGCCCGCTGCTGGACGACGCGCGGGCCCGGGGCCGCACGGTCGTGGCGCTGTCCGAGTACGGCATCACCCGCGTGTCCCGCCCCGTGGACATCAACCGGGCGCTGCGCCGCGCCGGGCTGCTGGAGGTGCACACCCAGGACGGCATGGAGTACCTGGACCCGGGCGCCTCCCGCGCCTTCGCCGTCGCCGACCACCAGCTCGCCCACGTCTACGTACGCCGCGCCGAGGACCTGGCCGCCACCCGGGCCGCCCTCGACGGCCTGCCCGGCCTCGCCGAACTCCTCGACGACGAGGGGAAGAAGACGCACGGACTGGACCACCCCCGCTCCGGGGAACTGGTCGCGGTGGCCGAGCCGGACGCCTGGTTCACGTACTACTACTGGCTGGACGACGACCGCGCACCGGACTTCGCCCAGCTGGTGGAGATCCACCGCAAGCCCGGCTACGACCCGGCCGAACTCTTCCTCGACCCCGTCGATCCGTACGTACGCGTCAAGGCGGCCACCGCGCTGGCCCGCAAGAAGCTCGGGATGCGCTACCGGATGGCCGTCGTCCCCCTCGATCCGTCCCCGGTGCGCGGCAGCCACGGCCGGTTGCCGGAGCGGGACGAGGACGGGCCCGTACTCCTCTGCTCCCGCCCGGACGCCGTATCCGGCCGGGTGGCAGCCACCGACGTCAAATCGCTGCTCCTCCGCCTCGCCGGACTGGATCACACCACAGACCCCGATCGACAGGAGACCCGCACGTGAAGAGCGCCCAGCACCCGGAACTCGCCGCCACCCTCCGCCGCCGAGGCTTCCTCGGCGTCGCCGCCGGAGCCACCGCCGCCACCCTGCTCGGCACCACCACCGCAACGGCCCGTAGCCACGGCGGACGCGGTCCGATCGTCCCGCGCGGCCACCTCGGCATCCAGCTCTACACCCTCCGCGACCAGGTGCAGTCCATCGGCTTCGCCCGCGTCTTCGAGGAACTGGCGGATTACGGCTACGACCAGGTGGAGTTCGCCGGATACACCCAAGGATCGGCGGGCGCCATCACCCTGCGGCAGCTGAAGCGGCTGCTGCGGGACAACGGGCTGCGCGGCATCGGCAGCCACGTCGGCTACTACTCCGACGACCCGAACGCCTACACCTTCGCCACCAACCTCACCAAGGTGCTGGACGAGGCCCAGGCCCTCGGCCTGCCGCACATCGGCACCGCGTCCGGCCCCTGGCGCTACGGCACGACGGTCGACGGCTGGAAGCGCTGCGCGGAGGACTTCAACACCTACGGCGCGGCCGCGAAGGCGCGCGGGATGAAGTTCTACCAGCACAACCACGCCGAGGAGTTCATGTTCGCCACCGACAAGCCGGACGTCCGCCTCTACGACGTGCTGCTCGCCGAGACCGACCCTGAGCTGGTCCATCTGGAGATGGACATCTACTGGGCGTACGTCGCCCAGCACCGCTTCGGCAAGCGGGTGGACGGCACCCCGGCGCCCTTCGAACCGCTCGACTACGTGCTGGCCGACCCGGACCGTTACCCGCTGTTCCACGTCAAGGACGGCGAGCGCGACGACACCGTCCCCGACGGCTACCGCATGGTGGACGTCGGGGACGGTGACATCGACTACGTACGTTTCCTCGGCAAGGTCGGCAGGACCCACGGGGGCCGCCGGAACCACCAGTGGATGGTGGAGCACGACAACCCGGCCAGCTCGCTCACCACCGCCCGCCGCAGCGCCCGCTACTTGCGCACCGGGCGCTGCGGCGACTGAACACGCCGGTGGCTCACACCGCCTCGCGGCTGATCGGCTGCGGGTTCGGGGCGATGTCCCGGACCCGTGGCCGGCCCGGCTGCCGCAGCAGCAGGGCGACCGCGGCCGCCAGCATGGAGATGCCACCGGCGAGCGCGTACGCCCCGTCGTAGCCCCAGTCGTCGACCACCATCGAGCCGAGCCCGCCGCCGAAGAGCCCGCTGATCAGCTTTCCGCTGTACACCAGGCCGTAGTTGGTGGCGTTGTAGTTCTCGCCGAAATAGTCCGGGGTCAGCGCCGCGAACATCGGGTAGAAGGCGCCGCCGCCGAATCCGGAGAGGAAGGCGAAGAACAGGAACAGCCACTCACTGCGGATATTTCCCGCCCAGATCACCCCGAACTGCGCCAGACCCAGCACCACGATGACGAACACCAGGGTCGTCTTGCGCCCCCAGAAGTCCGACAGCCACCCCACCAGGCCGCGGCCCACGCCGTTGATGACGGACATGATGCCCATCGAGGAGGCCGCGACCAGCGGGCCGAAGCCCACTTCCTTGGCGTAGTCGACCTGGAAGGAGATACCGAAGATGGACACCCCGGCGGTCAGCACGAGCGAAAGCCACATCAGGGGCAGCATGCCCGACCTGATGGCCTCCTTGGGGGTGTACTGACGCACCGCGGGCGGATTCTTCGCCAGGCTCTTCGCGCTCTTGGCATTGCCGCCGAAGGTGAGCGGATCGATATGCGCGGGCCACCAGCTCTTGGGCGGGTCCTTGAAGAACCAGCCGCAGAGGGCGACGACGGCCAGCACATAGAGGCCGATGAAGTCGAGCACTCCATGGTAATTGCCGGTGTCGAACCAGTAGTTGAAGATGAAGATGAAGGGCAGCGAGCCATAGGCGAAGCCGCCGTTCACAAAGCCCGTCTTCGCCCCGCGCCGCTCCGGGAACCACTTGCCCACCATGTTGATGCAGGTGGCGTAGACGAGCCCGGAGCCGAGCCCGCCGACCACGCCGAAGCCGCAGATCGCGGCGAAGACGTCGTCCAGATGGGATAGCGCGAGGAAGCCGATGAGGCAGAGCCCCGCCCCCGTCAGCATCGCCCGGCGGGCGGTCAGAATGCCCTTCTCCCGTAACCAGCCCGCCGGAAAGGCGATCCCGGCCTGGAAGAAGACCCAGACGCTGAGGATCCAGAAGGTGTTGCTCTGGGTCCAGCCGTGGGCCTCCGAGAGCGTGTCCTCCGCGGACCCGTACGCGTACTCGGACACGCTGATGGCCATCATGGCGATCCACGGCAGATACACCATCAGCTTCCGGTTGAAGCCGAGAATGTCGCGGTCCGTCTCGCCGACGCGGTACACGCGCCCTTTGCTGTCCTGTATTTCCCGGAAGGCGACCAGCCCGTCCGGTCGTTCTTCTGCGCTCATGTTGCGTCCCCTCCGGAGAACGGGAGTGGTTTACGTGAGCAGCCCCGCGGAGCGGGCCCAGCGGTATTTCGCGCCCAGCACGGCCACCGGCTTTTCCGTGGTGTACGGATAGGCGACGACGCCGCGCTCGAAGAGGTACTGGCTCGCCTCCTCGACCTCGGTGTCACCCGCGAGAGAGGCCACCACCGGTTTCGCGATGCCGCGCTCCCGGAATTCCGCCACGATCCGTGCGGTCAGTTCGGCGAAGACCATGGGCGGGGTGACGATGGTGTGCCAGTAGCCGAGGACGAGCGCGTGAATGCGCGGATCCTCCAGGCCCAGCCGGATGGTCGCCTCGTACGTGGACGGCGGCTCGCCCCCGGTGATGTCCACCGGGTTCCCGGCCGCGCCGAACGGCGGGATGAAGCGGCGGAAGGCGGCGTCCAGATCCGGCGGGATCTCCATCAGCGACAGCCCGTTGTCCACGAGGGCGTCCGACAGCAGCACTCCCGAGCCCCCGGCGCCGGTGATGACGACGACGTTGTCGCCCTGCGGCGCCGGCAGCACCGGCAGCGCCCGCGCGTACTCCAGCATCTCGTTCAGCCCCGGCGCCCGGATCACCCCGGCCTGCCGCAGGATGTCGTCGTACACCGCGTCGTCCCCGGCCAGCGCCCCGGTGTGGGACCCGGCGGCCCGCGCGCCCGCCGCCGTACGGCCCGCCTTCAGCACCACCACCGGCTTCCTGGGCACCGTCGCGCGCGCCGCGTCCACGAAGGCGCGGCCGTCCTTGAGGTCCTCCAGATGCATCGCGATGCACTGGGTGTTCGGGTCCTCGCCGAACCAGGTGAGCAGATCGTCCTCGTCGACGTCCGACTTGTTGCCGAGCCCGACGATCGCCGAGACGCCGGTCTTCGTCGTCCGCGCGAATCCCAGGATCGCCATCCCGATGCCACCGGACTGCGAGGTGAGCGCCACCGGCCCCTTGACGTCGTACGGGGTGCAGAACGTGGCGCACAGGTCCTGCCAGGTGGAGTAGTAGCCGTAGATGTTCGGCCCCAGCAGCCGGACGCCGTGCTCCTCGGCGATGGCCACGATCCGGTCCTGCAGCTCGTGTTCGCCGGTCTCCGCGAAGCCGGACGGGATCAGCACGGCATTCGGGATGCCCTTGCGGCCGACCTCCTCCAGCGCGGCCGGTACGAACTTCGCGGGGATCGCGAAGACCGCCACGTCCACCTCGCCCGGCACGTCCAGCACCGACGCGTACGCCTTGCGGCCCAGGATGTCGTCGGCCTTCGGATTGACCGGGTGGATCTCGCCCGGGAAGCCGCCGTCGATGAGGTTGCGCATCACCGAATTGCCGATCTTGCCCGGCTCGTTGGAGGCGCCCACCACCGTCACCGAACGCGGTCGCATCAGCCGCCCCATCGCGGCCAGGATCTCCTCGCGGGAGTAGCGGCGGCGGGCCGGTGGCGCGTCGTCGCCGATCAGTAGCCGCACATCGGCGGCGAGTACTCCGCTCCCGGTCGCGAAGACCGGGTTGAGATCGACCTCGGTCAGTTCGGGAAAGTCCGCGACCAGGTCCGACACCCGCACGATCAGATCCGCGAGCGCGTCCCGGTCCACCGGCTCCCCGCCGCGCACCCCGCGCAGCACCTCCGCCGCCCGGATTCCGTCCAGCATCGACAGCGCGTCGTCCCGGCTCGCCGGGGCCAGCCGGAAGGTGATGTCCTTCAGCACCTCCACCAGCACCCCGCCGAGCCCGAAGGCGACCACCTTGCCGAACGTCGGGTCGGTGACCGCGCCGACGATCACCTCCGTCCCGCCGTCCGGGACCATCTGCTGCACCTGTACGCCCCGGATGCGCGCCGTCGGGTCGTACGCGCGGGCGTTCGCCACGATCGCGGTGAACGCGCCGCGCACCTCGGCCGCCGAGCCCAGTCCCACCCGGACCCCGCCCGCCTCCGTCTTGTGCGAGATGTCCGGGGAGACGATCTTGAGGACGACGGGGAAGCCGATCCGGTCGGCGAGCGCCACCGCGTCGTCCGCGCACTCGGCCAGCCCCTCGGCCGGGGTCGGTATGCCGTACGCGTCCGTGATCCGCTTGCCCTCGGGCGCGGTCAGCGTGGTGCGCCCCTCGGCGCGTACGGCGTCCAGTACCGCGCGTACGGCGTCCTTCTCGTACGGAACCGCCTGATCCGTGCTCACTGTCAGATCACCCCGTTCGCCTTGAGCAGCCGCACTTCGTCGTCGCCGATCCCCAGCTCGCCGTACACGTCCGCGTTGTGCTCGCCCAGCAGCGGCGAGCGGTCGACCTGGACGGGGGAGTCGGAGAGCTTGAGCGGGGAGCCGACCGTGGTGAACGCCCCGCGCTCGGGATGGTCGACGCGGACGACCATCTCGTTGGCCGCCAGCGACGCGTCCTCGACGATCTCCTTCGTGGACAGGATCGGCCCGCACGGGATGTTGTGGGCGTTCAGCTGCTCCAGCACCTCCCACTTGGGCAGCGTGCTGGACCACTCCTCGATCAGCTGGAACATCTTCGCCAGCTTCGGCAGCCGCGCCTCAGGCGTCGCCCACTCCGGGTCCTCGGCCAGCTCCGGGCGGCCGATGAGCCGGGTCATCGGCTCCCAGCCGACCGGCTGCACGATCACATACACATAGTCGTTGGGGCCGCCGGGCGCGCACTTGACCGCCCAGCCGGGCTGCCCGCCGCCGCTCGCGTTGCCGCTGCGCGGCACCTCGTCGCCGAAGTTGTCGTTCGGGTACTCGGCGAGCGGTCCGTGGGTGAGCCGCTGCTGGTCGCGCAGCTTGACCCGGCACAGATTGAGCACCGCGTGCTGCATCGCCACGTTCACCCGCTGGCCGCGCCCGGTGCGGGTGCGCTGGTAGAGCGCGGCCAGGATGCCCGCCACACAGTGCACGCCGGTGCCCGAATCGCCGATCTGGGCGCCGGTCGCCAGCGGCGGCCCGTCCTCGAAGCCGGTCGTGGACATCGACCCGCCCATGGCCTGCGCGACCACCTCGTACGCCTTGAACTTGGTGTACGGACCCTCGCCGAACCCCTTGATCGAGGCGTACACGATCCGCGGGTTGATCTCCTGGATGCGCTCCCAGGTGAAGCCCATCCGGTCCACCGCACCCGGCCCGAAGTTCTCCACCATGACGTCGCTGCGGCGGATCAGCTCGGTCAGGATCTCCTTGCCGCGCTCGGACTTGGTGTTGAGGGTGATGCTCCGCTTGTTGCAGTTGAGCATCGTGAAGTAGAGCGAGTCGACGTCCGGGAGGTCGCGCAGCTGCTTGCGCGTGATGTCACCGGTCGGGGACTCCAGCTTGATGACGTCCGCGCCGAGCCAGGCCAGCAGCTGGGTGGCGGACGGACCGGACTGCACGTGGGTCATGTCGAGGACGCGGACGCCCTCCAGAGCCTTGGTCATGGTTGGCGGGCCCCTTACTTGTACATGGTCTGGTTCATCGTTCCGGGGGCGTACGCGTCCGGGTCGACCCAGACGTTGATGAGCGACGGCTTGCCGGACTCGCGGGCGCGCCGCAGCGCGGGCGCGATGTCGGCGGGGTCCCGTACCTCCTCGCCGTAACCGCCCAGCATCCGCGCGAACTGGTCGTACGGAACGTCGCCGAGGGTGTTGCCGATCCGCTCGCGGGCGTCGCCGTACTTGGCCTTCTGGCCGTAACGGATCTGGTTCATCGACGAGTTGTTGCCGACGATGCCGACGAACGGCAGATTGAAGCGGACCAGCGTCTCGAAGTCCCAGCCGGTCAGCGAGAACGCGCCGTCGCCGAAGAGCGCCACCACCTCCTTGTCGGGGCGGGCCTGCTTGGCGGCCATCACGAACGGCACGCCGACGCCGAGCGTCCCCAGCGGCCCCGGGTCCATCCAGTGGCCGGGCGTACGGGGCTGCACGACCTGCCCGGAGAACGTGACGATGTCGCCGCCGTCACCTATATAGATGGAGTCCTCGGTCAGAAAGTCGTTGATCTCGCTGACCAGGCGGTACGGATGAATGGGGGAGGCGTCGGACCGCAGCTGCGGCAGCCGCTTCTCGATCGCCGTCTGCTCGGCCGCGCGCAGCTCGTCCAGCCACTCCTTGCGCTGGCCCGCCCCGCCATTGAGACGGCCGGACGCCGCCTGGGTGACGGCTGACAGAATCTGATGACTGTCACCCACTATCCCGAGATCAATATCCCGGTTCTTCCCGACCGTCCGGTAATCCAGATCGATCTGGACCACCGTCGCCTCGGGGGACAGCCGCTTCCCGTACCCCATCCGGAAGTCGAACGGCGTCCCGACGATCACGATGAGGTCGGCATTCGAGAACGCGTACCTGCGCGACAGCTGGAAGTGATGCGGATCGCCCGGCGGCAGCGTCCCCCGTCCCGCGCCGTTCATGTACGCGGGCACATTGAGCGTCCGCACCAGCTCGGCCGCCGCGTCGGTCGCCCGGCACGTCCACACCTGGCTCCCCAGCAGAATCGCCGGTTTCTCCGCGTGCACCAGCAGATCGGCCAGCTTCTCGACCGCCTCCGGATCCCCCGCGCTCCGCGTCGACGCCCGATACGCCCCCGCCCTCGGCACCCGCGCCTTCTCGACCGGCACCTTGGCGTCCAGCACATCGCGCGGAATCTCCAGGAACGACGGCCCCGGCGCCCCGTGGAAGCACTCCCGGAACGCCATCGAGACCATATCCGCGGCCCGCGCAGTGTCCGGCACGGTCGCCGCGAACTTCGTGATCGGCGCCATCATGTCGACGTGCGGAAGGTCCTGGAGCGACCCCATCTTGTGCTGCGTATGAGCCCCCTGCCCGCCGATCAGCAGCATGGGCGACTCGGCCCGGAAGGCATTGGCCACCCCGGTCACCGCATCGGTGGTCCCCGGCCCGGCGGTGACCACCGCACACCCGGGCTTCCCGGTGATCCGGGCATGCCCATCGGCGGCATGCGCGGCCACCTGTTCATGGCGTACGTCGATGACGTCGATGCCCTCGTCGACGCACCCGTCGTAGATGTCGATGATGTGGCCGCCGCAGAGGGTGTAGATGACGTCAACCCCCTCCGCTTTGAGCGCCTTGGCGACCAAGTGCCCGCCGGAGATGAGGTCCTGGCTGTCGTCGGGCATGGCGAATCGCGTCCCTTCGTAGGGGTCGGGTCCCGCGTGGATTGCATACAGTCGACGTTATCCTGTATGAAACCCGTTATCCCGCATCGCCCGACCGATGTCCAGGGGGCGTACGTCAATCGTTCGATCAAGTCGCCGCGACCGCTGCCGACGCGGAACTACCCCCGAGCCGCGCCGTGTTGCCCCGCCCCCCCCCGGCCTCTCCGGCCCCCTCACCCGGCGCCCGTCACCCTCCGTGACGCCCCATGTCCGCGGTCCGCCCAGGCCCCACATCACCGCAGGTCGGCGCGGGGTCGGGCGGCACGCATACGCGGGTGAAACGCACCCCAAAACCTTGGTATCGTTGTCCATGTCGCCGCGGGGAACCGCGGTGCACACCCTGTCCGGGTGGCGGAATGGCAGACGCGCTAGCTTGAGGTGCTAGTGCCCTTTATCGGGCGTGGGGGTTCAAGTCCCCCCTCGGACACAGATCACATCCCCACGGTCGCCGACCGTGGGGATGTGTCGTTTACGGCGGGGCGTGAGGTTGATACCAGCGGCGTCACTTCACAATCGGCCCGCTCGGCGGCGGCTTGGGGGGTGGCTCAGGCGGGCCAGCCGGCGGAGTGGGTGGCGGGGTAGGCGGCGGGGGAATGGGGCCGGGAGGGATCAGAGGAGGCGGCGTGGAGGCGGCTCCCAGGCATGTGGGGTCGAAGTTGTCCACGATGTACGTCCACGCCGTCTTGGCCTCAGCGAGGGTGAAGTCGGGTTCGCCGCTCCGATAGGTGCTCCAGAACAGGGTGCGCCAAATGGCCCCGTTGGCGTGCCAGGACTTCTCCTTCGCCGAGTACATGATCCGGTCCAGGCCGTCGGTATGGCAGAGGCCGACATAGTGGCCGAGCTCGTGGACCATCACGAACTTCCAGATGGAGTCGGGAAAGTTGTCGGTGAGGGTCACGCCCGAGGCATCATCCGACGGATTCTTGTCACATTCCCTCGGCCCGAAGACACTGGTCAATCCGTGCAGGTCGTGCGCTGTGTACCGGAATATGCCAACGACGGCGGGATGGCAGAGCTCGAACCGTGCGGCAACGGGGTTTCTCGGCATCAGGCTCTTGCGTGCGCGGCCGATCACCTCGACGAGGAAATCACTCTGTGTCGTGGAGGTGCCGGGCTGGACAATGTGCTCCGCTTTGGTTATCGGCACGGTGGCTTTGTCGAAGCTGAACTTCAGCCAGAGTTCACGCCCCTTGTCCTCCGCCGCGCCGATCTTGGTGTCCAGGTCATCCTCGCTCATGGGAAAGACCAGAAAGTCCGGGCCGCGCTCGCCGCGAGAGTCGATGTATTCGTTCAGCTCGTCCTCGGTGAGCGGGTTCTCGAAGTCTCCGACGCCGCCGCCACCAGCGATGACATCCCCCTTCTTCAGGGTCGTGTAGCGCTTGCGGTAGAAGAACCCCTGAGGGAACGTGAAGCCGCACAGCTCACGCAGATCGATTTCGGTGGACTCATGGAGCGCTATCAGGTTGGGCACCTTCGGGTCGGTGGTCGAGGACACCTGTGAGTCCATGACGGTGCGGTACACGGTGCCGTGCAGCTGCAATCGGAAAGGCCCGTGATCGAGGTTGATCGCATTCTTGATCTGCTCAAGGGTCTCGCCCGTGTACTTCCGCTCCAGCAGTCCACGGACGTGGGCTCGTATCGATGCGTCATTGGCCTGGTCTATGAAGAACGCGACCAGTTCACCGCCGAGGGCGATGCGGCCGAACCGCATGACACCCAGCGTGAATCCGACGACCATACGTATGAACCCGTCAACGACTCGGCGCCAGTTGAAGGTGAACGTCCCGGTGAAGATGTCCCAGCCGCCGCTGATGATGTCCCTGCCGAAATCAACGGCGACCTGGACGACCTTGCAGACCGTCCGTGTCACCAACTTGCCCACCGTGACCACGACGATCCTGACGACCTTCACCAACACGGTGACGAACCAGCAGACCCAGCCTCGCGGGTCGTACCACGGGTAGTCCTTGCACTTCTTCTCGTTGCGCGATTCCCACACCTCGACGGGCTTCGAGACTTTCTCCTCGACCCATTCCTGCACTTGGCTACAGACGACAGCCATGGCTGTTCCTCCCTTGCCTCACACCCAGCTGGTCGAGCTGGTCAAGGGATCATTCAGGGATCACGGCGCAGGGACGGTCGGCTTTGACCGTCCCATGCGCAGCAGTAGGGAGCGCAGCCGGTGGCGGCTCCAGGCCAGGCCCATCAGCTTGCCGGCAACGGCCCCCGCGACACCGGCGAGCAAGGCGAACCCCAGCGACGACCAGGACCAACCCCCGACGGCGAGCCGGTACCCCAGCGCGACACCCACCGTCACCACGAAGGCCGCCATCCCGGCGGCGCAGCCGCAGTCGTTGAACAGCTGCCGGATCGACGCGGCCGACCGGCGCTGTTCGTCGGCGTCGAGCCACGGAACGAGTACGACGACCTCGTGGACGGATGGGCGGCCCAGCCAGGAGGCAAGCGCTACGGCCTGCTCCAGGTCCTCCGGCCACTCCAGTTTCAGGCGCATGGTGTGCACTCACGGCCCTCAAAAAACAAACGATTTATATGTAATTGATGCTATCTTCGTCACTCACTGATCGCATCCGGAGCGCGGTGCGAAGGCCCCGAGGGCCGGAACCGGCTCCGGCGTTGGACGTACAGGCGGTTGCCCGCCGGGCCGGTCCATTCCAGGCGGACGACACCCGGCACGGCGGCGTCGGCGACGCGTGAGGGATGGGACCAGTAGCCGAAGGCCGGGTTGCGGAAGAACGTGGCCCACAGGCCGCCGTGGTGGTCCGCGAAGAAGTTGTTGTGGCCCGCGCCGACGCCCGCGGTCCAGCGCGGGGAGTACGGGCCCTCGAAGCGGTCCGAGGCGGCGACGATCGCGTCGTACTGGTACTGCACGCGGCCGGGGCCGGGTGGGTCGTAGGCGTGCCGGGTGGTGCCGTCGGGGTTGACCGAGGTGCGGTTCCACGCGGCGTGGAGGAGGTAGTACGTGCCCCGGTGCTTGAACACGTACGCGCCTTCGAGGTACGGCTCGGGTGCGTAGGGCGACTGACGGAACCGGGGGAGGCGCGTCGTCGGGACGATGTCCTCCATGTCGTCCCGGAACCTCGCGTACAGGTCGTTGTGCAGGACGAGCCACGCGTCGTCGCCCTCGGCGTAGAGGCTGCCGTCGATGTGGTGGTACGCGCCGGGCTCGATGAAGTCCGGTCCGCCGGGGGCCAGATCGCCGAAGGGCTTGTCGAGATTGCCCTCGGCGAGCCGGTACGGCCCCTCGACCCCGCCCTCGCTCACCAGCAGGAACGAGCCCACCTTCCGCGAGTGGTCGCCCATGCACGCGACGATGTACCACCTGCCGCGGAAGTGGTGCACCTCCGGCGCCCACGCCTGGCCGCGCTTGCCGAACCGGTCGTCGTGCCAGTACTCCTGCCACGGAGCGACGACCGTGCGGCCGGGCCGGTTCTCGCCGGTGAACTCCGGCGACCACACCTTCCCCCGCTCGGCCCCGGGCCGGACGCCGGTCGTGTCGGCCAGCTTCCATGGCCCCCGGAGGGACCGGGCCACCCATACGAAGATGCCGTCGTTCCATGGGGCGGCGGAGGTGAGTCCGGGGACCCGGGTGGTGCCCGTGGCGACGTACAGCGGACGGCCGTCGACCACAAAGCAGTTGACGTACGTGTCCCGCATCCAGACCCGGCCAAGCGCCTTGTCGCGGGGGCGCGGTTCGAGCGGGAGGACGAAGGAGTTGTCCTCCCGTGGCCACAGATCCTGCCGGGTGTCGGCGAGGCCGTACGGCTCGGGATCGGGCCAGTTCGACGGATGCCGCCCTCCGCGCGAGGGCGCCGCCTGCGCGGCGGTCGCGGGCAGCGCCGCCGCCAGGCCCAGCGAGCCGGTGCCGGTCAGGAAGAACCGCCGGTCGAGGGGTAACCCGTTCTCGGAGCTGGCCATTCGCGTGTCCTCTCCGGCTGTGCAGGACTCCAACGCCCTGCCCGTGAGGACACGTTAGAGATCTGTTCCGGCACTGAACAGACGGCCGCCAGGCGCCTGAAGCGGTGAGAATGGTCGCCTGGCGTAGCGCCGGAGTCGGGAGGAGTGGGCATGGACGCTGTCGTGGAGTGGGTGGACGCGCGGGAGGGGTTGCCGGGGGATGGGGTGCCCGTGGCGGGGGCTGTGGCGGGGCGGTATCCGCCGGGGCCGGGCGAGGCGGAGGGGGAGGAGTTCTGGTTGGTGCTGCCGATGCGTTTCGCCGCTCGGCACATCGGTGAAGACGGGGCCGAGTATCGGAATTGCTTCGTCGACTCCGACCGTGTCGTCCGCCTGCCCTACGGCCGCCCCTGCGCCGAACCCGTCACGCATTGGGCCGAGTTGCCCGCCCTGCCGGGCATGGCCGTGCGCTCGGTGCTGGGGGAGGACGCGGGGGCCGCTGTCAGGGACATCATGGGGTGACCTACGCGTGGTCCAGCGACGCCCAGAAGTGGGCGAGGGCGCGGGCGCCACGCTCGGGGTCCTGCGTCATCCACCAGTGGCCCAGGCCGTCGAGGGTCGCGACCTCGGCACCGGCCCGGCGAGCGGCGCGGCGCCGCTGTTCCGCGGTCCCGACCGCGTGGTCCTCGGTGGCGAGCACGGCGAGTCCCGGGCGTTGCGACGCGCGTTCCAGGTCCCGGCCCAGCTCGGCCATCACCGGTTGCGCGGCGGAGGTGTAGAGGGCGATCACGGCCCGGCCCATCGCCTCGTCCTGACCCCGGGCGACCTGCTCGGCCACCGCCTCGCTCATCCCGCGCGCGGCGAGCGTCGCGACCCGTTCGGCGAGGGGCGCACCGAATCGTGCGGTCACATCGGCCTCACCGGCTCCCGGTGTCTGCCACCGCTGGGCCAGCTCGTGCCAGACGTAGTCGGGCTCGAAGACGCCGACGGTGTCGCTGACCCAACTGCGTACGAGGTCCGGGCGGTTCATCACCGCGTTCAGGACGTGCCCGCCGCCCCAGTCGTGGCCCACCAGGTGGACGGGTTCGGCGAAGCGGGACAGCTCGCCGATCAGCCAGTCGCGGTAGTCGCCGACGGTCGCGCCGAACCCGGCCGGTAGGGGTGCGCCGAACCCGGGCGGGGACAGGCACACCAGGCTGCCGCGGGCCGCGCCGGTGCGCTCCAGTTCGGAGAGCAGCGGATCCCAGACCGCTGCCGTCTCGGGGTTGCCGTGTACGAAGACGGTGGGCATCAGGCCAGTCCCTTCAGGGGTGCGGTCGGCTGCAAGACGGATTCCACCAGCGCCTCGCTGCGGAGGTGGGACACCGCCTGGTATTGAGGGTCACGGATCATGTCGGCGAACGCCTGCCGGTTCGGGTAGCGCACGAGTAACACCATGTCCCAGGTCTGCCCGTCCTCGGCTACCAGCGCCCGCCCGCCGTCTCCCAGGTACTCCACCCGCACCCCGTACCGCGCGTTGATCGCCGGGCCGAGCGCCTCGGCGTAGCGCCGGTAGCTCTCGCGGCCACCGTCCGGACGGAACCGCAGCAGGTTCAGCATCACCACGGAACCACCCGGATCCTCGGACAGCAGGGTGTCCAGCGCGCGGTCGTCAATCTCGATCATCGGGAATCCTCCAGTCGGTCGACAGTCGGTCGACGCCGTGATCCTTGCGTACTTGTTGGTCGAATAACAAGTTTGTTGTAGGTTTCCTTCCATGAACGCCACCCGCCGCACCCAGCAGCAGCGCCGTGACCAGGCCGAGGCCGCATTGCTCAACGCCGCCGCCGAGTTGGTCGTCGAACAGGGGGTGCGCTCGCTGTCGCTGGCGCGCGTCAGCGAGCGGGCCGGGTACAGCCGCGGTCTCGTCAGCCACCACTTCGGGTCCAAGCAGTCGCTCCTCGAACGCCTGGCCCGCGCCACCCAGGCCGGGTTCGTCCCCGGGCTCGACAGCCTGCCGCCCGGTCTGGACCGTCTGCTGAGGCTGATCGACGGTTACGTCGGAGCGCTCGGTCGGGTGGGCGTGTGGAACCGGGCGTTCCTGCTGCTCTGGGCCGAGGCCGCCACGGCCTCGGAACTGGCCCCGATCTTCCGCGAGCGGGACGAGGCGTTCCGCACCGATCTGCGCGAGGACGTGGCCGCCGGTCTCGCGGACGGCACCATCCGCGCCGACGTCGTACCCGGCGAGGCCGCGATCGCCATCGTCGGGCAGCTGCGTGGCATCGGGCTGCAACGGCTTCTCGACCACGAGGCCGTCGACACCGAACGGCTGCGGCACGCGGTCACCGAGCAGTGGCGCCGGGCGCTGAGCCGGTGTGGCTAGCATCGGCGCATGCCATTACGTCGTAGTCATGACAAGCTCGCCGACTTGCCGCGCGATCCGCGAGCCGACGCGTACCCGATGCCGCCCGTGCCCTACGGCTGGTACGCCGTGCTCCGCAGCGGTGAGCTGCGGCCTGGGCGGGTCGTCAGCCTGCACTACTTCGGGCGGGCGCTGATCGCCTTCCGCGGCGCGGACGGGCAGGCGGGCGTGCGGGACGCGCACTGTCCGCACTACGGCGCACATCTGGGGGCCGGGGGGAAGGTTGTCGACGGGGCCGTGGAGTGTCCGTTCCACGGGTGGCGGTTCGGGGCGGACGGGCGTTGTACGCATGCCCCCTTCGCGGTCCATACCCCCAAGGTGTCCCTCGGCGGGTTCCCGGTACGCGAGCACAGCGGGCTCATCTTCGTGTACCACGGCCCGGACGCGCCCTCGTGGGAGGTGCCGGACATCCCGGAGACGGGCTCCGGGGATTTCGCGTCGCCGATCGACGACGTGTGCCGCGCGCGCATCCACATCCAGGAGATGCGCGAGAACATCGTGGACGAGTCCCACTTCCACTTCATCCACGGCCAGAGCGAACCCCCGGTCCAGGAGCTGCGGCCGGACGGCCCCTTCGCCGAGGTCCGTGGCGGCATCCACCGGCGGGTACTCGGCCGGGACATCAAGAACACCTTCGATGTGTTCATGTACGGGCCGGGTGTGATGGTGGTACGGGTCCTCGGCCCCGTCCTGTCGCTCACCGCCGTCGCTCTGACCACGCCCGTGGACGACCGTACGAGCGAGATGCGGATGCTGTACTACCTCCGCAAACCGGCCCGGGTGCCGTTCCTGGCGCCACTGCTCAAGCTGGTATTCCGGGCCGAGGCCCTGGGGGAGGTGAGGGAAGAGGTCCGGATCTGGGACCACAAGATCCACCAGCCGCGCCCCGTCCTGCTCCCGCACGAGAAGGGCATCAGGGCGCTGCGCCGCTGGTACGCCCAGTTCTATCCGTCCGACACCTGACGGGAGTCCACCCCGACCGCCGCGCGCGGTTGAGCGTCAGGCGCCGTACTCGGCCCGCATCCAGCGGGCTGACGCGACCGCGCTCTCGTACGGGTCGGTGATGTCCGGGCGGTCGACCTCGACCATCAGCCAGCCGTCGAACGCACTCGGCAGGTTGCCGAGGATCCCCTTGAGGTCCAGTTCGCCGCGGCCGGGTTCGACCCAGAGCCCGGCCATGACGGTCCGCTGGTAGCCCCAGTCCTCCTCGCGGCCCTGCGCCGCGACGCTGAGGCGGCAGTCCTTGACGTGCACGAACGGGATCCGGTCCGCGTAGTCCTTGATGAACGTGCCCACGTCCGAGCCCGCCCACGCCAAGTGCCCCGTGTCGGGCAGGAAGCCGAGCCGGGAGTCCGGAAGGGCGTCGAGCACCGCCCGGCCCTCCTCCTCGGTCTCGATCCACGTGCCGATGTGCGGGTGAAGATTGGGCCGGACGCCTTCGGCGACCATCGCGTCGGCGATCTGCCCGATCAGCGCCGTCACGGCCTCGACGCGCGACGTATCCGCGTCGTACGCCTGTCCCGGATGGGCCACGCGCGGCTTGTCCTTGCCCATCGCCAGGCCGAGGCCGATTTCCGTCATTCCGAGTTCGGCGTGCTGGCGCGCGACAGCGGCAGCGGCCGCGAGAACGTCGGCCTCCGTCCCGTCCCGGCCGTCCGAGCGGCATACGAAGTAGCCGGGGGCCAGGGTCAGGCCGACCTCGTCCAGGGTCGCCCGGTAGCGGTCGACGGTCCAGTCGGCGGGGACCTCGGCCATCACCGCGTCGAAACCGGACTGCTTGATCAGCGTCAGCAGTTGCTTCCGCTCGGGTGCTTTGGACGGGTCGAGCCAGCCGTCGTCGCTGGCCATCCACTGGATCGGGTTGAGTGCGATACGCACGTGTGGTCCCTTCGATGGGGTGGGTTCAGGGCGCGAGTTCGCCCGCGAAGTGGCAGGCGGCGCGCTGACCGGCGGGGGTCAGGGAGAGGGGCGGGGAGGTCTCGGCGCAGATCGTCCGCTCCGGGTGGGTGAGCGGGCCGATGGGGCACCGGGTGCGGAACCGGCAGCCCGAGGGCGGGTTCGCGGGGCTCGGGAGGTCGCCCCGCAGGACGATGCGTTCCCGCGTACGCGCCGAGACGCTCGGTACCGGCGACGACGAGAGCAGCGAAGCGGTGTACGGGTGCTGCGGGTTGCCGTAGACCTCGGCGACGTCGCCGTGTTCGACGATCCTGCCGAGGTACATGACGGCGACCGTGTCGCTGAGGTGGCGCACGACCGACAGGTCGTGAGCGATGAACAGATAGGCGAGGCCGAGTTCGTTCTGCAGTCGTTCCAGCAGGTTGATGATCTGCGCCTGGATCGACATGTCCAGCGCGGAGACCGGTTCGTCCAGGATCAGCGTCCGCGGCCGGCGGGCCAGCGCCCGCGCGATGCCGATCCGCTGGCGCTGTCCGCCCGAGAAGGCGTGCGGGTAGCGGTCGAGGTGTTCGGGGCGCAGCCCGACTTGGGCCATCAGCTCGCGCGCCGCCGTTTCGAGGGCGCGTCCGCCGATGCCCCGGAACGCGAGCGCCTCGGCGAGGGACTGCCGGATCGTACGCCGTGGGTTCAGGGACGCGTACGGATCCTGGAACAGGTACTGCACGGATGACCGGACCCGTTTGAGGTCGTCCTCGCGCATCGCGCTCACGTCGGTTCCGTCCACCAGGACCGACCCGCCCGCGATCGGGTTGATGCCGACGACGCCGCGGGACAGCGTCGACTTGCCGCAGCCGCTCTCGCCCACGAGCCCGAGGGTGCGGCCCGGGTGTACGGCCAGGCTCACCGAGTCGACGGCGTACACCGGGGGTTCACGGCGGAAGAGCCCGCGACTGCGCGATCCGACATCGACCCTGAGGTCGCGGATCTCCAGCACGGGTGCGGTCGGCGGCACCGGGGGCACGGCCTCGGCACGCGGCGCGGCGGGAACGTCGCCGCCCGCGGACAGGCCCACGCCGCGCTGGGCGACGAAGCACGCCGCGGTCTGCCCCGCGTCCCCGATCTCCAGCAGGGTCGGCGGTTCCTGGGTGCATACGTCCTCGGCGTACCGGCAGCGTGGCGCGAACGCGCAGCCGGGCGGGGGCGCGGCGGGGTCGGGCGGGCTGCCGGGGATGGCGGGCAGCGGCTGGCCGATCCGGTCGTCGTCAAGGCGTGGCATGGCCTCCAGCAGCGCCGCCGTGTAGGGGTGGCGTGGCTGCTGGAAGACCTGCTCGACGGTGCCCTTCTCGACCGTACGCCCGCCGTACATCACCACGACGTCCGTACACAGCTCGGCGACCACGCCCATGTCGTGGGTGATGAGGGCGATGGCGATGCCCAGCTCGGTACGGAGTCTGGCCAGCAACCGCAGGATCTGGGCCTGGATCGTGACGTCGAGGGCCGTCGTCGGCTCGTCGGCGATGAGCAGCGCGGGATCGTTCGCCAGGGCGATCGCGATGACGACGCGCTGGCGCATCCCGCCGGAGAACTGATGCGGGTAATGGTCGATCTTCGTCGGTACGTCGGGGATGCCGACCTGCTCCAGCAGTTCGACCGCCCGGGCGCGCGCCGTCTTCTTGTCGACGCCGTGGACCGTCATGGCCTCCATGATCTGGTCGCCGACCTTGAGGACGGGGTTGAGCGCGGCCTGCGGGTCCTGGAAGACCATCGCCACCTTCGCTCCGCGCCGCCGCCGCATCTCGCGTTCCGGCAGCGCGAGGAGGTCCTCGCCCTCGAACCGCACCGACCCGGCGGTGATGTCGCCCGGCGGGCGCAGCATCCGCATGATGGACCGCGCGGTGACCGACTTGCCGGAGCCGGATTCGCCTACGATGCCGAGGACGTCGCCGGGGTGGATGTCGAAGCTGACGTCGTTGACGGCCCTGACGTCGCCGGTCTTCAGCTTGAATTCCGTGCGCAGGCCCTCGACACGCAGCAGTGGTACGTCCTTGCTCGTCGTCGGCGTCACTGGGGTCATCGACGTCATCGACGGTTCACCGCCTCGTTGAGCGCGTCCGATATCAGGCTGAAGCCCACCGAGAGCAGCAGAAGCACCACTCCAGGGCCGATGATGTACGTGGGGGACTGGGTCACGAACCGGAGTCCGTTGTTGAGCAGCACGCCGATCGACGGTGTGGGCGGCTGCACGCCGAGGCCGACGATGGACAGTCCTGCCTCGATGTAGACGCCGATGACCATCCAGACGGCGCCGTTGACGACGATGGCGTCCATCGCGTTCGGCAGGACGTGGCGGACGAGCAGTTTCCGGCGCGGGACGCCGAGCACCCGGGCGGCCAGGACGTATTCCCGGCCCTGCTGGGTGAGCCAGGCGCCGCGGGCCAGGCGGCCGGCGGTGGGCAGGCCGCCGATGAGGATGGTGAGGAACAGCGGGAACCATCCGGGGCCGAGGATGGCCACCAGGCAGATGCCGAGGATCAGTCCGGGGAAGCCGATGATGACGTCGAGTACCCGTTGCAACCCGGCGCCGAGCCATTCGGAGATCGCGCCGGAGAGGCCGATCAGCGTGCCGACGGCCATGCTGAGGGGGACGGCGGTGAGGATGAGGCTCAGGTCGACACGGAGGCCGTAGATGCTGCGGACGAAGATGTCGCGGCCGAATTCGTCCACGCCGAAGATGTGCGCGCCCGAGGGCCCGGTCAGGGCGTTCGAGCCCTGCTGGTCGTAGCCGCCGGGGAACAGGACGGGGGCGAGCAGGGCGGCGAGCATCAGGATCCCGAGGACCGACAGCCCGACCACGCCCCTCGGGGTGCGGAAGGCGGACAGATAGCGGGCCAGCGTCGGGTTGAGCCTGCGGCGCGTGGCCGTGGCCGCCGCGCCGGGCGCCGACAGGGGTACGTCGGTCATGTCCGGGCTCCCAACCTGATCCGCGGATCGAGTGTCGCGAGGACCATCTCGGTGACGATCTGGCAGATCACCGCCACGAAGACCACACCGAGGATCAGCACTTGGAGGACGGTGAAGTCGCGGGACTGCACGCTGGAGACGGCGAGCTGGCCGAGGCCGTTGCGGTTGAAGATCGACTCGATGATCACCGCACCGGCGAGCAGGGTGCCGATCTGCAGTCCGATCGCGACGACCGCGGTGCCGAAGCTGTTGCGCAGGACGTGGCGCCGGGTGATCCGCCCGGGCGGGGTTCCCTTGGCCAGGGCCAGATCGACGTAGTCCTCGGTGCGGACCTTGGCCATCTCCGACTGGAGCAGCCGGGCCACGATGCCGGAGGACGACAGCGCCAGCGCGACGGCGGGAAGGGCCAGATACTGGATGCCGATCGAGGGGTTCTCCAGCAGGCTCACCTCGCCGCTGACGGGCAGCCAGCGGTGGTACACGCCGAAGACCAGGATCAGGGCCAGGCCCGTGAGGAACGGCGGGACGGCGACCAGGAGGCTGTTGCCCAGGTCGAGGGCCGCCCGCGTCCACTGGCGCCGGGTGGAACCGGCGAGCACCCCGAGCGCGGTGCCGATGACGACGACGAGCAGCGTGGCGAACACGGCCAGCTCCACCGTGCTCTCCAGCCGGTCGCCGATGAGGCTCGCGACGCTGCGGTGGAGGCGGTAGGACTGGCCCAGGTCGCCGTGGAACAGCCCGGAGATCCAGTCCCAGTACTGCACGACGGGGGACCGGTCCAGCCCCAGCTCCTTCCGGATGGCGGCGACGTTGGCGGCGCTCGGATCCGTACCGGCGAGGCTGACCGCGACGTCTCCGGGGGCGAGCCGCGGCAGGGCGAAGGCGACGACCGAGCTGGCGAGAAGGGCGAAGAGGACTGATGGCGCCTTGCGCGCCACGAACCGGATCATTGCTTCGCTACCCCTTCGGCTCGGACAGCCACGCCTGGCCGAGGTTCAGGAAGCCCGCCTGGGTGGGCGCGATGCCGCCGACGGAGGTCGACCGGACCGACAGGGTCGGGCGGGTGATCAGCGGAACCGCGAAGGCCTGGTCGAGGAAGTAGGCGTTGTAGTCGTGCAGCGCCTTCTTCTGCGCGGCGGGCGTGCTGGCATCGGTGACGGCCTTGACGAGCTTCGTGTACGCGGGGCTCTGGACGTGCAGGAGGTTGCCCTTCGGGACGAACTCGGGCCTGCTGGCGACCGCGCTCGCCGGAAGCAGGGCGTTGCTGTTCATCATCAGGACCGCGGGCGTACCCATGTCCCGCTTCGCGATCCGCCCGTCGTACTCGGTCGCGCTCAGTACTTCGGGCTTGGCATTCAGCCCGACGGCCGCGAGGTTGTTCTTGACGATCTGGAAGACGCTGGTGGCCTCGGGAGTGTTGAGGGTGACGACCTTGAACGTGGCGCCCTTCACCCCTCCCGCCTTGGCGAGCAGCTTCTTGGCCTTGCCCGGTTGATAGCTGTAGTGCTCCGCCTGTTTGGCGTCGTAGCCGACGGCGGTCTTCTTCCACGGCAGGCTCGTCGCGTCCGCGTGACCGCCCTCGACCTGCTGCACGATGCGGCGGCGGTCGATCGCGTACTGGACCGCCTGGCGCACCTCCTTCTTGTCGAATGGCGCCTTCGTCACGTCCAGGGAGAGCGGGATCGCCGAACCGCCCGACGACAGGAGGGCGTAGCCCGGCTGCTTGCTCAGGCTGCGGGCGTCGAGGGCGGCCGCACCGACGCCGTACTGGGCGCGACCGCTGCGGATCGCCGAGACGATGGCGGTCGGGTCGTTGATGTCCTCGATGTTGATCTTGTCGAGATGGGTGTTCTTGGCGTCCCGGTACTTCGCGTACTTGGTGAGCACGATGCGGCCGCCGGGCGTCCACGACTTCCAGACGAAACGGCCGGTGCCGTCGACGACCTTGCCCGCCGCGTAGTCGGCGTAGGTGGCGGGGTTGAGGATCGGCGCCGTCTCGAACAGGTCGAAGACGTTCGGCGTCGGCTTGCTGAAGGTGAGCGTGAGCGCGTGGTCGCCCTTGGCCCGCATGGAGGTGATCTGCTCGGCGATTGCCTGGCCCGCCGCGCCCGTCGCCGGGTCCTGCGCCTTCTTCAGAGTGAAGATGACATCGCGCGCCGTCAGCTTGCGGCCGCTGTGGAAGGTGACATCGTCGCGGAGCGTGATGTCGATGCTCTTGGCGTCGGGGGCGAGCTTCCACGACTTCGCCAGGACGCCCTTGGGCTTGCCCGTCTTGGCGTCCATGAGGGTCAGCGTCTCCAGGACCGTGTACTCGGACAGGATGTTGCCGACCGAGGTCTTGAGGAACGAGCCGGGGTCGGCGTCGCTCGCCTGCGCGACGGTGAGGGTGCCGCCGTCGCGCACCGGACCGGCGGCCGTGTTCTTCCCGCCGTTGGGGTCGGAATCGGTCGCGGCGCTGCATGCGGCGGTGGTGAGCAGCGCCATGCCCGCGGCTGCTGCCATCAGTCGGGTTCGCCAGACCGGCGTTCTCGGCGACATCGGTGCTCCTTGAGGGTTGTACGGGGGGTCGAGCTCAAGCGGGGTAGCGCGGCTGCGGGCGCTCACAGGTGCTGCTCAGGTGCACGACGCGGGTCTGCCGGGAGGCTTCCTCCACCGCGCACAGTGCTTCGAGTACGTGGAAGGCGAACGAGGCGGTCGCGCGGTGCGGGCCGCCCTCGATCGCGTCCGCGAGGTCGCGGACGCCGAGGCCGCGCCGGGCCTGCTCCTTGGTGCCGACGGCGCCGAACGGCTCGACCACCGGCTCCAGTACGGACCACTCGGCGTCGCCGTGCCGCTTCAGCCGCACCTCGCCGTCGAAGTGGTTCGGGTTGCCCAGCGACAGCGTGCCCTCGGTGCCGTAGATCTCCATGAAGGGCAGATCCGAGTCCCATACGTCGAAGCTCATCTGCGCCGTCCCGAGGACTCCCGAGGCGAACGTCAGCACGGCCGCGGTATGCGTGGGAACCGTGACCTCGATGGAGTCGACGGCCCGGCCGGGCGAGGTCACCGCCCGGTGCGGCGCGCCGATCCGGCTCGCCGCGCTGATGGCCTGGATCGGGCCCAGACAGTTCACGAGGATGGCGACGTAGTACGGCCCCATGTCCATCACCGGGCCGCCGCCCTGCTGGAAGAGGAAGCGCGGGTCCGGATGCCAGGTCTCCGCCTTGCTGTGGCCGATGAAGGCCGAGGCGCCTATCGGCGCGCCGATGAGTCCGTCGTCGACGGCCTTGCGCGCCGTCTGGCTCGCGCCGCCGAGGAAGGTGTCCGGCGCCGAGCCCAGGAAGCGCCCGCTCTTGTCGGCCGCCGCGAGCACGGCCCGGCCCTCCTCGACCGTCGTGGCCAGGGGCTTTTCGACGTAGACGTGTTTTCCGGCCTCCAGGGCCGTGATGATGGTGCGCGCGTGGTGCACCGGCGGGGTGAGGTTTACGATGATGTCCACCGACTCGTCGGCGTACAGATCCGCGTCGTCGCCCCAGGCCGGAATGGCGTGATCGGCGGCGGCCTGCTTGGCCCGGGCCACATCGATGTCGCCCACCCGCACGATCTCCAGCTCCGGGTGGCGGGCCAGGCCGGTGACGTACCGGCCGAAGATGTTTCCGCTGCCCAGGATGCCGATGCGATGCGTTTGCCTGGCCATGCCGTGGGGTCCTCTCGGGGAAGCGAAACGAACCGGCCATGGCCTGAACGTTGTGGGTGCGCATCACCATCGTTTAGTGCGCGTCGCGGGAACAAGATGCCACTTTTAATTTTTTATATGGACTAAAGATGGGCCAACGAGGGACCTACGACGCGCTCATTGACGGCCTCTGGGGCCGAAATTACTGTCATGGACGTGCATAAAGGCGAGGGCTTTCAGTCCGATCCGGTCCTTCTGCCCTCCGTCCCCGTGGGGCTGCGAAGGGTGCTGGATCTCGTGGTGTCGGGCGAGGCGACCAGCCGTGCCGAGATCGCGCGGCGCAGCGGACTGGTCCGGACGACGGTCGGGAAGCAGGTCGACCATCTCGTCGCGCACGGCATCCTGGAGGAGATCGAATCGAGCGAATCGGGGCGGGGCCGGCCACCGAGGGTGCTGGCGCTCAGCCCGCGGGCGGGGACCGTCGCCGTGGCGGACGTCGACACCCTGGCGTCACACGTCGCGATCGCCGATCTCACGGGGCGGGTGCTCGCGCGGGAAACCGTGGGCCTTCGGATCGAGACCGGGCCGGAAATCGTGCTGGAGACGGTGACCGAACACCTGGTGGGCCTGTTGACGCGGTGCGGCCGTGACCCCGGCCGGGTGCGCGCGGTGGTGATGGGCCTGCCCGCGCCGGTGGACAGCCAGCGCGGCTGCACGGTGCGGCCGCGCGCCATGCCCGGCTGGGGCGGCTATCCGGTGGCCGAAGAACTGCGGAAGAGGTTTCGGTGCCCCGCCCTGGTGGACAACGACGCCAACCTCATGGCCCTCGGCGAGGCGTGCCAGGAGCAGGCGGAGACTCCGCTGCTGGGCATCAAGATCTCCGCGGGGGTGGGAGCCGGGATCGTCACCGCGAAACGCGAGCTGTACCGCGGGGCGGACGGAGCCGCGGGCGACGTCGGACACATCCGGGCCGCCGGTGGCGGCGACGTCCTGTGCTCCTGCGGCAACGTCGGCTGCCTCAGCGCGCTGGCCTCCCGCCCGGCCGTTCTGCGCAGCCTCGGCATCCCCGAGTCGACCGGAGAGGATCCGCTGCACGGTGTGCGCGTGCTGGCGGAACGCGTGGCCGACAACGAACCGCGCGCCGTGCGCGCCCTGCGCCAGGCGGGCGCCGACGTCGGCGAGATAGCGGCCATGCTGGTCTCCATGTACAACCCCCGCACGCTGGTCGTCGGCGGCCCGCTGAGCGAACTCCGCGACGACCTGCTCTCCGGGGTCCGCGCCGTGGTCTACCGGCGCGCGCCCGCCCTGGCCACCAGCAAGATGACCATCATCGCGCCCCGGCTCGGCGAGAGCTCCGGGATCCACGGCGGCATCGCCCTCGCCACCCGGGAGGTCTTCAGCCCCCAGGGCATCGCCCGGATGATGGTCGGAGAACCGTAGCGGGCCGTGGCGGGCCGTGGCGGGCCGTGGGGTGGCGTCAGCCGGGCCGCATCAGCAGACGGCACGCCGGGTCGCCGTCGCGCAGACACGCCGTGGCGCAGTTGCGGGTGAGTTCGACGCCGAGCCCCTCCGACCAGCCCGCGTGGATGTCCGTACACGGGCAGTCGTAGCCGTCCAGCGAACCGGCCATCCGGACCATGGCCACGGCGAAGTTCTGCCGCATGGTCAGCTCGATCTCGCCGTCCGGGAGCACCGCCGTGCCGCCGTCGCGGAGTTCGCTCGGGAACATCCACTCGGAGCAGGCGTCGTACCGGCAACGGAGTTCTTCGAGGTCGGCGGCGGGTTTTCCGCCGTACTGGCGGGCGATGCGCTTGCCCACCTGGACGGCCACGTAGCGCAGCGCCTCGGCGTTGATCTCGTTGGCCGCCGCGTGGCCGAACCGCTTCGCCACGCCCTGGTACCAGCGGGCGTCGTGCAGCCACCACTGGCGGTACACGTCCATGGGCCTGGGGTTCGGCGTCATCGCGCGGTCCCGTCCAGCTCGCGCCCGCCCGTCAGGCGGGCCCGGAAGCGTTCGCGCATCTCGCGCTTGAGCACCTTGCCGGTGGCGCCCTTCACCACGTCGTCGGCGTCCATCCGGAGCGCTCCGGACAGGGGCGGGAAGCCCTCGGCGGTGAGCGCCTGGTTGACCCGGCCCGTCCAGTCGTCCGCGTCCGCCGCGCCCGGGCGCACCTGGAGCAGGACGTACGCGTCGGCCGTGCCGCCGCCGTCCCAGTCGGCGCGTACGCCCTCGGGGGCGACGGCCACCACCGTGCAGTCGTCGAGTTCGGGCAGCTCGCGCAGCAGCAACTCCTCGGTGCGGGTGCTGAATACCAGGCCCGCGGCGGTGCGGATGGCGTCGGGGACGCGGTCGAGGTGGTAGAAGTTGCCGTCCTCGTCGCGGTAGGAGAGGTCGCCGGTGAGCCAGTAGCCGCCGAGCCGTAGCCGGTGGAAGGTCAGCGAGTCGTTCCAGTAGCCGGGGGTGAGGGTGGGGGAGCGTACGCCGAGGCGCCCCACCTCGCCGGGTGGCAGCGGGGTGCCGTCCTCGGAGAGCACCGCGGCCTCGGCGAAGCTCATCGGTTTGCCGACGCAGCGGGAGAACGACGACCGGCCGGGCTTGTGGCCGTTGTGGAAGAGCGAGTAGCCGGTCTCGGAGGAGCCGAGTCCGTCGGTGAAGACGGAGCCGGTGGCCCGGTAGCGCTTGAGGTCGCGGCCGACCGTGTCGTGGCTGCCCTGGGCGATGAGCGCCCTGATGTGTGTCTCGTGTGCGGCGTCGCCGGTGTTGTACCAGGCTTCGACGCTGGACAGATCGCGCGCGGCCAGGTCCTGGGCCGCCATCTCCCCGTACGTTCCGGCGAACGCGAACACCGTGGTCGGGCGGAACGACTCCATCGCGTCCAGGACGTCGCCGCCGCGCTGGCTGGACAGCAGCAGGACGGGCGAGCGCAGCAGGAAGCCGAACAGCATGACCGAGATGGAGGCGTTGTGCGAGCCCGGCATCGCGACCAGCAGCCTGCCCATCGAGGAGCCGACCGACAGCTTCAGCCGGTGCAACTGGGCGTACAGCAACGTCTCGTGGGTGTGCGGGACGGCCTTGGGCATGCCGGTGGTGCCCGAGGAGTGGGAAATGATGATCGGGTCGGTGGGGTGGTGGGCGTACGGGTACGGCGCCGGGAGCGGGCCGCGGGCCGTGTCCGCGCGGATGTCGGCCGCGGTGGCGCAGAAGGCGAGGCCCAGTCCGGCCTGGTGGGGGGCGGCCAGGACGGGGTGGTGGGCCTGGTCGGTGAGGGCGCCCACGGCGCCCTGGCGGCGTACGTACTCGCGGGCGATCTCGGGGCGGAGGTTGCCGTTGACGAAGGACGGGATCGCGCCGAGGGAGGTGAGCGCGAGGAAGTTGATGGCGAACTCGGTGCTGGAGTACGTCTGGATCGCCACCGGGTCGCGGGGCCGGACCCCGTGTGCGTGGTACCAGCTCGCGTAGCGGGCGACGACCTCGTGCAGTTCGCCCAGGGTCAGCACCTCGGGGCGGGTGCCGTCCGGGGCCTGCCAGGCGGTGTCGGTCCACAGCACCTGCTCGTCGAGTGGTCTGCCGTACGCCTTGAGCCGGTGGATCACGTTTCCGGCCCCCAAGGCGGCGTCCTCGCTGATCCGCGCGCGTTCTTCCTTGGTGATCATGGGTGGTCGGTCCCTTGGATTCGGGCGGCCAGCTCGACCAGGCCGCGGAGGGTGCCGTACTCGGTGGGCGGGGTGTCGTACGGGGGACGGGGGCGTGGCGGGTCGTCGTCGCGGTCGAGCACGATCGCCACGGCCCGGTCCTCGGCGGGCGGGCCGACGTGGCCGAGTCGGTCGTACGCGGCGGTGGTGCGCTCGGTGGCGGCCAGCTCGACGCCGATGAGGACGACGCGGTCCAACTCGTCGTCCATTAGGAGGAGTTCGGCGGTGGCCAGCAGTTCCGTGGCCAGATCCGCCACGGTGGACAGGCACAGCAGCGGGCCGGTGATGGCGAAGTCACGGCAGAGCTGGCCGAGGATCGCGTTGGCGGTGCTCTGCATGAACAGCAGCGGATTGTGCACCTGCCCGGCGACGAGCCGGCGGCTGCCGAGGTCGAGGGTGGTGGCGTCGCCCATCGTGCTGGCCAGGACCATCGCGGTCCGGGAGCCGTCGCCGGGGTGGGCGTTCAGGGCTTGCTCGACGGCCCGGTGCACGAGCGGACTGAAGGGGGACTCCACGAAACCGGAGACGGGCGGTGCGGTCGGGCCCGAGCTTGTGGCGATCATGCGCGCTCCAGGACGAGCGCGGTGTTGGCGCCACCGAAGGCGGCGTTGAGCGTGAGCGCCCGCCGGATGTCGGCCTTGTGGGGCCGGTTCGGTACGTAGTCGAGGTCGCAGTGCGGGTCCGGTTCGGTGAACCCGGCGGTGGGCGGCAGGATTCCGTCCCGCAGGGCGAGCAGGGTGATGACGAGTTCCACCACTCCGGACGCCTCCAGCAGATGGCCCGTCGTGCTCTTGGTCGAGCTGACCGGCACGTGGGGCGCGTCCGCGCCGAAGAGCGTGCGCAGCCCGCGCGTCTCGGCGGGGTCGTTGGTCTTGGTCGCGGTGCCGTGCGCGTTCACGTACTCGACGCGCGGCCCGCCCGCCCGCCGCAGCGCCCGCCGGGCGGCGCTGACCAGCCCGGCGCCGTCGGGGTGCGGGCGCGCGATGTGATGCGCGTCGGAGGCGACGCCCCACCCGGTCACCGCGCCGAGCACCCGCGCGCCTCTGCGCCGGGCGCTCGCGGCCGATTCGAGCACGACGGCGGCGGCCCCGTCGCCGAGCAGCAGCCCACTGCGGTCGGCGCAGAAGGGCCGCACGGCCCCGTCGCGGGAGAGGGCGAACCCCGAGCCGAACTTGGCGAGGTTCTCCTCCTCCACGAGGTAGGCCCCCGCGCAGATCACGATGTCGGCCCGACCGGAGGCGATGAGCTGACACCCGTGCGCGACGGCACTGGCGGAGGCGACGCACGCGTTGGTGAACGCCAACCGGGACCCGCGCACCCCGAGCCCATCGGCAAGCGCCTCGGCCTGCCAGGCGGGGACGGTCTCGACGGCGCGGTCGACGATGCTCTGCGCGCCGCCGTGGGGGTGGCCTTGCGCGCCGCCGCCGGGGACGTCGGCGGACACCGCCTCGCCGGACGAGCCGGGTGTCACCGGGCCGCTGGGGTGGCCAGTGGGCGTTGCGTCGCCGTGCAGACCGGGAGACGCCGTTCCGCCGCGGGAGCCGGGGAACCCCGCCTCGCCGGGCGATCCCGGGGACGCCAGGCCGCTGGGCGAGCCAGGGGACTGCGGGCCGCCGGGGGAGCCGAGTGTCGCCGCGCCGCCGGGGTGGCCGGGGGGCCTTGCGCCGCCGGGCAGGCCGGAGGGCGTCGGGTTCCCTGGTGGGCCGGGGGACACCGCGTCGCCGGGGAACGCCGCACCGCTGGCGGATCCCGGCAATCCCACGCCGCTGGGCGAGCCAGGAGAGCCCGCCTCGCCTGGCGGTCCTGGGGTCGCCGTGCCGCTGGGCGAGCCGGGGGAGGGGGCTTCATCGGTTGTCGTGGTGCGCCAGAAGTGGGTCAGGGCCGTGAAGTCGCCCGCGGTGCCCACCAGGACCGTCGCCTCCGTGCCTCTCCGCAGGCCCGCCATCGCGGTCGCCGCCCCGGCTACCTCGGCCAGTACCTCGCGCAGCGGGACGGCGGGGCCGCCGGTCGTCGCGGCCAGGTTCGTGCGGTAGGGGGCGGGGTTGAAGCGGGTGATCGGGGTGAACGCGGGGTTCCCGTCGAACACGCCCTCCCGCAGCGCGTCGGCCCCCGTGCCGAAGGCCGTATGGACGCCGAAGCCGGTCAGCAGCACCTCATGGCTCATGGGCGGTCCACCAGGTGGTGATCGTTCAGGTACGCGGTGATCCGGCGTATCGAGGTGAACTCGGCGAGGAACGCCTCGGCCGGTTCGATCTCCAGCCCGTGGCGCAGCTCCAGTTGGTGCAGGAACCACACCAGGCCCAGCGAGTCCAGCGCCAGGTCGGCGTCGTCGTCCAGTTCGGTCGGCAGGGCGGCGAAGATCTTGGGGTCGGACAGCAGCTCCCGCACCACGTCGGTGGTGATCATCATGCCGTGGCGCCCCGCTTGATGACGTCGTCGACCAGGTCGCCGAGGTTCATCGCGCCGACCGGTTCGATATCGGTGTCCGGGAACTTCACGCCGAACCGGCGCTCGATCCGCAGGACCAGCTCGATCAGGCTGAGCGAGTCGATGTCGATGCCGCCGGTGCCCAGGGGGCTGTCGCTCGTGATCTCGTCCGCGTCGAGCGGGTGGTTCATGTCGTCGCTGATCGTGCTGAGCACGAACTGGCGGATCTCCTTCTCCAACGCCGTCTGCATGGTGCGAAACCCTTCTGTGGCAGGGGATGGCAGCGGATGTGAAACGAGGTCAGCGGGCCGGGGAGGAGCGGGCGAGCAGGGTGTCGCGGCGGCGGATGAGCTTGCCGTTGGAGGTGCGGGGCAGGTCCGGGAGGACCTGGATGACGCGCGGCACCTTGTAGTCGGCCAGCCGGTCCCGGCACCAGCGGAGCAGTTCCCCGGCCGAGGGGCCGTCCGGTTCGGTGGACACGTACGCCTCGGTGGCACCGGCGTGGACGACCACGGCCCCGCTGACCCCGGGGTGGCCGCGCAACACGTCCTCGACCTCGGTCAGATCGACCTTGAGGCCGCCGATGACCACGAGGGAGTCGCCGCGGCCCAGCAGCCGCACGCCGCCGGTGGCGTCCAGCTCGGCCCGGTCGCGGGTGTGCAGCCAGCCGTCGGTGTACCGGCCGCCGCCGGAGGCGTGCAGATACGGGGAACCGTCCGGCATCCAGACGTCCAACTCGCCCTCGTGGACGCGCAAGCGCACCCCGGGGGCCGCCCGCCCGACCGTGGGGCGCGAGGCGCCGCTGACCTCCATCGCGACGACGCCCGTCTCGGTGGTTCCGTACGATTCGCCGACGCCGATGCCGTACCGCTCGGCGAACCGGGCGGCCGTCTCCGGGGGCATGATCTCGCCGCCGGAGACCGCCGCACGCAGCGCGGGGAGGGGTGGCAACTCCCGTGCGGTGGCGAGGAGTTCGTAGTGGAAGGGGGTGCCGAATATCGCGTGGACATCGTGGTGTCCGGCCGCGGCGAGGATGTCCTTGGCCGACACCCGGCGGGCGAACACGGCCGAGACGCCCGCGAGCAGCGAGTGCAGCACCCCGGCGATCAGCCCGAAGCTGTGCGCGGTCGAGCTGAGCAGCAGCACCCGTTCGCCCCGGGTCGGCATGCCGTCGATCCGGGTGAACCGTTCGATCTCGGCCGCGAGGGACGCCGGGGTCCGTCCGATCACCTTGGGCAGCCCGGTGGAGCCCGAGCTGAACTGCACCAGCCGGTGGCCGGTCGTCGCGGGGCGGCCGTCCGGGTAGCGGGAGGTGACCACCTCGTACCGGGGCTCGAACCGCAGCGGTGCGCGGCCCGCCGTACCCGCGCCGACCAGGAACTGCGGGTGGCACAGCGCGCGCAGGGCGTCCACTTCGGACGGCTTGAGCCGGTGGTCGATGAGCATCACCTGGGCGCCGAGCCGCCACAGCGCGAGCAGCACCTCGATCTGGGTGAAGCTGGGCGGTATCCGCAGCATCACCGTGGTGCCCTCGCCGATGCCGTACTCGGCGAACACCTCCGCCTCGGTGGCCGCGGCGGTACGTACCTCGGCGCGGCTCACCGGGTGGTCGCCGTGCACGAGGCAGGGCAGCTCGCCGGGGTGGGCGTCGAACAGCGTCTCGACGAGGGTCCGCATGCCGATTTCGCCGCTCATCACTGTTCCCTGCAGAACTCGCCGATGGGGAAGCCCACATGGCGCTGGTCCGTGGCCAGATAGCCGAGCAGTTCGTCGCCGGGCCGCAGCTCGGTGACGTTGTGAACCTTTGCGCCGGGCCCGAGCACTCGTACGTGCCAGTCGTCCTGGACGGTCAGGCTCACCTCGACGCCCTCGGGGGAGCGCGCGGTGATGGTCAGCAGCGGCCGGGACTCCAGCTTGGCGCGGCCGACCATGACCGGTCGCGTGCGTCCCTCGGCGTCGACCGCGAGGGTGGTGCGGCCCGCGCGCAGCTCGCTCAGGTAGTTGGTGCGGTTGTCCGGGCCGAGTACGTAGGAGTGCAGGGCGCCCGCGTTGACCCGGAAGGGGCGGGTCGGCATGTACGGCAGCGGGTGGGTCTCGCTGCAGCACAGGATGAAGCCGGTCGAGTACGAGCCGACGAGGATGCCCTCGTCCTCGGCGAAGTGGCTGCAGGTGTCCACGCACACCCGGTCGCCGAGGCCGTGGTGCTCGATGCCCTCGACGGTCAGCGTGGTCAGGTTCAGCGGCTCCGTACCGGCCTCCAGCAGCCGGGCCAGCGCGAACACCTCGTCGGCGGCCGAGGGGGCCAGCAGGATGCCGTCGGAGCCGCGTTCCAGCACGTCGAGGACGGTGGCGGCCTCTTCCAGATCCGCGCAGACGGTGATCAGCTTGCCCTCGGAGCGGTCCGCGGCGGCGAGCACGATCTCCAGCGGGATCTTCGTCGGGTCGGCGAAGCGGACCACGGTGAGGGGCAGCGCGACGGCGGCGGTGCACGCGAGCCGCAGCGACGGTTCGTCGTGGACGTCGACCCAGCCCGCGGTGTCGGCGTCGAGGTCGTAGAGCTGCTTCTCATCGGTCACCGGGGTGGTGGTGACGCCGGTGATGGTCGGGGGCAGCGCCTTGAGGACGGCTTCGTCGTCGCAGAGGACCCCCTGCATCCGGGTGTGGATGGCGGCGTCCACGACGGACTCCAGCTTGTTCTGCGGAACGGCTCGGAGGTCGATCCAGGCGAACTTCATGCGGCACCTGTCGCAATCGTCGGGGGATGGGGGGCCGTTCCGGCGTCGGCGGTGTCCGTGGTGTCGACGGCGTGGACGACGGCCGCGAGCCGCTTCACCAGCGACGCGGGGGACGGCGAGGAGAAGATCCGGCGGCCGACCGCGAGGCCACGGCAACCGGCGAGCATCAACGAGGTCCCGTGGCCGATCAGATCCGTGCCGTCGGGCGGGCCGCCCGCGGCGAGCACCGGCAGCGGGCAGCTGTCCACCACCTCGGCCATCCGGTCCAGCGGCAGCGCGACCGACGTCTTTACGAGGTCGGCGCCGAGATCCGCGGCGATGTTGACGGCGTGGGCGAGCAGCGCCGGGTCGTGCGGATCGGCGATCCGCGGGCCCCTCGGATAGATCATGGCGAGCAGTGGCATGTTCCACGTGTCGCACGAGGCCGCGACGGTCCCGAGGTCGGTGAGCTGCCGGTGTTCGGTGTCCGAGCCGAGGTTCACGTGCACGCTCACCGCGTCCGCGCCCAGCCGTACCGCCTCTTCCACCTCGCCGACGAGCACCTTGGCGTCGGTGTCCGCCGCGTACACGGTGCCGGCGCTCAAGTGCACCACCAGCGCGCAGTGGCGCAGGATGCCCGGGGCGATCGCGCGCGCCCGGCCCTTGTGGACGACGACCGCGTCCGCGCCGCCGTCCACCAGCGCGCCGAGCAGCCCGTTCCAGCGGGCCTGGGACACCACCGGCCCGTCGGACACACTGTGGTCGAGCGGGACGAAGAGATATCTCCCGTCCCCCACGGCGGAGAGTCTCCGCATCCGGAGTGATTTACCCAAATCGGTCATGCGCCGGGCACACCTCTTCCAACGGGTGGACGGTGCTACGGGGGTTCTTCGGGATTGCTTCGAGGGTCCCTCGGGGGCCTTCGGGACTGCCGGGTCAGAATGGCACGCCCGTACGAAGGCGAGCCGATATCGAATCTCCATCACTCCGCGGTTATGGGGCTCTGAGAAACCTCTGAGACTCCTGTGGCAGGGTGGCCGACAGCTCTGCGCCGCAAGAACCGGACCACGGAACAGCGTTTTCGAGGAGGCCGGCTTGACCGCCCTGACCGACCCGGTACACATCGCCATCGCCTGTCACGGCGGGCGTGGCCACACCGCCAAGCTGGGGGAGGCCGTACGAGCGGGAGCGAGCCGGGCCCCGGACGCCAAGGTCACCCTCGTCCGGGTCGACCGGATCACGGACGTGGACTGGGGCGTGCTCGACGACGCCCACGCGATCGTCTTCGGCGCGCCCACGTACATGGGCACCGCCTCCGCCGCCTTCCACACCTTCGCCGAGGCGAGCGCCCGGCGCTGGCTCACCCGCCGCTGGCAGGACAAGGTGGCGGCGGGATTCACCAACTCCGGCTCCATGGCCGGGGACAAGGCGGGCACCCTCGGCTACTTCGCCGCCCTCGCCGCACAGCACGGCATGCTCTGGGTCACCCTCGGCCTGGCCCCCGGCTGGAACTCCACCCGTGGCAGCGAATCCGACCTGAACCGGCTCGGGTTCTTCCAGGGCGCCGGGGCGCAGTCCCCGGTGGACGACCGGTCGGGCACGGTGCACCCGTCCGACCTCGCCACCGCGGAACACCTCGGCCAGCGGGTGGCGGAAGTCGCCAGGACCGTCGTCGCGGGCAGAGAAGCGCTGACGCGGTGAAGGCGCCGACTCCGTGACACGGCGGCCGTGGTGGGCCGTGGCCGTGGCGGTCCTGGCGCAGACGCTGGTCCTGCTGGACAACACGGTCCTCAACGTGGCGATGGAAACCCTGGCCGATCCCGTACGCGGGCTCGGTGCCGACTCCGCGGAGCTGGCGTGGGCCAACGCCTCGTACTCGCTGGTGTTCGCCGCGGGCAGCTTCGCCGGTGGCGCCCTCGCCGACCGCTACGGGCCGCGCCGCACCCTGACCGCCGGGCTGCTGCTCCTGGCCGTCGCCTCCACGCTGGCCGCGTTCTCGCCCGGCGCCACCGAACTCATCGTCACCCGTGGGTTCATGGGCGCGGGCGGTGCGCTCGTCACCCCGGCGACGCTGGCCATCGTCACCCGCGGCACCGCGCCCGCCCACCGCACCCGCGCCATCGCGGTGTGGGCCTCGGCGGGCGGCGCGGCCGTCGCGCTCGGACCGGTGGTGGGCGGTGCGCTGCTGACCCGGTTCTGGTGGGGCTCGGTGTTCCTCGTCAATCTGCCGGTGGTGGCCGTATGCCTGGCCGGTGCGGCGCTGCTGGTGCCCGAGCTGCGCTACGCCGAGCGCCGGGTGCTCGACCCGGCGGCGCTGCTGCTGTCCGTGCTGGGGCTGGGCCTGGTGGTGTACGGCGTCATCGAGGGCGGCCGCCCGTCCGGCTGGTCGAGCCCGGCCGCGCTGCTGCCACTGGCGGGCGGGCTCGCGCTGCTGGCGATGTTCGCCACGACGCAGGGCCGCCGGGAGACGCCGGGATTCGACGTGCGCCTGTTCACCGAACCGCGCTTCGCGGGCGGCAGCGTGACCCTCCTGCTGCTCTTCTTCGGCCTGGCCGGGCAGCTCTTCTACTGCGCCTTCTATCTGCAAGGCGTGCACGGCCTCTCGGCGCTGGCCGCCGGGGTCGTGATGGCCGCCGCCGCGGGCGGCATCGTGCTCGGCAACCAGATCTCGCCGGGGCTGACCCGGTGGCTCACCGTCCGCTGGTGCGCGGTCGCCGGAATCCTGCTTTCGAGCGCCACCTTCGGCGCCTACGTGTTCTTCGACGCGGACACCCCGGTGGCCTCGATCGCCGTGGTGCTGTTCGTGCAGGGCGCCGGTATCGGGCTGGTGGTCGCGCCGATGACGGCGGAGATGATGGCCGTTCTGCCCGCGCGGTACACCGGAGCGGGCGCCGCCATCAGCGCCGCCACCCGGCCCGTGGGCAGCACCCTCGGGGTCGCGGTCCTCGGCTCGGTGCTCGCCACCTCGTATCGCGGCGAGATCCGGCCCGCGCTCGCCGGGCTGGCCCCCGGGGCACGGGACCGGGCCCTGGACTCCGCGGAGGCCACCCGGGCGGTGGCCGCGTCGCTGCACCGGCCCGATCTGCTCGCCGCCGCCGACCGGGCCTATCTGCACGCCCTGTACGTCACCGCCGGCTGGACCGCGCTGCTGTCCCTGGCGGGTGCCGTGCTCGTCATCGGCTATTTCCGGCCACGCCCCTCACCGACGGAGGCAGGAAGTGGATATGGGTCTGCGCCACCTGCGGATCGTGCTCACCGTGGCTGAATCCGGCAGCATCAGCCGGGCCGCCGCCACGCTGAACATCGCGCAATCCGGCCTCTCCACTCAACTCAGGCGTATTGAGCAGGAGTTGGGCGGCCCGCTGTTCCGCCGGCGTGCGCAGGGCGTCGTACCGACCGAGCTGGGCGTCCATGTGGTGGGCCGGGCCCGGGAGCTGCTGGACGAGTTCGGCGATCTGATCGCCACGGCCCGCAGGCTCGCCCAGCCCGCCGAACCGCCGCAGGCCGTCGCGCTGGGCGGCGTGGACAACCCCTGGGTGCCGCTGATCGCCGCGCTCATCCGGGAGCGGCTGCCGCACCACGAACAGCTGACCTATCTGGAGCCCTCCTCCCAGGCCGTGCTGGAGCTGCTGCGCATGGAGAAGATCGCGCTCGCGGTCGTCAGCGAGTTCCCGGACGTCGGGCCGCCCGCGGTCCGGGAGTTCACCGTACGAGACCTCGGCACCGAACCCGTGCTGATCGGCCTGGCCCCCGGCCACCGGCTGGCCCACCGGCAGCGGATCACCCTCGAAGAGCTGGCCGAGGAGATCTGGGTAGCCCCCGGAGACCGCTCCGACGGCCTCGGTCTGAGCCTGCGGATCGCCTGCGAGCGCGCCGGGTTCACCCCCCGGTTCCGGTACTTCGGCGCCGACCAGACCACCGCGGCGGCCATCGTCGGCGCCGGGAACGCGGTAGGCGTCTTCGCCGCACCGGGCGACCGCTGCCCGGGCATCGCCCTGAAACGGCTGGCCAACGGCCGCCTGTGGCGCCGGACCCGGCTGGTATGGCCAGCGGACTCGCCCCTGGCGGGGCTGGCCGAGGACATCGACGCCGAAGCCTTCGACTGGCGCCGCTCACGGGCGTCGTGAGCGCCGGGCGGCAAGGGGGATACCGCTGCGTGGCCACGTGGCGGAGCCGGGCGGGGGTTCAGCGGCTGGGGTCGCTCGGCTGGCGGGCTACTACGGACAGGCACGCCGCGATCGTCCGCTGCCGCGGAATCGCGTCTGCCGTCCGCGCCGCCGGAAGCTCGACGGTGAACAGTGCGCCGTGTCCCGGGCGTCCCCCGGCGGTGATCCGCCCCCGGTGGCTTTCGACCACCTCCCTGGTCAGCGCCAGACCGAGCCCGAACCGCCTGCCCCGGCCGGACGTCCCCCGGGCGAACCGCTCGAAGAGGCGGTCGGCCTCCTCCGGCGCGAACCCGACCCCCGTGTCGCGTACGGACAGCGACACGACACCGGGACGCGGGGCGTCCACGGACACCACGACCTCCCCGCCGGGCGGCGTGTGCCCCATCCCGTTGTCGACCAGCGCGGCGATCACCCGGCGCAACGCAGGGGCGGTGCCCATCACCACATGCCGCCCCGGCCCCTGCCGCAGCCGTACGGCCAGCCCCAGCGACTGGGCCCGGGCGTCCTCGGCGGCCACCGCCTCCTCGGCGAGCGCGGCGAGGTCCACCGGATCGCACGAGCCCGGCGACCGGGACAGCCGCGCGGACAGCAGCAGGTCGTCGATGACGTCGCCGAGCTGCCGGGTCCCGGTCACCAGGCGCTGGAGGTCGGCGGTCAGCTGCTCGGGCCGCTCCGAGCCGGAGCGCCGGGCGAGCAGCTGGGCGCGGGTGTGCAACTGGGTGAGCGGGGTGCGCAGTTCATGACTGGCGTCCGCGACGAACCGCCGCTGCCGGTCCAGTGCCTCGGACAGCGGCGTCATCGCCCGCCGCGCGAGCATCCCGCTCGCCGCGGCGACGAGCAGCAGACCGATCGACTCGGCCGTCGCGAAGGCCAGCAGCAGATGCTCGCGGTCCGTGCGCTGGAAGCGTTCGCCGTACGCCGCCTGTACGACCTCGCCGCCGCGCCGCCCCGTACGCACCGTGAACTGCTCCCCGCCGCGCTTCACCCGCTCCAGCACCGGGGGAGCGCCCGCCCGGACCGCCTTCAGGCTGGACATCACGGGCAGGCCGTCCGGGATGCCGCGGGTGCTGCGGAGCACTCCGTCCCGCTCCACGGTGATCCACATGCAGACGGGAGGGCTGTCGACGGTGTTGTGCCGGATGCCCCACTGCGTCTCGCGCTCCGCGTCGGCGCGCTGGGCGAACAGCACGACGGAGTAGACGATGGCCACGACCAGCAGCATGATCACCGACATCACCAGAGAGATGCGCAGGGTGATCGACCACTGGGCGGAGGCGAGCCGCCGCCGCTCGGGGCTGGCAGCCGGGCGGCGCGGAACGCGGACCGGAAGGGAGATCACAGCGTGCCCATCTGGTAGCCGCGCCCCCGCACGGTACGGACGACGTCACGGCCCAGTTTCCGCCGCAGATAGTAGACATAGGTGTCGACGATGGACTCGGCCGAGGTATCGGGGAACACGCGCTCGCGCAGATGCGAGCGGTCGTGCACCCGCTTGGGGCCGTCCGCGAGCGCGTGCAGCAGGCCGAACTCGCGCAAGGACAGCTCGACCCGGCTGCCGTCGGCCAGACAGACCTCGTGACGCCGCAGGTCCAGTTGCCCGTCCCCGTCGCCGAGCGGAAGGACTTCGGCGTCCGCGAGGTCGCGCCGGTGCAACGCCCGCACCCTGGCCAGCAGTTCGTCCACCTCGAACGGCTTGACCAGGTAGTCGTCCGCGCCGGAGTCGAGGCCGGTGACCCGATCGCCCAGTTCGCCCAGCGCGGTCAGCACCAGGACCCGGGTGGTGACACCGACCCGCCGTAATCGTTTCACCAGGTCCAGGCCGTCGATGCCGGGCAGCATCCGGTCGATGACCATCACCTGATGGCGTCGGCCGAGACCGAGATGGAGCCCCCGGTGGCCGTCGAATGCCACATCGACGTCGTAGCCCTCTGAGACGAATAATTCGGCCAGCATGTCTGCGGTCTCCCGGTCGTCCTCGACCAGTAACAGCCGTGTCTGATCCGCAGTCGACCGTGGTGTATCGGCTGGGTAGATCATTCGCTCATCTTGGCAGCCCGGCTCCGGGGGCGGTGCGTACTATCTCGGCCGTCGGTCGGCGAGTTCGCTCAGGCGGATGGGAGACGGTCGTACGTCCTGAAGGTGTAGTACGCCGTATATGTGACCCGGTTTTCGCCGGATGCGGCGGGCAGGGCGAAACGGTGGTTGAGCGCACGGCCGAGGGGACCGCAGCCGGTGGCCTCGGGCGTGGTGAAGGTGTCGTCGTGCGCGGGGAAGCGGATCAGCGGCGGGTCCTGGGACAGCCAGGTGCTCGGCGCGTCCTTCGTGAGGCGGAGCTTCACTGGTTGCCCGTCCGTGCCGATGGAGCACGCCCGGTTGAGGAGCGGGGAAGCCAGCCGGAACTTCAGATCGACGGCGCCGCTGGTGAGGAAGTCGGCGTACCCCCCGTACTCGGCCCGGACGGACAGCCCCGGAGCGCCCGGCACCGGTGTCGGCTCGGCGCGTACGGAGCCGAATACCTGGCCGAACGTGCCGTCGGGCAGCGGGCCCTCGGCATGGACAAGGGTGATGGGCTTGATGTCGGGGAGATCGATCCCGCCGAGCTTGATCCGCCCGTACGCGACCGACACCTCGCAGCGCCACTTCGCGCGGTCGGCGCCCGTGGGCAGGTCCTTCGGGCAGTCGGCGTAGGCGGGGGCGAGCGACTCGGGGGTGGGGACGGGCGCGGGGGCGGCGGACCCGGCGGAGGCCGGGGGCTGGGCGGCGGCGGTCAGGGCGAGGGCGGCGGCGACGGCGCCGACTCCATACGCGAGGCGGCGGCGGAGTGCGGTCCTGAATCTCTTCATGTCCTCGACCCTGGACACCATCGGTGTCCCTGGCCATCGGGAGGCTCCCTGACGCGTCCCGGGGACACACCCTGATGCGGTGTCAGGGGCACGGATCGGGAGCCGGCCCCCGGGCTACAGCGCGCGCCGGATGGCCTCGGCCACCGTGCCGAAGTGCGCGGCGAGCGCGAAATGCCCGCCGGTGAGGTGGACCCGGTCGCGTACGTCCACGACATCGCCCCAGGCGGCGACCTCGGCGGGGGAGAAGACCTGGTCGTCGTCCGCGGCGACGAGGAGGACCGGGGACTTGGTCCAGACGCGGTCGGTCATGGCGGCGAGCCCGTCGCCGAGGAGGAGGTCGGACCGCAGGGGCGGGAGAAGGTATTCGGCCACCAGGGCCTCGTCCAGGTCGGCCAGCCCCGGGGTGTCCAGTGAGCGCAGGAAGGCGAAGAGATCGTCGGTGCCGAGTTCGGCGGTCGGCTTGCCGAGCGGGTGCCGTACGAACTGGCCGGGAACCGGCCATGCGGAGAGCACGACGAGATCCGGGGGTGCGGGCGCGCGGGTGGCCAGGAGGTGGGTCATGGCCGCGCCCATGCTGTGGCCCATGAAGACGAGTCGCCCGTCGGTGGGCGGGAGCTTGTCGAGCGCGGCGAGGACGCTGTCCACGGCCTCCTCGGGCTCGGTGACGGGCGGCGTACGGCGGCGGTTGGCCCGGCCCGGAGGCTGGACGGCCCAGACGTCGGCCTCCGGGAGCGCGGCGGCGAAGGGGTGGAAGAAGGTGGCGGAGCCGCCCGCGGGCGGCCAGCACACCAGCCGGTCCCGGTGCTCCGGTGTCACGGCGGCGGACTGATCGGCGGACCGCAGTGGCTGAAGCCAGGGGTCGGTAATCGGAGCGCTCATGAAATTCAGTAATCCCGGGGCCCGTTGATGCTGTCAAGCATGCGAATTGGTCACGGCGGTCTTATTTTCGTCGCTGTCCAGGAAGCACTAGGGGCATCACTAGTTTGGCAAAATGCGACAGTGTAACGTTCGCCACATGGGTGCCCCTTGCATGCGTCGGTGCGTTTCCTTGATGCTGATTTAGGGCCGGGTCGATTAACCGGCCCTTCTTCTGGTGTCCACCTGAAAGGCGCCATGGTTTTCGCGATACTTTTCCCCGGGCAGGGTTCGCAATTCCGGGGAATGGGTACTGACGCCTTCGAGCGGTATCCCGGACTCACTCAATTCGCCTGTGACGTACTGGGCTACGACCTCGTCGCCCTGTGCCGCGACAATCCGGACGACGCACTGTCCCGCACGGAATACACCCAGCCCGCCCTCTATACCGTCAACGCCTTGCAGATGTTCGAGCGCTTACGGCGCGAGGGCCGGCCCGCCGACTGCTATCTCGGGCACAGTCTCGGCGAATACAACGCGCTACTGGCCGCCGGAGTGTTCGACTTCGAAACCGGGCTCAGGCTGGTCAAGAAGCGCGGTGAGCTGATGGCGGCGGCCTCCGGTGGTGGAATGACGGCCGTGATGGATACGCCGGCGCCCCGGCTGTTCGACATCCTCGGGCGGGACGGCGTCGAAGGGCTGGACATCGCGGGCTTCAACACCGACGCGCAGCTCGTCGTCGCCGGTCCGGACGGGGCGCTGCGCGCCGCCCACGCCTCGTTCAAGGAACGCGGCATCCGGTTCGCGCCGCTGCGGGTCAGCGCGCCGTTCCACTCCCGGTACATGGAGCCCGTCCGCGCGGAGTTCGAGCGATATCTCAAGGAATTCTCCTTCGCCGAGCCCGCCGCCGATGTGGTCGCGAACGTCACCGGGCGCCCCTACGAAAAGGGCGCGATCGTGGCGACGCTGAGCCAACAGCTGGTCGAACCGGTGCGCTGGACGGACAGCGTCCGTCATCTGCTCGCCCGTGACCCGCGGTTCGCCTGCGAGGAAGTGGGCGGTAAATCCCTCGGGCGCATGGTGGAAAAGATCCGTGCGGCCGCAGTTCCTGTCTCCGACCGAGAAAACAGGGTTCTGATATGAGCAGGACAGAGAAGATCCAGCAGTACATCGAGGAACGCTTCCTTGTCGAGTTCGGCGGCGATATGACCGCCGACACCGACCTCTTCAAGGCCGGGGTCATCGACTCCTTCGGCTACATCCAGCTCATGAACTTCCTGGAGGACGAGTTCGCTTTCCACATGGACGAGGCCGACATCCTCACCGATGTCTTCGTCTCGCTCTCCTCGATCGACGACTTCGTGGCCCGCAAACTCGCCGAGCCGAACCCCCGGTAATCCCGGTAACCCCGACAACTCGCCGAGCCCGACACCCCGTAAGAGGACTTACTCCCATGTGCGGACTTGCCGGTTTCCTTTCCGCTGAACTCCAGGGTGATGCCGCCCCCCAGGTCATCACCTCGATGCTGTCACTCATTCACCACCGCGGTCCGGACGAGGCGGGGTACTACCTCGACGACGGCATCGCGATGGGGGCCGTCCGCCTGTCGATCATCGATATCGCGGCGGGCTCACAGCCGATGTCGGACCGCTCGGGGCGGTACTGGATCTGCTTCAACGGCGAGCTGTACAACCACATCGAGCTGCGCGACGAGTTACGCGGGCTCGGCCGGAGGTTCCGCACCCACTCCGACACCGAGGTCGTGCTGCAGGCGTGGATCCAGTGGGGACCGGCCTGCCTCACCCGCTTCAACGGCGCCTTCGGCCTGGCCGTCCGGGACGCGGCCACGGGCGAACTCTTCCTCGCCCGCGACCGGTACGGCAAGCGCCCGCTCTTCTACGCCGACCGCCCCGACGCGTTCCTCTTCGCGTCCGAGATGAAGGCGTTCCGCGCGTTCCCCGGCTTCCGCTTCGAGCTGGACCCCCGGGAGCTGGCGTCGATCTTCGCCGTCTGGACGCCGCTGCCCGACCGCACCCCGTTCCGGGACATCCGCCAGATCCCGCCGGGCGGCCTCCTCGCCCTCCGCGGGGAGCGGCGCACGCTGAGCACATACGAACAGCTCCGCGTCGACGCGCCGCCGTTCACCGGAACCGAGGAGGACGCGGCCGCCTTCGTCCGCGAGGAGCTGCGCAGAAGCGTCGAGCTGCGGCTGCGCAGCGATGTCGAGGTCGGCGTCTACCTGAGCGGCGGGCTCGACTCGTCCATCGTCACCAAGCTCGCCACCGACCTCTCCCGCAACCAGGTGCGCACCTTCTCGGTCGAGTTCGAGGACAAGACCTTCGACGAGTCGGGCAGTCAGCGCAGCGTCGCCTCGCACCTCGGGACGCTCCACTCGTCGCTCGCCATATCGAGCGCCGACATCGTGGAGAACTTCCCCTCGGCGGTCTATCACGCCGAAGTCCCCGCGTTCCGCACCGCGTTCGTTCCGATGTATCTGCTGTCGCGCCATGTGCGGGATGCCGGGATCAAGGTGATTCTGAGCGGCGAGGGGGCCGATGAGGCGTTCCTCGGCTATTCGCTGTTCCGCGAGACCCTGCTGCGTACGTCGTGGCACGAGCTGTCGGACGAGGAGAAGGCGGCCAAGCTCGGCGGCCTCTACCCCGAACTCGGCCATTTCGGACCCGGTCACCGGAAGCATCTGACCGGACTCTTCAGCCAGTTCTCCACCGAGCGGCTGCAGGGGCTCTTCTCGCACGAACTCCGCTACCAGAACGGGCGGTTCGCGGTGCGGCTGCTCAAGGAGCGCGACGAGCCGTTCGGGGACGTCCTCGATCTCGTCGGGTCCACCCCCGGCTACGACGCGCTGTCGCCGACCCAGAAGGCGCAGTGGCTCGAATACAAGACCCTCCTCGCGGGTTATCTGCTGTCCACCCAGGGCGAGCGGATGAGCCTCGCGCACAGCGTGGAGAACCGCTGCCCGTTCCTCGACCCGGCCGTGGTGCGGGCGGCCGCGTCCGTGAACCTCCAGTACGACGACGGATTCCAGGAGAAGGCCATCCTCAAGAAGGCGTTCCGCGGCGAACTGCCCCAATCCAGCCTCACCCGGCCCAAACAGCCGTATCGCGCACCGGGTGCCGCCGCGTTCAAGGACCGGCGCCCCGAGTACATGGAACTGCTGCTCTCCGACGCCGAACTCGCCCATCTCGACTGCGTCGACCCGGTTTTCGCGCGCAAGCTCGTCAACAAGGTCATGTCGACGCCCGATCCCGAGATCAGCACCAAAGAGGATCAGGCGTTCGTCTATCTGCTCTCCACCGCGGTCCTCCATCACCAGTACGTGCGGAACACGGAGGACCGTGGGGGCGCGGAGCCCGATGCGCGCATGGAGATACGGACCGTTGTCGACCACCGTCTGTCCCGGCTGTCCGTCGGAGGTACGCGATGAATTCCGCCGCCAAGCCGATTTCTGCCACGCCGAACCCCGTTGCCGATGACATCGCCGTTATCGGGCTCGCGCTGCGGCTTCCCGGCGCCGACACCCTCGACGAGCTGTTCGGGCATCTGACCGCGGGCCGCTCGCTCATCTCCGAGGTGCCGCCCGAGCGGTGGTCGAAGGAGCGCTACTTCGGCGACCCGAGGCGCGGTGCCGAAAAGACCAGCAGCGTCTGGGGCGGCTTCCTCGACAACGCCGACTGCTTCGACGCCGCCTTCTTCCGCATCTCCCCGCGCGAGGCGGAGAGCATGGACCCGCAGCAGCGGTTCGCGCTCGAACTCGCCTGGAAGGCCATCGAGGACGCCGGATACCGGGCGAGCGAGTTCGCCGGGACCAGTACCGGCGTCTTCATGGGCGTGTGCCACGCGGATTACGCGGAGCTGATGGAACGCGACCGCGCGAAGACCGACGCCTATTTCCCCACCGGCACCGCCTATTCCATCATCTCCAACCGGGTCTCCTACTTCTTCGACTTCCAGGGCCCGAGCATCACCAACGACACCGCCTGCTCCAGCTCGCTGGTGTCCGTGTACGAGGCCGTGTCCGCCCTCCAGCGCGGCGAATGCGGGCTCGCCCTCGCCGGGGGCGTCAACCTGTGCTGGTCGCCCAAGCACTTCGTCGCCTTCAGCCAGGCCGGGATGCTCTCCCGCACCGGCCGCAGCCGCGCCTTCGACCAGAACGCGGACGGCTATGTGCGCGGCGAGGGCGGCGCCGTCCTGCTGCTGAAGCCCCTCGCCCGGGCCGTCGAGGACGGGGATCCCGTCCACGCCGTGATCAAGGGCATCGCGACCAACCACGGCGGCCGGACCAGCTCCCTCACTGTCACCAACCCCGTCGCGCAGGCGCAGCTGATCGAGGGGCTGTACACCCGCGCCGGAATCCGCCCGGAGACCGTCACGTATATCGAGGCGCACGGGCCCGGTACCCCGGTCGGCGACCCGATCGAGATCATCGCGCTCAAGCGGGCGTTCCAGAACCTGCATGCGGCGCAGGGCACCGAGGCGCTCCCGGCGACTTGCGGAGTCGGCTCGGTCAAGAGCAACATCGGACATCTGGAAGGCGCCGCGGGCGTCGCCGGAATGGCCAAGGTGATCGCCTCCCTGGCGGGCCGGACGCTGCCCGCCACCGCCGGGTTCGAGACGCGGAACAAGCTCATCAAGCTGGACGGCAGCCCCTTCTTCATCGTGGGCGACACCCAGCCCTGGGGCGATCCGGACCGGCAGGACGGGCCGCTGCGGGCGGGCGTCAGCTCGTTCGGCTTCGGCGGTACGAACGCCCATGTGGTCCTGGAGGAGTACGTAGGCGTAACCGACGACGAGCACGAGCGTGTCGACCACGTAGCGGCCCCGGAAGTCGTGCCGCTCTCCGCCCGGACGCCCGACCAGCTGCGCGACGTCGCCCGGGAGCTGCTGGCGCATCTGCGCACCCCGCACACCGGTGACGGCGCGGCGCGGCGGCTCGCCGACATCGCCTACACGCTGCGGACCGGCCGCGAGCCGATGGCCGCGCGTGTCGCGTTCGTCGTCGCGAGCCTGTCCGAACTCGGCGCGTCGCTCGCCGCGTTCGTGGACGGCGCACTCGCCGAGCCGGCCGTGCACGGGGATGCCCACGACACGCCCGAGCTGCTGCGCGCGGCGGCGCGCTGGGCCGAGGGCGAGACGGAGACGGTCGACGTGGCCGCGGTGCGTGGCGGGTACGGGGACGGGCGGCGCGTACGGCTTCCCACGTACCCGTTCGCGCGCGAGCGCCACTGGTTCCGGGCCGGTGAGGCGTCGGCGGAGGGTGACGGCGGTGCGCCGCAGCCGCCTGCTTCGCTCGTCCGGCGGAACACCTCCGATGCGCGCGAGCAGCGCTACAGCGCCACGTTCACCGGAGATGAGCCCTTCCTCGCCGCACACCAGGTGCGGGGCGCCCGGGTGCTGCCCGCCGCCGCCCATCTGGAGATGGCCCGAGCGGCGGTGGCGCAGGCCGCGGGAGCCGGGGCGGCGACGGGCCTTCGGCTGCGCGATGTCACCTTCCTGCGCCCCGTGGTGGCGGACGGCCCGTCGCTCGACGTCCATGTGGGCCTCGCCGCGGGGGATGGGCGCAGCTTCGGCTACCAGCTCTACACGGGCGCGTCCCCCCAGGACCCGGCGTACGTGATGCACAGCCGTGGCACCGCCGAGGTGGGCGCGCTCGACACGCCGGAGCCGGTCGATCTGGCGGCGCGGCGCACGGCGTGCCCCACGCGGCGCGCCCCTGACGACGTCTACGCCGCCTTTCATGACCAGGGGTTGGAGTACGGCGCCGCGATGCGCGGCCTGGCCGAGATCCACGTCGGCACGGACGAACTCGTCGCCCGCATCGCCCCGTCGGGCGCGGCGACGGACCTCGTCCTGCCGCCGAGCGTCCTGGACGCGGCGTTTCAGGGATCGGTGCTGTTGCTGCGGGAGGCGGGCGGCGGTGGCGTACGGCCTCAGGGCCCGGCGCTCCCGTTCGCCGTGGAGGCCGTGGAGGTCCACCGCCCCTGCCCGGAGGACACCTGGGCGTGGGTCCGGCGCCGCGCCGGTGGCGGGGCCTTGGACACGTTCGACATCGACCTGTGCGACGCGGAGGGCGCCGTCGCCGTACGGCTGCGCGGCCTGGTCCAGCGCCGGGCCCCTGTCGCGCCCGACAGCGCGCAGACGCCGGGCGCGGCACGCTCGGCCGCCCCCGGCGAGGGCCGTGTCGTCACGGCCACCTGCCGATGGGTGGACACCCCGCTGGTGACGGCGTCGGGCCAGAGCGAAGGCGGCCCCGCCGGGCAGGGGACGACCGTGCACGGCTTCGTCGTCGGGGACAGCCCGGCCGCGCGCGTGGCCGACGGCTTGCTCACGCGCCTGCCCGACGTCACCCGCGTTCGCGTCGCCGACGGCATCGACGCCGCCCTGGGCGTCGTCTTCGCCCGCGTTCAGGAGCTGATGCGGTCGCGTCCCCAGCACGCACACCGCGTCCTCGTCCTCGTCGACGACCGCGTACCCCGCCACTTCCACGCCCCGCTCGCCGGTCTTCTCCAGACCGCCGCCACCGAGAACCCCCTGGTCTCCGGGCGTGTCGTACGTATCGCCGGGCTCGACACGGCCGCCCCCGAGCGTGTCGCCGCCGTCATGGCCGCCGAAGCCGCCGCCCCCGTGGGTGTCGGCGAGGTCCGGTACGCCGACGACGGCACCCGCCAGGAGTGGCGGCCCGTGGACGTCGAGCTGGGCGAGGGGCCGCAGGCACCGCCGCTCAAGGACGGCGGGGTGTACTGGCTGACGGGCGGACTCGGCGGGCTCGGACGGCACTTCGCGCGGTACCTCGCGCGCTCCGGCCGGGTGACCGTCGTCCTGAGCGGCCGGTCGGCGGCCGGGGCCGCGAGCGACGCGGCCCTGCACGAACTGCGGGCCGCGGGCGTGGACGCGCACTACCGGGCCGTCGACGTCGGCCGCAGGGAGGACGTGGAGCAGGCCGTCCGCGCCATCACCCGCGACCACGGCTCGCTCGACGGGATCGTGCACGCCGCAGGAGTGTTGCGGGACGGCTACCTGCTCACCAAGGACGCGGCCGAGCTGCCCGCCGTACTGGAGCCGAAGGTGCGCGGCGCGGTGAACCTCGACGCCGCCACGCGCGACCTCGCGCTCGACTTCTTCGCCGTCTTCTCGTCCGTCGCCGGGGTGTACGGCAACTCCGGACAGGCCGACTACGCGGCGGCGAACGCCTTTCTGGACGCCTTCGCGCACCATCGGCAGGCGCTGGTGGACGTCGGGGAGCGGACCGGGCGGACCGTCGCCGTCAGCTGGCCGCTGTGGGCGGACGGCGGGATGACGGCCGACGCCGTGACCCGCGAAGCGATGCGCACACAGCGCGGCTGGGAACCACTGCCGACGGAGGACGGACTGCGCGTGTTCGGCCGCGTGCTGGGCGACGCGCCCGGGCATGTCGTCGTCGCGTACGGCGCGGACCCCACGCTCTCGCTCGCGCGCCGCGACGAGCGACCGGCCGCCCCCGCCGCGCCCCCGCCCGTCACGACCAGTGGCGATCTGACGGAGCCGACCGAGGCGCTGCTGAAGCGCATCCTCGGCGAGGTGCTGCACCACGACCCCGACGCGATGGACACCACCGTCAACCTGGTCGAGTACGGCATCGACTCGCTCGCCATCCTGGAGACCACCGCGCGCCTCGAAGAGCTCTTCGGCCCGCTGCCGAAGACGGTCTTCTTCGAGTACGTCACCATCGAAGGCGTCGCGGGCTACTTCCTCGCCTCGCACCGCGCGACGCTGGACACGATCCTGGGCGGGGAGGCCCCCGTCGAAGCGCCCACGGAAACTTCGACCGAGGCCGTCTCCACGGCCGTGGTGGCCGAGGCTTCCGCGTCGCACCCGCGCCGGGAAGAGGACGACTACCACGACATCGCCATCATCGGCATCTCCGGAACCTACCCCGGCGCCGACACCATGGACGAGCTGTGGTCGCTGCTCGAAGAGGGGCGGCACGCCTTCGAAGAGGTCCCGCGCGACCGCTGGGACCACGACGCGATCTACAGCCGCGACCGTGCCGTCCTCGGCAAGAGCTCCATCCGCACGGGCACGTTCCTGCGCGGCATCGACGCCTTCGACCCCCGCTACTTCCGTGTCTCCAAGCGCGACGCCGAGCACATGTCGCCGGAGGTCCGGCTGTTCCTGCGGACCGGGGTGGAGGCGCTGGAGGACGCGGGGTATTCGCGGGAAACCATTCAGCGGCAGTACGAGGGCGACGTCGGTGTGCTCGTCGGGGCGATGAGCAACCACTACGGCCTCTACGGCTTCCAGAACAGCCTGACCCGGGGTTCCTCGGCCAGCGGCAGCTACACCGGCACGCTCCCCAACATGCTCTCGTACTTCTACGGGCTCACCGGGCCGTCGATCTTCCTCGACACCATGTGCTCCGGGTCCTCGGCCTGCGTACACCAGGCCGTGCAGATGCTGCGCGCCCGTGAGTGCAAGATGGTCGTGGCCGGTGGGGTGAACCTTCTCCTCCACCCGTACAACCTCATCTCCTCCTCGCAGGAACACTTCACCACCGCGACCTCCGATGTGATCCGCAGCTTCGGGCTCGGCGCGGACGGGACGATCCTGGGGGAGGGCGTGGGGGCCGTCGTCCTCAAGCCGCTGGTCGAGGCCGAGCGCGACGGCGACCAGGTGTACGCGGTCATCAAGGGCACCGCGCTCACGAACGCGGGCGTACGCAACGGCTTCACCGTGCCCAGCCCCCAAGCGCAGACGCGGGCGGTCGAGAAGGCGATCGACGACGCGGGCGTGGACCCGCGGACGATCAGCTACGTCGAGGGGCACGGCTCGGGTACGTCGCTGGGCGACCCGATCGAGGTCAAGGCGCTCACCGACGCGTTCCGCAAGCACACCGAGGACACCCAGTTCTGCGCCCTCGGCTCGGCCAAGTCCAACCTGGGGCATCTGCTGCACGCGGCCGGAATGATCGGCTTCGCGAAGGTGATCCTGCAGCTCCGCAAGGGCAAGCTGGCGCCCTCGCTGCACAGCGACGAACTCAACCCGGACATCGACTTCAGCGGGACGCCCTTCCGCGTGCAGCGCGCACTCGCCCCCTGGGATCCGGTCGCGGTCAGGGAGGCCGACGGGCGTGTCGTCACCCAGCCCCGGCGCGCCGGAATCACCTCGATCGGCGCGGGCGGGATGAACTCGCACATCATCCTGGAGGAGTACGCGGGACGGACCGGCGACGCGCACGATGTCCGCGACGGACGCGACGAGTTGTTCGTCTTCTCGGCGATGACCGACGCCGCGCTGGACACCTCCCTCGCCCGCTTCCGCGCGTATCTGACCGAGGCGGACGAGTCCGAGCTGCCGTCGATCGCGTTCACGCTGCGCGTGGGCAAGAACGAACTCCCGCGGCGGTGGGCCTTCTTCGCCTCCGACACGCACGGCGCCATCGAGGCCATCGACCGCTATCTGGCGGGCGACCGCGACCTCACCACCGCGCTGAGCTGCGACGACCCGCGAGCGGCGGCCGCGCGCGACCTCGGCACGGTCTGGGCGGGCGGCAAGCGGGTCGACTGGGCGCGGCTCGGCGACCCGCGCCGGCTGCGGCGTGTCTCGCTCCCCGCCTACCCCTTCGACCGCGTGTCGTGCTGGGTGACCCCGGAGCCCGGCGCGCCGAGCGTGCTCGCCCCGCTCGCCCTGCGCGACAAGCTCCACCCGTTCCTGGGCCGCAACGAATCCGATGTCGACGGGCTGCGCTACACCCTCGACGTCCACCTCGACGACCTGCTCGACTACGGATTCCAGCGAAGCGGGGAACGGGACATCGTCCCGGCGTTCGCCTTGGATGTAGCGCTCGCCACCGCACGCATCTCCGGATTCCAGACCTCGCGGGTACGGGACTTCCGCGTCGTCGGGGCCATCGAGTGGACCGCCACCGAGCGCCTGATCACCACGTTGGACACGACACGCCCCGAGGCGGCTCGGGGAGCGGTCTTCACCGAGGACGCGTCGGGGACGCGTACACCGGTCATCGAATTCGACCTCACCACGGACGGCACGCCGGGCCCGGTGCCGCCCCGCGCAGCTGTCCGCTTCGACGCCGTACGCACCCTCGACCAGCCGCAGACGCTGGCCGAACTCGCCGAGGGCGGGCTCGACTACGAGCCCATGCTGTGCGGGATCGACAGCGCGAGCTGGCTGCGGGACGGACGGCTGGTGCTCGCGGTCACCGCGCCCGAGCTTCAGCGGGATCACACCAAGCCCCACGTCACCCTGCCCCCGCACGTTCTCGCGGCCCTCGACCAGGGCGCGCACCTCGTGGCGAAGAGCGCGGGGATGCCGCACTGGGAGCGGCAGACCTGGCGGCACACCGCCGACGTCCGCCTGCACGCCGCTGCCCCGGAGGTGGCGTACGCCGTGCTCGACCTGGCCGCCGAAGCGGGCGCCCTGGCCGGGAGCGTCACGCTGCTCGGGGCGGGCGGCGAGGTCGCGATGGAGCTGACGGGCGTGCGCTACGGGGACCACGACACACCCGGGCAGGACACACCCCGGCACGAGGCACCCCAGCACGAGGCACCCCGGCGCGACACACCGAGCAACGGCGGGACCGTCGCCTTCGTGGTGGACGAACTGCGTGGCATGGCCTCGGACATCCTCAAGTTCGACGCCGACGAACTGGACGTGCACACGGGCTTCGACGCCTTCGGCTTCGACTCGATCTCGCTGGTCACCTTCTCCAAGCGCATCCACGACCGGTTCGGCATCGACGTCAGCCCGGCGGTCTTCTTCGACGTCCGCACCTTCGACGCGCTGGGCCGCCACCTCGCCGCCGAGTACGAGGAGCCGGTCCGCGCGGCACACGAAACGCCAAAGCCATCACACGCCGCACAGCAGCCCCGATCCGAGGCGGCGACCCCCGTCCCGTCCGGCGAAGACGACGGCCCCGTACCCATCGCCGTCATCGGCGCGGCGGGACGCTTCCCCGGCGCGCCCGACCTCGACACGTACTGGGCGAACCTCATCGAGGGCAAGGACTCGGTCGCGGAGTTCCCGGCCCACCGCTACGACGCGACCTACCAACGCGTCGTGGACGAGGCCGACTTCCCGCGCCACGCGGGCGTTCTCGACGACGTGGACGCGTTCGACGCCGGGTTCTTCCGGATCTACCCGCGCGAGGCCGAGCTGATGGACCCGCAGCACCGGCTGGCCCTCGAAACGGTGTGGGGCGCACTGGAGGACAGCGGGCACACCCGCGCGGACCTCCCCCGTAACACCGGGCTGTTCCTGGGCGTGTCGGGGACGGACTACGCCACGCTGCTCACCACGTACGGCGTGCAGCCGGACGCGTTCACCTCCACCGGCAACGCGCACTCGATGCTGGTCAACCGCGTGTCGTACGTGCTTGACATCCGCGGTCCGAGCCAGCCGGTCGACACCGCCTGCTCCAGTTCGCTCATCGCGGTCCACCGCGCCCTCGACGCCCTGCGCACCGGCGTGTGCGACGTGGCGATAGCGGGCGGGGTGAACCTGCTGCTCAGCGTCGACACGTTCGTGAGCGCGCAGCGCGCGGGCATGCTCAGCCCGGACGGCCGGTGCAAGACCTTCGCCCGGGACGCGGACGGCTACGTACGCGGCGAGGGCGTCGGCGCCGTCGTCCTCAAGCCCCTGGCCGCCGCGGAACGCGACGGCGACGCGATCCTCGCGGTGCTGCGCGGCAGCGCCGAGAACCACGGCGGCCGGGCCAACTCGCTCACCGCGCCCAACGCCGATGCCCAGACCGAGCTGGTGACGGCCGCGCTGGGCGGCCTCGACCCGGACACCATCGGCTACGTCGAGACGCACGGCACCGGGACCGCGCTCGGCGATCCCGTCGAGGTGCGGGCGCTGCAGTCCGCGTTCCGGCGGGCGGGCGGCGGCGATTCGGCCACCTGCGGACTCGGATCCGTGAAGTCGAACATCGGCCATCTGGAGGCCGCCGCGGGCATCGCCGGGCTGCTGAAGGTGATCCTGTCCCTGCGCCACGGAGTGCTCCCGGCAACCCGCCACTGCGCGGAGATCAACCCGTTCATCCAGCTGGACGACGGCCCCTTCCACATCGTGCGCGAGAACGAGCCGTGGCCGCGCCCCGTGGCCGCGCCGCGCCGCGCGGGCGTCAGCAGCTTCGGCTTCGGCGGCTCCAACTGCCATGTGGTGGTGGAGGAGTACGTGCCGAAGGCCGTCACACGCGGCGATGGCGGACCGTCGGAGGAGGGCGCGCGCGTCATCGTCCCGATCTCGGCCCGTACGGACGAACAGCTCCGGCAGGTCGCGGGCCGGCTCCTCGCGCACCTCGGCGACCCCGGCCGGTCGGACGCACTGCCCTCCATCGCCTGGACGCTGCAAACCGGGCGCGAGGCGATGGAGCGGCGCGCCGGCTGGGTGGTGGCCTCGCGGGAGGAACTCGCCGACAGGCTAAGGGTGTTCGTGGAGAACGGTGAGCGCGGCGGCGCGCCGGGCGGTGACCTCGGTGGGTTGCTCACCCGCTGGACCGAGGGCGACACCGTCGAGTGGCGCACGCTGTACGGGGCGGACACCCCGCTCCGCGCCCGCCTGCCCACGTACCCCTTCGCCCGCGAGCGCTACTGGATCCCCGGCACCGAAGCCCCCGGCAACAAGCCCTCCGAGGACGACACCGACACCGACACCTCGGCGCAGAGCCTCCTGCCCGTCATCGGGACGACCCTGCTCGTCCCGATGTGGACCCCGCAGCCCGCGTCCCCGGGCGATGACGACGGCGCCGGCACCGAGCACACCTACGCCCGCCACCTGGTGATCCTGTGCGGGGCGACGGCCACCGCGCGGGCCGCCGTCGAGCGACGTGTCCCGGGCGCCCGCTGCCACACCGTCACCACGGCCAAGCAGCGCCTCGACAGCCGCTTCAGGGACCTCTCACGGCAGGTCTTCGAGGCGGTGCGCGAACTGGCCGCCGAGCCTGCCGAAGGCCCCGGCGCCACCCTCGTGCAGGTCGTGGTCCCGACGGACGGCGACGACTCGACCCAGCTGGCGCTGGCGAGCCTGCTGCGCACGGCGGCGCTCGAAACCCCCCGGTTCATGGGCCAGGTGATCGGCCTGGACGGCGCCGCCACGGACGACGCCACGGCCACCGCCGTCGCGGACAACGCACGCGGTACGGACGGCGATGTCATCCGCTACGACGACGGCGTACGCACCGTCCAGACCTGGGATGTCCCGGCCCCGAACGCGGCGGCGGGCATCCCGTGGCGCGCGGGCGGCACGTACCTCATCACGGGCGGGGCGAGCGGCATCGGCGCCATCGTCGCCCGCCACATCGCCCACGGTGTGGAGCGCCCGACCCTCGTCCTGGTCGGCAGGCGGGCGAGGGACGGCCACATCGACACGCTCCTCGACGAACTGCGCTCCGCCGGTGCCGTGGCCCGCTACGCACGCGCCGACATCTCGCGCTGGGAAGAGGTCCGTCACCTGGTCGCACGCGTCCGTGAGGACATCGGCGAGGTGCACGGCATCGTGCACTCCGCGGGTGTCATCCGCGACGCCAGGCTCGCGAAGAAGACGGCACAGGAGTGGGAAGACGTCCTCGCGCCCAAGGTCGACGGCCTCATCCACCTCGACCGCGCCACCGCGGGCGAACCGCTCGACTTCCTCCTCACCTTCTCCTCCGGCTCCGCCCTCACCGGAAATCCCGGCCAGGCGGACTACGCCACCGCCAACGCCTTCCTGGACGCCTACGCCACGCTCCGCACCGCCCGCGTCGCCGCCGGGGAGCGCTCCGGGCGCACCCTGTCGATCGCGTGGCCGCTGTGGAAGGACGGCGGGATGGCGGTGGACGAGGCGACGCGCGCGTACCTCTGGCACAGCCGCGGCCTCGTCCCCATGGAGTCGGTCGACGGGCTCGCCGCCCTCGTCCGCGCCTGGCGGCTCGGCGCGGAGCGGGTGTGGGTGCACCACGGCGACCCGGACAAGGCGCTGTACTCGGCCACGTTCCGCACCCCGGACACCACCCCCGGCACCCCGGACACCGCCACCACCCCCGTCCTGCGGCCACTGCCGAGGCGCGCCGGACACGCCCAGCGCGCCGGGCGCGAGGCGCTGCACCACCTCCTCGACCTCTTCGCCCGCGTCACCAAGGTTCCGCGCGATGCCGTGGACGCCGATGAGCCGATCGGTGCGACGGGACTCGACTCCATCATGGTCGTGCAGCTGAACAAGGAGCTCTCCGCCGTGTACGGCGATGTCTCCAAGACCCTCTTCTACGAACACCCGACGCTGCGCGCGGTCGCCGGACACCTCGCGACGGAGCATGCGTCACCGGCCCCCGAGGACACCGCCCCTGTGGACACAGCCCCCGTGGAGACCACCGTGACACCACCCGACCCCGCACGCCGGCCCGACCTCTCGGCCGCCCCCTCGCCCGGGGCGCGTGAGCCCATCGCCATCATCGGCATGAGCGGCCGCTACCCGCGGGCCGAGAACCTGACCGCCTTCTGGGAGAACCTGAAGGCGGGCCGCGACTGCGTCAGCGAGATCCCGGCCGACCGCTGGCCGCTGGACGGCTTCTACGAGCCGGACCGCGCGACCGCCGTCGCCACCGGCCGCAGCTACAGCAAGTGGGGCGGTTTCCTGGAGGACTTCGCGGCGTTCGACCCGCTCCACTTCCAGATCGCGCCGCGCGACGCGTACGCCATGGATCCGCAGGAGCGCCTGTTCCTCCAGGCGTCGTGGGAAGTGCTGGAGGACGCCGGGTACGCACGCGAGGAGCTGGCGCGCCGCCACCAGCGCCGGGTCGGGGTGTTCGCGGGCGTCACCAAGACGGGCCACGCCCGGCACGGCGTGGCGCGGCTGCCCTCGGGGGAGACGGCGGCCCCCGTGGTCTCCTTCGCCTCCCTCAGCGCCCGTACCTCGTACGTTCTCGATCTGCGCGGGCCGAGCCTGACGCTCGACACGATGTGTTCCGCGTCGCTCACCGCCATCCACGAGGCGTGCGAGCATCTGCACCAGGGCGCGTGCGAAGTGGCCATCGCCGGTGGCGTCAACCTCTATCTGCATCCGCGGGACTACATCGAACTGTGCGGCTCCACCATGCTGTCGGCCGACGCGCACTGCCGGAGCTTCGGCAGCGGTGGCGACGGCTTCGTACCCGGTGAGGGCGTTGGCTGCGTCCTGCTGAAGCCGCTCTCGCGCGCCGTCGCGGACGGCGACCGGGTGCTCGCGGTGATCCGCGGGACGAGCATCAACCACGGTGGCCGCTCCAACGGCTACACCGTGCCGAACCCGGGCGCCCAGGCCGAGCTGATCCGGGACGCGATGACCCGCGCGGGTGTGTCCGCCCGCGAGGTGAGCTACGTCGAGGCGCACGGCACCGGAACGGAGCTGGGCGACCCGATCGAGGTGAAGGGCCTGACCCTCGCCTTCCAAGAGGACACGGCGGACACGCGGTACTGCGCGCTCGGCTCGGTGAAGTCGTCCATCGGCCACTTGGAGGCCGCGGCGGGCATCGCCGGGCTGACGAAGGCCGTGCTCCAGCTCCGCCACGGACAGCTCGCGCCGAGCCTCCACGCCGAGGAGCCGAACCCCAACATCGCCTTCGAGCGGACCCCGTTCTTCGTCCAGCGCGAGCTGGGCGCGTGGGAGCCGGACGGGCCACGCATCGCGTCCGTCTCGTCGTTCGGCGCGGGCGGCTCCAACGCGCATGTGATCGTGGAGGAGTACGCCACCGAGCAGCCGCCTCCCACGGGCGCGGCCGACGGCGCCGAGCACATCGTCGTCCTCTCGGCCCGTACGCCGGAGCAGCTGCACACCTCGGCCGCACGCCTCGCCACGTTCCTCGACACCCAGGACGTCCGGCTGGCCGATCTCGCCTTCACCCTCCAGGTCGGGCGCGAGGCAATGAAGGAACGGCTCGCGGTGGTGGCGGCATCCGTGCCCGAACTGCGCGAGGCGCTGCGTGCGTACGCGGACGGCGGCTACGCCGAGGGGATTCCGGGCGTGTACCGGGCCACCGCGGGCCGTGCGCAAGGCGCCCTCGCCGAGCTCGCCGCCGACGACGACCTGCGGGAACTGCTGGTCCAGCGCTGGGCCCGGGCCGGGAAGGCGGCCAAGCTCGCGGCCCTGTGGGCCGAGGGCGTGGAGCCCGACTGGCATGTGCTGCACGCACCGGCGGCGCGGCGGCGGATCGCGCTGCCCACGTATCCGTTCGCCAAGGACCGGTACTGGATCGGGGACCTCGATCCGGTACCGGTGGCGGACGCGCCACGCGGCACCGTGCCGTCCGTAACCCCGGCGCCGCCCGTGCCACAGGCCACCGTGGCCGACGCATCCCCCGACGCCCAGGTGGCCCGCGTGGTGCGCGACAAGCTCGGCAAGGCGCTCGCGATGCGGGAGAACGAGGTCGAGGGCGGCCACGCCTTCGCCGACTACGGGCTCGACTCCATCCTCGGTGTCCGCCTCGTCCATGAACTCAACGAGACCCTGGCGCTCGACCTCCCGACGAGCGTCATCTACGACCACAGCACGGCGGACCGCCTCATCGCCCACATCCTGGGCGCCCACCGCCCCGTCGTCACCCGCACCGAGCCCCGGCCGGTTCCGAGCGGCACCGCCCCCGCGACCCCGCGGCCGCCGATCGCCATCGTCGGGATCAGCGGCCGGTTCGCCGGGTCCGACTCCCCGGCCGACCTGTGGGAACACCTCGCGGCGGGCCATGACCTCGTCGGCGAGGCCACCCGCTGGGATCTGAAGAGCACGCGGAACGGCGGCGCGAAGCGCTGCACACGCGGCGGTTTCCTCGACCACATCGACGCGTTCGATCCGCTGTTCTTCAACATCTCCGGCGTCGAGGCCGCCCTCATGGATCCGCAGCAGCGGCTGCTCCTCGAAGAGTCCTGGAAGGCCCTGGAAGACGCGGGATACGCGGGCCACCGGATGAACGACGTCCGCTGCGGCGTCTACGTCGGCTGCTGGGACGGCGACTACCAGGAGCTGCTGGGCGAGGACGCCCCCGCCCAGGCATTCTGGGGCAACACGGCGTCGTTCATCCCCAGCCGGATCTCCTACTTCCTGAACCTCAAGGGTCCCGCCATCGCGGTGGACACCTCCTGCTCCAGCTCCCTCGTCGCCATCGACCTGGCCTGCAAGGACCTGGCGTCGGGCGAGACCACGATGGCGCTCGCGGGCGGGGTGTACGTCCAGTCGACACCCCGGCTGTACGACCTGGCCGGGCGCGCCGGGATGCTCTCGCCGACCGGCCGCTGCCACACCTTCGACCAGCGCGCCGACGGTTTCGTCCCCGGTGAGGCGGTCGGCGCGCTGGTGCTGAAGCGGCTGGACGACGCCCTCGCCGACGGGGACCACGTCCACGGCGTGATCCGCGCGTCGGGCGTCAACCACGACGGCGCGACCAACGGCATCACCGCGCCCAGCTCCGCGTCCCAGGAGAGCCTGCTGCGCGAGGTGTACGACGCGTACGGCATCGACGTGGAGCACATCCAGCTGGTCGAGGCGCACGGCACGGGCACCAGGCTGGGCGATCCGATCGAGTTCCAGGCGCTCACCCGGGCGTTCCGCGAGGGCACGGACAAGTCGGGCTACTGCGCGCTGGGTTCGGTGAAGACCAACCTCGGCCACACCCAGCACGCGGCGGGTGTCGCGGGTGTCTTCAAGGTGCTGCTTGCACTGAAGCACCGACAGATTCCCGCGTCGCTGCACTTCGAGACCGCGAATGAGGCGGTGGCGCTCGACGGCAGCCCGTTCTACCTGAGCACGCGCACCCACCGCTGGGAGACGGCCCCGGGGATGCCGCGCCGCGCCGTCGTCAGCTCGTTCGGCGCGAGCGGCACCAACGCGCATCTCGTCATCGACGAGGGGCCCGCTCCCGTCCGCGTTCCGGCGCCGCGGCCCGCGTATCTCGTCGCCCTCTCGGCACACTCGCGCGACCAGCTCGCCCAGCAGCTGACCCGGCTGGCCGCCCACCTCCGGCGCGAACCCGGGCTCGACTGCGGCGACATCGCGCACACGCTCCTCGCCGGGCGCGAACACTTCGCGCACCGCTTCGCCTGCGTCGTCCGCGACCGCGAGGAACTGGTCCGGGTGCTGGACGAAGGGCTCGGCGGGCCGCGCGCGTTCACCGGGGAGACGGTGGCGCGGGGCGGTGAAGCGGACGGCACGGACGGCACCCGGCTCGGCGAGGAGACGCTGCGCCGCTGCTCCGGCGGCACGGAGCACACCGACGCGCCGCTCGCGTACCGCACGGATCTCGAACTGCTCGCCGAGCTGTTCGTCCAGGGCGCGGCGCTCGACTACGCCGCGGTGTTCCCCGAGAGCGCGCGGCGCCGGGTGCCGCTGCCGACGTACCCGTTCGCCCGCGAGCGCCACTGGCCGACGATGCCCGAGGCGGCGCCGACCGCCCCCGAAGTCCCCGCCGTACGCCACCCGATGATCCCCGAGCCCTCGGCCGACGCGGACGGAGGCCACCGTGCCACGGCCACGCTGACCGGCGACGAGTCCTATCTGCGCGACCACACGGTCCACGGCCGCCGGATCCTGCCCGGGGTGGCGCACCTCGAAATGGCGCGGGCGACCGCGGCCCATGCGCTCGGCGCCGACGCCACCACCCCGCTGCGGATGCGCAACGTCACCTGGGTGCAGGCGCTCGCCGTCGAGGGCGCGCCCGTGGACGTCGAGGTCCGGGTGAGGCCGGTCCGGGACGGCGGTGTCTCCTTCGATGCCACCTCCCACACCTCCGAGGCATCCGTCCACAGCGAAGGCCGCGTCGCGCGGTCGGACACCCCGCGCCCGGCGCCCCTCGACCTCGCGGCCCTGCGCGCCAACTGCCCGGCCACGGTGTCCGCGGCACGCGTCGCCGACGCGCTGCGGGGCATGGGCATCGTGCACGGCGCGTCGCTGCGCGCGATCGAGGAGGCGTACGTCGGCCCCGGCGTCGTCGTCGCCCGCCTCGCCCTCCCCGACGCGGCCGACCACGCGAACGACGGGCCGTACGTCCTGCACCCGGCCATGATGGACTCGGCCATCCAGGCATCGATGGCGCTGCATCTGGCCGAGGGGGAGGGCCCCCGGGACACCGCGATCCCCTTCGCGCTCGACCGGCTCGAACTCTTCGCCCCGTGCACCCCGGCGATGTGGGCCGTCGTCCGCGTCGCGGACGGCGCGCAGCCGGTGACCGCGCTCAGCAGGCTCGACATCGATCTCGTGGACGACACCGGCGCGGTGTGCGTGGCCATGACCGGCTACACCTCGCGCCGCGTGCCCGAGCCGGTGCCGTCGCTGTACGCGCCCGTATGGGAGCCGCTGGCGGCCACCGCGTTCGGCGCCCCCGTACCGTCCGCCGCGGACCGCGTCCTGGTCGTCGGCGGCACCGCCGGACAGCGGACGGCCATCAGCGCACAGAGCCCGCACACCACCGTGTGGAGCCTCGCACCGGACGCGTCGACCGACGAGGTCACCAGCGCGTTGCGGGCCGCGGGACCGCTCGGCCACCTCGTGTGGATCGCACCCGACACCGGGCTGGAAACCACCGACGCCGCCGGTCTCGTCGCCGCCCAGCAGGACGGTGTCCTCGCGGCCTTCCGCATGGTCAAGGCGCTGCTGCGGACGGAGCACGACACCCGGCCGCTCGGCCTGACCCTGGTCACCCGGCGCGCCGTCCCGGCCCATGCCACCGATGAGATCCGGCCCGTCCACGCCGGGCTGCACGGCCTCTTCGGATCGCTGGGGCAGGAGTACCCGAACTGGACCGTCCGCCGCCTCGACCTGGACGGCGACACCGAGTGGCCCACGGATCTCACCGCGCTGCCCGCGCATTCCCACGGCGACACCTGGGTGCGCCGCGCGGGCCAGTGGCTCGGCCGCCGACTGGCCCCGTGCGACGCGGCGGCCACCGGCACCGAGTGCTACCGCGAGGGCGGCGTCTACGTCGTGATCGGCGGTGCGGGCGGCCTGGGAGCGGCCTGGACCGCGCATGTGGCCGAGCGCTACGGCGCGCGGGTCGTGTGGATCGGACGCCGCGGACGCGACGCGGAGATCGACGCCAAGCTGCGTGCCATCCGGGGCCGGGGCGAGGTGAGTTACCTCGCCGCGGACGCCACGGACCCCGCGGCGCTGGCCCGCGCCCGCGCCGAGATCATCGACCGGTACGGGCGTATCGACGGTGTCGTGCAGGCGGCCCTGGTGCTCCGCGACCAGAGCCTGGCCAACATGGACGAGGGCACGTTCCGCGCGAGCCTGGCGGCCAAGGTCGACGCGAGCGCGGCCATGGCGGCGGTGTTCGCCGACGACGACCTCGACTTCGTTCTCTTCTTCTCCTCGATCCAGTCGTTCACGACCGCGGCCGGGCAGAGCAACTACGCGTCCGGCTGCACCTTCGCCGACGCGTACGCCCACGCCCTGTCCGGGCAGTGGCGGGGACCGGTGAAGGTGATGAACTGGGGCTGGTGGGGCAGCATCGGCAGCGTCGCCTCCGACTTCCACCGCGAGCGCATGGCCCGCTGGGGGCTGCTCTCCATCGAACCGCCGGAGGGGATGGCCGCGCTCGACACCCTGGTCGGCGGCCCGCAGCAGCAGCTCAGCTTCGTCAAGCTCACCGACCCGGCCGCGCTTCAGCCGATCGACCCGGCCACCCGCCTGACCGTCTACGAACGCGACCCGGCCACCCGCATCCCCGCCGACGCCCTGATGGCCCGCTCCGGCCTCGCCGACAGCCAGGAGATCCTGCGCACGGTGGCCGACTGGCGCGCCGAACGCGACGCCCTCCTCGGCCGCATGACCCGCGGCCACCTGACGGCCATGGGCGTCGTACGGGACGGCGAGACCTACGACACCGCCGCCGACCTCACCGCGCTCCGGGAACGCGGCGGCATCCTCGACCGCTACACCACCTGGCTGGACCACGCGCTGCGGACGATGCCCGACGAGGCACCGCCGCTCGACGCGCTGAACCGCGAGTGGAAGGAGCGCTGCGCCGAGTGGTCCGCCGACCCCGACAAGCGGGCCGAACTGCGGCTGGTCGACGCCACGCTCGGCGCCCTGCCGGACATCCTGACCGGCCGCACCCGGCCGACCGACATCATGTTCCCGCGCGGCTCCGTCGAACTCGTGGAGGGCTGCTACAAGAACAACCGCGTGGCGGACACCTTCAACCGCGCCATGGCGGACGCCGCCGTCGGCGTCGTGTCCGAGCGGCTGCGCCGCGACCCCGGCGCGCGGCTGCGCGTCCTGGAGATCGGCGCCGGTACCGGTGGCACGAGCGTGGGGCTGTTCGCGGCGCTGCGGCCCTACCAGGACCACATCGAGACGTACACGTACACCGACCTGTCGAAGGCGTTCCTGAACCACGCGCAGAGCGAGTACGGGCCGGACGTGCCGTACCTCGACACCGCCCGCCTCGACGCCGAACAGCCGCTCGCCGCGCAGGGCATCGAGGTCGGCGGCTACGACCTCGTCGTCGCCGCCAACGTCCTGCACGCCACCCGGGACACCCGCACCACCCTGCGCAACGCCAAGTCGGCGCTGCGCGACGGCGGTTGGCTGCTGCTGAACGAACTGTGCTCGTTCGATGTGTTCAGCCACCTCACCTTCGGGCTGCTGGAGGGCTGGTGGCTGTTCGAGGACGCGCCGCTGCGCATCCCCGGCTCGCCCGCCCTGTCGCCCGAGAGCTGGCGGGACGTCCTGCACGGCGAGGGGTTCCCGTCGGTGGTCCTCGTACTGCCGCAGGCCCGGGCGCTCGGGCAGCAGATCATCGCGGCCGAGAGCGACGGCATCGCCCGGCGGCCGGTGCCCGCGCCCGCCCCCGCTCCCGATCAGCCCTTGGCCACCGCGTCCGCGCCTGCCGATGAGCCCGAGCCTGCCGGTCCCTCCGACGAGGCCCGCGCCGAGACGATGGTGGCGTACCTCCGGGAGAAGGCCGCGGCCACGCTCAAGATCCCGGCGGAGAAGGTCGATCCGTCGGTGTCGCTCATCCACTACGGCATGGACTCGATCCTCGTCCTGCAACTCGCCAACGCGCTGCGCGAGGACTTCGACGACGTCTCGCCGACCCTCCTCTTCGACGCCGAATCGGTGGACGAGCTGTCCGCCCACTTCCTCGACACCTACCGCGACCGCGTGGACGCCCTCGTGCTCCGACGCGGCCAGGAGGCGTGATGGCGCTGCCGATGGACGACCCCGCACCCGCCAGGATCGTGGTGGGCATCACCGGCGCCACCGGGGCCGTGCTGGGCGTGCGGCTGCTGGAGCGGCTGCGCGAGCACGGCGGGGTGGAAACCCACCTGGTGATCAGCCGCTGGGCGCGCTCCACCATCGAGTACGAGACCTCGATGAGCGTCCGCGAGGTGGCCGCGCTCGCCGACGTCACCCACCACCCGGAAGACCAGGGCGCGGCCATCTCCTCGGGCTCCTTCCGCACGGACGGCATGGTCATCGTCCCGTGCAGCATGAAGACCCTCGCGGCGATCCGCATGGGCTTCGCCGACGGCCTGGTGGCCCGCGCCGCCGACGTCACCCTGAAGGAGCGCCGCAGGCTGGTGCTGGTGCCCAGGGAGACCCCGCTGAGCGAGATCCATCTGGAGAACATGCTCGCGCTGTCCCGCATGGGCTCGGTGGTACTGCCGCCGATGCCCGCCTTCTACCAGCATCCGGCCACGGCGGACGACATCGTCGACCACACCGTGACCCGGGTGCTCGACCAGTTCGGCATCGACACGCCCAAGGCGTACCGCTGGAACGGGATGCGCGACGCCCGGCAACACGCCCGACCCCGACCCCGAGGCGAGGACGAACAGTCATGAACCACCTGACCAGTCTGCGCGATTACCTGGGAGCCCTGGCCAAGCTGGACGACCTGCGGGTCGTCGACGACGAGGTGGACGCCGAACTGGAGATCGGCGCCATCGCCCGCTACGCCACCGAGCACCGGGCCCCGGCCCATCTGCTGTCCCGCGTCCGGGGGTTCACGCCCGGCTTCCGGGTGCTCACGGCGCCCGCCGCGTACAGCAGCGTGCCCGAGAGCCCGTACGCCCGGGTCGCGCTCTCCCTCGGGCTCGACCCGGCCACCCGGCCGCTGGAGCTGCTGGACGGGCTGGTCGCCGCCCAGGCCGCCGACCCCGTCCCGCCCGTCACGGTGGCATCGGGGCCCTGCCAGGAGAACGTCCTGCTCGGCGCGGACGCCGACCTGACCCGCTTCCCGTTCCCGCTGCTGCACCGCGGCGACGGCGGACGGTACGTGAACACCATCGGCACTTTCGTGCTGCGCAGCCCCGACCGCCGCTGGACCAACTGGGGCATCGCGCGGGCCATGCTGCACGACGCGCACCGCATGGCCACCTTCACCGGTTCGCCGCAGCACATCGGCCTCATCGACGACATGTGGCGCGAACGCGGCGAGCGCACCCCCTTCGCGCTGGTCCTCGGCGCCGAGCCCGCCGTCCCGTTCGTGTCCACCATGTCGCTGCCGGAGGAGGTGGACGAGGCCGCCTACCTCGGCGCCTACTACGGGCGGCCGGTGGAGCTGGTCCGCTGCCGGACCGTCGACCTGGAGGTGCCCGCCACCGCCGAGATCGTCATCGAGGGGTACATCAACCACGACGAGCGGATACCGGAAGGCCCGATGGGCGAGTTCGCGGGCTACATCCCCGACTGGTCGGTGGAGCTGCCCGCGTACACCGTCACCGCCATCACCCACCGTGACGACCCGATCATGCCGGTGGTGTGCGCGGGCAAGCCGGTGGACGAGGACCACACGCTCATCGGGCTGACCCACTCCGCCCGCTGGACCCACTATCTGCGCGAGAAGGGCCTGCCGATCGCCGCGTCCTGGATGATCCCGGAGACCGCGGTCCATGTCATGGCCGTCACCGTGGACCGTGACTGGCGGACACGCACCGGCTTCACCTCCTCCGAGCAGCTGTGCCGGGCCATCGGCGAGGCGTGCGACGCCTTCCCGCACGGGGGGTGGTGGGTCACCCGGCTCCTGATCCTGGACGATGACATCGACCCGACCGACCTGCGCGACGTGCTGTGGGGCTTCGCCACCCGCTCGCACCCCACCACCGGCATCCACGTCCTGCCCGACACCGCCATCATGCACCTGATGGTGTGCTACTCCGACGAGGAGAGGGAGACCGGGCGGGGCCCGACCGTCCTGTTCGACTGCCTCCGCGACGACGAGCTGAACATCGCCTCCTTCGCCGAGAACTACCCGCCGTCCGTACAGGAACGCACCCGCCAACTGCTCGCGGGCGCCCGGCCGCTGGGGGACTCTCTCTAGGCTGCGCAAAGAGCGGTCCCGTCACCACGACGGGGCCGCTCTCAGCTACGGCAGCCCTGCGCCTTGGCCGCGGTGGGGAGGTAGGAGCGCAGGAACCGCTCCAGGGCCTTGCGGCGTTCGGAGACATCTTTGGGGGTCGAGGTGAACAGATCGACCTCCAGCGCGAGGGTGGTGTCTTTTCCCTTCGGCGGACAGGACAGGACGACGAGCCCCGCCGAGTCCGCGATCCGGGCGCCGTCCCCGATGTCCACCCTCTTCGGGTTGCCGGACCGGATCAGCATGTCCCTCATGACCTTCAAGGGGTCATCGCCCTCGGGGACGGCGTCCCGTTTGATGTACATCACCGACGAGCCGCCCTTTCCGCCCTCGTCGGTCACGGAAACATCGCAGGTGGCACCGAGATCCCTCGACATATCACGCTGGTGCACCTCCTCGCCGGCCGGCAGCACCGGGGCCAGTATGTCGGGGTCGACCTTTGTGCCGCAGAGCTTCTTGGGCACCGCGTAATCGCGGGAGTCCCCGCCGCACCCGACGGCACCCATGAAGAGGGCGCCGACGAGCAGAAAGATGGAGCTGCGCTTCATGGGGAAGGTCCTTTGCCGGTTTACCTCGCCGATGGGTGCTTCCTCGTCCACCCGCCAGTTGTTACGACAGCAGATATGCCCCGCGGTCCACAACCCCGGCCACATGTCCCTCCGGGATCAAGCTCGTCAGCGCCGCGATGGCCGCCGGGTGGTCCTCCGCGGCGCGGGGGATGTCCGGGCCGTGGAGGAGATGGCCGGGGCGGCGGCCATCATCGGCTCCCGGACGCGGCGAAGGGCACCTGCGCGGCGGGTTGCGGGGTGGCGGTGGCGGGGCGCGCCGGGTGGGTCCAGAGGCCCTGCTGCTGGAGGCGCGGCAGCACGCCCTCGCCGAACCAGTACGCCTCCTCCAGGTGCGGGTAGCCGGACAGCACGAACTCGTCGATCCCGATCCGGTGGTACTCGGCGATCCGCTCCGCCACCTCCGCATGGCTGCCGACCAGGGCCGTACCGGCGCCGCCGCGGACCAGGCCGATGCCCGCCCACAGGTTGGGGTGGATCTCCAGCCCGTCCCGGCCACCGCCGTGCAGCGCCAGCATGCGCCGCTGCCCCTCGGACTCGCTGCGCGCGAGCCCGTTCTGTACGGACTTCACCGTCTCCGGGTCGAAGCCGTCCAGCAGCCGCTGCGCCTCCGCCCACGCCTGCTCGCTGGTGTCGCGGGTGATGACGTGCAGCCGGATGCCGAAGCGGATCTTGCGGCCCTGCTTCGCCGCGAGCCCCCGGATCCACGCGATCTTCTCCGCGACCTGGGCGGGCGGTTCGCCCCAGGTGAGGTACACATCCACATGGCGGGCCGCCACCTCACCGGCGATGGGGGAGGAGCCGCCGAAGTACACCTCCGGCACCGGGTCGGGCAGCCGGGCCAGGGAGGCGTCCGCCACCTGGAGGTGTTCGCCCGCCAGATCCACCGTCTTGCCGTCCCACAGCCCGCGCACGATCTCCAGGAACTCACCGGTGCGCTCGTAGCGCGCCTGCTTGTCGAGGAAGTCGCCGTACGCCCGCTGCTCATGGCTCTCGCCGCCGGTGACCACGTTCAGCAGCAGCCGCCCGCCGGTCTGCCGCTGGTACGTCGAGGCCATTTGCGCGGCGAGGGTGGGGGAGACGAAGCCCGGGCGGAACGCCACCAGGAACTTCAGCCGCTCGGTGTTCTGGCTGACCATCGCGGTCGTCAGCCACGCGTCCTCGCACCATGCCCCGGTCGGCGTCAGCGCCCCGACGAAGCCCAGGTCCTCGGCGGCGCGGGCGATCTGGGTGAGGTAGCCGACGGACGGCGGACGGTCGCCACCGGCCGCGGTGACGGGCGTCCCGTGGCCGCCGCCGACGACATGGCGGCTGTCGCCGTTGGTGGGCAGGAACCAGTGGAAGGTGAGGGACATGGCTGCGGCTCCGATCAGGGGATTTCGCGGGGGGTGTTTCGCGGGGGGTGTTTCTCGGGGGTGTTACAGAAGGCCGTGCCGGGGCGGCCGGGTGCCGTTCAGGACGTAGCGGCCGATGTGCTGGACCTTCCAGCGGGGCGGGTCGTGCAGGGTGTGCGTACGGGCGTCCCGCCAGTGGCGGTGGAGGTTGAGGGAGTCCAGCGCCGAGCGGGTGCCGCACACCTCGAAGAGCGCGCTGCCCGCCTCCACCGCCGCGGCCGCCGCCGACACCTTCGCGGTGGCCACGGCGATCGACGCCTCGGCCGCGGTGTCGTCGGTGAGATCCGCGCGGGCGGCGTCCACCGCCCGCGCGGCGGTGGACAGCAGCGCCTCGGCCGCCCGCACCTGAACGGCCAGCTCACCGAAGCGCTGGATGAGCAGCGGATCCTCGGCGGCCGTCTCGAAGCCGCTCTCGAACCACGGACGGCTCTTGGTGCGGACGAACGTCACCGCCTCCGCGAGCGCGCCCGTGGCGATCCCCACGTCGATGGCGGCGTGCAGCAACTGGGCAAGGGCGCCGTGCAGTTGGGGGCCGCGGAAGGTGAGGTGATGCGGCACCACCCGGTCGGCGGGCACGGCCACGCCGTCCAGCCGTACGGTGCCGCTGGCGGTCGTACGCTGGCCCATCCCGTCCCAGTCGTCCACCACCGTCACGCCCGGCGCCTCCCGTGGCACGTACGCCACGTACAGCTCCTCGTTGTCGCCGCGCGCCAGCACCGGGATCCAGTCCGCGAACAGGGCGCCGGTGGAGTAGTGCTTGACGCCGGTCAGCAGATACGCGCCGTCGGGGCGCGGCTCCAGGCGGGTACGGATGTCCTGGATGTGCTTCGTGCCCGCCTCCGACTGGGCGTTGCCGAACCGCCTGCCCGCCAGCACCTCGGCGAAGAGATACGCCTGCTGCTCCGAAGTGCCCTGACGGCGCAGCACATTGATGTACACGAAGTGGCTCTGCGGAATCTGGGCGAGGCTGGCATCGGCGGCGGCCAGCAGCCGGAACACCTCGGCGAGGGTGACCGCCGAGACGTCCGCGCCACCGTGCTCGTCCGGCACGGTGATCCCCAGCAGCCCGGACGCGGACAGCCGGTCCAGCTCGGCGCGCGGCAGGGCGCGGTCCGCGTCGCGCCCGGCCGCGCCCGTACGGAACTCCTCGGCCAGCTTCGCGGCCACCTCCAGCGCCTCCGCGTCGTCGGCGACGCGGTGGGCGGTTTCGGGAAGGGACGTCATGGCGGCGGTCAGCTCGCCGCCGCGAGCAGGGGCGTACGGCCCAGCGCCACGGAGAACTGGTCGACCACCTGCTCCAGCGCCTCGGCCGCGCCCGGCGCCACCGTGACCCCGCCGTCCGGTGTGACGGTGATGTCCTTGTCGAGCGTGAACCAGCCCTGCACGATGTGCGCGGCGCCCATCGACGACAGCACCGGCCGCAGCGCGTAGTCGATGGCCAGGACGTGCGCCGTGGTCCCGCCGGTGGCCAGCGGCAGCACGGTCTTGCCCGCCAGCGCGTACTGCGGCAGCAGATCCAGCAGGGACTTCAGCAGCCCGGAGTACGCGGCCTTGTACACGGGGGTGCCGACGATCACCCCGTCCGCCTGCTCGACCAGCGTCCTGGCCCGGACGATGTCCGGATGCGCGAAGTCGGCGCCGAGCAGCGCGGTGGCCGGGATGGTGCGCACGTCGAGTGGGATCACCTCATGGCCCTGGTCGGTGAGGCGGGCGTCGAGGTGGCGCAGCAGGCGGCCGGTGCGGGAGGTGGCGGAGGGGGAGCCGGAGAGGGACAGGATGGTGGCCATGGTGGCCCCTTTCAGGGAAGCGGCGGGCGGTCAGGAGTACCAGGTGGGCTGCGGGAGTTCGGCGGTCAGAACGTGGCGGCCCACCTCGCGGCGCTTGTAGGCCACCGGGTCGTGCAGGGTGTGGGTGCGTACGTTGCGCCAGAAGCGGTCCAGCCCCTCGGCGGAGGCGGTCGAGCGGGCCCCGGTGACCTCGAAGATGCGGCTGGTGACCTCCAGCGCGACATCGGTGGCCCGCGCCTTCACCGCGGCGACCCTGACCTCGAACGCGCCGCGGTCCTGCTCGGTGACCGCGTCCGGGTCCTCGTGCAGCCGCTGCCCTTCGGCCGCCACGGTGTCCGCGAGCGCCTCGGCCGCCCACAGCTTGGCGGTGAGATCGCCGTAGGTGTCGATGACATGAGGCTCGTCGACGGCGGTGTCGAATCCGCCGTGCAGCCAGGACCGGGACTTGGTGCGGGTGTAGACGGCGGCGGTCTCCAGCGCACCGGCCGCGATGCCCAGGTAGAAGCTGACGAACACCAGCTGGATCGTCGGCACGTTGAGCGTGTTGTAGACGCGGGGCTGGAACTCCTTGTCCACATAGCCCGCGGCGGCCGCCCAGGGGGCGGTCACGCCGTCGAGCGTGATGCTGCCGCTCTCGGTGAGCCGCTGGCCGATGTTGTCCCAGTCGTCGTGGAAGGTCAGCCCCTCGCTGTCCGACGGGACGATGGCGAAGACATGGCGGTCGGTGCCCTCGAAGACGCCTTCCAAGACGGTGACGTCGGAGACCTTGCCGCCGGTGGAGAAGGACTTGTGGCCGGTGAAGGTGAGGGTGTCGCCCTCGTCCCGGACGACCACGTCGTTGTCGCGCGGGTTGACCGCGCCACCGAAGAACCACTGGTTGCGGGCCGCGTCGGCCTCGACCTGCTCCCACTGCTCGCGGGTGCCGACCAGCCGGGCGGCCCAGTTCCACAGATAGTGGTAGCCGAGCAGCTGGCCGATGGAGCCGTCGGCCTTGGAGATCTCCCGGACCACGCGGTACGCGGTGATCCAGTCCTGGCCGCCGCCCCCGTGCGCGGCGGGGCCGAGGAGGGTGACCAGGCCCGCGTCCTTCAGCAGCTGGACCTCGGCGTACGGAGTGGCACCGGCCCGGTCGCGGGCGGCGGCGTCGGTGGCCAGGACACCGGCGACCTCGGCGGCGCGCCCGATCCAGCCGTCGGCGTCGGTGGGGCGGGGGAGGGTCTGCCAGTCGGTGCGGGTGGCGGTGCTCATGTGCGTTTCCCTTCCGGGGGCGTGCGTACGGGGATCAGGTGAGGGCGGGCGCGGGCTCGGTGTCCGGAAGCTGCGCCTCCAGCTCGCGCACCAGCGGCAGTACGCGCTTGCCGAAGTACTCGACTTCCTCCAGGTAGTGCAGGAAGCCGAGGAGGAACAGATCGACGCCGAGCCGCTTGTAGGCGACGATGCGCTCGGCGATCTGCTCGGGGGTGCCGATCAGCCCCGTACGGAAGCCGTCGTTGTACTGCACCAGGTCCTCGAACGAGGAGTCCTGCCACATCCCCTTGCCGTCGGCGGTGGACTGCCCCGCCTGCCGCACCGCGTCGCGGAAGCCGTGCACGGCGTCGGAGTTGGCCTTGGAGACGATCTCGCGCAGCGTATCGCGGGCCTCTTCCTCGGTGTCGCGGGCGATGAGGAACGCGTTGAGACCGAAGCGGGGTGCCGGGCGGCCCGCGGTGGCGGCGGAGGCGTGTACGTCCCGGATCTGCTCGGTGACGCCGTCGAAGTCCTTGCCGTTGCTGAAGTACCAGTCGGAGACCCGGCCCGCCATGGCGCGGGCCGCGGAGGAGTTGCCGCCCTGGAAGATCTCCGGATGCGGGCGCTCGACGCTGTTCAGGGGCTTGGGCTTGAGCGAGAAGTCACGGATCCGGTAGAAGTCCCCGGCCACCTCGGCGTGGTCCTCGGTCCAGATCGTGCGCAGCGCGCTGATGAACTCCTCGGCGCGGCGGTAGCGTTCGTCGTGCTCCAGCCACGGTTCGCCGAGCGCGGTGAACTCGCCCTTGAACCAGCCGCTGACGACGTTCACCGCGAACCGCCCGCCCGACAGCTGATCGGCGGTGGCGCCCAGCTTGGCCAGGACGCCCGGATGCCACAGCCCCGGATGGACGGCGGCGATGACCTTCAGCCGCTGGGTGGCGAGCAGCAGCGCGAGGCTGAAGCTGGTCGACTCGTGCTGGTACTCGGCGCCGTAGCTGGCCATGTAGCGCACCTGGCTGAGCGCGTAGTCGAAGCCGTTGTTCTCCGCGAGCACGGCCAGCTCGCGGTTGTAGTCGTAGCCCCAGTCGGTGCGCTGCTCGATGGTGCTGGTGACCAGGCCGCCGCTGACATTGGGCACCCAATAGGCGAATTGGAGCGGGTCGTTGTGGAATTCGGTGGAGGGATCTGCGGGCATGGGGAACTCCCGGAATGTGCATACGGGCATGGCGAATCAGCGCCTGGCGGGGAATTCAGGCGCACGCGGAATACGGCCGACGCGCGACGGTCAGGTCAGGCCGTCAGGCCGTTATGTGAGGGGGAGGGGGGAGGAGAGAGGGCGACGCGGAAGACGCGGGGGATCCGTAGATCCGTGGCGTTCGCTCAGGCCCGACAGCAACAGGACGCGCTGGAGACACGCGCAAGGTCGACGTGGCGTCGCCGCGTGAGGTCCTGTCGATTCATGTCACCGATCCAACCAGTGGGGCGGCCACCCGGTCAAGAAGACCAGGGCCGGATTCCATATCCCGGACACGGGCTGTGCTGCGGAAATGCCGGAGCACCTCGTTCGAGAGTACCCGGGAACCCGGCCGGGGAATGCTGCTGCGCGGCGCGCGGGCTACAGCCGCCTGACGTCACTTGCGGTACACGTGGATGTTCCGCAGGTAGCAGTCGGAGCGCGCGGACATCCCCGCCCGGCCGTACAGACCGCACTTGAAGTAGTGCGTCCCCGCGCCGTGGTCCTTGAAGGTGGCCTGGAACTCCCGGTTGACGAAGATGTGCACCGAGCGCGCGGCGGTGTCGTGCACGACGTTCAGCCGCAGCGTGGTGTCGTAGATCGGCCGGTAGATGACCTGGTCCGTCTTGTCGTAGTAGGTGAGGCTGTTGTTGTTCATGGCCAGGGCCATGAACGCGGTCGATTGGGTGGCCGCGCCGAAGACCTGCATGACACAGACCCGGTGGGCGGACGACTTCACCGTCATGTCGCACTCGAACTGCGCCTGCCCGGAGGTGTAGTCGTTCTTGATCCGCAGCTCGCTGCGGGGCCCCGATCCGGTCGCGGCCGCGCCGCCGAGCAGCGTTCGTCTGTGCATGTCCCCTCCGAGTTTCCCGTAAAGGTCCAGACCTGGCGTAGCGTCAGGAAGCTAGGCCAAACATCGGAGGTCGTCAAGGAGTGAATAACCATTTTCCGGGGCGCGGGAGGGCGTGCCAGGGTCGGCGGATGACTGTTTCCCGAGGTGACCTGCTGCGCTGGCAGTCCGACCTGACCTGGTCGCTTTTCGAGTATCACCTGGAGAGGATCGAGCCCGAGGACTTCCTCTGGGAGCCCGCGCCGCTCTGCTGGGCGATGCGTCAGGCATCCGACGGCACCTGGGTGCCGGACTGGGCCGACCCCGAACCCGATCCCGTTCCGGTTCCCACCATCGGCTGGGTGAGCTGGCACATCGGCTGGTGGTGGAGCGTGGCCATCGACCACGCCCGGGGGCGGGTGCCCCGGGAGCGGACCGAGATCGTCTGGCCGGGGCCCGGGAAGCCGACCATCGAGTGGCTGCGCGGTCTGCGCGACGACTGGCTGTCGGTGCTGGACGGGCTCAGCGACGCCGAACTGGACGCCACCGCCCAGTTCCCCTCGCAGAACGACCCGCAGTACACCGTCGCCCACATGGTCGCCTGGGTGAACGCCGAACTCATGAAGAACGTCACCGAGATCGGCCAACTCCGCCTGCTGCGGCTCGCGTCGTCAGGGTGACGTCCCGCCGGGCCCCTGGACGGAGGCGGGCTGAGAGGATGACGCGACCACAACAGAAGGAGGGTGATGAGCATGATCGTGCTCGCCTTGGGATTCGTCCTGGCGCTTGTCGTCGCAGGGTGCGTCTGCGTCGTGTGGGCGGCGCGGGGCGGCCCGCGCTGGGTGCGGGCGGTGTCCTCCGTGACCCTGGCGCTGGGTGAGGTGACGCGTGCCGTATCGAAGGGCAACAAGCGGAGTTCTTCGGGGGGACAGAACATGGGGGACGACGGCTGAACGCGGCTCGGCGTCGTCGCCGACGCCTCACCGCCGTCATCAGCCCCGCGCCCAGCTGGGCGCGGGCGATCACCGTGCGGGACCGGCGTCGAGCGCGTCGAGCACCGCGTCGCCGTTCGCCCTCGCCCACTCGGTCAGCATGTGGATCGGATCGATCAGCGTCGCCCCGAGCGGGGTGAGTTCGTACTCGACGCGGGGCGGCACCTCGGCGTAGGCATGGCGGCGGATGAGTCCGTGCGCCTCGAGCCGTCGGAGCGTCTGGGTGAGCATCTTGCGGGAGATGCCGCCGATCAGCTCGACCAGCTCGCCATGGCGCACCGGGCCCTCGCTGAGGCCGTAGAGCACGACCACCGTCCACTTGTCGGCGATCAGCTCGACCGCCAGACGCGCCGGGCAGTCGGCGAGAAAGGGGCCACCGGGGCCGAAACCGCTCATGGCGCCAAAGGTACCCGCGTCGAAGGTACCTGCCGGTTCCTATCGGAAACCTAGTCTGGGTTCTCTCCCCCTTCCCAAGCCAGGAGAGTCATGCGAGCCATCACCCAGAAGACGCTCGGCGGTCCCGAGGTGCTCACCCTCGTGGACGCGCCCGAGCCCCGGCCCCTGCCGACCGAAGTTCTCGTCCGCGTCAAGGCGATCGGGCTGAACCCGCTGGAGGCGCGGCTGCGCGCGGGCGAGTTCCCGCTGCTCGGCCGGCCGCCGTTCATCCTCGGCTGGGACATCAGCGGCGTGGTCGAGGAGGGGCCGCAGACGTGGCGGTTCAGGCCCGGCGACGAGGTGTTCGGGATGCCGCTGTTCCCGCGGGCGGCGAGCGCGTACGCCGAGGTCGTGTCGGCGCCCGCGCTGCACCTGGTACGCAAGCCGGTATCGCTCTCGCACGTCGAGGCGTCGGCGCTGCCGGTCGTCGGGCTGACGGCGTGGCAGGGTCTCGTCGACCTCGGCGGCGTGAGGGAGGGCGACCGCGTCCTGGTCCACGGCGGTGGTGGCGGGGTCGGCCATGTCGCGATCCAGATCGCGAAGGCGCTCGGCGCGCACGTGGTCGCGACCGCCAGCGGGAGCAAGCGGGAGTTCGTCGAGGGGTTCGGCCCCGACGAGGTGATCGACTACACGGAGGTCGACTTCACCGAGGCGGTCCGCGACATCGATGTCGTCCTCGACACGATCGGCGGCGACACCGTCGAGCGGTCGCTCGGAGTGCTCCGCCCGGGCGGTCACCTGGTGACGGCGGTCGCCGAGGAGGATTCGGGGCTCATCGCCAAGTACGAGGCGGCCGGCATGCGCTTCAGCGGCATCGCGGTCGACCCCGATCCGGTCGCCCTGCGAGGTCTCGTCGACCTCGTCGAACAGGGCAGGCTCCGGGTCCACGTGCAGGAGACGTTCCCGTTCGAGCGCGTCGCCGACGCGCACCGGCTGCTCGACAGCGGTCACCTCCGGGGCAAGCTCGTCCTCACCGTCTGATCCCGCCGTGGGGCCTCGCGTGCGCGAGACCCCACTGGTCTCTACGAGAGGGACTAGCCGCCGAGCCTGGCGGAGATGAGAGGGGCCAGGCGGGTGGTGATGGTGCGGTGGCCCTGGTCGTTCGGGTGGACGGAGTCGGAGAGGTCGCCGGAGGCCAGCCAGCCGGTGGTGTCGACGTAGGACGACTTCGCGTCGCCGAGGGCGGTGACGGCGGCCTTGGTCTCGGTGCCGAAGCGGCCGCTGAAGGTGCGCAGGGCGAAGATCCAGGCGCCCGGGTAGGCGGTGCGGACCTTGCGGAGGAGGCTGGTGTACGACGCCTGGAACTGCGCCGAACTCACGCCGCGCCCCACGTCGTTGGTGCCGAGGTTGATGACGACGGCGTTCGCCTGGTAGCGGGAGAAGTCCCAGGCGGGCGTGGCGGCGTTGGGGTTGAGCTTGGTGAACTGCTGCTCCAGGCTCATCCGGTCGTCCGCCGTGTCGACGAGCGCGGCGCCGCCCTGGGCGATCTGGGTGTGGTCGGCGCCGAGGCGTTCGCCGATGAGCCAGCCGTAGGCGGTGCGGGCGTTCTGAGAGGTGGTGGTGCCGACGGTGATGGAGTCGCCGACGAACTCGATCAGCTTCTTCGGGGCGGCCGGGGCGAAGGTGGTGGCGCCGCTGTCGAGGGTGAGGCCCTGGAAGACCGCGTCACCGTGGTAACTGCCCGCGATGACCTGGTAGTTGATCTGGAGGGTGTGGTTTCCGGCGGCGAGCGGGGTCGGGGTGAGGTTCACCGTGCCCTTGGCCTCGTCGTAGAAGGTGGCGGGGCCGCCGTCGATGCTGGCCCAGAGGTCGATGGCGCCCCGCTGCTTGAGCTTGACGGTGCGGCCGGTGAAGCCGGTGCGGAAGTAGGCGCCCGCCCAGTACGGGGTGTAGGCGGTGGCGGAGGTCCGGGTGTCCCAGCGGCCGCTGAACTTGATGTTGGGGTCGCCCGGCTGGCCAGGGGCGGCGGTGGTGGTGGCGGCGGTGGTGGTGGCCTTCACCGTGGCAGCGGACAGCTTGGCGCTGATGACCGGGGCCAGGCGGTTCGCGAACTTGGTGTGGCCCGCCTCGTTGGGGTGACCGTTGCCGTCCTCGTAGTCCGTGCCGTCGGTGAGCCAGCCGCTGGTGTCCACGTAGTACACCTTCGCGTCGCCCGCGCCGTTGCGCGCGCTCACGGCCGCCTTGGTCTCCGTCAGGTACCGCTTCTTGAGGGTCTGGACGGCGAAGAGGGCCGCGTTCGGGTACTTGCCGCGGATGTCGCGGAGAAGGGCGGTGTACGCCGACTGGAACTCGGGCCCGGTGACGCTGTGCCCGATGTCGTTGGTGCCGAGGTTGATGACGACGGCATTGGCCTGGTAGCGGGAGAAGTCCCAGCTCTGGTCGCCGGTGGAGGCCGTCTTGAAGAACTGGGTGGCCAGGCCCACGCAGCCGCTCTTGCCGACCAGGCAGTACCCCGCGCGGGCGATCTGGGTGTGGCGCATGCCGAGCTGTTCGCCGGTCTTCCAGCCGTACGAGTCGAGCGCGAGCCGGTCGGTGAGGGCTCCGGCGGTGATGGAGTCGCCGACGAACTCGATGAGCTTGCCCGGCACGCGCGGGGCGGTGGTGCCCGCGCCCGCGTCGAGAACCAGGCCCTGGAAGACGGTGTCACCGGAGCGGTAGGACACGCGGAGGGTGTGGTTGCCCTGGGGGAGTGGCGTCGGAGTGAGGTTGACGGTGCCCCTGACGCCCGCGTAGAAGACGTCGGCGCCGCCGTCGACGCTGGCGTAGAAGTTCACCGCGTTCCGGGCCTGGACCTTCACCGTGGTCCCGGTGAACGCGGTCTGGAGGTAGCCGCCGGTCCAGTTGGGGACGGCCGCGGTGGTGGAACCGAGGTCCCAGCGGCCGGTGTAGACGATGTTCGGGTCGCTCACCGAGCCGTTCCCCAGGGCCTTCGCGGGGGCCTCGGGCGCGGCGGGGGCGGCGTGGGCGGCGGTGGCGCTCAGGCTCAGCCCCAGCAACAGCAAAGTCGTGGCCATGACAAACGCTAAGAGTCTGCGCATGGGAGGGGGTCCTCTCGCGGGGGGAGCGGGTCTGGGAGCGCTCCCAGGTGGGGGGTGCGGTCACGATGGAAGCGATGAATCGGTTCAACGTCAAGGTGAAGCGCACAACCGGTCCGGGCCGCCCCCTCGGCGGACCGGACCGGACGGACGTACGGGTACTGCTACCAGCGGGGAATCGCCGGGGTCTCCCACGCGGGGTCGGCGACGCGCATCGCGGCGGCATCGTCGCGGTCCCGCATCGTGCCGTCGTCGTCCAGCCAGCGCTGGTGCAGTACGGCGAGCCGGTCGCGGTCGAGGTCGACACCGAGCCCGGGGGTGTCGGTGACGTCGAGACGGCCGTCGCGGAAGGTGAGCCGCTGGGTGATCACGTCCTCGGTCTGCCACGGGTAGTGGCTGTCGCAGGCGTAGTCGAGGTTGGGCACGGTCGCCGCGACATGCGTCATGGCGGCCAGGCTGATGCCCAGATGGGTGTTGGAGTGCATGGACAGGCCCACGCCGAAGGTGCGGCAGATGGCGGCCAGTTCACGGGTGTTGCGCAGCCCGCCCCAGTAGTGGTGGTCGGAGAGGACGACCTGCACCGCGCCCGTGGTGAACGCCTCCCGGATCTCCGCGAAGGTGGTCACGCACATGTTGGTGGCCAGCGGAACTCCGGTGGCATCGGCCACCTCGGCCATCCCGGGCGTGCCGCTGGTCGGGTCCTCCAGATACTCCAGGACGTCCCGCAGCTCCTCCGCCACATGCAGCGACGTGGGCACGGACCAGGCGCCGTTGGGGTCCAGCCGCAGCGGCTGACCGGGGAAGCGCTCGGCCAGGGCGCGGATCGCGGCGATCTCCTGGTCGGGTTCGAAGACGCCGCCCTTGAGCTTGAAGGAGGTGAAGCCGTAGTCGCGGGTGAAGCGCTCGGCCTGGGCGACCACCCCGGCCGGGTCGACGGCCGCGTCCCAGTCGTCGGGCTCGCAGGCGACGCCGTCCGGGTGCTCGGCCCAGCGGTAGAAGAGGTACGCGCTGTACTCGACGCGGTCGCGCACCTTGCCGCCGAGCAGTGCGTGCACCGGCAGGCCCGTCGCCTTGCCCCAGGCGTCCAGACAGGCCACCTCGAAGCCGGAGACGATCGACAGCCGCAGCTTGTCCGCCGTCTGGACGCCGCGCAGACCGCCGACGTCGACGGAGTTCTCGACCCGGGAGGCGTCCACCGCGACGTCGTCTGCCAGCGTGAAGAGCCCGTTCAGGTCGGTGACGCTGTGGCCGGGCAGCTTCTCGGCCAGCGGACGGGCCAGGTCCAGGTACTTGGTGTCGCCGTACGTCTCGCCGATGCCGGTCGTCCCGTCCTCGGTGACCACCTCGATGATCAGCCGGGGGGTGTACGGCTGGTGGACGCCCTGGGTGTTCAGCAGCGGCGGGTCGGCGACGAGGATCGGCGTCAGCCGCACCTCGGCGATGGCGAGGGCTTCGGCGTGCGTCGTCTGCGCCTGGATCTGCGTCATCGAGCGGCTCCCACGAGGTCGAGTCCGGTGGTCAGAAGGGCGTCGAGGTCGGCCAGATCGTCCGGGCCGGGGTCGGTGAGCGGTGCGCGCACCGGGCCGACCGGCCGCCCGCGCAGCCGCGCCGCCGCCTTGACCAGCGAAACGGCGTAGCCGGGGACACGGTCGCGCAGCTCGACCAGGGGTACGTAGAAGTCGCGCAGCAGCCGCTCCACCGTAGCGTCGTCGCCGTCCCGCTGGGCGGTGAAGAAGGCGTTCGCGATCTCGGGGGCGAAGGCGTGCACGGCCGACGAGTACGCGGTGATGCCGATGCTGGCGTACGGGCGGGCCTGGACCTCGGCGGTCGCGGCGCCGTTGAAGAACAGGAAGTCCTCCGGCGCGGCCAGCTTCAGGCGCTGCAGCCGGTCGAGGTCGCTGTGCCCGTCCTTGAGCCCGATGACGCCCGGGATCGCGGCCAGCTCGCGCAGGCCGTCGATGGTGAAGGCGACCTGGTCGCGCTGGTACGCGATCAGCGGCAGCCGGGTGCGGGCGGCGATCTGCCGGACCTGTTCGACCAGCCCCGACTGCGGGCCCTTCACCAGGTAGTGCGGCAGGACGAGCGCGGCGTCCGCGCCCGCCTCCTCCGCGATCCGGGCGAACCGGGCCGCCTGCGCCCAGCCGTAACCGATCCCGGCGACGACCGGCAGCCTGCCGTCGGCCTCGCGGACGGCCGCGGTGATGATCTCGCGGTACTCGTCCTCGTCCAGGGAGAAGAACTCCCCTGTGCCGCACGCCGGGAAGATCGCCCCCGGGCCGGTCTCGATCTGCGCCGCGAGGTAATCGCGGTACGCGGGCAGGTCGAGGGCGGTCGCGCCGTCGCCCCCGCCCTCCTTCGTGCCGGTGAAGCTGGTCAGCGGGAACGAGAGCACGCCGCTCGCCATCCCGTCGCGCAGCCGGGTCGCCGCGGTCGCCGCATCGGCCGTGAGGGCCGTCATGACTCGTCTCCCTATGTAGATGGCGTCTACGTATGAAGATAGAGATTAGGAATGCGCACGCGGGGGCGTCAATAGGTGCGGGACGTCAAAAGGTGGGACTCACCTGCGGCTACGCGGAAGACCCCGAGCCGGGGCGATCGGTGCGGGCCACTCCGCGCGCCATGGTGGCCGCGCTGCCCAGATAGCGGGCGGGGTCGCACAGCTCGGCGATCCGGTCGGCGCCGACCTGGTCCACCAGCTCGGCGTGGCCGCGCAGTTCGCCCTCCAGAGTGGTCCCGGTCTCGATGGCCGTGCGGCATGCTTCGTAGACGACGTCGTGGGCCCGCTGACGGCCCAGGACGGGCGCGACGTCCATCATGACGGCCTCGGCGACGATGAGCCCGCCGGTGAGGTGGGTGTTGCGGCGCATGCGGTCGGTGTCGACCTCCAGACCGGAGAGCATGAACGCGGCCTGGTGGAGGGAGCTGGGCAGCGGCAGGAAGGCTTCGGGCACCGCGGCCCGCTCCAGGTGCCAGGGGCCGGTGGCACGTTCGAAGTCCTGCGTCATCGCGATGGACAGGTAGAGGGAGGTGCCGTCGAGGTTGAAGGCGTAACCGGTGGGCACCACCAGGCCGACGCTCTTCGATGTCGGCATTACGGAGGTCGGCCAGCCGTCGGCGAGCGAGTGCCGCCATGTCCGCTCCCGGCTCGATGGCGGTTACGGGACATCCCGGCGCCGCCAGCGAGCGCGTCGCCTGCCCGGACCGGATGGCCGCGACGGCCAGTCGCGCGGATTACGATGCGGCCCATGGCGGAAACCGGTGGCGTACGCGAAGTGAAGTCGGCGGGCCGCACCGTGCAGCTCCTCGAACTGCTCGCGGCACGCGGCGACCAGCCCGCCCGGCTACGGGAGCTGGCCGAGGAGCTGGAGGTGCCGCGCAGCAGCATGTACGCGCTGCTCCAGACGCTGATCGACCGCGGGTGGGTGCGCACCGACGTCACCGGCTCGCTGTACGGCATCGGCATCCGGGCCCTGCTCACCGGCACCAGCTACCTCGACAGCGACCCGCGGGTGCGGGCGGCCCGGCCCTATCTGGACGAGGCGTCCGACGCCCTCGGCGAGACCATCCACTTCGCCCGGCTGGACGGCGGCGACGTCGTCTACCTCGCCACCCGCGAGTCGCACGAATACCTGCGGCCCTTCAGCCGCGTGGGCCGCCGCCTCCCCTCGTACGCCGGAGCCCTCGGCAAGGCGCTCCTCGCCGAGCGCCCCGACGCCGAACTCCCCCTGCCGGACGGCCCCTTGGAACCGCTGACCCCGCGCACTCACCCGGACCGCACATCCCTGGCCGCCGACCTGGCCCGCACCCGGGACCGCGGCTACGCGGTGGACCGCGAGGAGGGTGTCACCGGCATCACGGGCTTCGGCTTCGCCCTGCGGTACGACGCCCCGGCGGTCGATGCCATCAGCTGCTCGGTGCCGACGGCACGGCTGGCGGAGGGCGGCCGGGAGGAGCGGATCGTGGCGGTGATGCGGGGGATCCGGGAGAAGATCGAAGCGGTGGTCCCGAGGGCGGGCGGGGCGGCCACGCAGTGGCGCTAGCGGGGTGGGGGACAGGGGTCAGGTCCAGCCTCGGTGGGCGGCTCGGGCTCCTGCCTGGAAGCGGCCTCTCGCGCCCAGGCGGCGTTGGAGGGTGCTGATGCGGCGGCGCAGGGTGCGCAGGCTGATGCCCAGGTGGCGGGCTATCGCCTCGTCCTTCATGCCCACGGCCAGCAGGCCCACCAGGTTGCGGTCCGCCTCGGTGAGGTCTTCGCGGCTCTCTTCCCGTACGCCGCTCAGGGGCGTCGCCTGCTGCCACAGGGTCTCGAAGAGGGTCCGCAGCGCGTCCGTGAGGGCGGAGTGGCGGACGATCACGGCGCAGTAGCCCGGGCCCGCGTCCGTGCTGGTCAGGGGCAGCATCGCGCGGTGGCCGTCGACGACCAGGAGCTTCATGGGCACGGCGGGGAGGACCCGGGCCTGTTCGCCGAGGGCGACCATGCCCTCGGCGTAGGCGAGGAGTTGGGGGGTCTCCAGAGAGGAGACGGAGTAGATCGTGCGGTAGGAGACACCGCGGCGCAGCACCTCGCGCTGGAGGTCCAGTTGCGGAGTGAGCGGCGCGAGGTAGGGCGGGGCGTCGAAGAGGCAGATCTCGTGTTCGGCCCGGGCGTACAGCTCTTCCAGCCGTGCCGCGTTGGCGCTTTCGCCCTGCACCACTTCGATCAGTCCGGACGGTTCGGCTCGCAGCAGCCCGGCCGTGTAGACCTTGGCCAGGTCCTCGGCGGTGGCGGCGAGGAGTTCGGATTCGGTTTCGCGTTTGCGGATGAGGGCCCGTACGGCGCTGCGCGGGTCGACGGGGCGCAGCCCGCCCGTGGAGTCGGGGGCCTGGAGGAGGCCGAGGCGCAGGAGGCGGGCGCAGCCGCGGCGGACGCGGGAGGGGGAGGTGCGGAGCAGTTCCGCCCAGCCGGTGACGCCCGCGTCGGGCTGGTGGAGGATCGCGTGGTACAGCGTCTCGTCGAAGTCGGAGACCCCTGCCGCGGCCCAGGGACTCGGGGGCGCGGCAGGGGTCTCGGCGGATGAGGATGCTGCTCTGCTGTCCACTTCCGGCGGCTCCAGCGCGTCGATGCAACGATTCAATCAACGGCACGCTAGACGGTGTTCGTTACCGCCAGAGGACGGCTTTCGGCCTACTTCAGGCCATATGCACGAATGACCGTTTGATCGATTCGGTTGCCGTCGGCGTCGGCGGCTTGGACGCGCAGGCCGGTGAAGCCGTTGGTGGCGCCGAGCCGGGGGTGATTCACGGTGGCCCGGTAATCGGCGCCGTCGCGGGTGAGTTTCACCGCCTTCCAGGTGGTGCCGTCGTCATAGGTCACCCATGCCTTGACGGTGCGTATCTTCGCCGCCTTCGCACCGTCCTGGTGGCGCGGGGTCAGGCCGAAGGTGAAGCGCTTGTCCGCCTTGGCGCGGCCCACCAGGTCCACCCCGAGGTCGTAGTCGAGGGAGAGCAGGGGGAGGGGCGTGGCTCCGGCGGTGTGGGCGGAGGCGAAGTCCCACTGGGTGGTGGTCCGGGTGGAGTACGCCGACCACTCGGCGGTCCGCCGCGCGTCGACGGTGAGCCGGTAGTCGGCCTTCGCGGCCGGTACGGCGAAGGTGCCCGAGCCGTACGGCGCCTCGCCGATCAGCTCGCCGTCCGCGTACAGGCTGGTCTTCACCGCGTCCACGCCGTCCTTGGCCGCGCCCGCGGAGCCGTAATGCCCGGCGCCCGATTCGGAGAACTCCGGTACGGCGAGGGTGAGTTGGTCACCCTCGCGCTCCGAGGTGCCGAACTCGGCGGCGGTCGTGGGGCGGATGACGGGGGAGAGCCAGTTCACGGTGTCCTTCGTCCCGGGCGCGTAGGTCGTGAGCGGCGCCCACTGCCGTCCGCCGCCGTCGTAGTCCTGCATGGCGGTGCGCCAGACGCGGGTGCCGGGGTCGGCGCTGTAGTACTCGGTGCGCTGGGTGCCCAGCGTCACCTCGGCCTTCTGCTCCACCGAGAAGAGCTGGTAGGGGCGGAAGGTGTGGGTGGCCTCGGCGCCGAGGTGGCCCTTCCCGGGGCCGCTGTAGCGGGCGGTGACCTTGTGGGTGGTGCGGCTGTTGAGGGGGTAGGTGAGGTCCTTGCCGATGGCGTTCGGCTCGGGCAGCACCACGTCGTACAGGTACGGGCTGTTGGTCGTGCCGCCCAGCTCGATGGTCACCCCCTTGGCCTGGCCGTCCAGCAGGGAGAGCAGCTTGTCGCCCTCCTCGCCGGGCAGCGACAGGACGGGGATGGTCGCGCTGTCGACCGCGGTGAGCCACAGACCGGCCGTCGTCTTGCGGTAGGCGAGGACGTACGCGGCACCCGCCTTGGTGGCGTTGACGACCGCCTCGTCGGGCCATCCGTCGGGTGCCAGGCCCACCAGCACGGCCTTGCCCTTCACGTCCAGGCCCTCGAAGTCCTCGGCCGTACCGGCCCCGGCGGACACCAGCCGCACCTTCCGCTTACCGTCGATCTTGACGGGCCAGCCGGTGTACGTGTTCGCGTACTCCGGGCTCAGCGTGACCCGCTCGGGACCGGTGACGCGCGCGGTCAGCTTCGTCTTCTCCAGCCGCCAGCGGCTGTAGAACTCGAAGGTGCCCTCGGCGACCTTCTCGGTCGGCGCCGCGTAGATGTGCTTTTTCCACTTGCCCATGGAGTAGGTCAGGCCGAAGGAGCTGCCGCCCTTCAGCTCCCGGTGCCAGGAAGTGATCACGCCCTGGGACTCGGGGTCCTTCTCCTTGGTCCGCGGCTTGATCTCGACGGCCTTGCGGGCGTCGAGGGTGAGGGAGGCGTCGCCGTTCAGCTCGATCTGCGGATCGCCCACGACGCTCGTCGCGACCTCGTGCTTCCCGCTGTCGTAGACCGGGATCCAGGTGGCGAGGGAGTACGTGCCGGGCGGCAGCTGGAAGGTTTCGGAGCCGCGCATGTAGCCGAACTGGTTCTGGCTGGTGTCACTGAGCTTCTGGAGGGTGTAGAGCGCCGAAGGGGACTGGTTGCCCTCGCGGTCCAGCAGCGTGACGTTGAGGTCGTGGAGCTTCTCCGCCTTCTCGTAGGCGACGGCCGTGGTCACCTTGACCGTGCCGCCCGCGCCGTCGTCGCCGGTGGCGGTGACGTATCCGGTGTGGCGGCCCGCTGCCGCCTTGGCCGGGTCGACGGTGACCAGGACCTTCATCTCACCGTTCGCGGGCACGGTCACGGTGTCGGAGCCGAGGGCGAGGGAGCCGCCGCCGACCGAGGACGCCAGCTTCAGCGTCACCGGCTTGTCGGTGGCGTTGGTGTACCGGATGGTCTTGGGGTCGGCTCGGTCGGCGTCGTACGCGTACTGGCCGTAATTGAGGACCGGGGTCCCGAACACGTCCTGGGTGGCTGCGCGCGGCACGTCGACCCGGCCGTCGCCCTGGGTGAACGGACCGTCCGACGCCCCGGTTTTGGCCGTGCTGGCCAGCGCGTCCTTGATCTGCTGACCGGTCCAGCCGGGGTGGACCTCCGCGACGATCGCCGCCGCGCCCGCGACATGCGGCGTCGCCATGGAGGTGCCGCTGGAGGTGGTGTACAGGTCGTTGACGGGGGTGCCCATGGTCGTACCGGCCGCGCGGGCGGCCGTGATGTTCACACCGGGCGCGGTGATCTCGGGCTTGACCGCGTAGTCGCCGGTGCGCGGTCCGCGGCTGGAGAAGGTCGCCCACTTGTCGGACTTGTCGACGGCGCCGACGGTCAGCGCAGAGTTCGCGATGCCGGGCGTCTCCACGGTCCCCTCGAACGGGCCGGAGTTGCCCGCCGCGACCACGAACAGCGCCCCGGAGGACGCCGACAGCTGGTCGACCGCCTCGCTCAGCGGGTCCGAGGGGCCGGACGCCGTGGCGCCGAGCGACATGGAGATGACCTTGGCCTTGGAAGCGGCGGCCCACTCCATGCCTTCGATGATCCACGACGAGTAGCCCTCGCCCGCGTCGTTCAGCACCTTGCCGACCAGCAGCTTCGCGCCCGGCGCCACGCCCTTGTACCTGCCGTCGGACCCGGCGCCGCCGCCCGCGACGGTGTCGGCCACATGGGTGCCGTGGCCGTGGCCGTCCTTGACGGTCTGATCCGGGACGAAGCTCTTGGAGTCGGCGACGGCGTCCTTGACGTCCGGGTGGGTGGCGTCGATGCCGGTGTCCAGCACGGCGACCTTGACGCCCTTGCCGTCGTGTCCGGCCTTCCACATCTCCGGCGCGCCGATCTGCGGGACGCTGACGTCGAGCGACGCCTTGACCTTGCGGTCCAGCCAGAGCTTCCGTAACCCCTTGTCGCCGCTGACGTCGGCCCAGAAGTCCGCCGCGTCGGCCTTGCGCGCGCTGAGCGCCGCGCCGTCCACGCTGCTCAGCGCCAAGGTCTTGCGCGCGCCCTCGGGGGCCGGGTGCGCGCCGTCGCCGCGGTAGGTGGCGATGACCGGGATCGAGCCGGTCTTCCGGTCGTCGTAGCCCTGCTTCACGAGCTGGGTGATGTTGAACAGGCCCGCGTCGACCCGGCCCTTGGACATCAGCCGGAGCGCGTCCACGGGGACGACGCTGATTTCCTTGTTCTGCTCGGCGGTCACGAACTCCGCCGACTCGCGGCCCGGCGCCCGCTCCACCTCCACGGCGTACTTGCCGTCCGCGCCGGTGGTAACGGTGACCGTGTCACCCGTGATCAGGGTGACGGTGTGCTGTTGGGTACGGACCGGTGGGGCCGTCTGTGGGGCCTGCGCTGCGGACTGGGACGGCCGGGCACCGGCCACCGGGGTGGCCAGGACGGCCATCACACCGGCGGCGCCCACCACGGCCACAAGGCGACGCGATCTTCGCATCGGCTGGCTTCCTCCCTCATCGCATCCGACTCTGCTGTCGGAAGGTGCGATCAGAGTGGCCGCCGGGGGTGTGCGGGCTCAAGGGATGGCTGTGGCCGCGCGGTGCCAACGCCTTGATTGGCCACGGGAGTTACCGCGCCGGGCGAGAGGCCCTCACGGTCGGGACTGTTTGATCATGCCGGCGCACTTCTCGCCGATCATCATCGTGGTGATGCACGGATTGACGGCCACCAGATGCGGCATCACCGAGCCGTCGGCCACCCGCAGCCCCGTCACCCCCTTGACCCGGAGTTGGGGGTCGAGCGGGGCGGTGGGGTCGTCGAGGGCGCCCATCTTCACCGTGCAGGACGGGTGGTAGACGGTGTTGTGCGTGTCGCGGATGTACGCGAACAGCTCGTCGTCGGTGTCCGCGTCGGGCCCCGGGGCGAGTTCGGCACCCGCCCACAGGGCCAGCGCGGGGCGGGCGACGATGGTGCGGGCCAGCCGCAGGCCGTGGATCATCACGCGGATGTCGTGGTCGTGGGTGAAGTAGCGGGGGTCGACCCTCGGCTTGTCGCGGAAGTCGCGGGTGCGCAGCCGTACGGTGCCGGTGGAGCGGGCGCGGGTGACGTTGGGCGTGAGGCAGAAGGCGTTCTCGGACGTCGGATAGCCGTAGCGGTAGGTGTTCATGTCGAACGGCACCGAGCCGTAGTGGAACATCAGGTCGGGCCGGTCGAGACCGGGCTCGGTGGCGGCGAAGATGCCGATCTCCCACCACTGGGTGGAGCTGCGGACCATGGGCTGTTCGGCGTTCCACATGATGACGCCCTCGGGGTGGTCCTGGAGGTTCTCGCCGACACCGGGGGAGTCCACGATCACCTCCACGCCCGTCCCGCGCAGATGGTCCGCGGGCCCGATGCCCGACAGCATCAGCAGCTTCGGGGTGTCGATCGCGCCGCAGGAGACGACCACCTCGCGCCGGGCGTGCACGGTGTGGGTGTGGATCAGGTCGGGGGCGAGGTAGTCGACGCCGATGCAGCGCCGGTCCGCGTCCAGCAGCAGCCGCTTGGCCTGGAGCCCGGTGCGTACGGCCAGATTGGGGCGCCCGGACATCACCGGGTGGAGGTAGGCGACGGAGGCGGAGCAGCGGGTGCCGTCCTCGCGCGCGTTGATCTGGAACCAGTGGGCGCCGCGCACCACCGTCTCACCGGTGTTGAACGGCGTGAGCGGGATGCCCGCCTCCTCGCACGCCGCCAGCAGCGCCCGGCCGCACGGGTCGTGGGGCGGTACGGTGCGCAGGGTGACCGGGCCGTCGTGGCCGTGGTGGTCCCCGGGCGCGTCGCTGTTCTCCAGGCGCCGGAACAGCGGGTACGTCTCCTCGGCGCTCCACCCCGTACAGCCGCGCCCGGCCCACTCGTCCAGATCCTCGGCCGGGGCCCAGAACGCGATGCAGGAGTTGTGGGAGGAGCAGCCGCCGAGCACCCTGGCGCGGGCGTGCCGCAGGAAGCTGTTGCCCTGCTTCTGCGGCTCGACGGGATAGTCCCAGTCGTAGCCGGACTCCAGCAGCCCCATCCACCGGTCCAGCCGCAGGACGTTGTCGTCGCCGACGTCCGAGGGGCCCGCCTCCAGCAGGCACACCGTCACCGAAGGGTCCTCGCTCAGCCGGGCCGCGACGACCGACCCGGCCGTGCCGCCGCCCACCACCACGTAGTCGAACTCGTCCACGGGGCTGTCCTCCCTCATGGGCTCACGGCCCTCATGGGCTCACGGCGCGGTTGCGGCGGCGTGCTCGGCGAGGACGCCGGTGTGTCTGCGCTGCACGAACCAGTAGTAGGCGAAGCCGCCGAGGGCGACCACGCCGATGAACAGGACCGCGCCCCAGCGCAGATACCAGTGCTGCGGTCCGGTCGCGTTGTAGACCGCGGCGCGCGGCCAGGCGAGGTTGACGGACATCGCCAGGCCCCACAGCACCGCCAGCGCGTTGACCGGCACGCCGAAGCGGCCCAGCGAGAAACGGCCCGCGGCCGGTTGCCACTGCCCCCTCAGCCGCCGCACCAGCATGGGCGTGGTCACCAGCAGATACGCCATATAGATCATGATGATCGCGATGCTGGTGACGACCGAGAAGATCTGCGGCTGGTTGATGTTGATGACCAGGATCGCGATGGCCACCAGACCGATCAGGATCGCCGGGAGCACCGGGGTCTGGAAGCGCGGATGGACATGGGCGAGCCGGGAACCGCCGGGCAGGTTGTTGTCCCGCGCCATGGCGAACATCAGCCGGATGCTGGCGGTGTGCACGGCCAGCGCGCACACCGTGATCGCGATGACCACGCACCACAGCATGATCTCGCCCATGGTGTGCCCGAGGGTGGACAGCACCACGTACTGCAGCCCGTCCTCCGCCAGCTGCTTCGCGTGCAGGTTCTCCACCGCCATCAGGGCGAACAGCAGGATGAACCCGCCGATGAGGAACGAGGCGATCAGCGCCCGCAGAATCGCGCGCGGCGCGTTGCGGCCCGGATCCACCGACTCCTCGCCGAGCGACGACGCCGTGTCGAAGCCGTACATGACGTACGCGGAGGCCAGCGAGGCGGTCAGAAACGCGCCGAAGTAGCCCATCGACTGCCCCTGGCCGTGGCCGAAGGTGTCCAGCACCACGCCCGGGCCGCGGGTGAAGTGCGCGGCCAGCAGCAGGATCAGCACGATCGCGGCCACCAGCTCGATGGCCACTCCGGCCGAGTTGATACGGGCCATCAGCTTCACCCCGAAGCCGTTCACCAGGGTGGTGAACAGGACCAGGACCGAGCCGAGTACGACCGCGTTGGCCGCCCGCTCGGTGCCGCTGCTGCCGTCGCCGACGACCTGGAACCACGAGGAGATCTGCGGCAGCGTGATCTGGTACGCGAGCGCCACCGCCGCCAGCGACACCATCGAGGCGGTCATCATCATCCAGCCGCCCAGCCAGCCGACATGCGGACCGCCCAGCAGCTTGGACCAGTTGTAGACCGACCCCGCCACCGGATAGCGCCCCGCCAGCTCGCAGAAGCACAGCGCCACCATCAGCTGGCCGAGGAACACCATCGGCCACGACCACCAGTACGCCGGGCCGCCGTGGGTCACGCCGAAGTAGAACAGCTGGAAGGTGCCGGTGAGGATGGAGATGTAGCTGATCCCGGCGGCGAAGGTGTGGAAGTTGCCGAGCGTGCGCTTGAGTTCCGGCCGGTAGCCGAGTTCCGCGAGCGAATCGTCGTCGTGCGCCGCGGCCTCCCGGGGGCCGGGGTGGGGTGGTTCGGTGGGCTCGGCCGCCGTCATACGAACCACCGCTGGGGGCGGGGTGCGGTGTTGCGCCAGATGTGCTTGGTCTCCTGGTACTCGTGCAGCCCCGCGGGGCCCAGTTCACGGCCGATGCCCGACTGCTTCATCCCGCCCCACTCGGCCTGCGGGACGTACGGATGGAAATCGTTGATCCAGACCGTTCCGGCGCGCAGCCGCGACGCCACCCGGTGCGCCTTCTCCGCGTCCTGCGTCCACACCGCGCCAGCCAGCCCGTACACCGTGTCATTGGCGAGCGCCAGCGCCTCCTCCTCGTCCCGGAACCGCTCCACCGTGAGCACCGGGCCGAACGACTCCTCCTGCACCACCGTCATGTCCGGTGTGCAGTCGTCCAGCACCGTCGGCAGGTAGTAGTGGCCGCCCGCGAGGGACGGCTCGTCGGGCGGCGTCCCGCCGCAGCGCAGTACCGCGCCCTCGTCGATCCCCGCCGCCACGTAACTGGCCACCTTGTCGCGGTGCGCGGCCGAGATCAGCGGGCCGGTACGGGCGTTCTCGTCGAACGGGCCACCCAGCCGGATCGCCCGGGCGCGGGCCACCAGCTCGTCCACGAACGCGTCGTGCAACTGCTCCTGGACCAGCAGCCGGGCGCCCGCCGAACACACCTGCCCGGAGTGCAGGAACACGGCCGTCAGCGCGTAGTCGACCGCCGTGTCGAAATCGGAGTCGGTGAAGACGATATTGGGGTTCTTGCCGCCCAGCTCCAGAGCGATCTTCTTGACCGTGGGCGCGGCCGCCGCCATGATCCACCGCCCGGTCACCACCCCGCCCGTGAAGGACACCATGTCCACCCGCTCGTCCGTGACCAGCGGCGCGCCCGCCGTCGACCCGGCCCCCAGGACGAGGTTCGCCGCGCCCGGCGGCACCCCCGCCTCGGTGAGCAGCCGCAGCAGCCCGATCGCGGTGTGCGGGGTCAGCTCGCTGGGCTTGAGGACGAACGTGTTCCCGGCGGCCAGCGCGGGCGCCACCTTCCAGGCCGTCTGCAGCAGCGGATAGTTCCACGGCGTGATCAGGGCACACACCCCGACCGGCTCGTGCACCACCCTGCTGTCGATCTCCGCACTGCCCGTGTCCAGCACCCGGTCCGCGCCACCGGTGGCGGCCAGATGGCCGAAGTAGCGGAAGCACCCCGCGATGTCCTCGAGGTCGTACTCGCTCTCCACCAGCCGCTTCCCCGTGTCCAGGGACTCGGCGCGGGCCAGATCCGCCTTGTCGCGCTCCAGCAGATCCGCCACCCGCAGCAGCAGCCGCCCCCGCTCCGTGGCCGCGGTCCCCGGCCACGGACCGCGGTCGAACGCGTCCCGGGCCGCCGCGACCGCCATCGCCACGTCCTTGGGCCCGGCCTCGTCCACCGCGGCCACCAGTGACCCGTCCGCCGGGCACCGGATCTCCCGCGTCTGTCCGTCGAGGGCGGCGGTCCACTGTCCGCCGATGAACAGTTCCGGCATATCTCCCCCTTTTGCTGGGGTTGCCCGGCCGACCCACACACCGAGCGTAAGCGCCGCCGGGCGGCCCCGCACGATGTACGGACACCGATTGACCGCGGGCGGGCGCTCTGCCAGCATCAGTCGCCTTATGGCTGGCTGGATACAGTTCGGCGGCACCCTGGTCAAGATGGCCGTGGGCCCGTCGGCGAAGAAGCGCTACCCCACCCCGCTGACCTCCCACCAGCGGTGGATGGTCTCGCTCGCGGCGATCCTCGCCGAGCGCACCCCGGGGCATTCCCATACCCTGCTCTACCCGCTCAAGCGCATCGACGCGTCGGTGTCCCGGGGGCGGCTCTCGGACAGCTGGGGCATCACCACCACGGAGGACCTGCACGCCGTACTGCACCGGCTGGCCACCACCGGACACCGTACGCAGATGGCCGCGGCCATCGGCCACCCGCCGCTGGCCTGGGACATCGCCCGCTACGCGGACATCACCCGCTACGGCCTCGCCGCCGGATACCTCGACGAGCCCACCGCGTGGCGGCTGCTGCGCGAGGTCGTGGCGCCGGTCGCGCGGACGTACGGCTCGTGGAAGGAGTACGCCGACGACTTCATGACCGGCCGCCTGGCCTGGCTGCGCGCCCTCAGCGGCACCTCGAACGAGGACTGGCCGGTGTCCCAGGAGGACACGGCCCGCGCCGTGCAGCGCCTGGTGGACCCCATGAACCAGGACAGCCCCTGGCAGCGAACCCCCTGGGAGACCATCTACCACCCGGACGCCTGACCCGCGCCTCCACCGATCGCGGGACGCCCGGACCACGGCAGTTGCCCCGCGCGCGGAGGTGCTTGGTGCTCCGCCCGGCCGGATGGCGGGGCTGGGAGCAGCCCGGTCGGGCCCCCGCCCCGGGGTTCCCGGCTGCGCCTCCCCGGACCACCGGCGGCCGTTGCCGTGCGCGGAGGTGTTCGGCGCTCCGCCCGGACGGGTGGCGGGGCAGCGTCGGCCTCGGCCCGCGTCTCCCGGGGCGCTGGGTGCGCGGTGTCGGGCGGACTGCCCGGTCGGGGCAGGGGCGGAGCGTCCTGCATTGGGGGAACATGACCCCGTGTGGAGGCGCAGGTGGGGGCGGGGAGAATCCTCGGCATGGTGTACGACCCCGACGCGCCCCGCGTCCTCGCCGACGAACTGATCGCCGCCCTCGACCCCTTGCCGTACCCGCGGCGCATGCGGGAGCTGGCCGGGCGGGTGCGGGCAGCCAGTGCGCGGGGGCAACTGGCCGGGCTGGTCGAGGAGCTGGCGGGGCGTGGGGCGTACGAGCGGCGGCTGGCCGCAGCGGCGGCGGCGATCGGCGGGCGGACCGGCCATCTGGAGACGCTGCTCACCGACCCCGACCCCCTGGTGCGCGGCCACGCGCTGCGCGCCCGGGTCCGGGACGAGGCGCTGGAGGCGGCGTTCGAGGACGCGCCCGCCGCCGTACGGCGCCAGCTCATCCGGGCCGTCGTCGCCCGGCGCCGCACCGCGCTCGCCGACCGGCTCGTCGACCCGCTGCGGGAGCGCTGGGGCGACGCCGAGGCGGCGCGGCTGCTGCCCGGGTGCGGGGCGGACACCGTCGTACGGCTGCTGCCCGCGCTGTTCCACGCGGTCGGCAGCTGGCGGCCGCTCACCACCCGCCACCCCGCCGCGGTCCTCGACGAGGCCGAGCGGCAGCTGACCGCGCTGCCCGCGGCGCTGCGCGCCGACTGGTGGCTGCGGTACGCGCCCGGCGTGGCGCTCGCCGCCCGCGCCGAACCGCACCGCGTACTGGACCTGCTGGAGCGGTGGTGTCACAGCGCGCTGCCCCCGCCCCTGCGCCACCGGCTGGGCACGCTGGTGGCCGCCGACCCCGGCCGTACGCTCGATCTGCTGCTCACGCCCGAACACACCCAGCTGCTGCGCGGCCAGGGGCTGGAACGGGCGGTGCTGCGCCGCCTCGTCCGCGCCGACCCGCCCGAACTCGACGCCCTGGGCCGGGCCCTCGCGCACGACGCCGAGGCCCTGGCGCGGCTGCTGGCCGCGCTGCCGCCCGCCCGCCGCGCCGCCTTCTTCGGTGCCGCCACCGCCGAACGCGACCCCGCCCACGCCGTCCTGGCACCCGCCGTCCTCGACGCGCTGCCGCGCCCCGCCCGCCAGGCCGAGGCGCGCCGGATGGCCGCGCAGGCGCGCGAGCGCGGCGCGCACTGGACGACGGTCCTCGAAGCGGTCGCGTATCTGCCGGTCGAAGAGGCCCACGACGAGCTCCACGCGGCCATCCGCCGCCCCGCCGCGGACGACCGGGCCGCCGCCTACCCGCTGCTGATCCGCAACGCCGCCCGCTCCGGCGACCCGGGCGCCGTCACCGCACTGCTGCGGCAGCTGGAACGGCTGCGCAATGAGCAGGACCCGGTGCGCCACGCCGCCCTCGACGCGCTCGCCGCGACCGTGCCCGCCCTGTTCACCGACGACGCCGCCGAACCCCTCGACCGGGTCGCCACCGACGCCATCCAGGCCCGCGACTCCTCCACCGCCACCCGCCGGGCGCTGCGCCGCCTCGCCGTCGCCCTGCTGCGCGAACACGCCGTCACCGGGCGGCGCGAACTGCTCGGCTGGGGGCTGCGCACCGTCACCCGGCTCGCGGGCAGCGTCGGCGCCGCCGACCTCGGCCGCCTCGACCACCAGCTGCGGCGCGGCCAGGAACACACCGTCTTCGAGGCGCTGCGCCCCTGGCTGGAGGCGGGCGCCGAACGCGTCGACCACGAGCTGACCTTCGCCCTCGCCCGCTCCCTCGGACGGCGCGCCCACACCATGCCCGAGCTGCAGGAACTGCTGTGGCAGGCCATCGCGTTCGGCCGCGGCGACACCGCCCGCACCGCGATCGTCCTGTGGCTGGAGCCGCCCCGCGAACGGGACGCCCGGGTGGCCGAACTCCTCGCCCAGGAGCCCTCGGCCGCCGTACTGCCGCCGGTCCTGGCGGTGCTGACCCGGCGCCGCACCGACCTGCTCGACCTCGCGCTCGGCGACACCCCGCCCTACGGCCGCTTCCTCACCCACGGCACCCACTGGACGCCGCCCACCGGCCGCGACAGCGCCCGCTGGCTGCCCCGCCAGCAGGCCGCAGCCGCCCGCCTGTTGGCCGGGGCCGCCGCCGACACCACCCTGCCCCTGCCCGAACGCGCCTGCGCGATAGCCCGCGCCGCGCCGCTCGACGAGGGCACGCCGCTGGTCAGGACGTGGGCCGCCGCCGATGACGTGGTCCTCGCCGAGGCCGCGCTCGCCGCCCTGTCCCGGACCCGCCGCCCCGGGGACGCCCTGCCCGTCCTGCTCGCCCACGCGGGCGGCGACCGGGCGCGGGTGGCGGTGTACGCGGCGGCCAGGGCCGCCCGGTACGTGGCGCCGTCCCGGCTGGACCGGCTCATCCGCGGCGTCCTCGTACCCGACGGGGTGGCCACCGCCGTACCGTCCGTCCCGCCCAAGGTCACCAGCCGCAAGGAGGCAGCCCGGCTCGCCGCCACCCACCTGCCCGTCCCCGACGCGGCCACCCTCCTCGCCGACGCCCAGGGACTCCCCGGCCAGCACCCCGACGTCCAGGCCGTCTGCGTCCGCTTCGCGGCCCGGCTGCTCGGCACCAAACGCGCCTGGGAACTGCTGACGGCCGCCGCCGGAGGCCGCCGCGAACTGCGCCACGCGGTCCTGCGAACCCGGCCGCTCGACCTCCCCGAACTCCACCGCGAGCGTTACGCCCAGCTCATCCGCGTCGTCTGCGACACCGAGGACCCCGAGGTGGCGGCCTCCGGTCACGCGGCGCTCGCCCGCTGGTCGCCCTGGGCGCCGGACGCGGCGGCGCTGCTGGTCGCGGCCGTCACCGACCTCGGCAACCGGGCGAGCTGGCGGTCCGCGGCCGACGCGCTGCTCGCCCTCATGGCCGCCGCGCCCGACGGCGCCTCCGAGGACAACCCGCTCGCCTGGGCGCTGGCCGCCCTCGTCACCGCCGACGCCCGCACCGGCATGCCCGACGCCGAACCGGACCGCGACCGGCCTGCCCGCCAGCGCATCCGCCACCTGGCCACGCGACTCGCCCAGCACGGGCGGATGCGGCCGCGGGAGATGCGGCGCCACGCCCTCGGCGCCGCCGAACTCCTCGCCGGATACGAGACGTTCGTCCCCGAGGCCGCCCAGGTCCTCGTCCAGGCGCTCGACCTGAACGCCCGGCCGAGCGCGCTGACCGCCGCGCTCGCCCGCCTCGCCCGGCTGCACACCTCCCGCCCCGCGCTCGCCGCCCGCACCGCCGACACCCTGCGGGACCGGCTCGGCGCCGCCTCGCGGCCGGGCGGCGGCGAGGCGCTGCTGCGCGCCGCCTGGCAGCTGGAGGAGGACGGCGGACACGCCGCCGGGCTCTTCGCCGCGGTGCTCACGGGCGTCGGCGGCCCCCGTACGGAATGGGCGGAGCCCTGGCGGGAACGCGTGCGGGGCCTGCGCCAGCATCCGCACCCGGACGTGCGGGACGCGGCGCTGCGGCTGACGACGGCGGACGAGTAGGGGCCTCAGCCGCTTTCGCGCCACGCTCCCTCGCCGTAGTCGTACCCGTACGCGGGGCGGCCCTTGACGCCGCTGGTGCGGAACGGCGCGCCGTGGTCGTCGATCCGCACCGTCCCGGAGCGGTCCCCGCTCGTCCACTCCAGCTCCAGGTACCAGCGGCAGTCGCAGCCCGCCGTACGGGCGTTGACCAGCAGCACCTCGGGGTCGGACGCCGAGACGCGGTACGGGAAGCGGACGGCGGGGATCGGCTTGCCCTCGTCGTTGCCGTCGGTGGGGCGCGCCAGGGGGCGCGGGGCGTCCAGGTCGACGGAGAAGGCGCGCGGGGTGAGGGAGCCGCCGCAGCCGTTCTCCATGGCGAACGACGACCAGGGCAGCGGCGTACGGCGCCCCACGACCCGTACGTGCAGGGCGCGCAGCACGACCGCGGACTCCGCCCGGCCCTGGACCGTCACCTCGACGTTGGTGGTCCCGCCGTGGACCGCGTCATGGGCGGCGGCCCAGGCCGGGGCGTCCTGCTCGGTGGGCGGCGGGGCGACATCGGCGGGCGGCCGGTCGATGAGGTAGCGGTGGTCGCAGCCGTTCTCCCAGACGTGGGAGCGGGTGCCGAGGGTGAGGGGCAGGCGTGCGGAACCGTTCCGGGGCGTGCGGGACGCGCCGGGCGTGGATCCCGTGCCGCCGTCGCGCCGCCCCGGCTTCCCGGTGCGCGGCGCGCCCGACCGCGGACCGTCCTCGGTCTCCTTACGGTCCATATGGCCGCGGGCGGTGGGCCCGGCGGCGGGTGGGCGCGTCGCGGGGGCCTTCGGCGTCGCGGTCGCCGGGGGTGAGGCGGCGGTGTCGCGCCGCGGTTCGCCGCCGCCGGACGACGACCGCACCTCCACGGCCGTGACGGCGAGGACGACGGCGGCGGCCAAGCCCGCCACCAGGGCCCACGGCCGTGCGCGCCACGGGGCGCGGGCGCCCCCGCCCGACGCCGCCCCGCCTGACGCTGCCCCGCCTGACGCTGCCCCGCCCGACGCCGCCCCGCCTGACGCTGCCCCGCCTGACGCTGCCCCGCCTGACGCTGCCCCGCCCGACGCCGCCTCGTCTGACGTCGCGTCGGCGGAAACGGCCCGTAATCGCGCCCGCGCCGCGAACGGCTCGCGCGCGGTGCCGCCCGCCGCCTCGTCCCGGTCGGCTGCCCGGGCCACCCCGGTCGGCCGCCCCGTCGAGCGGTGCGCGTCGGCGCGGATCCAGCGGCGGTGGAGGGCGATCAGCTCCTCCGGAGTGGCGCCGCACAGGCGGGCCAAGCGCTCCACCGGGGCGTAATCCGCGGGCACCGCGTCGCCGTTGCAGTAGCGGTGCAGGGTGGACGCGCTGACGTGCAGACGGGTGGCCAACGCCCCGTAGCTGCGGCCCGAACGCTCCTTCAGAGCGCGCAGGCTCTCCGCGAATTCCTCGACCGCATCGGCTCTCCCCACCGGCCCATCCCCCGTTTCCGCTCCCGCGGCCACCCGCAACGCCCCATGGGCGCGTTCCAGGGTGCCGTCATTCCCCCAAGTCAGCGTACGTGCAGGCATTCCCGCGTCCCGGATGACACGCCTGCCGTAGCGGTGGCGGCGCGGCGCCGCGCAGTCTGGGGCTGCCGCCGTGAGTTTGGCGGTTCTTCCACCACATGCGAAGCGAGGAACCCTTTCCATGCGTATGTCTCCGCACACACTCCGCACCGCCGCCCTCGGCGCGCTCACCACCGCCGCCCTCGTAGCGGGGTCCGCCACCGCCACCGCGGCCCCGGGCACGCCCGGCCACCTCGTACCGAAGGAGCTGCCGCCGCACGCCTCGTCCGACTGGTACGCGAGCGACGTCACCCGGGGGCTGCCGGAGAACGTCCCCTTCTGCGTCGAGAACACGCTGCCCTCCGCCGGGGCCACCCATCGGACCTTCTGGACCGAGTACGACACGACCGCGACCCAGGTCGTGGTCAAGGCCGCCACCGTGGACGCCGCGCGCAAGCTCGCCGCGGCGGCCGAGAAGAAGGTGCGGAACTGCGCCGCCGACTGGGAGCGCGTCTTCCCCGAGGGCACGGCGTCCTGGCGGGACTACGGCACGCTTCCGGCCGAGGACGGCGCCCATGTCTACGGCGTCCACACCTCGTACCCGGACTCGGAGCCGGGGATCCACCTCTACGGGGTCGGGCGTGACGGGCGGACCGTCACCGTCGTCGCGTGGGGCGAGATGGGGAACTACGCACACGCCCCGGTCGACGCGTTCCGGCGGACGACCACCACGGCGGTCGTGAAGCTGCACCACCCGTAAGGGCGGGGCGGGCGGCTACGCGCACACGGGGGTGGTGCGCGTCGCCGTCGCCGGGGGAGGGCACAGCCTCTAGGGTCGGTGCACCCGCCCGACCGGATCATGCCCGGAGGTCCCGTGCCGAACGGTTCGCTCTCCCTCGCCGCCACGCTCTACCTGCTCGCCTTCGATCCGAGCACCGGCAAGCCCGTCACGCATCGGGGCTATCTCGCGCGGGCCGCGGCGCTCACCGAACTGGCGCAGCGCGAGCTGCTCGTCGACGCGAAGGGCCACCCGAAGCCGCTGCCGGACGCGCGGACCGGGGACCCGGCGCTGGACGGGCTGCTGGAGCTGATCGAGGAGTCCCGGCCGCGCACCTGGGGGGTCTGGGTGGGGCATCAGCCGCAGTTGACCGAGCGGGCGGTACGGAACCAGCTGCGGGCGGCCGGATATCTGCGCGCGACCTCACGGCGGGTGCTCGGCGTGTTCCCGGTCAAGGAGTACGCGCTGGAACGGCCGCAGCTGGTCGCGGGGATGCGGGACGAGGCGGTGCGCGTCCTGCACGGGGAGCGGCCCGCGTCCGAGGTGTCCGAGCGGGACGCGGCGCTCATCGCGCTCGCCGCGGCGGGCGGGCTGACGACCGTCGTCACGCACAAGGACCTCACGGCGCACCGGAAGCGCATCGCGGAACTGGAGGCGCGCAGCGGCGCACCGGGGGCCGCGCTGGAGGGCGTGGTCGACCGGGTGCGGGCGGCGCTCGCCGCCGCGGTGGCCACGGCGCTGTCGGCGGCGACCGCCGTCACGACCACGACCACCGACTGAACCCGCGGGATATCTCTCAGGCGGCGTCTCTGAGCAGCGACGCCAGCCCGTCGTCCAGGTCCAGCTCCCCGCCCTCGGTCCCCTCCGGCACCACCGCGTACGAGCGGCCCAGGAACCGCCGCAGGTCCTCGGTGTCGAACTGGACCATCGCCATGCCCTCGGGCGCGTGGAACTCCAGCACGGTGCGCTGCGTTCCGCACGGCCACATCTGGACGTCCCCGCTGCCCGCGGGACCGCGCAGCCCGGCCGCGAGCAACTCCCGCCCGAATGTCCACTCCACGGCGGAACCGTCGAGGGACGCGGTGGGCGGGAAGGAGACGCGGACGGCGAACGGGTCGTCGCGCTCGTAGCGCAGGCATGCCGGGATGGCGCGTGCCTCTGGGGTCGACGCGATGAGGTGGGCCTGGACTGCTTGGTCGATGACAGTGGTCACAACGCCTGCTCCCTTGCGATCAGTGCGGGTCCTCGCCGTCTCTACGTCCATAAGACGTACAGGCCGACAGGCCAGTGCACCCGCGCGGGACGTGACGTGCGTCACGACTGGTTTTTCGGGGGGACATACGGCATTTAGGCTTGCCAAATCCATGCACGGTCTCGGGTGCCGTGCGGAGCTGTTACAAAACTTCCGCCGCACTCCGTCCTCCCGAGGCACCCACCCCAGGGGTTGTTCCACCATGACGATGCGTCCCGCGGCGCTGGATGCGGCCGCGTACACCCGGCTTTACGAATCCGAATATCCACGACTTGTCGGGTACGCCCGCACCCTCACCGGCAACCCCTGGATGGCGGGGGATCTCGTCGCCGAGGCGCACTTCCGCGTCTGGCGGCGGCTGCGCTCGGGGGAGTCCATCGACATCGACGACATACCGGGCGAACTGACCGGCGCCGTCCGCGGGCTCGCGGTGGCCTCCGTGAACTGGGGCCCGCCGCAGCAGTCCTCGCTGCTCGAACCGCTGATACGGGTCCTCGGCGAGCTGCCGCAGCGCTGGGTCACGGCGCTCTGGCTCGACGAGGCGGAGGACCTGCCGTCGGAGGAGGCGGCCCGTCGTACGCGGACGACCGCCGAGGCCGCCGCCGCGCTCGTGGAGCGGGCCCGGGAGAGCCTGCGCCATGAGTTCCTGCGTGCGCAGCCCGGTACCGCGGCGAGCGCGGCCTGCGGTGGCCACTGGGACGGGCTGCCCGGTCACGTACTGGGCACGGACGACCCGCACCAGGCCGAGCAGATCGCGGTGCACATCGACGGCTGCCCGGACTGCCGGACCCGGATGGAGCGGCTGGTGGCGGCCGATGGCCGACTGGCCGCGCTGACCGGTCCGGCGCTGCTGGCGCTGTACGACCGGGGCACCGCGCCGTATCTGCGGCCGCTGGTCGCCGCGGGTGGCTGGGCCACGACGGGTGCCGCGGCGGCGGGCGCCGGAGCCGCTGGGGTGGGCGGTCCGGCGACCGTGCCGATCGGCGGTGCCCACGCGGCTCCCGCGAACGGCCCGCTCGTCTCCGGCCGCCGCTCGATGCGCCACCTGATGCACGGGCAGGTGCGCGAGGCGGGACCGGTCGCGGTCGCGGTGGCCGGGGCCGGAGTGCTGTTCGTCGCGGGCGCGGCGATCATGACGGGCCTCGCCCTCACCAACGGCGGCGCGGCGGAGGCGGGCCAGCCCGCGGCGGCGGCGTCGCCGGCGCCGCATCAGAAGTCCTCCGATTCCTCCGGTACTTCCGGTTCGTCCGGTACGGACGCGACCGACGCCGCGTCGCGGACGCCGGGCGCGCCGCGCGCGGACGGCACGCGCGAGGCGTCCCGGAGTCGCCCGTCCACGAAGGCGCCGGGGCACTCGCCCTCGGACGTGCCGTCGAGCGCGGTGTCCCCGTCGCGGTCCACGGAGCCCTCGTCCGCTCCCTCAGACCCGTCGTCGGCGCCCCCGTCGGAGAAGCCGACGAACCCGTCGAAGCCGACCAAGTCGCCCAGCCCATCGGAAACCGGGTCGACTCCGACGTCCGAGCCCACCTCGGAGCCCTCGTCGCCGTCGCAGGACCCGACGGACGGCGGCGGTGACAGCGGCGGCGGTGACAGCAGCCGTACGAAGGACCCGCAGTCCACGCCGACCTCGGCGCCCACCGACGACGGCTCGCAGAACTGCGTATCGCTGGTGGTCCGGCTCTGCCTGAACAAGTGAACAAGCACGGCTGACGGCCGATCGGCGGCGCTCGCGGTTCTTCCGCGGGCGCCGCTTGCGGTTCCGGTGGGCGCCGTCGTGGTGTGGACGGCGTACCGCCCATGGGCTAGCTTCCACCCCCATGACGCGCATGGGGATCATGGGCATGCTCAGACGCACGGCGGCCGCCGGACTCTGCGGGGCGGCGCTCGCCGCCGCCCTCGCCGCGCCCGCGCAAGCCGGTGGGGCGGGCGGCCTACGCGCCGGATGGCGGCCGAAGGACAGCGGCACCGACGCCCGCTTCCGGGGACTCGCCGCCGTCGACCGCCGGACCGCCTGGGTCGCGGGGACGAAGGGCACGGTGCTGCGGACGCGCGACGGCGGGCGCACCTGGCGGAACGTGTCCCCGCCCAGGGCGGAGGGGCTGGAGTTCCGCGACATCGAGGCGTTCGGCGCGCGGCGCGCGGTGGTGCTGGCCATCGGCGAGGGCGAGGCATCGCGGGTCTTCCGTACGGACGACGGCGGCGCCACCTGGAGCGAGACGTTCCGTAACCCCGAGCCGCGCGCCTTCTACGACTGCCTGACCTTCTTCGACGCCCGCCACGGCATCGCGCTCAGCGACCCCGTGGACGGCAAGTACCGCATCCTCGCCACCGGTGACGGCGGCCGCACCTGGCGCGTCCAGCCCTCCGGCGGGATGCCCGCCGCACAGCCGGGCGAGTCCGCGTTCGCCGCCAGCGGGCAGTGTCTGGTGAGCGCCGGGCGCGGGGACGCGTGGTTCGCCACCGGCGGCGCCGCCACCGCCCGGGTCTTCCACACCGCCGACCGCGGCCGCGGCTGGACCGTCGCCGACGCGCCGCTCCCCGCCGGTGACCCGGCCCGCGGCGTCTTCGCCCTCGCCTTCCGCGACGCCCGCCACGGCCTCGCCGTCGGCGGCGACTACCGCCCCGACCAGCCGTCCCCGCGCGCGGCGGCGGTCACCGCGGACGGTGGCGCGGCATGGACTCCGGCCACCGCGCCCCCGCCCGCCTACCGTTCGGGCGTCGCCTGGCTGCCCGGCAGCGCGCGGCTGGCGCTCGCGGTCGGCCCGACCGGCACCGACGTGACGGCGGACGGCGGCCGCACCTGGCGCGCCCTCGACTCCGGTTCGTACGACTCGGTGGACTGCGCCCCGGACGGCGGCTGCTGGGCGTCGGGCGAGAAGGGCCGCATCGCCCGCCTGGAGCCGACCCGGTAGCGGTGCGCGCCGCGCGGTAGCGTGACCGGTCATGACGAGCGCCATCGATCCCCGCTATGAACTCCCGCCCGGCTGGCCCACGACCGAGGCCGAGGCCACCGCCGTGCAGGAGCGGCTGCGGGGATCGGTCCGCGCGGAAGGCGGGGCCGTGCCCGCCCCGGGCGCCGGATCCGGGGCGGTCGTGGGCGTGGACGTGGCGTACGACGACGACCGGGGCGTCGTCGCGGCGGCAGCCGTCGCGCTGGACGCCCGTACCCTCGCCGTCGCCGGGGAGGCGACGGCGGTCGGCCGGACCGCCTTCCCTTACGTCCCCGGGCTGCTGGCGTTCCGCGAGATCCCGGCCGTGCTGGACGCGCTCGGCGCCCTCGACCGGCTCGGCCACCGCCCCGGGGTCGTGGTGTGCGACGGCTACGGCATCGCCCACCCCCGCCGCTTCGGGCTGGCCAGCCACCTGGGCGTGCTCACCGGGCTGCCCACGATCGGCGTCGCCAAGAACCCCTTTACCTTCCGCCACGACCCGCCCGGCCCGCGCCGCGGCGACTGGACGCCGCTGCTCGACGGGGACGAGGAGGTCGGCCGGGCGCTGCGCACCCGGGACGGGGTGAAGCCGGTGTTCGTGTCCGTCGGCCACCGGGTGACCATCGAGGAGTCCTGCGCGTACACCCTCCACCTGGCCCGCGACTACCGGCAGCCCGAGACGACCCGCCGCGCCGACGCGCTGTGCCGCCGCGCGCTGGCGGATACCCGCGCCGGCTAGTACTGCAACGGTGCTTGTTCTGAGTGCTGGGCAGGTTTCAGGGGCTGTGTCTGCGGCGTTTGTAGTGACTGACGCGGGCTTGGTGCTGGCGT
>NZ_JBVIVI010000005.1:0-296686 GCF_055595765.1 Streptomyces sp. NPDC040405
GACGCCTTCGACTGGAACCGCGAGGTCGTCTACTACCGGCTGAACCCGCACTGGATGACCGTCTACGCCCCCGACCTCGACAAGCTCACCGGCACGTGACGCCGGGCCCGTCGACGAGGGCCTGCACCTGCGCGTACGTGGGTGCGGGGCCGGTCGACGGCGCGCCGTCGCGTACCGCCAGCGCCGTGGCGACGGCCTCGCCCAGCGCCCGCCGGTACAGTAGCGACCCGAGGCTGCCCCGCGCCCAAGCTCTCAACTCCTTCCCCAAGCTCTCAACTCCGCTTCGCTGCGTTCGAGCAGGGGGCCGCTCGGCGTCTTGCCGGTCCAGGGGACCAGGAACGGCAAGGTCGCGAGTTGGCCCCGAACCCACGGAAGCAACTCCGCAGAGCACGACGACGGACCCTTGAGTTCCCACCGAGAACCGTTCAGTTTGCGTGAACTTACAGGACTCTTGGCCCCGGTCTCCTATCTCTGACCCACGGGGCAAGGTAATGCCACGTCCGCTGCCGGTTCCGGCGACGTGCGGCGGGGTCGCGCTCCGCGAGATGCCGGGCGACCGCGTCGCTGGCCGCAGCCAGCTAAAGCTCCCTGCATGAGCTGGGGTGCGACGAGCATGCAGGCGAGCAGGATTCGCCCGAACTTTGCTCAGCCCTCCACGGTTTCGAGTCCTCCATCCTGCCCATGTGGGCCCGTTCCTTCAACGAGGACACCTGGTCACCGGAGGTGATCACCCTTCCCGAGGAGCCGCTGACCGTGCCCGCTACCGGCGAGGCCCGACGCAGCGACTTGGCGCACCGGTGGAAGCAGTACATCGCCGGCAGGCAGTGAAAGTGACTGACGTCAGTGCCGGCTGACGTCGGCCAGGCACCTGTCGGGCCTGGCCTTCCACGGGGAGGGCTGGGCCCGACAGGGCGGACGGCACCGGCTCAGCGGGTCTCGGTGTTGCCCTGCGGCTGCACCGCCTGGGTGAGCGTGGGGTTGGTGTCGCCCTTCATTTCGGTCCCGATCAGCGCCTGGTTGGTGAAGGTGTCGACGAAGTCAGGATCAGGCGCCGGGGCCGGTGCGGGAGGGGCCGGTGCGGGGGCGGGCTGGCCGCTGCCCTGGTTCTGTTCGTTGCTCATGAGGTTCAAGTGTGCAGCAGTAGTGCGACAGTCGACAGGCCAAGCCCCAGGACCAGCGACCAGAGGCTGATGGCCCAGTACCGGGCCTTCAGCTCGTGACGCTCCTTGTTTTTCTCGAAGATCGTCGCCCGGGACGCTGCCAGTTCAGCCAGCACCCGACTTCTGGGCGAGCGGACGTGTGCCACGAGCATCGGGCGCGCTTCCAAGTCCTTGTGTCCAGCTACCCGGATCGTCTGCACGCCGGTGAGCAGGGTGACGGCGTAAGCGACGAAGGCACAGTAGGCGAGGACGTCGTGATGCCTGTGCGTCGCCAAGAACTGTGCAGCGGTGGCCGCGAATCCGATCAGGAACACAGCCTTGGTGTCGATCTTTGCCAGCGAGTCCGACTGGCGAGCCAGACGCGAGGCAGCCTCGTCGTTGAGGAGCTCAAGCGTGGATTCCTGCGCCTCGAGTTCAGCCGGTGTCATCGTCATGCCGAGAGCCTAGAAGCCGTAGGTGGGGCAGATGCGCCCGCTGGTACCAGGAGCAGCACCCTCCACCCGAGTCCAACCAGCGAAGACAGCTCAGGCGCCCTCGGACACGTCGTCTATGCGGCGGACTTCGCACTTGTCGAGCAGACGGGCGAAGTAGCTGTAGGCCGCGAGTCGTTCCATGCCTTCCTGCTCACTCAGCTCGTCACGGGTATGCGTCGTGACATTTCTGACGGTGAGGTTCAATCCGGTCGCCAGGCTGTTCAGCGCCTTGGCTAGCGGCTCCAATCCGCCGCGCATGCTCTTGGCCGTCTTGTCAGTGGGGTCGCCGGGCCATGTGAGCTTGGGCCTGCCAGGCTCAGGATCGCCCGTCGAAAGGGTCTGCTGCCAGAACGGGGTGTCGTCCACGTCATGGCGGTCCAGACGTGTCTTCCAATGCACGGTCAGCGCCTCCGACGCCTCCCGCACCGCGACCCGGTACTGGTGAGTTGTCCAGTGAGCGGCTGCCGCGGTCCAAATGACCGGATGGAGCTGAGACGGAGCGAACCCTGGCAGGGCGGACTCTGCAGCCGTTTCGGCCTCGTCGATCATCATGTTCAACCGGCCCCGGACCGTCGCCGCCGTGTTGCGGACATCCTGCGGCGCGAAGAGCGCCTTCGGAGCCGACATGAGCGACCAGTTCCCAATCGGATCGAGGGTGCCGAGACCGGCGACACCAATATGCGCCCCAGTGACGGCCACAGCCCGTGCAGCAGCACCCGCGGTCTCCGCCACGCCGAGCTCAAGCTCCCGCACCGTCCCCTGATCCTGCCCGTCCTTGATCCAGACCGTAGGAAACAGGCCACGAGAACTGAGGAGATCCGACTCGACCTGAGTTTCCATCCAGCGCTCGAAGGCCCGCTCGAACGTCTCCACGGTGGCGAACAGCCGCTTCAGGTAGTCAGCACCATACGTTGCCACGCGCTACCCCTCCTATGGTCATACGTGCGTGATGCCGAGAGCCTAGGAGAACACCGCGCGACGGCTGCTTGGCCATATGTGGCAAGGCGGTTCTCACCTACGCAGCCGCCCCCCTGCACGGTCAGTGGAGCGGGCGAGTCGTCGTATCGTGCCCTGTGCTCGATTCCTCCGCAGACCGGGGCCGACGGCTGCCGGTCGTGCCCATGCCCCTTCCGCGTGAGTCGCTCCTCAGCTGGCTGGGACACCTGAGCGCGGTGTACGAGATCCCCCGCATCCCTATGGCCACGGCGTGCGGGCTCCTGCGCCTGGGCGACAATGCCGCGCGCATCGCCGACTCGGGGCCAACGTCGCTCGTGTACGGCCTCAGCGACGAGGATGTTCTTCGCGTGGAGCAGGCAACGGGTCTGGCAAGTGACGAGCTGCAGGCAATGACCTGGCTGCGTTTCCTCGGAACCGCTGTGAAATCTGATCCACTCAAAGCCTCCCCGCGGAATCCATTCCGGGCGATGAAAGCGAGCTGGATCGACCCGCGTGAATTGAAGTTCTGTCCTTCTTGCGTCGAAGAGAATGATGGACGTTGGCCTCTGGAATGGTGCACGCCATGGATGTTTGCGTGCCTGAGGCATAGCTGCTATTTGTTAGCCGCATGCCCTGAGTGCCACACCCCCCTACCAGGAGCGCACATTAACCTCGGTCAGGGAAGTTGTCACGGCTCAGAAAAACACCGCCTGACGGATGTCAAGCTCTGGCAGTGTGGTATCGAGTACAAGAAGTGGAAAGCCCCTGACCTGCAAGATCAAATACTTGCTGACCTGCAACGCTTTCTTGAGGATCGCCTCAGATGGGCGCGGCCGGAGGCGGTCCAATTGCGAGGCGTCTTTGCTGACCTGGCGGCAATGGCAGACTTTGCGTTGCATGTGGCTTACCCGGAACACTTCGACGGCGCCGACCTCATCATCGCAGACAGTTTTGCCGAGTTCTGTGCCAGATCACACCAGGGAAACTACCGGACCAGGGTTGATCCGAAATCGATGGCCCGAACAGCGGCTCTGCGAGTAGCCGCCCAGATCCTATTCAGCGGCGACCCTTGGTCTGCCGCTCGGGTGATCGTGGACTTTGCTTCCCGTCCACTTCCGGTTCGAGCACTGCCACTGAATCAAGCGTGGCGTAGAACGCCGCCGCGGGACACGACGCCCCGCCTGGCTCGAATCGTGGAGTCAGTGCGTGTCGCCGCTCCCTCGGTGCGTGGTCCCGACGGTCGGGTCCTCAGGTAGAGGTCGCCTCGTCGCACTGGGGATCGGACTGGCGTCGCCATGTTGTCGAAACTGCCACGCAACTTCGGTGCGCCAGACGCTCGTTGCCGCTGACTGACCTGTTCTGATCGCTGTGAGTGACTGACCTCCGAGAGCTGATCTGTACGTAGGTCGGGCACTGAAATCTTTCGTGCGGCGAATGTGATACAAGTCACCGCACAAAAGATTTCAGTGCCCTGGTCAACGACGTGCCGACTGAAAACTTTCCTGCCGTCCGACAGCTGCGGCACCGTCCACGCCAATACGGCGGGGGACGTACCGGCCCGGCTGGAGGCGCTCGGCTCGACCGCGGGCCTGGACCGGGCCGCGCTGCACAGCCAGTTGGCGGCCGCCCTGTCGGTCGTCGTCCATCTGGTGCGGGACCGCGGCGGGCGGCGCAGGATCGCCGAGCTGCATGTGCTGGACCGGGACGGCGCGGGCTTCGTCACCACCGTCCCGGCCGCCGTGTGGAGCCCGCGGGGCTTCGAGCGGGCGGCGGGCTGGCCGCGGCTCCAGCAGCTGTGCGCACGAGGCGGAGGGGCGTCATGACCGGCACCGGAGGGAATCCCGGGGCGCTGCCCCTCGGCGCGGCGCTGCTGTGCGCCGCAGTGGCCGCGTGGCTGCTCTCCGGGCGGGACCGGGAGCTGCGCCGGGCCAGACTGCTGTTCGCGGGTGGCGGACCCGTCGTGCCCACCGGGCCGGACCCGGCGCGGCGGCTGTCCGACACGGTCGCGTCGCTCAAGGAGCGCTGGCGGGTCAGGTACGGCGGGCGGATGGGGCGTGAGCTGCTGTGCCTGCCGCTGGGCTGCGTGCTCGCGGTGCTCGGCGCTTCGGTCCTGCCGCTGCTCGTCTCGGTGGCGGCCGTGCCGGTCGTCGGCCGGTGGCTGAGGGCCCGGGAGCGCGTCCGGACCTGCGACCGGCGTGCGGCGGGGGTGATCGACCTGTGCGGCACCGTGGCGGGCGAGCTGCGGGCCGGGCGGCAGCCCGGCGAGGCGCTGCTGTCCGTGCCCTCGGGAGACCTGGGGGAGCGATGGGGGCTGGTGTCCGCCGCCGCCCGGTTCGGCGGGGACGTGCCCGAGGCGCTGCGCAGGGCGGCCCGGCAGCCGGGCGCGGAGGGGCTGACCGGGGTCGCGGCCTGCTGGCAGGTGGCCGTCGACGAAGGCGCGGGGCTTGCCGCCGGGCTCGACCGGGTGGCCTCGGCGCTGCGCGCCGAGCGCGAGCAGCGGGAGATTCTGCGCGCCAGGCTGGCGGGGCCCAAGGTCACCATCGCGGTGCTGGCCGTGCTCCCCGCCTTCGGGCTGGTGATGGGCGCCGCGCTGGGCACCGAGCCGCTGCACCAGCTCCTGCACACTCCGGTCGGGCTGGGCTGTCTGGTGGGCGGCTGTCTGCTGGAGTGGGCGGGGTTCGCCTGGCTCAGACGGTCGATGCGGGCGGCGCTCGCCCCCGGAAAGGCAGTCCGCCGATGAGCGCCGCCCTTGTCCACAGGCTGGGGATCGCGCTGTCCCTCATGACCGCCGCCGCGTATGTGGCGATGGCGGTGGTGGAGGCCCGGCGGGACCGTGCCGCCGGGCGGCGTCTGACGGCACTGCTGCCGAGCGGGCGAACGGACGCGGAGACCAGCACGGCCCGGAAGCGGACCCGGGCCCTGGAGCGATGGCGCGCCCGGGCGGACGAGGGCGCGGTCCTGGCCTGGGCGGCCTCGCTCGGCGTCCTGCTGGCCGGTGTCGTCCTCGTCGGAGGGCCGCTGGGGTGCGTGCTGGGGGCGGCGGCCGCGTACGGCCTCCGGCGGTGGCAGCGGCGACAGGCCGCCGCCGGTCGGTCCGGCGGTGCGGGGAGCCAGATGGCCGAAGCGGTGGGGCAGATCCCGCTGGCCGCCGACCTGCTGGCGGCCTGCCTGGCCGCCGGGGCGGACCCGCGCACGGCGGCGGACGCGGTGGGCAAGTCGCTCGGCGGCCCGGTCGGCGAGCGACTTGCCCGGACCGCTGCGGAACTGCGGCTGGGAGGAGAGCCCGCCGATGCCTGGGGGCGGCTCGGCGCGTTGCCCGGCGCGAGCGGACTGGCGCGCGCCCTGGAGCACGCCGGGACAACCGGCGCCCCGGCGGTGGGGCCGGTCTCCCGGATCGCCGCCGACTGCCGCGCCGAGCAGGGGAGGGAGGCGGGCCGACGTGCCGACCGGGCGAGCGTGCTGGCCACTGCCCCGCTCGGGGCCTGCTTCCTGCCCGCGTATCTGCTGATCGGCGTGGCCCCGGTGATGACCGGGCTGGCGGGCGGGCTGGCGGGCCACACCTGAGCGCGGTGCCCCGGGCCCGGCGCGGCGCGGGGACCGGTTTCTGTACGGCAAATGACAGCTACGAGGGGGACCAGAATGATGAAGCAGTGGTGGGTCCGACGGCGGGCGGCGGCGCGTGCGCGGGCAGAGGCGGGCATGGCCACCGTTGAGTACGCGATGGGCACGCTGGCGGCGTGCGCCTTCGCCGCGGTGCTCTACAAGGTGGTGACGAGCGGGACCGTCAGCGGCGCGCTGCGATCGGTGATCGGACGGGCTCTCGATGCGCCGTTCTGAGGCACCGTCCACGGCGGGGCGGCCGGACGCGCGGGCCGGGCTCCGCACGGGGTCGGACCGGGGGTTCGTCACCGCGGAGGCGGCGGTCGCGCTGCCGGTGCTGGCCCTGTTCGCCCTGATGCTGATCTGGGGCCTGATGGCCGCGTCCGCGCAGCTGAGTTGCGAGGACGCGGCCCAGGCCGGGGCCCGGGCGGCGGCGCGCTCGGAATCGCGCGACGCCGTGGTGGCCGCCGCCCGGGCGGCCGCACCGCGCGGCGCGCGGGTGGACCTGTGGCGGGACGGAGACCTGATGCGGGTCCGGGTCCGGGCCCATGCCGTCGGCCCCGGCCCGCTGGCGCTCCGACTGGACGGGGAGTCGGCAGCCCTTGACGAGGACACGGTGGGCGCGGCTGACGCGGGGCGGGAGACGGTCCCGTGAGGCGTTCGGCACGCGGAGCGGGGGTCGGTCCCAGCGGTCCTGTGAGGCGGTCCGTAGGCGGGGCGAGGGGCCGTCCCAGCGGCCTCGTGAGGGGCTCCGTACGCGGGGCGGGAGACGGTCCCATGAGGCGTTCCGAGCGCGGGACGGGGGAGCGTCCTGCGAGGTGCTCCGTACACGGGGCGGGGGACCGTGGGTCGGCGACGGTGTGGGCGGCGTTCGCCGCGACGGCGCTGTGCGCGGTGTTCGCGGTCGTGCTGGCGGCCGGGCAGGTCATGGTGGCGCGCCATCGGGCCGGTGGGGCCGCCGACCTGGCGGCGCTCGCCGCGGCGGACCACGGCCTGGAGGGGCCGGGCGCGGCGTGCCGCCTCGCCCGGCGGGTGGCCTCCGCCCAGGGCGCGCGCGTGGTGCGATGCGCTCTGAGCGGGGAGATCGCGGACCTCACGGCGGAGGTGCGGGCGGGGCCGTTCGCCCTCCGGGTCCGGTCGCGGGCAGGCCCGGCCGACACCCCCGTACCCGGCCGCGACGGGGGCCCGGCGGACCGGGCCGTCCGGGAGCCGGAGGCGGGCGCCTGGGCCCGGTCAGCCCTCGGCGGGCGGCTGGTCCGGGGCTTTGGCCAGGAGCGTCGTCAGCAGGCGGATGGCGGCCCGTTTGTCGAGCGGATCGTTCCCGTTGCCGCACTTCGGGGACTGGATGCAGGACGGGCAGCCCGCTTCGCACTCGCAGACCGCGATGGCCTCGCGGGTGGCGGTGAGCCAGCGGGCGGCCGTGTGGAAGGCGCGCTCGGCGAAGCCCGCCCCGCCGGGGTGGCCGTCGTAGACGAAGACCGTGGGCAGCAGCGTGTCGGGGTGCAGGGGGACCGACACCCCGCCGATGTCCCAGCGGTCGCACGTCGCGAAGAGCGGCAGTATGCCGATGGAGGCGTGCTCGGCGGCGTGCAGGGCGCCGCCGAGGGCCTGGGGGTGGACGCGGGCGTCCTCCAGCTGGTCCTCGGTCACCGTCCACCACACGGCCCGGGTGCGCAGCGTGCGGGGCGGGAGGTCGAGCTTGGTCTCGCCCAGCACCTCACCGGTGATCAGCTTGCGGCGCAGGAAGGAGACGACCTGGTTGGTGACCTCGACGGAGCCGAAGCACAGCCGCGCGTCCCCCCACGGGATCTCGGTGGTGGTCTCCAGGATGGAGATCGCGGTGGTGTCGCGGGCGGTGGTCGAGTACGGCGGACTGGCCTCCTCCACCAGCGCGACCGAGTCCTCCAGGTCGAGCTGCCGCACCAGATAGCTCCGGCCCTGGTGCAGGTGGACGGCGCCCTCGTGGACGGCGGTGTGGGCGGCCGAGGCGTCCACGGTGCCCAGCAGCCGCCCGGTCGCCGCCTCCACGACCTGGACCGGGCTGCCGCCCTCCCCGCGGATGTCGGTGAGGTCGGCGGCGCGCTCGCGGCGGGTCCAGTGCCAGGCGGTCGCGCGGCGGCGCAGCAGCTTGCGCTGCTCCAGCTGCGGCAGCAGCTCCTCGGTGGCGGGGCCGAAGAGGGGCAGGTCCGCCTCCGTGAGCGGCAGCTCGGCGGCGGCCGCGCAGAGGTGCGGCGCGAGGACGTACGGGTTGTCGGGGTCCAGGACGGTGGACTCGACGGGCTGCCGGAAGAGGGCGTCCGGGTGGTGGACGAGATAGGTGTCCAGCGGGTCGTCCCGGGCGACCAGGATCGCCAGCGCCCCCTGTCCCGTGCGACCGGCCCGCCCCGCCTGCTGCCAGAGGGAGGCGCGGGTGCCGGGATATCCGGCCAGTACGACGGCGTCCAGACCGGCGATGTCCATGCCGAGTTCGAGGGCGGTGGTGGCGGCGAGGCCGAGGAGGTCACCGGAGTGCAGGGCCCGCTCCAGGGCGCGGCGCTCCTCGGGGAGATATCCGCCGCGGTAGGCGGCCACCCGGTCGGGCAGGGACCGGTCGACATCCGCCAGCCGCTCCTGGGCGATCAGGGCGATCAGTTCGGCGCCCCGCCGGGAGCGCACGAAGGTGACGGTGCGGACGCCCTGGACGGCCAGGTCGGTGAGCAGGTCCGCGGACTCGGCGGTGGCCGTGCGGCGGACGGGAGCGCCCTGCTCGCCGTGCAGCTCGGTCAGCGGCGGCTCCCACAGGGCGAAGACCACCTCGCCGCGGGGCGAGGAGTCCTCGGTGACCGCCGTGACCGGCACTCCGGTCAGCCGCGCCGCCGCCACGGCCGGGTCGGCGGAGGTGGCGGAGGCGAGCAGGAAGACGGGCGAGGAGCCGTAGCGGGCGCAGACCCGCCGGAGTCTGCGCAGCACCTGGGCGACATGGGAGCCGAAGACGCCGCGGTAGGTGTGGCACTCGTCGATGACGACGTAGCGCAGCGCGCGCAGGAAGGAGGACCACCTGGGGTGGCCCGGCAGGATGCCCCGGTGGAGCATGTCGGGGTTGGTGAGCACGTAGTTCGCGTACTGGCGGACCCACTCGCGCTCCTCCACCGGCGTGTCGCCGTCGTAGACCGCTGCCCGCACCCCGGTGCCGAGCGGGGCGGTGAGATCGGCCACGGCGCGGCGCTGGTCGGCGGCGAGCGCCTTGGTGGGCGAGAGGTACAGGGCGGTCGTGCCGCGCCCGCTGGGCTCCTCCGAGCCGTCCAGCAGGGTGCTGAGCACCGGGGCGAGGTAGGCCAGGGACTTGCCGGAGGCGGTGCCGGTGGCCACGACCACGGATTCTCCGCGCAGGGCGTGGTCGGCCGTACGTGCCTGATGGGCCCACGGGCGCTCGATTCCGGCGGCCCGGACGGCGCCGATCACTTCCGGCCGGATCGGTGAAGGCCAGTCGGCATGGCTGCCGAGACGCGGGGGCAAGTGCTCCGTATGAGTGATGCGCGCGCCTCGGCCCGCTCCGGTGCCGAGCCGGTCGAGAACGGCCCGGGGCGAGGGGCGTATGCCCGCCTGCCGCGGGAGTTGGTTGTGGGCCATCGACACCGAGTGTGTCACTGGTCTGACGGACAATGGGCTCAAGGCGTCGTGCACGCCTGCTGGTAAGTGATTGAATGCCATCGCGGCTGCCGATCCATGGGGGGCGACCGCTCGATGCAAGGTGCTGGAGGATCCGTGGACCTGTCCCTGTCGACTCGGACCGTTGGCGACCGCACGGTCGTCGAGGTCGGTGGCGAGATTGATGTATATACCGCGCCCAAGCTGCGCGAGCAGCTGGTCGAGCTTGTCAACGACGGTAGCTACCACCTGGTCGTCGACATGGAGGGCGTCGACTTTCTCGACTCCACCGGGCTCGGCGTGCTCGTCGGCGGGCTCAAGCGCGTACGTGCCCATGAGGGCTCACTGCGTCTGGTGTGCAACCAGGAGCGCATTCTCAAGATCTTCCGTATCACCGGCCTGACCAAGGTGTTCCCCATCCACACCTCGGTCGAGGACGCTGTCGCGGCGACTGACTGACCAGTCGCCGCGGGAAGACCACCAAGGGGGTTCCGGGCGGTTTCGCCCGGCCCCCCTGATCTGCACGCCCATACGCCCGAGGGGGATGGCATGGCCACTGTCGAACTCCGCTTCAGCGCGCTTCCCGAGCACGTCAGGACCGCCCGGCTGGTCGCGGCTGCCGTGGCGCGTCGGGCGGGGGTGGACGAGGCCGTGCTCGACGAGGTGCGGCTCGCGGTCGGCGAGGCCTGCACCCGTGCGGTGGGGCTGCACCTGAGCAACGGGGTGGACGCCCCGGTGCGGGTGGCGCTCACCGAGGAGGAGAAGAAGTTCTCCATCGAGGTCGGCGATGAGTCCCCGACCTCGGCCGGGCACGCCCCCGGCTCCCACCCGGATGTGGACGACGACGGTGAGAGCGAAGACGAGATGGGCCTCGCGGTCATCAGCGGGCTCGTCGACGACGTCGAGGTGACGACCAGCGAGACCGGCGGTGTGATCCGCATGAGCTGGCCGGCCTCACCTCAGTCCCTCGTGCCGTAACGATCCGCCGCCATTTCGCTCCATCTGCTGTGACCTCCGGGCCGGCCGTCCTCGTGACGGCCGGCCCGGTCGTCGTGCTCCGGTCCTCCTTCCGGTCGTCGTTCCGGATGTCCGGAAAACCGCTCTGATCAGCACTTTTCATAGTGCACCGAGATCATTTATGGAGATCATTCCACCCCCGTCAGTGAATTGTTGACCTTCCTCCTTCCGGAGGAATTCCCTGGCCCAAACCTATTGATCTTCGCTGGTGCAGGCGAATTCCCATTCCTGCGCCCTGTTTTGATCGTGTGACGCTACTTACAATCCGTCCACATCTTGAGCTCAGGACGCCTGAGCGTGGCGGCTCTTCTGCGGTCGCAGAACTGCTGCGCGCCCATGTGCCAAACGTCAAGGAGGACGAATGGCGGGGCCTCTCACCCCTCATCAGCTGGATCTCACCACGACCCTGGCCGCCGCGGAGCTGACCGACGACAACCGGGTGATCGTGATGGTGATCGCCGCGGTCGCGGTCGCGGCGCTGGCGGTCGCCGTGGTGCTGGTACGACAAGTACTCGCGGCCGGCGAGGGCACGGACAGTATGAAGAAGATCGCCGAAGCCGTTCAGGAAGGCGCGAATGCCTATCTGGCGCGGCAGCTGCGCACCCTCGGCGGATTCGCCGCGGTCGTGTTCTTCCTGCTCATGTTGTTGCCGGCGGATGACTGGCCGCAGCGCATCGGGCGGTCGGCGTTCTTTCTGATCGGCGCCGGTTTCTCCGCGGCCACCGGTTATATCGGCATGTGGCTCGCGGTGCGCAGCAATGTGCGCGTCGCCGCCGCGGCCCGGGAAGCGACCCCCGCGGCCCCCGCCACCCCGGTCAACGGGGATTCCGCTTCGTCCGCTCCCGGGGCTTCCGGGAAGCCGGCCGTGGATCTGACGGCGGTCTCGCACAAGGCGATGAAGATCGCTTTCCGCACGGGCGGCGTGGTCGGCATGTTCACCGTGGGCCTCGGCCTGCTGGGCGCCTCCTGCGTGGTGCTCGTGTACGCGGCCGACGCGCCCAAGGTGCTGGAGGGCTTCGGCCTCGGTGCCGCGCTGATCGCGATGTTCATGAGGGTCGGCGGCGGCATCTTCACCAAGGCCGCCGACGTCGGTGCCGACCTGGTCGGCAAGGTCGAGCAGGGAATCCCCGAGGACGACCCGCGCAACGCCGCGACCATTGCGGACAACGTGGGCGACAACGTCGGCGACTGCGCGGGCATGGCCGCCGACCTGTTCGAGTCGTACGCCGTGACCCTGGTCGCCGCGCTGATCCTCGGCAAGGCGGCCTTCGGCGACGCGGGCCTCGCCTTCCCCCTGCTCGTCCCGGCCATCGGCGTGCTCACCGCCATGGTCGGGATCTTCGCCGTGGCCCCGCGCCGCGCCGACCGCAGCGGCATGACGGCCATCAACCGCGGCTTCTTCATCTCCGCGCTGATCTCGATGGCGCTGGTGGCGGTCGCGGTCTTCCTCTATCTGCCGTCCAGCTACGCCGACCTCGACGGTGTCACCAACCGCGAGATCCTCGGCCACAGCGGTGATCCGCGCGTCCTCGCGCTGGTCGCCGTCGCCATCGGCATCGTGCTCGCCGCCCTCATCCAGCAGCTCACGGGCTACTTCACCGAGACCACCCGGCGTCCCGTGCGGGACATCGGCAAGACCTCGCTGACCGGCCCGGCCACCGTGGTGCTCTCCGGTATCTCGGTGGGGCTGGAGTCCGCCGTCTACTCGGCGGTGCTGATCGGGCTCAGCGTCTACGGCGCCTTCCTGCTCGGCGGCACTTCGATCATGCTGGCGCTGTTCGCGGTCGCGCTCGCCGGGACCGGTCTGCTCACCACCGTCGGCGTCATCGTCGCGATGGACACCTTCGGCCCGGTCTCCGACAACGCGCAGGGCATCGCCGAGATGTCCGGTGACGTCGAGGGCGCGGGTGCCCAGGTGCTCACCGACCTCGACGCGGTCGGCAACACCACCAAGGCGATCACCAAGGGCATCGCCATCGCGACGGCGGTGCTCGCCGCGGCGGCGCTCTTCGGCTCGTACCGCGACGCCATCGCGGAGGCCGTCGCCGACGTGCACATCTCGGTGGCCGGGCAGATGAACCTCAGCCTGGACATCTCGCAGCCCAACAACCTGGTCGGTCTCGTCCTCGGCGCCGCCGTCGTCTTCCTCTTCTCGGGGCTGGCGATCAACGCGGTGTCGCGGTCGGCCGGTGCGGTGGTCTTCGAGGTGCGTCGGCAGTTCCGGGAGAAGCCCGGGATCATGAACTACACCGAGACGCCGGAGTACGGGCGGGTCGTCGACATCTGCACCAAGGACGCGCTGCGCGAGCTGGCCACCCCCGGTCTGCTGGCGGTCCTGGCGCCGATCGCCGTCGGCTTCGCCTTCGGGGTCGGCGCGCTCGGCTCGTTCCTGGCCGGGGCGATCGGCACCGGCACTCTGATGGCGGTCTTCCTCGCGAACTCCGGGGGCGCCTGGGACAACGCGAAGAAGCTGGTGGAGGACGGGCACCACGGCGGCAAGGGCAGCGAGGCCCATGCCGCGACGGTGATCGGCGACACGGTCGGCGACCCGTTCAAGGACACCGCGGGTCCTGCGATCAACCCGCTGCTGAAGGTCATGAACCTGGTGGCGCTGCTGATCGCCCCGGCGGTCGTGAAGTTCAGCTACGGCGACAACGCGAGCCCCGGGCTCCGGGCGGGGATCGCCGCGCTGGCCGTCGCGATCATCGTCGGCGCCGTCTACATCTCCAAGCGGCGTGGAATCGCCGTGGGTGACGAAGGCAACTCCGAGCGCGTGGCGAAGTCGGCCGACGCGGCGGTGGTGTCCTGACCCGGGAGCGGTCACGGGGCCGTATGAGCCCCCGCGGCGTGGGGGGGGGGGGGGGGGGGGGGGGGGGGGGGGGGGGGGCCCTCCCCCCCCCCCGCAGCCGTGCCCGCCTTTCCGGCCGTTGACCCGGCGATCACGATGAGGCGGATGGCACACCGAGCTTGGTTCAAATGGCTTTAAAAGTATCCATACAGGATGCTCGGCAGACGGTCCGAGCGGCTTGGCCGTGTATGTTCCGGGGCCGAGAGCCATGGAAGGGACCAATCCGGTGAACAAGAAGCTTGTGGCACTGTCCGGCGGTGCGGCACTCGTACTGGCGCTGAGCGGCTGCGGCGGCGGCGATGATGGTGACAAGAAGGTCAACGACTGGGCCAAGTCGGTCTGTGACCAGGTGCAGCCGCAGCTGAAAAAGATTCAGGGCGCCAACGCCTCGATTCAGGCGGCGTCCGACGAGCAGGACTCCAAGAAGCTCCAGCAGACGGACTCCAAGGCGTTCCAGCAGATCTCCGAGTCCTACGCGGCGCTCGCGAAGGCCGTGCAGAAGGCGGGCGCCCCGCCCGTCGACAACGGCGAGCAGACCCAGAAGCAGGCCGTGAAGGAGCTGAAGGCCACCTCCGGGGCGTACAACGACCTGAAGACGACCGTCGACAAGCTGGAGACCTCGGACAAGTCCAAGTTCGCCGAGGGCCTCAAGGGCGTCGCCGACGAGCTGGACAAGCTCAGCAAGTCGGGTGACCAGGCCCTGAAGCAGCTCCAGGAGGGCAAGGTCGGCACCGCGATGTCGAAGCAGCCCGGCTGCCAGAAGCCGAAGACCGGCGCCACCAGCGCCACGTAGGGCGCGGGGACCCGGCTGCACGCCCCTGTTGTCGAGCTGTCGAGTTATCCACAGGGTGGCTTTTCCACAGGCCGCCGCCCGTCGTCGCCGACGGTCGGCGGTTGCCCCGACAATGGGGGCGTGAGTACGCACCAGCCCTCGTCCCGCCTCCCGATTTCCGACCCCGAGCGCACCACCCGCCTGCGCGAAGCGCTGCTGGCCGCCTCGTTCACCGCTGACGGCCTGCTGGATCTGCTCGGCGCGTCCGCCTACGCCGCCCTGGCCCGCGGCGAGACCGTCCCCGCGCTGCGCGCGGCCCGGGGCGGCAGCCCGCTGGAGATCCTGGTGCGGCTCTTTCTGCTGCAGCGCCCGGTGCCCCACGAACGGGCCACCGAGGCCCTGCCGGTGACGGACTGCCTCACCGACGGATGGCTGGTGCGGGACGGCTCCGAGGTGAGCGCCAGCGTGGATGTGCGCCCCTACGGCGGCCCCGAGGGCCAGGACTGGTGGATCGTCTCCGACCTCGGCTGCGCGGTCGGCGGCGCCGCGGGCATCGGCGGGCCCGGCGGCGCCCGTGAGGCCGAGGACCGCTCGCGGCTCGTCCTCGGGGTCGGCGGCGCGTCCACCACGCTGGCCGGTCTCACCATCCGTACGCCCGTCAAGCGGGCGCTCGACCTCGGCACCGGCTCCGGCATCCAGGCGCTGCACGCGAGCCGCCACGCCGCGCGCGTCACCGCCACCGACCCTAATCCGCGCGCCCTCGACATGGCGCGGCTCACCCTCGCCCTGTCCGGGGCGCCGGAGCCGGATCTGCGCGAGGGGTCGCTCTTCGAGCCGGTCGGCGGCGAGACGTACGACCTGATCGTGTCGAATCCGCCGTTCGTGATCTCGCCGCGCTCCGCGGAGGGCGACCGGCTGGTCTACCGGGACGGCGGCATGGCCGGGGACGATCTGTGCCGGACCCTCGTCCAGCAGTCGGCCGCTCATCTCGGCGACGGCGGCTGGTGCCAGCTGCTCGCCAACTGGCAGCACGTCCGGGGCGAGGACTGGCGCGAGCGGCTGGCCTCCTGGGTGCCGCCCGGCTGCGACGCCTGGATCGTGCAGCGCGAGGTGCAGGATGTCGCGCAGTACGCCGAGCTGTGGCTGCGCGACGCGGGCGAGCACCTCGCCGGGCCCGAGGCGTACGCGGCGCGCTACGACGCCTGGCTGGACGAGTTCGAGGCGCGTGGGACCACGGCCGTCGGGTTCGGCTGGATCACGCTGCGCAAATCCGGCGCCGACCGGCCGTCGGTGACGGTGGAGGAGTGGCCGCATCCGGTCGAGCAGCCGCTGGGGGAGGCCGTGGCGGCTCACTTCGACCGGCAGGACTTCCTGCGCGCGCACGACGACGCGGCGCTGCTGACGGCCCGTTTCCGGCTCGCCGACGAGGTCTTCCAGGAGCAGGTCGGGCTGCCCGGCGCGGAGGACCCCGAGCATGTGGTGCTCCGGCAGAACCGGGGCATGCGGCGCGCGACCAAGGTCGACACGGTGACCGCGGGGTTCGCGGGGGTGTGCGACGGCACGCTGAGCGCGGGCCGGATCCTGGACGCGATCGCCCAGCTGCTCGGGGAGGACCCGGTGGTGCTGCGCGATCGCACCCCCGAGTCCATCCGGCTCCTGGTCGAGCAGGGCTTCCTGCAGCCGGTGGCCGACGAGGTTCCGTAGCGCGCGCCGGGCGTACGCCGGGGGCGTGGCCTCGCGCCCCCTTGCCCCCGCCTGGCGGGAAGCCGCCGCCGGGCACGTGAACGCGGCCGGAAAGGGCGGTCGCGCACCGTTCATCCGGGGTTCGCGCGTACGCCTCCGGCGCGTGTCACGCTCCGGGCATGGAGAGCGGACCTGCGATCTTCGCCGGAGCGGCATTCGTGTTGTTCGGCGCGGCCCTGCTGCTGTGGACAGCGGTGCGGCTGCGGCTGCGCGCGCCGGTCGCCGACGGTGTGAGTCCCGTCGCTTCCGCGGCCCTCTCCCTTTTCTTCGCCGCCGCCGCTCTGGGCGGCGGGATCTGGTGCCTGGGTTACGCCTGACAGGGCGCCTTCCGCGAGGCTTGTGCCGGTCCGGGCGGCAGACAGGACGCTTGTCGGGTTACCGTTCGAGTGGCGTTGCGGGCTTTTTCCGTTTGACACGGGGGCGGGATGTACCGTCACACTCCGCAGCGTCACCGTAGAGGGGCGTGTAAGCGTTACCCGCGCTGCAGCGTCCGTTCACCGAGCGTCGACCGGAGAGAAGAGCGAAGTTGTCCCCGACCACCAGCGAGACCGCACAGGGCGGCCGCCGACTCGTCATCGTCGAGTCGCCTGCCAAGGCGAAGACGATCAAGGGCTACCTGGGCCCGGGCTACGTGGTCGAGGCGAGCGTCGGGCACATCCGGGACCTGCCGAACGGTGCGGCCGAGGTACCCGACAAGTACACCGGCGAGGTGCGCCGCCTCGGCGTCGACGTCGATCATGACTTCCAGCCCGTCTACGTGGTGAACGCGGACAAGAAGAGCCAGGTCAAGAAGCTCAAGGAGCTGCTCGCCGAGTCCGACGAACTCTTCCTCGCCACCGATGAGGACCGGGAGGGCGAGGCCATCGCCTGGCACCTCCAGGAGGTCCTCAAGCCCAAGGTCCCGGTCCGCCGGATGGTCTTCCACGAGATCACCAAGGACGCGATCCGGGAGGCCGTCGCCAATCCGCGCGAGCTGAACAAGCGCCTGGTCGACGCCCAGGAGACCCGCCGCATCCTGGACCGCCTCTACGGCTACGAGGTCTCGCCGGTCCTGTGGAAGAAGGTCATGCGGGGTCTGTCCGCGGGCCGCGTCCAGTCGGTGGCCACCCGTCTCGTCGTCGAGCGCGAGCGCGAGCGCATCGCCTTCCGCTCCGCCGAGTACTGGGACCTGACCGGCACGTTCTCCACCGGCCGGGCCGGTGACACCAGCGACCCGGGCACCTTCGGCGCCCGGCTGTCCGCCGTGGACGGCCGCAGGGTCGCCCAGGGCCGTGACTTCACCTCGCTCGGGCAGCTCAAGAATGGGCAGCGCGAAGCCTCGACTGAGGGCGGTGGTGGGCGACGGGAGGGCGGCGCGAACGTCCTGCACCTGAACGAGGCGGACGCCCGCGCCCTGGCCGCCGGTCTCGCGGACACCGCCTTCACGGTGCGGTCCGTCGAGTCCAAGCCGTACCGCCGCTCGCCGTACGCCCCGTTCCGTACGACGACGCTGCAGCAGGAGGCCAGCCGCAAGCTCGGCTTCGGTGCCAAGGCCACCATGCAGGTCGCGCAGAAGCTGTACGAGAACGGCTACATCACCTATATGCGCACCGACTCCACCATCCTGTCGGACACGGCGGTGGCGGCGGCCCGGGCGCAGGTCACACAGCTGTACGGTGCCTCCTACCTGCCGGACAAGCCGCGGACGTACGCCGGGAAGGTGAAGAACGCGCAGGAGGCGCACGAGGCCATCCGTCCCTCGGGCGACCGTTTCCGCACCCCTGCGGAGACCGGGCTCACCGGCGACCAGTTCCGGCTCTACGAGCTGATCTGGAAGCGGACCGTCGCCTCCCAGATGAAGGACGCGGTCGGCAACTCCGTCACCGTCAAGATCGGCGGCCGGGCGAGCGACGGACGGGACGCGGAATTCTCCGCCTCCGGCAAGACGATCACCTTCCACGGCTTCATGAAGGCCTACGTGGAGGGCGCCGACGACCCGAACGCCGAGCTGGACGACCGCGAGCGCCGTCTGCCGCAGGTCGCCGATGGCGACCGGCTCGCCGCGGAGGAGATCACCGCCGACGGCCACGCCACCAAGGCCCCGGCCCGCTACACCGAGGCGTCGCTGGTCAAGGAGCTGGAAGAGCGCGAGATCGGCCGTCCGTCCACGTACGCCACGATCCTCGGCACCATCCTCGACCGCGGCTATGTGTTCAAGAAGGGCACCGCGCTGGTGCCGTCCTTCCTGAGCTTCGCCGTGGTCAACCTGCTGGAGAAGCACTTCGGCCGGCTGGTCGACTACGACTTCACCGCGAAGATGGAGGACGACCTCGACCGCATCGCGCGCGGTGAGGCCCAGGCCGTGCCGTGGCTCAAGCGGTTCTACTTCGGCGAGAGCGTGAACGGCGTCGACGCCGGAAAGGGCGCCGCGGCCGAGGCCGGGAACGGTGACGGCGATCACCTCGGCGGCCTGAAGGAGCTGGTCACCGACCTGGGCGCGATCGACGCCCGGGAGATCTCGTCCTTCCCCGTGGGCGACGGGATCATGCTGCGCGTCGGCCGCTACGGCCCGTATGTCGAGCGCCCCTCCCAGACCGAGGGCGAGACCGGCCACCGCGCCGACGTCCCCGACGACCTGCCGCCGGACGAGCTGACCGTGGCGTTCGCGGAGGAGCTGCTCGCCAAGCCGAGCGGCGACTTCGAGCTGGGCACCGACCCCGACACCGGGCGCCCGATCGTCGCCAAGGACGGCCGCTACGGTCCGTACGTCACCGAGGTGCTGCCCGACGACACCCCGAAGACCGGCAAGAACGCGGTCAAGCCGCGCACCGCCTCGCTCTTCAAGTCGATGTCCCTGGACACGGTGACCCTCGCGGACGCGCTCAAGCTGATGTCGCTGCCGCGCGTCGTCGGCACCGACCCCGAGGGCACCGAGATCACCGCGCAGAACGGCCGCTACGGCCCGTATCTGAAGAAGGGCACCGACTCGCGCTCGCTGGAGAGCGAGGAGCAGCTCTTCACGATCACGGTCGACGAGGCGCTGGCGATCTACGCGCAGCCCAAGCAGCGCGGCCGGGCCGCGGCCAAGCCGCCGCTGAAGGAGCTGGGCACCGACCCGGTCAGCGAGCGGCCGGTGGTGGTCAAGGATGGCCGCTTCGGTCCGTACGTCACGGACGGCGAGACCAACGCGACGCTGCGCCGGGACGACGACGTCGAGACGATCACGGCCGAGCGCGGCTACGAGCTGCTGGCGGAGAAGCGGGCCAAGGGCCCGGCCAAGAAGACCGCCAAGAAGGCCCCCGCGAAGAAGACCGCGGCCAAGAAGACGGCGGCGAAGAAGGCCCCCGCGAAGAAGACGGCCGCCAAGAAGACCGCGGCGAAGAAGACGACGACCGCGGCGAAGAAGACCACGGCCAAGAAGACGGCCGCGAAGAAGACCACCGCGGCCAAGACGGCCACCACGGCCAAGACCGCCGCGGCCGGGAAAACGGCGGCAAAGGCGGAGTAGCCGCCCGGATCGTCCGCACGTCATCCGCGTGCCCCCGCCCGTTTGTTCGGCCGGGGGGACGTGGATTCACGTGATCCGGATAGGCTGGCGGGATGACGCGAGAGCAGCCAACGGACGTGACCCCCACTTCCGGCGCCCTTGCCGCGGATTCCCGCGAGCGTGCCGTCCGAGCCCTCCTGCGCTATCCGCCGCTACGACGGCTCTGGAGCGCCCAACTCGTCGGCGGTACCGCGGACGCGCTGGCCGTGCTGGTGCTCGTACTGCTGTCGCTGCAGGCCGCGGTGTCAGCGGGCTCCTTCGGCGGGGGGTATCGGGGCGCGGCGCTGGCGGTCGCGGCCGTGCTGGGCGTGCGACTCCTGGCGACCCTGCTGTTCGGGGCGGTGCTGCTCGGCCCGCTTTCCGCGCTCATCGGCGCGTCCGGCCCGCTGGACCGCCGCTGGACCATGATCGGCGCGGATGGGCTGCGGCTCGTCCTGCTGCTCATCGCGCCGCTGTGGATCGACTGGACGCCTGACGACGCCGTCGCCTGGCTGCTCATCACCACCTTCGTGGTGGGCGTCGCCGAGCGCTTCTGGACCATCGCCAAGGACGACGCGGCCCCCGCGCTGCTCCCCGCGCCGCCCGTCGAGGGCGCCGCCGTGCGCCCGCTGCCGGACCACATGGACGCGCTGCGCCGACTCTCGCTGCGGACGAACTTCCTCAGCGTGCCGCTGGCCGCCGCCGGGCTTCTCGTTGTCATGCTCATCGGGAGGCTGCTGGGGACGGGCGTCAGCTGGTTCCACGCCCATCAGGCGGCGCTCGGCTCGTACGTCGGCGCCGGGCTGTTCGCGGCGTCCATCTCGGTCCTCTACTTCGTGGAGCTGCCGGGCGCGCAGACGCCTCGTACGCGCTCCCCGCTCGAAGGGCTGCGCCGTCCGCGCGCCCTCTCCGGTACCGGCGCCGACAAGGGCCGTACCGGCGCCGTACCGCTGCTGATCCTCGCCTGCGCCGGAGTGGCCGCCGCGATCGCCGCGGCCGTCGGCGTCGCCGCGCTGCAGGCCGTCGACCTCGGCGGCGGCCCGGTCGGCTTCTCGCTGCTGGTGCTCGTGCTCAGCGGAGGCCCGGCGATCGGCATCCGCTCGGCACCCAAGGTCCTCCCGGGGCTCTCGCGGCGTCGGCTGCTCGCCATGTCGGTCGCGCTGACCGGTCTCGCGCTGCTCGCCGCGGGCCTGGTGCACGACGCGACGACCGTCCTGATGATCGCGCTGCTCGCCGGTCTGTCGGCCGGAGTCGCGGCGAACACCGGCCACTCCCTCCTGGACCAGGAGCTGGAGGAGTCCCGTCGGCCCCGGATGACCGAGCACCTGCAGGCCATCGTCCGCGTCGCCGTCGGTCTCGGCGCCGTCGCCGCGCCGCTGCTCGCCGCCGTGATCGGGCCGCACCGGCTCGGCAGCGGCGACTTCGTGTTCGCCCACGGCGGCGCGGCCTTCACACTCATGCTCGTCGGCGCGCTGCTGCTGCCCATCGCGGCGCTGGTCCTCGGCCGCACCGACGACCGGCAGGGCGTCCCGCTGCGGCGCGATCTGCGCGAGGCGCTGCTGCGCGGCGGGGGCGCGGACGAGGCCCCGGCCGCGACCGGCTTCTTCATCTCCGTCGAGGGCGGCGACGGCGCGGGCAAGTCCACGCAGGTCGAGGCGCTGGCCGAATGGGTCAGGGCCAAGGGCCACGAGGTCGTCGTCACCCGCGAGCCGGGCGCGACCGCCATCGGCAAGCGGCTGCGCTCGATCCTGCTCGACGTCTCGTCCGCGGGCATCTCGCACCGCGCGGAGGCGCTGCTGTACGCGGCGGACCGCGCCGAGCACGTCGACTCGGTGGTCCGCCCGGCCCTGGAGCGCGGTGCGGTCGTCATCTCCGACCGCTACATCGACTCGTCCGTCGCCTACCAGGGCGCGGGCCGCGACCTCGCCGCGACCGAGATCGCCCGCATCTCCCGCTGGGCGACCAACGGCCTGGTGCCGCATCTGACGGTGCTGCTGGACGTCTCCCCGGAGACCGCGCGCGAGCGCTTCACCGAGGCGCCCGACCGGCTGGAGTCCGAGCCCGCCGAGTTCCACCAGCGGGTGCGCTCCGGGTTCCTCGCCCTCGCCGCCGCCGACCCGGCCCGCTACCTGGTCGTGGACGCCGGACAGGTGCCGGAGGCGGTCACCTCCGTCGTACGCCACCGCCTGGACCAGATGCTGCCGCTGTCGGAGGCGGAGCTGACGGCCCAGGAGGAGGCGCGGAAGGCGGCGGAGGAAGAGGCGCGCCGCAAGGCCGAGGAGGAGGCCGCCCGCAAGGCGGAGGAGGAGCGGCTGGAGCGCGAGCGCCAGGAGGCGCTGGCCAAGGCGCGCGCCGAGGAGGAGGAGCGCAAGCGCCGCGAGCTGGAGGAGGCGCGGCAGCGCGAGGCCGAGCGGCAGGCGGAGGAGGCCGAGAAGCGGGCCGAGGACGCGCGCCGCCGGGCCGAGGAGGACCGTAAGCGCATCGAGGCCGAGGACCGCGCCCGCGCCGCCGAGCAGGAGCGGCTCCGCCGCAAGGCGGAGGCGCAGGCCCTGGAGCGGGCCGAGGCGGCGGCGCGCCGCCAGGAGGAGCAGCGCAAGGCGGAGGAGGCGCTGCTGCGGGCGGAGCAGGCACGGCTGGCCGCGGACGCTCCGACCGTGGAGACCGAGCTTCCGGCGGCGCCGGAAGCGACGGATGCGCGGGATGACGACACGGCGGCGGACACGGAGGCCGGTTCGGCGGCTGACGCGGCGTCCGATGCGGGGTCCGGTTCGGCGGCTGATGTGGCGGAGACGGTCCAGACGCCGCGCTTTGAACCGCAGGCCCCCCGTGATTCCCGTGGGCGCGGTGATCGCCGTGCGCCCGACGCGGACGCCGACGAGACCGCCGTCATCCCGCCGGTGCGCCCCCGGCAGAATCCGGACGCCGAGGAGACCACGCTCCTTCCTCGGTCGCAGGCGCCGGAGCAGTCCGCTCCGGGGTCCTCCGCGACCGACGAGACGGCCGTCCTGCCGCCCGTACGGGACGAGCCGTCCGTACGGGAGGAGCGCTCGGCCGATCCGGCCGACCGGGTTCCGCCGTGGATGTTCCGCAAGGAGGAGCAGGGGCAGGATCAGGGTCACGGCCAGGCGCAGGGGAACGACCGTACGCGCGAGATGCCGCAGTTCGACCAGGGCCAGAGCCAGAGCCAGGGCCAGGACCAGTCGCGTCGTCGGCGTCCGCGCCCTGACTGGGCGGAGGAGACCCCGCTGGACGACCTCCCGACGCTCGCCGACGAACTCCTCGGCGACAGTGACCGCGACGACGAGGGCGGCGGCAGGCGCCGCCGCTGACCGCCCGGCGGCGTTGTCGGTGGGGTGCCCCACAATGGGACGCGTTGGGCAGATACGGCGGAGGCAGCCATGGCGGTATGGGACGACCTGGTCGGGCAGGACCGAGTAGCGGCCCAGCTGACCGCTGCCGCGCGTGACGCGGACGCGCTGGTCACGGCCGGTGCGTCGGCCGCGCCCGCTTCCGAGCGCATGGCGTCGTCCAAGATGACTCACGCCTGGCTGTTCACCGGACCGCCCGGTTCCGGCCGGGCCACCGCCGCCCGCGCCTTCGCCGCCTCGCTGCAGTGCGTGAGCCCCGACCGGGCGCTCGGCGGCATCCCCGGCTGCGGCTTCTGCGACGGCTGCCACACCGCCCTGGTCGGTACGCACGCCGACGTGGAGGTGGTCCGTACGGACATGCTCACCATCGGCGTCAAGGAGACCCGCGAGCTGGTCCGCCGCGCCCAGCTCTCCCCGGCGGGCGGCCGGTGGCAGGTGATCGTCATGGAGGACGCCGACCGGCTCACCGAGGGCGCGGGCAACGTCCTGCTGAAGGCCGTCGAGGAGCCCGCGCCGCGCACCGTATGGCTGCTGTGCGCGCCCTCCCTGGAGGACGTGCTGCCCACCATTCGCTCCCGCTGCCGCCTCCTCACCCTCCGTACGCCCCCGGTGGACGCCGTCGCGGACATCCTCGTCCGTCGTGACGGCATCGACCCCGAGCTGGCCGCCTCCGCCGCCCGCGCCACCCAGGGGCACATCGGCCGCGCCCGGCGGCTGGCCACCGACGAGCGGGCCCGGACCCGTCGCAGGGCGGTGCTGAAGCTCCCGCTCCGCATCGATGACGTGGGGGGCTGCCTCAAGGGGGCGCAGGAGCTGGTCGACGCGGCGGCCGAGGACGCCAAGCAGGTCGCGGAGGAGGTCGACGCCAAGGAGACCGAGGAGCTGCGCGCCGCGCTCGGCGCCGCCGCCGGTACGGGCGGGCGGTTGCCGCGTGGCACGGCCGGGGCCATGAAGGAGCTGCAGGACCGCCAGAAGCGCCGCGCGACGCGCACCCAGCGCGACAGCCTCGACCTGGCCCTGACCGAGCTGACGGGCTTCTACCGGGACGTGCTGGCCCTCCAGCTCGGCTCCCGGGTCGCGCTCGCCAACACCGACGTGCAGGACGCCCTGGAGCGGGTGGCGTCCGGCTCGAAGCCGGAGCGGACGCTGCGCAGGATCGAGGCGGTCTCGGCCTGCCGCGAGGCGCTGGACCGCAATGTGGCGCCCCTGCTGGCGGTGGAGGCGATGACCATGGCGCTGCGCGCGGGCTGACAGCGGCGTGGCCGCCGCGGCGTGCGGGTCGCCCGTGGCTGCGGGGCGCGTGCGGCTGCGGGGCGCGTGCGGCTTCCTCACTCGTCCGAGTGACTCCGGGGCCGCATGAAGCGTAGTCGGACGGATACGCTCCGTATCGCTGGCGGCTCCTCGCCAGCACTCGCGACCCGAGGGATCCGCCGATGGCCATCAGCCGCAGCAGCACGCTCACCACCATCGGCGCCGCCGTCGCGGGCGCGGCCCTGCTGTTCTCCGGCTGCACCGCCGGAGCCTCGGCGCCGCGCGCCGCGTCCATGCCGACGGCCGTCCCCACCGCGCTCAAGCCGTACTACGAGCAGACCCTGACCTGGCGCAAGTGCCCCGGCGGCGCGGGCTTCGACTGCGCCACGCTGAAGGCCCCGCTCGACTACGCCAGGCCCGGCACCGGCCATGACCTGAAGCTGGAGGTCTCCCGGAAGAAGGCGACCCGCTCCGCCCGCCGCATCGGCTCGCTCCAGGTGAACCCCGGCGGCCCGGGCGGCTCCGCGATCGGCTATCTGCAGAGCTTCGCCGCGATCGGCTACCCGGCCCCGGTCCGCGCCCGGTACGACCTGGTCGCGATGGACCCGCGCGGCGTGGCCGGGAGCGAGCCCGTCACCTGCCTGAACAACCGGCAGATGGACGCCTTCACCCGGACCGACCAGACCCCCGACGACTCCGCCGAGACCCGTCGGCTCGTCGCCGCGTACAAGAAGTTCGCCCGCGGCTGCGCGGCCCGCTCCGGCCGCGTCCTAGGCCATGTCTCGACCGTCGAGGCCGCGCGCGACATGGACCTGCTGCGCGCCGCCCTCGGCGACCGCAAACTCGCCTACGTCGGCGCCTCCTACGGCACCTTCCTCGGCGCCACCTACGCCGACCTCTACCCGGCCCGCGTCGGCCGCCTCGTCCTCGACGGCGCCCTCGACCCCACGCTGACCTCGCGACGCATGAACCGCGACCAGACCGCCGGGTTCGAAACCGCCTTCACCGCCTTCGCCCGGGACTGTCTCCGCCGCTCCGGCTGCCCCCTCGGCACCGGCACCGTGGGATCCGCCCGCAAGCGGCTCAGCGCCCTCTTCCGCCGCATCGACTCCCACCCGGTGTCCACCGGCGGCTCCCGCACGCTGACCGAATCCCTCGCCACCATCGGCGTGATCACCGCGATGTACGACGAGGGCGCCTGGCCCCAGCTGCGCACCGCCCTCCGCGCGGCCCAGCGCGGCGACGGCGAGGGCCTGCTGAACCTCGCCGACCTCTACTACGAGCGCGACACCGACGGCAGTTACGCCAACCTCATGTACGCCAACCCCGCCGTCAACTGCCTCGACCTCCCACCCGCCTTCCGCTCCCCCGCCGACGTCCGCGCCTCCCTCCCCGCCTTCCAGAAGGCTTCCCCCGTCTTCGGCAGGTCCCTGGCCTGGTCCGCCCTGAACTGCGGCTACTGGCCCGTCCGCCCGACCGGCCGCCCCCACCCGCTCCGGGCCAAGGGCGCCGCCCCCATCGTCGTCGTCGGCACCACCCGCGACCCCGCCACCCCGTACCGCTGGGCCCGCGCCCTCGCCTCCCAGCTCACCTCCGCCACCCTCCTCACCTACGACGGCGACGGCCACACCGCGTACTCCCGTGGCAGCCGCTGCGTCGATACCGCGATCAACACCTACCTCCTCACCGGCCGACCCCCCACCCCCACCCACCGCCGCTGCACCTGACCACCCCGTCCGCCGCCCGGAACCCCGTACGAAGCACCCCCCGGGACTGTGTAAACTTGGCGAAGCTGCTGCTGCCGATCAGGCACCACCAGCATGCCGCCTTAGCTCAGATGGCCAGAGCGACGCACTCGTAATGCGTAGGTCAAGGGTTCGATTCCCTTAGGCGGCTCCACTGGAACCCCAGGTCAGGCTTTTGACTTGGGGTTTCTTGTTTCTCTTGACCTTGGCAGTCTGACTAATTCGTGGCGGGGGCCGCCGGTAGGTACAGCAGGCCAGGACGAGAGCAGTCACCGTGAGGGCCGCGAACCACAGCGCCTGCCGCCGACTGCCAGGGACCTCAGGTGTTCGGTACGGTCGGTTTGCTGGCCGCTGCCCATGCCCCCTGCACTCCCGCCCATGCCGCTCATCAGAGCGGCGAGCGGATTGCTGCTGTTGCTCTGCGCCGGATGCGACCCGGCCGTCCACGAGGAACCGACGCCCAGGGTCAGGAACACCGCAAGGGCGTTCGGGCGGGCAACAGGGCGTCGGCCGCACTGCTCATCGGCGGGCTCATGTCACCGCCACCACCGCCGAACAGGGAAGCCAGGCCGCCCACCGACCCGCCGTCCCCGGACACATCGGAACAGGCGCTGGCCGAACCGCCGACGGCAATGGCTGTCGGTGCCATGGTCAGCGTGGCGGATGCCAGAGGTTCGACTTCCCCGGACTCCACACGGAAACACCCATCCACTCTACGGAAATGTAGGGCGGAGGGACGTTCGCCTGCCCCGAAGAGAGCGGGATCAGGCGGGTCAGAGCCAGCCTCTGGCGCGGGCGATCCGGACCGCGTCGAGGCGGTTCCTGGCGTCAGTCTTCTGTACGGCGGACAGCAGATGGTTGCGTATGGTTCCGACGGACAGATGGAGGTGGCTCGCCGTCTCCTCGGGGCTCTCGCCCTCGGCCGCCAGGTGGAGGATCTCTGACTCCCGCGGAGTCAGCGGGTTCGGCGTCCGGGCGCTGCCCATGACGGCGACATCGGTGCCGACGACGCGCCGGCCGCAGCTCAGGTGCCTGATCGCCTCGACAAGTTCGTCGACAGAGGCGTCGCCGGATATCACTCCCGCCACGTCGGCATCAAGGGCACGTTGTGTGCCGCCTGTGGAGAGCGCTCCCATGACCAGAAGGATCGCGCTCACGCGGAAGGCCTCACGCGCTTCGCAGAGCTTCTCGAACGCGGCTCTGCTGCCGTCGGCAAAGCAGAGGACCACCACATCGGGACGCAGCCGTCTGCTATCCGGTACGGAGGCGACGTCCTCCGCGTCCCCGAGCACCCGGATACCCGCCCGGGCGGAGATCATGGCAGCGATGCCGCTGCGTGTGAGGGCTCCTTGGGCGAGAATCATTACGTCGATGGTGTCCGGTTCAGCGTCGGCCAGGTCACTGCCAGGCAGCCGGTCCGCAGTCAGCAACGAGGATCTCGCCCCATGCCCCGCGAGGCTCTGCCGACTTGCTCCTCTGTGCGCGATGTTCACGAGAATCCCCCAACTAGACAAAGTCAGGCACGTGCTCGGCCGAGGCCCGTGTCGGACGCTGCCGCCCCTTTGTGTCCGTCGACCGTTGATTGCATCAACTCTTGAGAGCAGCAACAGGAGTTGATGCGATCCACAGGACGCTAAGCCGCCCGTCCTTGCCCGTCAACTCATGTGATCGAGACAGGGCATCGACGTACACACGGGTGTGCAACTACATTGAAGCGAGTACGGAGGTGCGATGTGACTGACGTGGAGGGGGTCGGTGGGCGTTCGCTCGCCGCCAAGTTGAACCACCTTTTTGAGACAGTTGTGCCGGTGGGTCGCGGTCCTTACAGCACAGAAGAGGTCGCACGCGCCATCTCCTCGAGTAGCGTGTCCATCTCCGGCAGCTACATATGGCTGCTCCGCAAGGGACAGCGGGACAACCCCACCCTCAAGCACGTCGAGGGGCTTGCGCGGTTCTTCGGAGTGCCGCCCGCCTACTTCTTTGACGACCGTACGACTGAAGCTGTCGACTCTGAACTGGCGTTGATGGTCGCGCTGCGAGCCGCCGGTGTGCAGCACGTGGCGCTTCGGGCGGCCGGACTCTCTCCCAAGAGCCTCCGGAGCATCAAGGAGATCATCGAGCACGCCCGCGACCTGGAGGGGCTGCCGCGGACGGCCGCGCACGAGTAGCGCGCACACGGCAGCCGACGATGACATCAGGCCATCATCTTCGAGCGGGAGCCCACGGCGGCGGCTACGATCCCAGGGCTCAAATGTTTGTGCGGGCCGATGACTTCCACGGGCTTGGAGGGCGCATGCCGCAGGTGCGGATCCGGGAGCTGTCTCTCCGCAGAGAATGCCGCCGGGCCTTCCCTGCGGGCGAGAGCGGTCGGCGGCAGTAACGGTGTCTGCCCTGCCCCGATTATCCCGCTGGTGGTCCGACCGCAGGAGGTTCAAAAGGCTGCACCGTACCTCCGAAGAGCTCCTCGACCGCCTGGACCTGCCCACCGGAAGTGGCATTTCCACGCTCATCGACCGGCTGAGTCGCCAGCGCGACCGCCCCATTCACGTGATGCCAGCGGCGCTTGGCGCAGGCGAGCCGTGCGGGATATGGCTGGCGACGGAAAGCGTCGACATCATCGTCGTCGAGGCCGACACCACCCCGTTTCACCAGGACCACATCATCGCGCACGAGCTGGCGCACATGCTGTGCGCCCACTCCGACTCACTGAGAGCCGAACCGGAGAGCATGGCGCTCCTCTTTCCCCACCTCGATGTCCAGCGCGTCAACGAGGTCCTGGGCCGGACCACCTATCCCACCGAGGACGAACAAGCGGCGGAAATCGTCGCCTCGTTGATACTGGAGCGGGTCACACGCCCTCCGATGGAGTTCAAATGGGCGGTGCCCTCCGATGACGCGGCCACCGTCGCGCGGATCGACCAGTCGCTGAGGCCGCCGGAGTGAACGGTGTGAAGGGCGTGGTGTTTCCCCTCTGCGCCGCGATATGTCTGCTGGTCTTGCTCTACAAGGTGCGCGACATACGCACCCAGCGTAACGATCCGGCGCTTGTGGCCCTGCTCATCGCGTTCTCCTGCAAGGCGGCGTCCTTCACGCTGTCCACCCCGTCGGTGTCGGCGGCCGTGGACTCCCGCACCGGAATTCCCAATCTGGGCGCGCTCGGCATCCATCTCTTCGGCGGAGTGGCGTCCAGCGCGGCCCTGCTCATCGCGATCGCCTACTGGGTGTATCCACCCGAGGAGGCCCGCCGTAAGGCCTTCTGGCGACTGGCGAGCAGCGGGCTGTGCGCCGCCGTCATGCTGACGATGTGGTTCGTCGCCGGCTCGGCGGGCGGCGGGCGGGCCACCCACTATCTGCTCCAGCAGGCGCATCGGCCGCCGGTCGCCGTCTATCTGCTCGTGTACGTGACCGCCTTCGGCTCCGGAATGGTCGAGATCATCCGGCTGTGTCGGCGCTTCGGGCGCGTGGCGGGGCGTCAGTGGCTGCGCCGGGGGCTGTACACCACCGGGATCGGCGCGGCCGCGTGCCTCGTCTACTGCATTGATCGCGCATCCGCGGTGCTCGCTGTGCAGTTCGGCCTCGATCCGCTGCGCTGGGAGCTGATCACGCCGCTGGCAAACGGCATCGGGATCTTCTTCCTCGCGGTGGGACTGACCATGCCCTCGTGGGGGCCGACCGCCTCGGAGTGGCACCGCAGGGTCCACAACTTCATCAACTACCAGCGGCTGTACGCGCTGTGGCGCGCCCTGACCCAGGCATATCCGCACGTCGTCCTGGAGCCGCAGAGTTCTGCCCCGCTCGTCCGCATCATGCCCCGGAACATCAGTTACCGCCTCTACCGCGAGGTCATCGAGATCCAGGACGGACTCCTTGCCCTGCGGCCCTACATGGATGCGGAGATCACTGCGCGCGCCCGGCAGAGCGCCCGGCAGACGGGCCTGTCGGGAGAGGCCCTCCAAGCGGCGGTGCAGGCCACGGTGGTGCGTCAGGCCCTGCGGGCCAAGTACGCGGACCCCGGGCCGAGGTCCGGAGAAGAGCCGCCCGCCGTGGAGCCGTACGGAAGCAGGAGCGGCGACTACGGTGCGGAAGTGGCGTGGCTGCTCGGCGTGGCCCGGGCCTTCTCGAACCTCCCGTCCGACAGAAGGAGTTCTTCGTGAAACACCGCACGCTCGGCACCCACGGCCCGAGGGTGTCATCCGTGGGGCTCGGCTGCATGGGCATGTCCGTCGCCTATGGAGTGCCGGACATCGCCGAGTCGGAGCGCACCCTGGACCGTGCCCTCGACCTCGGGGTCGACTTCCTCGACACGGCGGACGCGTACGGACGCGGCGTCAACGAGGAGCTCCTGGGCGCCTGGCTGCGCCGCGGGTCCACCGAGCGGAGCCGCGTGGTGCTGGCCACCAAGTTCGGGCTGCGCCACGACCCGGAGTCGGGCCGTGTGGATGGCGTGGACACGTCGGCCGGGTACGTACGGACCGCCTGCCATGCGTCGCTGCGCCGCTTGGGCGTCGACCACATCGACCTCTACTGTGTGCACCGCCGCGATCCCGCGACTCCCATCGAGGAGACGGTCGGCGCGATGGCCGAGCTGGTGGAAAAGGGTGACATCCGGTACCTCGCCCTGAGCGAGGTCGGCACCGACACCCTGCGCCGGGCCCACGCCGTCCACCCCATCAGCGCGGTCCAGCTGGAGTACTCGCTCTTCACCAGGGATGTGGTCGAGGGCGACATGCTGGACACCTGCCGGGAGCTCGGCATCTCGGTGGTGGCGTACTCGCCGCTTGGGCGCGCCCTGCTGACCGGGAGCATCACATCGGTGGACGAGCTGGGCAGCGGGGACAACCGCAGGCGCTGGCCCCGGTTCGCCGAGGAGAACCTGGGGCACAATCTGACGCTGGTGGAGGCCGTGCACCGGGCCGCCGACGAGATCGGCTGCACGGCCGCACAGGCGGCCCTTGCTTGGCTGCTGGCGCAGGGCGACGACATCGTCCCCATCCCCGGTACGAAGAAGCGGTGCTACCTGGAGGAGAACGCGGCGGCCGCCGACGTGACCCTGACGAAGGAGCAATGCGAGCTGCTGCGTAACGCGGTGCCGGACGGCGCGGTGGCTGGCGGCCGTTATCCGGAGCAGGCCATGTCCCGCCTGGGCCACTGACTCCCCGTGGCCATACGGGGGATGTAGCCGATGCGCAACTCCCCATGGATAAACCACGATTGTGCCGCCGAGTAGTGTCCCGGCTGCCCGATCGACCGATCCTGTAGTGGCAGGACGCGTCGGATGAGGGGATACAGCGGCATGGGGTTCAGGGAAAGGACCGCGCAGGGTGGCGCCGCGTGGCGGCGCATCGGCGGTCTGCTCGTCGTGGTGGGGCTACTCCTTCCCGGCATTGGTCCGGCCTCGGCGGATACCGTCGGCCGCGCGCGGACTGCCGACGCCTCCGGCGCGCGCGAGCCCTCGATAGCCGTGCCCTACCGCGTGGATGAGCTGTGGCGGCACGGGATCACGGGCCGCGGCACCACGGTCGCGGTGCTCGTGTCGTACGGCGATCCGGGCCTGGAACGGTTCATGGCGGACTACGACGCGCAGTACGGGCTTCCCGCCGCCGACATCCGGCGGGTCGAACCGTTGGGCAAGCCACCGTCCTGCACCTCCCCCGGCGTCGACACGGAGAGCTGTCAGACCTGGGTGTCGGAGACCCGGCTCGATGTCGCCATGGTCCACTCGCTGGCCCCGCAGGCCCGCATCCTGGTCGCGGCCTCGCCCGTGGACGAGACGCAAGGTGAGAGCGGCATGCCCGAGATGATGAGCGTCCTGGACCACCTCACTCGGCACCGCCTGGCGGACGTGGTGTCCATGAGTTTCGGCTCCGTCGAGCAGAACTTCGCCGACCCCGCGTCCATGCTCGCCTACGGCGCCGCGTTCGACCGGGCCCGCGCGGCGGGGACCACCCTGGTCGCCTCCTCGGGGGACACGGGGGCCAGCGGCCCGCTGCGCGACCACCCCGATCAGCACCACCCCCGGCGCGTAGTGGCCTGGCCCGCGTCCGACCCTCGGGTGACCGCCGTCGGCGGGGTCCTGCTCCACGTCGATCCACAGGGCCACCGCACCTCTCCCGACACACTGTGGCCCAAGTCGGGGGGCCGGGCACTCGTCGCTGTTCGCCCGCCCGGCATGGCAACGCCCGGCTACGGCTGGTGATGTGGCACCCGGCCGTTCGGTTCCGGACATCGCGATGCAGGGAGCGGCCGGCACCTCCCAGTCGGCCCCGCTCTTCGCCGGTGTGCTCGCCCTTGCGGCGCAGCTTCACCACGGGCCGCTGGGCGACATCAACCCCACCCTCTACCGCCTGGGCGCGGCCGGGAGTGCCGCCGGGATCGTCGACGTCACCGAGGGCTCCAACACATACGCCGAAGTCCCCGGGTTCGCCGCGAGCCCGGGCTTCGACACGGCCAGCGGCTGGGGGACGGTCGACGTGCCCCGGTTCGTCCGGGCCCTGGCGCGAGCCGTGACGTGAACCGACCGGTGGGCCGCCCCGCGCCCGCGCTGGGCAAGACCGCGTGATGGTGGCCGTGCTATGACGAGCGGAGCCTTGTTGTGGGTGGCCACCGGTCACCGGGCGTACGTACGGAAGCGAGAGAGCGCACGTGAGTGAGCACGCAGGCGCCGGAGCCGGCCATGACTTAGGCCGGGCCGCACAGCATCGACCGTGGGGCGGCGCCGAACCGCCACCCGCGGAGGGACCCTGGGCGGTGCGCCTCGACGGTGTGCGCAAGGTGCACGGAAGCGGCAGGTCCGCCGTGACGGCACTCGACGGGGTCACCGCGCAACTGCCGTACGGGACGTTCACCGCCGTGATGGGCCCCTCCGGCTCCGGCAAAAGCACCTTCCTGCACTGCGCGTCGGGACTGGACCGCCCCGACCACGGCACCATCGAGATCGGTGGCCGGGACCTGGGCCCGCTGGGCGAGCGGGAGTTGACCGTGCTGCGGCGCGAGCGGATCGGCTTCGTCTTCCAGGGATTCAATCTGCTGCCCGCGCTGACCGCCGAGCAGAACATCACGCTTCCGGTGCGGCTGGCCGGCCGGCGCACCCGGCTCGACCGGCCCTGGCTGGAGCGGCTGCTCGACTACACCGGGCTCAGCGAGCGGCGCGGACACCGGCCGGCCGAACTCTCCGGCGGCCAGCAGCAGCGGGTGGCCGTCGCCCGCGCGCTGATCACCCGCCCCGAGGTGGTCTTCGCCGACGAGCCCACCGGCGCCCTGGACACCACCTCGGCCCGCAAGGTCCTCGAACTGCTCCGCGGACTCGTGGACGATGTCGGCCAGACGGTCCTGATGGTCACCCACGATGCCGTGGCCGCCTCGTACGCCGACGCTGTACTGATCCTGGCGGACGGCAAGGTCACCGAGACCCTGCACGGGGCGTCCGCCGGCACCATCGCCGAGCACATGGCGCGACTGGGGGCCTGAGTCATGCTGTTCCTCCTGGCGTGGTGGTCCATCCGCGCCCGCAAGGTCTCGTTCGCCGGATCCTTTGTGGCCATGCTCTGCGCGCAGACCCTGATCACGGCCTGTGCCGTGCTGCTTGACGCTGGCCAACGGGCCGCGCCGGGGCAGGGCGGCGCGGACGTGGTGTCCTTCGTCGTGCCCTTCGGCTTCATCTGCCTGTTCGTGATGGCCTTCGCGGTCTCGGGCGCCTTCGCCCTGTCCGTCCAGCAGCGGACCAGGGAGGTCGCCCTGCTGCGGGCCGTCGCCGCGACCCCCGGCCAGGTCCGTCGGCTCGTCGCGTACGAGGCGCTGGTCGTGACCGCCGTCGCCGCTGTCCCCGGCTGCGGGCTTGGCCTGCTGCTCGCCGTAGGACTGCGTGCCTGGCTGGTCGCCCAGGGCCTGATCCCCGGTGCCTTTCCTCTCGACTTCGGCCTGGTGAGCATCCTGATCGCCGTGCTGATCTGCTGGGTGACCGCCGAGGTCTCGGTGTGGAGCAGCGGCCGGCGGGCCTCTCGGGTGCGCGCCGTCCAGGCGCTGGGCGAGGCCTCGGTGCCGCGCCGCCGGGTGGGCGTGGCCCGCACCTGCCTCGGGTTCGCGGTCTTGGCCGGGGGTGTCTGGGGGCTCGCGGCGGTCAAAAGTTCGGAGGGCTCCGACGCGGCGAGCACGGCCGGGGTCATGGTCTTGGTTCTGATGACCGCTGTCGGGCTGCTCGGCCCCTGGGTCGGCAAGCTGGCCGGCGCGGTGCTCGGTCTGCTCTGCCAGGTCCTGTTCCCGGTGGTGGGGCTGCTGGTGAAGACCAACCTCACCACGGGCTATCGGCGGCTCGGCGCCGCGGCCACCCCACTGGCCCTCACCGTCGCGTTCGCCGCTGTGGCCCTGTTCGTACCGCAGATGAAGTGGCACGAGCTGTCGCAGCAGGACCGGCAGCGCATGGTGGCCGACCGGATCGTGCAGAGTGCCGGCGACGGACTTCCGGCCTCGGCCGCGTCAACGATCCGCGGCGCGGCGGGGGGTGGCGCCGCGGTCGCCACCACGGGCACCTATGTGACGGTCGTCGACGACTCCGAGTCCGCGCAGCTTGGCCCCAGCGGCAACGCGCAGGCCGTCTCGGACGGACCGCTGGACGAAGTCCTCCATCTGGGTGTCGTCCAGGGGCGGATCGGTCGGCTGGGGGCGCGGGACGTCGCGTTGAGTGAGGACCTGGCCCGGCGCGCCCACGTCCGGGTGGGCGACGAGGTGCGCCTCGCCTTGGAGGACGACCACGTGGAGAAGGTCAGGGTCGCCGCCGTGTACAGCCGCTCCCGCGGATTCGGTGACGCCGTCCTGTCTCAGCGTCTCGCAGCCGGGCACCTGTACCGCAGGCCGCTGCTCCTGGACGCCGTGTACGTACGCGCCCGGCCCGGCCGGGAGCGGCAACTGGCCGACAGCCTCGCGACGCTGCACCGGGCCGAGCCGTCCTGGCAGGTGCTCGACCGCGCCGCCTACCGGGCCGAGGCCCTGCGCCGTCAGGACGCCTCCATGACCGCCACCTATCTGCTCCTCGTGGTGGTGACGGTCTTCACCTCGATCTCGGTCGTGAACACCCTGGTGATGACCACGATGGAACGCTCCGGCGAGTTCGCGCTGCTGCGTCTCGTGGGCGCCACCCGCAGACAGGTCGCCCGCATGATGCGTCTGGAGAACGCGGTGATCGTGCTGGCCGCGCTCCTGGTCGGATCGCTGGTCGCGGGGGTCGTTCTGTCGGTGTTCAGCCAGGCCCTGACCGGCTCGTCGCGCCCGCGCCTCGACGGCGCCACGCTTGCCCTCATCCTGGGCGGCGCGGGCATCCTCGCCCTTACCACCGGCGTGTCCACCACGCGCATCGCCCTGCGCCAGCGCCCGTCCGCCGCGCTGCGCGGAGCCGAGTAGCGGGCGGGCGGCGCAGGCCGGGCAATACCGGGGCCGTCGGCCCGAGCGGTGAGATCCGTTCGGGCCGACGGCCTTTACGCTGCCCGGAAATCCACCCCGCGACAGATCTGTGGACCGGCTCGCTCCCCGCATGTGAAATCCATGTGTGCAATCATGAGGAACACGCTTGTTTGACGTCTCTCACCGATCGAAGATAGTCCCGTCAGCAAAACGCCGGGAGATCCCAGGGGGAATGGTGGACAAGCGCTACGACGTCTACTGTCTGGCAGACCGCTATTTCTACGACCTGTCGGATCGGAAGGCGACCGCCGACGAGCTGGCCAAGGTCGCCTTCGCCGCAGACGCCATCGAACTCCCCTCTGGCTGGACCAAGTTCGCCAAGGGGGACTGGACTGTCTGCAATCCGCCCGAGCAGCAGCTTCCGATGCAGGGATGGAAGATCCACGTCTCGGCCACAGGCGCGAACGCGGATGCCGTGCTGGAATCCGTGTACAGCTACTGCGTACCGCGCGAGATAGCCTTCAAATATCTCTCCGGACGCCACGTGCTGAAGAATCGGAATCTCAAGTACTCCGACCGCGGATCCAGCGGAAAATTCATCACCATCTACCCGTTGGACGAGAAAATCCTGCGGACCACTCTTGAAGAACTCGGCAAGGAGCTCGACGGCCAGGAAGGGCCGTACATCCTGAGCGATTTACGCTGGGGAAACGGTCCTTTGTACGTGCGCTACGGCGGATTCATCGAGCGGCACTGCATATCGGAGACGGGCGCACTCGTCAGTGCCATCGAGGACGACCACGGTGCACTGGTGCCCGACCGTCGCGACCCGGTCTTCCACGTCCCGGCGTGGGTCACCGTGCCGGAGTTCTTCGCCCCCCATGTCGAGGCGCGCAAGAGCGGCAACACGAACGACATCCCCTACACCGTCGAACGGGCCGTGCACTTCTCCAACGCGGGCGGCCTGTACGAGGCCCGTCACCGGGAGAGCGGTCGCAAGGTAATCCTCAAGGAGGCCCGCCCCCACGCAGGGCTGACCATGGATTCGACGGACGCCGTGCACCGCCTGCGCCATGAGCGGGACATCTTGGAGCGACTCGAGGGCGTCACAGGTGTACCCGAACTCATCGACTACTTCGAGTGGGGCGGCCACCACTTCCTGGTGCAGGAGTTCATCGAGGGGCAGCCGCTCAGCAAGACCTTCGCCCTGCGCTACCCGCTCAACGAGGGGGAAACCGACCCCGACGAGGCAGCGCGTTACACCGAGTGGGCCCTGGATGTGTCACGGCAGACCGAGGCCATCGTCGCCGAGATCCACGGGCGCGGCATCGTCTTCGGAGACCTGCACCCCTTCAACATCCTGGTGGGCGAGGACGGCAAAGTCTCGCTGATCGACTACGAGGTGGCGTCGGACGCCGAGGCGGGGGTGAAGCCCAGCCTTGTGAACCCCGCGTTCGCGGCGCCGGCCGATCGCGTCGGATTCGACCATGACCACTACGCGCTCGGCTGTCTGCGGCTCTCGCTGTTCATGCCGCTCACCACCTTGCTCCGACACGACTTCGGGAAGGCACACCACTTCGTCGAGTACATCCGGCAGGTGTTCCCGCTGCCCCCGGGTTATCTCGACGAGGCCGTCGAAAGGATCACCGGGGCCGGCCGGATGCCCACCACGCGTCGTCGGCGGGAGACCGCGCTGGACCGGATACCCCGGATCACCGCCGACCCCGAACAGTGGCCGCGGTTGCGTGACGCGCTCGGCCGGGCCATCGCGTGCAGCGCGACCCCCTCACGCGACGACCGGCTGTTCCCCGGTGACATCGAGCAGTTCCACACCGGGGCCCTGAATCTCCAGCACGGCGCCGCCGGAGTGCTCCTCGCGCTCCTCGACGCCGGGGTCGACTTCCCGCACGAATACCGCACTTGGCTCGCACACCGCGCCCTGACGCCCCGCCCGCAGGACCGACTCGGCCTGTACGACGGCATGCACGGGGTGGCCCACGCCATGATGAGGCTCGGCGACGAGGACACCGCACGCGAACTCCTCGCCGTGTGCCTCAAGGAGAAGTGGGAGATGCTCGGTGCCGACCTCAAAGGCGGTCTGGCCGGCATCGGGCTCAACCTCCTGGCATTCAGCGAGGTGACAGGCGACACCGAGTACCTGCGTGCTGCCGAGCTCATATCCGACCGGCTGGGCACCGCCGACTCCGTCGTCACCACCAGCGGGGGCGCGCACCCCCACGCCGGGCTGATGCGTGGCTCCTCCGGCCCCGCCCTCTTCTTCCTGCGCCTGTACGAGAGGACCGGCGACGGCGAGTACCTGCGGCTGTCCCGCACCGCCCTCGAACAGGATTTGCGCCGCTGCGTCACACGCGACAACGGGATGATGCACGTGAACGAGGGGTGGCGGACCATGCCGTACCTCGCGACCGGCAGCGTCGGCATCGGTCTCGTCCTGGACCAGTACCTCCAGCACGACGCGGACGAACGACTGGTCACTGCCTCGGACGCGATCGCACGCGCCGCCTCGGCCCAGTTCTACATGCAGTCCGACCTGTTCAACGGGCGGGCCGGAATCATCCTGTACCTCGCCGAACGCGGCAGGACGCGCCCCAGTGAGGCCGGGCGCGCCGATCTCGACCGTCAGCTCGGCCTCCTCAATCTGCACGCCCTGTCGTATGAGGACGGCCTCGCCTTCCCCGGCGAGATGCTCATGCGGTTGTCCATGGACCTGGCGACTGGAAACGCGGGTGTACTCACCGCCCTTGCGGTGGCCCTGGGCCGGGAACACCCCGGACTCCCCTTGCTGTCCGCCGCCCGCCCGAGTGGCACTCCCAAGACTTCCCGCCCGGTCCACGGGCGGGGCGGCACGAATCGATCCACGAAGGGAGGTGAACACGATGGCAATGCTCGATCTTCAGGGACTTGAGCTGCCCGAGGGCGACACCATGGCGCCCATGAGCAGCGTGAGCAACAACTGCAGCAACTCCAGCTACATCTTCTGCTGACTCCGAGTCGGCCCACGGCCGCACGGGGCGTGACGACGAGAGACGAACCGAGGGGAGGGAAAACCCATGGCGATCCTCGACCTTCAGGGACTTGAGCTGCCGGACACGTCCGCGCAGCCCCTGGGCAGCTCGAACAGCGCGACCTGCTCCAGCCACAGCTGGGTGTTCTGCTGAGGCTGATCGAGATGTCCGTCCGGGTGAACGGCGGCCCACCGTGACCGCTGCCCGGGCTTCTGGCAGCGCCTCGGGGAGACAAGAGGTCCCCCGAGGCGCTGGCCACATCAGGGGCCGGTGCACGGCCCCCGCGAGCCGCACGAGTGAGGTGGAGGCAAGTGGTGGGTGGTACGGGAACACGACTGCTGCGCACCGCGGCGCGCGCCCAGGCCGCCGGCGCGGCCGTGCTCGTCGCCACCGGGTGTGTGAGCGCCGCCGCCCAGCTCGCCCTGCCGGCCGTGCTGGGCAAGGCGGTCGACGCACTCATCGGAGGCGTCGGCTTCGGCCGGTGGCTGGCGGCGTGCTTGGCCCTGGTGGTCGTCTACGTGGCGTTCGAGGCGTACAGCGACTACCGGGCCGGCGTGGTGCAGGCGCGCTCCGCGCTCTTCTTCCGGCGGACGGCCGCCGGCCGGCTCGTGGGCGCGGGCCCGCGCGTCCGGACCGACGGAGGGTCGGGCAGCTTCGCGGCCTGCATCCTGGAAAGCGCGGCTGCGGCCGCCACGGGGACCAACGCGGCGGTGTGGCTGGCGCTTTCCCTGCTTCCGGCGCTGGTGAGCCTGTTCATGTTGTGGTGGACGGACGTGTGGATCGGGCTCGTCTTCAGCTGTGGCCTGCCCGTCGTCGCCTGGTGTCTCAGGTCGTTTGCCGTCGACAGCTCGCTCCTGGTCACCCGCTACCTGGAGGAGCAGAGCACGGTGTCGAGCCGGCTCGCGGAGGCGCTCGGCGGCGCCCGCACCATCGCCGCGTCCCACACTCTGGAGCGCGAAGTGGCCCGCGTGGTGGAGCCGCTGCCGCGGCTGCGCCGCAGCGGGGACGCGCTCTGGCGGCTCCAGGCCAAGGTCACCGTACAGAGCAATGTGCTCTTCCCCCTCCTGAACATTGCCGTCCTGGCCACCGCCGGGCTCGAACTCGGCCGCGGCCGCATCTCCTCCGGGCAACTGCTGGCCGCATCGGAGTACGCGGCCATGGGCACCGGCCTCGGCATGACCGTGCTGTTCGTCAACCAGCTCGCCCGTGCGCGGTCCGGGGCGGAACAGCTGGAGACATACGCGGCGCTGCCGCCCATGGAGTACGGCGCGGCGGAACTGCCCGGGTCCGCCCCTTCCACGGGCCTGGGCGTCGAGCTCAGGGACGTGACCGTGCGGCGTGCCGGGCGCACCGTACTGTCGGGCGTCGACATCGCCGTGCCGCCCGGGGGGATGGTGGCGCTTGTCGGGCGGTCGGGATCGGGAAAGTCCACGGTGGCGGCGCTCATGGGCCGCCTCTTCGACCCCGACCGCGGCTCCGTGCTCCTCGGAGGTGTGCCCGCCCGGACGCTGTCGAGGGCGGCGCTGCGACGCTCGGTCGTCTTCGCTTTCGAGCGGCCCGAGCTGATCGGTGACGACATCGCGGACACCATCGTGGCCGGTGCGCCGAACGCGACGCTCGACGACGTGGTCCGCGCCGCCGGGCTCGCCCGCGCCGCGTCCTTCATCGAGAAGACGCCGGACGGATACCGTACCGGCGTCGAGTCCTTGGTCCTGTCAGGCGGCGAGATGCAGCGGCTCGGCCTGGCCCGGGCCTTCGTACGGCCCGCCCGGCTCGTGCTGCTCGACGACGCCACATCGAGCCTGGACATGGCGACGGAATATGAGATCGACCGGGCGCTGGCCGCCGACACCTCGGGGGCGACGCGGGTGATCGTCGCCCACCGGGCCTCCAGTGCGGCCCGCGCCGATACGGTGGTCTGGCTTGATGCCGGGCAGGTACGCGCAACCGGAACGCACGGCGAGCTGTGGGCGCTGCCCGGCTACAGGGCAATATTCCAGGAACCGCCCGAGCCCCGCGCCCCCCTGGACGCGGTGGGAGCGACCCGATGAGCCCCGCCGGGAGCCGCACCGCTGCGCGGTACCTGCGGCAAAGGCTGCGCGGTGACGGCCGCAGGCTGATCCGCGTCCTTGTGTGGACGGGCGTTGAGTCCCTGCCCGCCTTCGTGGCCGGGCGCGCCGTGGCTCTGGCCGTCGACCGGGGGTTTCTGGCCGGTGAACCACTGGTGGGAGTCGGGTGGTTGGTCCTGCTCGCCGTGGTCTCGGCGGTGGGTGCGTTCGGGGCTCGCGGAGCGCTCCTGAGCACCGCGGCTATCGTCGAGCCCCTGCGGGACGCGCTGGTGACCCGCACGGTGGAGGCCACGCTGCGGCACGCGCTGATCAGCGGCCGCATGGAGCAGGACCGGTCGGGCGTCGCACGGCTCACCCGCCAGGTCGAGATCGTGCGGGAAGCGGCGGGCAGCCTGCTGGCGGTGGTGTGCCGCTTCGCCTTCTCCTTCATCGGCGTGTGCGTCGGCACCCTCACCCTGGAGCCGACGGCCGCCCTGCTGGTCTTCGCCCCCGTGGCCGTCGGCGTCGGCTGCTACCTGGTGTCCCTGCGCAGTGTGGTGCGCGCCCAGATGCGCAGCACACTGGCGACCGAGTCCCTCGCACATGAGGCCTGGCGGCTCTCCGCGGGACTGCGGGACATCACGGCGTACGGCCTGGAGGAAGCGGCTCTGCGGCGGCTCGACGACGCGGCGAAGGAGAACCTGCGCGCGGAGACCGCGCTCGCCCGCCTGACCGCGCTGCGCACCCTCGCCCTCGGAGCGGGCGGCTGGGTGCCGCTGGTCCTGGTCCTGATGTGGGCCCGGTGGGGCGGCCAGGGCATGAGCGCGGGCACGGTCCTGGGCGTACTGACCTACATCGCGCAGAACCTGCGCCCGGCGGTGCAGACCCTGGTCCAGGGCGTGGGCACCACGGGCATCAGGCTGTTCGTCACGCTCGGGCGGCTGCTGGATCCTCTGAGCTCGCGGCCGGGCGGCGCCGGGTCGGTGCCCGCACCGGCTGTCCCCGCCTCCGCGTCCTCCACCAGAGTCGGGAAGGAAGATTCCGGGGTCGAGGTGGTCCTGGACTCGGTGTCCTTCTCTTATCCGGGGAGTGAGAACGACATCCTCAGCGGCATTGACCTGCGCGTGGCGCCCGGCGAGCACATCGCGGTCGTGGGCCCCAGCGGCATCGGCAAGTCAACACTGGCTTCCCTGCTGGCTGGCACGCACAGACCCACCCGCGGCCGGGTCCTCCTCGACGGCGTCGACCTCACCTCGCTCGCACCCGGCCGGCAGGCCACGCTGCGGGTCTATCTGCCCCAGGAGGCGTACGTCTTCACCGGGACGCTCCGGGAGAACCTCGGCTACCTGGCAGACGATCGGGCGGACGACCGTCGGATCGACCGCGCGGTCACGGAGTTCGGCTTGGCGGACCTGGTGTCCACGACCGGCGGCTACGACGGTCTCGTGGATCCCGGTGCCCTCTCAGCCGGCCAGTGCCAGTTGATCGCCCTGGCACGTGCCTACCTGTCGCCGGCCCGGCTGATCGTGCTCGACGAGGCGACGTGCCATATGGACTCAGCGGCGGAGGCCCGCGCAGAGGAGGCGATGCGTGAGCGCCCCGGCACCTTGGTCGTCATCGCCCACCGGATCAGCTCGGCCCGGGCTGCGGACCGGGTGATGGTGCTGGACGGCGGGGCCCCGCGGATCGGGAGCCACGACCGGATGCTCGCGGAGTCCGATCTCTACCGCGATCTCGTCGGACTGTGGACTGCGAAGAGCGCCGCCCCTTGACCCGCGGAGATGTTCCTGACCGATACGGCCGCCGGAGGCGCTGTGGGCGTCTCGCGTTCTGTTCAGCCGCCCCCTCCGCCACCACCGCCGCCTCCGCAGCCACCACCGCCGCCTCCTCCTCCGCCTCCGCAGGACGAGCTGCCGCCGCAGGAGGAGCCGCCGCCGCATGAGGAGCCTCCGCCGCAGGAGGACCCGCCGCCGCCTCCGGCCCACCAGCCGCCGGAGCCGCGGCGGCGTCGGTTGCCACCGAGGGGGCTGTCCCTCGATCCGGTCTTGGACGCTTTCGCGAAGAGCATGATGATCACCACGAACGGCACGGCGATCAACACCGCCTTGAGCAGGGAACTCATCGAGTCCTCACCTTCCTTAGCTGGTCACCGTCGTAGACGAGTGAGGGAAGGCCGGTGGTTCGCCGCGACGTGGGGCCGTTGCGTGAAGGGTGCAACGGAGCTGTGGCGGTCAGGCGCCCTTCAGATGGCGCATCAGGCGCTCGAAGTCCTGCCAGCCCGAGAGGTCCGACGGGTCGCCCGGGAGGGGGTAGTAGAGGGCGGGGCGGGTGGCGGGGCCGAGTTGGACCGGGGCGTCGGCCAGGGGGGTGCGGCGGGCGCGGTCGCCGGGGAGTTGGCGGACTTCCTCCGCGCCGAGGACGAAGGCCAGCGGGACGCCGGGCCCCTCGAAGCGCGGGGGGACGGCCAAGTCCCGGCGGGCGTTGCGGAGCTGGACGAGCATCGACTGGAGGTGGTGGCGGGTGGCCAGGATCTCGGCGGTCCGGGGGAGGGCGTCCAGCGGCGGCTCTTCGTCGGGGCCGTAGCCGAAGGCCAGGGTGACGTCCTCCTCGACGCCCGCCGTCGTACGGCTGATGCGGACCGTGGCCAGGCCGGGGCGGGCGGGGGTGCCGACGACCACGAGCCAGGTGGGGTCGGGGGAGCGGTCGTGGGCCAGGTCGGTCAGCTGGCGCAGCGACCAGGGGAGGTTGGCGGGTTCGGCCGTGCCCCAGCCCGCCGGGGGTTCGCCGGTGAGTTCGCGCCAGACGGATTCCAGGGCGCCGCCGAGGACGAGGCGGTCGTCGGCGGGGTGGACGGTGCGGTAGGAGACGGCCAGTTGGCGCTCGCCGGTGTGCGCGACCTCCTGATAGGAGGCGGCCACCGGGGTGCGCGGGTCGTCGGGGGTCGCCTCGGCGGACTCGACGGTGGCGAACAGGCCGTTCTGCCAGGCCAGTACGGCGCCGGACAGGCCGTCGTAGTAACCCTCCCGCTCGTCCTGTACGACCCAGCGCGACGGCCAGCCGCTGAGGCTGTTGCGGACGGCGGGGGAGAGGACGGCGCCCGGGGAGGTGACGATCTGGAGGCCCAGTTCGGCCTGGCCCGCGGCCCGGTAGGCATCCGAGAGCCACGCCGTCATGGAGACTACGGGGCGGTCCTGGATGACGACCGCGACCTTGTCGGTGAGGACGTCGACGGCGGGCTGCGCCGCGGCGGGCGTGGGCGCGACGCTCACGCCGTCGGTCTTCACCACGGCGAGGGAGCGCGCGGCCTCCGGCGGCCACGCGGAGCCGCCGGTCAGGGAGATGAGCCGGGCGGCGAAGGCGCCCGCGAGCCGCTCGGCTTCCTCGACGCCGGTGGTGGCCCGGACCTCCGTCCACCAGAACGGAACCGGGGGCGCGGCGGCCCCGAGCAGCCGTTCGGCCTCGCCCGCGACCTGTACGAGCACCGGTGCCTCGACCGCGACGAGGGGACGGCCCTCCGCGTCGCAGAGCTGTACGACGGCGTCTTCACCCGTTGTCCCGACCAGCTTGTCGGGGCCTCCGGCGAGCAGCCCCGCGAGGACGCTCAGCGGGTCGGGCATGTTCGGGGTGAGGGCGATGACGTCCTTGGTCATGGGTCCTGTCCGGTCCTTCGTGGTCCGTGGTGTGGTCCGTAGCGTCGTCCGGGGAAGCCTCGATGGCGTGCGTGCGTGCGTGCGGGCGGGCGCCTGTGTGAACGCCCCCCGCGTCCTCACCCGTCCGTGTACACCGTCTGGATCAGGCGGTTCGGGCGGCCCCTGCGGATGAACACACCGCGCCCGGCCGGCTGCTGGCCCGCGTACACGCCGGGGAACAGCTGGCCCTCGCTGCGGTCGCCCGACATGAGGACGGCCGACGCCCCCGACTCGCGCAGGCCCAGCATCAGCGGCTCGTACATGCCGCGTGAGGCGCCCGCGACGCGGCGGGTCACGACGAAGTGGAGGCCGATGTCGACCGCCGAGGGGATGTACGGCAGGAAGGGCGTGAGCGGCGCCTGCCCCGCGGTGGTCAGTACGTCGTAGTCGTCGACCAGGACCACGATCCGCGGACCGCTGCCCCAGCTGCCCGGCTCCAGGTCCTCGGTGTCCGCGCTTTCGTCGGGCAGCCGCTTCTCCAGCTCGGTCGCGATACCGGTGGCGAGGCCCGCGCACATCTTGGCGTTGTACGCGTAACCGCCGCGGAACTCCTCGGGGATCGCGCCGCGCAGGCTGCGCCGCGGGTCCATGACGGCGAAGACCAGGTCGTCCTCGCCGTAGCGTTCGATGAGGCCCTGGGAGACGGTCTTGAGCAGGTTCGTCTTGCCGCATTCGCTGTCGCCCAGCACCAGCAGATGCTGGTCGTACTCGAACAGGTCGAGCAGGACGGGAGCGAGCGCCGTCTGGTCCAGGCCGATCGGCACCTGCTTCGGCTCGGCGACCAGCCCGGGCAGCAGATGCGGTTCCAGGACGCGCGGCAGGACCCGTACCGGCTGGGCCACTTCACCGCTCCAGGTGGCCCGGACGGTGCGGGCGGTGCGCTCCAGGACCGACCCCAGCGCCGAGGCGTCGGCGAGCCCGTCCGTGCGGGGCAGCGCGATCTGTGCGAACTGCTTGCCGTCGGTGAGGACGCGGCCGGGCTCGTCGGGCGACAGGGTCTGGGCGAGCTTGCGGTCGATGCTGGACTCGCTGGGGTCGTTCAGGCGCAGCTCGACGCGGGTGCCGAAGTTCGACTGGGCCGCGATGCGGACGTCGTTCCAGCGGAGCATGCCCGCGACCACGTGGATGCCGTAGCCGCTGCCGCGCTTGAGGATGTCCACGACGGCGTCGTCCAGCTCCTCGAAGTCGTCGCGCAGCGCGCCGAAGCCGTCGATGATGAACACGATCTCGGCCGAGGCCAGCTGGGGCAGCCGGCCCGCCGCGTGCAGGGTGCGCAACTGCTCGACGGAGTCGATGCCGTGCAGGCGGAAGAGGTCCTCGCGGGCCGCGAGCATGTTCCGCACCTCTTCGACGGTGCGCCCGGCGCGCTCGCGGTCGGCGCGGCCCGCCACGCCACCGACGTGCGGCAGGTCCGACAGCGCCTGCAGGCCGCCGCCCACCAGGTCGAGGCCGTAGACGCCGATCTCCTGCGGGGTGTGGGTCAGCGCGATCGACAGCGCGAGGGTGCGCAGCAGGGTCGTCTTGCCGGACTGCGGGCCGCCGATGACGGCGGCGTGGCCGCCCGCCACCGTGAGGTCCAGATACCACTGGCCCTGCCACTGCTTGGTGGGGTCGTCGAGCAGGCCGAGCGGGATCTGCAGCGGGCCGCGGCGGGTGGCGAGCTGCATGCCGCGGGCGCCGACCTCCACCGGGCCCGCGGCCTTGTCCAGGGCGATCGCCTCGGGCAGCGGGGGCAGCCAGATGCGCCGGACCGGCGCTGCGGCGTTCTCCAGCTGTCCGACGACGACGTTCATCTCGGTGGGGCCGGTCTCGCGGCGCCGCATCGACGGTCCCTCGCCCGAGGTCTCCGGCTTGGCGAGGGTGTTGAACGCGTCGTACTCCAGGGCGAGCGGACCGGTGTCCTCCTTCTCGGCGCGCTGCACCGGGCCGTGGTAGGCGCCGGACACATAGCTCGCCTTGAAGCGCTCGTAGTGCGTGGTGTCGACCTTGAGGTAACCGAAGCCGGGCAGCGGCGGCAGATGGAAGGCGTCCGTGGTGTCCAGGACCGTGCGGGACTCGTCGGCGGAGAAGGTGCGCAGGCCGAGCCGGTACGAGAGGTAGGTGTCCAGCCCCTTGAGCTTGCCGCCCTCGATGCGCTGGCTGGAGAGCAGCAGGTGCACACCGATGGAGCGGCCGATGCGCCCGATGGACAGGAACAGGTCGATGAAGTCCGGCTTGGCGGTGAGCAGTTCACCGAACTCGTCGATGACCACGAACAGATGCGGCAGCGGGTCGAGGTCGGGGCGCTTCTCGGCGCGCAGCGTGGCGTAGTCACCGATGTCGGCGACGTTGCCCGCGTCCTTGAGCACCTGCTGACGGCGCTTGACCTCACCGGCCAGCGAGGCGTGGACGCGCTCCACGAGACCGGCCTGGTTCTCCAGGTTGGTGATGACACCGGCCACATGCGGCAGGTTCGCGAACGGCGCGAAGGTCGCACCGCCCTTGTAGTCGACGAGGACCATCGCGAGGTCCTCCGGCGGGTGCGTGGCGACCAGGGCGAGGACGAGGGTGCGCAGCAGCTCCGACTTGCCGGAACCGGTGGCGCCGACGCACAGCCCGTGCGGGCCCATGCCCAGCTCGGACGACTCCTTGAGGTCGAGGAGCACCGGCTCGTGGGAGTCGCTGATACCGATCGGCACGCGCAGGAAGGCGCGTTCGCCGCGCGAGGCCCACTGGCGGGAGAGGTCGAGATCCGCCACGTCGTCGATGCCGAGCAGCCCGGCGAAGTCGACGGGGCCGGTCAGGGGGGCGTCGACGAGCGACTCGGCGGAGAGCCGCATCGGCGCGATCATGCGGGCCAGGCCCTCGGCGAACGGGATGCTGACCTCGTCCACGGTGCCATGGGCGTTGACCGGTTCCGGCCCGCGCAGGTCCTCGATGACCACCCGGCCGCCGTCGACGGTGATCCGGACGCTGACGTGCCCGGGCTCCTGGACCCGCTCCTGGAGCAGATGCAGGACGGTGACGCCCATGTCGCGCAGGCCGACCGCGTCGTCGGGGCGCGGCAGGTCCACGGCGTCCTCGCCGTGCCCGTCGGAGACGACGACCAGGCGGGACGACATGGCCAGGGCGTCCTTGTCGGACAGCCCCCGGCGCACCTCGGCCGCGTACGAGGCGCGGCGGCGCAGCTCAGCGCCGATCTGCTGGGCGAGCTGGGGCGGTGAGGGGGCGATACGGCGGGCGGCGACGGGGCCGTCGAGCTGGTCGGGATCGAGGAGGTGCGGCATCCACTTCGCCCACTCCCAGTCGCCGAGCCGCTCGCCGGGCACGGCGAGGGCCAGGCCCACGTCGTCCGGCGCGTGGGTGGCGGCGGTCTGGACGAGAAGGGCGCGGACGACGCGCAGGCAGTCCTCGCGCGGGCCGATGACGCTGACGTTGCCGACCCGGTCCAGGGGCGCGGTGAGCGGGAGTTCGGTGCCGGTGCGGAAACGGCCCCGGAGCGCCGACGCCTCGTTGAGCATGAACTGGTCGGGCGGAGTGAGGACCGACGAGCTCTGCTGGGCGATGTTCAGGTCGCGTACGGGTATCTCGCCGGTGCCGATGCGCACGCTCAGGAAGTCCCCGTCGACGCGGCGGCGCTCCCACAGCCGGGCCGGATCGCGCACGATGTCGTACAGGGCGTCGGGCGGCGGGTTGAGGACACCGGCCTGTTCACGCCGCTCGCGCTCCTCGCCGGACAGCTCCTCGCGCAGGTCCTCCAGATAGCTGAGGTACGCCTCGCGCTGGGTGCGGCGGGTGCGCTGTGCCTTGCCGCGCTGGGAGAAGACGAGCCCCAGGGAGCCGATGAGGGTGACGACGACGATGATCGCTCCGAGCCCGGCGAACTGGCTGTTGCGTACGACGGTCATCATCACGACGGACGACAGGACACCCGCGACGGGCAGCAGCGACATCGCGATGTTGCCCGTCTTCCCCTCGGGGAGGTTGGGCGGGGCCTCGATCGTCCGCGCCTCGGGCGGCGCGGCGGGCCGGGTGGTTCTGGCCGGGCGGTGGATCAGTCGGGTGCTCATCGTCGTCCGTCACTCACGGTCGGGCTCGGCATCGGGATCAGTGGCGCTGCTGGGAGAGCCGGAACACGTCCGCGGCGATACGGGTGGCGGCATCCCTGGTCGAGCGGGCGAGGAGTTCGCTGTGGATCGCGCCGCCGGACGCCAGATGGCGGTCGTACGGCAGCACCTGGACGGTCGCTCCGGTGGACGTGAGCTTCCGGGCGGCCTTGCCGAGGTCGAGGCCCGAGTGCGGCACGAGTTCGCTGAGCACGACGACCGTTCCGGCGATCACATGCGGGGGCAGCCCCTGCATCCATTGCAGCACCGAATGGGTGCTGGTGATGCCCTCCAGCGTGGCGGGAGCGGTCAGGATGCGGGACTGAGCGGCGGAGAGGGCGACCCGGGCGACCTCCGCGGGCAGCGTCTCGCAGTCGACGACGGTGACGCCGAAGTAGCGCCGCAGCGTCACCATGACCTGCTCGTACGCCCTGGTCTCCAGCATCGCGCCGATCTGGCCCTGGCTGCCGGGCAGCAGCCAGGCGTTGTTGGGGAGCTGGACGAGATAGCCGGTGACGTCGAGCAGCGACATCTGCGGTTCGAGGATGCCCGCCACGTCGCCGGTGGTCCAGCGCAGCGTCTCGGCGCCGAGCCGGATGGGGAGCGAGCCGAGCGACGGGTCGGCCTCCACCACGAGCACCGGGTCCTGCCGGTAGTGCGCGTACGTCATGCCGAGCAGCGCGGCGACCGTCGACTTGCCCGCGCCGCCCCGGATGGAGGTGACCGCGATCTGCCGACCGGTCGTCACGGGCTGCTGGAGGACTTCGGCGGTGGCGGTGGCGTCGGCGACCTCGCGCGCGGCCGAGGAGGAGACGGTACGGCGCAGGGAGCGCCCGATCCGCGCGGCGAAGGGCTCGCCGTGCCGCGGCTTGCGCCCGGTGACGGCGAGGTCGTCGGCCACCACGGGCCGGGAGTCGGGGGTACGCGGCCGGGGGCGCGCCCCCGGGGGGTAGCCGGTCCGGGTGTCCGGCGGCGGCTGGTGTGCGGGTGGCGTGGCGTACCCGGGAGGAGCCGCCTCGTGAGCCGGGGCGGCCTGGGCGGTGCCTTGTGCGTCGTGCATGCCCGGTGTGCCCTGCATGCCCTGCGTGCCCTGCTGCGGCGCGCCCTGTGGGGCGGCGCCGTCCCGCAGGGAACGCAGCACATCGCCCTGCCAGTTGTCTCCGTTGGCCATGTCAGCCCTTCTCCTCCACGTGCTGCCCCGCCCGGAGCGCCTCGCTCATTGACTCAGAACCTGTCGAGCAGCTGCCCGTACACGCCGAACGCGCCGACGGCGAGCGGGAACAGCGCGATGACGCCGATGGATTCGACCAGGTCGGCCACGCGTCGCAGCCGGACCTGCACATGCTCGGGTGGCCGTACCGCCAGGACCAGCAGGGGCAGCACCGCGGCCGCGCCCAGCACGACGAGCGGTCCGGCGCCCCCGGCATGCCCCATCCACAGCATCACGAGGCGTACGACGAGGACCGCGGCGGCGATGAAGAGCGCCACCACCTCGGCGACCAGCGGGAACGCGCGCGCCCGGGAGAGCAGCACCAGGGCCACGACGGCGGGGAGCGCCACCGTCCACACGGTCGGTTCGTCGGCCTGGGTGAGCAGCCACGCCCCGGCCGCGGCGGAGACCGCGGTGACGATCGTCGCGAGGGCCAGGCCCCGGTGGGTGGCCGCGAGTGCGTTGTTCACCTGGTGGCGGCTGACGGAGACGCCCCCGGAGCGGCGGTCGTCGAGCGCGGTGAGCCCGGAGGCCATCAGGGCGAGCCGCGGCAGCAGACCGAGGAGGATCACCGAGAGGACGGCCATCACGGCACCGAGCCGGGACGGGTCGCCCTGGATCGCGGCGACGGCCTCCCACACCAGGGCGATAGCGGCGGTCGCCGCGGCCCCGATGAGTCCGCCACGGCCGAGCGGTGAGAAGTAGCCGAGCATGGCCAGGGCCAGGATGAGCGCGCCCGCGACGGCGGCGAGCCGCATGGTCTCCGACCAGTCGTAGGCGTCGGCGGCCGTCCAGGCCGTGAGGGTGCCGAGCCCGCCGGAGGCGAGCAGGAGCGCCGTGGCGAGCCCGCGGTTACCCTCGCCGACCTTGGCGGCGAGCGCGCCGGAGGCGAGGAGGAGCAGCGTCACCACGGCGAGGACGCCCGCGAGGGCGTCGAGGGAGAACTCGCGGCGGGCGAGCAGCGCGGCGATCACCGTGAAGATGACGGTGGCCACGCCCGCCCCGGCCCGGCGCGTGGCGGGACGCCAGCGCCAGGTCTGCAGGTCCAGGTCGTCGGCCACGACGTCGGAGACATCGTGCACGACGGGGGCCGGGGGAGCCGCGTGGACCCGTACGAGCCGCAGCACGGCGCCGTCCGTGACCTCGGCCGACGACAACGTGCTGTCGTGCGGCAGCGCGGAGCCGTCGGACGTGATCAACTGCCGGGTCATCGGCCGCGACGCCGCCCGGTCGTCCAGCAACTGCAGGATGTCCGGCAGCAGCTGCCCGATCGGCGTGTCCGAGGGCAGGACGATGTCGGCCCGGCGTCGCTCGCCGACCAAGGTCACCCGGCTGAGTTGCGCCCGGGATGTCGTTGCTGTGCTCACCACTTACGGGAACCTATCGTCGCGAGGTTGAGGGCTCGGGCCCGTTCGGCGTGGTCATGTTACTCGTGCCCCCCGTTCCCCTTTTTTGCCTGGAATTCCTGGCCCGAGGTGCCGGAATCCCGTTCCGGGCACGTGAGTTGTGGGCCGCCGTAATGCTGAAGAGCGCTATGAATTCCCAGAATTCTTCGCACTCTTCCCTGGATCTTCCGGTTTCGATGTTTGCGCGGGCTGCTGGTACTGCTGTTCCTGGCGCTGCTGCTTCTCCTGCTCGGCCTTCTGCTTCGCCAGCGTGTGCTGGAGGAAGGACCACCCGACGCAGCCCGCGCACAGCACGGCCGCGATGGCGATCCCGGCGAACACCTTGCCGAGCCGCTCGTCCGCCGTACGCCGCGCCCGCTGCGCGCCGAACAGCAGCGCGTCCCGCATCCTGCGACGGCGTACCGCCACCGACTCCAGCAGCTGGCTGTCGTAATCCCGTGCCATCCGTCTTGTCGTCCGTTGCCTCAGTCGTGCGTTGCGTGGGTCGTGGTCTTTGGAACATATGGCATGGGCGAGTGAGCAGTACACCCCAGGGTCAGGACTGGGCGAGGCCCGGGAAGATCACGAAACAGCCCGTGGCTCGCCCGGGTGACGAGATTCGAGATCACCGTGAACGGCGCGCAATTGAACGGCGAGCACGGGCTCCACCAGCCCTGCCGCGCGCAAGGGCACGCGCGCGGCGGGCATTCCTCCACCGAACCTGTACGCCTTCTGCCCGGTCAGCTGGCCTTGGCGAGGGCCTCGACCGCGGCGGCGTTCGGCGCGTCGGCGAGGGAGCCGGAGAGGGGGCGGCCCTTGCCGGGCGGTTCCTGGCCGTACAGCTCGGCGAGGGTCTGGCTCGGGCGGAGGCCGCGTGCCTTCCTCTCGCGCAGCCGCTCGATCCAGACCATGCCCTCGTTCGCCGCGCGGGAGCCACCTGCCTCACGCGGTTCGTAGGCGGCGGCGTCGTCCTCGTCACCGGCCCACACGTAGCCGAGGACCGACCCGTCGTTCTTGTCGATCACGGTGAAGTACCGCACGGGCTTCTCGGTCCAGTTCTGGTAACGCGCCGGACCGCCCGGCTTCTCCCTGAACTGCATGTCTTCTTCGAAGCGCGACGGCTTCGGTTGCTCACTGCTCACAGGTCCACATTCCTTGAGTCGTCTGCCCGGCCGGGAATCCGGTTACGGCTTCGTCTTGGGCAGGACCTCTCCGTAGACCTGCCACTTTCCGGCCTCGTCCTTGAAGACGCGCGTCACCCTATATTCCGTACCACGAGCGAGGAGCAGCTCCCGCTCCCCCTTGTTCGCGGAGATGTGGTCGATCCAGAGAGCAGGTGTGCCCTTGGGCACCCGCAGATGCATCTGTACAGGCTTGAACTCCATGGCCGCGTCCTTGCCGAGCGACGTGGAGGTGTATCCCAGGTCGTCGTAGACATTGCCCTGCATTTCGAGTGGCGACCGCAGATCGAGGTGGTCGACCTTGGTGCCTCGGACCACCATGATGTCCTCGGGCACGGGGCGGGAGCCCAGGACCCGGTCCATGCTGTCGACGAGGTGCTGGATGTTGGGGTGCAGGTCCAACCCTTGGCGAAGCGGGCCGTTGATCTGTGTGTAGTAGAAGTCGCTGTACATGTGCAGCGCATTGTGGGAGTCGACGTCGAGGTTGTCGAGGTAGTCGTTCCAGTGTGCGTCGCCGTACGCCTGCCCTGCCTCGTTGCTGGAGCTGGGCCGGGGGTTCGTCCCCCGCTCCAGCTCCGCCGCGGCCGCCGCGTGCTTCTCCGCGTCGGTGGCCAGGTTGTTGAAGTCGGCCGACGACATGTGCGGCTTGTACTCGAACGGCTCTGCCGCACCGCTGCCCGGTACGTCCGCGCCCCCGTGGCCCGGGGCGACCGGCGTATCGGTGCCGTGGTGCGCGGCGGCTTCCGCCACGTCGTCCACGTGGTCACCGGCGTGCGCCGCGTCGTCCGCGTGACCGGGAACGTCGTGGTCGTGCACGCCGGGGCCGTCGTGGCCCGGGCCGTGCGGGGTGTCGGGGGTGTGCGGGTGGCCGGTGCCCGGGACATCGTGGGCGGGGACATGGGGGCCGGTGTGGCCCGGGACGTGGCTGCCCACGTCGCCCGGTACGTGACCGGCCGGGGCGCCAGGGACGTGGTTCGACGGGGTCTGGTGGTACCAGGGCGTCGATGTGCCGTGGCCGCCCGCGGGCACGTGTCCGGCGTTGCCGCCCGCGGCGTTGTCGAAGGACGTGGGGGCGGGACCGAAGGAGCCCGGTGCGTGCGCGGGGCCGCCGGTCGGCACGTGGCCGCCGGTGGGTACGTGACCGCCGGTGGGTACGTGCCCCGGGGCGCCGCCGGTCGGTACCTGGTGGTCCATGCCGCCCGGGACGTGACCGGTCGGGGTGCCCGGGACGTGGTTCGACGGGGTCTGGTGGTACCAGGGCGTCGATGTGCCGGGGACGCCGTGGGTGCCCGGCTGCTGGATTTGCCAGGAGTCCGGCAGGCCGGAGGCGCCGTGGCCCGTGCCGTGCGCGGCGGGGGCCACGTCGACGGAGCCCGGCGGCGGGGGGACGAGGTTGCCGTTCGGTTCCAGGAGGGATCCGTTGGGCAGTTGTACCGCGCCATCGGGGAGCGTGGGCATATCGACCTTGCCGATGCCCTTCAGTCCCTTGGCGATGTCGCCGATCTTGGACAGGCCCGCTCCGGCGCCCTTGGCGACGTAGGTCATGGGGTCGATGACCCGGCCCGCCTTGCCTGCGACGGAGAGGGCCTTGGCGACCGCCCCGGCCTTGCCCGCGCCCGCGGCGGCGCCGCCCGCGCCGCCGGTGAAGACGGTGGTGACGACGTTGAAGGTGACCGCGCCCGCCGCCCGGCCGGGGTTCTTGCCCCATTCGTCCCAGGCGACGAGGGCCTTGCCGGTCTCCTTCATCGCGGTGCGGGAGTCGCGGAGCCAGGAGGGGAGTTTGTCGTCCGGCAGGCCCCAGAAGGCTTCCCTGGCGCCGGGGATGGTGCTGATGGCGAGGCCGGTGCCCAGTTGGGCGAGGCCCTTCCAGGCTTTGCCCATGGCGTCCCAGCCGCCGCAGCCGACGAGGGTGCCCAGGCCCTTGATGGTGCCCCAGACGCCGTCGACGATCAGGCCGTCCCAGACGAAGGACTTGACCCAGTGGCCGACTTCCCAGACGTGGTGCTTCTCCTCGACCGGGTCGCCCCAGGGGAGCTTGGCGTTCTTGAGATCGTCGGCGTTGAAGCCGTACTGGTTCTTGGCCTTTGATCCGTCGCCCGCGACCATCTGGGTGCCGCCGAAGACGGCGGTGATCTTGTTGTGGCAGGTGCGTTCGGCGGCCCAGAACGCGGCGACGGTGGCGGTGATGTCGTCGCGGAGCTGGTTGTGCTCGTCGACCTTGTCGCCGTCGTACTCCCAGTCGTCGTCGTCCTTGTTCTCGTTGACGAACTTGGTCGCGTCGGTCTTGAGCTGGGTCAGCTTGGTGACCAGGGGACGGATCTCGGTGGCGTACTCCGACAGGGCGGAGGACACCGTACCGAGATCGTCGGCGAAGCCGTCGGCGCGGTCCTTGACCGGCTTGGTGGTGGCGAAGAGCCGTTCGGCTTCGGGGGCCTTGTAGTAGGCGGACAGGCCCTGGAAGTGGCTGTGGACATCCGCGCCGGTGTCGCGGATGTGCCCGGCATCGGTCTTGAGGTTGCCGTGGGCTTTTTCCAGCAGTTCCAGATTGCCAGTGTATTGAGGGATTTCCTCAGGCTTGATCATCCGGTCTGCTTCCCCGGCTTCTTCGGGTCCAGGTCCGGCGCGCTCAGAGCCTTGGTCTGGGCCTGCTGGGCCCGTTCGGCCATGTGCTGCCCGCCGTTGAGGTACGCCGTCGTGGCGTCCATCGCCCCGTTCAGCGACTTGCCCGCACGCGCCGCGATGAACTTCAGATCCGGAGTGGTGTGCTCCGCGAACTGGGACAGGGCGAGAGCGACGAGACCACCCTTGGCCTCTTCCCCACCCTTACCGCCGCCACCGCCGCCGTCGGCGCTGATGGTGCCCGCATGCTCCGCAGCGGACTGCAGATGCTTCCCGTACGACGTCGCGTGCTTCTCGATCTTCGCGGCGAACTCGCCCGTCGTCTTCAGCACGCTCGAAATACCCTGCGGCTGCAGGTCCCAGCCCGTCATGCGTTATCCGTGCTCCCCGTTACCGTCCGGCGCTCGCGCGCACCGGATCAGCCGATGTTGTCAACCGCGGACTTCGCACGCGAAAGCGTGTGCTGCGCCGTCCCGTCGTTCTTCTCCAGCACCGTCTTCAGCAGCTGGATGATGCTCTTGACCTCCTGAGAGGCACGGTTCCAGCGCAGTTCCTTGCCGTGGTACTCATCCGCCACGCCGTCCGCGGTGAAGTCGGCCATCGCCGCCTTCACCTGGCCATCGCGCGCCGTGATGACCTGCTCCAGCCGCGCGATCACCGACTGGATGTTGCCCTGGGCGTCCGCCGAAGCGCCCGTGTCGTACGAACGGCGGTCATTGCCAGCAGCCATCAGTCACTCACTCCCCGTCAAGTCCCGCAAAGATCAGCGGCCGCCGAAGCGGGCCGCATCGAAGTTCGCCGACGACATCTGCTGCCGCGCGTTGTCACCGTGCTCCTGGTCGCCCGTGCGGAACGCCGAGTCCATCCCCGACTGACCACCCAGGATTCCCGACAGCGAGCTCTGCAGCGACGACGCGATCTCGTCCGACCGCGCCTTGAAGGAGTCGAAGGCGGCCTTGCCGCCCCCGTTGAACTTCCCCTCCAGCGGCTCCGCCGCTTGCACCAGCTGCTGGATGAGCGTGCGCAGGTCGTCGCTCGACCCGCGCGATTTCGACGTCAGAGTCGAGAGGACCTGCGATCCCATGTCGAACTTCATCTGGACTCCCCCTGCCAGGCTGAGCGGCTATATATGCAGAGCCCATTTCTATCAAGGGCCGGAAGGGCGCTGCAATGCGGGTTGGCTGATTGTGACACGGCCATGGCTGATAGAGCAGTGGCCATTATTGCTCAATGGGGAGATATGTCTGGATTCTTTGGCGTAGTCGTGCCGCTGGGACGGCGGTTACGGGCGGAACGGCCGAGCGTCGTCTTTGACGGCGGTGACGAACGACGACCAACTGGCCGCCGGGAAGACGAGCGCGGGGCCGTCAGGCGTCTTGGAGTCGCGGACGGGGACGCCTGACGGGTGGTCGTCCAGCACCTCGACGCAGCTTCCCGCGTCGGACCCGCTGTACGACGACTTGCGCCACCGGCTCAGCGAGGATGCTTCCGGTATGGAGGGGTGCTCAGTCATCGTTTCCGTAGTCCTTCGCCGTCGCCCGCAACAGGGCCAGTGACTCCTTCAGCGGTAGTGCGTCGCCCAGTGCGAGATGGTAGGCGCCTTGAAGCTGTTCGACCATGGCTGGGGAGTCGACCACCTTGCCCATGTGCAGGGCCTCGATATAGGCCACCGGGGGCTGATCATCGAACCACATCAGCGTCAGCATGCCCTGCAGCAGCGGGTGATGGCCCACGCCGAAAGGCAACAGATGTACGCGTAGACGTCCGGCTTCGGCCAAGCGGACGATGTGCATGATCTGTTCCGCCATGACGTCCGGGCCGCCGATCGGGCGGCGCAGTACCGCTTCGTCCAACAGTGTCCACACTACGGGCGTCACCGGGTCGTCGAGGATCTTCGATCGGTCAAGACGTGCGACTACGGTCTTGTCACGTTCCGCCTCACTCCGCGGAGGGAACGCGGCGCCAAGGACTGCCCCCGCGTACCTCTTCGTCTGGAGGATGCCGGGCACGTAGGAGAGAGCGAATTCGCGGATCATGGTGGCTTGCTGTTCGAGGTGCCGTGCTGCCGCGAAGTGGTCGGCGACCGCCGAGTCGTCCCCCGGCAGGAAGCTGCTGAGCACATTGCCCGTGTTCAGGGCCTGATCCAGCCGCCGTGCGTCCTCCTTGGACGGGATGCGGCGGCCGGCCTCGATGTGGGAGATGTGCGAGCGGGTCATGATCGCCGCGTCGGCCAGCTCCTGTTGGGTCATGCCCGCCGCTTCGCGTTGTTCCTTGAGCCAGTCGCCGTAGATGCTGCCCACCGGTCAACCCCCTTGCGACGGAACCTCTGTCACCTGCTGATTACTGGCGAGCCTAGCCCGCGTCGTCTCACTCTGTGAGTGCATCGCTACATAGCGATGCACGGGAATGTCGATGACATGGAGGTAGCCGCGTGATCAGCCTGCCGGGCGGGGCCCGATTGCTCCCTTGGTCCACTGCGGAGGGCAAGCCCTGTTACGTGATCGGCGACGGGACCGGGTACGTGTCCCGCGTCGCCGACAACGTCGAGTGCGTGCAGCTCGGCATGGCCGCGGAACTCCTCGACCACGCCGCCGACATGCTCGGCGAAGGCAAGGCCACCCCCGTGCAACTCCGGTATCTCGCCGCGCGGCTGGCCGAGGCCCTGCGCGATGCGCATCGGATCGCCGAGAGCCGGGGTGACCGCCTGTCTGAGTTCACGCCTTCTGCGGATGGTGCGTGAGGCGTTCGGAGTCCTGCCAGCCGGACAGGTCCGCCGGGCCTCCCGGTCGCGAGGTCATTGCTCGGCGCCACGCCTCTTTTCGATGGCCGCTTCAATGAATTGGGCGACTTCGATGTCCCCAATCTGCGTATATGCGGCGTAGTTCTGCTCGCGTTCGGAGCGTTGTAGTTCCTCTGTCGGCTCCCAGCGAAGGCTCCAGGTGAAGACCTCGTCGCGCCTTTCCGTTCCCCCTTTCAAGAGGCGTTGCCTCAGGACAGGCCCATGGGTCCCTGCTGCCGCGTAATACGTGATCCGCCCTTCGGCATCAAGGGCGTCCAAGGTGGCGTTGCCGAGCGTGAGGAAGGGCGTGGTCCTGAGGTTGTCGTGCAGACTCAGGGGTCTGATCGATACGCCGGTCAACTCGAGGAACCCTGCGTGATCGGACAGGAATTCTCCGCCACGCTCGTAGAAGAGGATCAGCGGCTCATAGAGGTCGGCCAGATCGGGAAGTGTTGCCGAGTTCTGGTCTCGGAGCCAGGCCAGGCGTACGGCGCCCCGGCACGTCTTTCGGATGGTGTACGAGGCGATACTGCTGAGTAGTTCGTCCAGCTCCGTGGCGAGTTCGGGCGGCAGGCGGAAGTTCGGATCGACGTAGTCGGTGACGTCGAAGAAAGGCCATGCAGCCTCGGAGGAATATGCCTGAGCCCATAGCGCGGCGCGCCGCAGGTACTCGCGCATCAACAGGCGGCGTGAGCGTGCACGAAGGAATACGGAATTCCAGTCGCCGATCCAGTCGACAGCTCGGAGCCGCTCCAGTGTGATGAATGACAACTTGCCGGGCACGCCACCTTCCCCCATGCGGTCGTACGGAACGATGAGATCGGTCGCGGAGGGCTATAGCCTCCCCGCAGGGTCAGTCTTCGCTCGTGAGCCCCCGCAACGATGCCAGGCCACGATTGCCGGGCTCGTCGTCGTCCCCGACCTCCCGTGGTTCGAAGCTCGCCGCGTTCTCGGCGTCGGAGGCCCATAGGTACCCGAGTCCCTGGCGCTCACTTCGCACGGGAACGTACAGGGTCAAGCCATGCTCTCCGAACACCCGCTCGGAGGCGAGTGCGCCGCTGGGGTGCCACTCCCGTGAAACACCGACGGGGCGCCCCATATGCGCCGTGCCCTCGGAGCGGAGCGTGCCGTCCTTGTACCACTCACGGCTGGGCCCGTCCTGGATGCCGTCCACGTAGGCGTCGAGACTGACCACCGCATCTCCTAGGCGCTCCTCGACCTCACCGGTGAACAGCTCGCCCTGGTACAGCAGGCGTTGGCCGTAGTCCATGTCGACGTCGGGGTCGTCGATGTCGATTCGCTTCACGTTAGCCAGCAGGGAATCCAGTTTCGTCATTCGGCAGATTACCGGTGAACCTGTTCTGAAGGCCATCTACCCGTCTAGTACATGAAGTGTAGGTGGTGTGCCTTGCTCGGGTGTGCCGTTGTCAGAGGATGATGCGCACGCCCAGTTCCTGGAGGAGGAGGGTGCATACGCTGCAAGGTTCTGTGGTCTTGCCGTGATCCGGGTGCCCCTGTCCGCGGATCATCTTGGAGATCATGGCGGAACCCTCGAAGTGTGGAGCCGCCTCTTGGAACGTTGTTGCACGGCCGTCTTCACGCGCGGCGTCCAGGGCCCAGAGCTGGTCGGAAATCAAAGCGGATTCGGCGCAGCTCCCGGTGAAGGACGTGTGTTGCTCTGGCGGTAGTGAGTCAATGAATGCCGAGATAGCAGGGTGAAGATTGACCCTTCCCTCGCCGACCAAGCTGGTGTGGCTGATCACTTTTCCGCCAACCAGCAAGGAAGAGGCTACCGCTGGGAACTGCTCAGACAAAAAAATCCTCCGCGTCCGGATCGGTTACGCCGCCCAAGAAGCGAGAGAATGCGTCGAATTCATTCTCCCCCAAATAGTACCCTCCGGTGTGATGGAGGTGGAAGAGGCGCCCTGTTTCGTCTACCAGTAGAAGCCCCTGCTCGGATGATTCATATCCGATGGGAAAGATTTCGACTCCGAGTCCGAGTGCCAGTTCTTGGATCGATGCGGCATCACCGTCATACCCCACCGTCGGTTTCACGACCCAAGTAACCCCCTGTACCGTGGGGTGGCTGAGGTTGAGCAGTCCATACGCGTGAATGAAACGTACGGCGGCTGGTACTGGTGTTAGGGGCGCTCCCTGTTGTTCGGCGTCCCGCACGCGCACCTGAATGAGATCATCGGCGCGCTCTCCGATGTCACGGCCCGGGGACCAGCCATTCCTGGTCAACCAGTCGCGTACTTCGGGTGGTGGCTGCTCGGAATCCATCAAACGTTCCGTTCCGTGAGTCGATGCATTACGAGTGTACGCGAATGCCCAACTGAGGCAGCACATGTTCGCACGTGTGGCAAGGAGCCAGGAAGTCGCCATGTGCTCGGATGAGCTCGCCCGTTCCTCGGTCGTGCAGGTCGCCGATCTGGCGTGTGTGCATCACGCTCCCATCCAGAGCGTTCCTCGCGTCATCGACAGTGCGAATTGATGTTCCAGTCGGGTCCATCTGATGCAGCCGGTCACTGATCAATGATATCTCGGCGCACTTCCCATGGCCGAAACCTTTCTTTGCATTGGGGGTTGCGTCGAGCATTTCGCCAACGTCCTTGAGGACGCCTTCGAGAACGTGATGAGTGTTCGGCAATTTCTGGCCGTGCATCTTTGTGGTGCTGCTGTGTACGGTAATTATATTGTCATGTAGAAAGCTTCCCGCGCAGCCCTTTTCGAGTTTATTCTGGCCGGGAGGCGCTGCTCCGTCCTTGGCGCCGAAAGCCTCATCCGCAAGCGTACTCGCTTCATGCTCCAGCACTGTCAATTGGCCTTCTGGAGACAGGTCCGAAACGTCTAGGGCCGGGCGTCGGTAGTGGCGCATCTTGTCCGCGCTTTGTCCATGCCAGTCGGGCTGCGGCGTCACATGCTTGCCCTGAGGCTCGCCGTCGGGACCGTTGCCGTCGTGGTGGTTGGGGCCGTCTGCTCCATGTCCGCCGCCACCGTGCGGTTCGGGTGCCGACCCGCCGTGCTCACTGCCTGTTCTGTCGTGCCCGCTGTGGTTTGAGGTGTCGTTGTGGCTGCTGTGGTCGGCGTTGTCGTGTCCGCCGTGATGGGGGGTGTCGGTGTGGTGATTGCCAGAGGGGGGCTCGTGGCTGGCGGTGGGGCCGTGGCCGGGGGCGTGGGCGCTGCCGCCGGGGAGGTGATCGCCTGCGTGACCGCCGGGCAGGTTGTCGCCGACTCCGCCGCCGGGGACGTTGTCGCCGGTGTGGGGGGTGCCGGGGATGTCGTCCCCGACGCGGCCGAGGTCGTCGGCGCTGTCGCCCAGGCGGATGGCATGCTCCGCATTGTCGGCGGTGCGGGCGCCGGTACCGACCAGGGCGGGTTCCTTGACGGGGCTGTCCACGTGGGGCACGTCCGCGTCGGAGGCCGGGTTGGTGGTGGGGGAGTCTTCCTTGCGGGCGTTGTCGATGCTGTCGAGGACGTTGCCGTGTTCGTCGAGGAAGTTGCCGTCCGGGTCGTAGTACCGGGCGGGTTCGCCCGGGTCGGTGGGCAGCTTGGTGGTGCCTTCCGGGAGCGCGGGTACGTCGTCGGGGAGTTTGACGGTGCCGGCGGGGAGCTTGGCCGCGCCCTCGGGGATGGCGGCTCCCTCGGGGAGGTCGATGGTGCCGTCGGGGAGTCTGACGGTGCCTTCGGGGAGTTTGATCGTGCCGTCGGGGAGTTTGGGGATCTCGATCGCTTGGATGCCCTTGAGGCCCTTGGCGATGTCGCCGATCTTGGAGAGTCCTGCTCCGGCGCCCTTGGCGACGTAGGTCATGGGGTCGATGACGCGGCCGACTTTTCCGGTGGCGGAGAGGACCTTGGCGACGGCTCCGGCTTTGCCGGCGCCGGAGGCGGCGCCGCCCGCGCCGCCGGTGAAGACGGTGGTGACGACGTTGAAGGTGACGGCTCCGGCGGCCCGGCCGGGGTTCTTGCCCCATTCGTCCCAGGCGACGAGGGCTTTGCCGGTCTGTTTCATGGTGTTGCGGGAGTCGCGGAGCCAGGAGGGGAGCTTGTCGTCGGGCAGGCCCCAGAAGGCTTCCCTGGCGCCGGGGATGGCGCTGATGGCCAGGCCGGTGCCGAGTTGGGCCAGGCCTTTCCAGGCTTTGCCCGCCGCGTCCCAGCCGTCGACGCCGACGAGGGTGCCCAGGCCCTTGATGGTGCCCCAGACGCCGTCGACGATCACGCCGTCCCAGACGAAGGACTTGACCCAGTGGCCGACTTCCCAGGCGTGGTGCTTTTCCTCGACCGGGTCGCCCCAGGGGAGTTTGGCGTTCTTCAGATCGTCCGCGTTGAACCCGTATTGGTTCTTGGCCTTTGATCCGTCGCCCGCGACCATCTGGGTGCCGCCGAACAGGGCGGTGATCTTGTTGTGGCAGGTGCGCTCGGCTGCCCAGAAGGCCGCGACGGTGGCGGTGATGTCGTCGCGGAGCTGGTTGTGCTCGTCGACCTTGTCGCCGTCGTACTCCCAGTCGTCATCGTCCTTGTTGTCGTTGACGAAGGTCGTGGCGTCGGCTTTGAGGCGGGTGAGTTTGGTGACCAGGGGGCGGATCTCGGTGGCGTACTCCGACAGGGCGCTGGAGACTTTGCCCAGATCGTCGGCGAAGGTGTCGGCACGGTCCTTGACCGGTTTGGTGGTCGCGAAGAGCCGTTCGGCCTCAGGAGCCTTGTAGTAGGCGGACAGGCCCTGGAAGTGGCTGTGGACATCCGCGCCGGTGTCGCGGATGTGCCCGGCATCGGTCTTGAGATCGCCGTGGGCCTTTTCCAGCAGTTCCAGATTGCCGGTGTACTGGGGAATTTCCTCAGGCTTGATCATCCGGTCTGCTTCCCCGGCTTCTTCGGATCCAGGTCCGGCGCGCTCAGGGTCTTGTCCTGGGCCTGCGCGGCCATGTGCAGATCGCCCTTGAGGTACTCGGTCGTGGCATCCATCGCCCCGTTCAGCGACTTGCCCGCACGCGCCGCGATGAACTTCAGATCAGGCGTCGTGTGCTCCGCGAACTGGGACAGGGCAAGGGCAACCAGGCCGCCCTTGGCCTCCTTGCCGCCGCCACCGCCGCCGTCGGCGCTGATGGTGCCCGCATGCTCCGCGGCCGACTGCAGATGCTTCCCGTACGACGTCGCATGCTTCTCGATCTTCGCGGCGAACTCGCCCGTCGTCTTCAGCACACCCGAAATACCCTGCGGTTGCAGGTCCCAGCCCGTCATGCCTTACGTCACGCCCCCCGGCGATTGTCCGCTTCGTAAATCAGCCGATGTTGTCGACGGCGGACTTGGCGCGCGAAAGCGTGTGCTGCGCCGTCCCGTCGTTCTTCTCCAGCACCGTCTTCAGCAGCTGGATGATGCTCTTGACCTCCTGAGAGGCACGGTTCCAGCGCAGTTCCTTGCCGTGGTACTCATCCGCCACGCCGTCCGCGGTGAAGTCGGCCATCGCCGCCTTCACCTGCCCATCGCGCGCCGTGATGACCTGCTCCAGACGCCCGATCACCGCCTGGATGTTGCCCTGGGCGTCCGCCGAAGCGCCCGTGTCGTACGAACGGCGGTCATTGCCAGCAGCCATCAGTCACACCCTCCCCGTCAAGTCCCGCAAAGATCAACGGCCGCCGAAGCGGGCCGCGTCGAAGTTCGCCGACGACATCTGCTGCCGCGCGTTGTCCCCCTGCTCCTGGTCACCCGAGCCGAACGCCGAGTCCATCCCCGACTGACCACCCAGGATCGACGAAAGCGAGCTCTGCAGCGACGACGCGATCTCGTCCGACCGCGCCTTGAAGGAGTCGAAGGCCGCCTTCCCCGAACCGTTGAACTTGCCCTCCAACGGTTCGGCGGCCTGCACCAGCTGGCGGATCAACGTCCCCAGATCCTCGCTCGACCCACGCGACTTCGACTGCAGAGTCGACAGCGCCTGGGCCCCCATGTCGAACTTCATGCGGCTCCCCTTGCCGGACGAGAAGGTCGTTACCGGAGCTATCTTCACAACATCGGGAAACCGTCGCAATGGAGAATCGATCGGCTGTGACACATGCGTGACAGACACATCGGCCCGGCTACGGGCAGGGAGGGCGAAGCGGGACCGGCAGTTCTTCAGCGCCTGTAGCTGTCCTGAACCCTCTGCCCTGGAGCTTTCAGAGGGGGAGTCCGATCAGCCCCCACCGGCGTCGCTCGGCTTCGCCCACGGTTTCGGCCCAGCCGGACAGCAGCGCTGTGAAGTCCTCGAAGTCCGCGGCCCACCCCCCAGGGGATTCGGCGTGGCGCGCGTACGGTTCGCGCAGTTGCGGCAGTACGGGGGCAGCCGCCTGCCAGTAGCGGTTCAGGCGGGCCACGGTCTGGGGGCCGCGGGCGATGAGCGGCCCCGACCGCCACAAGCGAGCGCCGGAAGGGAAGACACCTGCGTCCACGTGCTCAGCGTCGGTGTCGACCTCAGGACCCCACCAGATCAGAGCGCTCAGGAAGCCGTCCAGGGCCACCCGCAGCTCGCGCTCGGCCCCGCCCCGGACGTAGTCCCATGCATGGGCGGCCCAGAAGTGCGGCTTGTACGAGCCGAGGGTGCCGCCGAACTCGTACCGGCCCAGCCAGGACCTGTCCGGCTCGGCAGGCCACACCCACCCCGCGTCGATGTCGAGGTCGCTGTCGTCGTCCGCGTACGCCGCCTCCTGCAGCACCTCGAGCCGGTCGTCCGGTGCGATCTCCATGAGGTGCTCCCAGTCGATGACCAGCACCGTGATGTCCACGCCCATGCCCTGAGGCTAGCCAGCACCGGCTACCGCGTGTAACGCGTTTTCCGTGTGGCGAGCCGGTAGCCGGCCGTCACTCTGAATCCGGCCCTGACCGGTCCAACCGGGCGGGTGGCTAAGTCGGTTGGCGGATCGGGGACCCAGGTGGGCTGCGGCGTCCTCTTCGTTGCTCAAGGAAAAAGGCATGGGGGTGTGAATGCTGGGTAGGCGGGTCCTCGTTCAGCTGAAACAAGCCGAGTGGGCCGGGAGGGCGAAGTGAACGGCACGGCAACCGTGGATTCGTCAGAGCTGACGGCAGGGGAGGCTGAGCGGACGTGCGTGGCGGTAGGGCTGCCGGCCGTGGCGGACCCGACCAAGGTGACGCCACAGGACGCTCGTGCGCTGACCAAGGTCTTCCTCGACCGTCTGACCGAGTTGGAAGAGGGGACGCACGACTATCAGTACGTGCGCAACACCCTGATTGAGCTGAACCTGTCGCTGGTGCGGTACGCCGCGCGGCGGTTCCGCAATCGCTCGGTGGAGATGGAAGACGTCGTCCAGGTCGGCACGATCGGACTGATCAAGGCGATCGACAGGTTCGACCTGAGTCGCGAGGTGGAGTTCACAACCTTCGCGGTTCCCTACATCGTGGGCGAGATCAAGCGGTTCTTCCGTGACACGAGCTGGGCGGTGCATGTGCCGCGTCGGCTGCAGGAGTTGCGGATCGATCTGGCCAAGGCGAACGAGGAGCTGTTCCAGCGCCTGGACCGGTCGCCGACGACGACCGAACTGGCCGAGCATCTCAACCTGAGCGAGGACGAGGTCCTCGACGGGCTGGTGGCCAGCAATGGTTACAGCACCTCGTCGCTGGACGCCCCCGCCGACCCCGAGACCGGTACGACCCGCGTCACCACGTACGCGGACCGGATCGGTGAGGTCGATCCCGCCATGGAGGTCGTGGAGAACCTGCACGCTCTCAAGCCGCTGGTCGAGCAGCTCGGCGACCGGGACCGGCGCATCCTTCAGATGCGGTTCGGCGAGGAGATGACCCAGTCCGAGATCGGTGCCGAGTTGGGTGTCTCGCAGATGCATGTGTCGCGACTGCTCACGAAGTCGCTGACGCGGTTGCGGCGCGGGATGCTGGCCGACTAGGGCGAGCGAGTCTCAAGAGACGTACGAGTGGGGCCCGACCGGGAATCCGGTCGGGCCCCACTTTCCGTGTGGTGGGCTACCAGCGGTACCAGCGTCCTCGGCGCCCGCCCGTGGTCGGACGGACGATGAAGCCGAGCAGCCAGACCGCGAGAACGATCACGGCGATCCACCACAGTGCCTTCAGGGCGAACCCGGCACCGAAGAGAAGGAGCGCGAGAAGCAGTACGACGAGAAGGGGAACCATGATTATCAACCTCCGCCGCCCGAGTACCCCTCCGCGAATCGCACACGCCTGATCATTTCGTTCAGTTGTCGAACGCCGTCGCGAGGCGCAGCCTGGAGGTGTAGCGGGCGGTGAGGGCAGGCGAGGGCAGAGGGTGATGATCATGATCCAGCCGGCTGATATCCGTGAATGGCGCGACCGCGATGTCGTGGACGACGAAGGGCGCAAGATCGGCGCGCTGGAGTCCATCTATGTGTCGACGGCGACCGACCAGCCCGAGATGGCGACGGTCCGTACCGGGATGCCCACCCGGCACCGCCTGCTCTTCGTGCCCGTCGACGACGCGATTCTGGGGCCGGGCTACGTGAAGGTGGCGTACGCGCGGGGACTGGTGAAGAAGGCCCCGTCGCTCGGTGTGGACGATGTGCTGCCCGCCGAGGAGGAGGGCGCGATCTTCCAGTACTACGGCAAGGCGTATCAGGCGAGCGCGGGCGAACGGCGGCTCGCCCGCCGCTGACCGGGGCGCCGGTCGGTCGGTCCCTGAGAGGTCTCCGAGAGGTCCCCGAGAGTACGGGGAGGTGTCGCGCGGTGGCTCTCTTCCTCTTCTTCGTGATCGTGGCGATGGTGCTCGGGCTCATCGGCACGGCGGTGCACGGCTTGGGCTATCTGCTGATCGTCGGCGTGGCGGTGTTCGTGGCCGATGTGATCTTCCTGGCCGTGCACTGGTCGCGACGTGCGCGGCGGCGGCCGCTGCGATGAGGATCGGGCGATGAGGACGGGGCGGGCGCCGGGTGTTCCGTTCGGTGGCCACGCGTTCCCGTACGCCCCCGGCACACTGCGGCTCTCCGGCGACCCGGCGGCGGCCGACCGGCGGGTTCTGGAGCACTACCGGCTGTGGAAGGGCCATTTCGTACGGTCCCACAGCGATGGCTCGTGCGCGGTGTACGCCCCCGACGCCGCGTATCCGTACGTCGCCGAGGCGCAGGGGTACGGCATGGTGATCAGCGCGCTGATGGCGGGCGCCGACCCCGATGCCCGGGACGTCTTCGACGGAATCCTCCGGTACGTACTCGCCCATCCGTCCGCCGGGCACCCCGATCTGCATGCCGCCCAGCAGGACGCCGCGGGACGGGACGTCGGAGGGGCGAATTCCGCGACCGACGGTGACCTGGACATTGCGTACGGGCTGCTGCTCGCGGACCGGCAGTGGGGTGGTGAGCGGGGCGGCGGGCGGGGCGGCGACTACCGGGTGTGGGCTCTACGGCGGATCGACGCCATCCGGGACACGGGGCTGCCCGCGGCGGGCGGGCCGGTCAAGCTCGGCGACTGGTCATCGGGCCACTTCGACGAGGTCTCCCGCACCTCGGACTGGATGCCCGGCCACTTCAGGGCGTTCCGGGCGGCGACGGGGGACCCGCGGTGGGGCGAGGCGCTGGACACGCACCTGTCGCTGGTGGGAGCCCTGCAGCGGGGGTACGCCCCGGACACCGGGCTGCTGCCGGACTTCGTGGTGGACACGAGGAGCGATCCGAAGCCCGCGCCGGGGCAGGTGCTGGAGAGCGGGCACGACGGTGACCACCACTGGAACGCCTGCCGCGACCCCTGGCGGATCGGGACGGACGCGGTGCTGAGCGGCGACGCGCGGGCGCGGGCGGCGGCCGGGCGGATGGGGCGGTGGATGTGCGCGGCGACGCACGGTGATCCGGGCCGCATCCGGTGCGGGTACCGGCTCGACGGCGCGGCGTACGGGGAGGGCGCGGCGGGCGCGTTCGTCGCGCCGTTCGGGGTGGCGGCGATGGTGGGCGGCGGCGGGCAGGAGTGGCTGGACGCGCTGTGGGAGTGGATGGCGGCGTCACCGCCGGAGCCGGGCCGGTACTACTCGGCGAGCGTGCAGTTGCAGGCGATGCTGGTGGTCAGCCACAACTGGTGGCCGCCGTAGGCGGTTTGCGCCGGCCCGCCGGGGGTGGAATCGGGTGGCGTGGGGTGAGGGTTCCCGTGGAGTGGAGACGCACAGGGGACGGAGCGAGGGCGAGGGCCGGTGCGGTGCCGGTGCCCGTGCCGCGGGCGCGGGTGCGGGTGCGGGTCGGTGCGGTGGTCCGGGCGACTGCCGGTGCCGTGGCGCGGGGGCGCGGCGGGCCGTGGCGCGGGCCCTGGTACGGCGGCGGGAGGCGCTGGATCCGGCGGCGCTGGCGCGACTGCGGCGGTTCGGGGAGGCGCTGTCGCGAGGCGTTCGGCCGCCATGAGCGTGGGTGGCCCTGAGCGTCGATGGTCGTGAGCGGTGGCGGTCCTGGGCATCGGCCGTGCTGGCGGCTGTGGTCGTGCGCATCAGCAGCCGCGGGCGTCGGCTCCTCCGGGCGTCAGGTCTGGGCGTCGGGCCCCTCCCCGGTGCCGAGCCTGGGCGTCGGGCCCTTTCCGGGTACCAGGCCGGAGTGTCAGGACCGGGTGCCGGTGGGAGGGCTTTCCGGCCGTTGGCGTTCCTGAACGCCTCCGTCAGTCGTTCTCGGCCACCGCGTCGCACAGGTTCGCCAGGGCCGTGCGGGCCGGGCCGGTGGGGAGGGGGGTGAGGGCCGCGTGGGCGGCGGCGCATTGGCGGAGGACCTCGTGGCGGGCCTGGGTCAGGGCCGGTGCCGTCGGGTCGCCGGAGAGCAGGACCGGCAGTGTGGGGGTGCCCTGGACCGGGGAGCGCAGCTCGGCGGCGAGGTGGCGGGCCACGCCCAGCCGCTCGCCGTACACCGCGAGCGCGTCCGCGATCTCCTCGGTGGCGCCGGAGGTCAGCGCGCCGAGGCGGCCGGAGACGGCGGTGAGGGCGCCGGAGCGGGCGGCCAGGGTCCGCAGGTGGTGGGCGACGGGGTCGTGGCCGTCGCGGGGGCCTGTCGTCTCCAGGATCTGGCCGCTGACCAGGCTTTTGAACGCGTCGGCCTGGAGCCGTACGGCCCGTGGCCCCAGCCCGGCCAGGAGGCGCGAGGCGCGCGCGAAGAGGAAGTCGCCGATGAGCACGGCGACGGTGGCGTTCGCCTCGTGCCGTACGTCGTCGTGGTAGCGCGTCGCCAGATAGGTCAGCTCGACGACGACCGCGGCGGGCACCACGCCCGGCGCGTCCGGGTCGCCGAAGCGGGCGGCCAGCAGCACCAGCAGCGGCCGTAGCCGGCGGCCGCGCGGGCGCGCCAGATGCCGGGCGGCCTCGGTGATGAACGGCACGTCGCTGCGCGTGGCTTCCACGAGACTGTGCTCGACCGCCGCCATCGCGGTCCGCAGGTCCGGTTCCCGCGTGTGGTTCCCGACGACGGTCACCCGGGGCTCCCTTGCGCAGAGGGGTACAGAGAAGGTCAGTAATGTCTCATATGTCGCTCGGGGTCGGCTCAAACGCTCCGCCTACGGCTCCGCCGGAACCGTTGCCCGGATCCGGCTGCCCTGCCCCGGGCGGCTGTCCACGAGCAGGGTGCCGCCCACCTCGCGGGCGCGTTCCCGCATCGAGAGCAGCCCCAGATGGCCGGGGAACGTGCCCTGGGAGTCGAAGCCCACGCCGTCGTCGGCCACGGTCAGCGTGACCGTACCGGGGCCGCTGAGCAGGTGGAGGGTGACGTTCCGGGCCCGGGAGTGCTTGGCGATGTTGTGCAGCGACTCCTGCGCGATCCGGTACAGGGCGTGTTTGGCCTCCGGGGTGGTCTCCGGCTCGGAGCCGAGCGTCGCCTCGGCCGTGATGCCGTACCGGTCCCGCAGCGTCTCCACGTGCTGGGTGAGCGCGGCGACCAGGCCCTCGGCCTCCAGCGACTCGGGCCGCAGCTCGCACAGCAGGCTCCGGGTCTCGGCGATCGCGACGTCCGCGAGCCGTCTGATGTACTCGATCGGCTCACCGAGCTGGGCCAGCTCGGCCACCCCCGTCGGCTGGGCCAGATCGCGTTCCAGCAGCTCACGGGCGGTACGGGCGCCCAGGGCGATGCCGTACAGCGCCTGCGAGACCGAGTCGTGCAGCTCGCGGGAGACCCGCTGCCGTTCCTCTCGTACCGCCGTCTCCCGGGCGGCCGCGCGCTGCCGGTCCTCCTCGACCGCGCACGCCGCGTGGCCCGCGATGACCTCCAGTACGGTCATGTCGGTCTCGCCGGGGCGGCGGCCCGCCGGGAAGTGGCAGCACATCGCGCCGATCGCGGTGGTCCCGCGCAGCAGCGGCCAGGCGGCCACCGCGCCGCGCGCCGGAGCCTGCCCGGTTCCGGCCTCGCCCGCGTGGAGCACGGGCGCGGCGCCCGCGATGGCCTCCAGCGCGGGTTTACGGGACGGCGGGGTGTGCCCGTGGCCCCCGCCCGCCATGCGCAGGACGGCACCCGGACCGGGCTCCAGGAGGTAGACGGTGCAGCTCGCGGCGGTGGTACGGGCCACCGCGCCCGCGGCCAGGGAGTCCAGGGTGCGCCGCAGCGAACCCTGTCCGGCGGCCGCGGCGGTGGCGGCGGCCACCCGGCGCAGCTGTTCGCGGCCGCGCAGCCGGGCCACGGCGAGCCCGGCGGGCTCCGCGAACATCCGGACGGTCCGCACATCGGCCCGGGTGAGCCGTCGGCCGCCGCGTCTCGTCGCCACCTCGATCACACCCGCGGCCTGGCCGCGCACCAGCAGCGGCGCGTCCAGTACGGAGGCCAGGGCCGCGTCGTGGGGGACGCGGTGGAAGAGGGGCCTGCGCTCGCCTCCGGAGACGAAGAGGGGCCTGCGCTCGCCCCCGGAGACCGTGGGCCGTCCGGCGCGGATCGCCTTGCGGGCGGGCGCGGACCCGCCCGGGGTCAGCAGCCCGCGGGGGATGGCGTCGGGGGTGCCGTCGGTGGCACGTACCGCCAGGACGTCGCCCGGCTCCAGCACCATCACCCGCGCCAGGTCGGCGCCCAGCAGCTCGCGCAGCCGGTGGGCGATCAGCCGCAGCACCTCGTCGCCCGGCTCGCCCGCCAGGACCCGCTCGGTGACCTCGGCGAGCGCGGCGCGACGGCGGCGCCATCCCACGAACGGGAAGCCGTGCCAGTGCCCGTAGGCGTGCCCGTATCCGTGCCCGTGTATCTCGAAAGCGATCACGCCGACCACCACTGTTCCCTCGTCGTGGACTCCAGTGCCTCGGGCGGGGTCAGCTCACCGGCCGGTACCAGGCCCGACTGGACCGCGTACACCGCTGCCTGGGTCCGGCTGTGCACGCCGAGTTTGGTCAGGATGTGGCTCACGTACGTCTTCACGGTCTGCTGGCCGATCCGCAGATCGCGGGCGATCTCCTTGTTGGCCTTGCCGCGGGCCAGCATGGTCAGGACCTCGGTCTCCCGCTCGGTGAGCTGCTCGGGTCCGCTCGGCTCGCGGACCTGGCCCATCAGCCGGGAGATCGCGGCGGGGGAGACATGGATCTGTCCGGCGGCCGCGGACTTCACCGCGTTGCGCAGGTCGTCGGCCTCGGCGTTCTTCAGCAGGAAGCCGATCGCCCCGGCCCGTACCGCGCCCATCACCATGGCGTCGTCGAGGGAGCTGGTCAGCGCCACCACCTCGACCTCGGGGATGTCCTGGCGGATCTCCGCCGTGGCCGACACCCCGTCCATCACGGGCATCAGCAGGTCCATCAGGACGACGTCGGGGCACAGCTCCCGGGCCAGCCGTACGGCCTCGCGGCCGTTGGTCGTCTCGCCGACCACCTTGATCTCGTTGTCGAGCCCCAGGATCATGCGCAGGCCCTGCCTGACCACGGCATGATCGTCTGCGATCAGAACGCGAAGCGCCACGTTGACTCACCTGCCCATGAAAAAAGAGAACGACGGGATCGACGGGGACCACGGAACGGAGCGTCCAGGTACACGTACGGGGAGGGAACCCGGCGAGTGCTGTCCGGAATTCCATCAGTCGGGGGATTTTGTCCCCCATTCGTCCGCCCCCGGTTGGCGGAGCCACTCCAGGGGCCGAGAGACCTGGGCCTATTCGGGCTCGACGGGGCGGAAGCCCCATTCGGTGGCCCTGGCGACCGCCTCCAGCTGCGAGCGCACTTCCAGCTTCTCCAGGATCTTGCGCACATGGGTGCGAACGGTCGCGTAGCTGATGCTCACCCGCTCCGCGACCGCCCGGTTGTCCAGGCCCTGGCTCATCAGGGTGAGGATCTCCTGCTCGCGCCGGGTCAGGCTCTCCAGCCGCCCGGTCTGCTCGGCGGTCGAGCGCGCCGACTCGCGGTTCCGGGACAGCACCTCCACCAGCGTGCCGGCCGGGATCAGGGTCTCGCCCTCGGCGGCGGAGCGGATGGCGGAGGCGATCTCGTCGCCGCTCGCCGACTTCAGCAGATAGCCGCAGGCGCCCGCCTCCACCGCGGCCAGCAGTGCCGAGTCGCTGGTGTCGGCGCTGAGGATCACGATCGCGCAGGAGGGGTCGTGGGCCCGGATGCCCGCGGCCGCGTCGGCCCCGGTGCCGTCGGGCAGCCGGAAGTCGACCAGGGCCACATCGGGGGACAGCTCCTTGGCCATGGGCACGGTCTCGGCGACCGAGTCGGCCCAGCCGACCACGGTCAGGTCCGCGTACTCGGCCAGCAGCGCCCACAGCCCCTCGGCGACCACCCGGTGGTCCTCGACGATCAGGACCTTGGTCAGCTCCGCCGGTGCGGTCACGGCTCCGGGTCCCCTTCCGAGGACGGGGAGCCGAGAGACGGTGCTCCGAGGGCGGGCGCGCCGAGCTCCGCGATCGGCGAATCGCCCAGCGGCACCCAGAACTCGACCGTGGTGCCCGCGCCCGGGGCGCTCTCGATACGGCACCAGCCGCCCGCGATCTGGGCCCGTTCCTGGATCAGGGACAGCCCGAGGTGGCCCGGGCGGGACTCGACTTCGAGGGGGTTGTAGCCCTGGCCGTCGTCGACGATCCGTACGAGACAGCCCTCGTCGAGCCCGAGCAGTTGGACGTGCACCGTCTTCGCCCGGGCGTGCTTGCGCACGTTCATCAGGGCTTCCTGCGCGGTCCGGTAGATCAGCGCCATGGTCTCGGCGGGCGGCTTGGCCGCGAGCCGGTCCTCCAGCCGGTAGGTGAGCCCGGTCTCGGTACGGATCTGCTCCAGCAGCCCGCGCAGCGCGGCGGCCAGGCAGCCGTGCTCCAGGCTGGACGGCCGCAGGTCGAAGATCAGCTGCCGCAGTCGGCTCAGCGACAGCTTCAGCGTCTCGTCCAGCTTGTCCATCACCCGCTGCTCCTCCGGGTCCCGCAGCCGCCGCCGCAGCTGCTGGAGCCGGAGGCTGGCGGCGGTGATCACCTGGATGGTGTCGTCGTGGATGTCCGCGGCGATCCGCCCGCGCTCGACCTCCTGGGCGTGCACGAGATGGCTGAGCAGGGCCTGCCGGTCCCGGTCGGTGACCTCCAGCAGCTCCAGGCTGCGCTCCAGGACGAACTGGGCGCGCTGCACCTCGGTGATGTCGCGGACGGTCAGGACGGTCAGCAGCCCCTCCTCGGTGCGCAGCGGGCTGATGCTGACGTCGGCCGGGAACTGCTTGGCGTCGCTGCGGCGGCCGACCAGCTCCATGCTGTGGCCGAGCGGTTCCTCGGTCTCGTCCCATTCGCGCAGCGAGATGGTCAGCGGCTGGTCGGGCAGCAGCGCCTCGACGGCGCGGCCGATGAGATGGTCGCGGTCGTAGCCGAAGAGACCTTCGGTGCGGTGGTTGGCGGCCTGGATGCGCCCGCCCGCGTCCACGATCATCATCGCGTCCGGGGAGGACTCGATGAGCTGGCGGAACCGGCTCTCGGCGGCCCGCAGCTGGCTCAGGTCGGCGACGAAGACAACGCCGCGGGCCCGCTTGCCCTGGAGATGACCGCCGCCGAACTGGGCGGGGAACTCGGTGCCGTCCCGGCGGCGGCCCGCCATCGCGGAGGGCGCGCTGAACACCCGGCCGACGAGCTGTTCGGAGGCGGTGCGGTAGCGCTCGGGGAGGAGGTCCCGCAGCCGCTTGTCGCGCAGCTCTGCCGCGCTGTAGCCGAACATGTGCCGTACGTGTGGGTTCGCGAACTCGATCCGGCCTCGGGAGCCCAGGACCAGCACCCCGCAGGGGGCGTGGCCGAGCAGGTCCAGATACGACTCCTCCAGACGGCCGCCCACCAGGTCCTCGAACCGCCAGGAGGCGCGGTCGGCGCGGCGCAGCGGCTCCGCGCAGTCGGCGAGCAGATCGGCGGCCATGGAGAACTGGTCGCGGGCGGCCCTGTTGATCGCCTCGAGTATCTCCTCGGCGGGGGTGCCCTTCACCAGGTAGCCGGTGGCGCCGACGGCGAGCATGTTGAGGACGGTCTCGCGGTCGCCGTGGGCGGACAGCGCGACCACACGGGCGCCGGGGGCCTGGTCACGGATGGCGCGGACGCTGCCCGGGGCGTCGCCCTTGGGCATGTGCACATCCATGATCACGACACGGGGGTGGTGTTCGACCGCCGCGTGCACGGCCTGTTCGTGGTCGACGGCCAGCCCCACGAGTTCCAGGTCGGGGTGGGAGTCGATGAGGTCCGCGAGGGCTTCCCGGACCGCCGGGTCGTCATCGGCCACCACAACGTCGATCCGGTCGTCACCCATCGCTACCCACCTCCCTTGAGGACGGCACCCTGCAGTTCGCGGATGCTGAGCTCATCGCGTCGGCAGTGCGACAGCGACGGCATGACCGCGGCGAGCGGCGCGACCAGCACGTTGTAGTGGCTTCCGATGCGATCGCACACGGCGACCGCCGCCGCGGCGTCCCACACCGCGGCCCAGAAGGCCCAGTCGTGCCGCCGGTGGTTGCGGGCCGCGTCCAGGGCGGCGCGGCGCGCGACGGCGGCGGCCACGAGGATCCGGTACCGCTCTTCGTCGGTCGTGGTGCGGTGGACCTCCGCCCATCCCTCGGCGCGGGTCTGGCTGGAGGTCTGCTTCCACAGATCGGCCACCCGGTCGATTTCTTCGGGGGAGAGGTCCTCGATATGGGTCAGGAACTGGAGGACTCTTCGCGAGTTCGGGCCGAAAATAATACTCATAGGACACTCCAGGACGCATGGTACATCTCCGGACTATCGCGAACGTGGGCCCGGGCCCCCGGGGCGGCCGGACGGACCGGCCGGCCCACGTTCCCGCTCGGGTGTCATCGCCGATGTCACCGGCGTCCCTAATTGTTCTGTCCGTGGCCCGAGGACATGTTGATGCTGGCCTTGGCGATGCCGCCGCTCTTCTGTCCGACGAGCTGGAAGGCGACGCCGTTCTCGTCGGCCGCGGTGATCCGGTACGAGCCCACCGCCGACGCCTTGCCCCGGCCGTCGACCTGGAAGGTCGCGATCTTCCGCTGCCCGGTGGAGCCGGACCCGGCGTACGCGACCACCGTCTCGCCCGGGGCGAAGCCCGCGACGTAGAAGCTCAGCGTGGTGCCCGCCCTGCCGCCGAAGGCGCTGGGCTCGGCGGACGGGGAGTACGGCAGCACCGTGAATCCCGAGCGCACCACGGCCCGGCTCTGGTCGCCGATCGCCATCAGCGTCTGGCGGCCCTTGAGCCCGAACGGCACGTTGAACGCCACGTCGCGGATCTGGCCCATGCCGTTCGCCTGGGCGGTGAAGGCGGGCAGCCCGCTGTTGCGGTTGATGTAGACCAGCACCCGCTCGCCGGGCGCGAACTTGTTGGCGGACAGCGTGATCCGCTGACCGGCCTTGAGCGCGTACGGCTTGGACTTCATCGACGGGTACATGGCCAGCATCTGGAAGGGCGCGGTGGCCGTGGTCTTGCTGCGCTTGCCCACCAGGACCAGCGTGCTGTTGCCGGTCGGGGCCACCCCGACCTTGATGTCCGCCCGGCCCACGCTGCCGCCGCTGTCGGAGTGCAGCGTGGTGACGGGGATGCCGGTGGTCCGTCCCCAGAACACGTCGATCGACTCGCCGGGCCGGAAGCCATGGGCGCTGACCATGACGACGTCGCCCGGGCGGCCGACCATCTTGTTGATCCGCGCGGTGCCCACCGCGCCGCCGGTGATCACCTTGGCCTCAGCGGTCTTGGTGCCGCCGCGCTGCTGGGCGACCAGGGTCGCGGGCCGGCCGCTGTTCGACTCGGGCACGGTGAACCGGGCGTAGATCGATCCGTAGCGGTCGGTCCGGACGCTGCCGATCGCCCGGCCCTTGGTGTCCGTCGCCCGGGCCTTGAGCAGCAGGTCCACGGTGGACTTCTTGTCGAAGCCGCCGCCTTCGACCGTCGCCTTGCCGCCGGGGGTCACCAGGCCCGGGTTGAGCACGATGATCGGGCCGGACGCCTGCGGGATGCGCTGGTTGCCCAGCTTGATGGTCTTGGGCTGCTTGGGCGGCCGTACTTCCTGCCGCTCGTGCGGATGCCCCTTCTTCGGGGCGCCGCCGCCTCCGTTGCCGGTGGTGTCGAGGGCGCCACCGAAGCCACCGCGCGCGATCACCTGCACGAGCGATCCGACGATCGCGAAGACCACGAGAGCCAGCAGGACGGTCTTCCAGGTGAGCTTCTTCTTGTTCTTGTTGCCCGGGTCGTTCCCGGCCGGGGATTTCTCCTCGTACTCGGGAACATCCCTGTCCTCCGGAACATCCCAGTCGTCGTCGTACTCAGGCATGGCCTTCACCTCCTCTTCCCGCGGCTATTGCACCCGGTAGATTTCGAGCTTGATATTGCCCTGGATTCTCGACCAGACCCGATCGGAATTCTGGAGGGCCTTGAGAATCCAGTTCTCGCGCCCGTCGGCGTTGTTTGTGGCCATCGACTTGCGCATCTTGTTCGACATGATGATGTAGTCGATGTTCTGCCATCTCTTTTTGAAGAGTTTGTCGCGCACATCGGGGTCGGAAGCGGCGTTCCAGTGCGAATGCGCGTACGGGTAGAACGGGCGCACATCGTGCAGCTCACCCCATAGGTCGTCGTCCATGATGATGCGCGAATTGGAGGGGACGTGTTTGCGGATCCAGGCGATCTGATCATGCTGCATTTTGGTGAGATTGATCTTCGACTGGTACTGGTCCGCGATTTGCACAACGCCCTCGGTATTGGTGTGCACCAGATATCCGGAGGACGGTGACATCAGCAGGATGACCGCGACGAACGAGGGCACGCCGACCCGGACCATGGAGTGCGCCCCGCGCAGGAAGCGGTTCTTGAACGAGGCCTTCAGCAGCCGGTCCACGGCCATGCCGATGCTCATCGCGAACATGGGGATCAGCGGGGTGACGTAGAAGTCCAGCACCACGCTGCCGCGCAGCAGATAGAAGGTGTAGCCGAAGGCCAGGGTTCCGATGACCAGGTAGCCCAGGTTGCGCTGCCGGTCCCGCAGCCCCCACCACAGGCACAGCAGCATCGCCGCGAACCCGCAGATCAGCATGAACGAGTCGCGCATGAGCCAGCTCGTGTACAGCAGCCCGTCGTGGCTGAGCAGGTTGCCCTGGCTGCGGTTGAGCTGCCACCACAGGGTGTAGAGCAGCGAGACGTGGTCCGCGGGCGGATTGTTCAGGTCGAAGTCGAAGCTGCTCGGCAGAAGCTCGTTCTTGAGCAGCGCGTACGTCACATAGGCGCCGATCGGGGCCGCCGCGGCGAACGGCCAGAGCGTACGGAGGAACCGATGGCTGGCCGAGCCCTTGATCCGCCGGTAGAGCAGATAGATGAAGCTCGGCAGGAAGAAGATCGCGTTTTCCTTGGTGATCAGCGCGAGCCCAAGGGCCACCCCGCCGCCGAACACCGATCTGATGGTGGTCTCCCGGCGCAGCAGGGCGAACAGGCCGAGCAGCAGCCAGAACATCATCAGGTTGTCCAGCAGCACTTGGCGCTGGTAGTAGACCGCGATCGGCGAGACGTTGAAGAAGAACGCGGCGATGGTGGCGGCCAGCGTGCTTCCCGACAGCCGCCGGGTGACCTCGAACAGCAGATAGACGCTCGCGACATGCACCAGCAGCATCAGGAAGCGACCGGTGTTGATCGCGTTGCCGAACGTCTCGAACTGCTTCGGCAGCGGGAAGACCCAGCCGGCGAGGGTGATCCAGCCCGCCGGGGCGTGGTCGTAGTCGTAGGTGTACGGGGACAGGCTGGTCTCCCGCACCAGCGACCAGGCCCGCTGCATGTAGATGCCCTCGTCGGTGAGGTAGAGGGGGTAGCGGAACAGGTGGTAGCCGTGGGTGAGCGCCCCGGTCAGCAGGGAGAGCACCAGGGCGATCTTCCCGGCGTTCCCCAGCGGCGGGAACCAGCCGCGCTCCACGGAGAACCGGCGGCGGCGCCGCGCGGGGGGCCGCTGCGGGGCGGCCGGGGTCCCGGCCTGTGCCTGGTCCTGGCCCTGGGCCTGGTCCCGGCCCTGGTCCTGGTCCTGATCTCGGCCCTGGTCCTGGCCCGGTGCCTGGTCCTGGTCCTGCTGGGACGGATCGGCAGTGACCGGGTTCGAGGGTGCCCGGCTGGGCAGGGGGTCATGCGACACGCGACTCCGCCTCCTCGGTCTGGCCCCGGTGGGCGCCCACGTGCTGTGTCTTCTCCCAGTCGTGGCGACCGGCCATCTGCCGCCGCATGGCCCGCAGCGCCGCGTACGCGAGGACCATCTGGAACGGGAACCAGGCGATCGCCATCCGGACGACGGCCTTCGGCGAGGCTTCGAGCCCATGGGCGTCGGTGAACTCGTACAGGCCGACCATCTGCACCAGGAAGTGCGCGACCAGCAGCAGTACGGGCAGATACGAGCAGAGCGCGATCAGCACCGGCACCTTGAGGATCAGGATCATGCCGAGCGAGATCGGCAGATAGAGGCCGAGCAGCGCCTGCCCGCGCGGGAACACCAGCACATAGAAGGCCAGCCAGCGCTGTTTGCGCGTCGGCATCTTCTTCCAGGTGCCCTTCTTCAGGGTCTGCATGAAGCCCTGGCTCCAGCGGGTGCGCTGCCGGACGAAGTGGCCGAGGGTGGGCGGGGTCTCCTCCTTGGTCACGTACCGGTCGTCGTAGACCACGCGCACCCGCTCGCCCATGGCCGAGATCCGCAGGCCCATGTCCGCGTCCTCGGTGAGATTGCGGTCGTCCCAGCCGCCGAGCCGCAGCAGCAGCTCGCGGGAGAAGAAGACGGTGTTGCCGCCGAGCGGAATGGAGCCGTGGTGCGCGTGGTAGTGCAGTCGGCTCTTGAACCAGAAGAAGTACTCCAGGACGTTCAGCGTGGAATACCAGTTGGACTGGTAGTTCATGAGCTGGACGCCCGCCTGCACCACCCGGACCCGCTCCTTCACCATCACGGTGTTGACGAGCTGGAATATCTTCGGGTGGATGTCGTCCTCGGCGTCGAAGATGGTCACCACCTTGTTGGCGGTCTGCGGCAGGGCGGTGTTCAGCCCGTGCGGTTTGTTGATCGGCTCGTCGTCGAAGACCACGACCCGCACGTTGTGCAGCCCTTCCCGGGCCAGCTGGTCGATCTTCTCCTCGGCCTTTTTGATGGTGCCGTCGTCGTCCTGCGAGCAGATCACGAAGACCTCCAGCAGTTCGGCCGGATATTCGGCGCGCACCACCCGCTCGATGGTGGACTGGATGACGTCTTCCTCATGCCGGGCGGGCAGCAGCACGCTGAAGGAGAGCCGCGGCGCGATGAAGGTGTCCGGCGCCCTGGACTTCCGTTCGGCGTCCGCCCGGTCCCAGGTGTAGAGCATGAGATAGAGGACATGGGCCGATTGCACGGTGAGCAGGATCGAGACCAGGACCAGCACCAGATAGATGATCGGGATAATCATCGGCTCCGCCTCCCCCATACCCATCCCGTACTGCAGGCGAAGTTGACCGCGAACGCGGTAGCGATGCCGAGGAAATTCGCCAGCAGGAGATTCATTCCGGCGCGGACCAGCGACCAGACGAGAACGACATTGACCGCGAGTCCGCCCAGTATGGATACGTTGAACTTGACGAAACGTCTGGCCGACGGGGTGCGCACGGCGAAGGTCCACCGGTCGTTGAGCAGGTAGTTGTGGACCACGGCGAGTTCCACCGCGATACCGGACGCCACCAGAAGCGGCAGTCCGGCCCAGTGGTAGAGCGCGAAAAGCGCCGCCGAGTTCACCAGCACACCGCCCCCGCCGACCACCGCGAAGCGCAGCGCCAGACCGGGCAGACCCGCCATCCGTTTCCGCGGCGAGCGGGTGCGGCCAGGACTCCCGTTTCGCCTGCCGGTGGTCACGTCCGCCTTGTCGCCCGGCTCTCCGGTGCGCTCACTGAACGTTCGGAAACGCTGCATCGCGACTCCCTCGACAGGAGGCTCTTATCGCCGTCGAGTCCCAGAGTGCGTCACCCGCAAAGGAGGTAGTACCCGCGCTCGGGGGAGCGGTGAGTGCACCTTCGGCGGACCTCTTTCCTCCCCCATTTCGGGGAGCGCCGGTTTCTCCGGGTTCCGGCCCTTCCCCCGAAGAGGGGAACGGCGGATCCCTCGCCCGCGGGTGTCAGTACTTCCGGGGGCTGCCCAAGATGAAAGGGGCCCGACGGCCTTGCGTCCCATGCGACGAGAGTAGGTGACGTAATGTCAGGTCACGTGATGTCACGCCATCCATTCGCCGGCCGGGCCGGAGCGGTCATCGCAGCGATGACCCTCGCACTGGCCACGCCGGCTGCGGCAAGTGATTCCGACAGCAGTGCGTTGCACGATTCCGAATGGGCGCTCACCGTGCTCAAGGCGGAGCGCGCATGGAAATTCAGCAAGGGTGCCGGAGTGACCGTCGCGGTCATCGGCACCGGGGTGGACGCATCCCATCCGGATCTCCGCGGGCGGGTCGCCCCCGGAAAGGATTTCGCGGGCGGCGGCAGCCCCGTCACCCGGGACGACGGAAACGAGGACGAGCAGAGCACCCACGCCGCGGGCATCATCGTCGGCACCGGCCGCAATTACCGCGGCGACGGGGTGTACGGGCTCGCGCCCCGGGCCCGGGTCATGCCGCTCGGGGTCTACCGCGACGGAAAGCCCCAGGCCGCGGCCACCGCCCGGGCCATCCGCCACGCGGCGAGCCATGGCGCGCACATCATCCACGTCGCCGTGTCCTTCAAGCGCCCCACCCCCGATCTGAAGTCCGCGGTGAAGTACGCCGCGGGCCAGGACGCCGTGGTGGTGGCGGGTGCCGGGGACAACGGCAAGGACGGCAACCGGCCCACGTACCCGGCCGCCCTCCCCGGTGTGGTCGCCGTCGTGGCCACCGACAAGAAGGGCGCCGTGTGGACCTCGTCCCACCACGGCGGGGCCATCACGCTCGCCGCGCCCGGCGTCGCCATCCTCACCACGGCGGGCAACAACGACTACTGGACCGGCGACGGCACCGGCTACGCCGCGCCCTGGGTCGCCGCCGGGGCGGCGCTGCTGCGCTCGGAGCACCCCCGCTGGAACTCGCGCCAGATCGTGCGGAAGCTGATCGACACCGCCGACCGGAAGGGCTCCACGGGCCATGATCCGCGCTACGGCTACGGGGTGATCGCCCCCGCCAAGGCGCTCGCCGACCGGGCCGCGCCGCCGCCCTCCGCCGAGCCGACCGGGGCCCCCTCCCCGCACCGCACCAAGGCGGCCGCCGCCTCCCACGCGGCCGACGATCAATCCGCCCTGGTCACGATAGGGATAGTGGCGGCCGTGCTGGTCGTGCTCGCGGTACTGGCCGTGGTGCTCATCAGCCGCCGCCGGCCGCCGCCCGGCAACTCCCACAACAGCTGACGGCGGAGGTGGCGATGTTCACCGGATCGCCGCGCGGCCGCACCGCGGACCGGGACCGCCCGCCGGTGCGGCCGCGCCGGACCGCCTGGCTGAGCCGCGGCATGGCCCATGTGCTGGTCATGGTGCTGGTGGCCGAGGTCGTGATGGCCGCCACCACGGCGGGCACGCTGCTGGAGCCCTCGGCCAGCCATGTCCCCAAGCCGTCACTCCCCGTGGCCAAGCCGTTCTATCCCGCGACGACCCGCTTCTACATCGACCCCCACAACCCCGCCGCGTCCTGGGTGCGCGCCCACGCGCGCGACCGGCGGGCGGCGGCGATCCGCTCGCGGATCGCCGACCAGCCGCAGGCCGCCTGGTTCACCGAGACCAACGAGTCGCTGGTCGAGGAACGCGCCCGGGGCCTGGTCGACGCGGCCACGGCCCGGCAGCGGCTGCCGGTGCTGGTCGCGTACGCCATCCCGCAGCGCGACTGCGCGCAGTACAGCTCCGGCGGCAGCGGGGACGCGGGCGTCGCCTACCGGCGCTGGATCGACGCGTTCACCCGGGGCATCGGCGACCGGCCCGCCCTGGTCGTCCTCGAACCGGACGCCCTCGCCCACCTGGGCTGTCTGCGCAAGCGGCAGCGCGCGGAGCGATTCGCCGCCCTGGCGTACGCGGGCCGGACGCTCCGGGAGCGGGCCCCGCGGGCCCGGATCTACTACGACGCCGGAAACTCCGGCTGGCAGCCCGCGCGCACCATGGCCCGGCGGCTGCGGCGCGCCGGGATCGACCGGTACGGGGACGGCATCGCGGTCAACGTCTCCAACTTCAACGCCACCGGCGACGAGGTGCGCTACGGCCTGTCCGTGCTGCGCGAGCTGGGCCGCCCCCGGCTGGGGGTCGTGGTCGACACCAGCCGCAACGGGGCCGGGCCTACCGCCAAGCACCAGTTCTGCGATCCGCCCGGGCGCAGGCTGGGCCGGGCCCCCACCGCGGCCACCGGGATCCCCGGGGTCGACGCCTTCCTGTGGATCAAGCAGCCGGGGCAGGCGGACGGCTGTGCGGCCGGTGCGGGCGTCTTCGTCCCCGGCTATGCGTACCGGCTGACCGGCTGAGCCGCCCTCCTTAAGGGGCCCTGGGCCTCCGTAGGACCCCCTCCCGGGGCCTGCGGAGGCCCTTCGCATGCCCCCGCACGCTCTCCACCACCCCCTCCACCAACCCCTCAAAACGGACATAACCCATATAAAACGGCCGAATTCTGCTACCTCAACTGAGGTAGCCGGAATTCGGCCGTTTGGCGTGTCCTGAATTCCTGCAATTGAGGTATCCAGATTTCGGTCATGCGTACGGTGTTTCGAGCCCCGGGCTTTTCTAATGTCGGTGAGTGACAGGACAAGAAATCCCGAAGGAGCTCCATCGATGCAAAGAGTTCTCGTCGTGGAGCACCACACCCAGGTGCTGAGTGCTCTCGCCGATCTCGTGATCGAGGAGCCGGGACTGGAGTTGTCCGGAATTGCCGGATCGGCCCGAGAGGCAATTTCTCTGGCCCGAGCAGCGCAACCGGATGTGGTGCTGATCGATGTGGACGAGCCCAGCTGGAAAGCGCAAGGGCTGGACCGCTTGATCGGCGACCTCCTACCGCAGGCGCGGATTGTCCGGCTGACCGCCGTATCCGACCCCCAAATGGAATGCCTGGAATCTCCGACGAACACCCCCAGCATCCTCAAGACCGAAATACGCGAATTCCTCAGGAGTATCACCGAATGAATTCCCCCATGGACCAGAACAACGTCCCGACCAACCCCGAGACCACCGAGACCAAGGGCGCTCCGCGCTCCCGCCGTCTGCGCATGGGTATCGCCGCGGCCGTCGTCGCTGTCGCTGCCGTGGGTGGCACCGTCACGGCGTTCGCGATGAACTCCGACGACTCGGGCTCCTCGTCCGCGGCCGCCCCGGGCAAGCCCGCCGGTTCGGATGTGAAGTTCCCGCTGTCGACCAAGAAGGGCGACATCGTCGACTCGCAGGGCAAGAAGGTCGTCATGACCGGTGTGAACTGGTTCGGCTTCGAGACCGGCACCTTCGCGCCGCACGGCCTGTGGACCCGCAGCCTGGACTCCATGCTGGACCAGATGGCCAAGCAGGGCTTCAACACCATGCGGCTCCCCTACTCGAACGAGATGTTCGACGCCAAGAGCAAGCCCAACGGGATCGACTTCAAGCAGAACCCCGACCTGAAGGGCCTCACCGGCCAGCAGATCATGGACAAGGTCGTCAAGGGTGCCACCGACCGCGGCATCATGGTGATCCTGGACCAGCACCGCCCGGACCAGTACGGCCAGAGTGAGCTGTGGTACTCCCAGAGCCTCTCCGAGAAGAAGTGGCTGAGCGACTGGGTCAAGCTGGCCAAGCGCTACAAGAACAACGACCGGGTGGTCGGCGCCGACCTGCACAATGAGCCGCGTGGCCAGGCCACGTGGGGCGACGGCAACGCGAAGACCGACTGGCGCATGGCGGCCACCAAGGCCGGTAACGCGATCCACAAGGTCAACAAGAACTGGCTGGTCTTCGTCGAGGGCACCGACCGCCACAAGAACGAGCAGTTCTGGTGGGGCGGCGACCTCCAGGGTGTGAAGAAGTACCCGGTGAAGCTGGACGAGGCCAACAAGGTCGTCTACTCGGCTCACGACTACGGTCCGGGCGTCTTCAACCAGAACTGGTTCCAGGCGAAGGACTTCCCGAAGAACATGCCCGCCATCTGGAAGAAGCACTGGGCCTACATCAAGCAGCAGAACCTCGGTCCCGTGCTGCTGGGTGAGTTCGGTGGCCGCAAGACCGCCGGTAACAGCAAGGAAGCCATCTGGCAGAACGCCCTGATGGACTACCTCAAGAAGAACGGCATCAGCTACACCTACTGGACCTGGAACCCGGACTCGGGCGACACCGGCGGTGTGCTGAACAAGGACTGGAAGACGATCGACAAGAACAAGATGAAGATGCTGTCCGACTACCAGATGCCGCTGCTGGCGCCGAAGGGGAAGGCGTCGGAGTGACCCCTTCCGGCACTTCGCCGAGCATGGTGATGTGACAGCGAGGGCCCGCAGGCAACCGCCTGCGGGCCCTCCGTCGTGTCCGCACGCCCCACCGGCCGCCTGAAAAGTCCGGAAAGTCGTGGATGGAGGGAAGCGGGACGCGCTCCCGCCGGGTTTCCCTCCCGGGCCCGGCGCCTGTCCATGGACCGGCCCCCGGCATTCAGGGAGGCCGACCATGAACCCCCACCAGCACTCCGGCCGATTGCTCTTCCCACTGGTCGCGCTCGTGGTGATCGCGGCCGATCAGGTGAGCAAGGCGCTCGCACTGGCCGCCTGGAGCGGCACCTCGGGGCCGCAGGCCCGGCTGGGGCCGTTCCGCGCGCTGCTGGTGCACAACGCCGGTGTGGCCTTCGGGCTGGGGAACGGCCGCCCGGTGCTGATCTCCATGATCACCCTCACCGGCGCGGTCGCCACCCTGGCCGCCGTCGGCGCGGGGCTGCGGGCCCACCGCCGGGGCCTGGCGTTCGGCATGGCGCTGATCGCCGGGGGCTCGGTCGGCAACGGCGCCGACCGGGTGGTGCGGCCCCCGGGCCCGCTGCGCGGCGCCGTGGTCGACTGGATCACGGTGGCGGGGCGCGGCCCGGTGTTCAACCTGGCCGATGTCGCCCTCGTCTCCGGGACCCTGCTCACCGCGGCCGTACTGCTGCGTACCGCCACGCGGCGGCCGTACGTCAGCCCCCGGTCTTCGGCACCGCACCCGGCCCCGGCCCCGGCCCCGAGCCCGAACCCGGCATCCGGTCCGAGCCCGGTCTCCGATCCTGGTCCGGCCCCGGCTCCCGGGAGCTCTCCCGCTCCGCGATCGAGGCCGCGAACTCCTTCAGCCGCGCCAGCGCCGCTTCGTCGGTCAGCCCCTGAGAGGCCAGCGCGCTGGTGAGGCGCTGGTAGAGGGACAGCTCGCGGGCGCAGGCGTGGCACTCCGCCACATGGGCCCGCACCCGGCCCGCGCCCGCCGCGTCCAGTTCGCCGTCGAGATACGCCTGGAGCATCGGCGCGCCCACCGGGCACTCCCTCGTCCGGCGCCGTTCGGTCTCGCGCCACCACGTCCATCGGCTCATGCCTCACCTCGCTCTGGTTCCCGTCCGGTGCGCCCCGCGGCCAGCAACTGGTTCCGGATCCGTTTGCGGGCCCGGTGCAGCCTGCTCATCACCGTCCCTTTGGGGACGTCCAGCACCTGCGCCGCCTCCGCGTACGACAGCCCGTCCACGTGGACCAGCCGCACGACCTGCTGGTCGCGGAGCGGCAGTGCGGTGAACGCGGCGTCCACGGCCTCGTCGAACGTGGTGTCCACCACCAGTTCCTCCGGGGTGGCGTCGCGGGCCGGGGAGAGCCGCTCCAGTTCGGTGTCCGGATCGTCCAGCAGGCGGGGCCTGCGCTGACGGCGCCTGCTCACCTCCGCGTGCCGCATGATCGTCAGCAGCCAGGCCCGTGGATGTCTCCCGTCAAAACGGCCGACTGCCCGGTACGCCCGTAGTAACGTGTCCTGCACGAGATCTTCGGCGTCGGCTCGCTGAGCGGTCAGAGACATCGCCACGCGCAGCAGCACCTCGATCTCGGGCAGCACGTACTGGGTGAACATGCGTTGCTGATGGGCGTCCGGGTCAGCCACGTGTGCCTCCTCGGATCCGGACCCCCCGGGGACGCGAAAGCGACATATCACACTCTGTGTAACATCTCGCTCACGGCGCCGCGCGGGGTGGTCGGCGATCCGGGTGACACAGCGGCTTACGGGGCCTGAGCTACGCCTTGATGGACACCAGGCGCTTGCCGTCGCTCGTACGGACCTCGAAGCGCTCGATGTCGCCGCTCTTCATGCCCGCACCGCCGTGCGCCCACAGCGGATCTCTCGCGACCGCCTTGGCGCTGTTCTCGATCCCATAGCCCCACTCGGGCACGGACCAGGTCATCATGGTCTGCTCATGACCGTCCTTGGAGACCGCGACCAGGCTGCAGTCGAGCGGGCCCTTGACGTTCTTCAGCCGCAGCACGGCGTCGACGCCCCACATCTTGTCCTGCATCGCGACCGCCGCCGACACCTTGGTGGCCGGGTCGGTGCCCTCCATCTTCATCGGCATCTCGGCGAAGAGCGCCTTGTCGGTCGGGCTCGCCGTGACGGACGTCTCCGAGCCGGAGCCCGAGGTGGCGGCCATCGTGCCGAGCGGTCCGCCGACGATCAGGGCTGCCGCCGCCGCGACCAGGTAGAGGCCGCGCCGCTTGCGCTTGCTGCGGGCCGCGGCGACCTCGCCGACCATGCGGTTCAGCAGGGCGGGGCCGGGCTTGGCGGTCAGGGTGTCGATGGCGGTCGGGGTGGCGGTGAACGCGTGCGGGGTGTGGCCCGTGATCGCGGTCCGGCCGGGTGCCCCATGGATGCCGGGGATGTCCGCCGCGAGGTCCGCCAGCAGGGGTTCCAGTCCGGTCAGCTCGTCGAGCTGTCGGCCGCACTGGTCGCAACCGGCCAGATGCTCCTCGAAATAGGTGGCGTCCGCCTCGTCGAGCACGCCGAGCACATACGCGCCAACGGCGTCGTGTCCCGCGTGGTGCGCCTGCGCTGTCATGCCGTCACTCCTCTCTCCTCAAGCGCGAGCTTCATGGAGCGCAGCGCATAGAAGACCCGGGACCGAACCGTCCCGCTGGGTATGCCGAGCGTTTCCGCCGCTTCGTTGACCGTACGGCCCTTGAAGTAGGTCTCGACGAGCACCTCGCGATGGGCGTCGCTGAGGTCGTGCATCGCGTCGGAAAGTGTCATCAGCCGTAGTGCCCGGTCGATCTCGTCCTCCGCCGGCATCAGCTCCAGGGGAGACGGGTCGACCTCCTGGGGCCTGGCCTGCCTGCTGCGGTGCCCGTCGATGACGATCCGCCGGGCGACCGTGACCAGCCAGGGCCGGATGGAACCGGTGGCCCGGGACAGCTGGTCCGCGTTCCGCCAGGCGCGCACCAGGGTCTCCTGCACGACGTCCTCCGCGCGATGGCGATCGCCCGCGACCAGGCGCAGTACGAACGCGAGCAACGGTCCGGCGTGCTCCTGGTAGAGCGCACGCATGAGTTGCTCGTCCGGTGTACCGCGCTGCGATCTGGACGGACGCTCATCGGCCACGGCGGCGTCGTCGTGCACCAGAACCTCCAGGACAGGACCTGAGTTGGACAACATCAACTGACGACTCCCGGTCTGTGCCCCGGGGGGATGGGGTGGCCATGTCGGCCTCTTCCTCCCTTCGTACGGACGGGAGGGGGCGGCCACTCAACGCGTCGAGAAGAAAGTTCCGATCAGTTCCTGGAGTTGCCCGGAGGGAGAGGTGGGTCAGGAGGGGACGAAGGGTCCTCAGGTGACGGCCGAGCTGAGGACATGGGGCTGGACCTTGCCCTCCAGCATCGCGCCGAGCCCTTCCACCGCGCACACACCCGGGTTGTCCGCGATGTGCACCGGGACGCCGGTCGCCTCCCGCAGCAGGGTGTCCAGACCGGGCAGTACGGCGGCGCCGCCCGCCAGCATGATGCCGCGGTCGGCGAGGTCGGCCACCAGATCGGGCGGGCAGCGGCGCAGCACGGCGCTGATCGCGTCGAGGACGGAGGTCAGCGGGGTGCGGATGGCGCTGCGTACGCCCTCGACGTCGATCCGTACGGACCGGGCGAGCCCGGTGGCCACATCGCGGCCGTGCACCTCGGTGCCGAGCGAGGCCAGGGCCGTGTCGCCGAGGACCAGGTGCAGCGGGCGGACGGCCTGGCTCGGCAGCATCAGCGCGTGTGCGTTGCGCAGATGCTGGACGATGGCGTGGTCGACCGTCTCGCCGCCCACCGGCGCCCGCTCCGCGGCCACGATCGCGCCCAGCGACAGCACCGCGACATGGGTGGTGGCCGCGCCGCACACCACGATCATCGTCGCCTCGGGCCGCTCCACGGGCAGCCCGCAGCCCACGGCGGCGGCGATCAGCGTGTCCACCAGCTCGACCCGGCGGGCGCCGAGCCCGGAGAGCGTCTCCATGGCGGCGCGCTGGGCGAGCGGGTCGGCGTCGTGCGGTACACAGACGGCGGCGCTCGGCCTCGGCTTGCGGCGCCAGGCGCGGCGCAGCTTGTTGCCGAGGAGCAGCCGCAGCATGCGCTGTGCCATGGCGATGTCGACGACCGTGCCCCCGGCCACGGGACGCACCACCCGGATGTGGTCGGGCGTACGGCCCGTCATGCGCTCGGCGAACGCCCCGACCGCGATCACCGCGCCCGTGCGGGTGTTGACGGCGGCCACGGTGGGCTCGTCCACGATCAGGCCGGTGCGCTTGAGGTAGACGCGGGTCCTGGACGCTCCGAGGTCCACGGCGATGGAGCAGCGACGCAGCCGCTCAAGGCTGATGCTCATGTGGCCATCGTGTGCGGCCGGGCGCGCCCGCTGCCTCCGGAGGTGCGCCGGTCGGGCGAGCCGCTTCCCTCTTCGCCGGTCCTTGGCGTCCTTTGCGCCCTTGGCTAGTCCTTGGCGTCGGCGTAGCACTCCACCGTCGCCACGGTGAGGGGGAAGCGCACCGGGGTGGGGCCGAAGGCGATCGTGCCCGCCGCCTCGCCCGCCTCCGCGATGGCCTGCCGCACCGCCGCCACCTCCGGCTCCGGGCAGTGCACGATCACCTCGTCGTGCTGGAAGAAGACCAGCTCGGCGCGGAGCCCGGCGGCGGTCAGGGCGCGGCGGAGCGCCGCGAGCATCAGCACCGCCCAGTCGGCGGCGCTGCCCTGGACGACGAAGTTCCGGGTGAAGCGGCCACGGGCGCGGGCGCTCGGGGTGCTGCCGTAACGCGGCTCCTCGCCCAGGTCGGGCGGCAGGCCCGCCTCGTCGGCCGGGTCGGCGGCGCCGTCGACCGGTGGGCAGGTGCGGCCCAGCCACGTCCGGACGAGGCGGCCCTCCTCGCCCGCGCGGGCCGCGTCGTCCACGTAGGCCACGGCCGCCGGGAAGCGGCGCCGGAGCGCGGCGAGGTGCTTGAGGCCGTCGCCCGACGTCTGCCCGTAGACGGCGCCGAGCAGCGCGAGCTTGGCCAGGTCGCGGCGGCCCGCGAAGGCCCGGTCGGACAGCTCCGCGTACAGATCCCGGCCGGTGCCCGCGACCTCCATCAGCCCCGGATCGCGGGAGATCGCGGCGAGCACCCGGGGCTCCATCTGGTCGGCGTCGGCGACGACCAGCCGCCAGCCCGGGTCGGCGATGACCGCGCGCCGCACCACCTTGGGGATCTGGAGGGCCCCGCCGCCGTGGGTGGTCCAGCGGCCGGAGACGGTGCCGCCAGGCAGGTATTCGGGGCGGAAGCGGCCGTCGCGCACCCAGGACTGGAGCCAGGACCAGCCATGGGCCGTGTGCAGCCGGTACAGCTTCTTGTACCGCAGCAGCGGCTCCACCGCCGGGTGGTCGATCTCCTTCAGCTCCCACGCCCGGGTGGAGGTGAGCGGGATGCCCGCGCGCCCGAACGCCCGGATGACGTCGGCGGGCAGATCGGGCCGCACCCGCACCCCGCCCCCGAAGGCGCGGGACACCTCGTCGGCCAGCTCGGCCATCCGCCGCGGCTCAAGACCGCCCGGATAGCGCTCGCCGAGCAGCTCGTCCAGCAGCTCCCGGTGGCGGTCGGCCCGCCAGGGCACCCCGGCGCGCCGCATTTCGGCGGCGACCAGGGTCCCGGCCGATTCGGCGGTGGTCAGCAGCCGCATCCGGTCCGGGTGCTCGGCCGTCCCCGTACGGGCCAGCTGCGCCTGGTACACCGCCAGCAGCGCGTCGAGCGGGTCGGTGCCGGGCGGCAGCGGCGGCGGGCCGGGCTCGAACAGCGACGGCTGGGTGTCGGCGGTCCGCACGGGCGGGTCCTCGGGAACGGGCAGCCCGCGCAGCCGGGCCCAGGCCGCGGCGAGGGAGCGCGGGGCGCCCGAGCGCCCCTCGTGGCCGAGCAGCAGCGCCTCGGCCGCCTCCACGTCGTAACACCGCTCGACCCGGACCCCGGCCGTCAGCAGCCGCGGATAGACCTCGGCGGTGGACCGCCACACCCACCGGTCGGCCTCCGGGCGGGACCGCACCGCTTCGGCGATCCCGCCCCGCGCCGCCGGGACCTCGACGACCGGCCCGGCGGCCTTTCCGGAGGCGTCGAGCGGGCAGAGACGAACACCCCCGTCGCTCGTCTCCGCCGCTGCCCACCTCATGACCGTGAGTCTGGCAGGGGGGTCTGACAACGGTCCGGCAGCGGCCGCAGGGGCAACGGCGAGCGGTGCGCGAAGGGTTGACCCCGCGACCGGGCGGCTCTACGGTCCGTTCGCAATGACGGAGCGTGTTCGAAATATCGACCGGGCGGAGCGCGTGGCCGCCCGGGCCTCTCGAACCCTGGAGCCTTCCATGACCCGCATCCGCACCAGAGCGCTGCCGCTGCTGACGGCCGCGCTGCTCATGCTCGTCGCCCTGCTGCAGACGGGCAGCGCCTCCGCCGCGAAGGCCGAACCGGTCGCGAAGGCCGCACCGGCCGGTTCCCCGGGGGTGAGGGCCGGGAGCTTCACCAATCCGGTCGTGACCCAGAACGGCGCGGACCCGACGGTCATCCGCTACGCCGGGTACTACTACCACCTGGGCACCACCTGGGCCTCGCACTGGGAGATGCGCCGTTCCGCCACCCTCGGCGGGCTGAAGACCGCGGCGCCCACCACCATCTACCGCGAGACCGTGGCGTCCCGCTGCTGCAACTTCTGGGCGCCCGAACTGCACCGGCTGAACGGCCCGAACGGGCTGCGCTGGTATCTGACGTACAGCGCGGGCGTCTCGGCGAACATCGACCACCAGCACGTCCATGTGCTGGAGAGCGCCGGATCCAACCCGCTGGGCCCGTACACCTACAAGGGCCAGGTCGATCCGTACGGCGACAACCGCTGGATGATCGACAGCAGCTATCTCTCCCTGCCGGACGGCCGCCTCTACATGCTGTACTCCTTCTGGGAGGGCGGTTCGCAGAACCTCTACGCGGTCCGGATGAGCAACCCCTGGACCCCGACCGGCGCGGGTGTCCGGATCGCCACGCCCACCTACGGCTGGGAGAAGTCGGGCAGCGCGGTCAACGAGGGGCCGGTCATCCTGCAGCACGGCGGCCGGACGTTCCTCACCTTCTCCGCCTCGCACTGCGACACCCCGGACTACAAGCTCGGCCTGATGGAGCTGACCGGGAGCGATCCGCTGGCGGCGGGCGCGTGGAAGAAGTACGCCAACCCGGTCTTCCAGCGCAATGACGCGGCCGGGGTGTACGGACCGGGCCACAACTTCTTCTTCCCCTCGCCCGACGGCAAGGAGGTCTGGATGGCCTACCACGCCAACTCCAAGGCGACGGACGGCTGCGGGGGCACCCGTACCACCCGGGCGCAGAAGGTGAACTGGAACGCGGACGGCACCCCGAACTTCGGCGTCCCCGTCTCCACCTCCACCGCCCTGGCCGAGCCCTCCGGCACACCGGCCGCCCTGCGGCGCTGACGCCGCTCGACGACACCCGGCACTTCCTGGCGGCTTCCGACGACGAGGGCGCCCCGCGGATCAACCCGCGGGGCGCCCTGCTCGTCTTTCATGACGACTGACGCGCTCCGCGCGGGGCAGAAGACGCCGTGATCATCTCCGGCCAGCTTCTGCACGTGCATTTGCCCATGCATATGCACAGGAATGCGGCTATGATCCGAGTCAGTTGACAGTTGCACTAATGCATGAACAGTGGAGAGCCCTGTGCGCGACCACCCGTACAACGGCATGGCGGCCGCGGACCTTCAGGGGGTCGTCTGGCAGAAGAGCAGGCACAGCAATTCCCAGGGGTCCTGTGTCGAGTTCGCCAAGCTGCCCGGCGGGCACGTGGCCGTACGGAACTCCCGCTTCCCGGACGGACCGGCGCTCGTCTACACCCCGGCCGAGGTCGAGGCCATGCTGCGCGGCGTCAAGGACGGGGAATTCGACCACCTGGCGCACGACCCGCTCGGCCGTGTGTGAGCGACACTGGTAGTGATCGGTGGGGGGTCCTGCTGATGTGAGACGGCGGTGAGCGATGAACGGCTCCATCCGCGTCGGACATGTCCTCGGGGTGCCGCTGCGCATGCACTGGAGCGCCCCCGTACTGATCGTTCTGCTCGCCTATGGACTCGGCCGCGAGACGCTGCCCGCCTGGACGCCCGGCCGGACCGGTCTCGTGTACGCGGTCGCGAGCGTGATCGGCGCCCTGCTGCTGATGGTGAGCCTGCTGATGCATGAGGCCGCGCACGCGGTTACCGCGCGCGGCAGGGGCGTCTCGGTCGAGGACGTCACGCTGTGGGCGCTCGGCGGCGTGACCCGGATGGGGCGGCCGCGCACCGCCGGGATCGCCTTGCTCGTGGCCGTCAGCGGCCCGCTCACCAGCCTGGCCATCGGCGGCGTCGCCGTGGGCGCCGGGATCGGGGCCCACGCGCTGGCCGGGTGGGGGCTGCCCGCGGCGGTGCTGATCTGGCTGGGCTGGGCCAATCTGCTGCTGGGCGTGTTCAACCTGCTGCCCGCCGCGCCGCTGGACGGCGGCCGGGTGGTGCAGGCGGTGCTGTGGTGGCGTACGGGCGACCGGGACCGGGCCGAGCGGGCGGCCGGGCGCAGCGGTCAGATCTTCGGGATATTGCTCATCGCGGTCGGCTGGTTCTCGTTCGTGCGCGGTCAGGGCGGCGGGCTGTGGATCGCGCTCGTCGGGCTGTTCATGATGGTGGTCGCCAACGCGGAGCGGCAGCGGGCCGGTGTCAATACGGCGCTGCGCGGGGTGCGGGTGGGCGACGCGATGTCGGCCCCGGTCGCGGCGGGCGCCGACTGGCTGCCGGTGGGGCGGTTCATCGACGAGGTGGCGGCGCACTCACGCCACTCGGTGCTGCCACTCCTGGACTTCGAGGGCCGGGTCAGCGGCGTGGTGGACCTGCGGGCGCTGGCGACGGTTCCGGCCGGGATGCGGGAGGAGCGGCGGGTGCGCGAGGTGGCGACGCCGCTGGAGCGGTGCACGGTCGCGGTGTCGGACGAGCTGCTGAGCGAGGTGCTGGAGCGGGCCCGGCCGGGCGCCGCGGGGATGCCGGTGCTGGTGGTGGACCACGGGCAGCTGGAGGGGATCGTCACCTCTCACGATCTGTCGCGCCTGTTCCAGCTGCACTCGCTGGGCATCACGACGGCGCCCCCGGAGGCGACGCCCCACTAGACGCGTCCCACTGCGCCACATCTGGAGGCGCCCCACTGGATGCGCGTCAATCCGCTGAGGGTCTACGTGCGGGGCAGGCGGAACAGGGCCCAGACGATCTTGCCGGGCAGCGTTCCGGCCAGCGGATGCCAGCCCCAGCCGTCGGTGAACGACTCCACCAGGTGCAGCCCCCGCCCCGACTCCGCGCAGGAACCGGCCTCCCCGGCGGCCGGTCCGTCCTCGCTGGGGTCGCGTACGGCGCACACCAGCCGTGAGGCGGAGTACATCAGGTGCAGCCGCACCAGGGGCGGTTCGTGCCCGTCGCCGGGCGCACCGCCGGGCAGGACCCCGGCGACCGCGTGCCGCAGCGCGTTGGTGACCAGTTCGGAGACGACGAGGGCCACTTCGTCGAGCAGCTCGGGTATGCCCCACTCCCGCAGCGTGGCCCCGGTGAACTGCCGTGCCCCTTTGACCGCGTCGTAGCGCGCGGGGAGCGTACAGGAGACGGCGCCGGAGACGGCGGAGGGATCGATCGCGGGAAGCCCCCTCCATAGCGGTTCCAGCAGGGCCGAACCTTCGCTCCCCATGCGAGCACTCCTGCATCCGTGGCCCTGACGAATCCTGGCCAGATCTCGTACGAGCTTGCACGTGCGCGAGTCCCATGGTTTCGAATGCCGACGGCAGATGCAAGGGCAAATGCACGTGCACGGAGTAGCATTGAGATGCTGTACCCGGCTTTGCCGCACTTTCTCCCTACGCACATGTGCGTAGGTCTCCCGGTCGGGTAACCGCTTGGGCACAGGCCGGAGCCCGGAAAGTGGCAGACTTCGGCCTGCCGGGTTGCGGGGGCCCATCGCCGGAAGAGCGCGTTCCGTCCAGGGAGGGTCACGGACAGATGACCGCAAGCGAGTCGAGCGGATCGGTGGTGCGCCGCATTCTCCTGGGCTCCCAACTCAGGCGGCTGCGCGAGGCCCGCGGTATCACCCGCGAGGCGGCGGGCTATTCGATCCGCGCCTCCGAATCCAAGATCAGCCGGATGGAGCTGGGCCGGGTCGGCTTCAAGGCGCGCGACATCGAGGACCTGCTCACGCTGTACGGGGTCGCCGAGGAGGCGGAGCGCGCGGCGCTGCTCGGACTCGCCCGCGAGGCCAACCTCACCGGCTGGTGGCACAGTTACGGCGATGTGCTGCCGGGCTGGTTCCAGACGTACGTCGGGCTGGAGGGCGCCGCCTCGCACATCGCCGTCTACGAGGTCCAGTTCATCCACGGCCTGCTCCAGACCGAGGGCTACGCGCACGCCGTGGTCACCCGGGGTCAGCCGCAGGCGTGCGACTCCGAGGTGGAGCGGCGGGTCGCGCTGCGGCTGGAGCGGCAGAAGCTGCTGGTCTCCGAGCGGGCACCGGCGTTCCACGTGGTGCTGGACGAGGCCGCGCTGCGCCGTCCGTACGGCGGGCCGGAGGTGATGCGCGCCCAGCTGCGGCACCTCCTCTCCGTCTCCGAGCAGCCGAACGTGACGCTCCAGGTGATGCCGTTCTCCTTCGGGGGGCACGCAGGGGAGAGCGGTGCGTTCACCCTGCTCCGCTTCCCGGAGCCAGATCTCCCGGACGTCGTCTATCTGGAACAGCTCACCAGCGCGCTCTACCTCGACAAACCCGATGAAGTGGGGCAGTACGAGCGGGTGTTGAGGCGGCTGCGGGCGGACGGCCTGTCCGGCGAGAAGAGCCGGGACCTGGTCTGGGGGCTCCTGCAAGAGCTCTGACCGATCAGTAGGATGACGTTCTGTCAGGAATACCCCCCACGCGTTCGCGGGTGTACCGGATGCGGTCCCGCGTCCTCCAGATAGGGATGGCATGTCCTACTTCTCCGAGCTGGCCTTTCAGTACATCGGCGGTGAGTGGCGAACCGGCAGCGGTTCCTGGGACATCGTCGACTTCAACCCGTACGACGGGGAGAAGCTGGCGTCCATCACCGTGGCCACCGTCGACGAGGTCGATCTCGCCTATCGCACCGCCGAGCGGGCCCAGCCGGAGTGGGCGGCCCGCAACCCGTACGCCCGGCGGACGGTCTTCGAGCGGGCGCTGCGCATCATCGACGAGCGCGAGAAGGAGCTGACCGAGGCGATCATCGCGGAGTGCGGCGGAACCCACGTCAAGGCGGGTTTCGAACTGCACCTCGCCAAGGAGTTCCTGCGCGAGGCGGTCCAGCTGGCGCTGCGCCCCGAGGGCCGCATCCTGCCGTCGCCCGACGACGGCAAGGAGAACCGCCTCTACCGGGTGCCGGTCGGTGTCGTCGGTGTGATCAGCCCGTTCAACTTCCCCTTCCTGCTGTCGCTGAAGTCGGTCGCCCCGGCGCTGGCCCTCGGCAACTCCGTCGTCCTCAAACCGCATCAGAACACCCCGATATGCGGCGGCGGTCTGGTCGCGAAGATCTTCGAGGAGGCCGGGCTCCCGGCCGGGCTGCTCAACGTCGTCGTCACCGACATCGCGGAGATCGGTGACGCCCTGATCGAGCACCCGGTCCCGAAGGTCATCTCCTTCACCGGCTCCGACCGGGTCGGCCGCCATGTCGCCACCGTCGCGGCCTCGCACTTCAAGCGCTCCATCCTGGAGCTGGGCGGCAACAGCGCCCTGATCGTGCTGGACGACGCCGACCTCGACTACGCGGTGGACGCCGCGGTGTTCAGCCGCTTCGTCCACCAGGGGCAGGTCTGCATGGCCGCCAACCGGGTGCTGGTGGACCGGTCGGTTGAGCGCGCGTTCACCGAGAAGTTCGTGGCCAAGGTGAAGTCGCTGAAGGTGGGCGACCCGGGCGATCCGGCCACCCACATCGGTCCGCTGATCAACGAGGGCCAGGCCGAGGCCATCACCGCGCTCGTCGAGCAGACGCTCGCCGACGGCGCGACCGCGCTGGTGCGGGGGCGGGCCGAGGGCACCTTGATGGAGCCGACCGTGCTCGGCGACGTCCCCGAGGGCTCGGCGATCCTCCGCCAGGAGGTCTTCGGCCCGGTTGTGGTGCTGGTCCCGTTCGACGGTGACGAGGAGGCCGTACGGCTCGCCAACGACACCGACTACGGCCTCAGCGGCGCCGTGCACACCGGCGACATCGAGCGCGGCGTCCGCCTCGCCAAGCGCGTCCACACCGGCATGATCCATGTGAACGACAGCACCGTGCACGACGAGCCGATCGTGCCGTTCGGCGGCGAGAAGCACTCGGGGGTCGGGCGGCTCAACGGGGAGTCGATGGTGGAGAACTTCACCACCACCAAGTGGATCTCGATCCAGCACGGCCGCAGCCAGTTCCCGTTCTGATACGGCGGTTCCTGATACGTCGGTCCGGATGAGGCTTGCGGACAGAAGCTGACCGCAAGCCTTCCTAATGTGGGGTTCGTCGAAAGGGCGCCCGGCCCGGGCCCCTCCTGGTGAAAGGCGGCAGCCATGCCCACCGTCGTGAACTCCGAAGCCTGCAAGGACGAGCGCTCCGCGCTGCTGGCCTACCTGGACGCACAGCGCGGCGGCATCCGGCGCGCCGTGTACGGGCTGACCGAGGAGCAGGCCCGCAGCGCGCCCAGCGCCAGCGCGCTGTCCCTGGCCGGGCTGATCAAGCATGCGACCCAGGGCGAACTGGGCTGGGCCGCAACGGGCCAGGGCCGTGGGGAGGGCCGGTTGTCGAAGGAGACGCTGGCGGAATTCGAGTCCGGGTTCACCCCCACGGCCGACGAGACGGTGCCGGTGCTGCTGGAGCGGTACGAGGCGGCGGCGCGCGCGACCGATGCCGCCGTGCTCGCCCTGTCCTCGATGGACGAGACGTTCGAGTCGCCCCGCTACCCCTGGGACGAGGGCGGCACCCGGACCTGGCGCTGGCTGGTCCTCCACATGATCGAGGAGGTCGCCCGGCACGCGGGGCACGCGGACATCATCCGCGAGACGATCGACGGGAAGGGCGCGTTCGATCTGGTCTTCGAGAGCGGTGCGATGCCCGAGCCCGATTGGTCGCTCCTGGAGGGCTGACACCCCTACCCTGGACCCCAGTGCAGGTCAGGCGGGGCAGGATGGGGAGACGGGCACATGTCAGCGATCCGGCTGCTGGTGCTGGGGGCGGTGCGCCAGCACGGGCGCGCACACGGCTATCAGGTCCGTAACGACCTGGAGTTCTGGGGCGCGCACGAGTGGTCCAACGCCAAACCCGGATCGATCTATCACGCGCTCAAACAGATGGCGAAGCAGGGCCTGATGCGCGCCCACGACGTGGCCCCGAGCACCGCGGGCGGCCCGCCGCGCACCGAGTACGAGCTGACCGCGGCGGGCGAGGCCGAATACTTCAAGCTGCTGAGGGACGCCCTGCTGCGGCACGACCAGAAGATCGACGAGCTGACGGCCGGGGTCGGGTTCATCGTCGACCTGCCCCGTGCCGAGGCCATCGCGCTGCTGAAGGAGCGGGTGGCGGCGCTGGAGGGGTGGCGGGCCGAGGTCACCAAGCACTGGTCGCCCCCGCAGGGCACCCCCGCCGCGTGGGGCCACATCGGCGAGATCATGAAGTTCTGGGTGCATTCGGCGGACAGCGGGGCCGAGTGGACCCGCGGGCTGATCGAGCGCCTCGAAGGCGGGGCGTACGTCATGGCGGGCGAGGGGGAGCGCTCGATGGACGTCCTGTCGGACGGGGCGCCGAACCCGTACGCGGAGTCCTCGGCTCCGGACGATGCCGAGGAATCCCGCCAGTAATCAAGTTTGACTAGACCCGGTTCGGGGAGTACCTTCCGGAGACTTGTAGTCAAGTTTGACTAATGAGTCATGCGGAGGAGAGGGGAAGACCGTGGCCGACAGCGATCCCGCGATCGTCGTCGAAGGACTGCGCAAGACCTATGGCGGAAAACCGGCGCTGGCCGGGCTCGACCTGACCGTCCCGACCGGCACCGTGCACGCCGTGCTCGGCCCCAACGGCGCGGGCAAGACCACCTGCGTACGGATCCTGGCCACCTTGCTGCGCCACGACGGCGGCCGCGCCGAGGTCGCCGGGTACGACGTGCTGCGCCACCCCGACGAGGTCCGCCACCGCATCGGGCTGCTCGGCCAGCACGCCGCGGTCGACGAGGAACTGAGCGGACGGCAGAACCTGGAGATGTTCGGCCGCCTCCACCACCTCGGCGGGCGGCGCGCGGCAGCCCGCGCGGACGAACTGCTGGCGCGGTTCGGCCTCGACGGCACCGGCACCAAGGCGGTCAGGCAGTACAGCGGCGGCATGCGGCGCCGACTGGATCTGGCCGCGAGCCTCATCGTGCGGCCGCGGGTGCTGTTCCTGGACGAGCCCACCACCGGGCTCGACCCACGCGGCCGCACCGAGGTGTGGAGTGCCGTCCGCTCCCTGGTCGGCGACGGTACGACGGTCCTGCTCACCACCCAGTACCTGGAGGAGGCCGACCAGCTCGCCGACCGCGTCTGCGTGGTCGACCACGGCCGGGCCGTCGCGGACGGCACGACCGACCAGCTCAAGGCCCGCATCGGCGGGGACCGCATCGACGTGGTGCTGCGCGACGCCGGTCAACTGGCCGCCGCCGCCTCGGTGATCGGCATGGCCGCCCGCGCCGCCTCGGTCGAGACCGACCCCGACCGGCGGCGGATCGGCGCCCGGGTCACCGACCGGGTCGCCGCCCTCACCGAGACCGTACGGGCGCTGGACGCCGCCGGGATCGAGGCGGAGGACATCGCCCTGCGCCGCCCCACCCTCGACGAGGTGTTCCTGCACCTGACGGGCGAGGACGACGAGGACAGGCCCGGGGCCACGACAGGGGCCATGACCGCGGAGGAGACGTCCGTATGACCGCCATGACCCTCGTCGACTCCTGGACCATGACCCGCCGCGGCCTCGCCCACTGGGCCCGGCAGCCCGTCCAGGTGGTCGTGAACCTGGTCTTCCCGGTGATGATGCTGCTGATGTTCGCGTACTTCCTCGGCGGCGGGATGACCGTCCCGGGCGGCGGCGACTACAAGCACTATCTGGTGCCGGGCATGCTGGCCCTCACCATGGCCTTCGGCCTCGAAGCCACCATGCTCGCGATCACCCAGGACCTCAACAAGGGCGTCATCGACCGCTTCCGCTCCCTGCCGATGGCCTCCTCCGCGGTGCTGATCGGGCGCAGCGTGCTCGACATGCTGCAGTCCGCGCTCGGCCTGCTGACCCTCCTCGGGGTCGGGCTGGCGATGGGCTGGCGCTGGCACGGCGGAGCGGTCGACGCGCTGGCCGCGGTCGGGCTGCTGCTCTGGCTGCGCTTCGCGATGCTGTGGATCGGCATCTATCTGGGCCTGCTCGCCGGGCGCGCCGAACTCGTCCAGGCCGTGCAGATCCTGGTCTGGCCGGTCGGCTTCCTGTCCAACGTCTTCGCCGCGCCCGAGACGATGCCCGGCTGGCTCGGCGCCATCGCGGCGTGGAACCCGATGTCGGCGACGGCCACCGCGGTCCGTGACCTGTTCGCGAGCCCCAGGGGCGGCGGCGCGTCGTGGGCCGCGGACCACGCCGGACTCCTCGCCGTCTGCTGGCCGTTGGCGCTCCTCGCGGTCTTCTTCCCGCTCGCGGTGGGCCGTTACCGGGGGCTCAGCCGCTGAGCGGCCGACAGCCGTCCCCGATGCCACGTATGTCACAGCACCACCCGCCGTCGCCGGATGCGGATACGGTGCACGTATGGGGAACGACACGGCGGGCACGGGGGCGGCACGGACGCGCGGACCCGGTTATGCCCTGCTCCTCGCCGCCGGGCCGATGGGCAAGCAGCGGCTGATGGACGCGGCCGCCGCGCTGCCACAGCTCGCGGCGGTGCCTCCGGCCGCGCTGCTGGGCACGCCCGGCGGCGCCAGCGTCGTCCAACTCGTGGATCCCTCCGATCCGCAGACCGTGCTGACCCATCTGCGGACCGCGGCCGCCCATCCGGGCCCGGTGCTCATCTATCTGGCGGGTCAGCTCACCCTCGACCACAAGCAGCGGCTGCCGCACCTCGCGCTGGCCCGTACGACGCCGAGGACCGCCCGCTACACCGCGCTGCCGTGGCACTGGCTGGCCGCCGAGCTGGCCCAGCGGCCACCGGGCAGCACCACCCTGTTCGCCGATCTGGTGGCCGAGGAGACGGCCTGGTCGCGGCTGGCCGACGGGCGGCTGCCGGCCGACACGCTCGCGGGCGGGCTGACGCTCTACGGGACGGTCGCCCCCGCCCCGCCCAAGCGCCAACTCGCGGCGCCGGTCTACAGCCGCGCCCTCGCCGGGCTGCTGCGCGAGGGCACGGGCAGCCCGGCGTTCGCCCTGCTGCACCAGCAGGCCGCCGCCGAGGCGGGGCTGGGCGCCGGACCCGGACTGCTGCTGGGCGCGCCGGTGGAGGGCTACGCGGCGTACGAGGCGTCGGCGGCGTACGAGGCGTACGGGGCGTCGGCGGCGTACGAGCACCAGACGCCCCGGCACCGCCAGCCCGGACCGGTCATACCGGGGGCGGCAGCGCCCTCCGGCTCGCCGCCCTCGCCCGGTCCGCCGCCGATATCCGCCGCGCCGGAGTCCATACCCGCCCGGCGGGCCGAGCCCGTACGGACTGCCGAGCCCCTGCCCGATCCGCACTCCGCGATCTTCGAGGCCGCGCACGCCGGACGGCACAGCGAGGCCGCCTCGATGGCCGCCGCCTGGGAGCAGGAGGCGCTCCGGTCGGCCGGTCCGCGCTCCTCCGGCGCGATCCACTGGCTTGAGGTCCGCGCCGACCTCGCCCGGCTCGCCGGGGACCCGGCCCGCGCGTGTGAGCTGTGGCTGGCGGTGGCCGACGCCCGGCTGGGCAACGGCGAGCCGACCGAGCACCCCGAGGTGGAGGGGGCCGTCGACCGGGCCCACCACCAGTGGCAGTTCGTGCGCGAACCGGCCCGGGCGCATGCCCTGGCGCCGATGCTGGTCGATCTGCGGGGCCGGGTGCCGGGCCGGAGGCCGGGCGCCCTGGAGGCCGTGCGGCGCAGGGTCGAGCTGCTGCGCGCCACCGCGCAGGCGGGCTGAACCCCGGCGGGCACCCGCTCAGTGGTGGAAGGCCGTGGCGACGGCCTCGGGCCGCCCCATCGGCGCGGACTGCTTGCGCAGTTCGGGCAGGAGCGTCCGCAGATCGTCCAGGAAGAGATCGGCCAGGTCCGCCGAGAAGCCGTTGCGGCACACCACCCGCAGTACCGACAGGTCCTGGCGGTTCGCCGGGAACGAGTACGCGGGCACCAGCCAGCCGTGCTCGCGCAGCCGCCGCGACACGTCGTACACGTCGAAGCTGGTGATCTCCTCCGCCGTCGTGAAGGCGAAGACCGGCAGCTCGTCGCCGCGTGTGAGCATGCGGAAGTCGCCCAGCTCCGCGATCCGTGCCGAGAGCGTGCAGGCCACGTCGCGGGAGGTCTGCTGGACGGCGCGGTAGCCGTCCCGGCCGAGCCGCAGGAAGGTGTAGTACTGGGCGGCCACCTGGGCGCCGGGCCGGGAGAAGTTGAGCGCGAAGGTCGGCATCTCGCCGCCCAGGTAGTTGACCCGGAAGACCAGCTCCTCGGGCAGGCACTCCGGCGTGCGCCACAGCGCCCACCCCACCCCCGGGTAGACCAGGCCGTACTTGTGCCCCGAGGCGTTGATCGAGGAGACGCGGGGCAGCCGGAAGTCCCACATCAGGTCGGTGTCGAGGAACGGCGCCACCATCGCGCCCGAGGCGCCGTCCACATGGACCGGCACGTCCAGCCCGGTGCGCTCCTGGAGGTCGTCCAGAGCCGCGCACATCTCGGCGACCGGCTCGTACGACCCGTCGAAGGTCGAGCCGAGCACGGTGACGACGCCGATGGTGTTCTCGTCGCACAGCTCGGCGGCGGCCCCGGGGTCGAGGTGGAACCGGTCGCCCTCCATGGGCACTTGCCGCGGCTCCACCTCCCAGTAGGCGCAGAACTTCTCCCAGCACACCTGGACGTTGATCCCCATGACCAGATTGGGCCGGGCGGTGGCCGGATAGCGGACGGGGTTCCGCTTGGCCCAGCGCCGCTTGAAGGCCATCCCGGCGAGCATGCACGCCTCGCTCGACCCGGTAGTGGAGCAGCCCATCACGGTCTCCGGGTCGGGCGCGTGCCACAGGTCGGCGAGGATGGTCACGCAGCGGTGCTCCAGCTCCGCGGTGCGCGGGTACTCATCCTTGTCGATCATGTTCTTGTCCCGGCAGTCGGACATCAGCCGCCCCGCCTGCGGCTCCATCCAGGTGGTGACGAAGGTGGCGAGATTCTGACGGGCGTTGCCGTCGAGCATCAGCTCGTCGTGCACCAGCTGGTAGGCGGCGGAGGGCGCCATGGGCCCGTCCGGGAGGCAGCGGCGCGGCGGGTTCGTCGTCATGCCGCTGACCGGATCGGCCACGCCGTAGAAGGGGTTGACCGAGATGTCGGGCCGCTTTGCCGCGCCGCGCCTTCCGCCGTGAAGTGCCATGCCCGTTAAATTACGGACGTATGGCGCAAATGGTTGGATCCCGCGCCGCCCGGATCCCGCGCCGTCAGCCGCGCCGTCAGCCCGCGCTGCTGAGCGACAGCTTCGCCGCGAAGCCCAGGAACGCCGCCCCCGCGCCCGCCGACAGCCCGGCCGTCAGCCGCTTGCGCCGCCGGAAGAGGGCCGCGAGATACGTGCCGCCGAAGATCAGCAGGGACAGATAGGTGATGCTGAACAGTTCCGCCCAGAGGCCCAGCGCCACGAAGGACAGCGCCGGATGGGCGTACTCCGGATCCACGAACTGCACGAAGAAGGAGATGAAGAACAGGATCGCCTTCGGGTTCAGCAGGCTCACGACCAGCGCCCGGCGGTACGGCCGCTCGACCGCCCCGGACGCCGAGCCTCCCTCGGCGGGGGCCTCGGCGGCCGCCCCCGCGGTCCGCACGCTGCCCGGCCCCTGGCGCCACAGCTTCCGCGCCCCGCGCAGCAGGCCCACCGCGAGCCAGGTCAGATAGCCCGCACCGGCGAACTTCACCACCGCGAAGAGCGCCGGGCTCGCCTGCAGCAGCGATGCCACGCCGCCCGCGGACAGCGCCATCAGCACCGCGTCCCCGCACAGCACCCCGCCCGCCGCCCGGTAGGCGGTCCGGGTTCCGCGGCGCGCGGCGACGGACACCACATAGAGCGAGTTCGGGCCCGGCAGCAGGATGATCAGGGCAAGGCCCGCCAGATACGTCGAAAGATCGGTTATCCCCAGCACAATCGGCAGGATGCCAGGGAACGCGGCCGGGGCCCGAACGATTTCGGCATCCGGACTTGCACCTCACGCGACGTGAGACGCCAGCGTGGAGCCCGTACGGAACACCAGGGAGAGCGGACCAGGTCATGAGCTACTCGGTGGGACAGGTCGCGGGCTTCGCCGGGGTCACGGTGCGCACGCTGCACCACTACGACGAGATCGGGCTGCTGCGCCCGAGCGCCCGCAGCACGGCGGGGCACCGGCGGTACGACGACGCCGACCTCGACCGGCTGCAGAGCGTCCTGTTCTACCGGGAACTCGGCTTTCCGCTCGACGAGGTGGCGGTCCTCCTCGACGACCCGGACGCGGACCCGCAGGCCCACCTGCGGCGCCAGCACTCGCTGCTGACCGACCGGATCGAGCAGCTGGAGAAGATGGCCGCCGCCGTCGAACAGGCCATGGAGGCACGGAAGATGGGCATCAATCTGACCCCCGAGGAGAAGTTCGAGGTCTTCGGCGACTTCGACCCGGACGCGTACGCGGACGAGGTCGAGGAGCGCTGGGGGGACACCGAGGCGTACCGGGAGTCCCAGCGCAGGGCGGCCACGTACACCAAGGAGGACTGGCAGCGGATCCAGGGCGAGGCCGACGCGCTCAACGAGCGCTTCGTCGCGCTGCTGGAGTCGGGCACTCCGCCGGAGTCCGAGGCGGCGATGGACCTCGCCGAGGAGCACCGCCAGGGGATCTGCCGGAACCACTACGACTGCGACCACCGGCTGCACGCCTGCATCGCCGAGATGTATGTGACGGACCACCGCTTCACCGAGAACATCGACAAGGCCAAGCCGGGGCTCGCCGCCTACCTCCGGGGCGCGATCCTGGCCAACGCGGAGCGCCACGGATAGCGGGTGGCTCGTATGGGGGGCGGGCGGACAGCGGGAACCACGGGCACGCACACGGCGTTGATAGCTTTGGGCGGCACACTGCCAAGCGATGAACCCCGCAGTCAGTCCGTACCCCGACCCTGCGGCCGGGCCTCGCACGAGCACGAGCCTGCACCCCTCGACCCAGGAGCCTGTGACCCGTGACCACCCTCGCGCTCGGCCCTCAGTGGCTGGACCCGGACTATCTGATCGAAACCTTCGGGCTGCTCGGCGTGCTGGCCATCGTCTTCGCGGAGTCCGGCCTGCTCATCGGCTTCTTCCTGCCGGGCGACTCGCTGCTGTTCACCACCGGTCTGCTGGTCACCACGGATGTGATCAAGCAGGATCTGTGGCTGGTCTGCGTGGGCGTCGCCCTCGCGGCGATCGTCGGTGACCAGGTCGGATATCTCTTCGGCCGGAAGGTCGGGCCCGCGCTGTTCAAGCGCCCGGACTCCAAGCTCTTCAAGCAGGAGAACGTGGAGAAGGCGCATGAGTTCTTCGAGAAGCACGGCCCGAAGTCGCTGATCCTGGCCCGCTTCGTGCCCATCGTGCGGACGTTCACGCCGATCATCGCGGGCGTCAGCCGGATGAACTACCGCTCCTTCATCATCTTCAACATCGTCGGCGGTGTGCTGTGGGGCACGGGCGTCACCCTGCTGGGCGCGGCGCTCGGCAAGGTCGACTTCGTCCACAAGCACATCGAGCTGATCCTGGTCGGCATCGTCCTGCTGTCCGTCGTCCCGATCGTGATCGAGTTCCTGCGGGCCCGGAGCCAGTCCAAGAAGGCGGCCGCCGAGGCACCGGCCGGACAGGCGGCCGACCAGCAGGGCCCGCGCGGCCGCCACGCCAAGCGCTGACCGGGCGGCGCGCCGAGCGCCGACCCGCCGCCACGCCGAGCGCTCCGACGCTTCCGGGGTTCCATTCGGCGCAGATCTTCACCGTCACTTCACAGGGGTCACTCCACTACACACCCGTCGCGCACGCTGCCCCCACTCCCACTCGGCGGCCACCTCCCCGCACAATGGGCTCCGGTGGCCGCCGATGATGCATCGCGGCTGCCGGCAGTGTGTACGGGGAGGCGGTCGAGGAGCGAGGCAGCGTGGGGACGGAGCGACAGTACGGGCAGCGGTGCGCGGGCGCGCAGGACGCGGACACGGCGGAGAGCCGCAAGCCGCAGTCCGATGAGGCGCACAGCGCCTTCACACCGCCGCAGGGCGTGCCGAAGCCGCCCTCGCCCGATGGCGAGCACCCGACTTCGGAGTTCGCCATCCCCCAGGGGCTGGCCACCGAGCTGAGCGGCCCCGAGCCCGAGAGCTCGGCCTTCGTGCCGCCCGCCGGGGTCACCACCTCGGCCAACCAGACCACCGGCGGCTTCCCGGCCTTCACGCCGCCGAACGGCATACCCATGGTCCGGCTGACCAAGGATTCGCCCTGGCAGGACCGGATGCGCACGATGCTGCGGATGCCGATCAGCGAGCGCCCGACACCCGCCGAGCGCCCCGATCCGCAGGACGAGACGGGCCCCGCCGTCCCCCGTGTGCTCGATCTCACTCTCCGCATCGCCGAGCTGCTCCTCGCGGGCGGTGAGGGGGCCGAGGACGTCGAGGCGGCGATGCTCGGCGTGGCGCACGCGTACGGGCTCGACCGCTGCGAGCCCACGGTGACCTTCACCCTGCTGTCGGTCAGCTACCAGCCCTCGCTGGTCGACGACCCGGTCACCGCCAGCCGGACGGTGCGCCGCCGGGGCACTGACTACACCCGGCTGGCCGCCGTCTTCCGGCTCGTCGACGACATCACCGTGCAGGAGGACTTCACGCTGGAGGAGGCGTACCGGCGGCTCGCCGAGATCCGCCGTAACCGCCACCCGTACCCCGGCTGGGCGCTCACCGTGGCCGCGGGCGGGCTGGCCGGGGCGGCGAGCATGCTGGTCGGCGGTGCGTGGCCGGTGTTCTTCGCGGCGGCGATCGGCGCGATGCTCGGCGACCGGCTGGCGTGGCTGGCGTCCGGGCGCGGACTGCCGGAGTTCTACCAGTTCGTGGTCGCGGCGATGCCGCCCGCCGCGATGGGCATCGGGCTCAGCCTCATGGGCGCGGGACTCCAGTCGTCCGCGGTGATCACCGGTGGGCTGTTCGCGCTGATTCCGGGACGGGCCCTGGTGGCGAGCGTCCAGGACGGGCTGACCGGGTATTACATCACCGCCGCCGCCCGGCTGCTGGAGGTCGGCTACCTGATCGTCGGCATCGTCTGCGGCGTGCTCACCATGCTGTACGGCGGGCTCCAGCTGAACGCCAAGCTGAACCCGGAGGCGGCGCTGGTGGGCCAGCCGCAGCCGGTCACCCAGATACTGGCGTCGATGCTGCTGGCGCTGACGTTCTGCATCCTGCTCCAGCAGGAACGTCACACCGTGCTGTTCGCCACGCTCAACGGCGGGGTCGCCTGGGTGGTCTACGGCGCGCTCTCCGACACCGCCCATGTGCCGCCCGTCGCCGCCACGACCGTGGCCGCCGGGCTGGTCGGCCTCTTCGGGCAGCTGCTCTCCCGCTACCGCTACGCGTCCGCGCTGCCGTACGTCACGGCGGCCATCGGACCGCTGCTGCCCGGTAGCGCGACGTACTTCGGACTGCTCGCGCTCGCCCAGGGAAATCTGGACCGCGGCATCCCGCATCTCACCCAGGCGGCGGCACTGGCCCTGGCGATCGCCATCGGGGTGAACCTGGGTGGCGAGGCGGCCCGCCTCTTCCTCAAGATCCCGGGCGGCGGAGACGACCCCTCGGGCCGTCGCGCGGCCAAGCGCACCCGCGGCTTCTGATCCGCATTCAGCCGCGCTGACCTGCGTAAATGCCGAACGGGCCGACCATGTGGTCGGCCCGTTCGGGTGTCGGGGCTCAGTGGCCGCCCGACGCCTCCAGGCGCTTGATGGACGCCTCGACCTCGGCCTCGGCCTCGGCGCGGCCCACCCAGTCGGCCCCCTCGACCGACTTGCCGGGCTCCAGGTCCTTGTAGACCTCGAAGAAGTGCTGGATCTCCAGGCGGTCGAACTCGGACACGTGGTGAATGTCACGCAGATGCTCGACCCGCGGGTCCGACGCGGGCACGCACAGCAGCTTGTCGTCGCCGCCCGCCTCGTCGGTCATCCTGAACATGCCGATCGCACGGCACTTGATCAGGCAGCCGGGGAACGTCGGCTCGTCGAGAATGACCAGGGCGTCCAGCGGGTCGCCGTCCTCGCCGAGGGTGTTCTCGACAAAGCCGTAGTCCGCCGGGTAGCTGGTCGAAGTGAAGAGTCGACGGTCGAGACGGATGCGCCCCGTCTCGTGGTCCACCTCGTACTTGTTCCGCGAACCCTTCGGGATCTCGATGGTGACGTCGAACTCCACGGGTGGCTCCTCCATGATCAACACATACGTCTGGTGATTAAGTGTCCCCCACGCAGGTGTGTGGTGGCGAAAGGGGCTGGTCCGTCGTGCCTGAAGCCAGATCACGGCAGTTCAGGGAGTTGATCGCGCGCGGGCGGACCCTCGTGCGGGACCAGTGGGGCCGCGTCGCCGCCGTCAGGGTCCGGCTCCGCGACCGCTGGTGGAACCGCCCGGTCCGGGAACGGCCGTGGCACGGCCGGATCGGCGACCTGTGGCGCCGTGCCGGGCTCCACGACCGCTGGCGGCGCACCTCGCCCCAACGGCGCGGCACCTGGCGGCTGGTGGCCATCTCCGGCACGGTCGGCCTCGCCGTCGCGGCCGGATCGGTCCTCGCCACCGGGCCCTGGGACACCGGCCAGCGTGCGGCCGAACGCGCCCGCGCCGCCCGGGGGCCGGGCGCGGGTGGCGAGCGTCACCCCGGGAACACCGCCCCCAGCGCCGCGCCCGTGCTGGCAGCCCTCGGCGCGCCCGGCGCCGTGCCGTCGCCGGACAGCGGCGAGGACGCGGTCCCGCCGCCCACCGGCGGCGGGCTCGCCGACGCCCTGGAACCGCTGCTGGACGACCCGGCGCTGGGCGACGACCGCTCGGCGTCCGTCGTGGATGTGACGACGGGCCAGCAGGTGTTCGGGACCGGCGCGAAGGACGCCGTGGTGCCCGCGTCGACTATCAAGCTGGCGACCGGCGCCGCCGCGCTCTCCGCCCTCGGCCCCGACCACCGGATCAAGACCACCGTCGTCCAGAGCGGCGACAGTGGCGGCGGCGGCATCGTGCTGGTCGGCGGCGGCGATCCGACGCTCACCGCCCGCAAGGCCAAGGGCGACGACCGCCCCGCCTCGCTGCGCGCCCTGGCCGACGACACCGCCCGCGCCCTGAAGAAGCGCGGCACGAAGTCGGTCCGGCTCGGGTACGACACCTCGCTGTACTCCGGGCCCGGGCAGCACCCCATCGGCCCCAACGAGAACATCTCGCCCGTCACCCCGCTGATGGCCGACGAGGGCCGCCTGGACGACAGCGACCACGGCCCGGCCGCCCGCTCCGAGGACCCCGCCGCCGACGCGGCGGGAACGTTCGCCTCGATGCTGCGCGACCGCGGCGTCGAGGTGACCGGGGACCCGCGGCCCCGGGAGGCCGGAAAGCGCCCCCGGCTGGTGGCCACCGTCCGCTCCCAGCCAATGTCCGCGCTCGTCGAGCGGATGCTGACCAACAGCGACAACGACATCGCCGAGGCCCTGGCCCGGCAGACCGCCGTCGCCTCCGGCGAGCCCGCCAGCTTCGACGGCGCGGCGAAGGCCGTGACCGCCCGGCTGCAGAAGCTCCGGCTGCCGGTCTCCGGCGCCCGGATCGCGGACGGCAGCGGACTGGACCGCGACGACCATGTCTCCGCCGCGCTGCTCGCCCAGGTGCTGGTGCGGGCCGCGGACATCGGCCACCCCGAGCTGCGGCCGCTGCTCACCGGGCTGCCGGTGGCCGGATTCAGCGGCACCCTGCGCACCCGCTACGACGCGGACACCGTCGGCCGCGGCGTGGTGCGCGCCAAGACCGGCACCCTGACCGGGGTCAACACCCTCGCGGGCAGCGTGGTCGACGCCGACGGCCGCCTGCTGGTCTTCGCGTTCATGACCAACGGCACCACGGACCCCCTGGGCGCCCAGCGCGCCCTGGACACGATGGCCTCGGCGCTCGCCAACTGCGGATGCCGGTGAGCCGGGAGTGACGCGTCGCCCGGTCGGGCCGGGGGCGGCCGGGTGTGCGGGGGGCTCGTCTTCTCCCGGATGGGGCGCGGGCCACGTACCGTGAAGCCATGACGAGCATCGGTGGTGTGGAGATGGTCGACTGGAACCTGGCCGTCGCGACCGCGACCCGGCTGGTGCGCCCGGGCCCCGAGGTGAGCCGGGACGAGGCGCGCGCCGTCGTCGCGGAGTTGCGCAGGCACGCGAAATCGTCGGAGGAGCACGTACGCGGCTTCACCCGGATGGCCGTCCCCGGCGGCCCGGCTTCCGACACCCCCGTCCTCGTCGTGGACCGCGCGGGCTGGATCCGGGCCAACGTCGCGGGCTTCCGCCAGATCCTGTCGCCGCTGCTGGGCAAGATGCAGGACCGGCGCGGCGGGATGCCCGGCGGGGCGGTGCTGGGCGCGGTCGGCGGCAAGGTGACCGGCGTCGAGCTGGGAATGCTGCTGTCCTTCCTGGCCTCCCGGGTGCTCGGCCAGTACGAGACGTTCGCGCCCGCCACCCGCGACCTGCCCGCCGGGGCCCCGGGCGGCGGACGGCTGCTGCTGGTCGCCCCCAACATCGTCCATGTGGAGCGCGAGCTGGACGTGGCCCCGCACGACTTCCGGCTGTGGGTCTCGCTGCACGAGGAGACGCACCGTACGCAGTTCACCGCGGTGCCGTGGCTGCGCGACCACATCGAGTCCGAGATCCAGGCGTTCCTGGGCGAGACCGACGTGGATCCGGCCACTTTGCTGGAGCGGATCCGGGAGGCCGTCCAGTCGCTGGGCGGCGGGCGGCCGGACGGTGAGGAGGCCGCGGAGCGCGGCGCCTCGCCGAGCATCATCGAGCTGGTCCAGACCCCGGCCCAGCGCGAGATCCTGGCCCGGCTGACCGCCGTGATGTCGCTGCTGGAGGGGCACGCGGACTATGTGATGGACGGGGTCGGGCCGGACGTCGTGCCTTCCGTGGCCGAGATCCGCGAGAAGTTCCAGAAGCGGCGGGCCAGCGGCGCGGGCCGCCTCGACCAGGCGCTGCGCAAGCTGCTGGGGCTCGACGCCAAGCTGCGGCAGTACCGTGACGGTGAGCGGTTCGTACGGGCCGTGGTGGACCAGGTCGGCATGGACGGCTTCAACCGGGTGTGGACATCCCCGAACACGCTTCCGACCAAGTCGGAGATCAGCAAACCCGCCGAGTGGGTCGCGCGGGTGCATCGTAAGGCGGAGTCGTAAGACCGGCTCACTCTGGAACGGATGAATGCTCCCGTTAATCACTCGTCCGAGGGACCGTTAGCGACGGGTAGGCGTGCGATGCTCGGGGAACAGCTCGCTTCTGTCACCATCGACATACACAGCGTGACGAATCCCCCCGCGTAACGACATCTCGTACGCTCCCCCGAGGCACCCCCTCGCATGACAGATGGGAAACGGACATGGGTCCCCATCCAGCGGTCGCCGCGATACGCCTGGCGGTCCGCCGCGTCCTCCACGACGTCCTCGTCGATTCCCCGGCCACCTCCGCCTCCGCGCAGCCTTCCCCCGCTTTCCCGGGCTCTCCCGCCCAGGCGCCCGCGCCCCGCGGCTCCGCCCCCCGCGAGGACCGCCCCCTCGTGCTCGCCGCCTGCTCCGGCGGCGCCGACTCCATGGCCCTCGCCTCCGCGCTCGCCTTCGAAGCCCCCCGGCTCGGCCTGCGCGCCGGTGGCGTCACCGTCGACCACGGCCTGCAGCCGGGCTCCGAGGTGCGCGCCGCCGAGGTCGCCGAGCGGATGCGGGAGCTGGGGCTGATGCCCGTCGAGTCCGTCGCCGTGTCCGTCGGCCGGGACGGCGGCCCCGAAGCCGCCGCCCGGGACGCCCGCTACGCCGCCCTCGACTCCGCCGCCGAGCGCCACGACGCGACCGCCGTGCTGCTCGGCCACACCCGCGACGACCAGGCCGAGACGGTTCTGCTGGGGCTCGCCCGTGGCTCGGGCACCCGCTCGCTGTCCGGCATGGCCCGCGTCTCCGGCACCGGCGGCCGCTACCGCCGCCCCTTCCTCCAGCTCGACCGGCACACCGTCCGCGAGGCCTGCCTGGCCCAGTCGCTGCCCGTCTGGGACGACCCGCACAACGTGGACCCGGCCTACACCCGCTCCCGGGTCCGCCACGAGGCGCTGCCCGTGCTGGAGAAGGCCCTCGGCAAGGGCGTCGTCGAGGCCCTCGCCCGCACCGCCCAGCTCTCCCGCGACGACGCCGACGCCCTCGATGCCTGGGCCGCCCGCGCCGAGGCCGACGTCCTGCGCACCGCCCCGGCCCCCGCCCCCGGGGCCGGGTCCGCCGGGCCGGACGCCGTCGAGCTGGACACCGTCGGACTGCACGGGCTGCCCCCCGCCGTCCGCCGCCGGGTGCTGCGCCGCGCGGCCATCGCCGCGGGCTCGCCCGCCGGTTCGCTCTTCGCCCGCCACATCGAGGAAGTCGACCGGCTGATCACCGGCTGGCGGGGCCAGCGTGCCATCAACCTCCCCGGCCGCGTCGAGGTCCGCCGGGAGGGTGGCAGACTGGTGATCCGGCAGGGCTGATCCGCCCGAGCCAGATGAGCCGGTTACGTCGAACGAGAGTGGCGCGGGTGGACGACAAGGACATGGGCACCGACCTCAAGTCGGTCCTCATCACCGAGGATGAGATCAACGCGAAGCTGGCCGAGCTGGCCGCCCGCATCGACGCCGAATACGAAGGCAAGGACCTGCTCATCGTCGGCGTGCTCAAGGGCGCGGTGATGGTGATGGCGGACCTGGCCCGGGCGCTGTCCACGCCCGTCACCATGGACTGGATGGCCGTGTCGTCGTACGGCGCGGGCACCCAGTCCTCGGGCGTGGTGCGGATCCTCAAGGACCTGGACACCGACATCAAGGGCAAGCACGTCCTGATCGTCGAGGACATCATCGACTCCGGCCTGACGCTGTCCTGGCTGCTGTCGAACCTGGGCTCGCGCGAGCCCGCCTCGCTGAACGTGTGCACCCTGCTGCGCAAGCCGGAGGCGGCCAAGGTCGCCATCGACGTGAAGTGGGTCGGCTTCGACATCCCGAACGAGTTCGTCGTCGGATACGGCCTCGACTACTCGGAGAAGTACCGGAACCTGCCGTTCGTCGGGACTCTTGCCCCGCACGTCTACGGCGGCTGAGTGCGGCACCCGAGGGGTATCGCCTCCCCTGGGAACCTGGCGCGGTTTTCCGCCGTTGGAGCAGGGGAAGGCGGATGTGTTAACGCTCCACGGCGGCGTCGGGTGACAATGCTGGGGTACCGTCCGAAGGTCAGTCTTTTTCGAGACTGAGGATTACACAGCTCATACACCACTAAATACACCGCAATACACCGCACGCACAGGCGCCCCTCCAGGGCTGCCGTGCCTCACTGTGGCAGGAGGGACGGGGCGGTTTCGCCCCGTATGGATGGACGTGAAGCGCTACTTCCGTGGGCCGGTCATGTGGATCGTGCTGGCCGTCCTCGCCGTGGTCGTGTTGATGCAGGTCGTCGGCTCGTCCGGCGGCTACAAGTCGGTGGACACCAGCCAGGTCGTCAAGGCGATCAATAGGAACCAGGTCCAGTCCGCCGAGCTGACGACCGGCGACGAGCACAAGATCAAGGTCGAACTCAAGGACAACGTCGCCAAGGTCTCGGGCAGCAACAAGCTCCAGGCGACCTACATCGGTGACCAGGGCGTCGACCTCGCCAGGACCCTTCAGGCGAATGCCCAGAAGGACAGCGGGATCCCCGACGGGTACAACGTCTCGACTTCGAAGCAGAACCCGTTCGTCGGGATTCTGCTCTCGCTGCTCCCGTTCGTGCTGATCGTCGTGGTCTTCCTGTTCCTGATGAACCAGATGCAGGGCGGCGGCTCCCGAGTGATGAACTTCGGGAAGTCGAAGGCCAAGCTGATCACCAAGGACACGCCGAAGACGACCTTCTCCGATGTGGCGGGGTCGGACGAGGCGGTCGAGGAACTCCAGGAGATCAAGGAGTTCCTGCAGGAGCCGGCGAAATTCCAGGCCGTCGGTGCCAAGATCCCCAAGGGTGTGCTGCTCTACGGCCCGCCCGGTACGGGTAAGACCCTGCTCGCGCGCGCTGTCGCGGGCGAGGCGGGCGTCCCGTTCTACTCGATCTCCGGCTCCGACTTCGTCGAGATGTTCGTCGGTGTGGGTGCCTCCCGGGTCCGTGACCTGTTCGAGCAGGCCAAGACCAACGCCCCGGCCATCGTCTTCGTCGACGAGATCGACGCAGTCGGCCGGCACCGCGGCGCGGGCATGGGCGGCGGTCACGACGAGCGCGAGCAGACGCTGAACCAGCTGCTCGTGGAGATGGACGGCTTCGACGTGAAGGGCGGCGTCATTCTGATCGCCGCCACGAACCGGCCGGACATCCTGGACCCGGCGCTGCTGCGCCCCGGCCGTTTCGACCGGCAGATCGCCGTCGACCGCCCGGACATGCAGGGCCGTCTGGAGATCCTCAAGGTTCACCAGAAGGGCAAGCCGGTCGCGCCGGACGTCGACCTGTCGGCCGTCGCCCGCCGTACCCCCGGCTTCACCGGTGCCGATCTGTCGAACGTGCTGAACGAGGCCGCCCTGCTGACGGCCCGCGGCGACAAGAAGCTGATCGACAACCACTTCCTGGACGAGGCGATCGACCGAGTCGTGGCCGGACCGCAGAAGCGGACCCGGATCATGAGCGACAAGGAGAAGAAGATCACCGCGTACCACGAGGGCGGTCACGCCCTGGTCGCGGCGGCGTCTCCGAACAGCGATCCCGTGCACAAGGTCACGATCCTCTCCAGAGGCCGGGCCCTGGGTTACACCATGGTCCTGCCGGACGAGGACAAGTACTCGACCACGCGCAACGAGATGCTGGACCAGCTCGCCTACATGATGGGCGGCCGGGCGGCCGAGGAACTGGTCTTCCACGACCCGACCACGGGCGCCTCGAACGACATCGAGAAGGCGACCGCGACGGCCCGCGCGATGGTCACGCAGTACGGCATGACCGAGCGGCTCGGCGCGATCAAGTTCGGCTCCGACAACTCCGAGCCGTTCCTGGGCCGGGAGATGGCCCATCAGCGCGACTACTCGGAAGAGGTCGCCGCACTGGTGGACGAGGAGGTCAAGAAGCTCATCGAGTCCGCGCACAACGAAGCGTGGGAGATCCTCGTCGAGAACCGCGACGTCCTCGACAACCTGGTGCTGGCGCTCCTGGAGAAGGAGACGCTGAACAAGGAGGAGATCGCCGAGATCTTCGCCGCGATCCACAAGCGGCCGGCCCGCCCGGCGTGGACCGGTTCCTCCCGGCGTACGCCCTCCACCCGCCCGCCGGTGCTCTCCCCCCGGGAGCTGGCTCCGGCGAACGGTGCCCAGCCCACCTCGGCGGCCTCGCTCACCAAGGCCACCGCGCCCGAGGACGGCGCCGAGCAGCCCGAGGATTCGGGCTCCGGCTCCGAGAGCTGATCCCGGCCTCCCCGGGGCCCACGGGCCCCGGGGAGGACCCGGAATGAATGCCGCGTCTACCAGGTTCTAGCCTTGGTGACGCGGCATTCCGCATTTTTGTGCACCTGAGGAACGAGGCACCTCCATGACGGACCCGGTGACGCTGGACGGCGAGAGCACCATCGGCGTGTTCGACGAGAAGCGGGCCGAGAATGCGATCCGTGAACTCCTGATCGCTGTCGGTGAGGACCCCGACCGCGAGGGGCTGCGGGAGACGCCGGGCCGGGTGGCCCGCGCGTACAAGGAGATCTTCGCGGGGCTGCGGCAGGAGCCCGAGGACGTCCTGACCACCACCTTCGACCTGGGTCACGACGAGATGGTGCTGGTCAAGGACATCGAGGTGATGTCCTCGTGCGAGCACCACCTGGTGCCCTTCGTGGGCGTCGCGCACGTCGGCTACATCCCGTCCCACGACGGCAAGATCACCGGACTGTCGAAGCTGGCCCGCCTGGTGGACGTGTTCGCCCGCCGCCCCCAGGTCCAGGAACGGCTGACCACTCAGATCGCCGACTCGCTGATGCGGATACTGGAACCGCGCGGGGTGATCGTCGTGGTCGAGTGCGAGCACATGTGCATGACCATGCGCGGAGTGCGCAAGCCCGGGGCCAAGACCCTCACCTCGGCCGTGCGCGGCCAGCTGCGGGATCCGGCCACCCGGGCCGAGGCGATGAGCCTCATCATGGCCCGCTGAGGGCCCCTGGGGGTTCGTTCAGGCCCGCGCCGAGGCGTCCGGGCCCGGCCGGTTCTCGTCGTCGTCCTCGGGCAGCTTGCAGACCCGCTCCATGAAGATCGCGGCGGCCACCACGGCCGCCCCGGCCAGCACTGAAGCGCCCGCGTAGATGGCCTGGTCCTGGCGGGCCGGTACGTCCAGCTGCTCCAGGGCCAGGAAGACACCGACCCCGCCGTACATCCCCGAGACCAGCGCCGCCACCAGCGCGCTCGCCTGGCCGAAAACCACCGCGCGGGCGGCCACCATCGGGTCCACGCCCTTCGCGTCCGGCTCCCGCTCCCGCTGGGCGCGCAGCCGCGCCCGCAGCGAGATCGCGGTCGCGACCAGCACGACCGCGATCAGGGCCAGCACGATCGGCGCCGCCACCGGAACGCTCGGCAGCGACCCCAGCGTGTCCCACAGCCGGGCCCCGGCCCACGACACCACACCGGCCACGGCGAACAGCCCGACCAGCACCCCGATCCGAAGTTGCTTCACCGAGCGGTCGCCCCTCCATACATCCGTACGCTGTCGTCCCCGGCCGTCCACGGTGGTCCATGGTCGTCCACGGGGGTTGGTTGGTCTACGGGGTCAACGTCTATTCGGGCAGTCGCAGTTCCAGGTCCGTGCGGACCTGTACGCCGTCGTGGCCCACCTCGTCCAGCAGCCCCGAGACGCTGCCGCGCCCGGGGACCTCGGCCTGCGGGTCCACGTCGTTCCACGGCACCAGGACGAAGGCCCGCTGGTGCGCGCGCGGATGCGGCAGGGTGAGCAGCGGGTCGTCGGAGACCACGTCCTGGTACGCCAGGATGTCCACGTCGATGGTGCGCGGACCCCAGTGCTCGTCCCGCACCCGCTCGAACGCCTCCTCGATGGCGTGGCCGCGCTCCAGCAGCGAGGACGGCGGCAGGGTGGTCTTCACCAGCACCACCGCGTTGAAGTACGTCGCCTGGGTGCCCGGGTCCACGCCCCACGGCTCCGTCTCGTACACCGGGGAAACGGCCTTGACCCGCAGGCCCGGGGTGTCCTCCAGCGCGTCGACCGCGCCTTGAAGGGTCTCCAGGCGGTTGCCCAGGTTGCTGCCGAGCGAGATCACTGCCCGTTTGGGGTTGGACAGGGTGATGTCGGCGGCGTCCACTTTCTCCACCACGGAGGCGGGAACGGGCTGCACGGTCGGGTCGCTGCTGCTCATACTCGGCTCCGGGTAATGGTGATGGTGACATCGTCGAAGGGAACGGTGATCGGGGCCTGCGGCTTGTGGACGACGACCTCGACCTCGCGCACCACATCATGCTTCAGGCAGGTGTCCGCTATCCGTTCGGCAAGGGTCTCGATCAGCGCGACCGGCTCGCCCCGCACCACGTCCACGACCTCCTCCGCCACCACGCCGTAGTGGATGGTCTTGGTCAGGTCGTCGTCGGCGGCGGCCGGACGGGTGTCCAGGCCGAGCACGAGGTCCACGACGAACGTCTGGCCCTCCTCGCGCTCCTGCGGGAACACGCCGTGGTGCCCACGAGCCCTCAGGCCGCGCAGTGCGACACGATCCACCCGAATCACTCCTGCTGGTCGTCGGTTACGCGGGCACGCCCCGGCCGTTCCGGAGCGCACCTGTGACCCCCTGCCGTCGGCGGGGAACCTCCTCGAATCTACCTGCGCATGTCGGCGGCACATGCCCACGGGGTCGCGGCGGATGCCTCCCACAGCCCCGCGCCACCTTCACCTACCCGCACCTCGCAGGGCTCGAACGGAACCCATTCGAGCCATCACGGGGCCGGGATCGGGGCGATCAGCCCGGCATCAGCCGATCGTCGTCATCGGGGCCCTCCGGGCCCTCGTCGTCACGCTCCGCGAGCACCGGGGAGCCGTGATGCGACCACACCTTCCAGCCGTCGTCGGTGCGCCGGAACACGTTCGTGGCCACCACCAGCTGGCCGACCAGCGGTCCCAGCTGCCCTTCCTCCTCGGCCGGGGCGCCGCTGAGGATGTTCTCGGTGCAGGTCACCAGCGCGGTGTCGGCCATCACCGACACCTCGACGTCGGTCAGGAAGAACTGGATGTAGTCGGTGTTCGCCATGATCAGCGCGTACGAACGGAGCACTTCGCCCCGGCCGCGCAGCACCGGCCAGCCCGGGTGCACACAGGACACCTCGGTCTCGCCGGAATCCAGCCACAGCCGGTCCAGCGCCCCGTGGTCGCCCTGCTCCATGGCCTCGTACAGCGCGGTGTTCACCAGCGCCACTCGCTCGTTGTCCGTAAGGGAAGTCACAGCGCTCCCGCCGCGTTGTCGACGTACCCGGCCTCGGCTCCGTCGATGGCCCGGGCCACCCGCACCGCGTCCGCGCTCGCCCGCACCTCGTGCACCCGGACCGCCCACGCGCCCTCGCGCGCGGCGATCGCGGTCACCGCGGCGGTCGCGGCGTCCCGCTCCCGGGCGGGCGGCGGGGCGCCCCCGCCCCCGGCCAGCACGCGGCCCAGGAACCGCTTCCGGGAGGCCGCCACCAGCAGCGGACGGCCCAGTTCGCGCAGCTCGGCCAGATGCGCGACCAGCGTCAGGTCGTGTTCGGCATCCTTGGCGAAGCCCAGCCCCGGGTCCAGCACGATCCGCTCCGGGGCGATACCGCCCGCGACGGCCCGGTCCATGCTCGTGCGCAGCTCGGCGACGACCTCGCCGACCACGTCCTCGTACACCGCCAGGTTGTTCATGTCGATGGACTGGCCGCGCCAGTGCATCACCACGAAGGGCACCTCGGCCGCGGCCACCGCCGGCACCATCGCCGGGTCCGCGCGGCCGCCGCTCACGTCGTTGACCAGCAGCGCGCCCGCCTCGATCGCCTGCTCGGCGACCGCGGCCCGCATGGTGTCCACGCTGACCCGGGCGCCCGCCGCGGCCAGCTCCCGCACCACCGGGACCACCCGGCGCAGCTCCTCGGCCTCGTCGACGCGCGCCGCGCCCGGCCGGGTCGACTCGCCTCCGACGTCCACCAGGTCGGCCCCGGCCGTGACCAGATCCAGACCGTGCTTGACGGCCAGGTCGGTGTCGAACCACTGGCCGCCGTCGGAGAAGGAGTCGGGCGTGACGTTCACCACGCCCATGACCGCACACCGGTCCCATTCCGGCAGTCCGGCCACTCGGCCCCGCTCGCGCAACGTCCTCATGACCTTAAGGCTAGACGTACCGGCAGCCCGTGCGGGGGACGCGGGGGGCGGGGTGCCCGCCCGTACGGCTTGCCAGTCAGCTCGCTAGGCGGCCTGCTCCAGTTCGCGGCGCCGGGCCGGGGCCTGGTGTGCGCAGGGCCTGCGCTCGGCGCGCCGCCCGCGGCCCAGCAGCCGGGGCAGCGCGAGGGAGACGAACCCCTCGGCCTGCATCGCGGCCAGGCCGATGCGCGGCAGCTCCCGGGTGTTGCGGAAGACCACGAAGCGCGGCTCCCAGCGCGGCCGGAACTTGGCGTTGAACTTGTACAGCGACTCGATCTGGAACCAGCGGGACAGGAACACCAGCAGCCCCCGCCAGCCGCGCAGCACCGGGCCCGCGCCCAGCTTCTCGCCGCGCGCCAGCGCCGAGCGGAACATCGCGAAGTTCAGCGACACCCGGGTGACGCCCAGGGCCGGTGCGGCCTCCAGCGAGGCCACGATCAGCAGCTCGTTCATGCCCGGGTCGGCGCTCCGGTCGCGCCGCATCAGGTCCAGCGACATGCCGTCCGGGCCCCAGGGCACGAAGTGCAGGACGGCCTTCAGATCGCCGTACGGACCCTCGCCGGCGCCCTCCTCGGCCGCCTTGTGGGCGGTGGCGATCACCGACTCGCCGTCCGCCGGGTCGCCGATCCGGCCCAGCGCCATCGAGAAGCCGCGCTCGGTGTCGGTGCCCCGCCAGTCCGCCGCGGCCCGCCGTACGGTCTCCAGCTCCTCCGCGTCGAGGTCGGCGACGCGCCGCACCCTGGTCTCGTAACCGGCCCGCTCGATGCGCTTGACCATCTGGCGCACGTTGCGCATCGCGCGGCCGGAGAGGGTGAAGTCCGCGACGTCCACGATCGCCTCGTCGCCCAGCTCCAGCGCGTCGAGTCCGGTCTCCCGGGTCCACACCTCGCCGCCGGTCTCGCTGCACCCCATCACCGCGGGGGTCCAGGAGTGCGCCTGCGCCTCCTCCATGAACGCGGCGATCGCGCCCGGCCACGCCTCCACGTCGCCGACCGGGTCGCCGCTGGCGAGCATCACGCCGGAGACCACGCGGTAGCAGACGGCGGACTTGCCGCTGGGCGAGAAGATCACCGCCTTGTCGCGGCGGAGCGCGAAGTGGCCGAGCGAGTCACGGCGCCCGTGGGTGGCGAGCAGCTCCCGCAGCCGCTCCTCGTCGGAGGGCGTCAGCCGGGCCGCCGGGTGCTCGGGCCGGAAGGCGAGATACGCGGTGGTGGCGACGGTCAGCAGGCCGAGCGCGCCCAGCGAGTAGCCGACCGTGTAGTCCGCGCCGTCGCGGTAGCCGACCGGGCCCTCGAAGCCGAGCAGCCCCCACAGCACGTGCTCCAGCTGCGCCGCCAGCGACGGCGCGCCCTCGATGGTGTCCGGGTGCGACCGCACGATGAGCAGCCCGACTCCGAGGCTCACCCCGCTCATGACGACGAAGTTGGCCAGCGCCCGCCAGCGGCTGCGCGGGTCGGGGAGCGCGGCGAACTCGCTGCGGTAGCGGAGCAGCACCCCCATCAGGACGAGCGAGAACACGGTGCCCAGGACCGAGTGCCGGTACAGCAGCTGGGCCGCCGCGCCGACCGGCAGCAGCGCCACCGCCGCTACCCAGGCGCGCCGCTTACGCCGCTTCAGGCCGTGCGCCAGCATGAGCAGCAGCAGCCCGACCACGATCGACGCCGCGGCGGCCAGGGAGCTGACCGCGCCGGGCAGCAGCTCCGCCAGCGCGTGCACCTTGCTGTACTTCAGCCGCGGAAAAACGATGTCCACGAGCCCGATCAGCGTGCAGGCCGTGCCGACGGCCGTGGGGACCGCCTCCGGGCGCGGCCCGCGCAGCACGCGCCGTATCCGGTTGGGAACCCCTCCGGACTTTTCGGCATCTGGACTGTCAGACATTCGCATTCCCGTCGCTTCGGTCAAAGGATCTTTGGTTCTCTGACGCAGCATCCGCACGATTTGCGTCTATCTAGATGCGATTCGAGGCGGCGGGGTTCCGCCCCCGGCGCCCGCCGGGAGGTGCTCCCCGCGGCACGGAGGACCGGCCGCCCGGCAGAAAGATAGTGATGGGTCTCACGAGCAACAACGTCGTGATCATGGCTGTCGTCGCGGCGCTGCTGCTGTTCGCGGCCACGATATGGCTGTGGCCCCGGCTGGCCGGACGCGGGGTGACCGCCGTGGTCGGCCGGGTCGGCATGCTACTGGCTACCCAGGTGGCGGTGTTCGCGGCTTTTGGATTGTTCGCCAATCAGTCTTTCGGTTTTTACGGCTCATGGTCCGACCTGGTCGGGGGCGAGAACGAGATGGGGGTGGTAGTGGACCACGACACCCCCGGGACCAGGGTGAAGGTCACCGAGACCCGCAAGCTCAAGGTCTCCGGCGGCTCGTCGCCGGAGACCGGCGGGCGCATCGACAAGGTGACCTTCCGGGGGCCGGTCTCGCGGATCGCCAGCCCCGCCTATGTCTATCTGCCGCCGGAGTACTTCCAGCCACACTACGCCGAACGGCGGTTTCCGGCGGCCCTCGTGCTGACCGGCTACCCGGGCACCACCGAAGCGCTCATCAATGGCCTGAAATACCCCCAGAAGTCCCAGAAGCTGGTCAAAGAGGGGAGAATGCAGCCGACCATCCTGGTCATGATGCGGCCGACGGTGGCGCCGCCGCGGGACACGGAGTGCATGGACGTCCCCGGTGGGCCGCAGACCGAGACCTTCTTCACCAAGGACGTGCCGAAGGCCGTCTCCGAGCACTACCGGGTGGGTACGCAGGCCCGTAACTGGGGTGTCATCGGCAATTCCACCGGCGGCTACTGCGCCCTGAAGATGGCGATGCGCCACCCCGACGCCTTCTCCGCCGCGGCCGGTCTGTCCCCCTTCTACAAGGCCCCCACCGACCCCACCACGGGCGACCTCTTCGGTGGCAGCAAGCAGCTGGAGCGCGAGAACAACCTCATGTGGCGCCTCGGCCACAAGCCCGCCCCGCCGGTCTCGCTGCTGGTGAGCAGCAGCGAGCGCGGGGAGAAGAACTACGGGGAGACGATGCGGTTCGTGGCGAAGGTGCGCGAGCTGAACGGGCGGGGCGCGCCGACCCGCATCTCGTCGATGATCCTCGGCACCGGGGGCCACAACTTCAACACCTGGAAGCGCGAGGTGTCCCCGGCCCTCCAATGGCTGAGCACCCGCCTCCAAGCCGACTGAGGGAGTTCCTTCCCCCGCCCCGCCTCAGGGCGGGGACGGGCGGTGGGGGATCAGGTGTCGGCCACCGTCTGGAGGTTCACGTCGCCCCGGGCGATGCCGCCCGCGTCGGCGTCGATGGAGCGGCGCAGGGCCTCGTGGAGGCGGGCCGGGGTGAGGACGCCGAGGAAGCGTTCGCCGTCCAGGACGGCGATCCACCCCGCGTCGTGCTGCAGCATCGTGCTGAACGCCTGCTTGAGCGGCGCCCCCACCGGAAGCCACGCCTCCATCCGGCGGGCGTGGTCCCGTACCGTCCCCTCCGCCCCGTCGGCCGCGTCCGCCGGGATCCAGCCGTGCAGATGGTCCGCGTCGTCCAGGACGACGGCCCACCGGGCGCCGTCCGAGGCCAGGCGGGCGGCCGCCTTGGTGAGCGGGTCGTCGAGGTGGACGACCGGCGGCTGCCAGAGGTCGCCGGGTTCGATGGGGGTCACCGAGAGCCGCTTGAGGCCCCGGTCCGCGCCGACGAAGTCGGCCACGTACGGGGAGGCGGGGGCGCCCAGCACCGCCGCCGGGGTGTCGAACTGTTCGATGCGCCCGGATCCGTACACCGCGATGCGGTCGCCGAGCCGCACGGCCTCCTCGATGTCGTGCGTCACGAAGAGCACGGTCTTCCGCACCTGTGACTGAAGCCGTAGGAATTCCGTCTGCAGATGTTCACGTACGACCGGGTCGACGGCCCCGAAGGGTTCGTCCATGAGCAGCACCGGAGGGTCGGCCGCCAGGGCCCGTGCCACCCCGACCCGCTGGCGCTGGCCGCCGGAGAGCTGGTCCGGATAGCGGTCGGAATATACGGAAGGGTCGAGTCCGACCAGATCGAGAAGCTCGGCGGCCCGGTCCCGCCCCTTCTTCCGCTGCCACCCCAGCAGCTGCGGCACGGTCGCGGTGTTCTCCAGCACGGTCTTGTGCGGGAAGAGACCGACCTGCTGAATGACGTAGCCGATACGGCGGCGCAGCGCGACCGGATCCGTCTCGGCGATGTCCTCGCCCTCCACCAGAATCCGGCCGGAGGTCGGCTCGATGAGCCGGTTGACCATTTTCATCGTGGTGGTCTTGCCACAGCCCGAGGGCCCGACGAGCGTGACCAGCTCACCCTCCGCGACCTCGAAGGACAGGTCGTCCACGGCGGTCGTGCCGTCGGCGTAGCGCTTGGTGACATGCTCGAAACGGATCATGGCTCCCCATTGTTGCCGCATTCGTGGCAGACATTGTTGCTGTTGTGTGGCGATCGGACGAGATTGTCATCTCCCGGGGATAGGGTCACCCAGGAATTGGACGACCACGTGCCCGGGGGAGGTGAGCGTATGGCGGACCAGAACTGTCTGATCAGTAACGATTGGATTTGCGGCGAGTATGTGCGCACGCGCGGTCAGGAGCTGACGGACGCGACGCTCCAGCATGTCGGGATCACCCTCGCGTCGGTCGCGATCGGTCTCGCGATCGCCTTTCCGCTCGCGCTGCTGGCCCGCCGCCGCCAGGGCGTGGCGGGCCCGGTGCTGGGGATGACGACGATCCTCTATACGGTGCCGTCGCTCGCGATGTTCTCGCTGCTGCTGCCCGTCTTCGGGGTGTCCCAGGCGGTCGTGGTCACGGGTCTGGTGCTCTATTCGCTCACCATCCTGGTGCGGAACATCATGGCGGGCCTCGCCTCCGTGCCGGAGGACGCCCGCGAGGCCGCGCGCGGCATGGGGTACGGGCCGCTGCGGCTGCTGTTCGGCGTCGAACTGCCGCTCGCGCTGCCCGCCCTGATGGCCGGGCTGCGCATCACCACGGTCTCCACCGTCTCGCTCACCACGGTCGGCGCGATCATCGGCTACGGCGGTCTCGGCAACCTCATCTACGAGGGCATGCACAGCTTCTTCAAGGCGCAGGTGCTCACCGCCTCGGTGCTGTGCGTGGCGCTGGCGGTCGTGGCGGACCTGGCCCTGCTCGGCGTCCAGCGGGTGCTGACGCCCTGGGCGCGCAAGAGGAGGAGGGCCTGATGGGCGTCATCGGCGAGGCGTGGAACTGGCTGGCCACCGGGTCGCACTGGTCCGGCGTGGACGGCGTGTGGCACCGGCTCGGCCAGCATGTGTTCCTGACGTTCGTCTGTCTGGCGATCTCGTGCGCGGTCGCGCTGCCGGTCGCGGTCCTGCTCGGCCACATCGGCAAGGGCGGCGCGATCGCGGTCAACATCTCCAACGCGGGCCGTGCCGTGCCCACCTTCGCCGTGCTGGTGCTGCTGCTCCTCAGCCCGCTGGGCACGCACGGCCAGTGGCCGACGATCATCGCGCTGGTGCTGTTCGCCATCCCGCCGGTGCTCACCAACGCGTACGTCGGGGTGAGCGAGGCGGACCGGGAGGTCGTGGAGGCGGCGCGGGGCATGGGGATGACGGGCGGGCAGCTGATCCGCCGGGTCGAACTGCCGCTCGCGTTCCCGCTGATCATGACGGGCGTACGGACCGCCGCGGTGCAGGTGGTGGCCACCGCGACGCTGGCCGCGCTGCCCGGCGGCGGTGGGCTCGGCCGGATCATCACGGCGGGCTTCCGGCTCACCGACACGCCCCAGGTGGTGGCCGGGGCGGTGCTGGTCGCGGCGCTCGCGCTGCTGGTCGAGGGCGCGTTCGTGGTGCTGGGGCTGCTGCTGGACCCGATGCGGCGGAACACGGGGCGGCGGTCGGCCGCGTTCCGCCGCCCGCCCGCCGACCAGGCGCCCAAGGCGCCCGCGCTGACGTCGTAACGCCTCGTCGTCGCGCCCGTCGTCGCGCCCGCCGTAACGGTCTTCGTGACGGTCTTCGTGACGGCTCGCATCGTACGTATCTATGGATGGGGAACCCATGAGCAAGTTCTGGAGAGTGGCGGGGGCGACGGCGAGCGCCGTGGCGCTGGCGGTCGGCGCGACCGGATGCGGCGGCGACAGCCTGGAGAAGTCCGGCGGCGGCGACAGTTCCGGCAAGCCCGGCAAGGGCTCGCTGGTGATCGGGACCGCGTCCTTCGCCGAGTCGAAGGTCCTCGCGGAGCTGTACGCGGGGCTGTTGGAGAACGCCGGTTACTCGACCTCCATCAAGACGGTGGACACCCGCGAACTGTATGAACCGGCCCTGGAGAAGGGTCAGATGGATGTCGTACCGGAGTACGCGGCGACGCTCGCCGAATTCCTCAACCAGAAGAAGAACGGGCCGAATGCCGAGCCCGTGGCCTCCTCCGACGTGGACGGCACGGTGAAGGCGCTGAAGAAGCTCGCCGAGCCGCGCGGGCTGAAGGTGCTCGACGTCGGCAAGGCGGTCGACCAGAACGCCTTCGCGGTGAGCCGGAAGTTCGCCGAGGAGCATGACCTGAAGACGCTCTCCGATCTGGGGAAGTCCGGGCAGAAGGTCAAGCTGGCGGCGGGCGACGAATGCCCGAAGCGGCCGTTCTGCCAGCCCGGTCTGGAGAAGCGCTACGGCATCGACATCGCGGGCATCGACCCGCTGGACATCGGCAGTGTGCAGGCCAAGCAGGCGGTCAAGGACGGCAAGGACCAGATGGTCCTGACCACCACCACGGACGCCACGCTCGACCAGTTCGGGCTTGTCCTGCTCGACGACGACAAAAATCTGCAGAATGCCGACAACGTACTTCCCGTGGTGAATGCGAAGTCCGCCGGTTCACCCAAGATCGAAAACGCGCTGAACAAGCTCGGCCGGGTGCTCACCACGGCCGATCTCACCGAACTCAACAAGAAGGTTGACGCCGAGCGGCTCAAGCCCGCCGATGTCGCGGCCGACTACCTCAAGGAGAAGGGTCTCGTGAAGTAGTTTGCCAACGGATTGACAACGGATGTGGCCTGCCGACCCCCCAAACCGGCCGAACGCACGGTAAGTTTCGGCCCATGCCACGTGGACGCCACCGCCAATCCCCACCCCTGCACAGGCTACTTCCCCCGCTGTCGGTCGCAGCCGCGTCAATAACCTGCGCCGCCGGTGCCTGGCTGGTCGGCGATACGGTTGTGATCCGTGGACTCGCCGCGACCGCGGCCACCGCCGCGGTCGTCGGCTCGGTCCTGACCCGCCGTTGGGATCGCGCGGCCGGTCGCCGGGTCGCGGAGGCCGCGAGTGAGACCGCCCGCCAGGAGATGAAGTACGAGGAGCGGATCGCGGAGCTGGAAGCGGACGCCGAGAAGGCGGCCGAGCTCCGCACCGCGCTCAACACCCGGCTGCGCGCCAAGCGGGCCGAACTCGCCCGGCTGCGCAACGAGCACGCCGAGCTGCTGCGCCGCTACGCCACGGCCGAGACCGAGCGCGCCAGCGCCCTGGAGGGGCGCCGCAGGCTCGCCCTGGAGGCCGGGACCCCGTCGAAGGCGCTCACCGCGGCGGGGTCGTCCGAAGAGACCGCCGCGGACGCCGAGTCGGCTGACGCTGACGGTGACGCTCTCGACCTCAGCGCGTACGTCCGCGCCGACGAGGCGCTGAGCCGCCTCGTCGCCAGCGCGCGGCAGCAGCGGGAGCGGGCCGAAGCGGAATCGCGATCCCTGGCGGCCGAGCGGGAGAAGGCCGACGCCGAGGCCAAGGAGCAGGAGAAAGCGGAAGCGAAGGACAGCAAGGCCGGGAGAACGGCCGCGGACCCGGACGAGGACGGTGCAGCCGTCCCGGGGAAGCGCCCGGCGGCCGACGAGCGTGACGGCCCGGACAGCTCTCCGGTGCCGCCTCCCCACGCCCGTACGGCCGCCTCCGCCGTGGTGCCGTATGCCGCGGCACGCCGGGCCGCCTCCCGTTCGGAGGGCGGCTTCGACTACTTCGGCACCCAGAAGACCCCGCCGAAGCAGCAGGAGCCCGAGCCGGAGGCCGACGAGGACCTCGCCGATGTGATCGGCGCGGAGACCCTCGCCGAGACCCGGAAGGGCGCGGTGGGCGAGGTCATCGACCTGACCGCGCACGAGGAGACCGAGCACGAGCACATGGGGATCGAGGAGCTGCGCAGCGCGATCTCGTAGGGCCGCGGCCTATTTGTCGATGTCGCCGACGACGAAGAACAGCGATCCCAGGATCGCCACCATGTCGGCGACGAGCGTGCCCGGCAGAAGCTCCGTGAGCGCCTGGATGTTGTTGAACGAGGCCGAGCGGAGCTTCAGCCGGTACGGCGTCTTCTCGCCCTTGGAGACGAGGTAGTAGCCGTTGAGGCCGAGCGGGTTCTCGGTCCAGGCGTAGGTGTGGCCCTCGGGGGCCTTGAGCACCTTCGGCAGCCGCTGGTTGATCGGCCCCGGCGGAAGCTCGGCGATCCGGTCCAGGCAGGCGTCGGCGAGCGCCAGCGAGTTGTGCGTCTGCTCCAGCAGGCATTCGAAGCGGGCGAGGCAGTCGCCCTCCTGGCGCACCACGGCCTTGAGGGTGTCCTGAAGCTCTCCGTACGCCAGATACGGCTCGTCGCGCCGCAGATCGAAGTCCACGCCCGAGGCGCGGGCGATGGGGCCGCTGACCCCGTAGGAGTGCACGGCCTCCGGGGACAGGACGCCGACCCCGCGGGTGCGCCCCCGGAAGATCTCGTTGCCGAGCACGAGCCGGTCGTACACGTCCATGTGCGACCGCACCTCGGCCACCGCCGCGCGGGCCCGGCCGAGCCAGCCCACCGGCAGGTCCTCCTTGAGGCCGCCGACCCGGTTGAACATGTAGTGCATGCGGCCGCCGGAGATCTCCTCCATCACGTGCTGGAGGTCCTCGCGCTCCCGGAAGGCGTGGAAGATCGGCGTGATGCCGCCCAGCTCCAGGGGGTACGACCCGAGGAACATCAGATGGTTGAGCACCCGGTTCAGCTCGGCCAGCAGCGTACGCATCCAGACGGCGCGCTCCGGGACCTCCATCCCGAGCATCCGCTCGACGGCGAGCACGACGCCCAGCTCGTTGGAGAAGGCGGACAGCCAGTCGTGGCGGTTGGCGAGCATGATGATCTGGCGGTAGTCGCGCGCCTCGAACAGCTTCTCGGCGCCGCGGTGCATGTACCCGATCACCGGCTCCGCGTGCTGCACGCGTTCCCCGTCGACCACCAGCCGGAGCCGCAGCACGCCGTGGGTGGACGGGTGCTGCGGGCCGATGTTCAGCACCATGTCGGTGCTTTCCGCCGCGCCGCCGATGCCGACTGTCGTCTCCGTCATGGGAACAGTTTGTCTCGACCCCCGCCCTGTTCAGAAACCGGGTCCAGCCCCTGGACCGGCATCCCTAGGGCAGCAGGGCGTCGTACGGGAGGCCCACCGGGCGGGCCAGCCACCGGAAGCCGCCCAGACCCGCCGGGTCCAGCAGCTCCGCCGCCTCGCCCGCCGCGCCCAGGGCCCGTACGTAGGCGGCCGGGTCCGTGGAGGCCAGGGCGAGCGGCGGACGGCCCGCGTCGAGGCCCAGGTGGCGCAGCGCGTCGCGCTGGGGGATCAGGCGGGCGTCCGTACCGGCCGCGCACGCGTCCAGCGCCACATGCGCCGTGAGATCGCAGGAGCCGTCCGGGACGGGCCGCACCTCCCGGCCGTCCCGGAAGCCGGTCAGCGTGCCGAAGGGCGGCCGGGCGGCGCGTTCGTGGGCGTAGTCCACGGCGACCGCGAGCCCGGCCCCCACGCACCGCACGGCCTCGGCCCAGGCCGCGTCGCGCGGCCGGCCGATCTCGGCCCGCAGCGCCGGCTCGGCGCCCGCCAGCGGCCACCACCTCGCCAGCCACGCCGCGTCCTCGCCGGTGACCTCGGCGCCGAGCCGTTCGGCGCCGTCGGCCGCCGCGACCTCGACCCGGCGCGGGACGCCGTCCGGGTCCGCCTCGGCGATGTCCACGGGGACGTTGTCCAGCCACTCGTTGGCGAACAGCAGCCCGGTGAAGCCCTCCGGCACCGTCTCCCGCCACTCCACCCGCCCGTCGAGCCCGGCCGGACGCGCCGCCCGCTCGACCGCGTACGGCCGCAGCCGCGCGGCCAGCCCGTGCGGCAGATCCGCGGCCGCCGCCAGCACCCCGGTCAGCAGCTCGCCGCGCCCCGCGCCCAGGTCCACCAGCGCCAGCTCCGGCGGCCGCCCCAGCGCCTCGTCCACCCGCCGCAGCAGCTCCGTGACCGCTCGCGCGTACAGCGGTGAGGCGTGCACCGAGGTACGGAAATGCCCGGCCGGGCCCTCCGTCCGCCGGAAGAAGCCGTCCGTCCCGTACAGCGCCTGTTCGGCGGCTTCCCGCCATCCGCACCATTTCTGCTGTTCACTCGACACATCCCCACGCTAAAGCGGAGTGGTATCCACCTTGGGGAGTAGGGCCGGGGGATACGGATCGCCCCTCGGGCTGACCCGCCAGGGTGCCCACACTGCCTACTCTGGGTGACGTGCAGCGCCTCTACGACTTCCTCCGCAGCCATCCGACAGGGGTGGACGCCTTCTGGGGCGTCCTCCTCTTCGGCTGCGGTCTCCTGTGGCTCGTACAGGCGACCCCGGGCTATGAGCCACCGCTCGCGGCCGTGCCGATCACGCTGGCGCTGTGCGCGGCCGTCGCGCTGCGCCGCCGCGCCCCCGGGATGATGCTGGGGCTGGCCATCGCGTGCGGCATCGCCCAGCTGGCGCTGAACGTCAAGATCAACATCGTCGACTTCGCGATGCTGGTGATCGTCTACACCGCCGCGTGCACCGCCGGGCGCCGCACCTCGCGGCTGGCCCTGGGCGCCGCGATCTGCGCACCGTCGCTCGCCACCCTCCGCTGGCCCAGCGCGCACGAGTCCTCGGGCGACGCGGCCATCTCGACGGTCTTCGTCACCATCCCCTTCGTCCTGGCCTGGGTGCTCGGCGACTCGATCCGCACCCGCCGCGCCTACTACGCCCAGCTGGAGGAGCGCGCCTCCCGGCTGGAGAAGGAGCGCGAGGCGCAGTCGAAGGTCGCGGTCGCCGCCGAACGCGCCCGGATAGCCCGCGAACTGCACGATGTCGTCGCCCACAACGTGTCGGTGATGGTCGTTCAGGCGGACGGCGCCGCGTACGTCCTCGACGCCTCCCCGGACCAGGCCCGGCAGGCGCTGGAGACGATCTCCGGCACCGGCCGCCAGGCCCTCGCCGAGATGCGGCGGCTGCTGGGCGTGCTGCGCACCGGGGAGCCGGGGGAGGCGAACGACTACGTGCCGCAGCCGGACGTCGAGCAGATCGACGAACTGGTGGAGCAGGCGCGCGGTTCCGGGCTCCCGGTGGACTTCAAGGTCGTCGGCAGCCCGCGCCAGCTGCCCAGCGGCGTGGAGCTGACGGCGTACCGCATCGTGCAGGAAGCGCTCACCAACAGCCGTAAGCACGGCGGCCCCGACGTCGGCGCCAGTGTCCGCATCACCTACTTCGACGACGGGCTCGGCCTGCTGGTCGAGGACGACGGCCGGGGCGCCCAGCGTGAGTTGTACGAGGACGGCGGCGCCGACGGCAGCGGCCACGGGCTGATCGGGATGCGCGAGCGCGTCGGCATGGTGGGTGGCACGCTCGACGCGGGTCCGCGCCCGGGCGGCGGCTTCCGCATCAGCGCGCTGCTGCCGCTGAAGTCGGCGGGGTGAGCCGCGGACACCCGTCTGCGCGTACGTACGCGGTGAGCGCCGTACGGAGCGCGCGCCGAGGGAGCCGAAGGAAGGGACCGACCACATGTCGATCCGCGTCATGCTCGTCGATGACCAGGTGCTGCTGCGCACCGGTTTCCGCATGGTGCTCGCCGCCCAGCCCGACATGGAGGTCGTCGCCGAGGCGGGCGACGGACTGGAGGCGCTGGAGGCGGTGCGCTCCGCCGAGGTGGACGTCGTCCTGATGGACGTCAGGATGCCGAAGCTGGACGGGGTGGAGGCGACCCGGCGCATCTGTGAGCGGGAAGGGGCGCCGCGGGTGCTCATCCTGACCACCTTCGACCTGGACGAGTACGCCTTCTCCGCCCTCAAGGCGGGCGCGAGCGGCTTCATGCTCAAGGACGTGCCCCCGGGCGAACTGCTCGCCGCGATCCGCGCGGTCCACAGCGGCGACGCGGTCGTCGCGCCCACCACCACGCGCAGGCTCCTGAACCGCTTCGCGCCGATGCTGCCGGGCACGGGCGGCGGCCTCGGCGGCCGGTCGGGCGCGGCGGCCCGCCCCGAGCTGGAACGGCTCACCGAGCGCGAGCGCGAGGTGATGATGCTCGTCGCCCAGGGCCTGTCGAACGGCGAGATAGCGGGCCGGTTGGTGCTGTCCGAGGCGACGGTGAAGACGCACGTGGGCCGCATCCTCACCAAGCTGGAACTGCGGGACCGGGTGCAGGTGGTGGTGATGGCCTACGAAACGGGCCTGGTCCGAGCAGGCACCCCACCCCGCTGACCCACCCCGGCGGCGCTGCTGTGCCCGGGGCGGAGGGCCACAACCCAGCCCCTCCGGTGCTTCGGCGGCGCTGTGTCCGGGGCTGAGGGCCCCACAACCCAGCCCCTCCGGCGATTGAGGAGCGGGGTCCGGGGCGGAGCCCCGGTTACGGGAAGGGGCGGGGTGGGGAAAAGCCCCCCGCCACCCCTACCGCAGGACCCCCTCCAAGAAGTCGCTGCCCAACCGCGCCACCGCCCCCAACTCCAGCTGATGCAGCACATACCGCCCCCGCCGCCGAGTCTGCAGAAGCCCGGCCTTCTTCAGAACGGCGATGTGCCGGGAGACCTCCGGCGCGGTGATGGCGTAAGCCTCGGCCAGCTCACCCGTCGTGTGCGGCCCCCGCGCCAACGCCCGGCAGATACGCATCCGCATCGGATGCGCGAGGGCCTCCAGCCGCTGCTGAACCAGTTGCAGGGCGGCGGGCGGGGAGAGCTCGGGCCCGGCGACCGGGTACTGGATTACCGGGGGCCACCCCGGCGCGTGCACCAGCAGCAGATGCGGCCAGCTGAAGGCCGTAGGGATGAGGGTCAGCCCGCACCCGGACGCCGTCGTACGCCCCGCCGCCAGCTTGTCGACCAGGACCCGCGTCCGCCCATCCGCACCCTGCTCCAGCGACAGCGCGGCCGAGGCCGCCGTCAGCGCCGCCTCGAGCCCCTTGCGCTGCAGCAGCTCGGCCTTGTGGCGGGCGTCGGCGGCCAGTTGCACCCGCACCCGCTGCCAGGTGTCCGCGAAGAACGCCTGATCGCAGTCCTCCAGCAGCCGCCGCAACCACACCCGCAGCCCGTCCGGGTCGACCAGCATGCGGTCCACGAACGCCAGTTGCCGTGGCCCACGGGCCCGGGCCATGTCCCGGACCCGGTCCCGCTCGTACCGGTCGATCAGCGGCGACGGCGTCGGCCGGTCGTACGCGGCGGAGCAGCTGATCTCGAAGGCCGCCGCCACGAACGCCTCGTCGTCGATCCGGTCCAGCGCGTCCAGATCCTCCGCGAGCGTGGCCCCGGGGGCGGACGGCAGCAGCAGGTCGGAACGGGCCGTGCCCCACAGAAAGTCCGCCTCGCACAGCCGGTCGGCGAGATCCGGCTTGAGGGAGGCGGCGGTGGCGGTGGCCCAGCCGTGCAGCCCGGGATGGTGGCCGGGCTCGGACAGCACATGCAGCGCGGCGCCGAGTTCCGCGAGCGGTGACGGACAGAAGACGATGCGCTCGGGCGGCAGCCCGGTGATGTCCACGACATTGGCCATGCCCCTATGGTGCGGCAGCCCGCGCCCCGTGCCGACCTCGTTTGACGGCGATCGTCAATCGAGATGACGGGCGGCGGTGGGCGGCCCGACGCTCGTGCCATGTCCATCACTCAGCAGTACGCACTCGACCTGTACCGGGCCGCCCAGCGCGGTGAGCCCGCCCCGCCCGCCCCCGGCCACGGTGACTGGCGCGCTCTCCGGGCGCTGCGCGAGTCCCGCGACTTCCAGGCCGTGATCGAGGAACGCCCGGCCCGTCGGCGCCGCCGGGCCGTCCTGCGCGCGCTGCGAACGGCAAGGACCCGCGTCGCCCAGACCGTACGCACCGCAGGTCAGCGTCCGACCGGAGAGGCCCCGCCCGCCTGGCCACGGACGCATCCTCATGCCCAACCCCCAGCTGAGCCCCGGCCCGGCAGCCCGGTGCCATCCGCAGCCCGCACCAGCCAGCGCCTGCCCGTCCCCGACCACCGCCTGAGCCACCGTGCCGCCCGGTAATCAGGTGCTGTCCGTGTCGTCCTCGGCCAGTACCGTCCGCACCCGGGTCAGGAACGCGGCGACCGCCTCCGTCACCTCCTCTGCCGTCCAGGCCAGCGCGGGTGCGGCCACCGTCACCTCGGACATGGCCAGGCCGGGCGGACCCGGCTCCCACCAGCGGCGGAACAGCGTCGTACGGGTCTCCTCCGCCAGCCGTATCCCCGCCTCGTCCAGCACCCGCGCCGGATACGGCAGCCACACCTGGAACTGATGGGTGTGCGGCACCTCCGGGTGCACCCGGGACCAGGCCACCCCTGCCGCCGCGAACGCCTCGCGCATCGCCCGCGCCACGACGGCCGCATGGGCCACGTACGACGGCAGCCGCGGCAGTTCGCGGTCCAGACCGGCCAGGGCGGCGAGCGCCATGGGCCACTGCTGGAACAGCTGGCCGCCGTACCGGTGGCGCCATGCCGCCGCCTCCGCGATCAGCGTCTCCGGGCCCGCCAGCGCGGCCCCCGCGATGCCGTCGAGCGACTTGTAGAAGGACACGTACACCGTGTCCGCGAGGGCGGCGATCTCCGGGAGGCCGCGCCCGAAGTGCGCGGTGCACTCCCACAGCCGGGCCCCGTCGAAGTGGACCACCGCCTCCCGCTCCCGGGCGGCCTCCACGACGGCGACCAGGTCGTCCCACTCCGGCAGGACGAAGCCCGCCTCGCGCAGCGGCAGTTCGAGGGCGAGGGTGCCGAACGGCTCGTCGAGGTCGTGGACCTCGGCGGCGGTGGGCAGCCGTGGTTCGCTGGTCGGCCGCACCGCGCGCAGCCCGCTCACGGTCAGATACGCGTCCCGCTCGTGCACCTCCAGATGGGCCAGCGGGTGGACGGCCACCACCGGGTTGCCGGTGCGCCCGGCCCAGGCGCGCAGCGCGACCTGCTGGGCCATCGTGCCGGTGGGGAAGAAGGCCGCGGCCTCCATGCCGAGCAGGTCGGCGACCCGCCGCTCCAGCTTCTCGACCACGCCGTCCCCGTACATGTCCACCCAGTCGTCGAGGGCGCCGTCGAGATCGGGCGCGGCGGCGGTCAGGGCCGCCAGCCGCTCGTCCATCCGCTGTTCCACCGGGCCCCGCACAAGGCTCCGCTCGGAGCCGCGCCAGGCCGCGAGTCTGCGCCCCCGCGCGGCCTGCTCGGCCACGTCTGCCGCGACTGCCATATCCGCCCCATCCCCCGCATCCGCCATGCCGGTCATGACCCGATAATGGCCCACGGGCACGTCACCTCCGGAGTTATCCACAGGCGAAGTTGCCCGGCGCCCTCGTCCAGCGCCATTGCCCAGCGGCGTTGTCCACAGGCGTGGAGACGCGCCCCGGCCCCCGCGGGGCACTCGCGTAGCATGGCGGGGAATCGTCCGGTACCCCCTGAGGACTGGAACGGAAGGCCGCAGTCGCGTGAACGCACATCCACTTCCCGAGCCGCAGGACCGCCCGGCCCGGCTCACCGTCGGCGTCGTCGGCGCCGGTCGCGTCGGTCCGGCGCTCGCCGCCTCGCTGCGGCTGGCCGGGCACCGGCCCGTCGCCGCCTCCGGCGTCTCCGACGCCTCCGTGAGCCGGGCCGCCGCCCTGCTCCCCGAGGTCCCGATCGTCCCGCCCGCCGAGGTGCTGGCGCGGGCCGAGCTGGTGCTGCTCACCGTCCCCGACGACGCCCTGCCCGAGCTGGTCGCGGGCCTCGCCGAGACCGGTGCGGTGCGCCCCGGCCAGCTGCTGGTGCACACCTCCGGCCGCTACGGCACGGCCGTGCTCGAGCCCGCCCTGCGGGCCGGTGCGCTGCCGCTCGCGCTGCACCCCGTGATGACCTTCACGGGCACCCCGGTCGACGTCCAGCGGCTCGCGGGCTGCTCCTTCGGCGTCACCGCCCCCGAGGAGCTGCGGCTGGCGGCCGAGGCGCTGGTCATCGAGATGGGCGGCGAGCCCGAATGGGTCGCGGAGGAGTCCCGTCCGCTGTATCACGCGGCCCTCGCCATCGGCGCCAACCACCTGGTCACCCTGGTCGCCCAGGCCATGGAGCTGCTGCGCGCGTCCGGGGTCGAGGCGCCCGACCGGATGCTCGGCCCGCTGCTCGGCGCCGCCCTCGACAACTCGCTGCGCAGTGGCGACGCCGCGCTTACCGGCCCGGTCGCCCGCGGCGACGCGGGCACGGTCGCCGCCCATGTCCGGGAGCTGCGGCGGCATGCGCCGCAGGCCGTCGCCGGATATCTCGCGATGGCCCGTGCCACGGCGGACCGGGCCCTCGCGCACGGGATGCTCAAGCCGGAGCTGGCGGAGAACCTGCTGGGCGTGCTGTCGGATGTCTCGGATTCCCGGGGCCGGGGAGGAGCGGAATAGTGAGCCCGAAGCTGTGGACCGGGCCGAGCCCCGGTGAGCCGGACGTCGAGCTGTTCGCGCGCCGCGCGGACTTCGACGCGGCGCTGGCGGAGTTCGCCGCGCCGGGGCGTACGGCCGTCGTCATGACCATGGGCGCGCTCCACGACGGGCATGCCTCGCTGATCCGCGCCGCGCGCGCCCGGGTCGGCGCCAAGGGCCTCGTCACCGTCACGGTCTTCGTCAATCCGCTGCAGTTCGGCGCGGGCGAGGACCTGGGCCGCTATCCGCGCACGCTCGACGCCGACCTGGAGGTCGCGGCCGCCGCCGGTGCGGACATCGTCTTCGCCCCCTCGGCCGAGGAGGTGTACGGGAGCGGCGAACCGCGGATACGGATGTCCGCCGGAGCCATGGGCGACGGCTACGAGGGCGCCTCACGGCCCGGCCACTTCGACGGGGTGCTCACCGTCGTCGCCAAGCTGCTCCACCTCACCCGCCCGGATGCCGCCTTCTTCGGCGAGAAGGACGCGCAGCAGCTCGCGCTGGTCCGCCGGATGGTGCGGGACCTGGACTTCCCGGTGGAGATCGTCGGCGCGCCCACGGTCCGGGAGGGCGACGGGCTCGCCCTCTCCAGCCGTAATCGCTACCTCTCGGCGCCGGAGCGGGACACCGCGCTGGCCCTGTCCCGGGCGCTGTTCGCGGGGCGTGACGCGAGGCGTGAGGCCGGCTCGCCCGCCGCGGTACGGGCCGCGGCGCGCGCGGTGCTGGCGGACGCGGCCCGGCTCGAACCACCCCTCGTCCTCGACTACCTCGGCCTGATCGACCCGGAGAGCTTCACCGAGGCCCCCGAGGACCACACCGGCGAGGCCGTCCTGGCCGTCGCCGCCAAGGTCGGCTCCACGCGGCTGATCGACAACATCCGGCTGTCGTTCGGAGCGGACCAGTGAGCAGACCAGCGAGCAGACCAGTGAGCGGACCAGCGAGCAGAGCAGCGAACGGGCCGACGGACGGGCCGACCGGCGAGCCGTCCGGCGCCACGGCCCCGGCCACCGCCCTGCGCGCCCCCGCGCCCGGCTGGGCCACCGAGGCCGACGTCGTGGTGGTCGGCTCGGGCGTCGCGGGCCTGACCGTGGCGCTGCGCTGCGCCGCCGCCGGGGCGAAGGTCACCGTCGTCACCAAGGCCCGCCTCGACGACGGCTCCACGCGCTGGGCCCAGGGCGGCATAGCCGCCGCCCTCGGCGAGGGCGACACCCCCGGGCAGCATCTCGACGACACGCTCGTCGCGGGCGCCGGGCTGTGCGACGAGCGGGCCGTGCGGATGCTGGTCACCGAGGGCCCCGACGCCGTGCGCAGGCTCATCGCCACCGGCGCCCGCTTCGACGCCGACGACGACACCGGCGAGATCCTGCTGACCCGGGAGGGCGGCCACCACCGCCGCCGCATCGCCCACGCGGGCGGCGACGCGACCGGCGCGGAGATCTCCCGCGCCCTGGTCGGGGCGGTTCGCGAGGCGGGGATCGACACCGTCGAGAACGCCCTGGTGCTCGATCTCCTCAAGGACGCCTCCGGCCGCGCCGCGGGCGTCACCCTGCACGTCATGGGCGAGGGCGCGCGCGATGGCGTGGGCGCGGTCCACGCGGGCGCGATCGTCCTCGCTACGGGCGGCATGGGCCAGGTCTTCTCCGCCACCACCAACCCCGCCGTCTCCACCGGCGACGGCGTCGCCCTCGCGCTGCGCGCCGGGGCGGAGGTGAGCGACCTGGAGTTCGTCCAGTTCCACCCCACGGTGCTGTGGCTCGGCCCGGAGGCCGAGGGGCAGCAGCCGCTGGTCTCCGAGGCGGTGCGGGGAGAGGGCGCGTATCTGGTGGACGCGGACGGTGTGCGCTTCATGGAGGGCCAGCACGAGCTGGCCGAGCTGGCGCCCCGCGACATCGTCGCCAAGGGCATCATGCGGCGCATGCGGGAGCAGGGCGCCGAGCACATGTATCTGGACGCCCGCCACTTCGGCGCCCGGATGTGGGAGCACCGCTTCCCGACGATCCTGGCCGCCTGCCGGTCCCACGGCATCGACCCGGTCACCCAGCCGATCCCGGTGGCCCCCGCCGCGCACTACGCCAGCGGCGGGGTGTGGACGGACCTGCGGGGGCGTACGACGGTGCCGGGGCTGTACGCGTGCGGGGAGACGGCCTGCACGGGCGTCCACGGCGCGAACCGGCTGGCGTCCAACTCGCTGCTGGAGGGCCTGGTCTTCGCCGAGCGCATCGCGGCGGACATCGTCGACCCGGCCCGCACACCGGCCCCGGCCCGCATACCGGACCCGGCCCGCATACCGGCCCCGGCCCGCACACCGGACCCGGCGCCACGGGCCGCGGCCACCGACGCGTCAGGCGGCCGGGCAGGGGGAGGGGCCCTGCTCGCCCCCGAGGCCCGGTACGCCGTCCAGCGCATCATGACCACCGGCGCCGGTGTCCTCCGCTCCGCCGAAACCCTCGCCCACGCCGCCGGGCAGCTGGACCGCGTCCGGGACGACGCCCTCCAGACGCTGCGCCGCGACGGCAAGACGGCCGAGCCCGGCGTCGAGACGTGGGAGGCGACGAACCTCCTCCTCGTCGCCCGGGTCCTGGTGGCCGCCGCGCTCCGGCGCGAGGAGACCCGCGGCTGCCACTGGCGGGAGGACCGCCCCGACCGGGACGACGCGGCGTGGCAGCGGCACCTCCTGGTCACCCTCGGCCCCGACGGCTCGCTCGACGTCCGTACGACGGACTCCGCGGCGTTCCCCTCACCCACCACCCGACCCGAGACGGAGTCCCACCCGTGAGCAGCACCTCCGACGACCGCCAGCAGAGCCCCCCACAGCCCGCGGCCCTTCCGCTGCTCCAGATCGGCCTGCCGGGCGGTGGCGAGGACGTCGGCTGCGGCAGCGCCTGCGGCTGCGGCAGCGGCGACGACGACGGCGCGTACGGGCTCGACCCGATGGAGTGCGGCCTCGACCCCGACCTGGCCCAGCTGCTGGCCGACGCCGGGCTCGACCCCGTACAGGTCGAGGACATCGCGCACATGGCGATCGAGGAGGACCTCGACCAGGGCGTGGACGTCACGACGGTCGCCACTGTCCCCGAGGACGCCTTCGCCACCGGCGACTTCACGGCCCGTGAGGCGGGCACCGTGGCCGGGCTGCGGGTCGCCGAGGCGATCCTGTCCGTCGTCTGCACGGACGAGTTCGAGGTCGAGCGCCATGTGGAGGACGGCGACCGGGTCGAGCCCGGCCAGAAGCTGCTGAGCGTCCGCACCCGCACCCGCGACCTGCTCACCGGCGAGCGCAGCGCGCTCAACCTGCTGTGCCGCCTGTCCGGCATCGCGACCGCGACCCGCGCCTGGGCCGACGTGCTGGAGGGTACGAAGGCGAAGGTCCGCGACACCCGTAAGACGACGCCGGGGCTGCGCGCGCTGGAGAAGTACGCGGTGCGCTGCGGCGGGGGCGTCAACCACCGCATGTCGCTGTCGGACGCGGCGCTCGTCAAGGACAACCACGTGGTCGCCGCGGGCGGCGTGGCGCAGGCGTTCGGCGCCGTACGGGCCGAGTTCCCGGACCTGCCGATCGAGGTGGAGGTCGACACCCTCGGCCAGCTCCCGCCGGTCCTGGAGGCGGGCGCGGATCTGATCCTGCTGGACAACTTCACCCCGGAGCGCACCCGCGAGGCGGTCGAACTGGTCGCGGGCCGGGCCGCGCTGGAGTCCTCGGGCCGCCTGACGCTGGCCAACGCCCGCGCGTACGCCGAGACGGGCATCGACTACCTGGCCGTCGGCGCGCTCACCCACTCGTCCCCGATCCTGGACATCGGCCTGGACCTGCGCGACGCCGAGGCGGTGTAGCCCATGCTGCTGACCATTGACGTCGGGAACACACACACCGTCCTCGGCCTCTTCGACGGCGACGAGATCGTCGAGCACTGGCGGATCTCCACCGACGCCCGCCGCACCGCCGACGAGCTGGCCGTGCTGCTGCAGGGCCTGATGGGGATGCACCCGCTGCTCGGCGAGGAGCTGGGTGACGGCATCGAGGGCATCTCGATCTGCTCCACCGTCCCCTCCGTCCTGCACGAGCTGCGCGAGGTCACCCGCCGGTACTACGGCGATGTGCCGTCCGTCCTGGTCGAACCGGGCGTGAAGACCGGTGTGCCGATCCTGATGGACAACCCGAAGGAGGTCGGCGCCGACCGGATCATCAACGCGCTGGCGGCCGTCGAGCTGTACGAGGGCCCGTGCGTGGTCGTCGACTTCGGCACCGCGACCACCTTCGACGCGGTCAGCTCGCGCGGCGAGTACGTGGGCGGGGTGATCGCGCCCGGTATCGAGATCTCGGTCGAGGCGCTGGGGGTCCGCGGCGCGCAGCTGCGCAAGATCGAGCTGGCCCGCCCGCGCAGCGTGATCGGCAAGAACACCGTGGAGGCCATGCAGTCCGGCATCCTGTACGGCTTCGCGGGCCAGGTCGACGGGATCGTCCGGCGCATGGCACGGGAGCTGGCGGAGGACCCCGAGGAAGTGACGGTGATCGCCACCGGCGGTCTGGCGCCGATGGTCCTCGGGGAAGCCTCGGTCATCGACGAGCACGAGCCCTGGCTCACCCTGATCGGCCTGCGGCTGGTCTACGAGCGCAACGTCGCGCGCGGCTGAACGGCACCGTCGGCGCCCGATCGTGCCGAAAACACCGTTCACCTGCGAACTCGGCGGTATTGGCGGCATTACGAAACGAATTCCGCGCGATGTTCCTCGCTCTCTTCATCGCGCTGTTCATTCGGTGGGGCGCCGCTGAGAGCACTCCACCGACTGCCGAGCCGTAGTCGAGGAATGCCGTCCCGCCGAATTCGGGACCGACAAGCGGAACCCGCCCGGCCGCTGTTCGCCTCCGCCAGGAGAGCGCCCGTCCGGGCGCCCGGCGGACTCCGCCGCGGGGGCGGGCTCGCGCCTCGGCACCCACCGCCGAATGGCCGCCCCCGCAACGCGCCGCACCGCCCGCCGCTCAGCGAAATTTGTCCGCTTAGCACTTAAAGTCCTCCCATGCCCACGCCCTATGGATCCCGCGGCGGAATGGCGTTCAGTGCGGATGAGCTGCGTGTGCTCCGACGCGCCCTCGCCATCGCCCTCCAACCCGAACCCGTCACTCCCCCCGGCCCCCGCGGCCCGGACCGGGCGGAGGAGGTCCAGGACTGTTTCCGGCTCGCCGAAGCCGTGGACGAGGCGGTCCGCGAGGGCGGGCGGCTGCGAGCGTTTCTGCTCGACGAGCTGGCCCGCTACCGCTCCGCTCTCCCCGGCGCCGCCGTCGGCTATCTGGAGCAGCTCGAGGGCGCCCTGGCCGCCGGTTACGAACCGCTCCCGGAGGACCTGGCCGCGCTCCGCACGCTGTGCCGGGCCGGCGCGTCGGACGGCGAGGCCGCGCGCCGCCGCGCGCTGCTGAGCCACTGCGAGCGCCTGGCCGAGCGCTGCGTACGCGCCCGGCTGGCGACGCGCGCCCTGGCCGCCGCGCCGCCGCTTCCCCGCCCCTCGGAGGCCCGGCTGCGGGCCCTGCCGGGCGGCGCCGGAGCCGGAGCGGGGGCGGCCGCGCCCGGGGCCGCGAGCGGGCCGGTGCCGCCGGTGCTGAAGGACGAGGAGCCGAAGCGGGAGCCGCGCAAGAAGCCCACCCCCGCCCCCGACCGCGGCGACCGCGAGGAGCCGGCGCGGCGCGAGCCGGGGCGTGGCACCCCGCGCCCGCAGCGGCCGGTGCCGACGCCCGCCGAGGTCTTCCCGCCCAAGCGCCGCCGTCCCTCCCCGCCGCCGGAGCACGAGTCCCGGCTCGGCCCCGGCGCCAGGTCCGGCGTCAGGCCCGGCGCGGAGGCCGGCGCGGGCGCCGCGTAATCTGGGGGCATCGAGCAAAAGGAGGCCGACAGCCATGGATTACGTCTCCGCGCTGGTGCCGCCCCTGGTGATGGCCGTGGCCTTCACCTTCCTGATCGTGACGATGATCAAGAGCCAGGGTGGCGCCAACAAGGCGAAGGAGGACCACCTCGTGGACGCGGCGCTCGCCCGCACCGAGGCGGACCGCACGGCACCGGCCGCCGAGGCGCCGGGCCGTAAGACGACCTGACACCGGCCCCCGCACCTTCGCCGCCACGCCCCGGGATGCACCCGCATCCCGGGGCGTGCGGCCTTTCGCCGCGCACATCCCCCGACATTCGGTACATCTCCCACTATTATTCACATGTGCCTCGGCCATTGGGAGACCTGGAAGACGCGGTCATGACGCGGGTGTGGAAGTGGAACCGCCCGGTCACGGTCCGAGAAGTCCTGGAAGACCTTCAGCGAGAACGCTCGATCGCCTACACGACGGTCATGACCGTAATGGACAACCTCCATCACAAGGGCTGGCTCCGCAGGGAGGTGCAAGGCCGCGCCTATCGATATGCCGCGGTCTCCACCAGGGCCGCCTACTCGGCCGCACTGATGAACGAAGCGTGGTCGACCAGTGACAACCCGGCGGCCGCCCTCGTCGCGTTCTTCGGGATGATGTCCGAAGAGCAGCGAGATGCACTGCGGGATGCCATGCGCGTCGCACAACTCGGTGAGCCGGGAGAGAGCCCCGGTGAGTCGGGGCGATGAGCCGGGGCGATAGCGTCCGGCCATGTCCTCAGCCCTATCAAAAGCAGTCACCGTCCGCCGTGCCCGGACCAGCGATGTACGGGCCGTGCGTCGGCTCATCGACTCCTACGTGAGCGATCGCATCCTGCTCGACAAAGCCATGGTGACCCTTTACGAGGACATCCAGGAGTTCTGGGTCGCGGAGCGGGACGAGGACGCTGAGGTCATTGGCTGCGGCGCACTCCACGTCATGTGGGAAGACCTCGCGGAGGTTCGCACTCTCGCGGTGGATCCCACTCACAAGGGGAGTGGTGTAGGCCACCTGGTGCTCGACAAGCTGTTGCAGACGGCGCGCTGGCTCGGCGTGCGGCGCATTTTCTGCCTCACCTTCGAAGTCGACTTCTTCACCAAGCACGGCTTCGTGGAGATCGGCGAGACGCCGGTCGACGGGGATGTCTACAGCGAGCTGCTGCGTTCCTATGACGAGGGCGTCGCCGAGTTCCTCGGTCTCGAACGGGTGAAGCCGAACACCCTTGGCAACAGCCGGATGCTTCTGCAACTGTGATCGCGGGCCCTATGTCCGAATCGCGCCCCTATCACATAGCTCCGGAACGCGGGGTTCCATCAGCCTTCCCGCATGGACGATCGGTCGAACCTTCCCGGAGGGTTTGTGTTTTTCCGGGAAAAGCGGTTTCCTATTCTCCCGTAGTGTAATTACCTGGGGGGTGAGACATCAGCGGCTAACGCCGCGCCCCCGAGCCCCCCGTTTTCCCTGAAAGGAACCCCATGGCACAGAAGGTTCAGGTCCTTCTTGTCGACGACCTCGACGGCGGCGAGGCGGACGAGACTGTGACGTTCGCGCTGGACGGCAAGAGCTACGAGATCGACCTCAACACAGTCAACGCGGACAAGCTCCGGGATGCCCTGGAGCCGTTCACCAAGGGCGGCCGTCGCACCGGCGGCCGGGCTTCCGGTGGCCGTGGAAAGGCGCGTGCGGCGTCGGGCAGTGGCCAGGACACCGCGAAGATCCGCGCCTGGGCGAAGGAGAACGGCTACGAGGTCAACGACCGCGGCCGTGTTCCGGCGACGGTCCGTGAGGCGTACGAGAAGGCCAACGGCTGAGCACGTCACCCTTCCCCGGCTCGCCGCTGCCTGGGCAGTGGTCGGGCGCGCAGCAACCGGGCTCGGTGGCACTCCGTGGCCGCCGCGCCCACGAGCCGCACGAGGTCGGGGGTGCCCCCATCGCCCCCGAAGCCTGTCACCGGCAGCGTCGGCTCCACCCCGCTCTCCGGGTCGGGAGGCCGCAGCCATACGGCGGCCTCCTGCGGGCACCGTCCGGCGGGTGCTTCGGGCACCCCGGGTTCCCCGGACGGAGGCCACGAGGCGGAGGGGCACGGAGCGGTGATCTGGCCGTCGGCGCCGAGTGCGGTCAGATCCAGCGGAATTCCGCCCCACTCCAGCCAGTCGAGCAGCCCCGGCAGCTCGTCGGCGCCGCCCGCGGCCACCAGCAGCCGCATCCAGGGGCCCTCCACCGCGACCGGACCGGTCCGCGGTACGCGCCGCAGCAGCGCGAAACCGGCGGCGACCGGCAGCTCCAGTACGTCGAATGCCACCCCCGTGAGCAGCTCGACGGGACCGCTGCCGGTCGTCGGCGTCGTCGGCCACGGCGTCGTCGGCCAGCCCAGCTCCTCGTACCACCGCGCGCACCCCGGTGTGCCCTGTCCCGGTGAGAGCCGTCCGGGTGGGCACTGTCCGGGGGCCGGGCGGTCCTGTGGGCGGCCGGACGGCGCCGCGGCGGTGGAGATCATGCCCAGAGAAACTGTCTCCCTCCCCGAAGGTTACGTCCCGTAGGCAGATGACCGCACCGCGTGAGCGGATGGGGGTCTGCAGGGGTGGTGAATGGACGCAAGGTTGTTCGCCCGTAGCTGAGGGAACCGGCCCGCCCGGCATGGAGTGTCCGTGCTTGCGGGTAAGACATCCCTAGTGGGAGGGGCGGTCCGCGTGTCGGGAGAAAGGGGCGTTCGCCATCGGCGTAGTGGCGGTGGGCGTAGATGCCTGGCCTGCGGGAACATCGTCTCGCACCATCGGGTTGGAGCAGTTGTCGGCTGTTCGGGCAGGAGGCCATCTGCTGTGCGTCCCATAAGACCGGGACCGATCCGGACGGTTGTCGGCAGTTGGAATGAGCTGTCCCGGGTTGCGGGACTAGCATGCGGAAGGACAGGGAGGGGATCGTCCCCGATCTTTCTGACCGCTCTGAGGAGCGATTAACGATGTTCGAGAGGTTCACCGACCGCGCGCGGCGGGTTGTCGTCCTGGCTCAGGAAGAAGCCCGGATGCTCAACCACAACTACATCGGCACCGAACACATTCTCCTGGGCCTGATCCACGAGGGTGAGGGTGTCGCCGCTAAGGCCCTGGAGAGCCTCGGGATTTCGCTCGAGGCGGTCCGCCAGCAGGTGGAGGAGATCATCGGTCAGGGCCAGCAGGCCCCGTCCGGGCACATCCCCTTCACCCCCCGTGCCAAGAAGGTCCTGGAGCTGTCGCTCCGCGAGGCCCTTCAGCTCGGCCACAACTACATCGGTACGGAGCACATCCTGCTCGGCCTGATCCGCGAGGGCGAGGGCGTCGCCGCCCAGGTCCTCGTGAAGCTGGGCGCCGATCTGAACCGGGTGCGGCAGCAGGTCATCCAGCTGCTCTCCGGCTACCAGGGCAAGGAAGCCGCCACCGCCGGCGGCCCGGCGGAGGGCACTCCCTCCACCTCGCTCGTCCTGGACCAGTTCGGCCGCAACCTCACGCAGGCCGCCCGCGAATCCAAGCTCGACCCGGTCATCGGGCGCGAGAAGGAGATCGAGCGGGTCATGCAGGTGCTTTCGCGCCGCACCAAGAACAACCCGGTCCTCATCGGCGAGCCCGGCGTCGGCAAGACGGCGGTCGTCGAGGGACTGGCCCAGGCGATCGTCAAGGGCGAGGTGCCCGAGACCCTCAAGGACAAGCACCTCTACACCCTGGACCTGGGCGCCCTGGTCGCCGGTTCCCGCTACCGCGGTGACTTCGAGGAGCGCCTGAAGAAGGTCCTCAAGGAGATCCGCACCCGCGGCGACATCATCCTGTTCATCGACGAGCTCCACACCCTGGTGGGTGCGGGCGCCGCCGAGGGCGCGATCGATGCCGCCAGCATCCTCAAGCCGATGCTGGCGCGGGGCGAGCTGCAGACCATCGGCGCGACGACGCTCGACGAGTACCGCAAGTACCTGGAGAAGGACGCGGCCCTCGAGCGCCGCTTCCAGCCCATCCAGGTGGCCGAGCCGTCGCTGCCGCACACCATCGAGATCCTCAAGGGCCTGCGGGACCGTTACGAGGCGCACCACCGTGTCTCGATCACGGACTCGGCCCTGGTCGCGGCCGCCACTCTGGCCGACCGCTACATCTCGGACCGCTTCCTGCCGGACAAGGCGATCGACCTGATCGACGAGGCCGGTTCCCGGATGCGGATCCGCCGGATGACCGCGCCGCCGGACCTGCGCGAGTTCGACGAGAAGATCGCCGACGTGCGCCGGGAGAAGGAGTCCGCGATCGACTCGCAGGACTTCGAGATGGCCGCGGGCCTGCGCGACAAGGAGAAGCAGCTCCTGGCCGCGAAGGCGAAGCGGGAGAAGGAGTGGAAGGCCGGCGACATGGATGTCGTCGCCGAGGTCGACGAGGAGCTGATCGCCGAGGTCCTGGCCACGGCCACCGGCATCCCGGTCTTCAAGCTCACCGAGGAGGAGTCGTCCCGGCTGCTCCGCATGGAGGACGAGCTGCACAAGCGCGTCATCGGCCAGAAGGACGCCATCAAGGCGCTCTCGCAGGCCATCCGGCGTACGCGTGCGGGCCTCAAGGACCCGAAGCGTCCTGGCGGCTCCTTCATCTTCGCGGGCCCGTCCGGTGTCGGTAAGACCGAGCTGAGCAAGACTCTCGCCGAGTTCCTCTTCGGCGACGAGGACGCGATGATCTCGCTCGACATGTCGGAGTTCAGCGAGAAGCACACCGTCTCGCGGCTCTTCGGCTCCCCGCCCGGATACGTGGGCTACGAGGAGGGCGGCCAGCTCACCGAGAAGGTGCGCCGCAAGCCGTTCTCCGTGGTCCTCTTCGACGAGGTCGAGAAGGCCCACCCGGACATCTTCAACTCGCTGCTGCAGATCCTGGAGGACGGTCGGCTGACCGACTCCCAGGGCCGGGTCGTGGACTTCAAGAACACGGTGATCATCATGACCACCAACCTCGGCACCCGGGACATCTCCAAGGGCTTCAACCTGGGCTTCGCCGCCCAGGGCGATGTGAAGACCGGCTACGAGCGGATGAAGAACAAGGTCAACGAGGAGCTGAAGCAGCACTTCCGCCCCGAGTTCCTGAACCGTGTCGACGACACCGTCGTCTTCCACCAGCTCACCGAGGAAGACATCATCCAGATCGTCGACCTCATGACCGACAAGGTGGACGAGCGGCTCAAGGACCGCGACATGGGCATCGAGCTCAGCGGTGACGCCAAGAAGCTGCTCGCCAAGCGGGGCTACGACCCCGTGCTGGGCGCCCGGCCGCTGCGCCGGACGATCCAGCGGGAGATCGAGGACGTGCTGTCGGAGAAGATTCTCTTCGGCGAGCTGCGTCCGGGCCACATTGTGGTCGTGGACATCGAGGGCGAGGGTGAGGAGAAGAAGTTCACCTTCCGCGGCGAGGAGAAGTCGGCGCTGCCGGACACCCCGCCGATCGAGTCCGCCGCCGGTGGAGGCCCGAACCTGAGCAAGGAAGCATAAGCGTCACCTTGTGAAGCGGCTGAGGGGCCGCTGGACCGTATCGCACGGTTCGGCGGCCCTTTCGTTTGTCCTGGCCCGCCCGCGGCCTTCTGAGGGCCTTCTCGGGCCTCTGCGGGCCCGTAGCGATATCCGTGGCCCAGCGGTCGGACCGCTGCGCCGGTGGTGCGGGTGGCGGAAATGCCGCGCATTCGGTCTTGAAAGATCCGGTGCGCGAAATGCGGGTGGCGGTCGGCGCCGGGGCGAGGAAAGAGCCGCGGCATTTCCGGAGGCGGTTTGAGGGCGACGGTCCGCCGGGAGAGGGGGAGAGAACGGGCGGCCCGTCGCAGGGGTGACCCTAAGGCGGGGCGCTGAGCGGTCGCTTATGGCGGGCTGAGCCCGCGCGGGAGGCGCGAAAAAGGAGCGCGGTGGGGTGTGCCGCCGGGGTACGGTGCGCGCATGGACTCGTTTCTTCAGATCTACGGCTGACACGCCGCTCCCTCCAGCGCACCGGTGAGATCACCGCTGCGCCGGTTCGCCGTGTCCCATTCGCCGTAGACCTGAATCGAGTGATCTCTCATGTCCCGTCGCCGTGCCCATATCGCGATGGTCGGCATTCCCCCCATCAGCCACATCTTGCCCGGCCTCGAAGTCATCCGGGAACTGGTGGCGCGCGGTCACCGCGTGACGTATGCCAATGACCCCTGCCGGGCGGACGTCATCAAGCCGACCGGCGCCGCATTCGTGCCGTACGACTCGACCCTGCCGGTCGCCGACAACGACTGGCCCGAGGACCCCATCGCCGCGATGACCGTCTTCCTGGACGACGCGATCCAGGCGCTGCCGCAATTGCGCGCCACGTACGACAACGACCCCGCCGACCTCTATCTGTACGACATCGGCGGGTACAACGGGCGGGTCCTCGCCGAGGCGCAGGGGCGCCCGGCGGTGCAGCTCTCGCCGACCTTCGTCGCCTGGGAGGGCTACGAACAGGAGGTCGTGGCGCACCTCATGGCGTTGCCGGGGGCCGACGCGTACCAGGCGAAGTTCGCCGCGTGGCTGGCCGGTTGCGGGGCGACGACCCTCGATGTGCAAGCCTTCTGCGGGCCGCCCGGGCGGGCGGTCGCGGTGATCCCCCGGGCCATGCAGCCGAACGCCGACCGGGTGAACGAGGACGTGGTGACGTTCGTCGGGCCCTGTCTCGGCGACCGCGCCGACCAGGGCCGGTGGGAACGCCCCGCCGGTGCCGAGAAGGTGCTGCTGGTCTCCCTGGGCTCGGCCTACACCCGGCAGCCCGGCTTCTACCGGGAGTGCCTGGCCGCCTTCGGAGACCTGCCCGGGTGGCATGTGGTGCTGCAGGTCGGCAAGTACGTCGACCCGGCGGAGCTGGGGCACGTCCCGGCCAATGTCGAGGTTCACCCGTGGGTGCCACAGCTGTCGATCCTGGAGCAGGCCGACGCGTTCGTCACCCACGCGGGGATGGGCAGCAGCGGCGAGGGCCTGTACTGCGGGCTGCCCATGATCGCCGTACCGCAGGCGACCGATCAGCCGATGAACGCCGACCGGCTCGTCGAACTGGGCGTGGCCCGCCGCCTCGACACGGCGGACGCGACCGCCGAGGCGCTGCGCACCGCCCTGCTCGACCTGACCACGGACGAGGCGGTGGCCCGGCGGGCGGCCGACCTGCGTGACCAGTCGCGGGCCGAGGGCGGGACGGCGCGGGCCGCGGATCTGATCGAGGAGATGCTGGGCTGAGGCCCACCCGGGAAACACCTGCGGCCCGGCCCTCGGGCCGGGCCGCAGGTGCGGATGCGGTCACTTCACGATGCGGTCACTTCACGATGGTGATGCGGTCCGCCTTCGGCGGGTCCAGGGGAGTGGACGCCGACGAGTGCGCCCCCAGGTAGGCCGTGAACGCCTCCAGGTCGGAGGCGCCGACGAGCTTGTTCTTGCCGTCCTTGAAGGCGGGGAAGCCGTCGCCGCCGCCCGCGAGGAATTCGTTCATCGCGACCCGGTAGGTCTTGGCGGGGTCGAGGGGCTCGCCGTTCAGCTTCACCGTGCCGGTGACGATCCGGTCCTTGCCGGACTTGGTCAGATCGAGGGTGTAGGTGAGGCCCTTGGAGACCTGGAGGATCTTGGGGGACGCCTCGTTGGAGCCGCTCACCTGCTGCTGGAGCGCGGTGATGAGCTGGGCCCCGGTCAGGTCGATGACGTTCATCATGTTGGTGAAGGGCTGCACGGTGAACGCCTCGCCGTACGTCACGACCCCGTCGCCCTCGCCGCCGGACGCCTTGTGGGCGAGGTCGGAGCGGATGCCGCCGGGGTTCATGAGGGCGATCTGGGCGCCGCCCTTGCCGTCCGGGGCGAGCGCTTCGAGCTGGGCGTCGGTGATGACGTCGCCCAGCGGGGATTCGTACGCGCCCGAGCCGCGGCCGTTGATGTCGGCGGAGACATAGCCGACGGGCTTGCTCGCGATGGGGGCGGCGAGCTTGTTCCAGCGGCCGATGAGCGAGGTCATGTCGGCGGCCTTGGGCCGGTCGCGGTCGACCACGTGGTTCGCCGCGTGGGCGCCCTTCACCGTGGTGCGCACGATGTCGTTCGTGCGGCGGTCGTAGGTGAGGGTGGTGTCCGTGTAGAGGCGGCCGAAGGAGGCGGCGGAGGTGACGGTGCGCGGGGTGCCGGAGGGGTCCGGGACCGTGCACGCGTAAGCCTGGTGGGTGTGGCCGGTGACCAGCGCGTCGACCTTCGGGGTGACGTGCTTGGCGATGTCGACGATGGGGCCGGAGATGCCCTTGCCCGCACCGCCGTTGTCGCAGTCGTCGTTGTACGCGGCGGAGGCGGGCTGGCCGCCCTCATGGATGAGGGCGACGATCGACTTCACGCCCTTGCGCTGCAGCTCCTTGGCGTACTTGTTGATCGTCTCGACCTCGTCGTGGAACTTCAGCCCCTTGACGCCCTCGGCGGTGACGACATCGGGCGTGCCCTCCAGGGTGACGCCGATGAAGCCGACCTTCACGCCCTTGTGCCGCCACACCGTGTACGGCTTGAGGACCGGCTTGCCGGTCTTCTCGTCGGTGACGTTGGCGGCCAGGTAGGGGAAGGAGGCGCCGCGGAAGGTCTTGCCCTTCTCGTAGCAGCCCTCCTTGGGGTGGCAGCCGCCCTTCTGCATACGCGTCAGCTCGGCGCGGCCCTCGTCGAACTCGTGGTTGCCGACGGAGGTGACGTCGAGGTCGAGCTTGTTGAGGGCCTCGATGGTCGGCTCGTCGTGGAAGAGGCCGGACATCAGCGGGCTCGCGCCGATCATGTCGCCGCCGGCGGCGGTGACGGAGTACTCGTGGCCCTTGCGGGCCTGGCGGAGCGCGGTGGCGAGGTATTCGGCGCCGCCCGCCGGGATGGCCTTGGTGCTGCCGTCCGGCTGGGTTTCGGTGACGGTGCCGGAGGAGCCCTGCGGGGGCTCCAGGTTTCCGTGCAGGTCGTTGAAGGACAGCAGCTGTACGTCGACGGTACGGGCGGGCCGGTGGTGCCCCCGGGTGTCGGCCCCGGCCGGGTTCGCGGCGGACAGCACCCCGGCCGCGGCGGCCAGCACCGCGACGCCCGTGGCCAATCTGCGTGCCGCTCCGCGCCGTTGAGGTCTCGCTGACATGTCGTCCCCTTGTGTGCCCCGTGGTGATTGGTGGGCCGCAGCTTACGGTCAACGCGCGTAGCGGGGCAGGGGGATGGAGGTTACGAGCTGGTTGCCGGTGGCCAACTCTCGGGGTGGTGTCCGCGTCGGGGGCGCCCCGGTGGCGATCGGGCAGCCGGGTGACCCGCCCGGGACGGGGAGTCCGGCAGCGTTCCGGACGAGGGGGCGGTCGTAGGCTCGGTCCCATGGATGACGTGGTGAACGAGACGCCTGGTGCACGTCGGATCGAGGTGCTGGCGGAGCTGGCCCCCGACGTGGTGGAGGACGTGCTGCGGCTGATCGCCGAGTCCGCGCGCGCCGATGGGCAGCAGGCGGTGTCGGAGCAGGGGCGGTTGCAGCTGCGGGGGCGCCGGGAGGGGGTGCGCCATCTGGTGCTGCGCGAGCCCAGCGGGGAGCTGGTGGGCTACGCGCAGCTGGAGGACACCGATCCCGTGGAGGCCCCGGCGGCCGAGCTGGTGGTGGGTCCGGCGCACCGCGGCCGGGGGCACGGCCGGGCGCTGGGCGTGACGCTGCTGAAGGAGTCCGGGAAGCGGCTGCGGGTGTGGGCGCACGGCGGGCACGCCTCGGCGCGGCATCTGGCGCAGGTGCTGGGGCTGACCCTGTTCCGCGAGCTGCGGCAGATGCGGCGCCCGCTGGGGTCGCCGGACGAGCTGGGGATCCCGGAGCCGACGCTGCCGGAGGGCGTCACCGTACGGACCTTCCGGCCCGGTGAGGACGACGCGTCGTGGCTGGCCGCGAACGCCGCCGCCTTCGCCCACCACCCTGAGCAGGGCTCGCTCACCCAGCGCGACCTGGACGACCGCAAGGGTGAGGACTGGTTCGACCCCGCCGGGTTCTTCCTGGCCGAGCGCGCGGGCGAGATCGTCGGCTTCCACTGGACGAAGGTGCACGCCGAGGAGCGGCTCGGCGAGGTGTACGTGGTGGGGGTGCGGCCGGACGCGCAGGGCGGCGGTCTGGGCCGGGCGCTGACCGCGGTCGGGCTCCGGCATCTGGCCGCGCGGGGACTGCCGACCGCGATGCTGTACGTGGACGCGGACAACTTCGCCGCGGTGTCCGTCTACGACCGGCTCGGCTTTGTCACGCATGAGACGGATCTGATGTATCGAACCGAAACCTGAGGGCAGGGAGCCTCCGGGAGGGGCGGTCGGGACTCCTGTGGGTCGAGTCCCGATTTCCTAAGCGCCATGTCTCCGTTACCGACGGTTCAATCTCGGTTGCAAGCATCACTGAATGCAGTCCGCTGTGCCCGAACCCTCGAACCGGAGGCTCCGTGCCGCTTCCGCGCCGCCTTCCGCCACGCCGCGTGTCGCCGCGGCGCGGAACAATGAGGTCATGAACGAGTCCAGCGGTCAGGCACCGGTCAACGCTCCCCAGCCCCAGCCGTCGGTCGGGTCCATCGCGGCGCACCGCCCGCACGCGGTGGCCGCCCCTCCCGTACGGGCGCTGGATCCCGATCTCGACGCCGATCCGGACACCTACGAGGAAGAGGACGGCGGCACGGACCCGGACGGCACCGAGCTGCCCCACAACCGGTTCCTGGACCGTGAGCGCAGCTGGCTGGCGTTCAACGAGCGGGTGCTGGAGCTGGCCGAGGACCCGGCGACTCCGCTGCTGGAGCGGGCGAACTTCCTCGCGATCTTCGCCAGCAATCTGGACGAGTTCTTCATGGTGCGGGTCGCGGGCCTCAAGCGGCGCATCGCGACCGGCGTGGCCACCCGCTCCGCCTCCGGGCTCCAGCCCCGGGAGGTGCTGGAGCAGATCTGGACCCGGTCCCGGGAGCTCATGGCCCGGCACGCCGCCTGCTACCAGCAGGACGTGGCCCCGGCCCTCGCCGAGGAGGGCATCCATCTGATCCGCTGGGCGGACCTCACGGAGAAGGAGCAGTCCCGCCTCTTCACCCTGTTCCGCCAGCAGATCTTCCCGGTGCTGACCCCGCTCGCGGTGGACCCGGCGCATCCGTTCCCGTACATCTCGGGGCTGTCGCTGAACCTCGCCGTGGTGGTCCGCAACCCGGTCAGCGGGCACGATCACTTCGCGCGGGTGAAGGTGCCGCCGCTGCTCTCGCGGTTCCTGGAGGCATCCGCGCACCGGTACGTCCCGCTGGAGGACGTGATCGCGGCGCATCTGGAGGAGCTGTTCCCCGGCATGGAGGTGCTCGCGCACCACATGTTCCGGGTGACCCGCAACGAGGATCTGGAGGTCGAGGAGGACGACGCGGAGAACCTGCTCCAGGCCCTGGAGAAGGAGCTGCTGCGGCGCCGCTTCGGGCCCCCGGTGCGGCTGGAGGTCGAGGAGTCGATCGACCCGTACGTCCTGGACCTGCTCGTCCGCGAGCTGAAGGTCTCCGACGCCGAGGTGTACCCGCTGCCCGGCCCGCTCGACCTCACCGCGCTCTTCGACATAGCCGCCTCCGACCGGCCCGAGCTGAAGTACCCGAAGTACGTCGCGGGCACCCACCGCGATCTGGCCGAGGTGGAGTCCGCCTCCGCGCCCGACATCTTCGCCGCGCTGCGCGAGCGCGATGTGCTGCTGCACCACCCGTACGACTCGTTCTCGACCTCCGTCCAGGCGTTCCTGGAGCAGGCCGCGGCCGACCCGGACGTCCTCGCGATCAAGCAGACGCTCTACCGGACGTCCGGCAAGTCGCCGATCGTCGACGCGCTCATCGACGCCGCCGAGTCCGGCAAGCAGGTGCTGGTGCTGGTCGAGATCAAGGCCCGGTTCGACGAGCACGCCAACATCAAGTGGGCGCGCAAGCTGGAGGAGGCCGGGTGCCATGTGGTGTACGGCCTGGTCGGGCTGAAGACCCACTGCAAGCTGTCCCTGGTGGTCCGCCAGGAGGGCGACACGCTGCGCCGCTACGCGCACGTCGGCACCGGCAACTACCACCCCAAGACGGCCCGGCTGTACGAGGACCTGGGGCTGCTCACCGCCGACCCCAAGGTCGGCGCGGACCTCTCGGACCTGTTCAACCGGCTCAGCGGCTACTCGCGGCGCGAGAACTACCGGCGGCTGCTCGTCGCCCCCAAGTCGCTGCGCGACGGACTCGTCACCCGCATCAACAAGGAGATCACGCACCACCGGGCCGGGCGGCCCGCCTCCGTGCGGATCAAGGTCAACTCGATGGTGGACGAGGCCGTCATCGACGCCCTCTACCGGGCGTCGCAGGCCGGGGTGCCGGTCGACGTCTGGGTGCGCGGCATCTGCGCGCTGCGCCCGGGCGTCGAGGGGCTGTCGGAGAACATCCGGGTCCGCTCCATCCTGGGCCGGTTCCTGGAGCACTCGCGCGTCTTCGCGTTCGGGAACGGCGGTGAGCCGGAGGTGTGGCTCGGCAGCGCCGACATGATGCACCGCAATCTGGACCGCCGCATCGAGGCGCTGGTGCGGGTCACCGACCCCGCCCACCGCGCCTCGCTCAACCGTCTGCTGGAGACCGGCATGTCGGATGCCACCTCCTCCTGGCACCTGGGCCCGGACGGCGGCTGGACCCGGCATGCGACGGACGCGGACGGACAGCCGCTGCGGAACGTACAGGAGACGCTCATAGACGCCCGGAGGCGACGGCGTGGTTCAACGACATGACCTGCCGCTGGTCGGGATTACCGGGACCGGCGGGTCACCCGGTATCCCGCCCCGCACCGCCGCCGCAGCCGTGGGTCCCGGGGGGTACGACATGACGAAGCGTGCGGCGGACCGGGTGGCGGAGGGGCCCATGGCGGCGTCCGCGCCCGCCATCGGTCTCGTCCCCGGGGGTGCCGTCCCCGGGGGTGCCGCCACCGCGGGCGAGGTGCTGTCGGAGTATCTGCACACCCAGGCGGGGGACTTCCTGCGCAGCCTGCGGCTGCACGGCGAGAGCGGCGCCGACGTCGAGGAGGCGGCCGAGGCCGCCCGCCTGCTGCGCCGCGCCGCGCGCCGGATCAGCGGCGCGCTCTCCGTCTACCGCCCGGTCACCGACACGGCCTGGTCCGACCAGCTGCGCGCCGAGCTGGCGTGGCTGTCGGGCACGCTGGCGCTGGAGCACGCGTACGCCGGGCGGCTGGCCCGGCTGCGCGACGCGCTGCACCGGCTCTCGGGCGCGGGGGGACCGCCGGACCGGACGCCGCAAGGGGACGCGGCGACCGGGGAACCGGCGGCCACTGGCGTGGATCCGGAGGCTGTGGGGGCCTCCGGGTCCACGACTCTCGCGGCGCGCACCGCGCGGGGCGGGGTCACGGCGGGGGCCGACGGCCCCTCGGGCGCCACGCCCCGTTCGTCCCGTACCGCCCGCCGCAGCGTCTCCCTGGCCACCGGAGCCCCGGACCCCGCGCCGCGCGTCGCCACGCGCGGCGGCGCGGGCCCGGAGGAGACGGCGGAGACGGGCGGACGCGCCGCCCGGGCGCGGAGCGCCGCGTCCGGCGCCCCGGACGGGGACGCGGAGGCGGCGCCGCGCCGCCCGTATGCGGAGTGGGGCGACGAGGGGGCCCCGGAGGGCGCGGGCGCGGGTACGGCCGGGGCGAACGGGTCCCGGGCCCTGGGCGGCTCCGCCGCGGAGGAGCGTACGGCGGCGCACCAGCGGGCCGGGGACCAGGAAGAGGCCCGGGGCGGGGCGCTGACCGTGGGGGCCGCCCGCGCCGGGGCATTGCTGGAACGTCAGCTCACCCTGGCCCGGACCCGTGCGCACACCGCCGCGCTCCAGGCGCTCGGCTCGTCCCGCTTCCACGCGGTCGCCGACACCGTCGCGTTCCTCGCCTCCGAGGTGCCGCTCGACGAGGCGACCGCCGGGCGGCCCGCCGAGCAGGTGCTGCCGCCGCTCGCCGAGCTGGCGAACCGGCGGCTGACCGAGGCGGTGGAGGCGCTTCCGCTGGGCCGCGCGGGGCATCCGTACAACGCGGAGGCGCTGGTCCACGGGCTCGCCGCGACGCCCGCCGCCGACTCGCCGCCCGCCAGCGACCGGCAGGATGCGCCGTGGCACCAGGTGCGGCGGCTGGTGCGGATGCGGCGTTACGCGCTGGAGGTGCTGGAGCTGATGGCGGCGCCGCCCGCGTCGGCGGACGCGGAGCCGTCCACCGCCACGCGGCTGCAGGCCGCCGGGGAGGCGCTGGAGCGGCACCGCGACGCCGCCGAGGCGGCCGCCGCCGCGGCGGCAGCCGCCCGTACGCCGCGGATCGCCCCGGCGACCGCGTACGCGCTCGGCGTGCTCCACGCCGACCAGCGGCACGAGGTGGAGGCGGCCCGGTTCGCGTTCGGCCGGATATGGCGGCGGGTCGTGGGCCAGGCTTCCTGACGACGGACGCCGACCAGGGAGGCGAGACGGCAGGATGAGCCAGGATGATGCGCGAGGCGATGTGACGACCGTGCTGGCGGCGGGCTGCGTGCTCTGGAGGCACCCCCCGCGGCGTGGTGGGCTGGAGATCGCCCTCGTCCACCGGCCCCGGTACGACGACTGGTCGCACCCCAAGGGCAAGCTGAAGCGCGGCGAGGACGCGCTGCACTGCGCGGTGCGCGAGGTGGTGGAGGAGACCGGGATGGGCTGCACGCCCGGCGCGGAGCTGCCCACCCTGCGCTACGCCGCCAGGGGCCGCCCGAAGGAGGTCCGCTACTGGGCCGCCGAGGCGGTCCCCGACGAGACGTTCGTGCCGAACCGCGAGGTCGACCGCCTGCTCTGGCTCCCCCCGGAAGCAGCCCGCACCCGCCTCACCTACCCCCACGACCGCACCCTGGTAGACGCGCTGCTCACCACCCTGGACCCGCCCTGAGCGAGGGCCCGCGCCCCCGGCCTGGCCGAGGTCGGCGGGGGCCGTGCACCGCCGCGCGGCGGTGCACGAATCGGGGCGGGCCGGGGGACATCCACCGGCCGCAGCCCCGGACCCGCCACGCCGCGTCAGCGTCAGCGTCACCGTCGGCGCAGGCCCTTGTCGGCGAGGGACGGCGGGACGTAGTAGCTGTCCGCCCGGTTGAGGTCCGTGCCTGGGGGCACGATCTCGTCGATCCGGTCCAGTACGTCCGCGCTCAGCTCCACCTCGGCCCCGGCGAGCAGGTCCTCCAGCTGGTCCATCGTGCGCGGCCCGATGATCACCGAGGTGATGGCGGGGTGGGCCCGTACGAACGCGATGGCCAGGTGCGGGAGCGAGAGCCCGGCGTCGGAGGCCAGCTTGCTCAGCTCGCCGACGGCTTCGAGCTTCCGGGCGTTCTCCGGCAGCGACGGGTCGAACTTGAACCGCTCCAGCGCCGCCCGGCTGCCGTCCGACAGGTCGATGTCGGACGCCTTCGTGAAGCGGCCCGAGAGCCAGCCCGCGGAGAGCGGGCCCCAGCTCAGCACGCCCATCCCGTACTTCTGCGCGGTCGGCAGCACCGCCGCCTCCACGCTCCGCGCCAGGATCGAGTACGGCGGCTGCTCGGTGCGGAACCGTACGTGGCCGCGCCGCTCGGACACCCACTGGGCCTCCACGATCTGCTCCGCCGGGAAGGTGGACGACCCGACGGCCAGCACCTTGCCCGCCCGGACCAGGTCGGACAGGACGGAGAGGGTCTCGTCGACATCGGTCGTCGGGTCGGGGCGGTGGATCTGGTAGAGGTCGAGGTAGTCCGTGCCGAGGCGGCGCAGGCTGTTCTCGATCTCGCGGGTGATCCAGCGGCGCGAGTTGCCGCTGTGGTTCTCGTCGTCGCCCATGGAGCCATGGGCCTTGGTCGCCAGGACGACGTCCTCGCGGCGGCCCTTGAGGGCCTTGCCGACGATCTCCTCCGACTCGCCCGCCGAGTAGATGTCGGCGGTGTCGACGAAGTTGATGCCCGCGTCGAGGGCGCGGTGGATGATCCGTACGGAGTCGTCGTGGTCCCGGTTGGCGATCGCGCCGAACATCATCGCGCCCAGGGCGTATTCGCTGACCGAAATGCCGGTGCCGCCGAGAATCCTGCGCTTCATGGGGGTGCCTCTCGCTGTGTGCCTGCCGAGTCCGTGCAGGGCCCAGCCTTCGCCCGGTGCGAGTACCGGACCAGGCCCGGCCCAACCTGGGTCTGCCGGAACCACCCGGGGGAGACCCGGCCGGACGCCCCGATAATGGGCCGATGGGCCATTCCGAACCGGAGATCAAGGCGTTCCTCAAGGCGCGGCGCGCCGCGCTCGACCCGGCCGCGGTCGGGCTGCCGGAGGGCGTCGTACGGCGCCGGGTGCGGGGCCTGCGCCGCGAGGAGGTCGCGCAGCGCGCCGGGATCAGCGTCGACTACTACACCCGCATCGAACAGGGCCGCGCCCCGGCTGTCTCGGATTCCGTCGTGGACGGGCTGGCGCGGGCGCTGCGGCTGACCCCGTCCGAGCACACCTATCTGCGCAACATCACCCTGCCGCGGCGGCACGGCCGCGCGGACCCGGAACCGCGTCCGCGCGTGCGGCCGGAGGTCCTGCGGCTGCTGGAGGTGATGGACGATACGGTTCCGGCCTTCGTCTTCGGCCCGGGCCAGGACGTCCTGGCCTGGAACCGGCTCGGCGGCCGCATCGGCCTCCACTTCGACGAGATGCCGGAGGAGGAGCGCAACGGCGCCTTTCTGATCTTCTTCGATCCCCGGGCGCGGGTGCTGCACCCGAACTGGTCCGAGGTCGCCGACGACACGGTGGCCGGGCTGCGCGCCGAGACCGGACGCATGCCGGGCAACGAGCGGCTGTGCCAGGTCATCCAGGAGCTGCGGGAGCGGAGCGAGGAGTTCCGGCGGCGCTGGGAGGCACAGGCGGTGCAGGAGCGGACGCGCGGTACGAAGCGGTATCTGCACCCGGAGGTGGGGGAGATGGTGATGACGTACGAGGCGCTCGTGCTGCCGGGGGACCCGGGGCAGATGCTGTGCACGTACACGGCGGAGAAGGGGTCCGCGTCGGAGAAGGCGCTGCGGGCCCTGGCGGCGGGGCTGGACGCGAAGGCGGACGCGGCGGCGGGGGCGCGGGCCTGAATCCCGCGCCCCGGCCCGTCACGCCTTGGCGGTGCCGCCCGGCGCCCCCGCCGCGTCGGGGTCGCCCCCGGCCCCCTCTGCCAGGTATTCCTCGCTGATCTCCTTCGGGCCGAACGGCCACACCTTCTCCGTCCGCGCCCACAGCACGAACGCCACGCACCCCGCGGCGACCCAGGCGAGGGACCATTCGATGGGGTGCCGCCCGGGGGAGTTCTTGTCGGCGTAGCCGTAGATGACCAGCCAGCCCACCAGCGCCACCACGCTCGGCAGCGGGTAGAGCCACATCCGGTACGGCCGCCGCAGCGTCGGCTGGCGGCGGCGCAGCACGGTGACGGCGAGGACCTGGGCCAGCGCCTGCACGATCACCATGACCGTCGTCAGCAGCTGGATGAGCGTGGCCAGATCGGTGTGGCGGCCGATGAGGAAGCCCACCGCGGTCACCACGCCCATCGTCGCCAGTCCCAGCACCGGGAAGCGGTGCCGTGGGTGGAGCGTGCCGTACGGGCGGAAGAAGACGCGCTCGCGGGCCGCGTCGTACGGCACCCGCGATCCGCCCAGCAGCCCGGCGAAGACGGACGCGAAGGCGGTGATGAGGATGAGGACGGTGACGACGTTCGCCGCGGTCTTCCCCCAGGTCTCCTCCAGGACCGCGGAGGCGACGGACTGGGACGCCACCGAGTTCGGGTCGAGCATCTGGTGCCAGTCGACGACGCCGAGGGTGCCGATCTGGAGCAGCAGGTAGATGCCCATGATGCCGAGGATGGAGACGACGATCGCACGCGGCAGGGTGCGGCCGGGGTCCTTGATCTCGGCGCCCATGTACGCGGCCGTGTTGTAGCCGAGGTAGTCGTAGATGCCGATGGTCAGCCCGGCCGCGAAGCCGGTCCAGAAGTGGCCGCTGCCCAGGTCGAAGGCGTGCGCGGGGTACGTGAACGCCTGCCCCGGGTCGAAGTCGCTGAACGCGGCCGCGATCACCAGCACCACCGAGGCGATCATCACGCACCACATCACGGCGGTGATCCGCGCGATGTGCTCGACCCCGCGCCACAGCAGCCCGATGACCAGCGCGATGACGCCGAGCCCGACCAGATCCCCCTGCGTCTGGGTCATGCCGTGCCACAGATAGCCCAGGTACTGCACGAGGCCGACCACGCCCGTGGACATGATCAGCGGGATGAACAGCATCGCCGTCCAGACGAAGAGGAACGGCATGAGCTTGCCGCTGCGGTACTGGAACGCCTGGCGCAGATAGACGTAACTGCCCCCGGCCCCGGGCAGCGAGGCACCCAGCTCCGCCCAGATAAGCCCGTCCGCGAGGGCGAGCACGGCGCCCGCGACGAAGCCCACGACGGCCTGCGGCCCGCCGAAGGCGGCGACCATGAGCGGGATGGTGACGAACGGCCCGATGCCGCACATCTGGCTCATGTTGATGGCGGTGGCCTGGAAGAGGCCGATGCGGCGGACGAATCCGCCCCCGGTGCCGGACATGTCCACCTCCGTAGGATGGATTAAGTTAAGGAGCCTTACTTGATGCCGTCAAGGGTCATGCCCAAGGCTCTTGGAGCAGCCCGGAGAGATGGCCGGGGAGACGGGGAGGCGCCGCGATGACCGATGTGGCAGGTGACGACGCCCGCCCCTGGAACCGGCAGCGGCTGCGCAGCAACAACGAACGCCTCCTCCTCGCCCGGCTCCGCGCCGAAGGACCCGCCTCCCGCGCCCAGCTCGCCCGCGACACGGGCCTGTCCAAGCCGACCGTCTCCACCGCGCTCGCCGCCCTGGCGGAGGCGGGGCTCGTCCGGGAGGCCGGACGGCAGGCGCCGCCGGAGCGGGGGCGGGTCGCGGTGCTGTACGAACCCGACCCGACCGCCGGGTACGTCCTCGGCCTGGACATCGGCCGGTCCTGGCTGCGGGTGGCCGCCGCCGATCTGGACGGGACCGTCGTCGCCCGGTCCGACGTCCGCAACAGCGGCCGCAGCGCCGCCGCCATGGCCGACCTCACCGTCGCCGCCGCCCGCCGAGTCCTCGCGGACGCCGGGGTGGACCCGGCGCTGGTCGCGCACACGGTCGTCGGCGCGCCCGGCGTGTACGACCCGGAGCGGCGCCGGGTGCGGTACGCGGTGAACCTCCCCGGCTGGGGGCGGGCGGGGCTGCTGGACCGGATGCGCGAGGAGCTGGGCACGCCGCTGTCCGTCCACAATGACGCCAACCTGGCCGCGCTGGGCGAGTACACCTTCGGCGCGGGCCGCGGCAGCAGGCTCTTCGTCTTCGTCATGGTCGGCACGGGCCTGGGCATGGGCGTCGTCGCCGACGGCCGCCTCTTCACGGGCGCGCACGGCGCGGCGGGCGAGATCGGCTTCCTGCCGACGCTGCCGAACGGGGGGCGGGATCTGGAGGACGCGGTGGCGGGCGGCGCGGTCGTCCGGACCGCGCGCGCACTGGGCATGGCCCACCCCGGCTCCGCCAAGGACGTCTTCGACGCGGCGCGCGAAGGCGTCGAACCGGCGGTGGCGGCGGTGCGCCAGGAGGCGGAGCGGCTGGCCCATGTGATCGCCGCCGTCGCCGCCGTACTCGACCCGGACCTGGTGGTCCTGGGTGGCGGCCTCGGCGGCGGAGCGGACCTGCTGCTGCCCCCGGTGACCACGACTCTCCACCGGATCGGCCCGCTGCGCCCGCGGGTCCGCGCCAGCACCCTCGGCGAGGACGCGGTGCTGCTCGGCGCGGTGGCGACGGCGACGGAAGAGGCCCGCGAGCGGGTCTTCACCCGCTCCCGCGAGGCCGACTGACGCCCGTACGCCCGTACGCGCGCCCGGAGCGCCCGTACGCGCGCCCGGAGCGCCCGTACGCGCGCCCGGAGCGCCCGGAGCGGTCGGAGCGGTCGGACGAGGCGCGCGCCGTCAGCCGCGGGTGCCGCGCGGGGCCACCGCATCCCAGCGCACCGTGATCTCGCCCTGGCGCCAGCGCGTGGGCCCGTCCGCCAGGGGCCAGCCCGCCGCGCGCAGCGCCTGGGCGCTGCGGATCCACCGCTGCCGGGCGCTGAGGCTGGCGTAGGGCGCGGCCGCCGCCCAGGCGCGGTCGAAGTCGCGGAGGAAGGCGTGCACCGGTTCGCCCGGCACATTGCGGTGGATGAGCGCCTTCGGGAGCCGTTCGGCCAGGTCGGACGGGCGTTCCAGGGACCCGAGCCGGGCGGCGAAGGTGACCGTACGGGGGCCCGCGGGGCCGAGCGCGACCCAGACGTGCCGTCGGCCGACCTCGTCGCAGGTGCCCTCCACCAGCACGCCCCCGGGCGCCAGCCGCGCGCACAGCAGCCGCCATACGTCCGCGACCTCGTGCTCGTCGTACTGCCGCAGCACGTTCGCCGCCCGTATGAGCACGGGCCGTGCGCCCGGCAGGGGCACTTCGAACCCGCCGTGCGCGAAGGTGAGCCCGTCCCGCTCGTACGGCTTCGCGGCGGCGACCCGCGCCGGGTCGATCTCCAGCCCGACCACGAGCGCCCCGGGCCGTACGGTCCGCAGCCGGTGCAGCAGCTCCACGGCGGTCCAGGGCGCGGCCCCGTACCCGAGGTCGACGGCCACCGCCGTCTCGGCGCGCCGCAGCGTGGTGCCGTGGACGGCGGCGATCCACCGGTCCATGCGCCGCAGCCGGTTGGGGTTGGTGGTCCCGCGCGTGGCCGATCCGATGGGGCGGACGGGCGGAGGCACGCGGGCTTTCATGGCGAGCAGCCTATGCGCTGCGTGGCTGTGCTCTGACCATGTGTGGTCGCACCGGGCATAAACGATCTCCGCGCGATTTCCGCAGGTCACGCTTTGGCAAAACGGAAATGGGAACGGCTGGTTCCGGTGTTGTCGCCTCGGAGGGGAAGCAGCAGGGGAAAGCTTGCCCCGAAAAGGAGGTATCGCGCGGTGAGCCAGCACGTGTACCGGCTCGGCGGCCTGCGTGGCCGGTCCCATACGCCCTTCGGCGGCGCGCCCCACCAGCGCCTTCGGCGCATTTCACGACGTCCGCGGCGGATCGCGATGCTCAGCGTGCACACCTCGCCGCTGCATCAGCCCGGCACCGGCGACGCGGGCGGCATGAACGTGTACATCGTCGAGCTGGCCCGCCGCCTCGCCGCCATCGACATCGAGGTGGAGATTTTCACGCGGGCCACCACCGGCGCGCTCCCCCCGACCGTCGAGCTGACGCCGGGCGTGCTCGTGCGCCATGTGGACGCGGGCCCGTACGAGGGGCTGGCCAAGGAGGAGCTTCCGGCGCAGCTGTGCGCGTTCACCCACGGGGTGATGCAGGCGTGGGCCGGGCACCGGCCCGGCTACTACGACCTCGTCCACTCCCACTACTGGCTCTCTGGCCACGTCGGCTGGCTGGCCGCCGAGCGCTGGGGGGCGCCGCTGGTGCACGCCATGCACACCATGGCCAAGGTCAAGAACGCCGCCCTCGCCGCCGGGGACACCCCCGAACCGGCCGCCCGCGTCATCGGCGAGCAGCAGATCGTCAGCGCCGCCGACCGGCTGATCGCGAACACCGCCGAGGAGGCGGAGGAGCTGGTGCGCCACTACGAGGCGGACCGCGACCTGGTCGCCGTCGTCCACCCCGGGGTGAATCTGGACCGGTTCCGCCCCGCCGACGGCCGCGCCGCCGCCCGGGCCCGGCTCGGGCTGCCGCCCGACGCGCTGATCCCGCTCTTCGCGGGCCGCATACAGCCGCTGAAGGCCCCGGACATCCTGCTGCACGCGGTCGCCCACCTCCTGGCGGAGCAGCCGTCGCTGCGCGAGCGGATCGTCGTCCCCGTGGTGGGCGGACCGAGCGGCACCGGCCTCGCCAAGCCCGAGCGGCTGCACAAGCTCGCGGCGCGCCTGGGCATCAGCGACGTCGTCCGCTTCCAGCCGCCGGTCGCGCAGGACGAGCTGGCGGACTGGTACCGGGCGGCCTCGGTGCTGGTGATGCCGTCGTACAGCGAATCGTTCGGCCTGGTCGCGGTCGAGGCGCAGGCATGCGGCACCCCGGTGGTCGCGGCCTCGGTGGGCGGCCTGCCGGTGGCGGTACGGGACGGGGTCAGCGGCACCCTGGTCGACGGCCACAACCCCGCCGACTACGCCCGCGCCCTGCGCCCCTTCGCCGACGAGCCGGGCCGCGCGGCCTTCATGGGCGCGGCCGCCGCCCGCCACGCCCAGTCCTTCGGCTGGGACACGGCCGCGGCGGCGACGGCCGAGGTCTACATGGACGCGATGCGGGAGCGGCGTCACCTACGATCGGCCCATGGCTGACACCACCCCCCAGGCCGACCCCCGCGCCGTCATCGAACGGACGCTGAACGACGCCGAGCTGGAGTGGGAGAGCCCGGAGGGCGGCACGTACGTCGTCAAGCTCCCCGGCACCCGCAAGCTGTCGACGACCTGCTCCCTGCGGGTCGGCCGCCACTCGCTCTCCATCAACGCCTTCGTCGTCCGCCACCCGGACGAGAACCACGCGGCCGTCCACCGCTGGCTGCTGGAGCGCAACACCCGCCTGTACGGGGTGAGTTACGCGATCGACCAGCTCGGCGACATCTATCTGGCCGGTCGCCTCCCCCTCGCCTCCGTCACCCCGGACGAACTGGACCGCCTGCTGGGCACGGTGCTGGAGAACGCGGACGGCAGCTTCAACACCCTGCTGGAGATGGGCTTCGCGACCGCCATCCGCAAGGAATACGCCTGGCGCACCTCCCGCGGCGAATCCACCCGAAACCTCGAAGCATTCACCAACCTGACCCGCGACGTCGCCGCCGAGTGACCGTTCCCCGGTCCGAATGACCGGCTTCGTCCTTTCGTCCCAGCCCCTTCCGCGCCGAGGGATGCCGTGGCATGCTCACGCCCGTCGCTCATCTGAACGACGTTCACATCCATGGAAGGTGTGGGCCTCATGGACAGGGAAATCGACAGACGCACGGTCCTCGGCGCGGCGGCGGGGGCGGCCGCGGGCACCGCGGCGGGTGTGCTGGGCGCGGCACCCGCCGCCGCGGCATCGGACCGATCGGGTTCCGCACTGTGGCGCGAGTTCCGCGCAGACCCGTACCGCCACCCGCAGATCCCCTACGTCGGCCGCGCCGGATTCCGTGGCGGGCGCGCGGATCTGCCCCGTTACCCCGTCGCCGCCGACGTACGGCGCTACGGCGCCCGGCCCGACGGCTCGGCCGACGCCGCGCCCGCGATCAACCGGGCCATCGAGGCCGTCGGGCGGCGCGGCGGGGGCACGGTGGTGGTGCCGCCCGGGACGTACCGCGTCGACGGCATCATCCGCATCGGCTACGACAACGTCGTGCTGCGCGGCGCGGGCAGCGGGCGGACCACGCTGCACGCGACCCGTAACCTCACCGAGCTGATCGGGCCGTACGGCAGCCGGTACGGCGGCACCAAGTCGTCCTGGTCCTGGGCCGGTGGCCTCATCTGGATGTGCCCGGACGCCCGCTGGCGCTCCCTCACCGCCGCGATCAGGGCCCAGGCGTGGCCGTTCGAGGGCTGGACCGGCAACCTGCGCGACCAGTGGCGCCCGCTGGCCGCCGTCGACCGGCCCGCCCGGCGCGGCGACTGGTCCGTGCCCGTCGAGAGCACCGCCGCCCTCCGGCGCGGCGACCGGGTGCTGTTCCAGCTCGCGGACGACGGCGCGCACACCCTGCTCCGGCACATGGCCGGGGACATCGAGGGCGCCGCCGGGTACGCGTGGGCCGACAAGACCAAGCTGACCTCGTACGTCCCGTACGAATGGCCGTGCCGCATCACCGCCGTCGACCGGCGCCGCCGCCGGGTGACCCTCGACCGTCCGCTGCCGCTCGACGCCCGGCCCGAGTGGAAGCCGCGGTTCACCACCCTCGTCCGGCCGCTGACCGGCTCCGGTGTCGAGGGGCTGACCCTCGACGTCATCGAGACACCCCAGGCGCAGCATCTGCTCGACAAGGGCTACAACGGCGTCGCCCTGCAATGCGCGTGGGACTGCTGGGTCGACGACGTGACCGTCAACAACGTCGACAACGGCTTCCTGCTCGTCGCCGCGAAGGCGTGCACCCTGCGCCGGGTCACCGTCTCGGGGCGCGGCAGCCACCATCCGTACTGCTGCCGCGAGGGCTCGCACGACAACCTGGTCGAGGACTTCGTCCTCGCGCGGCGCACCGTGCCCGCGCCCGCCGGGACACAGCTGCACGGCATCAACGTCGAGGGTCTGTCCAGCTACAACGTCTGGTCACGCGGCCGGATGGAGATGGGCACCTTCGACACCCACCGCGGCATGCCGTTCGCCAACGTCCGCACCGAGATCACCGTCGACAACACCGGCGCGCACGGCGGCGACGCGAGCGCGGGCCCGTTGTACGGCGCCCGGTTCACCCACTGGAACGTCACCGTCATCAACCAGCGCGCGGGCTGCGTCAGGATCGACGGAATCGCCCCGTACAGCGCGACGGTCGGCATCAGCGAGGTCCGGGAGTTCGGCCAGACCGACGTACCGGACTTCAGCGGTCCGCTCCACTCCCGTATCGAGTCCTACGGCCACCCCGAGGCCGTCCACCCGCGCAATCTGTACGAGGCGCAGCGCGCCCTGCGGTGATGCCGTGCGCTGATGCGGTGTGTTGATGCCCCGTGCTGACGCCGGGCGCGGTGCGCATACCCCCGCGGCGCGCACCGCGCCCGTACGAACCACCAGGGTCAGCCCGCCACCCCGGCGTCCACGTCCCGCATCACCGGGACAGGCACCTCTGCCGCTCTCTTCGCCTTATCCGCCTCGTCGGCCCGGAGCCGCCGCCCCAACACCGCGTAGCCGACCGCGGCCACCGTGCCCACCGCCGCGCTCGCCGCCCACAGCGTGTCCGCCCCGAAGCGGTCGATCACCGCACCGCCCGCCAGCGGCGCGGTCAGCGAGGCGAGCGACCACGCCAGCACGCTCATCCCCTGGTAGCGGCCCCGCCCATGGACCGGGGAGAGCCGCACCACCAGACCCATCTGGGTCGGCGAGCTGATGATCTCGCCGAGCGTCCAGACGCAGACGGCCAGCGCGTACATCCCCACCGATCCGGCGAAGGCGGTCAGCCCGAAGCCGTACCCGGTCAGCAGCGCGGCGAGCGCCAGCAGCCGCATCGGGTCCCGGTGCTGGATGAACCGCGTGACCGGGATCTGCAGGGCCACGATCAGCACCCCGTTGGCCGCGATGGCGAACCCGTAGTCCGTACTGGACAGCCCGTCCGCGCCCATCGCCACCGGCATGGCGACGTACGCCTGCTGGAAGAGGGTCGCGAGCAGATACGTCAGCGCGACCACGGCCATGAACCGCCGGTCCCGCAGCACCGTCCCGAGCCCGACCCGCTTGCCCTCCTCCCCGTGCTCGGTGCCCTTCCCCGCCGGGCGGGACTCCGGCAGCTTGACGAAGATGATCAGCGCGCACAGCAGCGTCATCCCCGCGTCGGCCAGGAACAGCGTCAGATAGCCGCTCCGGGCCAGCAGCCCCGCCGCCATCGCGGAGAACGCGAAGCCCAGGTTGATGGCCCAGTAGTTGAGCGAGAAGGCCCGGACCCGGTCCTCGGGGGCGACGATGTCGGCCATCATCGCCTGCACCGCGGGCCGCGACGCGTTGCTCGCCATGCCCACCAGGCAGGCCACCACCGCGATCGCCACGGGATCCTGCACAAAGCCGAGCACGGCCACCGTCACCGCCGTCGACACCTGCGCCACCAGCAGCGTCGGCCGCCGCCCGAGCCGGTCGGTGAGCACCCCCGCGGCCACCGCCGACACCACCCCGCCCAGCCCGTGCAGCGCCCCGACCAGCCCGGCGAACGTAGCGGAGTAGCCGCGCTCCACCGTCAGATACATCGCGAGGAACGTCGCCACGAACCCACCCAGCCGGTTCACCAGCGTGGACGTCCACAGCCACCAGAACGCCCGGGGCAGCCCCGAGACGCTCTCCTTCGCGGCCTGTCTCAACCGACCCTTGGACATCGCGGACCCCCCGACGCATGCGCGCCCCATGTAAGTGGCGCTGACCGTGCCCGCAACTTACAGACCCCGCCCCCCGCCCGCCACTCAATTGACCAGGTCCGTCAATCGGCCCCCTCCGACCGGTCCAGTAGGCTCGACCGCATGGCCGACGCACCGTACAAGCTGATCCTCCTCCGCCACGGCGAGAGCGAGTGGAACGCGAAGAACCTGTTCACCGGCTGGGTGGACGTGAACCTCAACGAAAAGGGCGAGAAGGAGGCAGTCCGCGGCGGTGAGCTGCTGAGCGACGCCGGCCTGCTCCCCGACGTGGTCCACACCTCCGTCCAGAAGCGCGCGATCCGCACCGCGCAGCTCGCCCTCGAGGCCGCCGACCGCCACTGGATCCCGGTCGCCCGCAGCTGGCGCCTCAACGAGCGCCACTACGGCGCCCTCCAGGGCAAGGACAAGGCCCAGACCCTCGCCGAGTTCGGCGAGGAGCAGTTCATGCTGTGGCGCCGCTCGTACGACACCCCGCCGCCCCCGCTGGAGGACGGCACCGAGTGGTCCCAGAGCGCCGACCCGCGCTACGCCACCATCCCCCCGGAGCTGCGCCCCCGCACCGAGTGCCTCAAGGACGTCGTCGTCCGCATGCTCCCGTACTGGTACGACGCCATCGTCCCCGACCTCCTCAGCGGCCGCACCGTCCTCGTCGCCGCCCACGGCAACTCCCTGCGCGCCCTGGTCAAGCACCTCGACGGCGTCTCCGACGCCGACATCGCGGGCCTCAACATCCCCACCGGCATCCCGCTCTCCTACGAGCTCGACGCCGACTTCCGCCCCACCAACCCGGGCGGCACCTACCTCGACCCGGAGGCCGCGAAGGCCGCGATCGAGGCGGTAAAGAACCAGGGCAAGAAGAAGTAACACGGAACGATCAAGCCCCTCACCTGCGATTTGGCGGCAGGTGAGGGGCTTGTTGGCATCCTGGGGCCGCCTGTGGGCCGTCAGCTGCTTGATCGGGCCGTCAGGTGCGTCGGCGCCAGCGGCGGATGCGGATGTCGAAGACGATCAGCAGGGCCGTCGGGATGGCGATCTCGGCGGGGGCGTTGGCCCACAGGGCGAACGCGCCGCCAGCCGTACCGATGAGCGCGATCGGCAGATCGCGAGGGTGGATGTCGACGGTTACCCCGACGCGTGGGACCATGGAGCCCTCCAGCTGTGTTCGCTTCACTTGTCCAGGTGATTGCTGAGAATGTGGCAATGGAGACGAATGCCGCCCATGCCGGGGCGGCATTCTTATGCCGCTGAGACTTTCTCATAGCTCTCATCCGGCGCACAAATGTGCAGCTGAAAAGCCATGCTGCTCGCGCCCGAGGGTATGGGCAGGTTGCCCGTCCCGAGTGTTCCACCGTTTTCCTTACAGTCCTTAAGGTTCCCTGAGGTTCCCTGAGGTTCCCTGAGGTTCCCTGAGGTTCCCTGAGGTTCCCTGCAGGGGACGCGGCGGTGCGCATGCTCCCTACTGAGCTAGCTATTGAGATACGTATTGAGATACGTATCGAGCTTCCTATTGAGCTTCCTATTGAGATACCTATCGAGCTGCCTACTGAGCTAGCTATTGAGCTACGTATCGAGCTCCCTATTGAGCTCCCTGCTGGGCTAACTAGCTTGCTACTAATTCTGCTTGTCGAGTCTCTGATAGGTGGTGGAGACGGCCTTTCTAGTGCGCTCCCGGCTGGACGGCATCAGGTGTGCGTACACGCGGAGCGTCAGGCCTGGGTCCGAGTGGCCGAGGTACTCGGCGAGGGCCTTGATGCTCTCTCCGGCGTCCAAGAGCACGGACGCGTAGAAGTGGCGTAGCGCGTGCATGCCGTTCTCGCGGGACTCCGCGTACGGCTGACCTCGCTCGGGCACCGGGATGACCCCTGCCATGGCCAGCGCCCGTTTCCACGCTTCCTCGTTGAGCGACGTACGCCAGACGTGCCCACCACGCGGCCCAGTGAAGATCAGTCGCTTGGTCACCGGGGGCCCGTCCGCCACCTTCCACGGCAAGGTGATCTCGACCGGTGGGAACCGCACCATGTGCTCCCTGAGCGCGTCGGCGACCGGTCCGGGCAGCGGTACGTCCCGGAGCTTGCCGCCCTTGGGCGGGGCGAACACGGCCTTGCTGCGACTCAGCTTCAGTTGTTGGACCACGTGGAGCGTGTCCGACTCGAAGTCGATTGCGTCGACGGCCACGCCCAGGATCTCGCCCTGACGGAGCCCGCAGCCGCCACCCAGGTCGACCATGGTCTGATAGCGCTCCGGCATGGCGGCCCGGACGGCGAAGAGCCGTTCCGGCGTCCACGGGATCACACGCTTCGTGTCGACGGTCGGTGGCCGGACCGAGCGGGCGGCGCACGGGTTCCGGGGAAGGTGCCCGTCGTCCACTGCCGCACTCAGGGTGGCACGCACGTTGGAGTAGATCGTCCGCGCGTACGACCCCCGGACGCCGTTCTCCTGAAGCTGACGCACCCAGTCCCGGATGTGCGCAGGCTGGAAGGAACCGAGCGGACGCGCTCCCAGATACGGGAAGGCGTGCAGGCGGAGCTGTGACTCCATCGAAGCCTGGGTGTTCGGGTCGGCTCCCTGGGCGGCCACCCAGCGCTCGGCATACTGCTGAAAGGTGATCCGGGCGGCGCGGGGGTCGATGTATTGCCCCCGCGCCATATCTGCCTCTACGTGGGCGAGCCACTGATCGGCAAGCCGCTTCTGCCGGTCGGGGAAGCTCTTGGACTTCTCCGTGCCGTCCGGACCGACGTAGCGAGCGCGGTAACGCTGTCCCGATCCGTAGCGCTCCGTCTTGACCTTGCGTACCTTCCCGTCCAGGCCGGTTTCGGTTCTGTACCAGCGGTCTTGGACGTGCCCGGCCATCAGGCGACAGCCCCTTCCCGCAGGGACTCGACCCAGGCCCGGACGTCCACGGGGTCGAAGCGCAGATGCCGACCGACCCGGAAGCCGCGCGGACCGGTGCGCTTGCGGCGCCACTGGTAGACCGTCTCAACGCTGGGCAGGTCGAACATCGCCACCAGGTCCTCAGGAGTCAGGTACCGCGATGGCAAGGCACGCAACTCAGCGGCCACTTCTGCGACAGCGAGGCGTCGGCTAGCCATGGGTGGGCTCTCCTTCTGTTCCAGGAGCGGGGGTGATGGTGACGGTCAGCCATTCCTCGGCGGGGGTGAGGCCGGTACCGGCGTAGGCCCAGTGGGCGAGGACGAGCGTGGTCTCGTCCTGCTCCAGCTCGGCGGCGGCTTGGGTACGGCGCCATGCGGCGCGGGCGTCGCGGAGCGCGCCGAGAGTGGTCGAGTAGCGACGCGACTTGGTGGAGAAGTGGCCCCGGAAGCCGAGCATGTGAGCCCAAGCGCGGAGCCGGAGGTGTTCCAGGTCCTTGCGCGCGCCGAGCGCCCAGGCGGTGCGGACGAGGCGGCGGGCGTGCTCGCTGATGTCGAGCTGGGCGACTTCGGCGATGAGCCGTATGGGCCGGTCCAGGGCCCCGGTCGCTGTCTCGGCGCCCTTGGTGGCGTACTTGGCGATGTACGCGGCCACGGCCCGGTCGGTCAGCTCCTGACCGCCGTTGAGGTCGGCGCCTCGGATGGGCCGCACGTCGAGTTCGTCACCGAAGGCGAACGTGTGGGCCCGTCCGTCGATGACCGGACCGGCAACCTGTGCCTTGGGCGTAGCCGCCTGGATGGCGTCGGTCAGCAGCTCGACCGTGGCCCAGGCCGGAGGCGGAGTGTCACCGCCGCCGGGGCCGTCGATGCGGATCACGGCGTGGAAGTGGACGGCGCCACGCTTCTGGTACTCGGCGACCTTGGCGAAGGAGAGCCGGGCGTGGTCGCGGAGGGCTCGCTGACTGAGTCCGGCCCGCTTGGCGACTTCCCGTCGCAGGTAGATCGAGAAGCGCCGCCAGAGCATGCCCGCGTGGGCGTTCCAGAGCACCGCGGATTCGTAGTCGTACCGGTGCGGGGCGAGTGGCGTGCCAAGGGCGTCGTCCTCCTGGTCGTGGCGGATGCCGCAGCGGCATCGACGGACGGTGCCAGCCGGGCCGGTAAGGCGGTTGTGGACGGGGCCGAAGCTGGGCGCGGTGAAGGTGGCGAAGACGCGCGGGTGCGTGGCGACGTCTTCCGGTGTGCCTTTGCCGCCGCGCAGTCCGGCGGTGATCAGGTGGAAGGTGTCGCGGCGGTAGGTCTCGGCGCAGGCAGCACAGCGGGTGGTGCGGCGGTTGTTGCAGCGGACCAGGAGCTGCCCGGCGGGCAGTTCGGTGGAGTCCAAGTGACGGAGGACGCGGCCGATCTCGCCGGTGTGCCGGTTGACGTGGTGTTCGGTGCGGTGGCCGTCGAGGCGGATCGGGGTGGTGCAGCCGCCGAGGCCGGAGAGCTGGCGGAGCAGTGCGGGCATGGTGCCGAGCGCCGCCAGGTTGCCGAGTTGGGGCAGCGGCGGCGGGGTGGTGCGGGTGATGATGGGTGTCACCTCTTTCGAGGGGTGGGGCTGCCGGGGCGGCGGATGCTTGGCGGTATCGAGGCCGCCCCGGCAGTCGTGTTCGTTGTGGGTTAGCGGTGGCGCTGGCTGGTGAGCAGCGAGCGCATGACGACAGCGGCCACGGCGACGGATATGGCCGTGACGACGACGGCCGCCAGGAGCGCGGTCACGACGACGCCGACCGCGAGCACGGCACCGACCGTCCGGGCAGTGGGCCCGAGCCACGGCGTCTGCTGAGCAGGGGCAGCCGCAGGAGCGTGCTGGCAGGAGCAGGCCGGAGCGTGGCTGTGCTGGACGACTGGAGCGGGCGTGTAGACGGTCGATGGAGTGGGGGCTTCGGGGTACTTCGGTCGGAACACGGCGATCTCCTCTTGCCTACTCGTCTAGTCGTGTTCGGGGTTGACTGTGTCGACGCCGGAGCGCGTACCGGACTCCACGAAGGGCGCGAGGCCGGTGTGGGCGAGCCAGAAGCCGAACAGCGCGATGACGACGGCGACCCACATGCGGACGCCCAGGAACTTGATCGCGAACCAGGCGATGACGCCGAGGACGAAGACCAGGGGCAGGCTGATGGTCACGGGCGATCTCCTTTCAGCGGACGGGGCAACGGTGCGTGCGGGCGGCCAGTTCGGCGGCGGCGCGGGTGTCGTAGTCGGCGGAGAAGTCGCAGCGCGGAGCTGTGCACACGGCGGTGTGCTTCTCACGTCCCCGCTGATCGTTTGCGGTGCCGACGCGGACCGGGCCGATGCGGATGACGCTGCGGAAGCGGCGAGGCGCGGGCATCAGCCGTTCTCCCCTCGGTCGGCGAAGTCGTCGCGGTGGTCGGCCAGCCAACGCCTGATCTCCGCGCATTCTTCGGTGTCGGCAGCGAGGATGACCGGTTCGGCGATGCTCACCGCTTCGATGAACCGTCCCTGGCTGTTGAGTTCGGCGGCGCGCTGGAGGGCGTGCAGGGTGGAGGGGCGCACAGGTGTCGTCTCCTTGATCACTTGAGGTGGGTGGCGATGGCGTCGGCCAGCGGCGCGGGGACGCCGAGGCGGGCGCGCAGGGTGTCGGTGTCCATGGGTGAGCCGGTACGGGTGCGGTGTTCGTCGGCGAGCTTGCGTGCGTGGGTGACGAGCGCGGCCGGGACGTGCGGCGCGGGTGCCTTCGGCTTCTCGGGCTCCGGTTCGGCGGGGGTCTCCGCGGATTCCGGTTCGGCCGGAGCCGAGGCGGTTTCGGCCGCTGGTGCGGTGTGGGCGAGGAGCGTTCCGCCGAGGAAGGCGACGGCTGGCCATCCGGCGACGAGGATGCGCAGCCAGGCCGGTACGTCGGTCAGGTCGAGCAGTCCGGCGGTGGCGACGTTGGCCCCGAGCGACGCGGCCAGGGCGACGACGAACCAGCACCAGCCCGCCGCCTTGGACGACCCGGACCGCAGCCGCCGCTAGGCCGCCACAAGCAGCAGGTCCACCGAGACCGGGTAGGCCCACGCCTTCCACCCGTCCTGTCCGGCCGCCGAGGCCAGGTCATGCAGGTGGGCGAAGGACAGCGCAGCGGCGATGACCGCTTGCACCAGCACCGCGTCAACCCGCGCCAGGTGAGCGCGCATGGGTAGGGATTCCTTCCAGTCGGGTCAGCCGCCTGCCGTGAGTTCGTCGGCACGTGCGCGAGCGGCGGCGGCGACCTCAGCGGCCTCGATGTCATCGGGCTGGGCAGCGGCGATGCGCTCCAGCAGATCGGCTTTGCGGCTCATCAGCTCTGCCCGCTGCCCGGCATCGGACTTGCGGAAGTCGGCCAGGTCGGCGATGAGCGTGGAGACCTCGGAGATGGTGGGACGGGACACAGGTACTCCAATCGGTTTCAGGCAAGGCGGTGGTAGGGACATGGCGCGATGCGGTCGCGCCGACCATTGGTTGGGAGTGGCTTATTCGGTGGCCGGGAGCGGCTTGAGCAGGGAGGTCGGAGTACTCACCGGGACGGCCGGCACGTCCGGTCGGAACGGTTCGAGCGCGGGCAACACCGACACCAGGTGAGCCTGTTCGCGGCAGACTGCCGCAGCGTCACCCAGCGACAGGAACGGCGTCCGGATGCGGGACCAGCCGCCCGAGGTGTCCCCAGCGACCGCCAAGCCGGGCCGTTCCGGGGCGATGGCGCAGGCCGCGCCGACCGCTTCGGGGGCGATGTCGCCCAACGCCATCTTGGCGGAGGCTTCATCGTTCACGCGGTGGCAGACCCGGCCGGTCAGCTGAGCCCGCAGCATAGTCGCGCCCTTGCCCAGCTCGGCGCCGAACCGCTGCCCGCACACCTCCAGGTAGATGCCTGCCGCGCGGCCGAGTTGGGCCAGCCGGATGAGCTGGGTAACCATCTCGTCCCGCCGTTCCTCATCCTTCCGCGTGGCGACGAGGAACAGCTCGGCCACCTCGTCCACGAGCAGTACCACCGGCACCGGCCGTTCATCCTCCGGCAGGCCCCAGATGTCAGAGGTGATCTCTTCATCCGGCGTGTTGGGGGCGAAGCCCTGCCGCTTCTTGATCAGGTCGTATCGGTCCTCCATGAGTTCGATGAGCACGGGCAGCAGGTCGGCCGCCTGATCGGGATCGGTGGCCAGGGCCGACAGGCGGGGAGCGAATGGCGCCAGCTCCACGCCTTGCTTGCAGTCGATCCCGACCAGCGCGACCGGTTGCCGGGCCAGGCCGGATATCAGGTGGCGCAGGAACATGGACTTCCCCGACAGCGTGGCGCCCAGGGTCAGCTGATGCGGAACGGCCCGGTAGTCCCGTACGAACGGCGTCGCGTCCTCCCGCAGCGCCACCGGCACCTTGAGGAAGTCGCCCGCCATCTTTCGGGGCATCCGTACCTTCCTCAGTACATCGAAGCCGATCAGCCGCAGCTCGACCACTCCCGGCTTGATCACGTCCACGTACACGCCGTGAACGCCCCAGGCGTGCCGAAGCCGTTCGGCCGAGGCCGCCACGTCCGCAGGTTCCTGCCCCGGCGCCAGCCGCAGCCGGACCCGCAGCCCGGTGGATGTCGGCCGTATCAGCCCCCGCCGAGGAGGCACCGGCCGCACCTCTCGGTGGGTGAGCGTCTGCGTCGCCCAGGCCCGCAGCCGGGACGGCGGAACGGTCAGCCCGCACGCATCCATCACCGACCCGTACGAGCCCAGCAGCCGGGCCGTGGAGATGGGCAGCCCGATCGTGGACCAGTACGCGGCCGGGTGCCGGGCCCGGAGGTAGGCGGCCCCGCCGACCGTTGCGGCGACCGGGCTACCCACCTCCATCAACGTCATGACGTCGTTCATCAGGCTCAGGCCCCCGCACCAACCGGCATGGCGGCCGGAGCGATGGCGTCGGCCCGGAAGGCGATGCCGTGCCGCTGCTGCCCGTTGAAGACGGTCTCCCACGGCCGGGCGATCAGCCCGAGCAGCGTGACCGGCGCCCCGAGCGCCAGCCCTTCCGTCACGCCGCTTTCCGGCACGGTGACCTGGAGCAGGGAGGATTCCCCGCCGTCGATGTAGACGACGCCCAGGCGCATCAGGGTCTCGCCGGTCTGCGCGTCCTTGGCGATCTCGCCGGTCTGCCGGTCCCTGACCTTGGGCTCCGGCGCCTCAGTCAGCAGCACCGTGGCACCGGAGGTCTCGACACGGATGGAACGCAACTTGCTTCTCCTTCTCTCGCAACATGACACACCTAGTTGTCTAGATGAGTGTCAGTGGTCGAACCCGATCGCGCCGGGAACGATCACCACCATGCCACACCACTCAGCCACTCGTCTATACGAGTAGGTGTCTGCGTGTGTACGAGTCGGGAGAAGCGGCCCGCGACGGCCGCACAGCGCGCCATCCGGCCCGTCCGTCAGGTGGCGGGGAGCTGGTAGGCCAGGACGTAGGCGTCAGCGGCCATCACGGTGTCGCAGACCTCGACCGCGCGCCCCTCGGAGTCGAAGGCGGTACGGATCAGTGAGATCACCGGGACGCCGGAGGCGAGCTGGAGCGTGCGCACCTCGGCGGGCGAGGGCATCCGGGCGCGGATCTCCTCATCGAAGTGGTCTAGGCGGTGCCCCAGCTCTTCCAGCCGGGCGTAGATGCCGCCGGGGCCGGGGTTGGGCTGCGCGATCGGGGTATTCCGGGCCAGATCCAGCGGGAGATAGGAGGTGGCGAACTCCACCGGCCGCCCATCCAGCAGATACCGGCGACGGCGAGCCAGTACCTTGCGCGGCGAGCCCAGCCGGGCGGAGATGTCCGGCGACGGCCGCTCTTCCTTCACCTCCAGGCCGTCCACCTCCGGACGGCTTCCAGCGGCTTCGGCCTCCACGGTGAAGGCCGCCTTCCCCTGCTCCCGATGGCGGCGCGCGAACCGGTCCGAGGCCAGCCGCCGCACCGGAGGTCGTGGCCGGACGAAGACCCCCTTCCCATGCTCAGAGACCACCAGCCCCTCTTGCTGGAGCAGCGACAACGAGTTGCGCACGGTCATCCGGGACACCCCGAAGTGCTCCACCAGCTCCGTTTCCGAGGGCAGCTTGTCGCCCTCCCGGAAGCGGCCCTTGTCGATCGCTTCCCGCAGCGCGTCGGCGATCTGCCGGAACACCGCCCGGTCGCTCGTGGGGTCCAATACACCCAGGGTCGAAGTCAGGGAAGGCATATGCACGTACTCCTTTAGGTATCTAGACGAGCGGCTGACTGGTGTTGCTACGGTGGAAAGCCTAGCCAGCCGAGAGGGGCGTGGAACGTGAGCACTGAGCGCCCGCACTCCGTGAGCGTCGCCGGAGTCATCGTCGACGACGCTGGGCGTGCGTTGCTGATCAAGCGACGGGACAACGGTAAGTGGGAACCGCCCGGCGGCGTGCTCGAACGCGAGGAAACCATCCCCGACGCCCTGCAGCGGGAAGTCCTCGAAGAGACCGGAATCAAGATCGCGCTTCCGGCGACCCTCACCGGCGTCTACAAGAACATGACCGGCCTGATCGTCTCCATGGTCTTCCGCTGCGAAGCCATCGACGGCACCCCCACCACCGGAGCGGAAACCCGCGCCCTGCGCTGGGTCACCCGCGACGAGATCACCGAACTCGCCGACGAGGCATACGCCATCCGCGTCCTCGACGCACTCGACAACGCCAGCCCGCCGGCCGTCCGCGCCCACGACGGCGTGCGACTCGTCTAGCACTAACCCACGGCCCATAGCCCCTACCAGCACGAAGGAACTTGTATGGACGAGTATATGAGTAGCCCGCGAGTTTGGGGCCTGACATGCCCAGGTTTCCGAGAAGAGGTGACCCGCGCCCGCCGCTGGACCCGCGACATCCTCAGCGGCCACCCATGCGTGGACGACGCCGAACTGATCGTCAGCGAACTCGGGAGCAACGCCCTCAACCACACCGCCAGCGGCACGGACTTCGGCACCTTCCACCTGACGCTGACCCTGTCACCTCAGACCGTCGCGATCGCCGTCAGCGATTCGGGCGGAAGCCCCGAACCCCACCCGACAGAGGCCGACCCGTACGACATCCACGGCCGCGGATTAAGCATCGTCATGGCCCTCGCCTGCCGCGTCGACATCACCGGCAACCAGCACGGCCGCACCGTCACCGCCCAGCTCGTAGCCCACCAGAAGGCCGACCGATGACCCACCGCCCCGAACGCAACGACGGCTGGGACTTGGACCAGCTCCACCGCGACGAGATAACCGTGGCGATGAACTGGGTGATCCGCACGTGCCAAGACATCATCCGCGAGTGCAGCCACAAGACGTTCTGGACCCCCACCGGAACCAGCACCGGCACAGCCCCGACCACGGCCCACCTCATCCAGTCAGCCCGCTCGGACGTGCTCAACAAGCTCCGCCACCAGATCGACGGAGCGGAGACCATCATCAGCATCGCCGAGCACGAACGCGCCAAGCGCCAGCAGTGAGTTACAACCTTCTCTACGGGTTCAAGGCGCCGCGCAAGCGCGGCGCGCGCGGCCCGGCGGTCGGGCTGCCGCTCCTGTCTTCGCCCCGCTCCGGCCCGACCGCCCGGCCGCGCGCCAGCAGCAAGCACCTTGGCCGAGGAGAAGAGCACCGTCGTGGCTGGGGTCGGCTCCACGGCTTTAGGCACCTCCCCGGTCCGGGTCCCGCGTCGGGCAAGGCCAGGGGGCCACTCGTGCTAATTGCGGGCAGGTCCAAAGCCTGCCCGAGTTGCCAACTAGCGTACGGCCCCCTGACCATGCCCGACCCCAGACCGGGCAGGCCACCGCCCAAACCCGCTCCGCCGACCTGGCTGGCCCCCCAACGGTGAAACTTTGCATCGCCATCTGTCGTGATCTACAGAAGCATTTCGCACGCACAGGCCATGGGCAGAGAATTGGCTGGTCAGCGCTTCAAGAGAGTGGAAATCCCACCCTTGTGCACAGCTGTGCCCAGACTTCCGTGCACAGAGCTACGTAAAGTCTTAACAGCTTTCACTAACTTATCCGCAGGGGCCGTGGATAAGTTTCTTGGCTGACGAGGCATCACGTGTCACGATCCCACCTAGACGCAGAGCACCCGGGGGACTCGGTACACACAGGAGTCTCAACAGAGTCGGGCGCCTTGTTTGTCATAGGCGTACGCCAACATGGCACTCGCCAGAAAACACGTAGGGCGCCCGGGAATCTTTGGCGAGAGTCGGGCGCCCCCGAGGAACCAAGGAGACTCATGCCGATCCCGGCCCTCAACACGCTCCTCCCCCGGTGGGGTGGAAGCACACATGGGACTGTTACACAGGGCGCTGACAGTTGCAATGTCCTGATCGCCCTCGGCGTGATCACAGCCTGCGTGATCAACGGCGACACACTCTCAGGAGTCCTGGAGCAGACAACGCAGGTGATCACCATCGTCGTGGTGCTGATGCTGGTGCGTCTCATGGCTTCGACTCAAGCTTCACAACAGCTCGCCATACGGCACCAGCCCTCTACTGCCCAGATCATGGCGAGGCGCAGGCGGACCTGATCACGCTTGGCCACCCCGGTCGGCTCCGAGCTTCTCGCCGGAGCCGACCGGACCCGTCACTGCGATAGCGTTACAAACCTTTCTGCACGCATCACGGATTCAGCGTCCCCCTTCCTGGAACTCCATTCTCAAGGATTTCAGATATAACAGTCGCTTTCCAAACTACACCGAGATCGGACTGTCCGTTTATGCGACCAGAATAGACACCAAGGAGATTCACCGCTGGCCCAGCCAGCATTGCCAGCGAGCCATCCTGCAGCGTGGTTGGACCTCCCGGGGAGTAGGCAATCACCGGGGAACCGGACTGCCCTTCGCGAGTCCTCGCATCAATCAGGAAACAGGGGACGTCGTCGAAATCAACGCTTATCTCGGACGCGATGGCACCTTTGGTCCATATGGCAAACGCCCCGCCTGCGGCCTGACCGAACGGGAAGCCGACGATATTAACGAAGTCCGAAACCTGGGCGCGTAGCTCGCGACCATTTTGACCTAATGCATACGGATGCAATTCTGCGTCGCCAAGATTCCCCAATTTCAGCGCCACCACATCTACCCTGCGGCCAAATGTAGGGTGTTCAATCCAGGCCGCGTCGCCATCCGGAGTCACTAATGGCTGAGGAATAGGCCGCCATTCAATTTGGTGACCTTTAATCGGCATCAGCATTGGTATGGCAGTGTATCCGGCGTTGCACCTGTTGCACTTCGCGGCTGGCCAGTACCGGGGTTACGCCCACTCGCCACATGCCAGTTAGTGATCAGATACGGCTGCGCATCCTTCATCACAATGAATCCGGTGGCGCTTCCAAGTTGCTGCCCGTTCACGGTGACCGCCAAGAAGAGCGACTGAACGGATGGTTCCGAAATGATCACGCTGCCCTACCCTCGCCAACCGGATGCCGTTAAGCCGTTGAGTGCGTGCACACATACCCAAGAGGGCAAATATAGCTCGGAATTTCTCCATCCCGGTATGCTTTCCGCAGGAATTTCTACTCGCGCAGGATGGCTCGGGAAGCCTCGCTCAGACCGCGCGGACACCGTGCCAGATGCGTGCCAGAACGAGCGGTAAACCACGGTCAACACGGGCCGCCAGGAGTTCACATGCGAGATCGCGTCTGGCACCGTTCACGCAGGTCAGCGCAATGATCGACTGCAAACAATCCGTGATTCCCAAGCTGAGGGCTCAAGCACCGTCAGTACGTGCCGGCCGTCGTGGCTGACTGTCGTCGGCTAAGGTCCGTGCCACAACCGTGCCAGATGCAGGGGGAACGAAGGGCCCGCGAGGGCGTCTCCAACGTCGAGACGTTCCGCGTGAAGCCGGGGGAGTAGTGGGGATGCTAGAAAACCTTGGGAAGTACGGGGAGATCACGAAGCAGGCGGCTGAGGCGGGGGGCGTCGACAAGCTCATCAGCGCCATTGAGAAAGCTGCGTACACGAAAGGCGCGGCCGTGGGCGTAGTGGTCGGCGGAGCAGCCGTCAGCGGGGTCACTGCAGCCGTCATGGCCTACCGCTCTCGTAAGGCGCGAGCCGAAGAGGCGAAGGAGCAACTGAGGACGACAGCGCGGGAGGCTAAAAGAAGCGACTCCTAACACAGAAGAACCTCCCGGCGCTCTTCCGGCGGCCGGGGGTTCTTCATTCATCGAAACGCGGCACCTCGCCCGGGGATTACGTCGGGGCGCGCCCGGTGCCACCTCGCGACGTGCCGCCACCAGCCGCCGCTGTCGCGGGCGACGTCACACCAGCTTCCACCACCAGTTCCGGCGCCAAGAGGATCACGTGCAGGGGCTCCCGTGTCCCCACCCAACGGAGAACGTCCAGCCGGTCCACTGATGCTCCGGGCTGGCTGGGGTAGCGCAGCCCCAACAACCGCCCCCAACCTTCACCCCCCAGCCCCCCGTTATGACTTGGTCTGGAGGGGCACCGTGGACTCCCGCATCCGTGCAGCGTGCCGCACCGCCAAGGAATCCACGTCAGCAGCACCGCGGCATATGGCGCCGGGTAACTTTCGGACACCTAGTTCGGCGACCCACTGCGGCACCCCGGCCCTGTACGGCATGATCAGCCGTCGTGGAGCCCGAAGTAACCGCAGCATGGATATCCGCAGTCGGCGCGCTTGGCGGCGTTGCCCTCGGCACCATCACCGGTGTCCTCGCCGCCCGTATCCAAGCCCGCCCCGCACACCGAGCTGCCGAAGCCGCCTATGCCCAGGCAGAATCCGCCTACCGCGCCGCTCTCGACTCCGCTCGCGAACAAATCAGGGCCGCAGCAGCCCAAAGCACTGGTAGCGCCCGACGTCAGGTCTACGCGGCCTTCATCAACGAAGCTCACAAGCTCCAACTTGCGATAGCCGAATTCGACCGGGACTTCTACCAGAGCACGGTCGACACCAGAGAGGCCCGTGCGGCCCTTGATCGTGTCGACAAGGCAGCTGCCCTGGTGCTGCTGGAAGGGCCGGAGGACGTCAACGAGGCAGCCTGGGAGGTATACAACGAGGCACAGGCAGGGCTCTCCGACTACGAGAGCTCCGGCGACACTCGCGTTGCCTGGTCCAAGGTCATCCAGGCAGGGCACGAGCAAGATCTTCTTACAGCCCTGGACCGGATTCGCCACTTCGTCAGGGACCAGGTGTCTCCCTTGTGGAGAGAAACGGGAAAGAATTGGGCCCAGGAAACCGTGCACGACCTGGAGACTCCCTTCCCGCAGGTTCCCACTCACACCAATCTGGGAGGCACAGTCGTTCCCTTTTCACAGACGCGGGAGACGGGGGTGTTTGGGGGCGCCAGACCCATCGAGCCCTCCGACGGAGGTGCCCCTGTCCCGTTCTACGAGACCGTTGCACCGCCCCCCGAACTCATCGCGCGCCTCCGCGCCGCCATCGAGGGCTACATGTTTGTCGCTTACCCTCTGATCGAGAGCGGCACCGTGACCGATGATCAGGTATACGGAATACTCCGCTACGCCCTTGATGCCGAGCATGCATCATCACCGGAACGGGAGTTCTCCCACACGGCCGGTGACGTCGCCAACGACCTTCTATTGTTCGTCGGCAAGGCCCAAGAGGTGCTCAACCCTCAGCAGGATACTTGATGCGGGCCACTGCATCCCAAGGACGCCATCCGTGCAGTCGCGACGGCCTCTCTCGGCTGCCGTTCGAGGCGGAGCCACGGCCGGTCGCTGGCGGCCACCCGGGAACGCTGCTCTCCCCCATCTCTGCGTCGTGCCCATAGCGTGCCCTTCAACGACGGGGAACACACCGAAGCTTGTCGCACCCTGGATACGCGCAGGTCACAGCGGCAGCCGCCTAACCTCGCTCCTAAGGCGGTGGTGCTACCGGCCTGCTGCCTCGGGGCTCAACGTCCACCAAGCGCTCGACCCAAGTGCAGGGCCCGATGTCACTAGCGGGTGGCATGCTGCCGGTAGCAGCCAGAGGGGGCCTATGTCCGTACCGAGCAAGTGGACGATTGCGCAACATTGGGAGAAGAGCCCGAGACGGCGGGATTTCGCACCGCACCTGCGTCTTGACGAGCCGTGTTGTTTCGCCTGCGGATGGCTCTCTGAGCGATGGAACCGGGCAACTCTTCAAGCCTCATGGCAACGGGCCAACCTCGAACGGGCCCACATCATCCCCAAGAGTCTCGGTGGACCGGACGACGCGAGCAACCTGCTCCTACTCTGTCGGCCTTGCCATCAAGACTCCCCAGACTGGGTAGACCCAGAGCAAATGGCTCGCTGGATCGCGACCAGAGAAGAGCGCCCCAGTAGGGAAGTTGAGACCTTCATGGCGTGGCTTGCTGCCGCCGAGAAGGCTCCGGATTTCAAAGACGCTTTGGCATCTGTTGTCGCGGAGGAGGGTGCAGCTGAGCGAGTATCCGAGCTCCTGCGGAGCCTCCTAGGCCAAGCAGGAACGCACTTCGGCATTGGGTTCAGCCAAGGCACCCGCGTGGCCGTGCTTCAGGCGGCTGCAAATCAGCTCACCAGGCATGTACAGCAAGCAAGCTACGAGTCCGAGAAGTCCTGATCAGTTGACATCCAAGAGTGACATCAATGACTGCGTACAGCAGGTGCCTCGCGCGATCTCGCTCAGCCGAGGCGTCCACGCAGTCCTACAGCCGAGCTGAGGTTTGATCGAACTCTTATGCGGTGGTAGCAAGCACAGCGAGCGCACAGACCAGGCGTCCGCACCGTGCCAGACGCGTGCCAGATGGTGCGGGGAACCACGGGAAACTGCGGGGAACCAGGCCACCCGTCAGATAGGCCACGCCGCCACTCCGCCGCAGGTCAAGCCAGCAATGGCCTGCGGATAACCCAAGCTTCCCAAGCTGAGGTTTCCGTCCAGGCGCTCGTACTGGTGTCTGTGTTTTCACTATTGCAGGGAGATCGTTCAGCGTGGCGCCGCGCGAGCCCGGTGCTGTAGCAGCACTCTGGCGGCTCAAAAAGGCTGGCAGAGGAGATAGACCCGTGACGAGGTTTGACCAAGTGCAGACATCAAAGCTGCCAACCTGCTACGCCCAGTTGGTGCTGAGTCCTGAACACCTTCTTGACGCCCCTCTGCCCGATCTTCTCGCGGAGCTGGACATCATGCTGGATGAGTCTTCGATCACCGACCCAAGCTTCACGGGTGCTGCCGTGGTCACCCGGGACCGCGTGATCCTTTCGATGCGGGCAGGTCAACCGGACTGGGAGCGCGACGCCGTTGCACGAGCGCTGTTGGGACGCGTGCTCGACGTGCCGTTGTCGCCGTTGCCTGAGCCGTACCGTATGAGCGAGGTCTGATCCGGTCGGCTGTCTGGGCCGTCTCTGGGCCGTCCGAGGTCGCTCGACAGTGGCCAAGGACGACCAACGACGACCACCATGGGCACAAGCTCACCGCCCCTGAGCTGCAACAACGCAGGTAACCAAGATCTCCGAAAACACCCAGGGCAAGAAGAAGTAGCCTGAACCGAATAAGCCCCCTACCTGCGTGTTCTCCGCGAGTAGGGGGCTTATCGCTGTCCTGGGCCAGCGACGGCCTTACGAGTGCGCTCCGGGCTGGCTGGGACCGGCGTCGGGGGCGATGAACCCCCGGACCGGCCGGGCGTCGGACGGATCCTGCTCGGAAGCGTCCGCCTGGGCCCGTCGCAGGGTCGCGACCAGCTCGGCGTATTTCGGGTCGATCCACTCCATCGGCGTCCTCCTTCTTCCGGCCCGCAGCCTACGTGGGTCAGCCCTTGGGCTTGGGGATGATGACGATCGGCCCGCTGTCATCCGAGTGCTGGCAACCGGCAGCCACCGGGATGCTCAGGTCGGCGGGCGCCAGCCACAGCGCGCCGTCAATGGGGAACCCTGCCTCGGCGATGCGCCGCTGGGTCCGCGTCAGCGCCTCGGGGCTTCGCCGCTGTGGGTCCGGTGCCTGCGGGACGTGGTGTACGAAGGTGCCGACGCGCTCGCACAGTTGGCGGTACGTGCGGGTGTGCAGGATCAGGGCGTGCCAGCCTTCATCCACGACCCGTGACGGGGCGAGTGGCCGGGACGCCCCGGACACCGCGGCGACGAACTTCACCGCCTCGTCCACGATCCGGCCTGCCATGTCCTCGTCCATGCCGGGTTGTTGCGCAGGACGGTCCCGATGACCTCGGCCCGCTGTGGCCGGTCGAGTAACGCAGTAATGTCTCGCATGTGCCTTCCTCTCTCTGAGTGGGGTGTGGCGCACGGTCTCCGTCCCGGTCGCCAGCCGTCCAAGCGCGCGTCCGGGGCGGGGCTTTGTGTTCGGCGGCAGCGGCATTCCTCCCGGTCATGGGGCGGCGGCGGTGACGGCCTCCCGCACCGCGTGGTGCAACCCGTCCCCGGCGGCGTACCGCTGGCCCGCCCGGCAGTCGGCGCAGCCCATGGCATGGTCGAGGAACCGTCCCCAGGGCGTCGCCTCGGGCTCGGCGCCGCATACGGGGTCGCAGGCCCACACCTCGTACGTCGTCCGGGGCGCCCCGTGGCCGATCGTGACGCTGCCCAGTGGCCTGTCGGCGGTGAGGTGTGCGCCGCAGAGTGCACAGGTCCAGCCCTGGAGCTGTGCGCGGGTGAGCGCGGCCGGGTCCAAGTCGGCCGCGGTCGTCATCGCTGCTGCCTGACGGGGGCGGGGAGGGTCTGTTCGAAGGGGTCGCGCTGCTTCGGGAAGCTGTCGGCACACGCGCCAGGGCAGGCGTAGACGGTGCCACCGCCACCGCTCGCGCCGTGCCCGATCGCGACCACGACCGGCTGCCTGGTTGTCGTCTGGCAGCGGGCGCACACCTGAGGCATCACCGGTCGACCTCCTGGCCTTCCCCAGGCTCGGCGGGCAGGACGCAGATCAACGCCTTGTACAGCAGGTGCGAGTCGGTGAGGTACCGGCCGCGGGTGAACGGAACCCGCCAATACGAGCCGGGGCGGGTCAGCCGGTCCGCCGGGGGCACACCGAGGTAGGTGGCGACGCCTTCGGTTTCGGTGAGGACGGTGACTCCGCGCAGGTTCCATGACGCGGCGGAGCCAGGGGTGATGAGCCAGTAGAAGGTGTTGCAGCGGTCCTGGATAACGGCTCCGGACTGTCCGCCGAGGATGGCGAGGGCACGTTCGCCGACGCTCTCGTCCACCCGGACGGCGTCCCACCACCTGCCCGTTGGTAAGGCGGTGGGCTCCAGCCCGTTCGGCGGTGTCCACTGCTCGGCTCTGATCGTCATGAGCGCCCCTTGCATCGTGCGGAGCTGGCAGCTCCAGTTGGCTGCTGCCAGCGGGGCGCAAACCTATGGGCGCTGTGAGTGATCGGACAGTGACGTGCTGTCCCAGCCTTACAGTGCGGTAGGACGCAGCGCCCTACCCATCCAGGTGGAGCCGGTCGGCGAGTTGGGTCACCGGAGAGGTACGGCGGTGTTCGCGGCCACGCAGCTCGGCCACGAGGTGGCGCGTGGTGCCGTGGTACCGCATCCACTCCGGGGCGTCCTGCTCGGCCGTCAAAAGGGCTCGCGTAGCCGAGTCGTCCCTTCGAAGATCGGAGTACGCGAGGGCGCGGTCCACGTGGAACCTGGCTCGCCACGTCGGAGGCAGCGATCCGACATCCGGCACCGTCCGCGCGGCAGCGATCGCCTCGGGGCTTTTCGCCATCTCCACCAGGAAGTTCACCCTCGCCACCCCGGCGTTGGTGGGACCGAACGGCGTGGCGTAGTCGAGCCGGTCGGTTCCGATGCTCGCCGCCGCGCCCGTCGACAGCCGCAGCAGCTCCTCCACCCTGTCGTACGCGCGCTCGCCCTGCCGTACGACCGCCGTGGCCGCGCGGAGCAGCAAGATCCCCCAGAGCGACAGCTCGACCGGCCGGGAGCGGAAGCCGGGGTTGATCCGGTCGGCGTACGTCAGGGCGACGCGCTCGGCGTCCTCCAGTCGCCCCTGCTTGGTGAAGATCCACGCCAGGGTGGAGGCGCCGATGGACTCCAGGTGGGGGTCGTCGGAGCGTCCGGCGGCTTCGACGGCACGTTCCATGGCCGTGAAAGCGGCGTCTTCCCTGCCCAGCGCCGTCAGCGTGGTCGCCGCCACCTGGTACGCCTCGGCAAGCACGGCATAGGCGGCCGCCTGGTCGCCGCCATGGTGAGCGCGAGCGGCGGCGCGGGCGTCGCGGATGAGCTGGGGCAGCAGAGCGCCGATCTCGCCCATGCGTCCCTCGCGACGGATGACCTCGGTCGAGCGAAGCGACGCACGCAGAGCCCCCACCGGGGGCGGATCCTCCGGATCCGGGTCCTCGCCGAGCAGGTCGGACAGCGGTGACACCGCCTGCCTGAGCGCGAGTACGGACGGGGCGTCGCCATCGGACCGGGCCTCGAAGGTCGTGGGCTGCCCGACCAGCACGGACGTCTCGACATCCAGCGCGCGGGCCAACCGGTTCAGCGTGACCAGCCGCGCCGACAAGCGGCGGTTCTGCTCAAGCTTGCGCACGGTGTCGACCGACACGCTCGCGCGCTCGGCGAGATGCTCCTGGGTAAGCCCCCGTCGCTCACGCAGTCGACCGACTCGATCACCGATGCTCTCGCTCTGGTACTCCATGTGCACCCCCGCCCCGGTGGATGTTCCATCCACGCTACGCCGCAGGGGGTGCGGCCTACGAGTCGCTGGGAGCTCCCCCACGCACGCCATCCTTGGCCCGCACTCGCGAACGGCGCCTCATCGGGTAGTTCCGGCAAGCCGAGTAGGCGTCCGGCCGGTACCTCTCTGGCTTCGGCCAGAGCTTCAACGAGTGCTCGATGCTGGGCAGCGAGCGTCACCCCCCGGTCGTTCACTCAACCCTCCTCTTGCAGTTTTAAGACTGCAGAACAGGCTACACGCCTCCATTCCAGGAGATCATTGGTTCAAATAGCCGCTTCTGTTATTCCTGAGCTGCGCTAGGGTCAGCGCCAGGCTCTCGGAATACTGAGGCCACCTGGTCGTCAGGGATCCGCTGAATCATCTGCTGCTTCAGCTCACGGTCTGCCCGCTTATTCCTGTGGTCTAGGATGTCGCGCAATACGCACCGCAGCACCCACGCCACTCCGGGGAGAGATCCCAACGACGCCAGTTCACCAAGGGTTTTCACCTGGGTCTCCTGGGTTGAGGGGCGACTCCGCCAGCCAGTCGACGGCCGAGCCGCACAAACATCGCCAGTCTCGCGAAGGAGAAATGGCAATAAAAAAGCCCGACTCTATGTCCGGGCAACAAAAAAGACGGAGAGCAAGTCTCCGCCTCTGGTTCCGGGCATACCGGATGTGCCAGTGAGTATGCGACATCTGGCGACCGCACGTCAACGGCGAGTCGATCACGGCAGGTCAGCCCTGTATGTGTGCGCACGCTCAGCCGCACCCAAGGGCGAGCGGTGACAACTACGCTTGTCATCATGTTGCTGCCACTGAACGACCCCATCACCAACTACCTGTATGGGCTCGCGTGGGAGAAGGCTATAGAGCGACTCCCGAATCCACCTCAAAGCACCTCAGGGCCGGTAACAAAGGAAGAACACCTGGCTCTAATTTCAACATTGACAGAGTTCTCGGCAGGAATAGAAACCAATATCCTGACTGCGACCTATTACGCATGCCAGTTCAAGGTGTCACAGGCGGATATCGGACGTGCCTGCGGGCTCTCTCGGCAGGCCGTCCGTCAACGGCTCGCTAGGGCGACAGATATCCAAGAAGAGCGTAAGCGTCGATATTCCCATTGGGATTACGACTACGAAGAATATGACGACTACGAGTGATTTCGGGAGCCCGGCTGTGGGTTTGTGTCACAGCAACTGGCCCCAGCCCCTGATGCAGCCCCGGCTGGGCCGTCCCTGGGTCGTGCAAGGTCAACCAACGACGACAGACGACGATCACGAGTGACCGTCCCCACCCAGCTATGGCCTGGGCTCCCCGAGTTGATCTGCGACACGGGGGGGATGCCTGTACCCGGAGAACTGCCTTGGGTCAGACCCTAGCTGCGCTGAAATGGGTCGTTTGGTACGCGAAGCGGGCTGAACCTCGCTACGTTCGTCGCATGCACGCAGAGAACGCGATGCCCCAAGACCACGACTGCACCGAACGTGGTTGCATCATCGACCACAGCAACCCCCAGTTGAAGGTCGAATGGCACGTGTCCGACGATCCGAACCCGGCGGCCTACCACAGGCTGCTAGAGCTCCTCTTCGCGCCGAGGCCCGACGATGAGGACAGCACCACCGAGCGACATCACACGTAATACTCGGTTGATCAACGCAGCACGTCCCCATCACTGGTAGTCACCGCGCGAGGAGCCGTGCCAGATACGTGCCAGAACGAGCGGTAGACCACGGTCAACAGCGGACACCAGGAGCCCTTACCCAAGATCGCTAAAGGTATCGTTTACACAGGTCAGCGGGACGATCGACCGCAATGGGCCGGTGATTCCCAAGCTCAGATCCTGCGCCTTGCCGCTCAGGGTAAGGCGGCGAAGCCAGCACAACGATCGAGGTGGAACGGGCGGCCCGGAGCTGTTGGGGCCCAGCCCGCATGAAGAGCGAGCTCGATCGCCTCAGCAACGTCGGCGGGCAGGACAGGCTTGGCCTCACGACCGAGCCGGTTACTCGGATGCGGCTGGTTGGTCGTGACTACGAGCGTTGTGCCGGGAACGTCTGCTTGCTCGACCGCGAACGTGCACGGTGACCATGTCAGGCCCTGGCAGTAGGTCGGCCTGCGTCGCAGACGCCAGCGGTAGGCCGTGCCGTCGACCACGATCCGTCGTGATCTCTTGCGGACCAGGGTCAATGGCTCCCTCCTTCAGTAGCGAAGATGCTATCGGGCCCGGCACCGCCGTCCGTCTCAGTTTCCGTCTCATTCAGCGCCGTTCACGGCCGTTCAGGCGAGACCGGAGGCGGTAGCCGCTCAGACAACCGGCTGCGCATGAACGCAGGTGAACGGCCCTGTCCCCTGGCCCCGCAAGGCACCAACAGGCTTGGAAGGCGTGTAGTTGCTCTTCGGCCTGCGCCGACTGAGCCCGGCGAGACGCACGGAGCTGTGTCTTCTTGAGGGCGGTGGCTCGCCCGGCGATCACAAAAGCTCAAGCCGGGACACGGCGAGGGGCACGAGGACACGAGCGGGGACACATGCGTGTGGACAAGCATGCGCACAAGCAGGCGTGCATGCTGCTGTGCAGGGAGCGTTGCAGGAAGGCATGCAGGAAGTCGCACGCGCATGGGAGCCGTATGGCGCGCACTTCTGCGAACGAGCAGGCATGCCGACGTGCTAGCAAGCACGATTGAAGGTGAGTGCCATTGAATCGAAGGGTGAGAGGGGTTACTCCCTTGATCAAATCGATGAACCTAAGGTGAAGCTGGCCTCTGGTCTTTGAAGTTGCGGTTTCGGGTTTGAGGTGGTCACAATCAACCCACCAGGCCCGCCAGGGCGTTGAACGCAGGAGGCCACCCGCGTGTCCGTAGCAAGAGGCGCGGGTGGCCGATGGCCCAAGACAGGACCGGTTCAAGTATGAAAGATCGCTGGAGGCAATTCCAGGCACCCGCCTCGACGGTGGGCATGAGCGCTATCTACGTCTTCGCACTCCTGGCTGGAGTGATCTTGATCTGCTCTGGGTGGGCGTCGGTGTCGGAGGCCACCGGGTACGTCACGCCCTTCCTCCTCATCCATCAGCGGATGGCCCCCCAGTTTCATGCGGCACTGCAGTACAGCAGTGGTGCACAGCAACCGAGCGCGGCTGGCCGTGATGTTCCCCGACCCCTTGGGAGCCAGAATGACCGTGGCTGATCGATCTCTGTAGGGCTACGGATCAGAAGGCCGCGCCATGCACGGCCCTGTACTTTCGGGCCGTCTCTGGGCCGTCCGAGGCTGCTCGGTAGTGGCCAACAACGGCCAATGGCGACCGCTCAAGCGCCTGGGACCACCGTCCCGACCAGCGAAAACCCAGCTCACCTAGATCCCCGGCAAGACTCAGGGCGAGAAGAAGTAGCCTGACGCCAATAAGCCCCCTGCCTGCGGTTTCCCCGCGGGTAGGGGGCTTATTGCTGTGCTGAGGGGCGGGCGCGCGCGCCGCCGTCAGCTCATGGCTCTCAGTTGTTGGTCAGGGTGCGGTCGAGGAGGGGGAGCAGGCGGTCCCAGTGGTGCTGGAGGGCCGCGGGGTCGAAGGCGTCGGTGTCGGACATGGTGAAGCCGTGGATGGTGCCGGGGTAGATCTCGGAGGTGTAGTCGACACCGGCGGCGTCCAGGGCCCGGTTGAGCTCGCCGAGGGCCTCGGGCGTCATGTCGGTTTCGGCGTGGCCGAGGTGGACCCGGGCGGTGAGCTTGGAGAAGAGGCGGTGGAGGCTGTCGGGCCCGTCGGCGCCCACGGGGCCGTGGAATCCGGCGACGGCGGCCACCCGGTCGGGGTGGGCCGCGGCGGTGCGCATCGCCAGGAGGCCGCCTATGCAGTAGCCGGTCACCGCGACCGGTCCGGCGGCGACCTCGGGCTGGGTGGTGAGGAACCTGAGGTAGGCATCGGCGTCGCGCAGGATGCGTTCGTCGGTGTGCGCCTCGATCAAGGGCATCAGCTGGGCGAAGACCGCGGGCCGGGCCTCTTCTCCGATGTGCTCGGGAAGTTCGATCACCGGTGCCGGGCCGTGCCGGTAGAAGAAGTTGGGGACGAGCACGTAGTACCCGTGCCCGGCCAGTTCGCGGGCCAGCTCCCGCAGCACGGGCCGGATGCCGAAGCCGTCCGCGTACATCAGCACCCCCGGGTGCGGTTCGCCGCTGTCGGGGAAGGCGGCGAAGGCGTCGGCGTGACCGTCCGGGGTGGGGATCCGCAGCGTCTTGGTGTGCATGAACTCTCCTGTCGTCGTTGATGTGTCGAGCTTGTGATCAACACGACGGAGGCGGAGCCCGCGCGGCAGCGCGAGATCCTCTGTCGAACACCGGGCCCGTGCTGGCCCGTACGGCGCTCAGAAGAGCACCGGGTCACCAATCCGTGTGTGGCGCGATGCCGTCCCGGTAGTCATCCCCGCAACCTAGCCCACGGATACCGGTCTCGCGGAGTCCGGCCGGGCGTGTAACAGGAGTGTATTAGGGGGCGGTTGAGCGGAACGCTTCACCGGGCGAGACGATCTTGGTGATCACAAACGCTCGCTCGTACCGACTCGTACCGAGCAGGCGACACACCCCCACCGATACTGAGGAAAAACGATGCGTGTTCAAAAGCTCACCCTTGCCGCCCTGGTCGTCGCCGCGGGCATCTCGCTCACGGCCTGCCAGAACGACGATGACGGCACGGCGAAGAGCGACCCGTCGTCCGCGTCCAGTGCGTCTTCCTCGGACGGCGGTTCGGGCTCGGGCGGTTCGGACCAGGGCGACGAGAAGGGCTCCGGCGGGACCGGCTCCGACGAGAACGCCAAGGTCGGCAAGTGCACCACCGACGAGCTCGAGGTCACGGCGGCGGACCGCAGCATCGATGGCGACGGCGAGGGCACCGTCGCGGTGACCCTGAAGAACGGCGGCGGCCGGGACTGCTCGCTCTCCGGGTACGCGGGCGTCGACCTGAAGACCAGCGAGGGGGAGCTGTCCGCGAAGCGCAGTGGTGAGCAGGCCACCTCGGCCGTCCTCAAGGACGGGGAGTCGACGTACTTCGGCGTGAACTACCCGATCAACGACACGGGCGGCTCCGGCGTCCGCATCACGGGGCTGGTGGTGACTCCGCCGAACGAGACGAAGTCGGTCACCCTCGACTGGCCGGGCGCCGGCACACTGCCCGTCACGGACGGCACCGGCTCCGCGGTGAAGGTCGGCCCGATCGGGGGCATCGGCCAGGGCGGCTGACTCGCGCCTTCCAGTAAGCCCCCTGCCTGCGGTTTCTCCGCGAGCAGGGGGCTTGTTGCCTTACGGGGAGCATTGGGAGCACGGGGAGCACCGGGAGCGCTGGGAGCTCACTTCGCGCCCATGAGTTCGAGCACCTTGTTGACGGCCTCGACGACCGGTACGCCGAGCGCCCCGACGGTCGCCGCGATGCCCGCGACGGCGAGCAGGGCGCGGTGCCGCTCCTGTGGCTGGACATCCGCATCGGCGCGGAGCACCGGCAGCGAGTCGTCGAGGGCGCCGGAGCTGACCGGGGGCACCTGGGCGCGCAGTTCCTGGAGCAGCGTGAGCAGCTCGCGGAGGGCCTCTTGGACGGCCTCAGGCTGCTCCTGGGCCGGAGTGACGCGCTTGTCGATGCCGATGTTGCCCGAGCCGCCGTGCATGGTGACGTGGTCGCCGCTGCCGAAGTAGTAGTGCTGGTCCCCGCTCATCAGCTCGCCATCCCCACGTTGCCGGTGCCGCCGTACATGTTGACGTTGTCCCCGAAGTAGTAGTGCTTCGGGCTGATGGTGATGGTGTCCACCTGCACCGTGAAGTCCGCCTCCGGGTTCTCGATCGCGTCGGCGATCTGGTGGGCCAGCCGCCGCAGCTGGTCCGGCTGACGGCCGGACACCACGGCGGTGGAGGGGCCGGAGGTCTCGATGGCCAGGACGAAGTGCGTGGGCGCGCCGAGCACCGACACCATTTCCACGAGGGAGTAGATCAGCGCCGCGACCGCGGCGATCACGACGAGGGCGGAGAGACCGCCGGAACCACCGCTCCCGCTGCTTCCCAGGCCGCCGCGGCTGGAGCTGTCGATCGTGGCGGCGAGCAGCGCCAGGACTGTCGTCACCGCCCCGATGATCAGCAGCCGCTTCACGAAGGTTAAGACGGCCTCCTTGCGCCGGGGGCGGGCGGCGGACCGGCACGCACGGAAGTCGAGCGCAGGGGCTACGCGGCGGGCCAGTCGTCGGGGCCGCCGCCCTGCCAGTCGATCTGGCGGGGGTCGTCGGCGGCGGTGGCCAGGTCCGCGCGGGTCAGGAGGCGGCGCAGCTCGTCCGCGTTGACCACTACGCCCACGTCTTGGCCGTCGACGAGCACGCGGCGGCGGCCGTCCTGGGGCTCCTCCACCACCACGCGTGGCCGGGCCGGGGTCGCATCGTTCATACGAACAGACTCGCCGGAGCGGAGGCCGCCCGCACCTCGGGAGACCGGAGCGGAGGCCGCCCGCACCTCGGGAGGGGAGACGGGACGGGGGCCCGGGACCGTAGACCGGTCCCGGGCCCCGCTCCTCGGATCAGCTCAGCCGCAGTTGCCGCCGCACGAGCAGGAGCCGCCGGACTGGCAGCCGCAGCTGCAGCCCGAGCCGCAGCCGCAGGCGCCGATGGGGTGGGTGGGGTGGGGTTCGGGACGGTTGATGTCCGCCATGAGTCGTCTCCTCGGAAGGGGTCGCCTGCTGCTCATGGTCCCGGTCCACGGCCCGCCCGCAGGGGCGCATCGACGGCGCGCGGAGGCACGCCGCCGTGGCGCCGTCGATACGCGGTCGCACCCATCGGACGCCGCTTCGTCAGGCTCCCTGGGAGGTGTCCGGGGTCACCTCGCCCGCGTGCTCGCCCGTGACCAGGTAGATGACGCGATTGGCGACCGACACCGCGTGGTCCGCGAACCGCTCGTAGTAGCGGCCCAGCAGGGTGACGTCGACGGCCGTCTCGATGCCGTGCTTCCAGCGGTCGTCCATCAGGTGCTGGAAGAGGGTGCGGTGGAGCAGGTCCATCGCGTCGTCGTCCTGCTCCAGCTGCGAGGCGAGGTCGACGTCCTTGGTGATGATGACCTCGGCCGCCTTGGCCATCAGCCGCTGCGCGAGCTGGCCCATCTCCAGGATGGTGGCGTGGAGGTCGTGCGGCACGGCGTTGTCCGGGAAGCGGAGCCGGGTGAGCTTGGCGACGTGCTGCGCCAGGTCACCGGAGCGTTCGAGGTCGGCACTCATGCGCAGGCTGGTGACGACGATCCGCAGATCGGTGGCGACCGGCTGCTGCCGGGCGAGCAGCGTTATCGCCCGGCTCTCCAGGTCGCGCTGGAGGTCGTCGACCTTCTCATCGGCGGCTATGACGCTCTCGGCGAGCTTCAGGTCCGCGTCCAGGATGGATGTGGTGGCGCGGCCGATGGCCGAACCGACGAGCCGGGCCATATCGACCAGGCCCTCCCCGATCGAATCCAGCTCCTCGTGGTACGCGTCGCGCATCACTGACCTTCTCTCACTGACTCTCGCTGACGGATCTTCGTGGACTCGTGTGACCCACCCTGCCACGTTCGGCTCGGAACGCGTCCGGCTCGGCGCCCCACGGTTAACCACCCCGAACGTCCAGGTGAACTCTCGGCAACGGCCCCCACGCCACCCCGTGCGGCGGTCGCCCGCCGAGGCGTCGGGAGTGAACCGGCGCCATCCCCACGGTGAACTCTCGGCAACGTCTGTTCGAGGTATCCCGTGCGGGGCTGTGGAGGCCGCTCGCCGCCCGCATAACCTTGGGCTCATGAACGTGAACGCGGCGATCGCCGCAGTGGCGGCGCTCGCCGGGCTGTGCACCGGTGTCATCGCCATGCTGGCGTTCCGCTGGAGCGAGCGCGAGCAGGCGAAGCCTACGCGCTCATCGCTGCACACCGATGCCGCCCTGCCGCCCGGCGTGGACACGGTGCTCTCGGTGCTGCGTTCCTCGGCCGTCGTCCTCGATGAGGCGGATGCCGTCGTCAAGGCCAGCTCGGCCGCGTACGCGCTGGGACTGGTGCGCGGCGGCAAGCTCGCCGTCGAGCCGATGCTGGGCATGGCCCGCGACACCCGGCGGGACGGCGAGATCCGGCAGATCGAGCTGGACCTGCCGCGGCGCGGCACCGGCCGGGGCGACGCCCTCGCCGTGTCCGCCAGAGTGGCTCCGCTCGGCTCCCGGCTGGTCCTGCTGCTGGTCGAGGACCTCACCGAGGCCCGCCGGATCGAGGCCGTACGGCGCGACTTCGTCGCGAACGTCAGCCACGAGCTGAAGACCCCGGTCGGCGCGCTCTCGCTGCTCTCCGAGGCGGTCATGGACGCGTCCGACGACCCGGAGGCGGTCAACCGCTTCGCGGGCCGGATGCAGATCGAGGCGACCCGGCTGTCCAGCCTCGTCCAGGAGCTGATCGACCTCTCCCGGGTCCAGAACGACGACCCGCTGGAGGACGCCGAGCCGGTCCGGGTGGACGAGCTGGTCGCCGAGGCCATCGACCGCTGCCGCCACCAGGCGGGCACCAAGCAGATCACGATGGCCACCGGCGGCACCGCCGATCTGCGGGTGTGGGGCAACCGCGGCCAGCTGGCCGCCGCCCTCGGCAACCTCGTCGAGAACGCGGTCAACTACAGCCCGGCCCGCACCCGCGTCGGCATCGCGGCCCGCCGCATCCCCGCGACGGGCGGCGATCTGATCGAGGTCGCCGTCACCGACCAGGGCATCGGCATCTCGGAAAAGGACCGCGACCGGATTTTCGAGCGGTTCTACCGCGTCGACCCGGCCCGCTCGCGGCAGACCGGCGGAACCGGCCTCGGTCTCGCCATCGTCAAGCATGTGGCCGCCTCGCACGGCGGGGAGGTCACGGTGTGGAGCGCTGAGGGACAGGGCTCCACCTTCACCCTGAGGCTCCCGGAGGCCGGTGCGGCGCGGGACCGGGATCGCTCGGCCGGTGGGCCGGGCGAGCCGTACGACTCCGGATCCGACCTCGATGGGGAGGACGGCGAACGACCGTACGAGACCTTCACCAACGAACAACTTTCTGCCCCGGAGGTCCTTCCGTGACCCGAGTTCTGGTCGTCGAGGACGAGGAATCGTTCAGTGACGCGCTGTCGTACATGCTCCGTAAGGAGGGATTCGAGGTCGCCATCGCGGCAACGGGGCCCGAGGGGCTCGACGAGTTCGAGCGGAACGGCGCCGATCTGGTGCTGCTCGACCTGATGCTGCCGGGCCTGCCCGGTACGGAGGTGTGCCGCCAGCTGCGTGGCCGCTCCAACGTCCCGGTGATCATGGTCACCGCCAAGGACAGCGAGATCGACAAGGTCGTCGGCCTGGAAATAGGTGCCGACGACTACGTGACCAAGCCCTTCTCGTCGCGTGAGCTGGTGGCCCGGATCAGGGCCGTACTGCGCCGCCGCGGCGAGCCGGAGGAGGTCACCCCCGCGGCCCTGGAGGCGGGCCCGGTCCGGATGGACGTGGACCGGCACGTGGTCACGGTCGGCGGCGGCAAGGTGGACCTCCCGCTGAAGGAGTTCGACCTGCTGGAGATGCTGCTGCGCAACGCGGGCCGGGTGCTGACCCGGATGCAGCTGATCGACCGCGTGTGGGGCGCGGACTACGTGGGCGATACGAAGACCCTCGACGTCCACGTCAAGCGCCTGCGAGCCAAGATCGAGCCCGACCCGGGAGCGCCGCGCTACCTGGTGACGGTGCGCGGCCTGGGCTACAAGTTCGAGCCGTAAACCGGCCCAGTGCGTTCGCGTACGCGGCCGGGCCCTTGAACCGGCGGCCCCGTACGTTCGCGGGCGGGCCATGAACCGGCCCGGGCCGCGGCGTCGCGGCCTGCAACGCGAGGGCGGCCCCGGAACCTCCGGGGCCGCCCTCGCGTGTGCTCAGTCCTCGTCGTTCGGCGTCGGCTCGCCCGGGGCGATGCCGTTGCTCTGGCCGCCGCCCGGCTTGTTGCTCGCCGAGCCGGAGGCCGAGTCGGACGGCTTGTCGCTCGGCTTGCCGCCCGGCTGCGTGGTCTCGCCCGGCGAGCCGGAGGGCGTACCGCCCCGCGTGGCCGACGGGGTCGGGGTCGGCAGCTGGGACGGGCCCCAGCCCTTGAAGTAGCTCGTCGCGGGCACGACAAAGGCCGTGATCGGGACGTTGCCGGTCGAGCTGAGGTCGAAGACGACCCGCTGGGCGTCGCCGTCCTTGGCGGCCTCACGGCCGTCGGGGAGGACCGCGGAGGCGTTGCCCTTGCCGCCGAGGAGGACGGAGCCCCCGGCCGGGACGACGACCTTGCCCGCGCCCTTGCCGACCGGGTGCAGCTTCGCCTTCGTCCTCGCGTCGGGCAGCGTGACGGCTGTGAGGGTCTCGTCCCGGTCGCCGTTGTTGAAGATCCGGGCCGTGACCACGGCCGGGCCCTTCGCCGTCCGGTCCGGCTGGGTCACCACGGTGGCGTTCTGGATCTTGATATCGCCGACGGACGTCGCGGCGTTGTCGGGCTTGACCTCCAGAGTCTGCGCGTCGTTCCCGGCTCCGCAGGCGGAGAGCGGGGCGACCGAGACCACGATGGCGGCTGCGGCGAGGGCGCCGCGTCGAAGGCTGCTGCTCACGGCGGCGGCATCTCCTAGGACGAGGTAAATGTTGGATCAGCGCGCTCAGGTTACCGATCCGCCCTTCCGGCCTCGCACCCGACCCGCCTCAAGGGGCGGCTCATGGGCGACGCGCCCGCCCCACACGCCCCTCGCCACGCTTCCGTGACCAACTCCCGACCACCCTGAATATCGGTTCGGTGACAGATCGGGGAGATTATCGGTAAGGAATCCGTGGAGGTCCGAAAAATGGATCACGCACTTGACCACGGATGTCTCACAGACATGATCAGTACGGCCGTGATCAATTCGTGAATCAGGGCCGGATCTGTCGGTCCTGGGCCGAACGGAGTAGCGGAAGTCCATCTACCGGACTCCGGCAAAACGGGACGTACGGCCACCCGCATGATGTTCTCGGGACGTGTATCGCGCCGGTTTCAGGCCGCCCGGACAACCGCTCCCACCTGCGAATACCCGGTTCCGCCCGCCTTGCCCAGCACGCCCCGGCCGCTGTTGTCAAGCCCCGAGATATGCCCTGACCTGCGAAAACGCCATTCAGAAGAAGGCGTTCACGTGTTACTCTGGATAGCCACGGAAGGGGTACCTGTCACATGACGTTCAAGGTAGGCGACACCGTGGTCTATCCCCATCACGGGGCCGCGCTGATCGAGGCCATCGAAACTCGTCAGATCAAAGGCGTGGACAAGACCTACTTGGTGCTGAAGGTCGCTCAGGGTGACCTGACGGTTCGTGTACCGGCGGACAATGCGGAGTTCGTCGGTGTGCGTGATGTGGTCGGCCAGGACGGGCTGGACCGGGTCTTCGAGGTGCTGCGTGCACCGTATGCGGAAGAGCCCACGAACTGGTCCCGTCGTTACAAGGCAAATCTCGAGAAGCTCGCCTCCGGTGATGTGATCAAGGTTGCCGAGGTCGTGCGTGACCTGTGGCGCCGAGAGCGTGAGCGCGGTCTGTCCGCCGGCGAGAAGCGCATGCTCGCCAAGGCGCGCCAGATCCTGGTGAGCGAGCTCGCCCTCGCCGAGAACACCAATGAGGACAAGGCCGAGGCCCTGCTGGATGAGGTACTCGCGTCCTGACACCTGATGCCGCGGTGCCCGAGTGATTCAGACCTGCTCCCCGTAAGTCTGTTCGCCGGGCGCTGCGGCATGTGCGCGCACAGGCACCTCAGCCCACCACATCGAAGCTCATGGCGCAAGACCGTTTGTGGTGTTGCTGTTGTGGTGCAAGGTGTGCCGGGCCCGGGCAGCTGGCTCGACCAGTCGTCACGGAAGGGGCTGGTCGGGGCATCGCGCCCGGCACGCTGTGGCCATACCCATTTCGGCCGAGGAAGCAAACCTGAACGCCAACGCAATCTCCGTAACCCCATCCGCCGACGCCCCCGAGCCTCCCGCCCGCACCGCCGCCGTGATCCCCGCCGCGGGCCGTGGCGTGCGGCTGGGCCCGGGAGCCCCCAAGGCGCTGCGCCCGCTGAGCGGCACGCCGATGCTCGTGCACGCCGTTCGGGCGATGGCCGGATCCCGTGCCGTCTCGCTCGTCGTCGTGGTCGCCCCGCCGGACGGTGCCGACGAGGTCCGTCGGCTGCTCGACGCGTACCCGCTCACCGGGACCACCGAGGTGCTCGTCGTCCCCGGCGGTGAGACCCGCCAGGAGTCGGTGCGCCTGGGCCTGGCAGCCGTCCCCGACAGCGTCACGACGGTGCTGGTGCACGACGCGGCGCGCCCGCTCGTCCCCGTGGACACCGTGGACGCGGTCGTCGCCGCCGTACGGGACGGGTCCCCGGCCGTCGTTCCGGCCCTGCCGGTGACCGACACGGTCAAGCGGGTCGAGCCGCGCACCGGCGACCGGGCCGGTGAGCCCGAGCCGGTCGTCGGCACCCCCGAGCGCGCCCTGCTGCGCGCCGTACAGACCCCGCAGGGCTTCGACCGGGCTACGCTCGCCGCCGCGCACGAGAAGATCGTCCTGGAGGGCGACGGCGCGACGGACGACGCGGGCATGGTCGAGCGGATGGGCGTCGAGGTCGTGGTCGTGCCCGGCCACGAGGAGGCGTTCAAGGTGACCCGGCCCCTGGACCTGGTGCTGGCCGAGGCGGTTCTCGCGCGCAGGAGGGCGAACGATGGCTTCTGACGTATCCGTGGCGCTCCCCCTGGTGGGCATCGGCACGGACGTGCACGCCTTCGAGCGGGGCCGCGAGCTGTGGTGCGCGGGTCTGCTGTGGGAGGGCGAGGAGTACGGCCTGGCCGGGCACTCCGACGGCGATGTGGCCGCCCATGCCGCCTGTGACGCGCTGTTCTCCGCCGCGGGCCTCGGCGACCTCGGCGCCCACTTCGGCACCGACCGCCCCGAGTGGTCCGGCGCGTCCGGGGTGACGCTGCTGGCGGAGGCGGCCCGGATCGTGCGGGCGGCGGGCTTCGGGATCGGCAATGTGGCGATCCAGGTGATCGGCGTCCGCCCCAAGATCGGCAAGCGTCGCGACGAGGCGGTGAAGGCGCTCTCGTCGGCGATCGACGCGCCCGTCTCGGTCTCCGGCACGACGACGGACGGGCTGGGCCTGACCGGCCGCGCCGAGGGCCTTGCGGCGGTGGCGACCGCACTGGTGGTGCGGCGCTAGCCGCCCCGGCGGTACGGCGGAGGGCGTTCCTCCGCCGTACGGGCCGTTCCTCGTGCCGCGCCCCGCACCTTTGACGGTGTGTGGGGTACGGATCGGGTAACCCGAATCCCAGGGGCCCCTCGGGCCCCGGCCCACAGCCCCAGATCCCAGCTCAGCGCGAGGAAAGGAAGCACCCCGTGGCCACCACACTCTCCGACGGCCTCAAGCGCGTCCTCGACACCCCCGTCTTCGTCATCATCGGCACCACCCAGCCCGACGGCAGCCCTCAGCTGTCACCGGTGTGGGTGAAGCGCGACGGCGACGAGCTGCTGTTCTCGACCACCATGGGACGGCGGAAGCAGAAGAACATCGACCGCGACCCCCGCGTCACGGTGCTGGTCCAGCCCGCGGACGCCCCGTACACGTACGCCGAGATCCGCGGCACGGCGAGCTACACCACCGAGGGCGGTCAGGAGCTGATCGACGACCTGTCGCTCAAGTACGCGGGCAAGAAGTACGCCGAGTTCAACCCGGCCTCCGCCCAGGACGGTGAGCGCATCGTCGTGCGGATCTCCGCCCGCAAGGTCGTCGGCAACATCTGAGGAGAGGCGGCACGGAGAAGCTCCACGAAAGAACGGAGAAGCTCCGCGGAGAAGTGTCACGCTTCTGTGTCCCTGCGGCCGATGGGTCGCGGGGCACTGCCGGGTTCCGACTACCCTTGACGCGTGACTATTCGCCTGTACGACACCGGTGCCCGGCAGATCCGTGACTTCTCCCCGCTCACGCCGGGCTGTGTCTCGATCTACCTGTGCGGCGCGACCGTGCAGGCTGCCCCGCACATCGGGCATATCAGGTCGGGGCTCAACTTCGACATCATGCGCCGCTGGTTCGCGTACCGCGGCTACGATGTGACGTTTGTTCGGAATGTCACGGACATCGACGACAAGATCATCGCCAAGTCGGCCGAGCAGGGCCGCCCGTGGTGGTCGATCGGCTACGAGAACGAGCGCGCGTTCACCAGCGCGTACGACGTCCTCGGCTGCCTGCCTCCGACCTATGAGCCGCGCGCGACCGGTCATGTCCCCGAGATGATCGAGATGATGCGGGACCTGATCGACCGGGGTCACGCGTACGCGGTCGAGGGCAACGTCTACTTCGATGTGCGCTCGTACCCCGAGTACCTGAAGCTCTCCAACCAGGACCTGGACGGGCTGCGCCAGCCCAGCGGCGAGGGCGAGACCGGCAAGCGCGACCGGCGCGACTTCGCCATGTGGAAGGCGGCCAAGCCCGGCGAGCCGAGCTGGGAGACCCCGTGGGGGCGCGGCCGCCCCGGCTGGCACCTGGAGTGCTCGGCGATGGCCCACAAGTACCTGGGCAGCGCCTTCGACATCCACGGCGGCGGCGTCGACCTGATCTTCCCGCACCATGAGAACGAGATCGCGCAGGCCAAGGGGTTCGGCGACGACTTCGCCACGTACTGGGTGCACAACGCGTGGGTCACCATGAGCGGCGAGAAGATGAGCAAGTCGCTCGGCAACTCCGTGCTGGTCTCCGAGATGGTCAAGCGCTGGCGCCCCATCGTGCTCCGCTACTACCTGGGCACCCCGCACTACCGCTCCATGATCGAGTACAGCGAGGAGGCGCTGCGCGAGGCGGAATCCGGCTTCGCGCGCATCGAGGGCTTCATCCAGCGGGTCGTGGAGAAGGCCGGGACCGTCGAGCCCGCGGCCGACGTGCCGCCCGCGTTCGCGGAGGCGATGGACGACGACCTCGGGGTCCCGCAGGCGCTCGCGGTCGTCCACACCACCGTCCGCCAGGGCAACTCCGCCCTCACCGCCGACGACAAGGAGGCGGCGGTCGCGCGGCTGGCCGAGCTGCGGGCCATGCTCGGCGTGCTGGGCCTGGACCCGCTCGACGAGCACTGGTCGGGCGGTTCGGACCGCGGCGAGGATCTGCACGGCGTCGTCGACTCGCTCGTACGGCTGGTCCTGGAGCAGCGCCAGGCCGCGCGCAGCCGCAAGGACTACGCGACGGCGGACGCGATCCGCGACCAGCTGCAGCAGTCGGGGCTCGTCATCGAGGACACCCCGTCCGGCCCGCGCTGGGAGCTGGGCACCCGCTGACCTCGCACGTTGTGCCGCCTGCTCTGTCGGGCGGCACACTTGTGACCGAATATATGACCGTAGACGCGCCAGGACGGCGTGTGACGTTCGACGTTTGCCGTTTGCCGAGCAGCGCTGAGCAGTGAAGAGATAGGTGACATTCATGGCCGGCAACAGCCAGCGCAGGAACCGCCGTACCAGCAACAAGAAGGGCGCGACGGTCGGCAGTGGCGGCAAGCGGCGCCGCGGCCTGGAGGGCAAGGGCCCCACCCCGCCCGCCGAGGCGCGCAAGGGACACGCCAAGCAGCGCATCGCCAACGCCCGCACCCGGCAGGCCGCCAAGCGCCCGGCCCCCCGCCGCTCCGGCGGCAAGGGCACGAACGAGCTGGTGGTGGGCCGTAACCCGGTGTTCGAGGCGCTGCGCGAGGGCGTCCCGGCGAACACGCTGTACGTCCAGCAGTTCATCGACAGCGACGACCGGGTGCGCGAGGCGCTGAAGATCGCCGCCGACCGCGGCGGCATCCACCTCATGGAGGCCCCGAAGGCCGAGCTCGACCGGATGACGAACGGGCTCAACCACCAGGGTCTGGTGCTCCAGGTCCCGCCGTACGAGTACGCCCACCCCGAGGACCTGAGCGCGGCCGCCTTCGACGACGGCGTGGACCCGCTGATCGTCGCCCTCGACGGCGTCACCGACCCGCGCAACCTGGGCGCCGTGGTGCGGTCGGTCACCGCCTTCGGCGGCCACGGCGTGGTCGTGCCGGAGCGGCGCGCGGCCGGGATGACCGCGGGCGCGTGGAAGACCTCCGCGGGCACCGCCGCCCGTACCCCGGTGGCGCGCGCGACCAACCTGACCCGGGCGCTGGAGTCCTACCAGAAGGCGGGCCTGACGGTCGTCGGCCTCGCGGCGGACGGTGAGACGGAGCTTCAGGACCTGGAGGCGCTGGACGGCCCGGTCGTCATCGTCGTCGGCAGCGAGGGCAAGGGGCTGTCCCGACTGGTCGGCGAGACCTGCGACTTCCGGGTCCGCATCCCGATGCCGGGCGGCGCGGAGTCGCTCAACGCGGGTGTCGCGGCGGGCGTGGTGCTGTACGAGGCGTCGCGGCGCCGGGCGTAACCCTTCGCAGGACGCGCGGTCCCCTCCGCCTCGCCGGTCCACCGTGACCGGGCGGGGCCGGGGACGCCGGACGACCGGGCGGGGCGGGGGCGCCGGACGATCTTGACGGTCCCCCGACAGATCACACCGGCCCCGGCAGTGTCTTTCCCGCCGGTCACTCGGTTAGTTGAGCGTGGAGACCAGAAAATTCCGCACGCCCCAGGCGGGACGCGCGCCGGGATTCGACGACGAGCCGCAGCTGACCATGGCCAAGGTGCCGTGCGATCCTGCGAAGGTCGCCGTCAATCCCCCCAGCTTCCGGGTGCAGCTCGCCTCCCCGGTCGTGAGCAGCGCGCTGGCGGACACGGCCCGGATCGCCGGTATCGGGACCGGGGCCGCGCCCCGGCGCCGCCCGCCCGTGGTGTGGAGCGGCCGCACCCGGCCCGGCGGGGACACGGCGGCGACCCGACTGCTGCAGGCCGTCCGGTACTCCGAAGCCGTGGAGGGCCCCGAGGACGTGGGCACCACGCAGGTGCTGCCGCGGATCACCTTCGACGACGGCCCGCCCACGGTCATCGGGCCGCGCAGCCCGCGCCGGGACCCGATGCCGGAGTCCGGGCGGCCGCCGCGGCCGCGGGAGTCGGACGCCACGCACCGCACCGGCCCGACGCCCCGCGTCCCCCGGCCCCACGCCGCACACCAGGCCCGGCAGCCCCACGAGACCCGGCAGCAGCCCCAGCCGGCCCACCGGACGCCCCGGACCCACCGGACGACGCCCCAGGTCCCGCGCCCGCGGCGGCCTTCCGACCAGGTGCGGCACGCGTACTACCCCGACCGCCGGATGAACCTCGGCGTCGTCCTGCTCCCGCTCCGGATCTTCCTCGGCTTCATCTCCGTCTACGCGGGCATGGGCAAGCTCTCCGACCCGGTCTACTTCGACGGCGGCGAGCGCGGCTCGATGGTCACCTGGCTGCAGTCCCTGCACCCCTGGCCGATCGCCGAGCCGCTGCGCGACCTCGCCCTGGAACACCCGGTGGGCGCCGGGCTGACCGTGGCGTTCCTCCAGATCGTGGTCGGCGTGCTCACCGTCCTCGGACTGTGGCAGCGGCTCGCGGGCTGCGTCGGCGCGGTGCTGTCCGCCGCGCTGATCCTCACCGTGAGCTGGCGCACCGTACCGGTCTACGACGCGCCGGACATCATCTACCTCGCCGCCTGGAGCCCGCTGATCATCGCTGGCGCCCCGGTGTACTCGGCCGACGCCCGCCTCGCGGGCGAGGCCTGGCGGCGGCTCGGCCCGCGCGTCGAACTGTGGGCGCTGCGGCGGCGGGTGCTGCGCCGCGGCACCGTGATGGCGATGGTGGTGGCCGGGCTCACCCTGCTGCTCGGCTCGATGATCGGCGGCGCCGTACGGTCCTCGGAGACGGTACGGGCGCCCGAGCCGCGCGAGGTGCCGAGGAACAGCCTCCCCGGCTCGCCGCTGCCCCGTAAGCCCGCGACCAGCCCGCGCGGCGGGGTGGGCGGCGCGGTGGAGACGCCCGGATCGCCCTCGCGGCGCGCCCCGTTGGGCCGTACGACGCCCTCTGCCTCGCCGTCGGCGTCCGCCACCTCGGGCAGGCCCAGCGCGACGGGTTCGGCGAGCGGCTCCGGCAGCCCCGGCCAGTCGGGGCGCGGCCACCGTACGGCCCCCCGCACCCCGAGCCGCCCCGAGGCCCCGATGACGGAACCGGGCCCGCCGGACCTCGAGGGCACGGGCGCGGGCCTGGGCGGGACGAGTTCGGAGGGCGGCGGCCTGGGCGGCGGCGCCCCGGCGGCCGGTTCCTACGACGAGGGCGAACCGCCCCAGCAGGAGGCCGCGCTGGGCGGCCTCCTCGGCTGAACCGGCCGTACGCTCCTCGGCTGAACCCGGCCGTACGCTGCTCGGCTGAACCGGCCGTACGCTCCTCGGCTGAACCGGCCGTACGGCAACAAGCCCTCCGCGCCCGAGGCGGCGCGGAGGGCTTTTCCGTATGCCCCTGGGGGCTCAGTCGTGCAGCGGCCGGACCGGCGTCGATTCCAGCGTGCCGCGCCCGGACGGCGGGGGGCCCGCGGAGAGCTCCTTGGCGGCCTCGGTGAGGTCCTTGGCGGTGTCGATGGCCCGCCAGTACGCCCCGTGGGGCAGCGGAAACCCGGCCAGCCGCCGCTCACGGGCGAGCCGCGGGAACGTCGTCCGCTCATGGTCGCCGCGCCCCGGCAGCAGGGCCGTGAAGGTGGCGGAGAAGACGTACACGCCCGCGTTGATGAGGTACGGGGAGGGCGGTGACTCGATGAAGTCGAGGACGTGACCGAACTCGTCCGTCTCCACCGCCCCCCAGGGGATGCGCGGCCGGGCCAGCGCGAGCGTCGCGACGGCGTCGCGCTCGTGGTGGAAGTCGGCCATCTCGCGCAGCGAGAAGCGGGTCCAGATGTCGCCGTTGGTGGCATACCAGGGCTGATCGGGGTGGGGGAGCCGGGCGGCGGCGAACTTCAGGCCACCGCCGCGGCCGAGCGGTTCCTTCTCGACGACGGTCGTCACGCGCAGCGGCAGCTCCGCCGACTCCAGCCAGTCCTGGAGGACGGCGGCGAGATGGCCACAGGAGACGACCGCGTCGGTGACCCCCTCGGCGGCCAGCCAGGCCAGCTGATGGCCGATGATCGGGGTCCCGGTGCCCGGGATCTCGACCATCGGCTTGGGACGGTCGTCGGTGTACGGACGCAGCCGCGAGCCCTGGCCTCCGGCCAGGACGACGGCCTGTGTGGGGCGCGGGGCGTGCGGGTGGTGAGGGTGGTGCCCCGGCCTGTGGAGGTCATCGGTCATGGATCGCACCATATGCGGTGGCGCGGTGACCGTACGGGGAGTGGGGGCCGGACGTGATCAGCGGTACGCCTGGGTGATGCCGGACGCGAACGAGGTGTCGCAGACGGGGCGGGCGTATGCCTGGGCCCGGTTCGTACCCCCGTACTTGGCGACCGCGGCACGGCCGAGCGCACGGGCGATGTCCGCGCAGTGCCTGGCCAGCGACGGCCGTTCGTCGGTGGCGACCTGGAGGTGGGTGAGGGCCACTGCCGGGTCCTTCTCCTGCAACTCCGCGAGCAGCCGGTCGCGCAGCAGCTCGTGCGGGGCACGGTGGACGGCGCGGGTGGAGGCACGGTCGGAGGAGGCGGTGAGGATCTGCGACTCGGCGCTCGGCGAGGCCCACGGGACGCGGGTGACGGCGAGCGTTCCGGAGAGGACGAGCACGACGGGGAGGACGAGCGCGAGGGTTCTGCCGATACGGCGGGCTGCGTTGTTCACGGGAGGGATCGTAGCGAGGAGCGATGATTTGGCGACATTGAGTCACCATGCCGGGTGATGGAAACCCCCTCTTGCGTGCGGGGGTGTTGACGAACAGGATCGAAAAGACCGGAATGTCAGGGAATTTATCGACAACACCACAACGCCGCTGTGACCCTTGCGCGAGCACGGGAAAGGCGCCGCCCCGCAAAGCGGAAGACGGCGCCTTTCCTCACCACTTCACGAGGTCAGTCGCTGAGCCGTTCCCCGGTGGAGGTGGAGAAGACGTGGGCCTCGCCCGGCTGCGGCACGACGTGCAGCTGAGCGCCCTTCTCCGGCACCTGACGGCTGCCGACCCGGATCACCAGGTCCTTGCTCTCGCCGCCGACCTCGGCCGAACCGAAGACGTACGCGTCCGCGCCCGTCTCCTCGACCACGTTGACGGTGATCGCGAGACCGGCCGGGGCGTCGTCGGCCGCCTTCGTCAGCGCCTTCGCCGCCGCGCCGTTGGCCTCGACCACGTCGAAGTGCTCGGGCCGGACGCCCACGGTGACCGTACGGTCGCCCTTGTCGGCCGCGGCGGCCAGCGCCTCGCGGTTGACCGGGACCACGCTGTTGCCGAACTTCACGCCGCCGTCGGTGATCGGCACCTCGACCAGGTTCATCGCGGGCGACCCGATGAAGCCCGCCACGAAGAGGTTGGCCGGTCGGTCGTACATGTTGCGCGGCGTGTCGACCTGCTGCAGCAGCCCGTCCTTGAGGACGGCCACCCGGTCGCCCATGGTCATGGCCTCGACCTGGTCGTGCGTGACGTACACCGTCGTGATCCCCAGTCGCCGCTGCAGGCTCGCGATCTGCGTACGGGTCTGCACACGCAGCTTGGCGTCCAGGTTCGACAGCGGCTCGTCCATGAGGAACACCTGCGGCTCCCGCACGATGGCCCGCCCCATCGCCACCCGCTGCCGCTGACCACCGGACAGCGCCTTCGGCTTGCGCTCCAGGTACTCGGTGAGGTCCAGGATCTTCGCCGCGTCCTCGACCTTCTGCCGGATCTCGGTCTTGTTGACCCCGGCGATCTTGAGCGCGAAGCCCATGTTCTGCGCGACGGTCATGTGCGGGTACAGCGCGTAGTTCTGGAACACCATCGCGATGTCCCGGTCCTTCGGCGGCAGGTGCGTCACATCGCGGTCGCCGATGCGGATCACTCCGCCGTTGACGTCCTCCAGCCCTGCGAGCATCCGCAGCGACGTGGACTTCCCACAGCCCGAGGGGCCGACCAGAACGAGGAATTCGCCGTCTTCGATGCCGATGTCGAGCTGATCGACGGCGGGCTTTTCGGTGCCCGGGTAGATCCGGGTCGCCTTGTCATACGTGACCGTGGCCATGGTGATCTGGTCCCTTCACCGGCAGGAACGTGCCGGACGATCCGAGTAAAGGTAGGGGTCTAGTCCACTGCAGGTGGATTGGCGTGACGCTATACCGCCCACCCCCACCCTGTCTCTACTCCGGACACCAGAATTTTCGAACGGAGCACCCCGGTGTGGTGGGTACACTGCTGGGGACGCCGACTTAGCTCAGCTGGTAGAGCACCGCTCTTGTAAAGCGAAGGTCGTCGGTTCGAACCCGACAGTCGGCTCTGCACGCGAGCTGCGCGAACGCCCCGGACGATCTTTCGCCCGGGGCGTTCGACATCCACCACCGACATCAGTCGGACACCACACCGGCCCCATGGACGACGATCGCGACTCCCAGGCCATCGGCTCGGACGGGGCGGGGGCGCGCGCCGCAGAGTACGCAGGCCCGGCCCCGGAGCTGTTCGTCGGCGAGCGTGCCCGCGGCCAGATCGCCGGTCATCGCCGCCGCCTCACGGGGCCGTTGGGGGCCGGCGGGCTCTGCTCGAACGGATCGCGCTGCTTCGGGAAGCTCGGTGCGCAGCCGGGGCAGGCGTAGAGGGTGCGGCCGCCGACGCTGGCGCCGTGCTCGATCGCGACCACGACCGGGTTGCTGGTGGGCTTGTCGCAGCGGGCGCAGACCTGGGGCATCATCGCGCCGTCGCCCCCTCGGCGGGCTCGAAGGTGGCTCGGGACAGGGCCTCACGCAGCTGGTCGGCGCCGGTCAGATACCGGTCGGGGCCCAGCGGGATCCGCCAGTGGAGGCGCGGGCCAGTGGTGTGCGTGGCCGGGGGTACGCCGACGTACGTGACGTCGGCGCCCTCGGCGCCGAGGGCGTGGATTTTCCGCCGCGGGAGACGCCAGGTCTGTGCGTGGCCCGCGGGGATGAGCCAGTACATGAGGCCGTAGTCGGCGATGACGGCACCGGTCTCGTCGCCGAGTAACGCAAGTGCGCGTTCGCCGATGTCGGCGGGGGCACGTACGACGTCCCAGTAATGACCGACCTCGATCATTACAACGTCGCCGACGCTCGGGGGCGTCCACAGCAGGGCTCTGGTCGTCATCGCGGCACCCCATCTCGAAAGGGGACCGCCAGTGCTGGGTTCATGTTCCGAGGTAACCGGAAGCGTCCGGTGAGCCATCAGGTCACAACCCAGGCAGTTACCGTCCGCGAACAGGACAGTTTTACCTGGAGGGCAGGTCTGGGCAGACCTACCGTCAGAGTCCGCGGGCGCAGGGGAGACTGCCGTATGCCGAAACAGCGGAACACCAGGCTGGAGGCGCTGCTGCTGGAGTTCGGCTACACCCACCAGCAGCTGGCCGACGAAGTCAACCGGATCGCAGAAGACCTGCTCGGCAAGCCAGGGACATGCACCGACCGCCATGTCCGCCGCTGGGTCGCGGGAGACGTGCGGTGGCCTTGGGCGCAGTACCTTCTCCCGCTACAAGAGATCTTCGGCCGCATCCCCGAGGCGATGGGCTTCGTGCCGCGAGGCAAGTCTTCACGCGTCCCCACTCCTCCGCGGCGGCCGACACCCGTGAAGGAGGTGCGACCCGTGCGGCGCAGAGAATTCATCACGGCCGGACTGGCCGCCGCCGTCGGCCTGGACACCATCCCTGCTGCCGGACGGCTGGGAAGCGCGGACGTCGACCGCATGCGTCGGATCGTCCCGGCTCTCTACGCACACGACCACGCCCTCGGGGGCGGCGCACTCCACTCCGTCGCCACAGAAGCCCTCCACCGTGTGCGCGATGCCGTGAACCGCTGCAGCTACGGCGAACGCGTGGAGAAGCAGCTCTACACCGCCGCTGGCGATCTGGCCGCGTCGGCAGGCTGGTTCGCCTACGACGCGGGTCACCAGGGTGAGGCGACAGCCCTCTACAACGAGGCGCTACAGGCCGCGATTCTCGCCGGAGACGGCTCTTTGCAGGCCCGGGTCTGGTCGAATCTGGCGATGCAAGCTCGGCTGCTCGGGCGCGACCAGGAGGCGGTACGTATCGGCCGTGCCGCCGTGGAAACTCGGCAGGCCAAGCGCGATCCGTGGCTCATGACACTGCTGCACTGCCGCCAGGCCGTCGGGCACGCGCGAGTCAGGGAACGCTCCCGGGCCGAGCGCTCGTTGGCCCGTGCCGAAGCCACGTACGACCGTGCTTCGGGCCAACCGGAAGCGTGGCTGGCGTTCCTCACCGCGGCCGAACTGGCCGGTCTGGCGGGCGCGGCGCACCAGGCTCTCGGCCGACATCGCCGAGCCCAAGAGCTCACCGCTTCCGCACTGGACATGCTGGAACCGTGCTTTGAACGCAACCGGTTCTACTACACGGTCCAGCGTGCCCAGGCTCTCCTGGACAGCGGTGAAGTGGAGGAGGCCGTTGCGGAGGCTTCCCGCGCCTCCTCCATGAACGATCGGGTCCAGAGCGAACGAGTGCGAGACAGGTTCGCGGACTTACGACGCGCTATCGGCCGCCACCAACGCGTATCGGCGGCGGCGGACTTCTTACAGCAGACACGGCACATGGAGGCGTGACATGCAAGGCTTGACGATCGAGTGCCGTGACGCTGCTGGACTTGCCGAGATTCGCCCCGAACTGCTGGCCGTGTACGCGAATGTGTACGCCGACCGGCTGGGCGAGGAGTTCCACAGCGTGGACCGCTTCGATGAACGCCTGGGATGGAACACGGAAGTTCCCGGCTTCAGCGCGGCCGTCGGCTATGCGTCCGGAACACCGGTCGGCTGTGCCTTTGGCTGCACGTTGCAGCCAGATACTCGCTGGTGGAGCGGGCTACGGACATCGGTGGCGGATGAAGCCGTGACGGAGACGGGGAGCCGTACATTCGCCCTCTCGGAGCTGATGGTGGTCGAGAGCGGCCGCGGAACCGGGGCGGCCAAACGGATCCACGACGAGCTGCTGCGACCCCGGAACGAAGAGCGGGTGACCCTGCTCGTCGAGCGCGCGCACCCGCGGGTTCGTCTGAGGTATGAGGAGTGGGGTTACCAGTGGCTGGGGGAGGTACTTCCTTTCCCCGACGCCCCGCTGTACGACGCGATGGTGCTGCCTCTCCACTGACACGATGAAAGTCCTCTTGCCTTGGCTAGGAGCCAGACGGGCGCCCAACCAGGCCGTCAGCCGCACGGCACGACCGTGACCTCCACATTCGGGCGACCGGCCGCTGCCTGTTCCAGCGCCGACAGCCAGCGAGTTACAACCTTCTCTACGGGTTCAAGGCGCCGTGCAAGCGCGGCCCGGCGGCCGGGCCGCCGCTCCTGTCTCCGCCCCGCTCCGGCCCGACCGCCGAGCCGCGCGCCAGCAGCAAGCACCTTGGCTGAGGAGAAGAGCGCCATCGTGGCTAGGGCGGGCGGCACTCCGAGGCTTTAGGCAGCCACCATGGAGCGAGCCTCTAAGATCATGGCCCCAACGTCGTGCTTAGCGGGCAGGTCCACAGACTGCCCGACGCGCCGGAAGCTTACGGGGCCATGATCTCTCGCTCCATGGCAGCTCCCGCCCAATGCCTCGAAGCACCGCCCGCGTGGCTATCTATGCGATCTGGCTGTCAAGCAAGTTCGCTAGGCCACCCCGACGGAGGATCCCCAGTCGCCCTCACCAAGCATGGACATTATTCTCCAATCATGCGGCTGCTCATCGTATGCAAAATCGGCGATATGGAATATGGCGCTTTTAAAAATATATGCCAGCTCATCGGCTGGGTCCCCTTGGATCAGGAGTTCGCAACACAAAAATGCGAAGAAGTAATAGAAAAGCTCCCGGCCACCGTGCAGGGGCAAGTCAGGGCTGGAAACCCTTTTGTCATCAAGACGGGATCAGGGCCACTCTGGGGAATCGCCTCAATGGAATTCTCCAGGCATGTGCGCTTCAGAATTCTAGGCGATTCCATCAACGCCCTCAAGGAGGAAGCAGAAAATATCGTAAGAGGCTTTTCCGATGGCGTCGAAAATTATATAAAAGGAGGGAATGGGAAAACATCGGAATCTGCCCGCGAGGGCATTGAATGTGAGTTCATCCCAGCCGTAACCATCCGGCGACCTGACAGCGAGGAAGACCTCCAGATAGGCGCCATTGAGAACGCGCCGCAAGTTTCACTGACCTCGTACATAAGGCATCGACGCCAGCGTGAGCGTTTCGTAGTCATTGCGCTGGCATTCATCACTTTGGCTCTTGTAACTTGCTCGGTGGTGGCCTACTGGAAAGGCGACGACAAGCATGGCTGGGGTACCTATTGGCGAAATTACTTGGATCGAGGCGTCACCGCAACAATAGTCGCCACGCTAACCATCCTCATCAATGTGATATTCGAATACAGAGAGTGGAAAACCTCTAGGTATAGAGTCCACTGGACCCCCTAGTTGTCACGATCGCAACGATGCTGCGCATTACGCAGCTCATGTGAAGCTTCTATCCAGAGCCCTGTGAAGGGCGCTGGCCACGGACAACCATTCAATGATCTCATCAAGATCAAAATTTGGATCTGAGGGCCTATGGGCACGGGGATTACGTGCCGCGCGATACAGCGCCATCCCAAGGTGCATGTAACCCTCTTGCTCGCTTGCCTCTGAATTGGTCAAGCCAGCATTTATTGCAATAGGTCCATTCTTGCTGAGAGTTTTAGAGACCAGGGAGAAACCATCGTCGTCCAGGCCACTCAACTGCCTGAGTCGAGCGCCTACACTTTTGCAGGCTTCTTCGACCGCCTCATCGCCGTGTCCGCTCAAAATTCTTGCCAGCGAAGCAGATTTGATAGCAGGGTGCAGGTGCTGGAGACGGATCCTCAAGTCATCCCGGCCGCGCCTATCAGGCGAATTGCCCTCTGATTGAGGGTGATTAATTTCCTGCAGAATGAAAGATTGCAGGCCGCGAACAAGATCCTCGCATACTTTTTTGACAGGCCCTGATGCATATACCCACGAGGTGGCCCTCTGGCTTTTAGCGAAGGTGACTGAAATATGCATCCCCGAGTCATCGTCGTCATCGAAACGTGAGATGCTCACCTCCGTCACATCTCGATGATCTTCACCCAGGCCGATTTGCGCGTCAATTAATGAGCTGTAGCTTCCGTACAGATTTTGCTTTCCTTCGACCGATATCTGTGTTTCCGCACCAGGCCACTGACTCGTGACTCGCTCTACTTCGCGAATGGTTTTATCAATCAGATTCCAGTTCTGGTGATGTCCATGCGGAACCAGGGCATCGGCCGAAAAATCTCTCCGCGCCATTAACTACCTGCCTACCAAGTTGTAAACGTGTTCCATTGCATGCATTCTACCGATGTTGAGTGCTGTAGCACAGTCGCGATCGCGCATGGTCACTCCGCTTCGGCACGCCTGGTGTCAGATGTCGGCCCCAATAGGAACGCGTGTGCCAGCCAGTCGTATGAGTCAGGTCAGAGGGGTAGCGTTGATGTCACCTGCTGACTTCGACATTCCCGCGCGCTCCAAGCCGTGCCCGAGGCCTGTCCGATCGAGAGGTGAACCACGATCAACCAGGGTCCTAAGCGTGCCCCGGCTCGACACGGCAGAACATGCGTTCCAGCAGGTCAGAGCACGTTTCGCGCGCGCCAGACTCGGTGATTCCCAAGCTCAGGGTTCGTTACAGAGGGCATAGGCAGGTCGAGAGTGCTCCCCTCCCTGGCCCGGCTCGAACGGGCTGGTCCCCTCCACAACGGGTCGGCGCTATGGGGAACTTCGCACCGGCCGACGCAGGGCCGCTTGCAGAGTACTGTTCGACTGGCGTTCTGACATCACCAATTGACATCAACGGCGGCAGACGTCGGCGGCAGTCGGTGCACCACAGCCACCTCTCACCCGCCAGCCAGGTCCAGCCCGGGGCGGCCCGGCCTGTGATCGAACTTGTAAAGCGAAGGTCGTCGGTTCGAACCCGACAGTCGGCTCTGCGCCTGCACACGGCCAACGCCCCGGACGGTCTCCCGTCCGGGGCTTCTGACATCTTCGGCCGACAGCAATCAGCGTGAGCGCTGTGTTCCGCCGCGCTCTGTGGGCGATCCAGACAGCGCTGGTGACACGCTGAGCCCTGCGTCGGCGAAGACCGAGGACGGCGGCGCGGTCGGACAGTTCGAACGTGGCCGGGTGGAGATCACGCCCGATGGGGTCTGCCGCCTGTCGAGAGGGCGTTGGACAGCACAGATCGACTAACCCGTGCCTGAGCTCCGATGGAGTGTGCGCATCGGGGCTCAGGCGCCTGCTGGGCCGTTCGTCTGAGGCCGCGGCTCCGGTGGCCGTGCGCAACTCATGGTCGACTCGGTATGCCGGTCACCGGGAGTCTCCCGCGCCGATCTCGCTGATCAGGCTTTGGACGCGGGTGCGGATCTCGTCGCGGATCGGCCGTACCGCCTCGACGCCCTGCCCAGCCGGATCATCGAGCTTCCAGTCCAGGTAGGTCTTCCCGGGGAAGTAGGGGCAGGCGTCGCCGCAGCCCATGGTGATGACGACATCGGAGGCTCGGACGGCTTCGGCGGTCAGGACCTTCGGGATCTCTGCTGTGATGTCGATTCCGACTTCTGCCATCGCCTCGACCACGGCGGGATTGACGTGTTCGGCGGGTGCCGAACCGGCGGAGCGGACTTCGATGTGGTCGCCCGCGAGGTGAGTGAGGAAGGCGGCGGCCATCTGGGAGCGGCCCGCGTTGTGGACGCAGACGAACAGCACGGACGGCTTCTCGGGGTCAGACAAGGGTGGAACCTTCCTGGGCGGGCGTGTGTTCGGCGGTCGCGGCGGTGGGCTGCGGGAAGTAGCGGCGGGCGGCCAGCGCCACGTAGACGAGGCCGATCAGGACGGGGACCTCGATGAGCGGGCCGACGACTCCGGCCAGGGCTTGCCCGGAGGAGGCGCCGAAGGTGGCGATGGCAACGGCGATGGCGAGTTCGAAGTTGTTGCCCGCAGCGGTGAAGGCCAGCGTGGTCGAGCGTGCGTAGTCCAGGCCAACGGCCTTGCCCAGCGCCATGGACCCCGCCCACATCACGGCGAAGTAGACCAGGAGCGGCACCGCGATCCGGACCACGTCCATCGGCTGTGAGGTGATCGCGTCACCTTGGAGGGCGAACAGGACCACGATCGTGAACAGCAGCCCGTAGAGGGCGAAGGGGCCGATCCTGGGGATGAGCTTGGTCTCGTACCAGGCCCGGCCCTTGGCCTTCTCGCCGAGACGTCGCGTGAGGAATCCGGCCACCAGGGGGATGCCGAGGAAGATCAGCACGCTGCGGGCGATCTCCCACACGCTGATGTCGAGACCGGTCTGTTCCAGGCCGAGCCAGCCGGGCAGCACGGTGAGGTAGAACCAGCCGAGCGCGGAGAAGGCGATCACTTGGAAGACGGAGTTCAGGGCGACGAGGACGGCGGCGGCTTCACGGTCGCCGCAGGCCAGGTCGTTCCAGATGATGACCATGGCGATGCAGCGGGCGAGGCCGACGATGATCAGTCCCGTGCGGTACTCCGGCAGGTCCGGCAGGAGGAGCCAGGCGAGCGCGAACATGATCGCCGGGCCGAGGACCCAGTTCAGTACGAGCGAGGGGATCAGCAGGCGTCGGTCCCGGGTGACGGTGCCGAGGCGGTCGTAGCGGACCTTGGCCAGGACCGGGTACATCATCACCAGCAGGCCAAGCGCGATCGGCAGGGAGACGCCGGTGACGGTCACCTTCGCCAGGGCGTCACCGAGCCCGGGAACGAGCCGTCCCAGGCCCAGTCCAGCGGCCATCGCCAGCAGGATCCACACCGCGAGGAAGCGGTCCACGAACGACAGGCGCGCGGCAACCGGCGCCGTCATGGATTCGGCGGTCATCAGGCGTCCACCGCCGTCCCGGCACGGTCGGGCAGCGGCTGCCCGGCGGGACGGGTGAGGATCCCGGCGAGCCGGTCGGTCATCTCCGGCAGCAGCCAGTAGTAGACCCAAGTGCCCCGGCGCTCGCAGTCGATCAGCCCGGCCTGCCGGAGCAGCTTCAGGTGATGGGAGATCGTCGGCTGCGAGAGGTCGAAGGCAGGGGTGAGGTCACAGACGCAGACCTCGCCCCCGGCCCGGGAGGCGATCATCGACAGCAGCCGGAGCCGGATCGGATCGCCCAGTGCCTTGAACACCTTCGCCAGCTCGACCGACTGCGCTTCGTCCAGCGGGGCGGTCAGCAGTCCCGGGCAACAGCCGTCAACGCTGTCCTGGCCCATCGCCGTGAGGTCTTGTTTCGACATGTTTCTATGTTGACGTCTTTCGATCCAAGGCGCAATCTTGAATCGAAGGACATCGATGTAACGAGATGGGAGATGGTTATGTCTCGTGTTCAGCTCGCCCTTAACGTGCCCGACCTTGACGCTTCGGTGGAGTTCTACTCGAAGCTCTTCGGTGTGGAGCCAGCCAAGCGCCGTCCGGGCTACGCCAACTTCGCGATCACCGAGCCGCCGCTGAAGCTGGTCCTGATCGAGGGCGAGGCGGACCAGGAAACCCGGCTCGATCACCTCGGGGTGGAGGTCGCATCCACCGGCCAGGTCAACGCCGCCACTGACCGACTCAAGAACGCAGGGCTCGCCACCTTCGAGGAAGACGACACCTCCTGCTGCTACGCCCTCCAGGACAAGGTCTGGGTACACGGCCCCGGTAAGGAGCCGTGGGAGGTCTACGTCGTCAAGGGGGACACCGACCAGATGGGCGCGAGCGCGGCACTCGACACCGCCGACGCATGCTGCGCCAGCGAGCCTGCCCCGACGGAGGCCCCCCAGGCCGCCACGAGCAGCGAACGCTGAGGTGACGACCGGACCCGTTTGGCTGCACACCAGGTGAGGGCGTGATCACCTGTCGTTAGAAAGAGAACGTCATCTTGCCATCCCGGTTGACCAGCATGACCGCTGATGCCGGTGATGCGCCGCTTCACTCCAGCGCTGAGGAAGGCGTAACGATGAGGTTCATTTCGCGGTCCGGCGCCATGACCGTCGTGGTCGGTACGGGGCTCTCCCTCGCGGTCCTGCCGACCGGGTCGGTCAGTGCCGCCGAAGGCATCCGAGTGGGGTGCAACGACATCCCCGGCCTGGTGAACGCGATCAACCAGGCCAACACCAGCGGCGGTCGCATCACCCTCGCGTCCCGCTGCACCTACACACTGACCACACCCGACAACCCCGACGATGGGCTCCCCGAGATCACCGGGGACGTGACCATCTCCGGCAAGAACAGCACCATCCGACGCGACCCGGACGCCACGGAAAGCTTCCGTATCTTCCACGTCGTATCCGGTGGCACGCTCAGCCTGAAGTCGCTCACGGTCCGCGGCGGCCTCAGTAGCGACTCCGGCGGCGGGGCCCTCAACGAGCAGGGCACGCTGAACCTGAACGACACCGTCTTCAAGGACAACTCCGCGGATACCGGTGGCGGCATCTCCAACAACGGTGGACAGCTCAACCTCAACCGCACCACCGTCGAGCGCAATACCGCAGCCAGCTTCGGCGGCGGAGTCCTTAATACCGGTAACGGCACAACGACGATGAAGGGCGGCACCCTGCTCAAGAACCGGGCGGTCACCAGCAATGGTGGCGGTTTCGAGAACCAACTAGGTACCGCGTCTCTGGAGTCCGTATCGATCAGGGGCAACACCGGCATTGAGGGTGGTGGCATCCGCAACGTGAACGCCTCCACCCTGAACCTGAAGTCGACCACTCTCAAAAACAACATCGCTGTGAGAGGCGCGGGCCTCTCAAACCTCTCCACCACCTTCGGCACCGCCACCGCCACATTGGTCGACAGCCTGGTCACTCGTAACACGGCGATCACCGCCGGTGGCGGCATCGACAACCAGTCGGGTCAGGTGACGCTCACCAACACCAAGGTCGTCAACAACACCCCGGACAACTGCGCCCCCGAAGGCAGCGTCCCCGGATGCACCAACCCCACCGGGACTCTTGACCTGCCCCCCACTCAAGGGCTCCAGTCTGACGACGACGTCGAAGACCCCGAGTGAGCCGCCTACCACGATGACCAAGACGGGCGGGACTCCCACTTACCGGGTCCCGCCCCGTCTGCACGCCCTCCGACTGCTCGCTGAGCTGGTGGCCTGACGGCAGTCGTTGACGGCAATGGGGGTGCACATCGCCGTATCGCGAGACTCGTCCGCGGTCCTGGTCGAGGTCATCCATCCGAAGATCAACAACGCCTCCAGATCTGCACGGTCAGCATCGGGAACAGCCGCATCCGTTCATCCCGCCGATCGCAGTGACTGCTCCCAGGCAGGAGTACGGCCGGGCTCACGTCTCCGACCGGGCGGCTGCCGAGCGGCGGCTACCGGATGGCGCCGCCCGCCGGGCTCGGCGAACGTCTACGGGAACACCCCGTAGGCCGACACCTTGGAGGGGGAGTGCGGGGTGGCGGTCCACTCTCCTCGTAGGGCGGCAGATGCTCAATGGCCTGGGATCACGGCAGAGCTGGGGCCCGCGGAACGCTCACCGCATCCTGGGGGCCAGCAGCTCCACCGCCCGCTCCCACCGGAACCGCTCGCGGCCTCCGCCCGCCTTCGGCTGGTGCGGTTCGTAGTCGGCGACGAGCACGCCCATCTCGTCGCGCAGCCGCGCCAGGCTCTGCCGGTAGGCGGGGTGTGCGGCCTGCGCGGCGTTGAGGTACGGCAGGACGGCGATCGGGATGCCCAAGCCGTACGCCTCGCACAGCACGCCCACGGCCAGGGTGTCCGAGATGCCCGCGGCCCATTTGTTGATCGTGTTGAACGTCGCCGGGGCGACGGCGATCGCGTCCGGGGGCGGGAGGGGCCGCGGGTCGCCGGGGGAGCGCCAGGCCGAGCGGATCGGGTAGCCGGTCTGGGCCTCGACGGCTGGGGCGTCGAGGAAGCCGAGGCCCTGCGGCGTGGCGATCACGCCCACGTCCCAGCCCTGGTCCTGCGCCGCGTTGACCAGCTTGCCGACGTCATCGGCGATTCCGGCCGCACAGACCACGACGTACAGGAACGCCTTCTTCCGCTCGCTCACGCGGGGACTCCCAGTCTTCGGCCAGCCTTCCTTGCTGACTGTACGCACGGGTGGCGTCGCCCCACAGGGCTGGCCCGGCGCCGGACGGTCTCCGGCCTACGGGGCGCCAACGGGCCGACCACGCCGTAGGGTTCCGGGAATGGTGACTGCGACTGTGCGCGAGTGGCGTGAGGAGGAGGGGTGGGGTGTGCTCGACTGCGTCGAGACTCCAGGCGGCTGTTGGGGGCACTTTTCGAGCATCGAGATGGCGGGGTTCCGCACCCTGTCGGCAGGGCAGCAGGTCGACCTCGAATGGGAAGCGCCCGGCTTCGAACAGGATGGGTACGAGTACCGCGCGGTGCGCATCGTTCCTCAGCCTGGCTGACGGCATGGTGATGGGGTCAGCCGAGCTTGAGCAGGAGTTCGGTCAGCTCGGTCGGCATGGTGATCATGCAGTCGTGGCCGGTGGCCAGTTCCCAGACCTGGGACGGGCTGCCGTTGGGCTGGGTTGGGGGGACGGGGCGGCGGGGCCAGCCTTTGGGCTCGTCGACCACGCAGTGGATGTGCGTACGGGGGATCGTGTTCACGGCCGGGTTGTCCAGGCGGACCGGTTGCTGGAGGCAGCGGACCGACTGGTCCGACAGGGTCGTGCGCAGCCAGGCGGCGTCTGCCGGGTCGGTGATCCCGAACAGACCGGTGGGCGGCGGCATTTCGGGTAGCGGGGGGACGCGCCAGCCGCTCTCGGAACGGAGGGCGCGGTCGATCAGGTCCTGGGTTACGGGCATGACATCGGCCGCGCTCTCGCCGTCCTCCGGGACCATCGCGTCGAGGTAGACCAGGTGCGCGATCCGGTCCGGGAGCCGGTTGGCCGCTGAGGAGATGACCAGACCGGCGTAGCTGTGGCCTACGAGGATCACGTCGGTGAGGTCCTCGTCGGTGATCAGCTTGACGATGTCGTCGGCGTGCGTGTCGAGCCCCACCTCGCGGCTGAGCAGGTGCGCCCGGTCGCCGTGGCCGGTCAGCGACGGTGCGAGCACGCGGTGTCCGGCGGACGTCAGCAACGGGACCACGCGTTCCCAAGCCCGGCCGCTGTGCCAGGCGCCGTGGACCAGCAGATACGTTGACATGGGTGTCGCTCCTCGGGTCGGAGGGTCGGATCGGTGGGCTGCCGCTTACGCTGCCGTCCGGGCGCCGGGCGAGCCAGAGTCCCCGCGTTCCTGGGGGTGGCAGGACCAGGCACGTGCGCGGCGGCGCGATTACCGTCGACGCATGCGCGACGAACCGAACCTGCTGGGCGATTACGTACGTGCCCGACGCGAGCTCGTCACTCCTGAGCAGGCCGGTATCCCCGCCGTGGGGCTACGGCGCGTGCCGGGGCTGCGCCGGGAGGAGGTCGCGATGCTCGCGGGCATCAGCGCCGACTACTACCTGCGCCTGGAACAGGGCCGCGACCGCAATCCGTCCGTGCAGGTCCTGGAGTCGCTCGCCCGCGTGCTGCGGCTCGACGACGAGGCGACGGCGCACCTGTTGCGCCTCGGCGCCGCCAAACCGCGGCGGCAACGGCGCCGGCCCCGGCGGGAGACCGTCCCACCGGGCATCGCGCAGCTCGTCGCGACGCTCCCGCTCCCCGCACACGTCGAGGGCCGCTACTTCGACGTACTCGCCGCCAACGCCTTGGCGACCGCCCTGTCGCCGCGCCTCGTGGTGGGCGCCAACCGCCTGCGCGACCTGTTCCTCGACCCCGCCGAGCACGCGCTCTACCCGGACTGGGAGAGCGCGACCGTGGACCTGGTCGCCGGTTTCCGCGAGTCCGTCGGCGCCGATTTGGACGACCCCCGCTTCATCGAGCTGGTCGGTGAACTCTCCCTCGCCAGCCCTCGCTTCAGCCGCCTCTGGGCCCGGCACGACGTACGAGCGTGCGCGGGCGCGGCCATGCGCTTGGATCATCCCCAGGTCGGTGGCCTGCGACTGAAGATGGAGCGGCTGGGCCTCAGCGCCGCGCCCGGCCAGCTGCTCGTCATCCACCACCCGGCTCCCGGCACCGACAGCGCCGACAAGCTGGCGCTCCTCGCCTCCGCCATCCAGACGCGAGCGGATGCCGACTGTGAGGCGTCTGCCCGCCGGGGGAGTTGACGGCGGCCCGCGGCGAACGCGGGCGTGTGCGCGCGGCGGAATCAGGCGTGGGGAACGTTGCCGAGGATGTTCTCGCGGCCCCAGGCGCCGAGTGGGGCCAGGGCCTCGTTGAGGGAGACGCCGAGTGGCGTCAGGGAGTACTCGACGCGGGGCGGTACCTCGTCGTACGCCTCGCGGTGCACGATGCCGTCCAGCTCCAGTTGCCGTAGATGGTCGGTGAGGACCTTCTCGGTCACGCCGGGCAGTTCCCTGCGGAGTTCGCCGAAGCGGTGCGGGCGGACGTGGAGCGCCCAGAGGATCAGGACCTTCCACTTGCCGCCGATCAGGTCCATCGCCGCGTCGATCCCGCATACGTACGATCCCGGCCGCCGCGTGGCGCGCATGGCTTCCCCACCCTGTCCCTGATGTCGGGGTAACTACCCACTTCAAAGTGGGTACTTGAGTATCCCAGTGTGCGGCGACGAGTCTGAGCGGCATGAGACATGACGCGAAGAAGATCACTGTGATCGGCCTTGGGGCGATGGGCACCGCGCTCGCTCGGGCGTGGCTGGGCGCCGGGTACGACGTGACCGTGTGGAACCGGACCGGGAGTCGTGCCGAGGCGCTTGCCGGGGAGGGGGCGCGGGTCGCGGGGACGGTCTCCGAGGCGGTGGGGGCGAGCGGGCTCGTGGTGGTCTGTCTGCTCGATGACGCCTCGGTGGGCGAGGTGTTGGCCGATGTCGGTCTGAGGGGCGTGGATCTGGTCAACATCACTACGAGCACCCCCGGTCAGGCCCGGGAGCGGGCCGAGTGGGCGGGCGCGCGCGGGGCTCGATATGTGGACGGCGGGATCATGGCCGTTCCGCCGATGATCGGTTCGCCGGAGTCCGGGGCGTACGTCTTCTACAGCGGATCGCAGGAGCTGTTCGCGGCTCACCGTGAGGCGCTGGCCGTCCCGGCGGGCACCCGGTACGTCGGTGAGGACGCTGGGTCGGCTGCTTTGCATGACGCGGCGCTGCTGAGCGCCATGACCGGCATGTTCGCCGGGGTGTCGCACGCCTTCGCGCTGATGCGCGGGACGGCCATGCCCGGGACGCCCATGCGCGGGACGGAGGTCGCGCCGAAGGAGTTCGCGGCCCTGCTCATCGAGTGGCTCACCGCCATGGCCCCGTACGCGAACGGGGTCGCCACGCACCTGGAGACCGGCGACTACACCCTCGGTGTGACGTCGAACCTCGCCATGATGGTGGAGGGCAACGGGACGCTGCTGCGGACCGCCGAGGAGCAGGGCGTCAGTGCGGAGTTGCTCAGTCCGTTCATGAGGCTGATGGAACGGCGCCTCGCCGCGGGACACGGCGACGAGGGCACGACCGGGGTGATCGACCTGCTACGCCACTGAGCGGGAGCCGAGCCGGATTACGCCGCGCGGCCGAAGGTGCGGAGTCTGGTGAAGGAGGAGTCCAGCCCCCGCTTCAGCAGCCGCGCCGCCGGGCGTTCCACGAACCGGTGCACCAGCCAGCTCAGGACCAGGAAGCCGCCGATGACGAGGGCGATGAGCAGCCGGGGGTCCATGGTGTCGCGCAGGCGGCTGATCAGCGAGACACCGGCGACGTAGTGCATCAGGTAGAGCGGGTACGTCAGACAGCCCGCGGTGACCAGCCACTTCCAGCGGACGCGGTCGGTGAAGCCGAGCGCGACGGCCACCATGATGAGCAGGAACACCGTGAAGATCAGGACGGCGCCGCGCCAGCTGGAGACGTCTTCGTACGCGACCCGCAGCGCCAGCTCGCGCTGGCCCATCAGCCACGCCATGGCGAGGATCCCCCAGAGCAGCAGGTCCTGGCCGAAGCGGTGCATGAGGTAGAGGGCGAGGCCCGCGATGAAGTACCAGGCGCCGCTCGGGTCGGCGGCCAGGACCAGGAGCGGGAACTTGGACACGGGGGCGAGCATCGCGGCCGCGCCCCATACGCAGCAGAAGACGACGACTCTGCGGTAGGTCAGGCCCATGGCGACCACGACCATGAAGAGCAGGTAGAACCGCAGCTCCGACCAGAGGGTCCAGTAGACGAGGTCGACATCGGGCACGTTGGAACCCGACTGCAGCATGGTGAAGTTGAGCAGGATGTCCCGCCCCGGGGGCCGTTCCCATACGCCCGGCAGGGCGATCATGGAGACGGTGGTGAAGGCCACGCCGACCCAGTACGCGGGGTAGAGGCGGATCACGCGGGAGACGAAGAAGTCCTTCGGAGTGCGGCCCCAGCACGACATGCAGATGACGAAGCCGCTGATCACGAAGAAGATCTCCACGCCGATCCAGCCGAAGGAGGCGAAGTGGAACAGCGTGGGCATGATCTCGGAGGCGGGCCGGTCCCAGATCGCGTTGCCCGGCTGGTTGGCCCGGTTGGTGCCGGCGTAGTGGTGGAGGGCCACCATGAGCGCGGCGACCAGGCGGATGCCGTCGACGACGTACAGCCGGGGGCGGGACCGGCCGCCGCGGACGACCTTTCGCGGCGTACGCGTACGACGGGTCGGGTCCGGACCCGGACCCGGACCCGACTCCGGGTCCGCCCGCGGGCCGCGCGGTGGCGGTTCGGCCACGGCGACGCCACCGTGTCCGAGCGAGTCGACGGCTGGGGGAAGCGGCTGCTGAAACCTGCCCTGCATCAGACCTGCGTCATCCTCACGAGGGGGAAACGGCGGAACCTCCGGGCGCGAACGGCCACGGGCGATTCACGCTACGTCCCGCCGGGACCGCCCGGCCCGGACAGACGGGGGCGATTCGGATAGCGCGGAGGGGGCGTTCCGGAAACGCTCGTGGGTGCGCCGTGCAGTGTTCTCCGTCGCTTCACTCACCTCGCCCGGCTGTCGGTGGCTGCGGCTAGCGTGTTCTCCCATGGATGTTGCTGATCTTGCCAGGCCCGACCGGCTGTGGTCGGCGGGGGAGGTGCTGGCGCGGCCCAGCCCCGTGCCCGCGGAGGCCGGGGTCTACGGGTGGCATTTCGACGAGGCGCCCTCTCCGGAGCTGCACGCCGGGCGGCTCCTCTACGTGGGGATCGCGCCGCGGCGTATGGCGACCCGGGTCAGTACGCAGAACCTCCGCAAACGGGTGCGCTATCACTTCCGGGGAAACGCGGCGGGCTCCACGCTGCGGCTCACCCTGGGGTGCTTGCTGGGGCTGGAGCTGCGGAGGGTCGGCAGCGGCAAGCGCATGACGTTCGGGAAGGCCGGGGAGGCGGAGCTGAGCCAGTGGATGGCGGAGCACGCCCGGGTGTGCTGGGCGGCGTGTCCGGAACCGTGGGACGCGGAGTCCGACCTGATCAGTCGGCTGGATCTGCCGCTCAACCTCGACCAGAACCGGCACAACGGCTTTCACCCGCGACTCAAGGAGCTGCGGGCGCAGGCGCGACAGCGGGCGCGGGCGTTGCCGGTTTCGACGTGAGTGGGCGAAGGGGCGTCAGGGGTGGGCAGTTGTGATCCGCCGTGGTGCTTGATTGATCGATAGAAGTCAGGAGCGCATGGCGGGCAGGACGCGGGCGTAGGCTCGCGGCGGCTTCGCGTCGTCGCCTGCGTGGGAGGGGGTGTTTCGCGTTGACGGCTCAGCGGGCGCGAGCGTGCCAGGAGTGTTCATCCACCGGCGAGGCGGCCCGGCACCGCGGGTCCGGCCGGTCCGGCCGATCCGTGAAGCAGGAACCCGCGATGCCGGGCGACCGGCCGAAACCCCTGGAAAACGCGGAATCCCCGCCCTTCGCGGCGGGGAGGACGTCAAGGTGTGTCAGGAGCGTAGAGAGATGACCGAGCAGTCCTTCGCCCAGGACGGACCCCTGATCCCGATGCCGCTCCTCACCCCGTCGGCGCTGCGCGCGGCGGTCGCTCAGATCGCGCCCGGGGAGTTGCCGTCCTTCGTCGAGCATCTGGACCGGGCGGTCGAGCAGGCCGCGCGGAACGGCACGATCGCTCCGTTGCGCACGTTCCTCCAGTGGTGGGGCGAGTTCGTCGCCATCCAGCGGTACCCGCAGCGGGCCGCGCGGCTGCGGGAGTTGGAGGTCGTGGCGGAGGAGGCCACGGACCGGGAGGCCCTGGGCTCGGCACTGGCCGAGATGCGCCAGATCATGGACGCGGCGCACCGGGAGACGCCTGCGGTAGGGCGATAGCCGTCGCACATCTCGCCGGCGGCCAAGGGGTGTTGGCCGTGGTGTGTTCGCGCGGAGTCCGGCCGCCGAAATGCCTTGCGGGTGGGGGAGTGTAGGGGGAATCCCGGGGCGGGGTGGGTGCTTTTGTGCACTCCTGACGAACGCAGTTTTTTGCAGCAGGCAAAGTTTAGTGTTTCGCGTACTCCAGCACCCCCACCAGGAGGCACGATGACAACGCATGGGCGCAATAGTCGCGCAGCATCAAACCGCAGCCGCATGATGGCCGGCGGGGTCGCCCTGGCGGCGGTGGTCGCGGGGGCGGGGATATGGGTCTCCCAGGCGGATGACGGGGGGAGCCAGTCGGTGGCGGACAGCGGGATGCCGTCCGCGCAGGGCGGGGCCGGGGCCGCGGCCGCGTCCGGGGCGGATGCCGCCAACTCCGGGCCGTTGAGCGAACTGGACAAGACGTTCCTGGTCAAGGTCCGGCAGGCCGGGCTGTGGGAGATCCCGGCCGGGCGGATGGCGCAGAGCCAGGCGGCGAGCGAGGCCATCAAGCGGGCCGGGATGCATCTGCTCGAGGGGCACAGCAAGCTCGACCAGCTGGTGCGCGAGGACGCGAAGGCGCTGTCGTCCCCCATACCGGACGAGGCCACGGCGGAACAGCAGGGCTGGGTCAAGGAGTTGAAGGCCGCCGACGGCCAGAAGTTCGACCAGCTCTTCGTGGATCTGCTGCGCGCCTCGCACGGGAAGATCTTCATCACCATCGGCGAGGTCCGCGCCGCCACCAAGAACCATATGGTCCGGCGGCTGGCCCAGGTGACCAACGAGACCGTGATGGACCACATGACGGTTCTGGAGGACACCGGGCTGGTGACGGACGCGGTGCTGGACGACGTCGGGGCCAGCGTGCCGAAGTAGGTCAGGGGATGAGTACGACCTTCCCCATAGTCGCCCGCGTCTCCAGCGCCCGATGCGCCGCGGCCGCCTCGGCGAGGGGGAAGCGGTGGACGGAGGGTACGAGGCGGCCGGATGCCGCCTCCGCCATCGAGCGCTCCTCCAGGGTGCGCATCGGGTCCGGGCCGCCCGCCTTCTGCAGCATCGGCGGGCCGAGGACGGACCGCGAGGTGATGCCGCGTGCCGCGAGCGCCGCTTCGGTGAACTCCAGCGGTCCGCCGCTGTGCAGACCGCCCGACGACCAGCCGAAGACGAGATGGCGGCCGCCGGGGCCGAGCAGGTCCACGGCCGCGCGGCCCGGCCTCCCGCCCACCCCGTCGAACAGGACGGTGGCGGGACGGTCCGTTCCGAGTGCCGTGCGGACCCGCTGCGGCCAGGCCGGGTCGTCGTAGTCGACGGCGAGATCCGCCCCCAGTTCGCTGACGCGCGCCAGTTTCGCCGGGCCGCCCGCGAGCCCCACGACGGTGGCGCCCGTGTGCTTCGCGTACTGGACCAGGAGCTGGCCGATGCCGCCCGCGGCCGAGGTCACCAGGGCCACGTCGGCGGGCGTCAGGTCCGCGAACTGCAGGATGCCCAGGGCCGTACGCCCCGTACCGATCATGGCGACCGCCCGCGCCGCGTCCAGCGCCTCCGGCAGCTCGTGCAGCCTGGCGGCGGGGGCCACGGCCAGTTCGGCGTAGCCGCCGGGGACCATGCCGAGGTGGGCGACGACGCGTCTGCCGAGCCACGCCGGGTCGGTGCCCTCGCCCACGGCGTCCACGGTGCCCGCCACCTCGCGGCCGGGAATGGTGGGCAGTTCGGGTGCGGCGTGCACGGCGCTGGTCAGGCCCTCGCGCAGGGCCGTGTCCAGCAGGTGTACCCCGGCGGCGGCGACCGCGACGCGTACCTGGCCGGGGCCGGGCTCGGGGTCGTCGGTGTGCTCGTACGTCAGGTTTCCGGCGGGGCCGAAGGCGTGCAGGCGTACGGCGTGCATGGCGTCTCCCAGGGACTTGAGGCGCACCCGTGCGGTGGTGGTGCGCGACCATGCGGTCAGCCTCCGACTTCAACCATGGTTGAAGTCAAGGGAAGCGGGGCGTCAGACGCGCGGGTAGCGGGCCTGGAGGTCCCAGATCGCCGGGTTGTCGCCCAGCCCCTCGTGCATATCGACCAGGTCGGCGATCAGGTCCTGGAGGAAGTCGCGGGCCTCGCGGCGCAGGGCGCGGTGCTGGAAGGTCAGCGGCGCCTCTTCGAGCGGCACCCAGTCGGCGGTGATGTCGACCCAGCCGAAGCGGCGCTCGAAGAGCATGCGGTCGGCGGATTCGGTGAAGTCCAGCTCCTCGTGGATGCGCCGATGGGACCGGCTGCCGCGCGGGTCCCGGTCCAGCCGCTCGACGATGTCGCACAGCGCCCAGGCGAAGTCGAGCACCGGAACCCATCCCCAGGCTGTGGACAGTTCGCGGTCGGCCACGGTGTCGGCGAGATAGACGTCGCCGCAGAAGAGATCGTGGCGCAGCGCGCGGGTGTCCGCGCTCCGGTAGTCCGTCTGCGGCGGGTCCGGGAAGCGGCGGGAGAGGGAGTAGCCCAGGTCGATCACGGGGTTGATGGTGTCATGGGGGGCTTGGGGGACGAGGGGGCAGGGCGCCCGGGGCGGAACCCCGGGGGGCCCTCAGCACGAGGCACGAGGCACGAGCCTCAGTGGCCGCGTGCGATCCACTCCTCCAGCCGCGGCGCCTCGTCCGCGATCAGCGTCGGGTCGCCGTGCCCGGTGCGCACGACGGTCTGCGGCGGCAGCGCGAACAGCCGCTCCCGGATCGACTCGATGATCGTCTCGAACGAGGAGTACGAGCGCCCGGTGGCGCCCGGTCCGCCCTGGAAGAGGGTGTCCCCGGAGAACACGGTGGTCAGGGCGGGGGCGTGCAGACAGACCGCGCCCGGGGAGTGGCCGGGGGTGTGCAGGACGCGCAGCTGCGTGCCGCCGACGGTGAGCACGTCGCCGTCGGCCAGCGGCTTGTCCGGCGCGCGGTCGGGGTGGCGCATCCGCCACAGCACCTCGTCGTCCGGGTGCAGCAGGATCGGGGCGCCGGTGCGGTCGGCGACCTCGGGGGCCGCGTCGATGTGGTCGTCGTGGCCGTGCGTACAGATGACGCCGAGCAGTCGGCGGTCGCCGATGGCCTCGACGATCGCGTCCGCGTCGTGGGCGGCGTCGATGACGTACACCTCGTGGTCGTCGCCGACGAGCCAGACGTTGTTGTCGACGTCCCAGGTGCCGCCGTCCAGCGAGAAGGTGCCGGAGGTGACCAGATGGTCGATGCGTACGGGCGGAGAGGGCATTGCGGGGGCACCACCAAGGGTCATCAGAGCATCACCACCGAGCGAAGGACGTCGCCGCGGTGCATCTTGTCGAACGCCGCCTCGATGTCGTCGAGCCCGATGGTCTCGCTGACGAAGGCGTCGAGGTCCAGCCGTCCCTGCTGGTAGAGGTCGATCAGCAGGGGGAAGTCGCGGGACGGCAGGCAGTCCCCGTACCAGGAGGACTTGAGGGCGCCGCCGCGTCCGAAGACGTCGATCAGCGGCAGTTCCAGCTTCATCTCCGGGGTGGGCACGCCGACCAGGACGACGGTCCCGGCCAGGTCGCGGGCGTAGAACGCCTGCTGGTACGTCTCGGGGCGGCCGACCGCCTCGATCACCACGTCCGCGCCGTTGCCCTCGGTCAGTTCGCGGATGGCCTCGACCACGTCGGCGGTCTTGCCGTTGACGGTGTGGGTGGCGCCGAGGGAGCGGGCCTGCTCCAGCTTCCGGTCGTCCACGTCCACCGCGATGATCTTCGCGGCCCCGGCGAGCCGGGATCCGGCGATGGCGGCGCCGCCGACTCCGCCGCAGCCGATGACCGCGACCGCGTCGCCGCGCCCGACGTCGCCGGTGTTGATGGCGGCGCCGATGCCCGCCATCACGCCGCAGCCGAGCAGCCCGGCGGCGGCCGGGGAGGCGGCCGGGTCGACCTTGGTGCACTGGCCCGCCGCGACGAGCGTCTTCTCGGCGAACGCGCCGATGCCGAGGGCGGGGGTCAGGACGGTGCCGTCGGTCAGCGTCATGGGCTGGGACGCGTTGTGGGTGGCGAAGCAGTACCAGGGGCGGCCGCGGCGGCAGGCCCGGCACTGGCCGCACACCGCGCGCCAGTTGAGGATGACGTAGTCGCCGGGGGCCACCTCGGTGACGCCGTCGCCCACGGACTCCACGACGCCCGCGGCCTCGTGCCCGAGGAGGAAGGGGAAGTCGTCGTTGATGCCGCCTTCCCGGTAGTGCAGATCGGTGTGGCAGACGCCGCACGCCTGGACCTTCACCACCGCCTCGCCGGGTCCGGGGTCCGGCACCACGATCGTCTCGATCCGGACCTGTTCCCCTTTGCCGGGGGCGACCACGCCGCGTACGTGTTGAGTCATGGGAGCAGCGTAAGGGCCGATCAGCGGCTACGACAGGAACTCCGGGCGACGGGCACCGGGCCGCACCGGCATCGCCGGTGCGGCCCGTTCCGCTTCTACTTCTCCCCCGAGGGGGTTACTTCACGTTGATCGCGGTCCAGGCGGCGGCGACCGTGTTGTACTCGGTGCTGCTCGCCCCGTACAGGTCGCGCGCCGCGTTGAGGGTGGCGGTGCGGGCCTGGGCGTACTTGCTGGTGGAGGTCAGGTACGTGGTCAGGGCCTTGTACCAGATCTTGGTGGCCTTGTCCCGGCCGATGCCGGTGATCTTCGAGCCGTCGTACGTCGGGCTGTTGTAGCTCACGCCGTTGATGGTCTTCGCGCCGCTGCCCTCGGACAGCAGGTAGAAGAAGTGGTTGGCGGGCCCGGACGAGTAGTGGACGTCGATGTTGCCGAGCGTCGAGGACCAGTAGTCCTTGGACGCGCCGTCCTTGCTCGGCTTGTCCTGGTAGCGCAGCGGGGTGCCGTCGCCGTTGATGTTGATCTTCTCGCCGATGAGGTAGTCACCGGCGTCGGAGGAGTTGCCCGAGTAGAACTCCACCGCGGTGGCCATGATGTCCGAGGTGGCCTCGTTGAGACCGCCGGACTCGCCGCTGTAGTTGAGGTTGGCCGTCGCGGCGGTGACGCCGTGGGACATCTCGTGGCCGGCCACGTCCATCGAGGTGAGCGCGTTGCTGTTGCCGGAGCCGTCGCCGTAGGTCATGCAGAAGCAGGAGTCCTGCCAGAAGGCGTTGACGTAGCTGTTGCCGTAGTGGACGCGGGAGTACGAGCCCACGCCGTTGTTCTTGATGCCGTTGCGGCCCAGGACCTCCTTGTAGAAGTCCCAGGTCTCGGCCGCGCCGTAGTGCGCGTCGACGCCCGCGGTCTGGCGGCCGCCGCCCCAGACGTCGTCGGCGTCGGTGAAGAGGGTGCCGGTGCCCGACGACCCCTGGTTCAGGTCGTACGTCTTGTGGTTGCCGCGGGTGCCGTCGGTGAGGCTGTACGTGGAACCGCTCTTGGTGGTGCCGAGCGTCACCGTGCCGCTGTACTTGCTGGTGCCGGTGCCGGTCTCGACGGCCTCGTTCTCGGCCAGCTTCTTGCCGGTGGCGGCGTCGGTGATGACGTGCAGCTCGCTGGGCGTGCCGTCCTTCTGGGTGCCGGTGACGACGGTCTCCCAGGCCAGCACGGGCTTGCCGCTCTCGGCCCAGACCACCTTGCGCGGCGACTTGGCCTTCTCGCCGGAGTCGGACGCGGTCGCGGCCTTCAGCGCCGCCTTGGAGGCGGCGGAGGCGGACACCGCGGCGTCCGTGCTGGAGACGGCTATCTTCGCGCTGGTCGCCTTGGTGACGGTGCGGGCGCCGCTGGTCTTCTCGTGGACGACCAGGTCGCCGCCGAGGACGGGCAGCCCGTCGTAGGTGCGCTCGTAGCGGGTGTGCACGGTTCCGTCGGCGTCCTTGACGACGTCGCGGACGATGAGCTTCTCCTTGGCCCCGAGCCCCAGGTGGTCGGCCTGGGCGGAGGCATCGGCCTGCGCCGCCTTGATGGAGGCGGTGCGCTCCGCGGGGGTCAGCTGGAGCGCGGTCGCGCCCGCCTCACGGGAGCTGTCCGGCTGGGCGCTGGCCGAGCCGGTCTGTACGCCGATGACGACCATGGCGGCAGAGGCGACGAACGCCGCCGCGCGGATGGCCTTGGTGCGGGGAGAGGAAGCGTGAGGTCTCACTCGGTCTCCTTGCTGAGGGGTCGCGGGGTCGCGGCCCTGTGTAGGGGGTGCGGACAGCCGTGGGTGGACTGTCCGGTAGAGCAGGAGTGGTGCGTGAGGTGCCAGTGACGCGCTTCGGTTCCGCCGCGGAGGTGCGTGCCGGGCCCTGGGCCGGGCTGTGTGCAGGCGGAACCAGGGCTTACCGCGGAGTCAGGTGAGCCGCGCGGCGAGCCGACCAGAGATTGTCATCGAACGACCCGTTCTGACAGGTGCGTAACAAGAATTTGACAGTTCGTTGTTCAAGTAGGGCAAATTTCAGTCAGTCAGGCATGGCGGCAAAACGTCTGGTTGATACGGACTTATCCGCTTGACCCGGGTGGATCCGGAGGGACCCGGGCGTCCCCGGGCGACCTCGGGCGACCTCGGGGACGAAAAAACGGCGAGGGCCGCCCCCTGGGATGGGGGCGGCCCTCGCCGCGAACCGCGCGCTGGAGAGAACGTCAGACGTTGACGCCGAAGTCCTGCGCGATGCCGACCAGGCCCGAGGCGTAGCCCTGGCCGACGGCGCGGAACTTCCACTCGGCGCCGTTGCGGTACAGCTCACCGAAGACCATGGCGGTCTCGGTGGCGGCGTCCTCGCTCAGGTCGTAGCGGGCGATCTCGGTGCCACCGGTCTGGTTGATGATGCGGATGAACGCGTTCCGCACCTGACCGAAGTTCTGGCTGCGCGACTCGGCGTCGTAGATCGAGACCGGGAAGACGATCTTCTCGATGTCGGCGGGCAGGCCCGCCAGGTTGATGTTGATCTGCTCGTCGTCGCCCTCGCCCTGACCGGTCACGTTGTCACCGGTGTGGACGATGGTCTGGTCCGGGGTGGCCTTGTTGTTGAAGAACACGAAGTGCTGGTCGGAGTAGACCTTGCCGTTGGTGTTCACGGCGATGGCGCTCGCGTCCAGGTCGAAGTCGGTGCCCGTGGTGGTGCGGACGTCCCAGCCGAGGCCGACCGTGACGGCGGTCAGGCCCGGTGCCTCCTTGGTGAGGGAGACGTTGCCGCCCTTGGACAGGCTTACAGCCATGGGGAGTCCCTTTCGTGGTCTCGATGGTTCGCGTCGGCGGGCTTCGTCCTCATGCTCCGGGCGAAGTCGCCGTCATCCTCCACAACGCCGTCAGGGCACCGACAGGTTCCAGATACCTTTACTTTCTTTGCCAAACCCTGATGGGGGTCCCCGGGGCCCGCCCCGCTCCCGGCCAAAACAGGATGACGCGGCCGGGGTCGGCAGGTGACCATGGAGCCATGTCCGGGCCCTATGTCATCCGTGGATCGGTCTCCCTGCCGGAGGCCGAGCTGATGTGGCGTTTCTCCCGGTCGTCCGGGCCCGGCGGACAGCACGTCAACACGAGTGACACCTCCGTCGAGCTGCGCTTCGACCTGGCCGCCACCGACGCGCTGCCGTCCGTATGGAAGGAGCGCGCGCTGGAGCGGCTGGCCGGTCGGCTGGCCGACGGGGTGCTGACCGTACGGGCGTCCGAGCACCGTTCCCAGTGGCGCAACCGCGAGACGGCCGCCGTCCGGCTCGCCTCGCTGCTCGCCCAGTCGACCGCGCCGCCGCCCAAGCCGCGCCGCGCGACCCGGATCCCGCGCGGGATCAACGAGCGGCGGCTGCGGGAGAAGAAGAAGCGGGGCGACACCAAGCGCGGCCGTTCGGGACGCGGCTGGGACTGACGGGCGGGCCGGGAAATAGGCGCGCTTATTCGAGCGTGCGGTAGCGCCCCCGGTAGTACATCAGCGGTCCGCCCTCCGCGCTCGGCGTCGTCGCCGACAGCACCCGGCCGACCACCAGGGTGTGGTCCCCGGCCGTCACCCGCTGCTCGGTGTGGCACTCAAGGGTCGCCAGCGCGTCGGCGACCAGCGGGGCGCCCGACTCCGCGCCGCGCGTCACCGCCATCTCCGCGAACAGCAGCCGGTCGCTGATGCGCCCCTTCATGGCGAATCGTCCCGCTGTGGTCCGTTGACTCTCCGACAGCACCGACACCGCCCAGAGCGGCTGTCGTTCGAGCAGCTCGTCCAGTCGGGAGCCGTTGCGAACGCTCACCATCACGAGCGGCGGGTCAAGTGACACCGACATGAAAGCGGTGGCCGTCATACCGACGTCCTCACCGCTCGGCCCCTCTTCCGGGTCGTGCGCGGTCACCAGCACCACGCCGGCCGCGAGTCGCGACAGGGCGGCGCGGAAGTCGTCCTCACTCACCCCACCAGCATGCGGGACGGCGGGCCCGACGGGGGCGGGGGGAGGGGCGGGAGTGTAAGGCGTCGTCTGAAACACGTTCTACACGCTAACCATGTCGCGCCGCCCCGCGCATCGGGCCGCCGGACCACCCCGGACGTAGGTCCGGGGCCGTAGGCGGCACGCTTGCGGAATTTGCTTTCACAAAAAGTAGGAGCGCTCCCACGCGGTCCTGGTGGGCCGCGAACACTGTCTGTGACATGAGTCACAGCAGCCAGTAATTGTTGACCCTGTGTACCGAGTGGGCAGCGCGCTGTGATTCAGTGGCCGTTGGCAATCGGACGACAAAGGAAGCCAGGAGTTGCTGTCGAGGTCTCGGGGGAGTGCGAGCGATGGAGGCCGAGTCGGAGCCCTATATCCGCCTTGCGACCCTGCGACAGCTGCATCAGGTGGTCGCCGACCTGAACACCGCCCGCAGCCTCGCCGACACTCTGCAGACCGTCGCCGACGGAGTCATAGCCGGGCTCGGCTACGAGCTGTCGGCCGTCAATCTGGTCCGTCCGGACGGTGACCTCGTCGTCGCCGCCGTGGGCGGCTGCGCGGGCGCCGAGGCGCTGATGGCCGGGCGGGTCGGCTCCCGCACCTCCTGGGACCGTCGGCTGTCGATGGGCGACCGCTGGGGCGATCTGCGCTTCATCCCGCACACCGAGGGCTGGGTCCTCGACGATGACGACGTGCCGCAGTGGCACACCCCCGGCCCCGCGCCCCGCTTCGCCGACGAGTGGCACCCCATGGACCGCCTGCTGGCCCCCCTGTACGCGGCGGGCGGCTCCGGCGGCGAGCTGATCGGGGTCCTGGCCGTCGACAAACCGCGCAACGGGCGCCGCCCCGGCGCGTGGGGGCGCGAGGCGCTGCAGATGTACGCCTTCCACGCCGCTATCGCGATCGGAAACGCCCGGCTGCGCGGCAACATGCAGCGCGCCCTGCTGCGCCTGGAGCGCGAGCAGCAGGCCCTCCGGGCCAGTGAGGAATCCTTCCGCCAGGCGTTCGAATACGCCCCCAGCGGCATGGCCATCGCCGAGATGGGCGGCGATCAGCGCGGCCATCTGCTGCGCACCAACGACGCCCTGTGCCGGCTGCTGGGCCGCCCCGCCTCGGCGATGCGCCGCTACTCGTTCGCCGACCTCGTCCACCCCGAGGACACCGGCACCCTGCTGCGCACCTCCCACGAGGGCGGCCGCTCCGAGCTGCGGCTGGCCCGCCGCGACGGCATGTACGTCTGGGTGTCGCTCCGCAACTCGGTGGTCGCCGACGCCGCCGACGGTCCGCGCTTCCTGCTCACCCATGTCGAGGACATCGAGGAGCGCAAGCGCCATGAGCTGGCCCTCGCCCACCGCGCCAGCCATGACTCGCTGACCGGCCTGCCCAACAGCGCCGAGCTGCGCACCCGCCTCGGCAGCAGGCTGTGCGCCCATCCGCCGCAAGGGGGCCGGGCGGAGTTCGCCGACGGGCCGCCGGGGGCGGACGGCGGGGAGGGGCCGCTGCCGGGCGCGGACGGCTTCCCGCACGGCTTCGACGAGTTCGAGAGCTTCGGCTCGCCGCCCCCCTTCAGCACGGGCGGCGTCCCGTTCGACCACCATGTGCACACCTTCGCGCCCAACGAGGACGACGCCGTCGACGACGGCCACAAGGGGCTCGCGGTCCTCTTCTGCGACCTCGACGGCTTCAAGTCGATCAACGACCGGTTCGGTCACCACGCGGGTGACGCGGTCCTCATCGAGGTCGCCCGCAGGCTCGCCAGCGGAGTGCGGGACGGCGACACCGTCGCCCGGCTCGGCGGTGACGAGTTCGTCGTCCTCGCCGACGGCCTCGGCCGGGCGGACGCCCAGGACCTGGCCGTCCGGCTGCGCAACGCGATCCTGCCGCCCATCCGGGTCGACGGTCGCGCGGTGCGGGTGGGGGCCAGTTTCGGCATCGGCTGGGCGGGCTGCGGCATGTCGGCCGAGGAGGTTCTGCACTCCGCCGACCAGCGCATGTACGTCGAGAAGCGGTCCCGCTCGAAGGAGCGCAGACGAGCCGGGTGAGGGCCGGGCGGGCCGCGGCCGGGACGGGCGGCAGCCCACCCCGCTCCGATCGGGGTACGCTGCGTCGATGCGGCCCTGCCGCCGACAGTGAACCGATCATGAATATTGGCCATCCGGACAGCCCACGCCCTTCTTAGGCCCTGTCGGCCCTGATATGAGCTGTCGTGGCGCGTACGCACACCTGAGCGCCGATGGCCATATGCATAGGGGAGTGACCAGGGATGACGGCCGGCAACAACGGCTCGGACACACCGGAGAACGACGACCCGTTCGCCTATCTGTACCGCTCGGAGGGCGACGAGGGCGGGCAGGGCGGCCAGGGTGGTCAGTCGGGTGCCCCCCGTACCGGTGGGTACGGCTACCCCGGTCCGGCCGCCCGGCAGCAGCAGCCGGGGGTGCCCCGCACCTCGTACAACCACGTCCGCGCGGTCGGTGAGCGCAACTACGGGCAGCAGATCCCGAACCAGCAGCCGCAGGGTTACGGGCAGCAGGGCCAGCCGGGCCAGCAGGGCTACGGCCAGCAGAACGCCCACTACGCCGCCCCCGAGACGCTGCCCGGCGGCAACGGCCCCCGCCAGCCCGCCGCCGCCCCGCGCGGTGGTGGCCGCGGCCCCAACAACCGGGGGCTGCTGATCGGCGCCGTCGCGGTGGTCGCGGTGGTCGTCATCGGCATCGGCGTCGCGATGCTCACCAACGGGGACGACAAGAAGGACCAGGGCGACCAAGCGGGCGGCAAGCCCACCTCGGCGTCCAGCGTCGAGCCCAGCGACAAGCCGGGGCCTTCGAAGAAGCCCGCCGGGAAGCTGCCCAAGGAGGACGCGGCCAACATGTCGCTCGGCGGCAGCGCGGCCGCGGCGAGCGACGTCAAGGGCGCCAAGGGCGAGGGCGGCCGTTACGTCGGCGGCCTCAACAGCCCGGGTTCCTCGGCGACCTGGGACGTGGACGTCGACCGGGCCAAGTCGTACAAGCTGTACGTGCGCTACGGCGTGCCCGGCGAGGACCAGTCCCTGTCGCTGAAGATCAACGGCAAGAAGTCGGCCCGGCCGATCAGCCTGAAGAACTTCTCGAACGCGCCCAAGGGCGACTACGAGAAGGGCTGGACGTACTCGTGGTCCATCGTCCAGCTCAGCCAGGGCAGCAACACGATCACCCTGTCCTGCGACGACGGCGACAAGTGTGACGTCAACCTCGACCAGATGTGGCTGAAGAGGGGCTGATGACGGTATGCGCGGGGCGGCGGCGCTCCCTCAGGCCGCCGCCGGGTGCTCGGTGACCTCGATCCGGTCCCGTAGCTCCGCGTAGACCGCCCGGTCGAACTCGCCCGCGGCCGGTGCCCGTACGGCCGCCGCCGACAGGGCCACCGCGCGCGCCAGCCGCTCGGGCCAGGGCGCCTCGTCCACAAGACCGGACAGCAGCCCTGCCACGGCCGCGTCCCCGGCGCCCGTCGGATTGCCCGCCAGGCGCTCTGGCGGGGCCGCGCGCCAGGCGCCCTGGGCGGTGATCGCGAGCAGTCCGTCCGCGCCGAGCGAGGCGGCCACCGCGCGCGCCCCGCGCCGCCGGGCGTCGCGCGCGGCGCGCAGCGGTTCGGTGGAGCCGGTGAGCCCGGCCAGCTCCTCGGCGTTGGGCTTGACGATGTCGGGGCGGGCTGCGACGCCGCGGCGCAGCGGTTCGCCGCTGGTGTCCAGCAGGGTGGGGACGCCCGCGGCCCGGGCCTCACGGATGAGCTGGGCGTACGTACCCACGGGGACGCCGGGCGGCAGGCTGCCGCACAGCGCGACGGCCGCGGCCTCGCGCAGCAGCCGGACGTAGGCGTCCGTGAAGGCGGCCCACTCGGCGGCGGTGACGGCCGGTCCGGCCTCGTTGAGCTGGGTGGTGTCGCCCGACGCGGTGTCGACGACGCCGAGGGTGCGCCGGGTGGTACCGGCGATCGGCACCAGCGCGTCGGTGACGCGTCCTTGTGGCCCCGTGGCCGGATCCATGTCCTCAGGGGGTCGCGCGTGCGCGGCCAGCAGCTCGCGGACCACCGTGCCCGTCACTCCGCCGGCGAAGCCGGTGACGGTGGTGTGGTGGCCGAGTGCGGCGAGGATGCGCGCGACGTTGATGCCCTTGCCGCCGGGCCGTTCGGTGACCTCAGTCACGCGGTGGCTGGCGTGCGGGCGCAGTCTGGGCACCCGGTAGGTGATGTCGAGGGCGGTGTTGAGCGTGACCGTCAGGATCACCCGGCATCTCCTCTCCCGTCCCCCCGCCGGACGGAGATTCCTGTGCTGAAGCGTGTGGCTGGGTACCGAGCGGCGCCCGCGCGTGAGCGATCATGCCAAACGCTCGGCGCCCGGCCCACCCCTTTGAGGTGACCGGGACGCCCAATCATGGTGCGGAATCGGCCAATTCAGGGTCGAGGGGACGAGGGGAGCGTTCGGGTCAGGGGAGCGGCCGGGGCCGCGGCTCTAGTGGGGGTCGACCACCCAGCCGCCGCGCCGCATCACGCCCCGCAGCCGGAAGTCGGCGTCGAGTACGACGAGATCCGCGTCCTTGCCCGCCTCCAGCGACCCCACCCGGTCGGCCAGCCCCAGCACCTTCGCGGGGGTCGCGGACAGCGCCCGGACCGCCTGGTCCACGCCCAGCCCGTCGACCGTGACGGCCCGCCGGAACGCGTGGTCGAGGGTGAGGGTGGAGCCCGCGATCGACCCGGCCGTGGGCCCGTCGCTGATCCGCGCCACCCCGTCCTTGACCTCGACCTCCATCGGGCCGAGCGGGTAGCGCCCGTCGCTCATGCCCGCCGCGCCCATCGCGTCGGTGATGAAGGCGACCCGGTCCGCGCCCGCGCGCCGGAAGGCCAGTTGCAGCACGGCGGGGTGCAGATGCGTCCCGTCGTTGATCAGCTCGACGGTGACCCGCTCGTCTTCCAGCAGCGCGGCCACCGGGCCGGGCTCGCGGTGCAGCAGCGACGGCATCGCGTTGAACAGGTGGGTCGCCACGGTCGCGCCCGCCTCCACGGCGTCCCGGGTCGCCTCGTACGTCGAGTCGGTGTGGCCGACCGCCGCCAGCACGCCGCTGTCGGCCAGCAGCCGTACGGACTCCAGCCCGCCCGGCAGCTCCGGCGCGAGCGTCATCATGCGCGCCGTGCCGCGCGCCGCGTCGATCAGCTTGCGCACGTCCGCGGGGTCGGGGTCGCGCAGCAGCGACGGCTGGTGGGCGCCGCAGCGGTGCGGGGAGATGAACGGCCCCTCGAAGTGGACGCCCGCCACCTCGCCCTCCTCGGCCAGCTCGGAGAGGACCGCCGCCTGCCGGGCGAGGTCGTCCAGATCGCCGGTGACGGTGGAGGCCAGCATCGTCGTGGTGCCGTGCGCGCGGTGGGTGCGGATGACGGTCAGCGCCTCCTCGGCGGTGCCGGTGGAGAACGAGGCACCGCCGCCGCCGTGGAGGTGCAGATCGACGAAGCCGGGGACGATCCAGCAGCCGGACAGATCCCGTACGGCATCGCCCGCGCCCCCGGGTGCGCCGTCCCCGGGCGTGCCGTCCCCGGCGGCCGTTCCGGCGATGCGGGTGCCCTCGACCGTCAGCGTCGCGTCCGTGATCACGCCGGACGGCAGCACCACCCGGGCGCCTGTGAGAACCGTTCGCTGGATCATCAGCCGGATACCTCCGTGGACTGCGCGGGCTGCGCGGGGGGTGAGGGGGACGTGGATGGCTGGGCGGACTGAGACGAGTGGGCGGACTGTGACGACTGGGCGGATCGCGGCGACTGCGCGGCGACGAGATCCCAGGCGAGCAGTCCCGCGCCCAGGCAGCCCGCGGCGTCCCCGAGGGCCGCGGGGACGATGCGGGGAAGGCTCTGGAAGGTGATCCGCTCCTCGATCGCCGCGCGCAGCGGGGTGAGCAGCGTCTCCCCGGCCTCGGCGAGCCCGCCGCCGACGATCAGCAGCTCGGGGTCCAGCAGGGTGAGGGCGGTCACCAGGCCGTCGGCGAGCGCGCCGATGGCCTCCCGCCACACCGCCGCGGCCCGCGGGTCGCCGGACTCGACGGCCTTGGCGCAGTCGGCCGCGTCCGCGCCGGGCCCGCCCCCGGCCGCCGCCCAGGCGCGGCCCACCGCGGCGGCCGAGGCCAGCGTCTCCAGACAGCCGGACTGGCCGCAGCCGCACCGGGCGCCGCCGGGCCGTACGACGATGTGGCCGATCTCGCCGGAGTCGCCGTGGGCCCCCGGTTCGAGACGGCCCTCGATGCCGATGGCGCCCGCGATCCCGGTGCCCACCGACACGAACAGGAACCGGTCGGCGTCCCGGCCCGCCCCCAGCCGCCCCTCGGCCAGCCCGCCGGTCCGTACGTCGTGGCCGAGGGCTACGGGGACGCCGCCCAGCCGCTCGGACAGCAGCGCGCGCAGCGGTACGTCGCGCCAGCCCAGGTTGGCGGCGAAGACGGCGACGCCGCGGTCCTGGTCCAGCACGCCGGGCACGCCGACCCCGGCGGCCGCGGCCGGTTCGCCGAACCGCCGCTCGCCGAGGGCGCGCAGCTCGGCGGCGAAGTCGAGGATCGCGGCGACCACGGCCTCGGGTCCGTGCTCCCGCCCGGTGGGCCGCCTGGCCTCGTGCAGGAGTGTCCGGTCCGCCCCGACCAGGGCGGCCTTCATGCCTGTGCCGCCCACATCGAGGGCGATGACGTGTTTCACAGGGGACAGTCTCCCGCGATCCACCACGAGAGGTCTAGTCCACTCGCCGGGCCGATCGTCGTCGCAGGTAAGCGAGTTGTGACGACGTGACACATCCCACGTAGGGGTGTGCGATACGTCTGACCTGGTAAGGAGAGGTCCGATACCGAAGCGATACGCCCATGGTGTAGACCTTGTGGAGGTTTGCAAGGCAGACTCGCTCGACCTTCGCGAGAAGCATCGCGGAGGATGAATACAGCCATGGGGTGGGAAAACGCAGTGCAGCGGCGACGGTTCTTGAGTCTGACGACGGCTGGGGCCGCGACGGCGGTGGCGATGCCCGCGCTGTCCGCGTGCGGCAGCGAAAGCTCCGCATCGGACGGGAACGCCCTGAAGGTGATCGCGGCGGACTACGGCGACAGCGCCGAGAACACCTCCCAGAAGTACTGGGACAAGCTGGCCCGGGCCTTCGAGGCCAAGAACAGCGGCATGAAGGTCGACGTCAAGGTCTACAGCTGGACCGAAGTCGACAAAAAGGTCGCCGACATGGTCAAGGACGGCGACAGCCCGGACATCGCGCAGATCGGCGCGTACGCCGACTACGCCGCCGCGGGCAAGCTCTACCGCGCCGACCAGATGCTCTCCATCCCCACCCAGGCGTCGTTCATCCCCTCGATCGCCCAGGCGGGCGAGGTGAGCCGGGTGCTGTACGGGCTGCCCTTCGTCTCCAGCGCCCGGCTGCTCTTCTACAACAAGAAGCTGTTCGACGAGGCCGGGATATCCTCCGCCCCCACGAGCTGGGCGGAGCTGAAGGACGCCGCGCGGCAGCTGAAGTCGGCCGGGGTGAAGATCCCGTACGGGCTTCCGCTCGGGCCCGAGGAGTCGCAGGCCGAGGCCATGATCTGGATGCTCAGCGGCGGGGGCGGCTACACCGACTCCAACGGCAGCTACACCATCGACTCCACCGCCAACATCGAGACATTCGAATGGCTGCGGGACGAGCTGGTCGGCGCGGACCTCACCGGACCGAGCTCCCCGGCCCGCACCAACCGCCAGGACGTCTTCGACGCGTTCACCCGCGGCGAGGTCGGCATGCTCAACGGCCACCCCACCCTGATGCAGCAGGCGTCCGGCCACGACATCGAGTACGCCACCGCCCCGCTGCCCGGCCGCCGCGGCAAGTCCACCTCGACGATGGGCGTCGCCGACTGGCTCATGGCGTTCAACGCGAACGGCAAGCGGAAGCAGATCGGCACGTTCCTCAACTTCGTCTACCAGGAGAAGAACGTGCTGGACTTCGCCGACCAGTACGACCTGCTGCCGGTCACCACGGCCGTCTCCGCGACGATGCGCCACGAGAAGGACCACAAGGCGCTGTGGCGCTTCCTCGACCAGATGGAGAGAGCCCAGTTCTACCCGGCCGACAAGACCTCGTGGGCGAGCATCAGCAAGCTGATCAAGGAGAAGATCGGCTCGACGGTGACCAAGGGCGGCGACCCGGCGAGCGTCCTCGGCGAGATCCAGCGGGCGGCGGATGCCATGGAGACGGCCAACTCGTGACCGACGAAGAACTCTCCGAACAGGATCTGGCCGTGCTCGCCGTGGAGCGCGACGGCTGGCCCGGGCCGGGCGCCAAGGAGCGGGCCATACGGGAGCGGCTCGGCATCACCCCGACCCGCTATTACCAGCTGCTCAACGCCCTGCTGGACGATCCTCGCGCGCTGGAGCACGACCCGGTGACGGTCAACCGGCTGCGCCGCGTGCGCGACGAGCGGCGCGAACGCCGCTGAGGTCTCGGGCTGGCCGATGTCGGCCGGCGGTACGGGTGCCGGCGGGCGGGGCCGGGTAGGGTCGCCCGCATGGGCAGCCACCCCCTCCCCGAACCCGTCACCGCCGCCGGACGCGAGGGCCTCGCCGCCCTCCTGGGCCGGCCCGACCGGGCCGTCGTCGGGGTCGACTTCGACGGCACCCTCGCCGACATCGTCCCCGACCCCGACCAGGCCCGCGCCCACCCCGGCGCCGTCGCGGCCCTCTCGGCCCTGGGCCCCCGGCTGCGCTCCCTGGCGGTGATCACCGGCCGCCCGGCCGAAGTCGCCGTCCGCTACGGCGGCTTCGGGGACGGCGGCGCCCCCGCCAACCTCGTCGTCCTCGGCCTCTACGGCGCCGAGCGCTGGGACGCGTCCAGCCGCGCCGTCCAGACCCCCGAACCCCATCCGGGCATCGCCGCCGTCCGGTCCGAACTGCCGGGTGTCCTGGCGGCCAACGGCGCCTGGCACGGCACCTGGACCGAGGACAAGGGCCGTGCCATCGCGGTCCACACCCGCCGCACCGAGGACCCCCAGGCCGCCTTCGACCAGCTGCGCGCCCCGCTGCACGCGCTGGCCGAGCGCCACGGCCTGATCGTCGAACCGGGCCGACTGGTCCTGGAACTGCGCCCGCCCGGCATGGACAAGGGCGTCGCGCTGCTGGAGTACGTCCGCGAGACCTCCGCGGGCGCGGTGCTCTACGCGGGCGACGACCTCGGCGACCTGGCCGCGTTCGCGGCCGTGGAGCGGCTGCGGAAGGAAGGCGTGCCGGGGCTGCTGGTGTGCAGCGGCAGCACGGAGGTGACGGCCCTGGCGGAGCGCGCGGACCTCGTGGTCGACGGCCCGGCCGGGGTGGTGTCCCTGCTGCGCTCCCTGGCGGAGGCCCTGCGCTGAGTCCCCAGGGGGCAAGCCCCCTGGACCCCCGGTCGCCGGTGGCGATGCGCCGAGCGTCGCGGCGCCAGGGGACAAGTCCCCTGGGCCCGGGGTGTTGCGACGCGCGGCGGGCGCGGACACGGGTGCTCAGCCCGGCGACGGGGTCCGGGGCGGAGCCCCGGATTCGGGAAGGGGCGGGGTGGGGGCAGACCAACGACGGCGGAGCCCGGGGCGGAGCCTCGGGGCGGTCGGGGTTCGGGGCGGAGCCCCGGATTCGGGAAGAGGCGGGGTGGGGGTCAGTCCTCGGCTTGAAGGGCCCGCAGCTGGGTCAGGAACCAGTCGCGGGGTGGGAGGGCCGTCGCCGCGGCGGACAGACGCTTCGTGCGGTCCGCGCGCTCGCCGTCCGGGGTGCGCAGGGCCTCGTCGAGGGCGCGGGCGGTGCCCTCGACGTCGTACGGGTTCACCGTCACCGCGTCCGCGCCCAGCTCCTCGTACGCCCCGGCCTCCCGCGACAGCACCAGCGTGCAGCCCCGCTCGGAGACGACCGGCACCTCCTTGGCGACCAGGTTCATCCCGTCCCGGATCGGGTTGACGAGCGCCACGTCGGCCAGGCGGTAGGCGGCCAGGGAGCGCGCGAAGTCGTCCTTTACATGGAGCGCGACCGGCTGCCAGCCCTCCGTCCCGTACTCCGCGTTGATCTCCTCGGCGAGCACCCGCACCCGCTCGGTGTAGTCGCGGTAGACGGCGAGGTCCTGGCGCGACGGGTAGGCGAAGGCCACGTGCACGACGCGCTCGCGCCACTCGGGGCGGGTCTCCAGCAGACGGCGGTAGGCCAGCAGCCCGCGCACGATGTTCTTGGACAGCTCGGTGCGATCCACCCGGACGATCGTCTTCCGGCCGGGTCCGATCTGCTCGCGCAGCGCCGTCAGCCGCTCCTCCACATCGGCGGCCCGCGACCGCTCCCGCAGGAAGTCGGCATCGGCGCCGAGGCCGTGCACCCCGAGCCGGGTCTCCCGGCCCTCGAAGCGCACGGCGGCCGCGGAGCCGTCCGCCTCCCGGACGACCTCCGCGCCCAGCACCGCCGCGCAGCAGTCGGCGAAGGCGGCGGCCCAGCGCCCGGTGAGGAAGGCGGCGCGGTCGCCGCCGAGGATGCCGCGCAGCACGCCCGCCGCGACATCGTCCGGCAGCAGCCGGTAGTAATCCGGGGGCGCCCAGGGTGTGTGCGAGAAGTGGCCGATCCGCAGGTCGGGGCGGAGCGCCCGCAACAGCCCGGGGACCAGCGCCAGGTGGTAGTCCTGCACCAGCACGACCGCGCCCTCGGCCGCCTCCTGGGCGAGCGCGTCGGCGAAGGCCGCGTTGTACGTCTCGTACGCCGCCCACTGGGCGCGGAACTCCGCGTCGAAGACCGGCTCGACCGGGGTCTGGTAGAGCAGGTGGTGGACGAACCACAGCACCGAGTTCGCGACGCCGTTGTACGCCGCGGCGAAGACGTCCGGCGCGATGTCCAGCATCCGCACCTGCTGCCCGCCGGTGTCGGCCGCGGCCAGATGCCCGGCCCCGGCGCGGCGCGCCGCCTCCCGGTCGCCGTCGCCGAGCGCGGCGCACACCCATACCGCGCCCGCGTCGGGCCCGATCGCGCTCAGCCCGGAGACCAGCCCGCCGCCCCCGCGCTTGGGGGTGAGCGAACCGTCCTCACCCAGCGCGTACGAGACCGGGCCGCGGTTGGACGCGACGAGGATCGGTGCGCTGCGCTCAACGGCCATGTCGCGAGCCTAGCCATCGGGCACCCCGCGCAAACGTACGTACGGTTTCTTGTGCCCGCGAGGGTTACGCGCCCGTGCCGTTCTGCGTACCCCGAGAAGGTGCACGTACGGTTTCTTGCCCCGGAAGAGGCGGCCCTCAGGCCGCGCGCCGCTCCGCGTACTCCGGGATCTCGATCATCGGCGGCCGCTCCTCCGTGTCCACGGCCGTCGTCCGCGGCTCGAAGCCGTTCTCGCCGCGCTCGAACTGGGTCAGCCGCGGCCGCACCAGATGGCCGCGGGCCAGCCGCAGCTGGGCGGTGCGGTAGATCGCCGCGGCCATCCGGCCGAGCGCCTTGCCGTCCTGGTGGCGGTGCTTGCGCACGCCGATGTCGACCTGGGCGAGGGCGTCGAGCCCGACCGTGTGCAGCGCGTCGACCAGCAGGCCCAGCTCGACCCCGTACCCGACGGGGAACGGCAGCCGCTCCAGCAGCGAGCGCCGGGCCGCGTACTCGCCGCCCAGCGGCTGGACGAAACCGGCGAGCTGCGGCCAGTGCAGGTTCAGCAGCGGCCGGGCGACCAGCTCGGTGACCCGTCCGCCCTGGCCCGCGGTGTCCCGCAGCGGCCGGTCGTACATGCCCTTGACCAGCTGAATCCCGGGATCGGTGAGCAGCGGCCCGATGATCCCGGAGACGAAGCGCGCGTCGAATTCGCGCAGGTCGGCGTCGATGAAGCAGACGATGTCGCCGCTGGTCGCCAGCAGCGACCGCCACAGCACCTCGCCCTTGCCGGGCAGCGCGGGCAGCCGCGGCAGCAGCGCGTCGCGGTGCACCACTCGCGCCCCGGCCGCCGCGGCGACCTCGGCGGTGCGGTCCGTGGAACCGGAGTCCAGCACCACCAGCTCGTCGACGAGCGGCATGGCCTCGGTCATCAGCTCGCGGCGGATCGCGGCGGCGATCTCGCCGACGGTCGCCTCCTCGTTCAGCGCGGGCAGCACCACGCTGACGCTGGTCGCCGGGTCCCGCTTCGCGGCCAGCAGGCGGTCCAGCGGACGGTCGTCGGCCGACCAGGAGCGGCGCTCCAGCCAGCGCTCCACCTCATCCAGCACCTGTCTTGTCTCCCTGCTGTGATCGCTCGGAGTGATCGTTGTGATCCATCTCGCGGTTCGGACGGCTGGCTCAACCCTCCGGGCCGTCGGTTACAGTCTTGAACAGCGCACATGACCTTCGTATGTCGGGGGCACCGTGCGGACAAATGCCCCGGGTCCGGCCCGGTGGCCATACCGCTCATCCAGAGGGGCAGAGGGAACGGCCCGTTGAAGCCCCGGCAACCCTCCAGCTGGTCTCGCGTCCTGTAGCGAGGCTCCCAGCTCGGGAAGGTGCCAATTCCGTCTCGTGGCGAAATGCGTCCCGAGGAAGATGAGGAGAAAGGGCCTCGCCTCCATGGCTGTGCAATCTGTCGAAAGCTCAACCACTTCCGCTGCCGCTTTCGGCCCCGCCGTCGCCCTGTCCTGCCGCGAGTGCGGTGAGCGCTTCGACCTCGGTCCCATCTTCGCGTGCGGGTCGTGTTTCGGGCCGCTCGAGGTCGCGTACGACCTGCCGAGCGGCGATCCGGAAGGGCTGCGCAAGCAGATCGAGGCCGGTCCGGACAACATCTGGCGCTATGCGCCGCTGCTGCCCGTCCCCGCCGACGTGGCCACACTCCCCAGCCTGAGCCCGGGCTTCACCCAGCTCGTCAAGGCCGACCGGCTCGCCCGTGAGCTGGGCATCACCGGCGAGCTGCACGTCAAGGACGACTCCGGCAACCCGACCCACTCCTTCAAGGACCGGGTCGTCGCCATCGCCGTCCAGGCGGCCCGCACGTTCGGCTTCACCACGCTGTCCTGCTCCTCCACCGGCAACCTGGCCGGTGCGGTGGGCGCCGCGGCCGCCCGTTCCGGCTTCCGCTCGTGCGTCTTCATCCCGCACGACCTGGAGGCGGGCAAGGTCGTCATGGCCGCCGTCTACGGCGGTGAGCTGGTCGGCATCGAGGGCACGTACGACGACGTCAACCGCTTCTGCAGCGAGCTGATCGGCGACCCCGTGGGCGAGGGCTGGGGCTTCGTCAACGTCAACCTGCGGCCGTACTACGGCGAGGGCTCCAAGACCCTGGCGTACGAGATCTGCGAGCAGCTCGGCTGGCGGCTGCCGGACCAGATCGTCATCCCGATCGCCTCCGGCTCCCAGCTCACCAAGATCGACAAGGGGCTCAAGGAGCTGATCGCGCTCGGTCTGGTCGAGGACAAGCCGTACAAGATCTTCGGCGCCCAGGCCGAGGGCTGCTCCCCGGTCTCCGCCGCCTTCAAGGCGGGCCACGACGTGGTGCGCCCGCAGAAGCCGAACACCATCGCCAAGTCGCTGGCCATCGGCAACCCGGCGGACGGCCCGTACGTCCTCGACATCGCGCGCCGCACCGGCGGCGCGGTGGAGGACGTCACCGACGAGCAGGTGGTCGACGCGATCAAGCTGCTCGCCCGCACCGAGGGGATCTTCGCGGAGACCGCGGGCGGCGTGACCGTCGGCGTGACCAAGAAGCTGATCGAGGACGGGCTTCTCGACCCGTCCCTGACGACCGTCGTTCTGAACACCGGCGACGGCCTCAAGACCCTCGACGCGGTGGCCCCCACTACGGGCCCCTCCGCCATCATCCGCCCCACCCTTGACTCGTTCCGAGAGGCAGGCCTCGCATGAGCGTCAACGTCCGAATCCCGACCATCCTGCGTACCTACACCGGCGGCCAGGCCGAGGTCAGTGCCGAGGGCGCGACCCTCACCGAGGTCCTGGCGGACCTGGAGAAGAACCACACGGGCATCGCGGCCCGCATCCTGGACGACACCGGCAAGCTGCGCCGCTTCGTGAACGTCTACGTCAACGACGACGACGTGCGGTTCGCCGAGGGCCTGGCCACGGCCACGCCGGACGGCGCCGGGGTGTCGATCATCCCCGCGGTCGCGGGTGGCTGACCCCACAGCCGAGGGTGGTTGCTGACGCCCCATCACCCCCCTCACCTCTGGAAATCGCCCCGTCCGGGAGAAACGGACGGGGCGATTCCGTGTGTGGAATCGCGATACAGTTGCCCCGCTTCCCCATCGGCCCCGGCGCCACCGCATATGAGAACTCGTCAACTTGTGCGCAAAGTGTGTGCGCGATTTGTCGGGTTGATACCCTATGCCCCGCCAGGTTTGCCCGAACTTCACAGGAATTCTCCACTTATTCCCGATCGGCCGTGCCCAGAATTCTCGTCCAATTGACCTGTTGCAGAGGGCGTTGGGACGGATACATTCAGCGGCGGTCGACGCGTTCCGGCGCACACCCCCCTCGACTCGGGGGGTGAGGTCTGACCCGGGTCCGCGGAGTGCGGTCCTGCGCAAGGGCCAGCAATAGGGGAGTTAGGAATGGCTCAGGGCACCGTCAAGTGGTTCAACGCGGAGAAGGGGTACGGCTTCATCGCGGTCGACGGTGGTGCGGACGTGTTCGTCCACTACAGTGCGATCCAGATGGACGGTTACCGCACCCTCGAGGAAGGCCAGCGGGTCGAGTTCGAGATCTCGCAGGGCCAGAAGGGCCCGCAGGCGGACATGGTCCGCGTGGCCGTAGGCTGACGCGCCGAACGCGAGGCAGCTGACAAGAAGTGCCGGAGGGCTCGTACCCCGCGAGGGGGCGGGCCCTCTGGCATGCCCGCGCGTCTCCGGGTTCCCCGCGCGGCCACCATCCCCCACGCCGTCCCCATGCCTCTCTTGACGCCCGTCGGGCGCTTGCACTCTCATGGGGCGAGTGCTAATTATTGCGTTAGCACTCTGAAGGTGAGAGTGACAGAAGGATCGGGTCGGTGAGGCAAGCCGACGCCGCGCGGGGCAAGGAACCGCACGGCAGGCAGGCCGTCCGTCGCGGGCGCCAGGCGCGGTCCGGAGCAATCCACCCCGTCTTGGGAGGACCACTTCACATGGCCAAGATCATCGCGTTCGACGAGGAGGCGCGGCGCGGCCTCGAGCGCGGGATGAACCAGCTCGCCGACGCCGTCAAGGTCACCCTCGGCCCCAAGGGCCGTAACGTCGTCCTCGAGAAGAAGTGGGGCGCCCCCACGATCACCAACGATGGTGTTTCCATCGCCAAGGAGATCGAACTCGAGGACCCGTACGAGAAGATCGGCGCCGAGCTGGTCAAGGAGGTCGCGAAGAAGACGGACGACGTCGCCGGTGACGGCACGACGACCGCGACCGTCCTCGCCCAGGCGCTGGTCAAGGAGGGTCTGCGGAACGTAGCCGCGGGCGCCAACCCGATGGCCCTCAAGCGCGGCATCGAGAAGGCCGTCGAGGCCGTCTCCGCCCAGCTGCTCGAGCAGGCCAAGGACGTGGAGACCAAGGAGCAGATCGCCTCCACCGCCTCCATCTCCGCCGCCGACACCCAGATCGGCGAGCTCATCGCCGAGGCGATGGACAAGGTCGGCAAGGAAGGCGTCATCACCGTCGAGGAGTCGCAGACCTTCGGGCTGGAGCTTGAGCTCACCGAGGGCATGCGCTTCGACAAGGGCTACATCTCCCCGTACTTCGCGACGGACATGGAGCGCATGGAGTCGTCGCTCGACGACCCGTACATCCTGATCGTCAACTCGAAGATCACCAGCGTGAAGGACCTCCTCCCGCTGCTCGAGAAGGTCATGCAGTCCGGCAAGCCGCTGCTGATCATCGCCGAGGACATCGAGGGCGAGGCGCTGGCGACCCTGGTCGTCAACAAGATCCGTGGCACCTTCAAGTCCGTCGCCGTCAAGGCTCCGGGCTTCGGTGACCGCCGCAAGGCCATGCTCGGCGACATCGCCATCCTCACCGGTGGCACGGTCATCTCCGAGGAGGTCGGCCTCAAGCTGGAGAACGCGGGTCTGGACCTGCTCGGCCGCGCCCGCAAGGTCACGGTCACCAAGGACGAGACCACGATCGTGGACGGCGCGGGCGACACCGACCAGGTGCAGGGCCGCGTCAACCAGATCCGTGCCGAGATCGAGAACTCGGACTCGGACTACGACCGCGAGAAGCTCCAGGAGCGCCTGGCGAAGCTGGCCGGCGGCGTGGCCGTCATCAAGGCCGGTGCCGCGACCGAGGTCGAGCTGAAGGAGCGCAAGCACCGCATCGAGGACGCGGTGCGCAACGCCAAGGCCGCCGTCGAGGAGGGCATCGTCGCCGGTGGTGGCGTGGCCCTGCTCCAGACCGTCTCGGTCTTCGAGAAGCTGGAGCTCGACGGTGACGAGGCCACCGGTGCCCAGGCTGTGCGCCTGGCCCTGGAGGCCCCGCTGAAGCAGATCGCCGTCAACGCCGGCCTTGAGGGCGGCGTCGTGGTGGAGAAGGTCCGCAACCTCACCCCGGGTCACGGCCTCAACGCCGCGACCGGTGAGTACATCGACCTGATCGCCGAGGGCATCATCGACCCGGCCAAGGTCACGCGCTCCGCGCTGCAGAACGCCGCGTCGATCGCCGCGCTGTTCCTCACCACCGAGGCCGTCATCGCCGACAAGCCCGAGAAGGCCGCTCCGGCGGGCGCCCCGGGTGGCATGCCGGGCGGTGACATGGACTTCTGATCGGCTTCGGCGCCCCCGCGCGCCGGTCGGTCACACCGTCCACTGACGACGGCGGGGCGGCACCCTTTCTCCCAGGGGTGCCGCCCCGCCGCCGTTTCTTTTTACGCCTTGGCCGCTTTTGCCTTGGCCGCTTATGTCCTGGCCGCTTCGAGGGCGGCGCGCAGATGACCGCCTCCCTCGGCGAGCAGCTTCTCGGCGGTGGGCGCGTCCACGCCGCCGAGGATCGTGAGGATGGCGTTCTTGGCCTCCCAGCCGGTGGCCGTCAGCGCGCTCTCGATCTGCTCGTCCGTGGCGCCGGTCGCCAGCGAGACGATTCGGCGCGTGCGCGCCCGCAGCTTCTCGTTCGAGGCGCGCACGTCGACCATCAGATTCCCGAAGGTCTTGCCCAGCCGGATCATGGTGATGGTCGAGATCATGTTGAGCACGAGCTTCTGCGCGGTACCCGCCTTGAGCCGGGTGGACCCGGTGAGCAGCTCAGGTCCGACGACGACCTCGATGCCGTGGTCGGCGGCCGCGGCGAGCGCCGAGCCCGCGTTGCACGACAGCCCGACGGTGAGCGCCCCCCGGCGGCGGGCGTGCTCGACGGCGCCCACGGCGTACGGGGTGCGGCCGGAGGCCGAGACGCCCACGACCGCGTCCTTCGGGCCGACCCCGAGCCGGTCCAGGTCTTCGGCGGCCAGCTCCGCGCTGTCCTCCGCCCCCTCCACGGACGACACCACGGCGCTCGGCCCGCCCGCGATCACCCCGACCACCCGGTCCGGCGGGGTGTTGAACGTGGGCGGGCACTCGCTCGCGTCGAGCACCCCGAGCCGCCCGGCGGTGCCCGCGCCCGCGTACAGCAGCCGTCCGCCGTCCGCCATGCGCGCGGCGATGCCGTCGATGGCGGCGGAGATCCGGGGGAGCTGGGCGGCGACGGCGGCGGGGACTCCGGCGTCCTCGGCGTTCATGATGCGGGCGATCTCGACGGTGTCGAGCCGGTCGATCTCGGCGAGTTCGGGGCGGAACGCCTCGGTGGTGAGGGTCTCCAGCTGGGCGCGGAGCTGTCGCTCTTGCTGGTGCTGCTGGTGCTGATCGGCGGCGGAAGTCATGGCGAAGCGGCTCTTCCCTACGTAAGCGGGACGGTGGGGGATGGCGTTGCGCGTTGCCCGTGGCCAGGGCTCGGTCTCAGCGGTGGCTGGGGCGGGGGTCGTGCCGGTGTGCGAGCGCCTCGTACGAGGCGGACAGGGCGGGGGCCGCGCTCTCGTACGTGCGCTGCGCCACGCCTATGAACAGGCAGTCCACCACCAGCAGCTGGCTGGTGCGGCTGGACATGGCCGCCGGGCGCAGCTCGCTCTCGCGCGCGGTGGAGGTGGTGAGGACGAGGTCCGCGTACTGTGCGACCTCGCCGTCCGGGCGGCCGGTGATCGCGATGGTGGTCGCCCCGCGTTCGAAGGCGACGCGCAGCGGCTCGATGACGTCCGTCGTCCGCCCCGAATGGGTGATCGCGAGCGCGACGTCGCGGGAGTGCAGTTGTACGGCGTTGGTGACGGCCAGATGGGGATCCGCGTGCGCGTGCGCGATCAGGCCGATCCGCAGCAGCTTCTGGACCAGGTCCTGGGCGACCAGGTTCGACGCGCCGATGCCGTACACATCGATCCGGCGGGCGGCGGCGACCGCGGCGACCGCGGCCTCGACCTGGCCGGGGTCGAGCCCCGCGGCGGTGTCGGCCAGACACTGCTGCTCCTCCTGCGCGAGCTTGGCGATCACGTCGCCGATCGGGTCGTCGACCGCGATGTCCGCCGTGACGGCCGGTGCCCGGCCCGCCGCCTGCTGCGCGGCGAGCGCGGCGAGCGCGAGGCGCAGATCGCGGTATCCGGGGTAGCCGAGGAGCCGGGAGGTGCGGACGACGGTGGCCTCGCTGGTACCGGTGCGCTCGGCGAGCCCGGTGACGGTGAGCGCCGCGCAGCCCGCCGGATCGCCCGCGACGGCCTCGGCGACGCGCTGCATCGAGCGCGTCATGGACGGGCCCAGGGTGCGTACCTTCGCCGCGAGGGCGGAAGGGGCGGGCACGGCGGGGTCGGTGAGGGGAGTGAAAGTTTCCTTCAACTTGCTGCTCACATCTGAAAACTATTTCCAGCCACGAGGCCCGTCAAGACTGCGCGCGGAGGCGGTTTCGAGGCCGTTTCGACGTGGGAAGGCGGGGCGACGAAGCAAAGGTGACAATGGGACCCATGAAGCTCGAACACGCACTGCACGCGGCACGCGCGCTCGTCCTGGCCGACCTCGCGGCGGGAGACGTCGCCCACGCCGACATCGTCTCGCTCGTCGAGGACGCCATCGCGCATCGCCGCTGGTGGGTCGAGCAATGGCCGGAAGGCGTGGCGTTCGTCAGCGGTCTGGTCGCCCAGGACGTCCAGGACGCCCTGCTGGAGCGCTACGGCCGCTGGCCCCTGTGCCCGGTCTGCACCACGGGCGGCGACCTCCACGCCCTCGACGTGCAACCCGAACTGGGCCCCGATCCGCACTGGGTCTGCGGCAAGACGGCGGTCGCGGTGGCCCCTGTGGGCCGACTCGGGACCACCCTCTGATGGCCGTACTGATCGACCCGCCCTCGTGGCCGGGCCACGGCCGCATGTGGTCCCACCTGGTGAGCGACGTCTCGTACGACGAACTCCACGCCTTCGCCATCCGCATCGGCGCCCCGCGCCGCGGCTTCGACCGCGACCACTACGACGTCCCGAGCGACCTCTACGCGCGGGCGGTGCGCGAGGGCGCGGAGGAGGTCGGCTGCAAGGAGCTGCTGCGCAGGCTCACGGCGGCGGGCCTGCGCCGCCGCCGGGTGCCCGCGGCGCGCGGCTGAGGACATACCGCTGAGGGCTTACCGGACCCGGCTCACGACGCCTCCGAAGCGACCTCCGCCTCGCGGGCGGGCGAGGCCGCCGCCGACGACTTGGCGATGATGTGGGACGAGGCATCCGCGCGGTGCAGCCGCCCCGCGATCGCCGTCGTCACGATGCCCGTACCGGCCAGGGCCGCGCCCGTCCAGGCGACCGCCGGGTAGCCCCAGCCCGCGTCGATGACCAGGCCGCCGAGCCAGGGGCCCACCGTGTTGCCGATGTTGAAGGCGGAGGTCGTGGTCGCGCCCGCGAGCGTCGGGGCGGCGTTCGCGACGTTGAACATGCGGGCGTTGAGCGCGGGCGCGGTGAAGAAGGCGGTGAAGCCGAGCAGCAGCGACAGGCCCACGGCCGCGACCGGGCTGTGCGCGGTCAGCGCGAGGACGCCCAGCACGACGGTCGAGGCGGTGATGCCGCCGTACATCGTCCCGAACAGGTGCGCGTCCGCGATCCGCCCGCCGATCGCCGTACCGATCAGCGCGCCGACCCCGAACAGCGCCAGGACCGTGGGCACCCAGCCCTCGTCCAGCCCGGCCACGTCCGTGAGCAGGGGCCCGAGGTACGAGAACAGGCAGAAGACCGCGCCCCCGCTCAGCGCGGTGCTGACCAGCGCGAGCCAGACCTGACGGTCGCGGTAGATCCGCAACTCGGCCTTCAGCCGCGGTCGGTCGTCCCCGGTCGGCACCTCCGTACGCGGTACGAGCGCGATCACCCCGATCAGCCCCAGCACCGACAGCCCGGCCACCGCCCAGAAGGCCGACCGCCACCCCGCGGTCTGCCCCAGGAATGCCCCGGCCGGAACCCCCGCGATGTTCGCGACGCTGAGCCCGCCGACCATCACCGACATGGCCCGCGCCCGTGCGTTCACCGGCACCAGCGACACGGCCACCGCCGCCCCCACGGCCCAGAACCCGGCACACGCGAGCGCGCTCACCACCCGCGACGCGAACAACACCCCATACGACGGCGCCACCGCCCCCGCGACCTGCCCGAGCCCGAACACGGCGAGCAGCGCGATCAACGTCGTCCGCCGAGGCAACCGGAGCGTGGCCGCCGCCAGCACCGGCGCCCCGACCACCATCCCGATGGCGAACGCCGATATGAGCAGCCCGGCCGTGGGGATCGTCACCCCCATGTCCCGGGCAACGGGTTGCAGCAGCCCGGACAGCATGAATTCGGAGGTCCCGAGGGCGAAAACGGACAGGCCAAGTACATAAACGGCGATGGGCATGCCGACGTCAACGCCCCGGCGGGGTTCGCCATTCCTCGCCGTCCTCGTCCGGCTCGTCGGTGGAGACCTCGGCATAGGAGAGGAGCCGTCCACCCCTGCTCTCGGCGACGCGCAACGCGTCCGTCAATGCCTCCGTCAGTCGGCAGGCCAGGAAGCGAAGCTCTACGACGCCAGCCTTCTCGTTCGTAAGCAACGTCTTGGCGTGCCCCAGCAGTTGGGTGCCCATGCCGAGTTGGAGTGCCTCGATCTGGTCTGCCTTCCGGCTCAACCGACTGTTGTCATCGTCCGTCGACAAGTAGCAGGGCTTGCCCTCTGGGCCGGTCCACGGAAGAAGGCGTAGGTCGTTCATGACATCAGCTCCGCTCAGCTGTTCCCCGGACACCCCGAACGGGCACCGTGTGTAGTCAATTGGTGACCAGGGCAACGCGGTAGCCAATAGAATGAGACGCCTTGAACGGCAGCTCGCAAGTCTGCGACCTGCTGCGATGCTGGTCGTGATCACATAGCGAGAGGTCACAGGTTATTCGGAGGCGTACGTCAGCAGGGTGGAGGCCGGGAAGCTCCTGCCGAGGCCGAGCGAGAAGTTCGCGAAGGGCTGCGACACCGCCTTCGGTACGGGGCAGTTGTTCGCGGACATGCTCCGGAGGATCGACGAGGGTGACCACCCCTCGTGGTTCACCCCGTACCTCAACCTGGAGCGCAAAGCATCGCGGGTGCTGGACTACTCGGCGAACCTCGTGATCGGCATCCTGCAGACGGAGGACTATGCAGAGGCCGTCTTCCGCTCCTACTTCTCGAAGGAGGAAGCCGAGGCGATCGAGGGCAAAGTCGCCACGCGGCTGAGTCGGCGTGAGGTGTTCGAGGCGGAGGCTCCGCCGTACCTCTGGGCCATCCTGAACGAGGCGTGCCTGCGAACGGTGGTCGGCGGTGCCGAGGTCATGAGTGGGCAGCTTGAGTACCTGCTGACGGCTGCCGCGTCACCCCACTTCACGCTTCAGGTCCTGCCGTTCTCGGCAGGCGTGCGCTTCCCGGACGCTCCCACGGTGCTGTACACCGAGACCCGGGTAGGAGGGAGGATGCACGACGCTCCTCAGACGGTCGCCGCCGCCCTGGATGACTATGATCTGCTCAGGGCAAATGCGCTGTCCCCGGATCGATCAACGGCCCTGATCAAGACTCTGGTGAAGGAGTACCGCACATGAGTGCTGACTTGGATCTCACCGCTGCCGAGTGGATCAAGTCCTCGTACAGCGACGCCAATGGCGGCCAGTGCGTGGAATTTTCCCGCACCTTCGCCCAGACCCACGGCGCCGTGCCGGTTCGCGACTCCAAGACCCCGCACGGGCCGACGCTGAGCTTCCCGGCGGAGGGCTGGTCGTCGTTCGTCTCCGCCCTCATACGAAGCGAGTTCCCTGAGGCATAACCCTGGGGTCACACGCGTATCGCCCATAGCGTGCCGCTGCCGTCGAGGAGCGCGATCGAGCCGCCGCTCGCGGCAGGCTCGCTCATGGCCGTGCTGTCGAACTGGCCCGTCCAGAGCGTGCGGCCGTGCTCCACTCCGACGATCCGCGCGCTGGTCCAGCGCTGGAACACCCGCGCCTGCTCTGTCCCGGAGAGCAGGGCGTATTTTCCTGTAGCCGCCACTCTCTGAGCATCGGCGTGCCATCGTTTCGTACCGTCGTCGGCGGCCAGGCACACCGGTCCCGATCCCGTTTGCAGGACGAACCCGCCCGCCACGCTCGTCGTCGACTGTTCTTCCAGGTCAGCCTCTTGGTACGTACTGCCGTAGGTCCAGGTCTTCTCGCCGGTGTGTCCGTTCAGTGCGGTCGGTTTCCGGCGCGGCCCCGCGGCCAGCGGAAGGAACACCGTGGTGCCCGACACCAGCTCGTCGAGCGGCTGGAAGGCCCCGCTGACGAAGGTGTCCGGTTTGGTCTTCTGGAACGGGCTCCGCCACATCACCTCACCTGTGTCCGCCTTGCGGCAGACGAGGTCGACGGGGACCGTCTTGCCGTCCTCGTAGCAGAGCAGGCCCTCGCCCAAGGGCTGCGCCAGGTCGCCCTGCGGCTGGAAGTTGGAGTGTGTCCACAGCTTCTTGCCCGTCTTGCCGACTACGGCGGTCCCACCGCACAGGATCAGGTCGCCGGCCAGCATCCACGTGGCGTCGTAGGGGGAGGACACGTCGATCGCCCAGCGCTCGTCGCCGGTGCGCGGATCCATTCCGCTCACCCGACCGCCCTCTTCGGTGATCAGCAGGCCGCTGGGCCGGTGCACATCCAGCCCCATGGCGCTGATGGAGACCGGATGCTGCCACCGGCGCTCGCCGGTGGCGGCGTCGAAGGCGTGCACCAGTCCGCCTTTGCTGTCGGAGTCCTGGGTCAGGGCGAGCAGCGTGCCGCCGACGACCGTGAAGCGTGTCTCCCGGGACCAGGCCACGTTCAGGGACACCTTCCACAGACGCTTGCCGGTGGCAAGGTCGAAGGTGTGGAGCGCGGCGGTGTCCTTGTAGTAGTGGCCGGCGGCCACATGACACCGGCCGTCGGCCAGGACGACGTCCGGACCGTCGGAGTTGATCACGTCGACGTCTGCGATCTTCTGCGACCAGGCGACCGGGTCCCGCTCGGGGTCGCCGGTCAGGTACATCGCCGCCGCCCCTCCGGCGACCGCGACCGCGGCGACGCCCGCGCCGCGCCGGAGCAGGCTGCGCCGGCTCATGCCTGTTCCACCGGACGGCCCGGCAGGCGCATGAACCGTGGACGCCGCCGCGAGATCGTCGGATACGGAGGCAGCCGAAGGTGGTGCGCTCGCCCCGTGCTCCTCCCGGTCGGCGATGGTGGGGGTGTAGCGACGGGCCGCGGGTACGGCCTGTCGCCCACCACCGAAGCGCCGCAGCTCGTCGGCGAGCACGGCCGCCGATTCGTATCGCTCCCGCGGGTCCTTGGCGAGCAGCCGACCGACCAGGCGGTCCCACGGAGCGGAGACGCCGGGGGCGAGGCTGCTCGGTGCGGGGGGCGGATCGTGAAGGTGCGCCGTGACATACGCGAGGGTGTCCGGGGCGTCGAACGGCAGCCGCCCGGTGAGCAGTTCGAACAGCACACACCCGAGGGAGTACAGGTCGCTGCGCTGCTCGGGGCGCCCGCGTGCCTGCTCCGGTGCCATGTACGCGGCCGTGCCCACCATGAACCCGGTGTGGGTCAGCCGGTCACCGGTAGCCGAGGGGTCGGCGGCGCGGGCAATACCGAAGTCGAGCACCTTCAGGCTGCCCGAGGCCGCTACGAACAGATTCGCGGGCTTGATGTCGCGGTGGAGGATGCCTGCAGCATGCGCCTCACTCAGCGCGTCGCATACCTGCGCCCCCCACTGCGCCACCTCCTCCTCACCGACGGGTCCGCGCTGGACAACGGCGTCCAGGCCCTCGCCCCGGAGCAGTTCCATCACGAGGAACGGCGTCGTGCCCTGGCCGGTGGCTGCCTCACCGAGGTCGTGGACGGTCACGATGTGGGGATGCTGAAGCGCGGCGGTGATCCGCGCCTCCCGCAGAAACCGGGCGCGCGCCTCGTCGGCCCGACTGCCGCCACCCGCAAGGGCCGAGATCACCTTGACCGCGACCGGCCGCCGCAGACTGGCGTCCCGTGCCTCCCACACCTCCCCCATCCCGCCGCGCCCCAGCGGGCGGACCAGGCGGTAGCGGTCAGCGAGTATCAGATCCCGGTCGTCCACAGCCCCACGTCCCCCGGTGGTAAGCAGTTTTCACTCGGCAGCGTTGATCGTAGACCGTGCCCCCGGTGACACAGGATCCGGGCAACAGCGGATATCGCTAACGCGACTGCAGAAGCTCCAGCTCCGTGGCCATGTTGTGGCGGGCCGCCTGCTCCCAGCGGTCGTGGGCGAACGGGGTGCGGAACAGGCACGGGAGGCCCAGGAGGTGGCGGAGGACGTTCGCGCGGCCTTCGCGGAAGGTGTCGTCGGGGACGAAGGCGTACTCCTCGCGGACCAACGCCGCGTAGGCGCTGTAGTTGTCGGGGGAGCCCGCCAGCACCGCGAGGTCGGCGTCGCAGAGGACTTCGCCGTTGGTGTCGCCCTCGGCGGGGTCGTGGTCGGTGGTGAGGCGGACCAGGCGGGCGGTCTCGGTGGCGCGGGCCTCCGGGACGCCCGCTTCCGGGAGGGCGCGTTCGGCGAGGCGGGCGCTGCGGTCCTCGTTGTTCGAGCGATCGGGGAGGTAGACCGCGTCGTGGAACCAGGCGGCGAGGCTGATCGCGGCGGGGTCGGGGGCGTGGGTGTGTTCCAGCAGCTCGTCGATGCGGTCCAGGACCGCGATCAGGTGGTCGGTGGTGTGATAGCGGCGCTGGGGTTCGGCCCAGCGGGAGAGGAGGTCGCGGCCGTACGGGGCCGGGTCGGGGGTGGTGGTGTCGCGGGCGCTGTCGAGGAGGAGCGCCCAGCGGGTGAGGAGCGCGGGGTGGTCGGACATGGGCCCCATTCTCTGGGGTGCGGGTTGCGGGGGAAGTGGGGTATGGCAAGCTATGCAGCATGTCTAGACCAATTCTCGAGGTTATCGCCCTCCATTCGGAGGACGCGATCGCGGCAGAGGCCGGAGGGGCGGACCGTCTTGAGCTGGTCACCGACATGGCCGCCGATGGGCTGACGCCCTCCCGGGAGACCTTCGCCGCCGTCCGTTCGGCGGTGGATCTGCCGGTGCGGGTGATGCTCCGGGCCTGCGACGGGTTCTCGGCGGGGGACGCCGTGGCCGTCGACGCGCTGTGCCGCAAGGCCGCCGCGCTGCAGGCGGAGGGCGCGGACGAGTTCGTGCTCGGCTTCCTCGCCGCCGACGGTCTGGCCGACCTGACCGCCGTCGCCGCGCTGATCGAGGTCATCGGCGCCGGGCCGGGCGTGGACGAGAGCCGCTGGACCTTCCACCGGGCCATCGACCGCGCCGCCGACCGCGACGTCCTCCGTCGGCAACTGGCCGGGCTCCCGGGCCTGGACACCTATCTCACCGCCGGTTCGGCCCACGGCGTCGACCAGGGGCTGCCGACCCTCCGGGCCGAGGTCGCGCGTGGCGGGGCGCCGGGGTACGAGGCGCGGGTCATGGTCGGCGGCGGCCTTCGCCTCGACCACCTGCCTGAGCTGCGCGCCGCGGGCGTCACCGCCTTCCACATCGGCAGCGCCGCCCGCCCCGGCGGCTGGCACGGTCCGGTGGACGCGGCTGCCGTGGAGCAGTGGCGTCTCGCGCTCGACGCCGCGGTTCCGGTGGGGTGAGCGGGTCGTTCGGGGTGGGCTGAGCCTTGCCTTGGAGCTGCCGGTTGCTGAGGGCTGAGGCCCTTGGAGCATGGGGGGCGGTGGGGCGCGCCGACCACGGTCGGTGACGGTGAGGAGGGGGCGGGGTCGTAGCCCCGCCCCAGGCCGCACCCGGAAACCGCACCCGGAAACCGCACCCGGAAACCGCGGACGGGGCCACGATGTGGGCGCGGGCGGGCCCGCCCCCCGGCCCGGCCCGTCGCCCGTCGCCAGCCGCCGGGTTGTGGTGGCGGGGAGAGGGACGCATCCCCCGCACGCCGCTCGCTGGGTTACGTCAGCCGCTCCGGCAGCGGGGCCGCGTGTACCACCGTCAGGCCCGAGACGGCTCGGGTCAGGGCTACGTACAGGCGGCGCAGGCCCGTGCGTTCGTCGGGTTCGCCGTCGACCACGGCGGCCGGTTCGTCCAGGACCACGTAGTCGTACTCCAGACCCTTCGCCAGCGTCGCCGGTACGAGGGTCAGTCGGGCCTCGGGGCTGGTCTCCTCGCCGGGGGAGAGGTGGGGCAGGCCCGCCTCGGCGAGGGCGGAGGCCAGGGTGGGGATGCGGGCGTCGGCCGCGATGAGGCCGATGGAGCCCTCGTGGGCCAGGGCCTCGCGGCAGGCGGTGACGACCGCCGTGTCGAGGTCGGACGGGTTCACGGCCCGTACGGCGAAGTCGCCCGCCGCCTCGCGGATCGAGGTGGCCTCCGACAGGCCGGGCGCGATGGCGGGCAGCAGGCGCGACGCGTACGCGATCACCTCGCGCGGCACGCGGAAGCCCTGGGTCAGTTCCTCGACCGTGGAGCCGGGTTTGCCCAGGTGGGTGAGGGCCTCGTCCCAACTGGACGTCGCCCAGGGGGTGGTGCCCTGGGCGAGGTCGCCGAGGATGGTGGCGGAGCCGGTGGTGCAGCGGCGGCCCACGGCGCGGTACTGCATGGGGGACAGGTCCTGCGCCTCGTCGAGGACCACATGGCCCAGGGAGTGCGTGCGCTCGATGAGGTCGGTGGCCTCGTCGATGAGCACCGCGTCCGGCGGGGACCACTTCGCGGACTTCACGCTGCGCGGCGGCTTGGCCCACAGGATGGTCTTCTGCTCGTCGGCGGTGAGGATGCCGTCGCCGTGAGCGGCCAGGAAGTCGGCGTCGGAGAGCAGCCGCAGCACGAGCTTGGCGGGCTCGACGGGCGGCCAGATGGCCTTGACCGCCGCCTTCACGGCGGGGTTACGGGCCACCGCGTCCTGGACGCGGTCGTCCGGGGCCTCGCCCGCCTGCTCCATGCGGACGAGCACGGCGTGCGCGATGCGCTGCGGCAGGGCGTCGCGGGCCGCGCCGTAACGGATGTCGCGGGCCAGTAGTTCCGCCACGGTCTCCTCGATCTCGTACGCCGGTACCCGCCAGCGGCGCGAGCCGCGGACCACGACGCACGGTTCGGTGGGCGGGGTGACGTGCGAGCGCAGGGCCCGGCGCAGCACCTCGGCCATGCGGGCGTCGCCCTTGATACGGGCCACGTCGGCGGAGTCGGCGCCGCGCACCTCGACGCCCGTGGCGGGGCGCGCCACCAGGTCCTCGACGGTCGCCTGGGCGACCTGCAACTCGCCCAGCGCGGGCAGGACTTGCTCGATGTAGTGGAGGAAGGACCGGTTCGGGCCGATGACGAGGGTGCCGGAGCGGGCCAGCCGCTCGCGGTGGGCGTAGAGCAGATAGGCGACCCGGTGCAGGCCGACCGCCGTCTTCCCGGTGCCCGGCGCCCCCTGGACGCAGACGGTGCCGCCGATTCCGGCGCGGACGATCTCGTCCTGTTCGGGCTGGATCGTCGCGACGATGTCCCGCATGGGGCCGACGCGGGGCCGCTCGATCTCGGACTGGAGGAGTTTGCTGGACTTCTCCGCCTCGGCGGGGTCGCTGAGCTTCTCGTCCTCGTACGCGGTCAGCTCGCCGCCGGTGTAGCCGAAGCGGCGGCGCAGCCCGACGTCCATGGGCGCCTTCTTGGACGCCTGGTAGAAGGGCTGTGAGACGGGGGCGCGCCAGTCGATGACCATGGGGTCGCCGTCGGCGTCGTGCACATGGCGGCGGCCGATGTAGAACGATTCGCCCTCGGCTCCCTCCGCCTCCTCCGCGCTCGGCGCGTGCAGATAGTCGAGGCGGCCGAAGAAGAGCGGGGTGTGGGAGAGGTCGGCGAGGGCCTTGATGCGCTCGCTGACCTGGTGGTGCAGGGCCTCGGCGTTGACCCAGTTCGCGGCGACGTCCCGGAGGTCGAGGGCCTCCACGTCGGCGCGCATGGCACGCAGGGCGGCGCGGGAGGCGGCGAGATGGGCGCGTTCCCGCGCGAGCGGGTCGGGCAGGGGCTCGGGCAGGAGGTCCGTCAAGGGATCGGTCAGGGATCCTGGCTGGTCAGGGGCGTGCGAGGGCACGGCGTAGCCTCCGGGCGGATACACGAAGCAGGGTTGCGGCAGGTCGCTACGTACGTCGGTACGTACGACGAGATGCCGACCGGTTTCCGTCCGGGCGGCGGCTCTCCCCAGCGGGAGGCGGCAAGACCGGGGATTGTAGCCAGGGCATGGACGGGCCGCGAACGATTTATCACGGCCGTGCGGAGGGAGGGGTGAAGCGTCAGACGTCCTCGTCCGTGAGCAGCGCGCTCGCGTCCACGATCCGGTACGCGTATCCCTGCTCGGCCAGGAACCGCTGGCGGTGCGCCGCGAAGTCCTGGTCGATGGTGTCGCGCGCGACGACCGAGTAGAAGACGGCGGGGTGGCCGTCGGCCTTCGGCCGCAGCACCCGGCCGAGCCGCTGGGCCTCCTCCTGCCGCGACCCGAACGTGCCGGAGACCTGGATGGCGACGGTGGCCTCGGGGAGGTCGATGGAGAAGTTGGCGACCTTCGAGACGACGAGGACGGACAGCTCGCCCTCCCGGAAGGCGTTGAACAGCTTCTCGCGCTGCGCGTTGGACGTCTCGCCCTTGATGACGGGCGCGTCCAGATGATCGCCCAGCTCGTCCAGCTGGTCGATGTACTGGCCGATGACCAGCGTCTGCTGCCCCTTGTGCTTGGCCACCAGCGCCTCGGTGATCCGCTGCTTGGAGGCGGTCGTGGCGCAGTAGCGGTACTTCTCCTCGGTCTCGGCGGTCGCGTACGCAAGCCGCTCGGTCTCGGTGAGATTGACGCGGACCTCGACGCAGTCGGCGGGCGCGATGTAGCCCTGCGCCTCGATCTCCTTCCAGGGCGCGTCGAAGCGCTTGGGGCCGATGAGCGAGAAGACGTCGGACTCGCGGCCGTCCTCCCGTACGAGCGTGGCGGTCAGGCCGAGGCGGCGGCGGGCCTGGAGGTCCGCCGTGAACTTGAAGACCGGCGCGGGCAGCAGATGCACCTCGTCGTAGATGATCAGCCCCCAGTCGCGGGAGTCGAACAGCTCCAGATGCGGATAGATGCCCTTCCGCTTGGTGGTGAGCACCTGGTACGTGGCGATGGTGATCGGGCGGATCTCCTTGCGCGTACCGCTGTACTCGCCGATCTCCTCCTCGGTGAGCGAGGTGCGGCGCACCAGCTCGTGCTTCCACTGGCGGGCCGAGACGGTGTTGGTGACCAGGATCAGCGTGGTCGACTTCGCGGTGGCCATCGCACCCGCCCCGACCAGCGTCTTCCCGGCCCCGCAGGGCAGGACGACGACGCCCGAGCCGCCGTGCCAGAACCCCTCGACGGCCTGCTTCTGGTACGGGCGCAGCGCCCAGCCGTCCTCGTGCAGGTCGATGGCGTGCGCCTCGCCGTCCACGTAACCGGCCAGGTCCTCGGCGGGCCAGCCCAGCTTGAGCAGCGTCTGCTTGATCTGACCGCGCTCGGAGGGGTGGACGACGACCGTGTCCGGGTCGATACGGGACCCGACCAGCGGCTGGACCCGCTTCGACCGCAGGATCTCCTCCAGCACGGGTCGGTCGCTGGTCTCCAGGACCAGCCCGTGCGTGGGGTGCTTGAGGAGGCGCAGCCGCCCGTAGCGGGCCATCGTCTCGGCGACGTCGACGAGCAGGGCGTGCGGTACGGGGTAGCGCGAGAACTCCACGAGCGCGTTCACGACCTGCTCGGCGTCGTGCCCGGCGGCGCGCGCGTTCCACAGGCCGAGCGGGGTCAGCCGATAGGTGTGGATGTGCTCGGGGGCGCGCTCCAGTTCGGCGAAGGGAGCGATGGCGCGGCGGCACGCCTCCGACTGCTCGTGGTCGACCTCGAGCAGGAGCGTCTTGTCGCTCTGGACGATGAGCGGTCCGTTCACGCGCCTGAGTCCCTTCTGAGCCGTCGGCTGGGTCAAAGACCCAGTGTCCCTCATCGGCCGGGCTGGGCGGAGGGCCACAGGGATACTCCGCGCGGCTAGGGGCAACCGGGAGCACAGGAGGGCCGGAACGAGAGCGGGAGGTAGGTCCCTGTGGTCAGCGTCGCTTGGTGGGAGAGCTGGCGGAGTGCGACGAGTGTGAAGCCGAAGCCGAAGGGTGGAGCGGCGAAGGGTGGAGCGAAGGCTGCGCCCAAGGCTGCCGCGAAGGGTGGGGCGAAGAGCGCGCCCACGGCTGGCCCGAAGGCTGGGGTGAAGGGCGGCACGAAGGTTGGCACGAAGGGTGCGGCCAAGAGCGTGCCCAAGGCTGGCCCGAAGGGCGGGGCGAAGGCCGGAGCGAAGGGCGCGCCGAAGGCCGGGGCCAAGAGCGGGGCCAAGGGGACGTCCCAGCGCGCGCCTCGCAAGAAGGCGCCGCAGGCGCCCCGGGCGCCGCTGCAGCGCGACTCCTTCGGCTCCCGCGCGGCCCGCGCCCTGGTGCTGTTGCTGGCGTTCGTCTGCATGGTCGGGTTCGCGGCGGCGCTCGCCAAGGCCACCCTCGTGCCGTCGCCGGGGTCCAGCGATCTCGTGCACACCAATCTGCGCCCGGGCGATTCGCTGCGGGCCTACCTCGACCAGCCCGCCATCCGGGACTCGGTGAAGCAGATCGGCGGCAACGTGCTGCTCGGCGCGCCCTTCGGGGTGCTGCTGCCGATGCTCGTGCCGAAGGCGCGGGGCGCGGTGCGGGTGGTGCTCGTGACGTCGCTGGTGATGGTGCTGGTCGAGATCGCACAGGGCGCGATCGTCGAGGGCCGGGCCTTCGACGTGGACGACGTCATCCTGAACACGTCGGGCGCACTGCTCGGCTACGTACTGATCGGCCGCCGCCTCGGGCATGCCCTCCACCCGCGCCGCGAGCACTGGTGGCAGCGGCGGCGCAAGTCCGCCTGAGCGGGTCCTCTAGCCCGGTTCCTCGGCCAGTTCCGCGACGCCCGTGATGCGGTGGAGGGGGTACGTGCGGACCTCGTCGGCGGTGTGGTCGTACGCGGTGACGTAGCCGCCCTCGACGCGGACCGGGGCGATGACGCGCTGGCTCGCGGCGCCGTCCGCGTTGACGTAGCCGATCCAGACGGCGGAGCCGGTCAGGGCCGCGGCCTGCATGGTGGCGAGGGTGTCGGCGGAGGTGGTGCGGGGCAGCCGGTCGCCGGTCGGGGCGGGCGAGGCGGCGGCGCCGTCGGTGGTGGCGGCGGTGGCCGGGGGCTTGTGGGGCGCCGTCGCGGCGAGGTCCCCGGCGCGGATGGCGCGTACCGCCGCGCCCAGCAGGGTGGCGTCCGGAACGGGCGGGCCGTCCGGGACCGGGGCGGGAGGCGTACGGGGCGGCGTGCGCTGGCACTCGGCGCGGGTGACCAGGACGTCGCCCTCGGCGGATTCGGCGGCCGGTGCGTACCCCATGGCGCGCAAGCCCTCCAGCAGCGTGTCCGGCGGCGCCTGGGCGGCCAGCACGGTGGGGGCGAGACGGCGCAGGCGCAGGCCCGTGGAGCGGCGGTCGGCGAGGATCTCGGCGAGCAGGGTTTCGTCGTCGCAGCGCAGATAGGCGGAGGCCGCGCCGATGCGGAGGTGGCCGTGCTTACGGGCGATGTCGTCGATCAGGTACGAGAGGGGCTGCGGCACCGGGGTGCGGGAGTGCGCGGCGAGGAAGGTGTGCAGGTCGTCGGCGGCCTGCCCGGCGTCGAGCGCGCGGCGTACGGAGGCGGGGGTGAAGCGGTAGACGGTCGCGCCGCCCTTGGACTCGACCTCGGCGAGGATCCCGAGCGCGTCGGCGAGCGGCCGTTCCAGCGGGCCGGGGGCGACGGCGGTCAGGTCGGCCTGGAGGAGTACATGGTCGAGGGGTTCGGGGAGGAGCGGGGCGAGGAGCCGCGCCGCCTTGGCGGCGAGCGCGGCGGCCTCGGCCGGGGTGGTGGCGGGTGGCTCGGTGGGCGCGGCCGGGCCGGTGGGCGGTGTGCCGGGAGGCGTGGCGGTGGCTCGGGCCGGCCCGGCGCCGAGGGCCTCGGCGCGCCGTGTGCCGGTGGCCCCGGCTGCCGCCGCGTCGGCGGTTCCGGCCGCCGGGCCCAGGAGCGCGCGGCCGTGGGCCGAGAGCGCGGCGCGGCCCGTGACGCCCAGCATTTCGGCCTCGCTGAGGGTCCAGCGGGCCAGCCGTGAGCGTAGATCGTCCCGGGGGGCGGCAGAGGGGGCGGCCAGCCCGGCGGCTCCGGCTCCGGCGGACCCCGTACTACCGGCGGGTCCCGTGCCCCTGGCGGCTCCGGTCCCGATGGCTCCCGTAGCCCCGCCGGTCCCGGTTCCGGTGGACGCCGTCACGCCGCCCGGCCCTGTGACTCCGGTGGCCCAGGTCCCGGTGGCCCCGGTTCCGGCGGACGCCGTGAGCCCGCCCGGTGCCGTGCCCCCGGTGGCCCTGGTGCCCGAGGAGCCCGCTCCCCTGGCCCCCGCAGGGGGCCCGGCTCCCATCGGGCCTCGGTGGGCCGGGCGTTCCCACCGGAGGCGGGTCAGCAGCGCGTCGGGGGCGGGCGCGGCGCCCGGCGGGAGGGCGGCGAGGAGTTCGAGGACGCGGCGGCGGACCTCGGGGGCCGGGGAGCGGTCCAGGTCGGCGCCGAGGACGGAGAGCGTGCGGCCCCGGTTGTCACGGCTGCCGACCAGGCCGGACGTACGGGTCGCGGCGAGCCAGGCGGTGGCGAGCGCGGCCCAGCGTTCCTCGGCGGGCAGCCGCAGCCAGTCGTCGTAGGCGGGGGTGGGCGCGTACCGCTCGTCGGTCTCACCGTCGGAGGCCACCAGCCCGGCCGCGTACGCCAGCTCGATCCAGAAGGAGGCGATCGGCTCGGAGACGTCGAGCGCGACGGCGGTCCGCTTGAGGTCGCGCACGCTCAGCCCGCCCGCGCGCAGCACGGGCGGCCCGCCGCTCTCCCATTCCCCCAGCAGCTCCTCGACGGTGGCCAGGGCGGTGTACGCCTGCCCGGCCGCCGCTTTGTCCACAGCCTGTGGATCGTGCTGCGCGGCGGACGCCAGCGGCGGGGCCACCGGCTCGGGCACGCGGTGGGCGTGGCCGCCGCGCAGACGCAGGGCGACCTCGCGGGGGAGGACGACGTTGCGCGGTCCGGACGGCAGCAGCAGACCGCGGTCCAGCAGCCAGGCGACGGGCCGGGTGGGGGAGGCGACGGACACTTCCCCGTACGGCGGCCCCCAGGCCAGCTTGGCGAGCACGGCGGTCGCGCCCTCGGGCGCCCCGGCGAGCAGCGCCGCCATCCGGTCGCGGTCGTCGAACAGCTCGGTCAACGCGGCGACGGCCGTCACCGGATCGTGGGTGGCCGCCAGCCCGGCCGCCGCCAGCAGCTCCTGCAGCCGCCCCGGCGACATCCCCGCCGTGGCCTCGTGCACGGTGGGCCCGAGCCCGGTCGGGGAGGGGGAGGTGGGCGAGGGGGCGAGCAGTTCGCGGGCGGTGCGGACGAGCCGCAGCCGGTCGTCCCCGCCCCAGATCAGTGCCTGCGCGCGCAGCGTGGCGACGGCGCGCGGCAGCTCGGCGGCGACCTGGTCGCGAAGCGACGCGGTGGGGTCGGCGGCGGGATCGGCGGTGCCCCCGGCGGCGGGGGTGTCCCCCGTCATCAGGGCGCTCAACGTCTCGTACGGGCACGGGTCCGGCGCGACCGCCAGGGCCTCGGCGGTCTGGAGGGCGAAGCGGTCGAGCCGTTCCACCGCCCGTACGACCGAGGCGCGGGTGCCCGCGCGGGTGGCGAGCTGGGTGAGGTCGCCCGGGACGGGGGACAGCAGGTCGGGGCGGGCGCGCAGCAGGGCGGCGAGGGCCTCGTCGGGGCGCGTGCGCAGCTCCTCGGCCAGCGTGCGGGGCGCCGCGCGACCGCTGGCGTCTGGGCCGGTCCCTGCGGTCACGCATGCCTCCCGATTACGCGAACTGCTCATTCGATCCACAGTACCCGGGGGTGCCGGGCGCCCGGGGGTGCGGCGGAATCCAGCCTCCGCACGGTACCGTCGGTGCCGTCTGGCACGCCGACCATGCGCATTCTCAGGGGTCTTGGTGGGGATCGAGAGCGAAAAGCTCGTCTACGACTATCTGAGCCGCGTCGGGGACCTGGCTCAGCAGCAGGGTCTGCCGTCCGGTGAACGGATGCGGCTGGTGTCCGGGCTGCGGGCCGACATCGACCACCGGCGGTCGACGGGCGGCGCGGACAGCGCGGCCGGGGTGAAACGGATTCTGGCCAAGCTGGGCACGCCCGCCGAGGTGGTCGCCGCGGCGGGCGGCGGAGGCGGCACCCCAGGCGGGTCCGGTGGGTCCGGTGGGTCCGGTGCGTCCGGCGTCGCCGGAAGCGAACAGGCCGGGGAGAGCACGCGGACGTCGGGCGCGGCGCGGGCGGCCCGCGACAAGCTGGCCGGGCTCGCCGAGCGCACCGGGCTCAGCAACAAGGTGCCCTCCCCGCGCGAGCCCAACGGCGCGGGCGGCGGCACCCCGACCTCCCTCGCCAAGCACACCCCCGTCCCTGAGGCGCCCGAAGCCCCCCGGGAGAAGCCCCCCGGCCGTTCGTCCGCCGCCGCGACCCCGCCGCATCTGGCGAGCGCGGACGAGCTGGGCCCGCGCGAGTCCAATCCCGACTGGTGGCACGTGGAGCCGGGTCCGTTCGCCCAGCCCGAGCACCAGGACGGTCAGCTCGGCTTCGTCGAGGGGTTCGTCGGCGGCATCGAGCTGCCCGAACTGCTCGGCGACGGCAAGACGGTCGAGCAGGAGCGGCAGGAGAAGCGGGAGGCCGAGAAGCGGGCGGCGGAGGAGGCGGCCGAGGCGGAGGCCGTCGAGGACGCCGGAGCGGACGACGCGGACACCGGCGGGAAGGGGCCGCGCCGGCGCGGCCTGCTGCGCCGGGCCCTGCTCGGCCCCGGCAAGTCCGCCGACGCGGAGGGCGGCACCGGCAAGGCGGGCGCCCGGGCCGGTTGGGCGGCGGGGCTCAGCCCGGTGCTGCTGCTCGCCATCGCGCTGCTCGTCGCGGGCGCCGTGATGGGCAACGTCGTCCTGCTCGGCTTCGGCTGGGTGCTCACGTACAGCACCGGCAAGCTGTCCCGCGCCGAGGCGAAGTGGGCGGTGATGGGCATGCCCGGCCTGGTGGCGGCCGGGGCGATGGTCTGGCTGTGGGGCCGGACCAGCGGCAAGTGGGGCGACCCGATCCCGGAGAACGGGATGAAGGACGTGCTCACCGAGACCTGGCCGGTGGTGGTGCGCGGCGCGGCCGTCGCCACGGTGCTCTTCCTGGTCTGGCGGGCGCGCCGCCGGGGCTGAACTAGTCGCGCTCCGCCGCCGCCGGCGCGTCCGGCGCGGCATCGGCCCCCGCGTCGTCCGCCGCGTCGTCCGCCGCGCGCCCCGCCTGCCCCGGCGCCCGCCATGGCGCGCCCGGGACGACGAGGGGGCTGCCCGTCACCGGGTCCGGTACGACGACCGACTCCAGCCCGAACACCTCCCGCACCAGCTCCGCCGTGACCACCTCCGACGGGCGCCCGCGCGCCACGATCCGGCCCGCCTTCATCGCGATCAGGTGGTCCGCGTACCGCGCCGCCTGGTTGAGGTCGTGCAGGACGGCCACCACGGTACGGCCGCGCTCGTGGTTGAGCTGGCGCACCAGGTCCAGCACCTCCACCTGGTGGGAGATGTCCAGGTACGTCGTCGGCTCGTCCAGCAGCAGCAGGCCGGTCTCCTGCGCGAGCGCCATCGCGATCCAGACGCGCTGCCGCTGGCCGCCGGACAGCTCGTCCACCAGCCGGTCGGCGAGCGCATGGACGTCCGTACGCTCCATCGCGTCGCCGACCGCGCGCTCGTCCTCGTCGGACCACTGCTGCCACCAGTGCTGATGCGGCTGGCGGCCGCGGGAGACGAGGTCGGCGACGGTGATCGCGTCGGGGGCGACCGGGGTCTGCGGGAGGAGCCCCACGGACTGGGCGATCTTCTTGGTGGGGATGCGGGCGAGGTCCGTCCCGTCGAGGAGGACGGCGCCGCCGCGCGGCTTGAGGAGGCGGCCGAGGGCGCGCAGCAGGGTGGACTTGCCGCAGGCGTTGGGGCCGACGATCACCGTGACCTCGCCGTCGGGTATCACCAGGTCGAGGCCGTCCACGACGGTCCGGTCGTCGTAGGCGAGGGTCAGCGCGCGGGCGGCGAGCCTGCCGGACTCGGCCTCGGCCCCGGACGTGGACGTAGCGGTGGACGCGGGTGCGGTCATGCCGTGGTGCCTCCGTTGCGGCCGCTGCGGCCGCGTCCGCCGGACGTCAGCAGCAGGTAGATCAGATACGGGGCGCCGACCGCGGCGGTCAGCACCCCCACCGGCAGTTCGGTCGGCGCGAAAGCCTTGCGCGCCAGCAGATCCGCGGCGACGACGATGAACGCGCCGGTCAGCGCCGAGCACAGGAGCGGGATCTGCGCGGTACGGGTCATGCGGCGGGCGACCTGCGGGGCGAGCAGCGCCACGAAGTCGACCGGGCCCGCCGCGCCCGTCGCCATCGCGGCGAGGACGATGCCGAGGGTGGCGAGCCCGAGCCGTACCCGTCCGAGCCGTACGCCCAGCGCGGTCGCCGTGTCGTCGTCCATCGAGACGGTGCGCTGCGCCCGCGCCGCCCACAGCACGGCGGGCAGCAGGAACAGCAGCGCCCAGCCGAGCGGGGTGGCCTCCTCCCAGCCGCGCCCGTTGAGGGAGCCGGTCATCCACACCTTGGCCTGCTGGGCGACGAGATAGTCGCCCTTGGTGAGGAAGAGCTGTGTGATGGAGCGGAGCGCGACGGCGACCCCGATGCCGATGAGGACGAAGCGGGTGGCCTGGAGGCCGCCGCGCCAGGCGAAGACGTAGACGAGCGCGGCGGCGGCCAGGCCGCCCGCGACGGAGACGTACGGCAGCACGCCGTAGGCCGTCACGCCGTACGTCATCGCCCCGACGGTGACCGCGCTCGCGCCCTGGGAGACGCCGATGATGTCGGGGCTGGCCAGCGGGTTGCGGGCCACGGTCTGGATGAGCGCGCCCGCGATGCCGAAGGCGGCGCCGACCAGCAGGCCGAGGGTCATGCGGGGGAGGCGGAGGGTGCCGACGACGAGGTCGTTCGGGGTGGGCTGCCCGATGCCGTACTGGGTGTGCAGGACGGCCCGTACGGCGTCGGCGGGCGCGATGAGGCTTTCGCCGAGGCAGAGGTACGCGACGCAGACGGCCGCCGTGGCGGCGGTCAGCGCGACGGCGACGACGGCCGCGCGGCGGTGCAGCAGGAACGAGGCGCGGCGGCCGGTGCGGAGGAGGCCGTAGCCGGGCGGCCGTGCGGTCGGGCGCCGCACGGCGGTGGTGGCCGGGGTCATGCCGTCACCGTCCTGCGTCGCACCAGCGTGACCAGGAACGGGACGCCGATCAGGGCCGTCATCACGCCCGCGGGGACCTCGCTCGGCGGGAAGACGAGACGGCCCACCACGTCCGATATCAGCAGCATCACCGGGCCGATCAGCGCGGCCATCGGCAGGACCCAGCGGTGGTCCGTCCCCACCGCCGCGCGCGCGAGGTGCGGGACCGCGAGGCCGACGAAGGCGATCGGGCCCGCGGCGGCGACACCGACGCCGGTGAGGACCGTCGCGCCCAGGCCCGCGAGGACGCGGACGACCGCGATGTTCTGGCCGAGCCCCTTCGCGACGTCCTCGCCGAGCGCCAGCGCGTCGAGGCCGCGGGCGACCGCGGCCACCAGCACCGTGCCCACCAGCAGGAACGGCCAGATCTGGCCGACGATCTCGGCGTCGCGCCCGGCGAGCGAGCCGATCTGCCAGAACCGGAACTCGTCCAGCGCCGCGGCCTTCGTCGTCAGCACGCCCGAGGTGACGGACACCAGCAGGGCGTTGACGGCGGCCCCGGCGAGCGCGAGCTTGACCGGGCTCGCGCCACCCCGCCCGCCGGAGGCGATGGCGTAGACGGCGACCGAGGCGAGGCCCGCGCCCGCGAAGGCGAACCACACGTACCCGGTGAGCGTGTGCACCCCGGCGAAGGCGATCGCGAGGACGACCCCCACCGAGGCGCCCTGGCTGATGCCGAGCACGCCGGGGTCGGCGATCGGGTTGCGGGTGACGCCCTGCATCACGGTGCCCGCCATGGCGAGCGCCGCGCCGACCATCAGGCCGACGACGGTACGCGGCAGCCGCAGCGACCGCACGATGTCGGCGGCGTCGCTCGTGCCCCCGTGCAGCAGCGCGTCCAGGACCTGGCTCGGCGCGATCTGGCGGCTGCCGAGGGCGAGGCTGAGCAGCACCGCGAAGAGGAGGGCGACGACGGCCGCGGCCGTCCAGCCGACGCGGCGCCGGACCAGTGCGGCTCTGGGACTTCGGCTGCTGGGCCGGTCGGCAGACATCGCTTCCGTTCAATCGTTCGGTACTCGCGCGTGAGATCGGAGCAGGTAAGGCGACGCTTAGTGTATGCAAGGGCCAGGCACAATGACGGGCATGGCTGCACCGAACACTCCCGCCCTGACCGTCGGCTTCGACCTCGACATGACCCTCATCGACTCGCGCCCCGGCATCAAGGCCGCCTACGTGGAGCTGTCCGCCCGGACCGGAACCCCCATCGACGCCGAACTCGCCATCACCCGGCTCGGCCCGCCGCTGGAGCAGGAGCTGGCGCACTGGTTCCCGGACGAGCGGATCGGGGAGATGGGCGATCTGTACCGGTCGCTGTATCCGGAGTTCGCGATCCCCCCGACCCTCGCCATGCGCGGCGCCCGGGAGGCGATAGCGGCCGTGCGGCGGGCCGGTGGGCGCGCCATCGTCGTCACGGCGAAGCACGAGCCGAACGCGAAGCTGCACCTGAGCCACCTGGGCATCGAGGCGGACGCGGTCATCGGCTGGCTGTGGGCGGAGGCCAAGGCGGAGGCGCTGCGCGAGTACGGGGCGTCGGTGTACGTCGGGGACCACACCGGCGACGTACGGGGCGCGCGGACGGCTGAGGCGGTGTCGGTGGCGGTCGCCACGGGGCCGTGCGCCGCGGAGGAGCTGCGCGAGGCGGGGGCGGACATCGTGCTCGACGACCTCACCGCGTTCCCGGCGTGGCTGGAGAGCCACACCGCGGCGTAACCCCTCGTCGGGGGCTCTCTCCCGCCGGACAGGGCCTAGGACTCGTGATGCGCGGCCCGCGCGGTCCGTGCCGCCTCGCGCCGCTGCGCCGCGATCGACCGCAGCATCCCGGCCGCCGCGAGCGCGAAGCCGACGCCCATCAGCATGCAGACGAAGTACGCGACCGACGGCAGCGGGTCGGCGCCCAGGAACAGGGGCGCGACGGTCGCGAGGGTGGCGATCGCGCCGACGGCGAAGACGATCACGCCGATACGTACGAGGCGGTCGCCGGGAGGGGGTCCGCCGTGCGGGGTTTCGTTGCTCACCGCACCAGGGTAGATCGGTGCCAGAGCGCGCATACCAACCACCCGGAACCACCCGGGTACGTCTTGTCACCAGGCTCGGGACCATTAGCCTTGGTGGTGGCGGGTCTTACGACCCGCTGTAGTGCTATCCAGAGCTGTTTTTCCGTGTTTTCCGACGAGCGACGAGGACGAGGACAGACGTGCCTACCGGCAAGGTCAAGTGGTTCAACAGTGAGAAGGGCTTTGGCTTTCTCTCCCGCGATGACGGCGGTGACGTCTTCGTGCACTCGTCGGTGCTCCCGGAAGGCGTGGATTCGCTGAAGCCGGGGCAGCGCGTTGAATTCGGTGTCGTCGCGGGAAACCGCGGTGACCAGGCGCTTTCGGTGACGCTTCTCGACCCCGCGCCGTCCGTTGCGGCCGCGCAGCGGCGTAAGCCGGACGAGTTGGCGTCGATCGTCCAAGATCTGACCACTCTGCTGGAGAACGTGACGCAGCAGTTGGAGCGGGGCCGTTATCCCGACAAGGCGCATGGCCACAAGATCGCGGGGATGCTGCGGGCCGTGGCCGACCAGCTCGATGTATGAGGCGCCACCCCGCGCCGGTAAACGCCGGTAAACGCCGGTAAACGCCGGTGAGCGAACGTAAAAGCGAACGGAATTAGGCGAATTCCAGTGCGTCCGGGCCGAGGGGCGGTACCAGTCCCTCGGCCGCGGCACGTGTGAGCAGTCCGCGCACCGCCGCGTAGCCGTCCTCGCCCAGATCCGCGGTGAACTCGTTCACGTACAGCCCGATGTGCTGGTCCGCGACGCGCGGGTCCATCTCCTGGGCGTGCTCCAGGACATACGGACGCGACGCCTCCGGGTCGTCCCAGGCCATCCGGACCGACGTACGGATCGCCTCGGCCAGTTCGCGCAGTCGCTCCGCGCCCAGCGAGCGCTTGGCGATGATCGCGCCGAGCGGGATGGGCAGCCCGGTGGTCAGCTCCCAGTGCTCGCCCATGTCGGCGAGGGAGTGCAGGCCGTAATTCTGATAGGTGAACCGGGCTTCGTGGATGACGAGTCCGGCGTCGACCAGGCCGTCCCGTACCGCGGGCATGATCTCGTGGAACGGCAGCACCCGGATCTCCCCGACCCCGCCCGGCACCTCGGCGGCGGCCCACAGCCGGAAGAGCAGATACGCCGTCGAACGCTCGCTCGGCACCGCGACCGTCTTCCCCGCGAGGTCCTTCGCCGCGCCCGGCTCCCTGGTGAGCACCAGCGGGCCGCAGCCGCGCCCGAGCGCCCCGCCGCACGGCAGCAGCGCGTACTCGTCCAGCACCCAGGGCAGCACCGCGTACGACACCTTGAGCAGGTCGGACTCGCCGCGCTCGGCCATCCCGTTGGTGATGTCGATGTCCGCGAACGTGACGTCCGGCGCGGCCGCGCCGGGGATCCGGCCGTGGGCCCAGGCGTCGAAGACGAAGGTGTCGTTCGGGCAGGGCGAGTAGGCGATCGTGAGCGGCTGTGCGGTCACTGCTGGCTTCCTTCCAGGTCCAAGTCCGGGGCGAGGGCGGGTACGGCCCGCCCGAACGCGTCCGCCAGGGCGTCCAGCGCATCCCCGATGCGCCAGGCCGCCCGGTCGCGCGGGCCGACCGCGTTGGAGACGGCCCGCACCTCCAGTACGGGCACGGACTGGGCGGCGGCCGCCTCGGCCACTCCGAAGCCTTCCATCGCCTCGGCGACGGCGCCCGGATGGCGCCGCAGCAGCGCGGCGGCCCGCTCGGCGCTGCCGGTCACGGTCGAGACGGTGAGCACGGTGCCGCGTACGGCCCCGGTCGCCTCGGTGACGGCGTCGACGAGCGCGGGCGGTGGCCGGTGTTCGACGGTGCCGAAGCCGAGGTCGGTGACGGCGGCGAAGCCGTCGGGGGTCTCGGCGCCCAGGTCGGCGGCGACGACGGCGTCGGCGACCACGACCGAGCCCAGCGGGGCGCGGGGCGCGAAGCCGCCGCCGATACCGGCCGATACGGCGAGGTCGTACGGGGTCCCCTGGGCGGCGGCGACGGTCAGCGCGACGGCGGTCCCGGCCGCCGCTGCCGCCGGGCCGACCCCGGCGGCCAGCACATCGACGGTGCCGCCCCTCCGCAGCCGGTGCAGCACGCCGCCGGGCACGGCGACTTCAGCGACGTCGGCCGCCGCGCAGCCGCGGACCACGGCGTCCCGCTCCGCGGGGACGGCGGTGACGATCAGTACGCGCATCAGCGCCTCCCGGCTGTCGTGCCGAGGTGAGCGGCGACCTCAGCTGTCCCGTTCCAGCTTGAAGCGCCAGATGCCCTTCACGCCCTGGGAGCCGTCGCCGAGCTCGGCGACCGTGATGGTGACGCTCTTCGACATGGTGGTCTGCCCGGTCTGCGGGTTCTGCTGCGCGAAGAGGGTGTCGCTGTCGAAGCTGCGGTAGGTCTCCTTGCTCGCCTCGGCCATGACCGGGTTGTTGGCGATCAGACCCCAGCTGGACTCGGCGATCTCCGGGTCCACCCCGATCCGCACCTTGTCCCCGGCACCCACCTTGACGGTGTGGGCGGGCTTGGCGCTCAGGCACTTCTTGAACGTGCCCGAGCCGAGGTTCTTTCCGTCGCCGAAGCAGCCCTTGCCCGCCTCCGCCGTTACGGTGCTCGAACCGACCGTCACCGTCGCGAGCGGAGTCGGCTTGTCGCAGGCGGAGAGGGCGATGAGCCCGAGGGCAACGGCGCAGGCGGCGGTGGTGGCCCTGCGGCCCTTGCCCCTGGAAAACAGCGCAGCGGTCATGCGGGCAGGCTATCGGGCGCTCTCGGCCGCGCGGCGCCGGGGTGGTGGAACGCGACGCCGGTTCACGCCACCCGGGGGTGCGCGGTGGTGTGCCGGGCCGCGGACAGCAGCCCCCGTACGCTCACGGCCACCCCCAGGGCGATCATCGTCGCGGCGGCGGCCATGCCCACCACCCCGCTCAGGGGCAGCGAGATGCCCACCGCGCCGCCGACCACCCACGCCATCTGCAGGGTGGTCTCGGAGCGGGAGAACGCCGACGTACGGACCTCCTCCGGCACGTCCCGCTGGATCAGCGCGTCCAGCGACAGCTTGCCCAGCGCCAGCGAGATGCCCGCGGTGGCGGCCACCGCGGCGACCGTGATCGCGCCGTACAGCACCGCCGAGAAGACGATCACACCGAGGGCCGAGGTCAGCACCACGGCGATGATCCGCTCCGGGCCGCGCGCCTTCAGCCAGGCGCCGATCGCCGTGCCCAGCGCGTTGCCGCCGCCCGCCGCGACCGCGACCAGGCCGAGCGAGAACTCGGGGGACAGCCCGCCCACCGGATGCTCGCGGAGCAGGAAGGCGAGGTAGAGGGTGAGGAATCCGGACAGCGCCTTGAGCGAGGCGCACGCCTGGAGGGCGTGCAGGACGGACGGGCCGACCGTCCGCAGCCCGGGCTTCTTGCCGCGCCCGGTGAACCACCGGCCGAACCGCCCGCCGCCCGGGCCCGGGTTCGGGGTGCCGCCCCCCGGTTTCGGGTCGGCGACCGTCACCACCTCGGGTGCCGTCGCGGGCACGGCCTTCGGCCCCGCCGCGCGGTGCCCGAAGTGGTGCTCGCCCGAGGTCAGCCGGGCCTTGGCCTCGCCCTTCGCCGAATCCACCTTGTGCGGCAGGGTGAAGGACAGGAACGCCCCGGCCATGAAGATCACGAACGCCCCGTACAGCGGCCAGCTCGGCCCCAGCTGATGCAGCCCGGCGCCGACCGGGGCCGCCGCCCCGGTCGCCAGCAGCCCGGCCAGGGTCACCCGGGAGTTCGCCTTGACCAGCGAGAAGCGGGGCGGCAGCAGCCGCGGTACGACGGCCGATCTGACGACCCCGTACGCCTTGGACGCCACCAGCACGCCCAGCGCCGCCGGATACAGCTCCAGGCCGCCGCCCACCACCGCGCCCGCCATGGTCAGCGCGAGCAGCGCGCGAGTCAGCATCGAGCCCGCCATCGCCGCGCGGCGGCCGTGCGGGATGCGGTCCAGCAGCGGGCCGACCACGGGCGCGAGAACGGCAAACGGAGCCAGCGTGATCGCCAGATAGAGGGCGACCCGGCCGCGTGCCTCGTCCGTCGGCACCGAGAAGAAGACCGTGGAGGCGAGCGCGACCGTGATCAGCATGTCACCGGCCGAGTTGACCGCGTGCAGCTCGATCAGCTTGCCGAGCCCGGACTCGCCCGCCCCATGGGCGTGGGTGGCCCGCCGGATGCCGCGGCCGGTCGCGGTGAACGGCAAATGGAGGGCGCGGCCGAGTAGGCGGCCCGATCTTCTGATCGGGCCGTCGTCGTGGAACCGCGTCGCTGCCACCCGACCATGGTGCCGCCAAGCCGCCCGCAACGTGAGACCTACGACGGCTTTCCGGTCATGACTCCTTGTTCTCCTACCCGCCCAACACCCGTCTGGCCAGCGAAAACGACCATCCGGCGGGTGCAATCACGAACGCCGGACATGAGACGGGGGTGGGGGCGGCGCGGCCGGACAAGGTAGCGTGCGTAACGCGCCACCCACGGTCGTTCCTGGCCATGCGCCGAGTCGCCATCCCGCAGAATGGGACGTACAAGGTGCGCTCGAGGCCGGATCGGGTGTGGACGTCGACGCGGTCCCATGGTCCGCTCCGTCCGCAGTCCCGCCGTCCGGCCGTACGGCTGGCGCACTCGTCAGACGACGGCTGAGACGGCGTGGAAGAGAGAATCGATCCTGTGAGTGCTGCGATGCGGAGCCGTACCCCCGACCGCCTGTGCGCCGAGGCGGTCGAACTCGCCCGCGAGGCGGCGGCGGAAGCGGCCCGCCCGGGGACGGTCGGCGAGCATGTGGAGGCGGTTGCCGAGGGCGACCGCGTCGTCACGCATTTCTTCGAGAGCGCCGAGCCGGGCTATCGCGGCTGGCGCTGGGCGGTCACGGTCACCCGCGCCTCCCGCGCGAAGATCGTCACCCTGGCCGAGACGGTCATGCTGCCCGGCCCGGACGCCCTCCTCGCCCCGGAGTGGGTGCCGTGGAGCGAGCGGCTGCGCCCCGGCGACATGGGCCCGGGCGATCTGCTCCCCACCGAGGCCGAGGACCTGCGCCTGGAGCCCGGCTACTCGGGCGAGGACGCCCCGCCGCCCAACTCCGCCGTCTCCGAGGAGATGCAGCAGCTCGCGGCGGTGGAGGAGGCCGACGTGACGGCCGGTCCGCCGTCCGCCGAACCGGCCGCGCCCGTCACCGGCACCATCGCGGCCCTCGCCGAGGAGCTGGGCATGCGCCGCGCCCGGGTGCTCTCGCGCTACGGGCTGCACGTCGCCGCCGACCGCTGGGACGAGGCGTACGGCGCCAAGTCCCCGATGGCGCAGGCGGCCCCCGGCACGTGCGTGACCTGCGGCTTCCTGATGCCCCTCGCGGGCTCGCTGAAGCAGGCGTTCGGTGTGTGCGCCAACGAGTTCAGCCCGGCGGACGGCCGGGTGGTCTCCCTGGCGTACGGCTGCGGCGCCCACTCCGAGGCGGCCGTCATGCCCAAGCCCCCGCGCCCGGCCGAGCCGGTGATCGACGAGACCCTCGTCGACCCCATGCGCCTCCACCCGGACCGCACCGGCGGATCCGTGGAACCGGACGCCCCAGCGGAGGAACTGGGCCACTCCTAAGCCCCCCCGGGCGCCCGGGACCGCCCCGGGCACCCGGACCGCACCGGCCGCGCCCCCGGCCCGGGAGCCCTCCCGCGCCGGGCCCGGGGCCGTGCCGTACCCGTCGTGCCCGCCGCGCCGTTGGCGTCCGCCGGGCCGAGCACGGGGCCGCGTCGGGCACCCGGCCATACCGGGCGCGCCCCCCGGCCCGGGACGCCCTCCCGCGCCTGCCTCGCAGCGCACCCCGGCCCGGGGCACGTTCCCGCACCGGGCCGGACGCGCACCCGTCGCGGACCCGCAGCGCACCCGGGATGCGGGCCTGCCGCGGCCCGGGCCCGGGCGCTCGTGCGCCCGCCTTCGGGGGAGAGGGCGGGACGCGTGCTCGTCTCGGATAGGGGTACGTTCGCGGTCTAGCAATGTGGATTGTGGCGGCACACCACAGGACCCGGAGGCGATACGTGAGCAGCACGGCGATGGTGCGAGGCGCGACCGAGGACGCGGATCCCTTCGGGACCGCGCGGCTGCGGCGCGGCGTGCTGGACGCCTGGGCCGCGTCGCCCGCCCGCTTCCGGGAGGACGCCAACGCGGAGGAGGACCTGGCGCTCGGCGGCCACCGCGACCGGCTGGTCGTGGAGCTGGCCCAGAACGCGGCCGACGCCGCCGCCCGCGCGGGCGTACCCGGGCGGCTGCGGCTGACGCTGCGCCCGGCGACCGACGGCGAACCGGCCGTCCTGGTCGCCGCCAACACCGGCGCCCCGCTGGACGCCGCCGGGGCCGAGTCGCTGTCCACGCTGCGCGCGTCGGCCAAGCGCGACGAGGACCCGGGGCGGGCCGTGGGCCGGTTCGGCGTCGGCTTCGCGGCGGTGCTCGCGGTGAGCGACGAGCCCGCGGTCGTGGGCCGTTCGGGCGGGGTGCGCTGGTCGCTGGCGGAGGCCCGCGAACTGGCCCACAAGGCGGCGCTGCGCAGCCCCGGCCTCGCCGACGAGCTGCGCCGCCGCGACGGCCACGTACCGCTGCTGCGGCTGCCGCTGCCCGCCGAGGGCAGCGCGCCGGAGGGGTACGACACGGTCGTGGTGCTGCCGCTGCGGGACGGCGCCGCGCTGGACGTGGCCGAGCGGCTGCTGACGGCGGTCGACGACGCGCTGCTGCTGACCCTGCCGGGGCTGGCCGAGGTCGTGGTCGAGACGGTCGAGGGGCTGCGGACGCTGCGGCGCCACGAGGACGGTCCGTACGCGGTCATCGAGGACGAGAGCGACAAGGGCGCCGCGGCCGGGGGCGACAAGGACCGCCGTACGACGCGCTGGCGCACCGAGCGCGCGAGCGGCCAGCTGGACGCGGAGCTGCTCGCCGACCGCCCGGTGGAGGAGCGGCTGCGCCCGGTGTGGTCGGTGACCTGGGCGGTGCCGGTGGACGCCGAGGGCGCGCCGGTACGGCCCGGGACGGCGCCGGTCGTGCACGCGCCGACGCCGACCGACGAGCCGCTGGGGCTGCCCGCGCTGCTGATCGCCTCGTTCCCGCTGGAGCCGACCCGCCGCCACACCGCGCCCGGCCCGCTCACCGCCTTCCTGGTGGAGCGCGCGGCCGAGGCGTACGCGACCCTGCTGCGCGACTGGCATCCGGTGGGGACGGGCACGATCGGCCTGGTCCCGGGCCTGCTGGGCAAGGGCGAGCTGGACGGGGAGCTGCGGGCGCGGGTGCTGGAGCGGCTGCCGCGGGTGCCGTTCCTGCCGAGCGCGGCCGCGCCGGACGTCCTGGAGCCGGAGGCGGCGCCGGACGCGGACGCGGGGCTCGGCTGGGACGACGCGGTGCTCTCGCGCGGCACCTTCGAGGGCGAGCCGTACGCGCTGCGCCCCCGTGACGCGGAGATCGTGGAGGGCGCGGGCGCGGAGACCGTGGAGGTGCTGGCCGAGCTGTTCCCGACGCTGCTGCCCGCCGGTCTTGAGCGGCGGCAGGAGCTGCGGGCGCTGGACGTGGCCCGGGTGCCGCTGGGCGAGGTGATCGACCGGCTGGCGGGCGTCGAGCGCGACCCGGTGTGGTGGCGGCGGCTGTACGACGCGCTGGCCGGTACCGACCCGGACCGGCTGAGCGGGCTGCCGGTGCCGCTGGCGGACGGCCGGACGACGATCGGGCCCCGGCAGGTGCTGCTGCCGCTCCCGGGGGACATCAACGGTGAGACCGGCGCACCAGGCGAAGACGGGGATTCCGCGCGCGAAACCCACCGCACCCTGGCCCGCCTCGGCCTGAAGGTCGCGCATCCGGAGGCCGCGCATCCGCTGCTGGAGAAGCTGGGCGCGACCCCCGCCACCCCGCGCGCCGTGCTGACCACCCCCCAGGTGCGGGCCGCCGTCGCGCATTCGCTGGAGGCGGAGGACGACTACGACCCGTTCGCGGAGGAAGGCGCGGCGCCCGTCGCCGCGCTGGACCCGGACACCCTGGCCGACACCGTCCTCGGCCTCGTCCAGCAGGCCCGGCTGGCGCCCGGCGACGAGCCGTGGCTCGCCGCGCTCGCGCTGCCGGACGAGGACGGGGAGCTGGCGCCCGCCGGTGAACTGGTCTTCCCCGGCGGCGCCTTCGAGCAGGTGATGCGGGAGGGCGAGCTGGCCGCGTGCGACGCGGACCTCGCCGAGCGCTGGGGCGAGCAGCCGCTGTCCGCGGTCGGCGTGCTGGCCGGGTTCACCCTGGTCCGGGCCACCGATGTGGTGCTGGACCCGGACGAACTGGATCCCCGCGAGGGCGACTTCGCCGAGCCGGACGACGTCGGCGTGCTGGACGCCGTGGACGTGTGGTGCGAGGACGTACTGGACCGCCTGCCGGAGACCCCGGTGCCGCCGGTGGCCACCGAGATCGTCGCCGTGCGCGACCTGGACCTGGTGGACGACGACGCCTGGCCGCGCGCCCTGGCCATGCTCGCCCAGCCGCCGCTGCGCGACGCCCTGACCCAGCGGGTGCGGATCCTGCTGCCGGACGGCACGACGGAGTCGGTGCGCTCGTACACCGCGTGGTGGCTGCGCGGCCACCCGGTGCTGGACGGCCGCCGCCCCGCGGGGCTGCGCGCGGCCGGCGGCGATCCGCTGCTGGCCGGGCTGTACGAGGCGGTGGACGCGGCCGGGTTCGAGGACGAGCAGGTGCTGCGGGCGCTCGGCGTACGGACGTCCGTGACGGCGCTGCTGGACGAGCCGGGCGGCGCGGCCGAGCTGCTGGCCCGGCTGGCCGACCCGGAGCGCCCGGTGACCCCGGCGCAGCTGCACGCGGTCTACGGCCGCCTGGCGGAGCTCGACCCCGAGCGGGTGACCCTGCCGGACGAGCTGCGCGCCATCGTGGAGGGCGAGCCGCGGGTGGTCGACGCGGACTCGGTGCTGGTCGCCGACGCGCCCGATCTGATGCCGCTGGCCGAGGCGGACGGCCGGGCCCTGCTGCCGGTGCGCCCGGCGCGGGCGGCGGAGCTGGCGGAGCTGTTCCAGGTGCGGCGGCTGAGCGAGGCGTACCCGGCGCCGGTGACCTCGCGCGGCGAGACGCACGACGTCCCGGCGGCGGTCCGCGAACTGCTGCCGGGCGCGCCGCTGTCGTACGTCGAGCACGAGGAGCTGCTGATCGAGGGCGGCACCGAGCTGGACTGGCGGTACGTGAAGGGACCCGACGGGACGCTGCACGCCTCGACGGTGGAGGGCGTGGCGGCGGGCCTGTCCTGGGCGGCGGGCCACTGGTCCCGCCGCTTCGAGGTGGCGGCGCTGCTGGAGGACCTCACCCGCACGGAGGAGCTGGCCCGCGCCCGCTGGTTCGACTGAGGACGGGTCACGGCTTGCGGGCCACGCCCGCGTAGATCCACAGGTCCAGGGCCTCCGCCGAGGCCCTGGACCGCTCGCTCTCGGGGCGCCAGCGGTGCGGCATCACCACGCCGGGTTCGACCAGCTCCAGGCCGTCGAAGAACGGCAGGATCTCCTCGTAGGTGCGGCCCTGGACGTGGATGCCGCTGGCCCGGTAGAGCCGGGTGACCGCGTCGGAGACCCCGCCCCGGGGGTCGAGCGAGCCGTGCGAGAGGACCAGATAGCTGCCGGGGGCCAGCGCCTCGACCAGCTCCCGCACGATGTCGTACGGCTTCTGCTCGTTCGCGATGAAGTGCACCACCGCGTTGAGCGACAGCGCGACCGGCCGGCTCATGTCGAGCGTGTCGTGCAGCTCTTCGGCGGCCAGGATGCCGCGCGGGTCGGTGATGTCGGCGTGCATGTAGGTGGTGCGGCCCTCGGGCGAGGAGAGCAGCAGGGCCTGGGCGTAGGCCAGCACGATGGGGTCGTTGTCCGCGTAGAGGACCCGCGCGTCCGGGGCGGCCTGCTGGGCTATCTGGTGCAGGTTGGGTTCGGTGGGGATGCCGGTGCCGATGTCGAGGAACTGCCGGATCCCCGCCTCGGCGGCGAGCCAGCGGGTCGCCCGGTGCATGAAGGACCGGTTGGCGCGGGTCCACGGTTTGACGTCGGGCCAGACGGCCTCGACCTGCCGGGCGGCCTCGGTGTCGGCCGCGTAGTGGGTCTTGCCGCCCAGGAAGTAGTCGTACATGCGCGCCGAGTGGGGCTTGCTGGTGTCGATTTCGGCGGAGCGAAAACGGTGACCGGTCATACCGCGCATGTTACTGAGCAGTCAGTCAGAAGATATGACGTTCCATCAAAAACGGGCTTCTGTGAAGCTCCAATGATGTTGTGAAAAGCCGGTGAAAATCGTACAGTTGCGCAACACTCGGCTCCGTGTTCGCGTCGGCGTCCATCTCGACGCAGGTCAACGCACCGGAGCCTTCTTCATCTTGTGGGGGATGCAGATGCGCAAGCGCATGACCTATGCCGTGCTCGCCACCGCGACCGCGGCCGTTCTCGGGGGGCTCGCCGCACCGGCGGCACAGGCGGACGGTTCCGGCGACACGACGATCACCAAGGTGGCGGTGAGCGGCACCAATGTCGTCCTCGGCACCTCGGGCGCCAAGACCTTCACGGTCTCGGTGACCGCGAAGGACGACTCGGGCATCCAGGGCGCCGACCTGTACCTGGACGGCCCTTCGTACGGGTATGCGACCCCGACCGGCGCCGTGAAGTGCGCCGAGGCGGCCGGGGACCCGACCACCTCGACCTGCAAGGCGACCTTCATCCTGGACCCGCAGGTCGACTTCATCGACAACAGTGTGGCGGGCCGGTGGTACGCCAATGTGTGGATCGACGCCAAGGACGGCGACTACCTGAGCGCCGACAAGGCCGGGTCCTTCGCGGTGCAGCGCGCCTCGAAGCTGACCGTCGACGCCGCGCCGGAGCCGGTCAAGAAGGGCAAGACCATCACGGTCACCGGCGCCCTGACCCGCGCCAACTGGGAGACCAGCAAGTACGCGGGCTATACCGTCCAGCCGGTGAACCTTGAGTTCCGGAAGGCCGACAGCTCCACCTACTCCGTCGTCAAGGCGGTGAAGTCGGGCAGTGGCGGCGCCCTCAAGACGACCGTCAAGGCCGCCCAGGACGGCTGGTTCCGCTGGAACTTCGCGGGCACCAGCACGACCCCGGCGGTGAAGGCGGGCGGCGACTACGTGGATGTGAAGTAACACACGCCACGAAAGCGCGGGGCGCGGTTCAGTCGGCGTCGCTCTCCGAGGAGCGCCGTATGGCCGCGTCCCGTGCCCGTACGTACCAGACGCCCAGCAACCCGAGCCCGCCGCCGGTCAGGCAGGTCCACAGCAACCACAGATGTCCGTGGTCGGCGTACCAGCCGTAGAACGGGAGCTGGGCGAGGAAGAGGACGAACCACACGATGGTGCCGCCGATGATCGTGGCGACGACATTGCCCTCCAGGGGTGCAGGCGCTTCGTGCCGGGGTGTCCACTTCGTCATGGGTCCAGCTTACGGGTGGGCTGGTCGGGGTACGGGGGGCGCGGTAGGCGTGGAGGCACCGGGTCGCGGTGGGCGGTTTGGCGATCCGCGATTCATATATTCATACTGAACCGTTCTGGGTCTGGGTGGAATGTCCTGTGCGATCCTCCAAGAGGCCCGCTTCACGAGTTCACCATCACTGGGGTCCCTCCATGTCTCCCTCGGCCAGCGAGCCCGTCGATGCCGCGCAGCAGGCGCCGACACCACCCATGAACCACCGGCCCTTCGTCGACCGGTTCTTCAAGATCAGCGAGCGCGGCTCCTCCCCGTCCCGGGAGATCCGCGGCGGTCTGGCCACGTTCTTCGCGATGGCGTACATCATCGTGCTGAACCCGATCATCCTCGGATCGGGTCAGGACATGTACGGGCACCATCTGGACAACGGCCAGCTGGTCACCTCGACCGCCCTGATGGCGGGCCTGAGCACACTGCTCATGGGCGTCATCGGCAACGTCCCGATCGCCCTCGCCGCGGGCCTCGGCATCAACGCGGTCGTCTCGCTCCAGCTCGCCCCCAAGATGAGCTGGCCGGACGCGATGGGCATGGTCGTCCTCGCCGGTCTGGTGCTGATGATCCTGGTCGCCTCCGGGCTGCGGCAGCGGGTGATGGACGCGATCCCCGGCGGGCTGCGGCGCGCGATAGCGATCGGCATCGGCCTGTTCATCGCCCTGATCGGCCTGGTCGACTCCGGCTTCGTCACCCGTAACCCGGACGCGGCGCACACCACGGTGCCGCTGGGCCTCGGCATCGAGGGCAAGCTCCAGGGCTGGCCCGTGCTGATCTTCGTGGTCGGCCTGGCGCTCACCTTCGTCCTGGTCGTCCGCAAGACCCGGGGCGCGATCCTCATCGGCATCGTGGTCATGACGCTGGCCGCGATCGCGATCAACGCCGCCACCCCGACCCCGGACGCGAGCTGGGGCCTGACGGTGCCCAACGTGCCGGACACGCTGGTGGCGACCCCGGACTTCGGGCTCGTGGGGCAGGTCAGCCTCTTCGGCGGCTTCGAGAAGGTCGGCCTCCTGACCGGCTGCCTCTTCGTCTTCACCGTGCTGCTGTCCGGCTTCTTCGACGCGATGGGGACGATCATCGGCGTCGGCGAGGAGGCCGAGCTGACGGACGAGCGCGGCCAGCTGCCCGGCATGGGCCGGATCCTGATGGTGGACGGCGTCGCGGTCGCGGGCGGCGGCTTCGGCTCGGCCTCCGCCAACACCTGCTTCGTGGAGTCCACGGCGGGCGTCGGGGAGGGCGCGCGCACCGGCCTCGCCAACGTGGTGACCGGCGGCCTCTTCCTGCTCGCGCTGGTCTTCACCCCGCTCGCGAAGGTCGTCCCGTCGCAGGCGGCGACGCCCGCGCTGGTGGTCGTCGGCTTCATGATCATGGCGGCGAACGTCAAGGAGATCGACTGGAGCGACTCCACGATCGCGGTCCCGGCCTTCCTGACCATGATCTCGATGCCGTTCACGTACAGCATCACCAACGGCATCGGCCTCGGCGTGCTGTCGTACCTGCTGCTGCGCGTCGCGACCCGGCGGGTCCGGGAGATCCCGTGGCTGCTGGTCGCCGTGGGGTTCTGCTTCCTGGTCTACTTCCTGCTCCACCCGATCGAGCAGGCGCTCGGAGTCGTGTGAGCGGTCGGGTGATCGTCGGGTGATCCGGTGTGTCCTCTCACTCGCCCGGGTGAGTGATCGAGGACACCCGTATCGGGGTTTTCATTAGGCGAGGTAATGAGTTATGCTAAAGACCATGCCGGATCCGTCCCGCCTTCCGTCGCCCCCGGCGGAAGAGCCCCTCGATGACGCGGCCGCGGTGAGTGCTCTGCGGTCGGCAGTGATGCGTCTGTCGCGACGACTGAAGCATCAGCGTGTCGACGAGTCGCTGAGCCCCACGGAGATGTCGGTGCTTGGCACCCTCGCCGGGTGCGGCTCCGCCACCCCCGGCGAGCTGGCCCGCAAGGAGCACGTCCAGCCGCCGTCGATGACGCGCATCGTGGCTCTGCTGGAGGCCAAGGGGCTGGTCAGGCTGGAGCCACACCAGGAGGACCGGCGGCAGAAGGTCGTGTCGCCGACCGAGCGGGCCGAGGTCATGCTCGAAGAGAGCCGGCGCAAGCGCAATGCCTGGCTGAGCGACATGGTCGGGCAGCTGTCCGAGGACGAGTGGGAGACGCTGCGCGCCGCCGCGCCCGTCCTGGAGAAGCTCGCGCATATGTAGGAGAAAATCGAGCAGCCAGGAGGCGAACGAGCTTGAGTACGGGACCCGGAGCAGACTCCGCACCCGCACCGCACACCGACTCCCCTTCCGCCGGTAATTCGGCGGCCCCCGCCAAGGGCGGAATGTTCCGGTCACTCAGGGTCCGCAACTACCGTCTCTTCGCGACCGGGGCCGTGATCTCCAACACCGGTACCTGGATGTCGCGGATCGCCCAGGACTGGCTGGTCCTCAGCCTCACCCACTCCTCCACCGCGGTCGGCATCACCACCGCGCTCCAGTTCCTGCCCATGCTGCTCTTCGGGCTGTACGGCGGCGTGATCGCCGACCGGTACCCCCGGCGGAAGCTGCTGCTCTTCACCCAGGCCGCGCTCGGCCTGTGCGGTCTGGCGCTCGCCGCCCTCACCCTGAGCGGCCACGTCCAGGTCTGGCACGTCTACCTGATCGCGTTCCTGCTCGGCCTGGTCACCGTCGTCGACAACCCGACCCGCCAGGTCTTCGTCAACGAGATGGTCGGCCCCGACGACCTGCGCAACGCGGTCAGCCTCAACTCCGCGAACTTCCAGTCCGCCCGGCTGATCGGCCCCGCGGTCGCCGGTGTCCTGATCACCGCCGTCGGCAGCGGCTGGGCCTTCCTCATCAACGGCCTCTCGTTCGGCGCCCCGCTCGTCGGCCTGCTGCTGATGCGGACCGCCGAGCTGCACCCGGTCAAGCGCGCGCCGCGCGGCAAGGGCCAGCTGCGCGAGGGCCTCGCCTACGTCGGCAGCCGCCCCGATCTGCTGTGGCCGATCGTCCTCGTCGGCTTCATCGGCACCTTCGGCTTCAACTTCCCGATCTGGCTCAGCGCCTTCGCCGACGATGTCTTCCACGCCGGACCCGGTACGTACGGCCTGCTCAACACCCTGATCGCGGCCGGTTCCGTCACCGGCGCCCTGCTCGCCGCCCGCCGCGTCACCACCCGGCGGCGGCTGCTGGTCGGGGCGGCGCTGCTGTTCGGCGTGCTGGAGGTGGCCGCCGCGGTGACTCCGTTCTTCTGGCTCTTCGCCGCGCTGATGGTGCCGATCGGCATCTTCAGCCTGACCTTCAACGTCACGGCCAACTCCAGCGTCCAGCTCGCCACCGACCCCGCGATGCGCGGCCGGGTGATGAGCCTGTTCATGATGGTCTTCGTGGGCGGCACGCCCATCGGCGGCCCGCTGATCGGCTGGGTCACCGACACCTGGGGCGCCCGGGTCGGCTTCGCCTTCGGCGGCCTGATCTCCGCCGCCGCCGCGGTCGCGGTGGGCCTCATGCTCGCCCGTGCGGGCGGCCTCCGGCTCAAGGTGGATCTGCGCCGGGGCCATCCGCATCTGAGCTTCGTGCCCAGGGTGCAGGAGGAAGCGCTGGCTCCGGCGGCGTGACCTCGATGAGACTCTTCGCCGCAGTCCTGCCCCCGGAACCGGCCCTGACCGAGCTGGGGGCACGGGTCGACGCACTGCACCGGCTCCCCGGCGCGGACACCCTCCGCTGGACCGAGCGCCCCGGCTGGCACCTCACCCTCGCCTTCTTCGGTGAGGTCGCCGACGAGGTCCGCCCCGAGCTGGAAGTCCGGCTGGCCCGCGCAGCCCATCGCCACCACCCCCATGAGGTGCGGCTCGCGGGCGGCGGCCGGTTCTCCGACCGCGCCCTCTGGGCGGGCGTGGCGGGCGATCACACCGCCCTGCGGCGGCTCGCCGACTCCACCGCCGCGGGGGCCCGCCGGGCCGGGCTCGCCGTGGACGAGCACCGCCCGTACCACCCCCACCTCACCGTCGCGCGCAACCGCTCGACCACCCGCCTCGCGCCCTTCGCCGAGGGCCTCACGGGCTTCGAGGGCCGCGACTGGACCGTGCGGGAACTGAGCCTGGTCCACAGCCGGCCCCCGGCCCCCGGGGTGCCCGGGGCGCAGCCGCGGTACGCGGTGGTGGCGGCCTGGCCGCTGGGCGGCTGAGCGGTCCGGCTAACCTCGGGGTGTGAATCCGAAGACCAGAAACATGATCATGAGTGGTGCCCTGGTGATGATCCTCGTCGTGGTGGCCGTCGCGGCCGCCATCGGGGGATGAACCGCCGGGGCGTCCCGAGCAGGCAGGGGGTGTGACCGCACACGGTCACACCCCCTCCGTACGCCCTCCGGACGGGCAGGGCTACCAGGCGAACGCCTCCGGCGTCGGCCCCGGGCCCGGGAAGATCTCGTCCAGCCCGGCCAGCACCTCGTCGCTCAGCGTCAGCTCGGACGCCCGCACCGCCGAGGCCAGCTGCTCGGCCGTGCGCGGCCCCACGATGGGTCCGGTGATCCCGGGCCGGGTCAGCAGCCAGGCCAGGGCCGCTTCGCCGGGTTCGAGGCCGTGCTTGTCGAGCAGGTCCTCATACGCCTGGATCTGCTCGCGCACCGCCGGGTTCTTCAGCGCGTCGGCGGCCCGGCCGCCCGCGGTGCGGGCACCGGCGCCGCCCTCCCGCTCCTTGCGGATCGCGCCGCCGAGCAGCCCGCCGTGCAGCGGGGACCAGGGGATGACGCCGAGGCCGTACTCCCGCGCGGCCGGGATCACGTCCATCTCGGCGCGCCGCTCGGCCAGGTTGTACAGGCACTGCTCGCTGACCAGGCCGTACGTGTTCCGGCGCCGGGCCGTCTCGTTGGCCTGGGCGATGTGCCAGCCCGCGTGGTTGGAGGACCCGACGTAGAGGATCTTGCCCTGCTGGACGAGTACGTCGATGGCCTGCCAGATCTCGTCCCACGGGGTCGCGCGGTCGACGTGGTGGAACTGGTAGAGGTCGATGTAGTCGGTGTTCAGCCGCTTGAGGCTCGCGTCCACGGCCCGGCGGATGTTGAGCGCGGAGAGCTTGTCGGTGTTCGGCCAGGGCCGCCCGCCGTCGGCGGCCATGTTGCCGTACACCTTGGTGGCGATGACGGTCTTCTCGCGCCGCCCGCCGCCCTTGCCGAACCAGCTGCCGACGATCTCCTCGGTGCGGCCCTTGTTCTCGCCCCAGCCGTACACGTTGGCGGTGTCGAAGAAGTTGATGTCCGCGTCGAGCGCGGCATCCATGATCGCGTGGCTGTCGGCCTCGTCGGTCTGCGGGCCGAAGTTCATGGTGCCGAGGACCAGGCGGCTGACCTTGAGACCTGTGCGTCCGAGCTGCGTGTACTCCATGGGTCCCAGCCAATCCCTTGGAGTGCGCTCTAATCAAGGGCCGTCCCGGCCTGCGGGCCGGGACGGCCCTTGAGGATAGGCCGACGCCGTATTCCGGAAAACCCGGAGGCCCGCTTTTTGGCCCCCCGTCGCGGTCAAAAAGCGGGCTACCGGAATCTCCGGAATGGTAGGTGCTTAACGGCTGGCGCGGCTCTTCAGGAATCCGAGGATACCGAAGATCAGAATCATCAGCGCACCGATCAGGGCGATGTAGATTCCGGGGCCGGGAGTGAGGTCGTACAGTTTCGCGGCCTGCTCCGCCGCCTTTTCGGCGACCTTCGCGGACACACCTTCCTCATCCTGGAGCTTCTGGGCGAGCAGCCGCTCGGGGGAGGCCACGTTGATGGCGAGGATGATCGCCGTGGCGAGCCCGGTGGCCGCACCGATCAGGTAGACCACGCCCTTCTTGGTGGCCAGGGCGGCGAGCATGAGCACCGCCCCGACCAGGGCGATGATCAGCGTGATGATGCCGTCGCCGTCGATGCCCTTGACGCCCCCGTCGGCGCTGTCCGAGGTGGACACCACCCAGTTCACACAGGAGCCGGCCAGTGCGAGGAGAGCACCGACGGCCCCGAGCACCGCGAACTTCTTCGGCGGTGCGGCCGCCGTGCCGCCGCCCGGGTTACCGGCGGAATGCATCGGCGGAGGCGCGGTTTGCGCAGAAGAGGAATGGCTGTATTCGCTCATGGGTAAAGACGGTAGAGGTGGCCTTTCTGGAAAGCAATGCCCCCGCCCGCTATGGGGTCAATGCCCGATAAATTTCCGTCGCACATAATCCTCGGATGGATTCAAGTAATCCGCGGGTTATTTACGCGGTCCGGTCACCACGAATGATTTACGTACGTTATTCGTCCGTAATTCAATGAGGGGGTGCGGGCGGGCTCGGGCAGCGGCTGGCGCACGCCCCGGCGGCCGTAACGCGATGTCCGTGCCCCGCCGGGATGGCAGGCTTGGGCCCATGCGTCCGCTTCCGTACGTCCTCGGTGCCGCCGTGCTGGTGGCCCTGACTGTCGCCACCCCCGTTCCCGCGGTGGCCGACGACTCGTCCCCGTCCTCGTTCACCCTTGAGGACCCCCGCATCACCGAGTCCAGCGGGCTCGCCGCGAGCCGGGCCCATCCCGGCGTCTACTGGACGCACAACGACAGCTCGGACGGGGCGTACGTCTACGCCGTCGACAGCAGGACCGGAAAGACCGTCGCCCGGGTCGAACTGCGCGGGATAGGCCGCCCCCGGGACGTGGAGGCCATCTCGATAGGGCCCGACGGCAATGTGTACGTCGGCGACATCGGCGACAACCTCGGCGGCACCTGGCCCCACGTATGGATCTACCGCTTCCCCGAGCCCAAGGTACTCAAGGACACCACGGTCACCGCCACCCAGTTCACCGTGCAGTACCAGGGCGGGCCGCGCAACGCCGAGGCGATGATGGTCCACCCGAAGACCGGCCGGGTCTACATCGCCAGCAAGAGCGACGACGACCCCGGGCTGTACGAGGCGCCCGCCACGCTCTCCCCCCAGGGCACCAACGTCTTCCGCCGGGTCGCCGACCTCGACATGGAGGTCACCGACGGCGCGTTCTCCCCGGACGGCAGCCGCCTGGTGCTCCGCGGCTACTTCGCGGCCTCCGAGTACCGCTGGACGAACGGCAAGCCGCAGGATCTGAAGGAGCTGAAGGACGAGCCGGGGCTGCCGCTCCAGCGCCAGGGCGAGTCGGTGACCTTCACCCCCGACGGCGGCACGCTCATGTACGGCACGGAGGGCCCCGGCAGCAAGGTGACCGCGGTGGACCTGGGCGGGGAGCTGCTGCCGGACGCGACCGCGAAGAAGCAGAAGAAGGACGGGGACTACTCCTCGCGCCCCGACGGCAAGCGGCAGAGCTCCGAGGACGAGAAGAACGGCAACCTGCTCAAGGGCGCGCTCACCTTCGGCGCCGCGATGGCGCTGTTCCTGGGGCTGCGGCGGCTGGTCCGCCGCAAGGACTCGTAGGGACTCGTAAGGACTCGTAGGGGCCGCCGGGCGTACGGACGTACGGGCGTACAGGCATACGAAAAGGGGCCCGGGTGCAGTGCCCGGGCCCCTTCCGCTTCGCTACGTACGGCTCACAGGTGCTCGATGACGTAGTCCACGCAGGCGGTCAGCGCCTCGACGTCGGCCGGGTCGACGGCCGGGAACATCGCCACCCGCAGCTGGTTGCGGCCCAGCTTGCGGTACGGGTCGGTGTCCACGATCCCGTTGGCGCGCAGCACCTTGGCGATCGCGGCGGCGTCGATGTCCTCGCTGAAGTCGATCGTGCCGATGACCTGCGACCGCTTGGCCGGGTCGGTGACGAACGGGGTCGCGTGCTTGGACTCCTCGGCCCAGCCGTACAGCGTGCGCGAGGAGGCGGCGGTGCGCCGCACGGCCCAGTCCAGGCCGCCCTGCCCGTTGATCCACTCCAGCTGGTCGTTGAGCAGGAAGAGGGTCGCGAGCGCCGGGGTGTTGTACGTCTGGTTCTTCAGCGAGTTGTCGATCGCGGTCGGCAGCGAGAAGAACTCCGGCACATGGCGGCCGGACCCGTGGATGCGGGCGGCGCGCTCCAGCGCGGCGGGGGAGAAGACCCCGATCCACAGGCCGCCGTCCGAGGCGAAGGACTTCTGCGGCGCGAAGTAGTAGACGTCCGTCTCGGCGATGTCCACGGGCAGACCGCCCGCGCCGGACGTGGCGTCCACCAGCACCAGCGACCCCTCGTCGGCCCCGGCCACCCGCTGGATGGGCATCGCGACACCGGTCGAGGTCTCGTTGTGGGTGAAGGCGTAGACGTCCGCGCCCGCCTCGGCCCGCGGCTCCGGGTGGGTGCCGGGGTCGGAGGAGATCACGGTCGGCTCGTCCAGCCACGGCGCGAGCTTGGCCGCCTTCGCGAACTTCGACGAGAACTCGCCGAAGGACAGATGCTGGGACTTGTTGTCGATCAGGCCGTGCGTCGCCACGTCCCAGAAGGCGGTGGAGCCGCCGTTGCCGAGGACGACCTCGTAGCCCTCGGGGAGCTGGAACAGTTCGCGCACGCCGTCGCGCACCTGGCCGACCAGGTTCTTGACCGGGGCCTGCCGGTGTGAGGTGCCCAGCAGGGAGCTGCCGGTCGCAGCGAGGGCGCTGAGCGCCTCGGTACGCACCTTGGAGGGGCCTGCGCCGAAGCGACCGTCGGCGGGCTTGATGTCTTCGGGAATCCGGATCTCAGCCACGCCCGCAGCCTAATCCGTCCCAACCCGGCATTCAGCGGGGAGTCCATTCGCTGAGACGATCTGTCCACGGAAGGGGACGGATCACGCCTCCGTGTTGACAGCGCCGCATCTGAGCGCCCCATGCACAGTGATCCATGATCACGTCGTTGAAGCACATTCTGAACGTATCCATCGGGACCCTCCGCGTGGACTATGGGACGCATGGCTGAGCACGAGGAAGACGAACTGGAGCACGCGTTGCGCCGAGCCGTCCGTGGGGACGTCTCCTTCGACGCGGCGAGCCGGGCCCTGATGACCATGGACGCGTCGAACTACCGGCGCGTGCCGACCGGTGTCGTCGCCCCGCGCGACGCGGACGACGTGGCGGGCGCGCTGGCCGTCTGCCGGGAGCGCGGAGTGCCGGTGGTGGCCCGCGGCGGCGGCACCTCCATCGCCGGGCAGGCCACCGGGCTCGGGGTCGTCCTCGACTTCACCCGCCACATGCGGTCCATCCTGTCGCTCGACCCGGAGCAGCGCACCGCCGTCGTCCAGCCCGGCGTCATCCTGGACGAGCTGCGGACCGCCGCAGGCGCGCACGGCCTGACCTTCGGCCCCGACCCGTCCACCCACAGCCGCTGCACCCTCGGCGGCATGATCGGCAACAACTCGTGCGGTTCGCACTCGGTCGCCTGGGGCACCACCGCCGACAACGTCCGCGAGCTGGACGTCGTGACGTACGGCGGGGAGCGGGTCCGCGCCGCCCAGGGGCTCGACACGCTGCCCGCCCGGCTCCGCGACGGCATGCGCTCCCTCGCCGGTGACCATCTGGCGCTGCTGCGCACCGGCTTCCCCGAACTGCCCCGCCGCATCTCCGGCTACGCGCTGGACGAGCTGCTGCCCGAGAAGAACGCCGACGTGGCCCGCGCCCTCACCGGCAGCGAGGGCACGCTCGGCGTGCTCACCGAGGCGACCGTACGGCTGGTCGAGGCGCCCGCCGCCCGGGCCCTCGCGGTGCTCGGCTACCCCGACGAGTCCGCGGCCGCCGAGGCCGCGCACACCCTGCTGCCGTACGGGCCGCTCACCGTCGAGGGCATGGCCGCCGACCTGGTCGTGGGCGCCTCAGGGCTGCCCAAGGGCGGCGCCTGGCTGTTCGTGGAGGTCGGCGGCGCGGGGCGCGAGGAGGCGTACGCCCGCGCGGAGGAGATAGCGCGCGCCGCCGCGCACGCCACCACCGACCACACCGTGGTCGCCGACCCGGCCGGTCAGCGCGCGCTGTGGCGCGTCCGCGAGGACGCCTCCGGCACCGCCACCCGCATGCCGGACGGCAGCGAGGCATGGCCCGGCTGGGAGGACTGCGCGGTGCCGCCCGCCCGGCTCGGCGCCTACCTCCGCGACTTCCGCTCCCTGCTGACCCAGCACGGGCTGCGCGGCACCCCGTACGGGCACTTCGGCGACGGCTGCATCCACGTCCGCATCGACTTCGACCTGCTGAGCGAGGGCGGGGTGCGGGTCTTCCGCGACTTCTCCACCGACCTCGCCGACCTCGTCGTCACCCACGGCGGCTCGCTCTCCGGCGAACACGGCGACGGCCTGGCCCGCGCCGAGCTGCTGCCCCGCATGTACGGGGACGAGATGGTCGGCCTCTTCCACCGCTTCAAGGACCTGTGGGACCCGGCGGGCGGCCTCAACCCCGGCGTCCTCGCCCGCCCCCGCCGCCTCGACCAGGACCTGCGCTTCGACGTCCTGCCGCGCCGCCCGGTCGACGTCGAGTTCGGCTACCCGCACGACGGCGGCGACTTCTCGGCCGCGGTGCGGCGCTGCGTCGGCGTCGCCAAGTGCCGCAACGAGTCGGTGTCCGGCGCGAGCGTGATGTGCCCCTCGTACCGCGCGACCGGCGAGGAACAGCACTCCACCCGCGGCCGCGCCCGGCTCCTCCACGAGATGCTCGCGGGCGAGGTCGTGCGCGACGGCTGGCGCTCGGAGGAGGTACGCGACGCGCTCGACCTGTGCCTGTCCTGCAAGGGCTGCCGCAGCGACTGCCCGGTCGGGGTGGACATGGCCACGTACAAGGCGGAGTTCCTGCACCACCACTACGAGGGCCGGATCCGCCCGGCGGGCCACTACTCGATGGGCTGGCTCCCGGTCTGGCTCCGCGCCGCCGCCACCCTCCGGGCGGCCCCCGTGGCCAACGCCGCGTCCGGTGTCGGCATCCTCTCCTCCCTGGCCAAGCGCATGGGCGGCATCGCCCCGGAGCGCGACATCCCGCAGCTGGCCCGCGAGCCCTTCACGAGGTGGTGGCGCGGCCACGCCCGTACGGTGCCCCGCCCCCCGGAGGCGGCCCGTACGGTCGTCCTCTGGCCGGACACCTTCACCAACTACCTGTCCCCCGGGGTGGGCCAGTCCGCCGTACGCGTGCTGGAGGCCGCCGGGCTACGGGTCGTCGTACCCCCCAAACCCGTCTGCTGCGGCCTGACCTGGGTCTCGACCGGCCAACTCGACCGCGCCCGCGCCGTCATGCAACGCACCCTGGACGTCATGGCCCCGGCCCTCGACGCCGGTCTGCCCGTCGTCGGCCTCGAACCCAGCTGCACCGCCGCCCTCCGCACCGACCTCCCCGAACTCCTCGGCGACGCCGACCCCCGCGCCGCCCGCCTCGCCTCGTCCGTGCAGACCTTCGCCCAGGCCCTGGAGACCCACGCCCCCGACTGGCAGCCCCCGAAGATCGACCGCCCGGTCGTCGGCCAGACCCACTGCCACCAGCACGCCGTCCTCGGCGACGCCGCCGACCGCCGCCTCCGCGAACGCGCGGGCCTGACCGGCGAACTGAGCGGCGGCTGCTGCGGTCTGGCGGGCAACTTCGGCTTCGAGGCGGGCCATTACGACGTCTCGGTCGCCTGCGCGGAAGACCAGCTGCTGCCGTCCGTACGCAACGCCGAGCCGAACGCCGAAGTCCTGGCCGACGGCTTCTCCTGCCGCACCCAACTCGACCACCTCTCCCCCCGCCCCGCCCGCCACCTGGCCGAACTCCTGGCGGAGCGGCTGTCCTGACCGACCCGGCCGCCGAACGCCCGCGGGGGGGGGGGGGGGGGGGGGGGGGGGGGGGGGGAGAGGGGGGGGGGGGGGGGGGGGGGGGGGGGGGGGGGGGCGACAAAG
>NZ_JBVIVI010000005.1:296696-464160 GCF_055595765.1 Streptomyces sp. NPDC040405
AGGTGGAGCCGCCTTTAGGCAGCTCCACCGCCGCGGCGGGTACAGACGTTCACTCGTGGGCGCTGATCACACCGCCGGCGCTGAGCACGATGGAGCTGCCGTTGGCGTCGAGCCCGGCGTCCTTCTTGTTCGCGTCGATCGTGGCGGCCTCGCCCTCGAAGCCGTAGATCTTCGCCCGGTAGTGGAGTTCGCCAACCTTCGTGACCTTGGCCTTCCAGCCGCCCGCGAGCTTGAACGTGCCCGGTCCCTGGTGTTCGCCGCCCATCCAGGAGCGGACCTCGCCGCCCGCCGTGAGCACGACGTACATGCCGTTGGCGTCGAGACCGGCGTCGCCTTCCTTCGCCTCGATCGTGGCCAGGTCGGCACCGTCGTTGACGATCTTGAGGCGGTAGTGCTGGTCGCCGAGCTTGTAGATCTTGGCCGTGCTGCCGTCCACCAGCTTCTGGGTGCGGGACGGCGATGTCGCTGTGCCTGCCTTGGTATCGATCTTGGCATCGGAGCCCTGCGTCCCGGTGGAGGAGGACTCGGCGGCGGCCGCGGGCTTCGGGTCGGCGATGTCCGAGCCGGAGCAGGCGGTCAGGCTGAGTCCGGCGGCGGCGATCAGGGCCGCGGCGGCAACGCGCAGGGTGCGGCGACGAGCGGTGCGGGCAGTGGTGTTGGAGCTCATTGCGGGTTCCCCCCGGGGGCAGTCGGTGTCGTTGTCTCCTCGGTACGACAACCACTCTGGTCGGGGCCGCTACCGCAAAGCTGCCGCCCCGCTAACCTCCGGCTAACGCTTCAGCTCCCTTCGAGCTCCGACGGCCTGACACATACCCCTGGGCCGTGGCAGGCTCGCGGGGTGCCCCGCTACGACCCATACGTCGAGGAACTGCTCGGCTTCCTGCTGACGCGGGTGGACGAGGGGGGTTTCGGGCTGCTGGTCGCGCATGAGCCACGGCGGAAGTCGGCCGCGTATTTCGAAGGGGGCGGCGGGCGCGCGGAGACGCGTGGGGTGTGGTTCACCGGCTGTGCCGCGTGTTCGCGGATTCCGCCGTACACGCTGTTCATGGGCCATGGCGGCGTCAACGTCCCCGAGTGGCCCTGCGTGCCCGTCCGGGAGCTGGCGCTGCGGTTCGTCGGTGATCCGGACTACTGCGAGGGCTGGCGGCCCGAGGCCGCTCGCTTCGCGTCCGGGCGGTTCATCGACGAGACCTACGGTCTCTGACGCGAAATAATGCAAGCACGCTTGATTGTTTTGTGGCGCGCTGCCACGCTCACTCCCGACGCTTCGCACCGCCGCATCACGACCGGGAGTCCCGCGTGTCCGATACGGAAGCTCTGCTCGGTGAACTGCGTGCCGAGGGCGAGGAGTTGGACGGCCTGGTGGCCGGGCTGGCCGACGCGGCGTGGACCGCTCCGACGCCCGCGGACGGGTGGACCATCGCGCATCAGATCGCCCACCTCGCCTGGACCGACGCACGGGCGGTGCAGGCGGCGGAGGATCCCGAGGGGTTCGCCGACGAGGTGCGGAAGGCGTTTGCCGCGCCGGAGCGTTTCGTGGACGAGGGGGCGGAGCACGGCGCGGCCGATCCGCCCGCCGTGCTGCTGCGGCGGTGGCGGGAGGGGCGGGAGCGGCTGGCGCGGGTGTTCGCCGCGCAGCCGCCGGGCGCCCGGCTGCCGTGGTACGGGCCGCCGATGAGCGTCATGTCGATGGTGACGGCGCGGCTGATGGAGACCTGGGCGCACGGCCAGGACGTGGCCGACGCGCTGGGCGTGCGCCGCACCCCCACCGCCCGGCTGCGGCATGTGGCCCGCATCGGCGTACGGGCCCGGGGCTACGCGTACGCGGCGCGCGGGCTGGAGCCGCCCGCCGAGGAGTTCCGGGTCGAACTCACCGCGCCGGATGGTGGAGTGTGGACGTACGGTCCCGAGGGCGCGGCCCAGCGCGTCACCGGCCCGGCGCTCGACTTCTGCCTCCTGGTCACGCAGCGCGCCCACCGCGACGACCTGGCCGTACGGGCGGAAGGGCCCGACGCGGACCACTGGCTGAACATCGCCCAGGCGTTCGCGGGCCCGCCGGGCGCGGGGCGGAAGCCGGGCGGGGGTGCCGCGTGACCACGACGGGACGCGACACGCCGGGGCCCCTCCGCATCGGCAACGCCTCCGGCTTCTACGGCGACCGCTTCCACGCGCTGCGCGAGATGTTGACCGACGGGCCGCTCGATGTCCTGACCGGGGACTATCTCGCCGAGTTGACCATGCTGATCCTCGGCCGGGACCGGGCCAAGGACTCGTCCCGCGGCTACGCCACCACCTTCCTCCGCCAGTTGGAGGACACCCTCGGGCTCGCCGTCGAGCGCGGCGTGCGGATCGTCACCAACGCGGGCGGGCTGAACCCGGCCGGGTTGGCCGACGCCGTCCGTGCGCTCGCCGGGCGGCTCGGGATACCGGTGCGCGTCGCGTACGTGGAGGGCGACGATCTGCTCGGGGCGCGCGACTGGGGCCCGGGCGTGGTCAGCGCCAACGCGTACCTCGGGGGCGGCGGGATCGCGGAATGCCTGCGCGGCGGGGCGGACATCGTGGTCACCGGGCGGGTCACCGACGCCGCGCTCGTCACCGGGCCCGCAGCCGCGCACTTCGGGTGGGCGGCGGACGACTGGGACGCGCTGGCCGGGGCCGTGGTCGCCGGGCATGTACTGGAGTGCGGGACGCAGGCGACCGGCGGCAACTACGCGTTCTTCGAGGAGATCGGCGACGTACGCCGCCCCGGGTTTCCGCTCGCCGAGATCCACCCGGACGGGTCGGCCGTCATCACCAAGCACCCCGGCACCGGCGGCGCCGTCACCGTCGGCACGGTCACCGCGCAGCTGCTGTACGAGACGGCGGGCGCCCGTTACGCCGGGCCCGACGTCACGGCCCGGCTGGACTCCGTACGGCTCACCGAGGACGGCCCCGACCGGGTGCGGATCCATGGCGTACGGGGCGAGGCGCCGCCGCCGACCCTGAAGGCCGGGCTGACCCGGCTCGGGGGCCACCGCAACGAGGTGGTGTTCGTCCTCACCGGGCTCGGCATCGACGCCAAGGCCGCCCTCGTACGCGACCAGATGGAGGCCGCGCTCGCCAAGCGCCGCCCCGCCGAGGTCCGCTGGACGCTGGCCCGCACCGATCACGCCGACGCGGCCGTGCAGGAGGAAGCCAGCGCCCTGCTGCGGCTCGTCGTCCGCGACCGCGACGCCGAGACCGTGGGGCGGGCGGTCAGCGGCGCGGCCGTGGAGCTGGCCCTCGCCAGCTACCCCGGGTTCCACGTCACCGCCCCGCCCGGGAAGGGCACCCCGTACGGGGTGTTCGAGGCGGCGTACGTCCCGGCCGACAGCGTTCCGCACATCGCCGTCCTGCCGGACGGCACCCGGACCGCGATCCCCCCGGCCCCGCACACGCAGCCCCTCACGCCCGCCGACGAACCCCCGCTGCCCCCACGGCTCGAAGGCCCCACGCGCCGCGCCCCGCTCGGCGCGGTCGCCGGGGCCCGCAGCGGCGACAAGGGCGGGAGCGCGAACGTCGGCGTCTGGGTGCGTACCGAGGATGCCTGGCGATGGCTGGTCCACACCCTCACCACCGACCGGCTCCGCGAACTCCTCCCGGAGACCGCCGGGCTGACCGTCACCCGCCACCAACTCCCGCGGCTGCGCGCCCTCAACTTCACTATCGACGGCCTGCTCGGCGAGGGCGTCGCCGCGCAGTCCCGCTTCGACCCGCAGGCCAAGGCCGTCGGCGAATGGCTGCGCTCGCGCCACCTCGACATACCGGAGGTACTGCTGTGACCGTGCTCGCGTCCGCGCTCGACCCCGCAGGCGCCGACTACACGGCCCACCGCGAGGCGATGCTCGCCAAGCTCACCGAGCTGGAGGCCGAACACGCCAAGGCCCTCGCGGGCGGCGGCGAGAAGTATGTCGAGCGCCACCGCAAGCGCGGCAAGCTGCTCGTCAGGGAGCGCATCGAACTTCTCCTGGACCCCGATACGCCCTTTCTGGAGCTGTCCCCGCTGGCCGCCTGGGGCAGCGACTACCCGGTCGGCGCCTCCGTCGTCACCGGCATCGGGGTGATCTCCGGCGTCGAGTGCCTGATCAGCGCCAACGACCCCACCGTGCGGGGCGGCGCCAGCAATCCGTGGACGCTGAAGAAGTCACTGCGCGCCCATGAGATCGCGCGGGCGAACCGGCTCCCGGTCGTGAGCCTGGTCGAGTCCGGCGGTGCCGATCTCCCCTCCCAGAAGGAGATCTTCATCCCCGGCGGGGCCATGTTCCGCGACCTCACGCGCCTGTCCGCCGACGGAATCCCGACCATCGCCGTGGTCTTCGGTAACTCCACCGCCGGAGGCGCGTACATCCCGGGGATGTCCGACCACGTGATCATGGTCAAGGAGCGGTCCAAGGTCTTCCTCGGCGGTCCGCCGCTGGTCAAGATGGCCACCGGCGAGGAGAGCGACGACGAATCCCTCGGCGGCGCCGACATGCACGCCCGCACCTCCGGACTCGCCGACTACTTCGCCACCGACGAGCCCGACGCCCTCCACCAGGCGCGCCGCGTCGTCGCCCGCCTCAACTGGCGCAAGGCGCACGCCGATCCGGGTCCGGCCGAGCCGCCCAAGTACAGCGCGGACGAACTCCTCGGCATCGTCCCCGGCGACCTCAAGGTCCCCTTCGACCCGCGCGAGGTCATCGCCCGCATTGTCGACGGCTCCGACTTCGACGAGTTCAAGCCGCTGTACGGGACGAGCCTCGCCACCGGCTGGGCCACTCTCCACGGCTATCCCGTCGGGGTCCTCGCCAACGCGCAGGGGGTGCTCTTCAGCGAGGAGTCGCAGAAGGCCGCGCAGTTCATCCAGCTCGCCAACCAGCGCGACATCCCGCTCCTCTTCCTCCACAACACCACCGGTTACATGGTCGGCCGCGCCTACGAACAGGGCGGGATCATCAAGCACGGCGCCATGATGATCAATGCGGTCTCCAACTCGCGCGTCCCCCACCTCTCCGTCCTCATCGGCGCCTCCTACGGCGCCGGGCACTACGGCATGTGCGGCCGCGCCTACGACCCCCGCTTCCTCTTCGCGTGGCCCAGCGCCAAGTCCGCCGTCATGGGCCCGCAGCAGCTCGCCGGGGTGCTGTCGATCGTCGCCCGCCAGTCCGCCGCCGCCAAGGGGCAGCCGTACGACGAGGACGGCGACGCCGCCCTGCGCGCCATGGTCGAGCAGCAGATCGAGTCCGAGTCGCTGCCGCTGTTCCTCTCCGGGCGGCTGTACGACGACGGCGTCATCGACCCGCGCGACACCCGCACCGTCCTCGGCCTCTGCCTCTCCGCCCTCCACACCGCGCCCGTCGAGGGCGCGCGCGGTGGCTTCGGCGTCTTCCGGATGTGAGGAAAAACCCCGCCGTGATGCACGTGATGCCTGTGATGCCTGTGATCCGATCCGTCCTCATCGCCAACCGCGGCGAGATCGCCCGCCGCGTCATCCGCAGCTGCCGCGAACTCGGCATCGCCACGGTCGCCGTCCACTCCGACGCGGACGCCGACGCCCCGCACGTCCGGGAGGCCGACACCGCCGTACGGCTGCCGGGCGACGCCCCCGCCGATACGTATCTGCGCGGCGACCTGCTGACCAAGGCCGCCCTGGCGGCGGGCGCCGACGCCGTCCACCCCGGCTACGGCTTCCTCTCCGAGGACGCCGCCTTCGCCCAGGCGGTGTGCGACGCGGGGCTGCTGTGGGTCGGGCCGCCGCCCGCCGCGATGCAGGCCATGGCCTCCAAGACCCGCGCCAAGCGGCTCCTGCGCGACGCGGGCGTCCCCCTCCTCGACTCCCTCGACCCCGCCGAGGTCACCGCCGAGGACCTGCCCGTCCTCATCAAGGCGGCGGCGGGCGGCGGCGGCCGCGGCATGCGCGTCGTCCGCGAGACGGCCGCGCTGCCCGCCGAACTGACCTCGGCGCGCGCGGAGGCGGCATCCGCCTTCGGGGACGGCGAGGTGTTCGTCGAGCCGTACGTGGAGGGCGCCCGCCACGTCGAGGTGCAGGTGCTGGCCGACACCCACGGCACGGTGTGGTCTCTCGGCACCCGCGACTGCTCGCTCCAGCGCCGCCATCAGAAGGTCGTCGAAGAGGCCCCGGCCCCGGGGCTCGCCGACGAGCTGCGCCGCCTGCTGGAGGAGTCGGCGGTGAACGCGGCCCGGGCCATCGGGTACGAGGGCGCGGGCACCGTCGAGTTCCTGGTCTCGTCGGCGGGCCGGGCGTACTTCCTGGAGATGAACACCCGCCTCCAGGTCGAGCACCCGGTGACGGAGGAGGTGTACGGGCTGGACCTGGTGGCCCTCCAGCTACGGGTGGCCGAGGGGCAGCCCCTGGCCCCCGAACCCCCGTCCCCGCGCGGCCACGCGGTCGAGGCGCGGCTGTACGCGGAGGACCCGGGCCGGGGGTGGCAGCCGCAGGCGGGCGTGATGCACCGGCTGTCGGTGACCGGACCGCGCGTGGACTCCGGGATCGCGGACGGGGATCTGATCGGCGTCCACTACGACCCCCTGCTGGCCAAGGTCATCGCCTGGGCGCCCACCCGCGCCGAGGCGCTGCGGCGGCTGGCCCACGGGCTGGAGCACGCCCGGATCCACGGCCCGGCCACCAACCGGGACCTGCTGGTACGGGCCCTGCGGCACCCGGAGTTCGAGGCCGGACGGATGGACACCGGCTTCCTCGAACGGCACCTCGACGCACTCACCGAAGACACCGCAGAGGGCATCGCGCTGGCCGCCCTCGCCGCAGCACTGGCCGACGCGTCAGATCGGCCGGCGACCGTGGCGGGGCGTCTCGGGGGCTGGCGGAACGTACCGTCCCAGCCGCACCTCAAGACGTACCGCGCACCGGACGGCACCGAGCACGAGGTCCGCTACCGGCTCACCCGCGACGGCCTCGTCACGGAGGGCTTCCCGGATCTCCGGCTGATTCAGGCGACCCCGGCCCACGTCGTCCTCGAAGTCGAGGGAATTCGGCGGAAGTTCGACGTTTCGATCCATGACGACCGCATATATATCGACTCGCCCCTCGGATCGCACACCCTCGTCCCCCTGTCCCGCTTCCCCGACCCCACCGCCCGCACCGCGCCGGGCTCCCTGCTGGCCCCCATGCCCGGCACGGTGGTGCGGATCGCCGACGTCGCCGAGGGCGACCACGTGGCGGCGGGCCAGCCGCTGCTGTGGCTGGAGGCGATGAAGATGGAGCACCGTGTCGTCTCGCCCACCGCCGGGGTGCTCACCGCGCTGCACGCCGCCGAGGGCCGTCAGGTCGAGGTCGGGGCGCTGCTCGCGGTCGTCGCGGCGGAGGAGCCCGCATAGCCCGACCCACCCCGTACAGCGCCCCGCAACCCCGTACAACGGACGGAGCCGCACATGACCACCCAGGCGCAGGCGCACACCCCCGTCGACACCCCGGAGCAGGCCGACCTCCGCACCGCCGTGGCGGCCTTCGGCAGGGACAACCACGACACCGCCACCCGCGACCTGTGGGCCAGGGCGGGCAAGCTCGGCTATCTCGGCGTCAACCTCCCCGAGGCGTACGGCGGCGGCGGTGGCGGCATAGCCGAACTGTCCATCGTGCTGGAGGAGCTGGGCGCGGCGGGCTGTCCGCTGCTGATGCTCGTCGTGTCGCCCGCCATCTGCGGCACGGTGATCGCCCGGTACGGCACACAGGCGCAGAAGTCCCGCTGGCTGCCGGGCCTGGCGGACGGCAGCGTGACGATGGCGTTCGGCATCACGGAGCCGGACGCCGGATCGAACTCGCACCGGATCACCACCACGGCCCGCCGCGACGGCGCGGAGTGGGTGTTGACCGGCCGCAAGGTCTTCATCTCGGGGGTGGACATCGCCGACGCGACCCTGATCGTGGGGCGCACGGAGGACGCGCGGACGGGCAAGCTCAAGCCCTGCCTGTTCATCGTCCCGCGCGATACCCCCGGCTTCTCGTACCGCCACATCCCCATGGAGCTGGCCGCGAACGAGAAGCAGTTCGAGGTCGTGCTCGATGAGGTGCGGCTGCCCGCGGACGCGCTCGTCGGCGACGAGGACGCGGGGCTGGCGCAGCTGTTCGCGGGGCTGAACCCGGAGCGCGTCATGACGGCGGCGTTCGCGCTGGGGATGGGCCGTCACGCGCTGGCGAAGGCGGTGGACTACGCGCGTACCCGCCACGTGTGGAGGGAGCCGATCGGCGCGCATCAGGCCATCGCGCACCCCCTCGCCCAGGCGCACATCGAAGTGGAGCTGGCCCGGCTGATGATGGCGAAGGCGGCGTATCTGTACGACGCGGGGCAGGACGCGGCCGCGGGGGAGGCGGCCAACATGGCGAAGTACGCGGCCGGGGAGGCGGCAGTGAAGGCGGTGGACCAGGCGGTGCACACCCTCGGCGGGAACGGCCTCACGGAGGAGTACGGGCTTGCGAAGCTGATCACGGCGGCGCGGGTGGCGCGGATCGCGCCGGTCAGCCGGGAGATGATCCTCAACTTCGTGTCGCACCAGACGCTGGGACTGCCGAAGTCGTACTGACGCTCGTACCCACAGTCGTACGGACCGGGCGAGCGGGGCAGAACGGACGGGAAGGCAACAGGCAGGCACAGTGACCCGAGGGGAGCGGCCATGGTGTTGCGCAGCGAGTTTCCCGATGTCCCGCCCGTCGATCTGCCCATTCACGACGCGGTGCTGGGCCGCGCGGCGAAGGAGTTCGGGGACCGTACGGCGCTGATCGACGGGGTGACGGGGGAGAGCGTCGGCTACGCGGCGCTGGATCACGCGTCGCGCCGGATCGCCGCGGAGCTGGCGGCGGCGGGGGTGCACAAGGGCGAGGTGGTGGCGCTGCACAGCCCCAACTCGCTGATGTATCCGATGGCGTTCTACGGGGCGACGCGCACGGGCGCGGCGGTGACGACGGTGCACCCGCTGGCGACGGCGGAGGAGCTGGCCCAGCAGCTGCGGGACGCGGCGGCGACCTGGATCGTGACGGTGTCGCCGCTGCTGGGGGTGGCGCGGCAGGCGGCGGAGCGGGCGGGCGGGGTGCGGGAGATCTTCGTATGCGACGAGGCGGGCGGGCACCGTTCGCTGCGGGACATGCTGGCGGGCACGGCGCCGGAGCCGGTGGTGGACATCGACCCGGCGGAGGACGTGGCGGTGCTGCCGTACTCGTCGGGGACGACGGGCAGCCCGAAGGGCGTGATGCTGACGCATCGCAGCGTGGCGACCAATCTGGCGCAGGTGGAGGCGCTGGTGCCGACGCGGCCGGGGGAACGGGTGCTCGCGGTGCTGCCGTTCTTCCATGTGTACGGCCTGACGGCGCTCATGAACGCCCCGCTGCGGGCCGGGAGCACGGTGATCGTGCTGCCGCGCTTCGATCTGGATCAGTTCCTGACCGCGATCGAGCGGTACGAGGCGCAGGCGCTGTACGTGGCGCCGCCGATCGTGCTGGCGCTCGCCAAGCATCCGGCGGTGGCCGAGCACGACCTGTCGTCGGTGCGGTACGTGCTGAGCGCGGCGGCGCCGCTGGACGCGCGGCTGGCGGAGGCGTGCGCGCGGCGGCTGGGCGTGCCGCCGCTGTTGCAGGCGTTCGGGATGACGGAGCTGTCCCCGGGCTGCCATCTGGTGCCGAGGGAAGCGGAGGGCGTTCCGCCGGGGTCGGTGGGGAAGCTGCTGCCGAGCACGGAGATGCGCATCGTGGGGCTGGCGGACGGCCGGGATCTGAGGGCGGGGGAGGACGGGGAGATCCTGATCCGGGGCCCGCAGGTGATGAAGGGCTATCTGGGGCGGCCCGCGGACACGGCGGCCATGGTCGACGCGGACGGCTGGCTGCACACGGGCGATGTCGGCCATGTGGACGCGGACGGCTGGCTGTTCGTGGTGGACCGGCTGAAGGAGCTGATCAAGTACAAGGGCTACCAGGTCGCCCCGGCCGATCTGGAGGCCGTGCTGATCGCGCACGAGGCCGTCACCGACGCCGCCGTGATCGGCGTGACGGACGGGGACGGCAACGAGATCCCGAAGGCGTACGTGGTGCGCGGGCCGGGTGCCCGGATCTCGGCGGAGGAGCTGATCCGTTACGTTGCCGGGCAGGTGGCCCCGTACAAGAAGGTGCGGCGCGTCGAGTTCACGGACACCGTGCCGCGCTCGGCCGCCGGGAAGATCCTGCGGCGCGAACTGCGCGCCAGGGAAAGGAGTTCGACCAGCCCATGACCGAAGCCCCCATGACCGAGCCGGAAGTTCCACTGGTGCGCTCCTCCGACGACCGGGGCATCCGGGTGCTCACGCTCGACTCGCCGCACAACCGCAACGCGCTCTCCGCCCGCCTGGTCGCCGAGCTGCGCGCCGGGCTGGCGGCGGCCGGGGCGGATCCGGAGGTGCGGGCGGTGCTGCTGACGCACACCGGCAACACGTTCTGCGCGGGCGCGGATCTGCGCGAACCCCCGGCCGCGTCGGGCGCGCTGGGGCTGGTCGAGCTGTTGCGCGCGATCGTGGAGCTGCCCAAGCCGGTGGTCGCGCGGGTCACCGGGCATGTGCGGGCCGGTGGGCTGGGGCTGCTGGGGGCGTGCGACATCTCGGCGGCGGGGCGGGGCGCGAGCTTCGCGTTCACCGAGGCGCGGCTCGGCCTGGCCCCGGCGGTGATATCGATGCCGCTGCTGCCCCGGCTGGACGCCCGCGCGGCGGCCCGTTACTACCTCACGGGCGAGCGGTTCGACGCTCTTGAAGCCGCCCGGATCGGCCTGGTGACGGTGGCGGACCCGGCGGGGGACACGGGCGCGGCGCTGGCTCCGGTGCTGGAGGGGCTGCGGCGCGGCTCCCCGCAGGGCCTGGCCGAGTCCAAGCGGCTGGTGACGGCCGAGGTGCGGCGGGCGTTCGACCGGGACGGGGAGGGGCTGGCCGAGCTGTCGGCGCGGCTGTTCGCGTCGGCGGAGGCGCGGGAGGGGATGACGGCGTTCCGGGAGCGGCGGGATCCGGTGTGGTCGGCGGAGGCCGGTCAGTGAGTCCTGATACGCGGCCGCGTACGTCCCAGCCCAAGCAGGACCGCAGCCGCGCGACCCGGCAGCGGCTGCTGGAGGCCGCCGTGGCGTGCCTCGCCGAGCACGGCTGGGCGGGGTCGACGGTCTCGGTGGTCGCGGAGCGGGCCGGGGTGTCCCGGGGCGCGGCCCAGCATCACTTCCCGACCCGGGAGGATCTGTTCACCGCCGCGGTCGAGCACGTCTCGGAGCAGCGTTCGGCGGAGCTGCGCGCCCTCGCCCCGGCGGGCGAGGGCACGGCCCGTACGCACGCGGTCGTCACCGAACTGGTCGACCTGTACACCGGCCCGCTGTTCCGGGCCGCGCTCCAGCTGTGGGTCGCGGCGTCGTACGAACCCCAGCTGGGCGCCCGGGTCACCGTCCTGGAGGCCCGTATCGGCCGCGAGACCCACCGCATGGCGGTGGACCTGCTGGGCGCGGACGAGAGCGTCCCGGGGGTCCGGGAGGCCATTCAGGGGTTCCTCGACATGGGCCGCGGCCTGGGCCTGGCCAATCTGCTGACGGACGACAGCGCCCGCCGGGAGCGGGTGGTGGCGCAGTGGTCGCGCATCCTGGACGAGGCGCTGGACGCGGCGCGGTAGGCGAGCGCCGGTGGGCAGGGCGCGGTGGGCAAGGGGCCGCGGGCGGGGAGCGCCCCGCCCGCGGCCCGCCGTACCGCTACCCCGAGATGTCCCCGTAGCCGTCGATCTCCTGCGGGCCGCGGGTGCCAGGACCGACGTACCGCGCGGAGGGGCGCACGAGGCGGCCCGTCCGCTTCTGCTCCAGGATGTGCGCGCTCCACCCCGCGGTCCGCGCGCACGTGAACATGGAGGTGAACATGGGCGCCGGGACCTCCGCGAAGTCCAGCGTGATCGCCGCCCAGAACTCGACGTTGGTGGCCAGCACCCGGTCCGGCCGCCGGTTGTGCAGCTCGTCCAGGGCGGCCCGCTCCAGCGCCTCCGCGACCTCGTAGCGCGGCGCCCCCAGCTCCTTGGCGGTGCGCCGCAGCACCCGCGCCCGCGGGTCCTCGGCGCGGTAGACCCGGTGGCCGAAGCCCATCAGCCGCTCGCCCCGGTCGAGCGCCTTCTTGACGTACGCGGTGGCGTCCCCGGTGCGCTCGATCTCCTCGATCATGCCGAGCACCCGCGAGGGCGCGCCCCCGTGCAGCGGCCCTGACATGGCCCCGACTGCGCCGGAGAGCGCGGCGGCGACGTCGGCGCCGGTGGAGGCGATGACGCGGGCGGTGAAGGTGGAGGCGTTCATGCCGTGCTCGGCCGCCGAGGTCCAGTACGCGTCGACGGCGGCGACGTGCTTGGGGTCGGGCTCGCCGCGCCAGCGGCGCATGAAGCGCTCCACGATGGTCTCGGCCTTGTCGATCTCCCGCTGCGGCACCATCGGGCGGCTCTGCCCGCGCGCCGACTGGGCGACGTACGACAGCGCCATGACGGCCGCGCGGGCGAGGTCGTCGCGGGCCTGGGCCTCGTCGATGTCGAGGAGCGGTTTGAGGCCCCAGACGGGCGCGAGCATGGCCAGCGCGGACTGGACGTCGACCCGGACGTCGCCGGAGTGCACCGGGATGGGGAAGGGCTCGGCGGCGGGCAGCCCGGGGTTGAAGGCGCCGTCGACCAGCAGGCCCCAGACGTTCCCGAAGGACACATGGCCCACCAGGTCCTCGATGTCGACGCCGCGGTAGCGGAGCGCGCCGCCTTCCTTGTCGGGTTCGGCGATCTCCGTCTCGAACGCGACGACTCCCTCGAGTCCGGGTACGAAGTCGGACATCGGGCGGCTCCTCATGATGTGGGCGACGGGTGGGGTGCGGCTGGTGCGGGTGTGCGGGCTGGTGCGGGGATACGGCCGGTGCGGAGAGAGCTGGTGCGGATGAAACGTCAGAGGGGCGGAGAACGGTGCCATCGGGGGTCGTCCGGCCCCGGGACGGCTCCGCGGCCGACGGCTCGCGGTCCGTACCGGATACCCGGTGGTGTGCCCCGTGCGCGCGGTGGTCACCCGGCGCGGCCGAAAACCGGCGCAGGGCATCGCACTGACAGGCGCATGTTCGGCCACGGCGCGGTGGACGCGCCAGTCACGGGGGCGCGTGAGAAGTGGCACACCGCCTGTGTGGCGGGGGAGGGTTACGGATCCCCGACGCGGGGGAGGGAAGAAATCGCTCTTTCGGGGTAACCCGTGCGGTGGACCGGTGATGTTGCAAGATATGCGCGTGCCTCACGTTGACCCGGAGCCCCCGGCTTCCCCCTCGGCTTACTCCGCGCGCACGTACGACCCGGCCGCCATGCGCGAGCACTACCGCGCGGCGGGCATCGACGAGGCGGGCCTCGGGGGCACCCCGTTCCAGCAGTTCACGCGGTGGTTCGAGGAGGCGGTGGGCAGCGGTCTTTACGAGCCGAACGCGATGGTCGTCTCCACGGCGGACGCGGCCGGGCGCCCCAGCTCCCGTACGGTCCTGATGAAGAGCTTCGACGAGCGCGGCTTCGTGTTCTACACCAACTACGGGTCGCGCAAGGGCCGCGAACTGGCCGGGAACCCGCATGTCTCGCTGCTCTTCCCCTGGCACCCGATCGCCCGCCAGGTGATCGTCACGGGCGTCGCGGACCGCACCGGGCGGGACGAGACGGCCGCGTACTTCCGGACCCGCCCGCACGGCTCGCAGCTGGGCGCCTGGGCCAGCGCGCAGTCCTCGGTGGTCGGCGGGCGGGAGGAGCTGGACCGTTCGTACGCGGAGCTGGCGGACCGCTATCCGCCGGGGGAGCAGGTGCCGGTGCCGCCGGAGTGGGGCGGGTTCCGGGTGGTGCCGGAGGCGGTGGAGTTCTGGCAGGGCCGGGAGAACCGGCTGCACGACCGGCTGCGCTATGTGCGGACGCCCGGCGGGGACGGCTGGCGGATCGAGCGCCTGTCGCCGTGAGGCGTGTGGGACGCCCGGCGCGGGGCGCGCACAGCCCTCGGAAGCCTCGGCACACGGCCGGAGACGCAGACGACCCGCGGGTCTGTCCCCTGGCGCCGGTGAGGGCGCCTGGGGGCCGGTCGGACGTACCGGCAACCCGCGGGCCGGGTGACTGCTTGGGATTGGCCGGCTGCGCACATCCCTCGTGCGCCGGTCCGGCGAATGCGCTGAGCGCGACGACGGACTGCTAGCCCGCAGTCACCTCACGCGTCCGGATTTGATACATCTGCCGAACCACCTCCCTTCTCGTGTGCTCACCACCTTAGGAACGCGCTCGGGCCGCACACAAGCAAATTTCCGGGAGGCAACGATTTCGCCGAATCCGGTGTGGCGCGCGTCACGTTCGAGTTCAATGTTCCGACGTGCACCATCACAGGCAGCCACGTCCACCACGTCCCGCAGGGGGTGTCCGGTGACCGCTCCGCAGCGCTCCGAACCCGCGCGTCCCGCGCATCCCGTCCCGGCCCAGCCGACGGCCGCGCCCGTGCCCGCGACCGGCCCGGGCCGGGACGACTCCGACCTGCTCGCCGCGCTCCTCGACGGCATGGACGCCGCGCTGTGCGCGTTCGACGCCGACGGCACCGTCACCCACTGGAACCGCGAGGCCGAGCGCATCCTCGGCTGGTCCACGGCCGAGGCCGTGGGGCGCGAGGGGCTGGCGGGGTGGGCGGTCCGTACGGAGGACGCCCGGGACGTCGAGGCGCGGCTGATGGAGGTGCTGGACGCCCCCGGCCGCCGGGTGCACGAGTTCGCCCTGCTGACCAAGGAGGGCGGCCGGGTCCTGGTCCGTACCCAGTCGTCCGCGGTGCCGGGCGCGGACGGCCGCCCGGCGGGGGTGTACTGCGCGTTCAGCGAGGTGCACGCGCAGCTGGACCTGGAGCGGTCGATCGCGCTGAGCGAAGCGCTGCTGGACGACGCGTCCTGGTGCGTCGTCCTCGTCGACGCCGACCTGCGGGTGGCGGTCCTCAACGGGAACGCGGCGGACGCCCTGCGCACGGGCCGCGCGGCCGCGCTCGGGCGGCCGCTGGGCGAGTTCCTCGACCAGGGCGTCGAGGACGCCGAGAACGCCTTCCAGCACGTCCTCGCCGAGGGCGCGCCCCCGGCCCCCACCGAACTGTGGGTGACGCTGCGCAGGCCGGCCGAGGAGCCCCCGGAGGGCGGGCCCGCGGCGCGCCGCTGCTGGCGCAGCGGCTTCCTGCGGCTGGCCTCGCCGCTCACCGAGGAGCCGGTGCCGCTCGGGGTGGCCTGGATCTTCCAGGACGTGACGGAGCCGAAGGAGCGCGAGCAGGAGAGCGCGCGGCTGCGCTTCCGCGGCAATCAGCTGCACCGGGCGGCCCGGGCGGCGGCCGAGTGCGAGGACCCGATGGAGGCGGCCGCGGTCCACCTGGACTTCGCCCTCGCGGGCTTCGCCGACCACGCCCTGATCGATCTGGTGCTGGACCGTCCGGAGACGGTGCCGCCGGGTGCGCCCCCGCCGGGCGCGCTGTCGCCCGGCGGGGGCGAGCGGATCCGTCTCGTCCGGGCGGCGGCCACGCCGTGCGGCACCGCGGGCCCGTGCTCCCCGATCGCCCCGGGCGGCATCCCGGTGGCCTACCTGGAGGGCCATCCGGCGCTCCAGGCGGCCGAGCGCTGCGGTTCGGTGCGGGCGAGCGCGTCGCGTACGGACGAGGCGGCGGCGGCGCGGTGGGCGGCGGCCCGCAAATGGCCGGAGGGCTCGGTGTACGCCCTGTGCGCGGTCCTGCGCAGCCGCGGCCGAACCCTGGGCGTCCTGACCTTCCTCCGGGGCGGCCCGGCCCGCCGCCCCTTCGACCGCCCGGACACGGCGTACGCGGAGGATGTGGCGGCCCGGGTCGCGGCCGCGGTGGACCTGGCCCACGGCCGGTAGGCGGGCGGCGCCCCTACCGCCGGTAGTAGGCGGGCGGCGCCCCTACCGCCGGTAGAAGATCCGGTCGCCGTACTCCGTCATCACCTGGCGGTTCCACTCGTGGCCGCCGTCCACGTTGCCCGACCGCAGCAGGGGCGGCCGTACGCCGCGGGCGACCAGCTCCGCCACCCCCGCCGCCACCACGGCCTGCATCAGCGCGCTCGTCACCACGGTCGACGCGGGGCCGAACGGCGCCCCGACGCCCTCCGCCGTGATCTCCGCGTCGCCGACCGCGATCTTGCTGTCGAGGACCAGATCGCAGTGGTCCTTGAGGAAGCTCCCCGACGTGTTGCGGGACGTGGTCTCCGCCGCGTATGCCACGGACGTCACGCCGACCACCGTCACCCCGCGATCCCGCGCGCCGGTCGCCATCTCCACCGGCAGCGTGTTCCGCCCGGACAGCGAGATGATGAACAGCAGGTCGCCGGAGCGCAGCGGACCCGTCTCCAGGACGGCCGTGGCGAGCCCCTCGACCTTCTCCAGCGCGCTGCCCAGGGTGGCGGGCATGACGTCCACGCCGACCACCCCCGGCACCGGGAGCAGATTCATCAGGGCCAGCCCGCCCGCGCGGTAGACCACGTCCTGGGCGGGCAGGGAGGAGTGGCCCGCACCGAAGACGAAGATCCGCCCGCCGCCGGTGACCGTGTCGGCGATCAGGCCGCCCGCCGCGGCGATGCGCTCGGCCTCCTCGTCCCGCACCTTGTGCAACAGCGCGATGGCGGCGTCGAAAAAGCGCCCTGCCGGGTTGCTCTGGCTCATCGCCGAGGCCCTTCGTGTCGGTGTTAACTTGGGTCCACATCCCCGTGGCGCGGATCACGTTGCGTTGTGGATCATGAAGCTGTCAATACCACCTCTCCCCAGCGCTACGGCAGTGGCCGATCCGGCTCTCTTGTCGGTGGGATGCGTCAGAATTGGGTTCAGGGCCACCGCACGACACATCAAGGGGCACGCATGTCCGGACTGATCGACACCACGGAGATGTATCTCCGCACCATCCTCGAACTCGAGGAGGAGGGCGTAGTCCCCATGCGCGCCCGGATCGCGGAGCGGCTCGATCAGAGCGGCCCGACCGTCAGCCAGACGGTCGCGCGCATGGAGCGCGACGGGCTGGTGACGGTCGCGGGCGACCGTCACCTTGAGCTGACGGAGGAGGGCCGTCGGCTGGCCACGCGCGTGATGCGCAAGCACCGGCTCGCCGAATGCCTGCTCGTCGACGTGATCGGCCTGGAGTGGGAGCAGGTCCACGCGGAGGCGTGCCGCTGGGAGCACGTGATGAGCGAGGCGGTGGAGCGCCGGGTGCTGGAGCTGCTGCGCCACCCCACCGAGTCGCCGTACGGGAACCCGATCCCCGGTCTGGACGAGCTGGGCGAGAAGGGCGAGGCCGACCCGTTCCTGGACGACAGCATGGTGAGCCTGCGCGAGCTGGCGCCCGGCACCGAGGGCAAGACGGTGGTCGTGCGCCGGATCGGCGAGCCGATCCAGATGGACGCCCAGCTGATGTACACGCTGCGCAGGGCCGGGGTCCAGCCGGGCTCGGTGGTGAGCGTGACGGAGTCCCCGGGCGGTGTCCTGGTCGGCAGCAGCGGCGAGGCCGCCGAGCTGGAGGCGGACATCGCCTCCCACGTCTTCGTAGCCAAGCGCTAGCCAAGCGCTGGCCCCGGCGGCCCCGCCCGCCTGCCCACCCGCCCGCGCCGCCCGTCCCGCCTGCGGTGACGGTTTTCGGCTGCGCCGGAGTTCGGGGAAATCGAGCGGGCGGGGGCGACCCGTGCAACCCTGTCGCTGACGCATATGCACAAGCGTGCTCGCGGTCAGGGGAGGGGGCTCCTATGGGCCCGGCGGGCGGCAGCGATGCCGAGCGGGCGTTCGAACGCGAGGGCCCCGGTGCCATGAGGCGCCGGGGCCCTGCTTCCCCATGTCCCCCCGAAGGGCCCCGGGCCGTACGGGCCGCGCGAACGCGGCCGTTACGACCCGGGGCCGTAGCGACCCGGAGCCCCGAGCTCCCAGGGTCATCCCCCGCGGACTTCCTTCCCCGAGCAGTCCGCCTCCCGCTAGCTGTCTCCCCTCGGCGGAGGCGGCCAATCCTTGAGCGTGGTCACTCGAATGAGGGGTGTTGCCCGGCACTTGCGGTGCGTTCGAATACAAGTTCGATACTGTGGGGCGGACGGGGTTGGTCGGGAGAGGGATGGAGGTGCCAGACGACATGGTGCGACGCATCGACGTGACCGGAGCCGGCGGTGTGCGGCTCGCGGCCTGGGAGTTCACGGACCCGCCCAAGGCCGGAGGCCGCGCGGGAGCGCGCGGCGGCCCCGGAGTGCTGCTGCTCCACGGGCTGATGGGCCGCGCCGCGCACTGGGCGGAGACCGCCCGCTGGCTCGCCACCCGGCACCGGGCCGTCGCCCTCGACCAGCGCGGCCACGGCCGCAGCGAGAAGCCCGCCGAAGGGCCGTTCGACCGCGGCACGTATGTGGACGACGCCGAGGCGGCCGTCGAGCAGCTCGGAATGGGCCCGGTCGCCCTCATCGGCCACTCCATGGGCGCCCTGACGGCATGGCAGCTCGCCGCCCGCCGCCCCGACCTGGTCCGGGCCCTGGTCATCTGCGACATGCGGGCCTCGGCGCTCGGCGGTGCCTCGCAGCGCGAATGGAGCGACTGGTTCCGGTCCTGGCCGGTGCCCTTCGCGACCCTGTCGGACGTCCGCAAGTGGTTCGGCGAGGACGATCCGCTGCTGGAGCGTCCGAACGCCGCCCGGGGCGACTTCTTCACCGAGGTCATGGCCGAGCGTTCGGACGGCTGGCGCCCGGTCTTCTCCCGTCGCCAGATGCTCAAGGCCCGTGCGGCCTGGGCCCATGACGCGCACTGGGAGGAGCTGGCCCTCGTGGAGTGCCCCACCCTGGTCGTCCGCGGCCTGGACGGCGAGCTGGGCCGCGCCGAGGCCCAGGAGATGGTCCGCGTACTCCCCCGCGGGGAGTACGCGGAGGTGGCCGACGCGGGTCACCTGGTCCACTACGACCAGCCGGACGGCTGGCGTCGCGCGGTGGAGCCGTTCCTCGCCGCGACCCTCCCCGCGCAGCCCGGACCGGTGTAGTCCGGACCGGTGTAGTCCGGACCCGCGCAGGCCGGGGCCGGTGCGGTCCGGAGGATCAGCGGCGCGCGGGGAACTTCCAGACGAACGGCTTGCCGCCGATCTCGGTCCAGGCGATCTCCAGGCGCTTCGTGTCCGCCGGGATGAGGAAGGTGCCGCAGAGGGTGTAGCTCTGGCCGTCCTTCCAGTTCTTGATGGCGTCCGAGTCGGCGCACCCCTTCGGCGCGTCACCGCCGATGACCTTCGCGCCGCGCCGCCCGTCGGCGTAGACGTCCGCGTAGTCGCCGACCCGCGGCCATTCCTTGACGACGTCTCCGGCCATATGCCGGTACGTCACATAACCGGTCGCGGGGACCTTGCCCTTGGCGTCTTTCGGGTCGGAGACCAGGTCCTTGGCGTCGGCGGCCGTACCGACGTCGATCCGCTGGGCGGTGATCGAGTAAAACGGCTTGACGCCGGTGTCCTCCTTGAACGCCCGGGACGCGGACTGCCCCGGTTTCAGCACGGACTTCGCGGCCGCACTCGCACCGCGCTTGCCGTTGTTGTGCGCGCTGAAGCGGGAATGCTGCTTGTGCTTATGGGATGAGGACGAATGGCTCTTTTTCCCGTGAGATCCGCAGGCGGTGGCAGCCAGGGCCAGTACGGCAACGGGCGTAGCGACGCGCAGCCACGTTGTCTTCTTCAGCAAGTCGATCTCCCCTGCGTGATCCTTCTCTGATCGATGATCCTAGGGGCTGGAATTCCGCATCCGGGTCGTCAACTGTGTGCGTACTGTGACCACCTGAGTGTGAGTCTGTGGAAGATGGCCGGATCCGGGCGCGCCGCGGCGCGGAGGAAGCCATTCCCATCCGGAATTCAACCCTCGCGGCCTCAAGGGCGTCTACCAGTACGGTGCTTGCGGATTGGCTGCTGCTACGCTCGGCCACACGCAATCACGCATTACCACCAAGATGTAAAGAAATCACTGATCTCGGGGGGAGATCGCGTGAAGCTTAAACACCAAGCCTCGATGGTCGTGCTCTCGGCGGTGCTCATGCTGGGCGGCTCGATCGCGATGGCACCCACGGCATCCGCCGTGGGCTCTTCGGCGTGCCGGTTCAATTCGCCGGACGTCAATTTCAAGGTCGCGACGAGTGGCGCCAGATTCCGTACCGGGCCGGGAAAGAGGTACCGCGCGATTGGGACGCTGTATCGGGGGGATTCCTTCCGGTACTTCTGCCGCACCGGCGGTCTGGGCGGATTCATGAAGAGCTGGTCCTACGGAAAGATCCTCAAGCGGACCACCTCGGGCATCAAGCCCGGCACCAGGGGCTGGGTCTACAGCAAGTACCTGGACTAGCCGCCGACCACGTGCGGATACGTTCCGGCAGCGACGTTCCAGCAGCGACGTTTCACCAGGGGGAAACGGCGCGGGAGCGGGACCTGACCAGTCCCGCTCCCGCGCCGTACGCATCAGCCCGATGCGGGCCTCAGCCCTTGCTCACCGCCGCCAGGATCTCCGGCAGCCGCTTCGCCGTCCGCGGTGCGGCCAGCCGCAGCCCGGCCTCCGCGATCCCCGCGCCGTACGCCACGCCCAGCGGCAGCAGCACCCACAGCAGGTCGTGCGCCCCGCTGGTGTGCAGCCAGATCGTCAGGCCCAGCAGCGGTGAACACAGCACGGCGCCCGCGATCATGCCGCCGAAGAGGCCCATCCAGGCGAGCCCGCCCTGCCCCGGCGCCACGTTCTTGGCGCTGTCCTGCGGGATGGAGTACGGGAGCAGCGCCGACGCCAGCGCGCCGGTCGCCATCAACCCGCCGAGCAGGCCGAACGCGAGCCCGAGCGCCTCGGGGACGGCGGGCAGGTCGTGCATGAAGAGGGCCGAGCCCACCACCGCCAGGAGCACGTACGGCAATCCGACCAGCCCCACCGCGAACGCCCGCCCGCGCAGCTCCTCGTAGGCGTCACGCGGGGAGGCGATGGTCTGCGCGACCATCCAGAAGGCGGAGGAGTCCTGCCCGAACTGGTTGTACATCTGCATGCCCAGCATCCCGGTGGCCCAGCACGCCCAGTAGATGCTGCCGTTGCCCTGGATGGAGGTGATGATGGGCAGCAGCAGTCCGACGCCCAGCGAGCTGACCCAGCTGGCCTTGGACTTGGGGTCCCGCACCGCGTACCGCAGGGTGCGCAGCATGACCGTGCCGCTGCGCCCTGCCGGAACCAGCCGCCCGAACGGGCCGCGCGCGTCGGCGGACGAGCCCGCACCCGCGGCGCCCCGGCGGGGCTTCTCCTGCTGGATCGTGGAGCTGTCCGGCGTGGTCATCAGGTGCGTCAGGCTGCGCGCCCACCACCACATCAGCAGCGCCAGCGCCACCGCGCTCAGGGCGAACTGGGCGGCGGCGAGCCCGTACGCGCCCTCGCTCACGCCCTGGACGGCGTCGATCGCCGACGCGGGCGGCACCCAGCGCAGGACGTCCGCGGCGGGCCGCAGCGCGCCGAGCCCGCCCTCGCCGGACAGCTTCTGCACGCCCACGTTCACGAACTGCGCGCCGATCGCCACGAACAGACCGCTCAGCAGCGCCAGATCGCGGCCCTTGCGGCTGCTCAGCAGCCGCGTGTTGGCGGTCGCGACGGCCCGCGCCAGCGCCACGCACGTCAGCACGGTCAGCACGCCCGCCAGGACGGAGGCCCCCGCGGCTGCCGCCCCGTGCGCGATGGCGATCAGCGAACCGAGCACCAGGGTCAGCGTGAACAGCGGGCCGGTGCCGATCAGTGAGGACACCAGCAGCGCGCTGATCAGCGGCCGGGGCCGCAGCGGCAGCATCACCAGCCGGGTGGGGTCCAGGGTCTCGTCCCCGCTGGGGAAGAAGAGCGGCATCACCGCCCAGCCGAGCGCGAGGACCGCCGTGAGCACGGTGACCAGCGCGTCCGCGCCGTCGTTGCCGCGCAGCAGCACCAGGCCGAGCAGCTGGAGGGCGGCGAAGAGGAGGGTGAGGACGAGCGAGGTGATGTACGCGGCGCGGCGGCCCGCGGACTGCCGCAGCCCGTTGCGCATCAGCGACAGCTTCAGCTGGACGAAGACGGGCAGCAGCGAGCCGGTGGGGGCCGCCGGGGGAGCGGGCGCCGCGGTGTCGAGCGGGCCCTTGGCGTCGAGCGGACCGGTGAGCGTCATCGGGCGCCGCCGCCGAGCCAGTCGAGGTTGTCCCCGGAACCCTGGTCGCGGGCGCCCACCAGCTCCAGGAAGGCGTCCTGCAGGGACGGCGCGTCTCCCCGTACGTCCGCCAGCGCACCCTGCGCCCGGATCTTGCCGCGCGCCATCACCGCGACCCAGTCGCACAGCGACTCCACCAGCTCCATCACATGGCTGGAGAAGACGACTGTCGCGCCGGAGCGGGTGTAGCGCTCCAGCACGCCGCGGATGGTCTGCGCGGAGACCGGGTCGACGCCCTCGAAGGGCTCGTCGAGAAAGAGGACTTCCGGGTTGTGGAGGAGCGCGGCGGCCAGGCCGATCTTCTTCCGCATACCGGTCGAGTAGTCCACGACCAGCTTGTTCTGCGCACCGGCCAGGTCCAGGACGTCCAGCAGCTGGGTCGCGCGCTTGTCGACCTCGTCGCCGGGCAGTCCGCGCAGCCGCCCGGTGTACGCGAGGAGTTCGCGCCCCGAGAGCCGCTCGAACAGCCGCAGCCCCTCGGGCAGCACGCCGATCCGCGCCTTGACCTCGGCCGGGTCCTGCCAGACGTCGTGGCCACCGATCTCGACCGTGCCGGAGTCGGGGCGCAGCAGCCCGGTGATCATCGAGAGGGTCGTGGTCTTGCCCGCGCCGTTGGGGCCGACGAGCCCGATGAACTGCCCGGCGGGCAGCTCAAGGTCGATTCCCTGGACCGCGATCTGCTCCCCGAACCGCTTCCACAGACCCCGCACCTGCACGGACGGCCGCTGTTGTGCGGCGGCGGGCCCGGCCGCTGCCTCGGCGGGTGCGGGTACGTCTGGCTCTGCGTGTGCGTCCGGCACTGGAATCCCCGTCTCCCGACATCAGGCTGGTCCGGGGACCGGTCATGTGTTCCTGTCCCCGTCCGCGTCCACGATACGGGGGGCCACCGACGGCGCCCAGGCGTGTCAGGCGCGCCTGGGCGCGTCGGCACCGTGGGGGGACCGGGTCTCGCGGCCCCGGGTCTCCCGTCCGCACGCGTAGGCGAGCGTGCTCACCAGCTCCTCGGCGTCCGGCAGCCAGCGGTTGGCGGCGGTCGGCCGACGGGCCCACTGGGTCGGGCCGTGCCGTCCGACCCGGGTCGGGGGCGCGACCACGTAGTCCCCGTCGCCGCGGGCGGCCAGGTCGACCGAGGAGGGCGGCCAGCCCAGGTTCCGCAGCAGGTCCGGGATCTTCGCGGCGGCGCCGGGGAGCACGAAGAAGAGCATTCTGCGGTCCGGGGTGGAAGTGACCGGGCCGAGGTCGACGTTGCGGCGCTCCATCCGGGCCAGCGCCAGGCAGCCCGCCGACTCCGGTACGTCCAGGGCGTCGAAGGTACGGCCGGTCGGCAGCAGGATCGACGCGCCGGGGGCGCGGCCCCACATCCGCCGGACCACGACCGGGCTGCCGGTCGCCTGGTTCACCCAGTCCGGCGCGGTCGGATGGGCGCCGGGGGCCGGGCAGTCGGCCTGTCCGCAGGAGCAGCGCTGGAGGCCCTTCACGGTGTCCAGCCAGGCCCCGGCGAGCACGTCCCAGTGGCGTTCCTCGGCGTAGCGCACGGCGGCATCGAGCAGCCGTTCCCCGCGCTGCTTCGGAATATGTGGTGTTCCTGTCACGTCCATGGTCTCTTCCACGACAACACAACTTCCGCCGTCAACAAGGGTTACGGCCGGGACCCCGCACGGGCGCGGGGACGGCATACCGGGGCGCATGGGTGCATGACCGGGGGCGCGTATGGGGTTCCGGCTGCGTAAGCGGGTAGCCACCTTGAGTAACAGGCGTACGAGGGCGTTTTGGCGCGGCCGTACGCACGTACGTGAACCAAGCGGTCTATGTGGTCAATACGGGCAAGTTCCGCATTCGCCGTATACCCGCGATATTCGCGGGGAACTGATCAACAGGGACGGCATCCGCCGAGAACGCACAGCAGTCACTGGGGGTAAAACCATGGCCGCTAGGCCGCTTGTGGCGCGACAGCCGAACGAACGGCTGCAAGCGCTGATTCAGGAAGCCGCGTGCTCCAATGCCGGTTTGGCCCGCAGGGTCAACATGTGCGGTGCCGAGCACGGTCTCGATCTGCGCTACGACAAGACATCGGTCGCCCGGTGGCTGCGCGGACAGCAGCCCCGGGGCCGCGCCCCGGGCATCATCGCCGAGGCGCTGGGCCGCAAGCTCGGGCGTACGGTCACGATCGACGAGATCGGCATGGCCAACGGCAAGAACCTGGCGTCGGGCGTGGGACTGCAGTTCTCGCCGACCGTCCTCGGCGCGATAGAGCAGGTCTGCGAGTTGTGGCGCAGCGACGTCGGCCGCCGGGACTTCCTGACCGGCTCGACGGTCGCCGCCTCGGCACTCGTCGAGCCCAGCCGCGACTGGCTGATCACCGGTGCGGACGCGCAGGTCGCGCGCACCGCGGGGGCCCGGGTCGGCCGCTCCGACGTCGCCGCGGTGCGGGCCACCACGGACGCGCTGGTCGAGCTGGACCACCGGTACGGCAGCGGCCATGTGCGCCCGGTCGTCGTCCACTACCTCAACAGCGTGGTCTCCGGGCTGCTCGCCGGGTCCTACCGGGAGTCGGTCGGGCGCGAACTGTTCGCGGCGGTCGCCCGCTTGACGGAGCTGGCCGGGTACATGGCGATCGACACCGGTCAGTCCGGGCTCGCCCAGCGCTACTACATCCAGGCGCTGCGGCTCGCGCAGGCCGCCGGGGACCGGGGTTACGGCGGATACGTGCTGGCCGCCAGCATGAGCCATCTCGCCGCCCAGCTGGGCAACCCCCGGGAGATCGCGCAGCTGGCCAAGGCCGCGCAGGAAGGCTCGCGCGGCCAGGTGCCGCCGCGCGCCGAGTCGATGTTCCTGGCCGCCGAGGCACGCGGGCACGCGCTGATGGGGGACGCCACGGCCTGCCAGCACGCGGCCGGGCGCGCCCTGGACGCGCTGGAGCGGGCGGTGGGCAGCGGCGGTCCTTCCGGGGACGAGCCGCCGTGGATCCAGCACTTCGACCACGCCTATCTGGCCGACGAACTGGCCCACTGCCACCGCGACCTGGGCCAGGCCGAGCCCGCCCGGCGGCGTGCCGAAGAGGCCCTGGCGGGCCATCCGGAGGGGCGGGTGCGGCGCCGCGCCATCGGGCTGCTGCTGCTGGCCACGGCGCATGTCCAGGGCCGCGAGGTGGAGCAGGCGTGCCAGGTCGGCGGTCAGGCGGTGGATCTGCTCCAGACGCTGCGCTCCAACCGGGGCGCGGAGTATCTGGACGACTTCCAGCAGCGGTTGGAGCCGTACCGGGACGAGCCGGTGGTACGGGAGTTCGGGGCGAGGCTGGAGGTGCAGGCGGCCTGAGCCCCGGCCGCGGGTCCCTCCGCGGCGCCGCGGAGGGGCCTTCGAGGGGCCGTCGCCGGGCCTATGCGGGGCCTTTGCCGGGCCTTCGCGGGGCCTTTGCCGGTGACCAGTCTCTCCCCCCGGCGGGCGCCGACCCTCGCGGGTAACCGGTAGCGTGAGCCGACGATTCGGCAATCGCTTATCAAGGAGACCCGGTGACGCAGAGCGGACAGGGCGACGAGCCGCAGCTGCCTGCGGTCCGTGAGGGCGTTGTACTGCCCGCTCAGACCGACCAGTGGCCCGCTGAGCCCCCGGAGTCCTCGGGGCCGCACGTGGGACAGCAGCACGGCGCCCCGGCCGGTGGCCAGGCGTGGGGCCAGCCCTGGGGACCCCAGGACGCACCGCAGGGGCCGCCCCCGCAGGGCGCGGCCCCCGCGCCGTCCGCACCCGCCGGGCCTCCCGCGGGCGCGGGCCCGCTGCCGCCCGAGGGCGCGCCGTACGGTCAGCCGGGTCAGGGTTTCGGCCCGCCGGAGCCGGGGCCGGACCAGTCGTTCGGGGCGCCGCCGCAGGATCCCGGGCAGTCGTACGGTGCGCCGTACGGGCCGCCGCAAGGGCCGGACCAGTCGTACGGGCCGGACCAGTCGTACGGGTCGCCGCAGGGCTGGGCGGCGCAACAGCCGCTGCCGCAACAGCAGTCGCCGCAGCAGCACCAGCCGCCCGCGTACGCACAGCCCCAGCCTCCGCAGCAGCCCCCTGCGTACCAGCAGCCCCAGCCGCCGCCCGCGTACGCCCAGCCGCAGCAGCCTCCCGCGTACCCGCAGCCGCCGCAGGCGCAGTCCCAGCCGTTGCCGGACAGACCGGCGCAGCCGCAGCCGGAGCCGTACGCGGGTGCCGCCGACGAGACGCAGATGCTGCCGCCGCAGCCCGCCGCGGGGGACGCCGAGGCGACCCAGTACATACCCCCCGTCACCGGGCCCCCGCAGCAGCCGTCCGCCAGCGCGCCGCTGCCGCCCGAGAACCGGCCCGCCAAGGCCGAGGCGCCCGGCGAGTCCACCACCCAGCTGCGCACGGTGCGCCCCGGCCGGGGCGCACACCGCGGCCGTGGGCAGCAGCCCGCCCCCGCCGCTCCGGCGGCGGGGGCCGCCGAGGAGACCGCCGTGCTCCCGGCCCCGGTCCCGGCCGCCGCGCCGCCGCAGACCGCCCCGTCCCGGCGCGGTCGCCAGCAGCAACAGCAGCAGCCGCCGAAGCCGACCGGCTCCCCCTTCGCGATCCGCCCCGGCCGTCCGGGCGACCGGCCGCCGCCCGCCGAGTTCGACGGGCTGTTCCGGGCCGATGACGGCGGCGCCGCGGGCGCCGGTGCGGAATCCCCCGGCGAGACGCAGCAGATGCCGCAGTTCACCGCCCCGGCCCCGGCCCCCGGGGACGCGGGCGGCGGGCACGGTGGCGGCCGCGGTGGGCGCGCCGGGCGGGGTGGGCGCCGTCGCCGGATGTCGCCCGCCGTGCTCATCGGCATCGTGGTCGCGGGCTGCGGGGTCGCCGGGCTCGCAGCCGGAGCCGCGCTCAGCGCGGGCGGTGACGACGAGAAGAAGGACGACAACACGACGCTGGGCAGCAGCTCGGAGACGAGTGCCGGTGAGGACGAGCCGAGCAAGTCGGCCGATCCCGCGGAGCCGCAGGCGAAATCGCTGGACGCGCTGCTCAAGGACAGTAACAACAGCCGCTCTGCGGTGATCAACGCCGTGAACAACATCAAGTCCTGCAAGGACCTGCCCAAGGCCGCCTCGGACCTGCGCACGGCCGCCCGGCAGCGCAACGACCTGGTGACCCGGCTGGGCAAGCTGACCGTCGACAAGCTGCCGAGCCACGCGCAGCTGACCGCGTCGCTGACCAAGGCGTGGAAGTCCTCCGCGCAGGCCGACAACCAGTACGCGGCGTGGGCCGATCAGGCCCGCGGCAAGAAGGGCTGCCAGAAGGGCCAGGCCCGCCGGACCGGGCGGGTCGGGGCGGCCGAGCGGGCGAGCGGCGAGGCGACCGCGGCCAAGCGGAAGGCGGCCGAGCTGTGGAACCCGCTCGCGGGGAAGTACGGCCTCACCAAGCACGAGGCCACCCAGCTGTGAGCAGCGGCGCCTGAGCCGACAAAGCCGCCGGGCCCGGACGAACCCGGCGGCCCGGCGGAACCCGGCGGCTCAGTCCCGGGGGCCGTACCGCTCCAGTGTCTTCGCCACGTCGACGAACCCCTTGCGCACCGCGACCAGCCGCCCGCGGCGCACCACCTGGTAGGTGACGTCGGGGTTCACGATCCGCGGGTAGTCCGCCACGTTCAGCGGGTCGTCGTAACCCCAGCGCAGTGGGGGCGTCAGCCCGCCCGTGTCGACCTTGTGGCCGTGGTCGAGCGCGTTGCGCACGGTGCGCGCGCTGATGTCGTCCGGGTTCAGGGACATCAGGACGGAGCGCAGCGCGGTGTAGGCGATCCAGGTGGTCTGGGTACCGGCGTCGTCGGGGTCGATGCGGTTGTCGTCGAAGGCGTACTTGTTGATGACCTTCTTCATCGGGCCCCAGCGGGGATCGTCCGGAGCCGGGTACCAGCCCGTGGCGTACGTCCCCTCCAGCGGGCTGTTGCTGCCGCCCGTGCTGTCGACCAGGGACTGCCGGACGCTGCCCATGATGGAGGCGATCCGCACCTTGGGGCGTTCCTCCTGGACGCGCCGGAAGGAGTCGAAGAAGGTGCCCGTGCGGTTGCCGAGCGCGGCGGTGACGCAGGAGCTCTGCAGCTTCGCGCCCGCGGCGGCGGAGCCCAGCGAGCTGTCGGCGCCGACGTCCTCCAGGGCGGTGGTGGCCTGCGAGCTGTAGTCGCCCGCGCCTTCGGGGGCGCGTATGTCGTGGGCGGGCGCGCGGCCCGCCGCCTTGAGACCGGCGTCGAGGAGTTCGGGGAGTTCGTCGCCCGCGATGGTGTCGGGGCGTACCAGCGAGACGCGCTCGCAGCGGGAGCCGAGCTGGCGGCCGTTGCCCGCGAGCAGCGTGGCCTGGCCGCCGTTGACGGGGTAGGAGTACGGGCTGTTGAACTCCTCCTGGGTCAGCCCGTAGCCGCCGATGTACGGGATGCCTGCGACCTCCAGCGGGGAGGTGAACGAGCGGCCGTGCTGGCTGTACGAGCCGACGACCGCGACGGCCTTCGCCTTCCCGGCCTGCTGTGCGCAGCGCGCGGCCTGCACCGAGTCGTTGCGCTCGTTGCAGGTGACCACCTTGAGCTTGCGGCCGTGGATGCCGCCGTTGTCGTTGACCCAGCGGGCATACGCCTGTGCCATGGCGGGCATTCCCGGCATATTGGTCGACTTGGTGCCCTCGGGGGCCCAGGTCATCACGACGATGGGTTTTTTGTCGGCCCCCTTCGCCATCCCTGGCAACGAGCCGCAGCCCGTCAGCGAGGACGTGCCGACCGCGGTGCACAGTACGGCGACGGCGGCTGCTCGGAGGGTGCGGGGGGAGGGGCGTCGCCGTCCGGTCATAGCATGGGAGCCTGGTGCTCCGGACGGAACGCATCCGCTATGCAAGGGAACGCACGGGTATCGGGAAGGTGAACACCCGGGGGGCGATGCGTCCCCCTGTGTGAAGAACGTACGATCGATCACTGTGCAAGGTTCGGAGAAGTCTTCCCGTCGCGGCCATCGCTCGACCACCATGGGCGGTATGCCTGTCAACGACATGCCGTGGTGGCGCTGGCGTACCAATGTGCGCTCGGGGCTGCACATGCTCTCTGACCCGGTCTTCCAGCAGGAGTGCTGGCTGGCCGGGCAACCCGGATACGGCGACGTCACGGACGCCGTCTACCGCCTGGTCGAGGACACCTGGCTGGACAACTGGTCGGCCGAGAAATACGTCGGAACGATCTTCCGCGACTCCCAGGAGGCGGCGCTCGTCGATGTCGCCGTGCTGCGGGTGCTGAGGATCCTCCACCAGGTCGGCGCGGACGCACCGGTCTCGGCGTACCTCGAACACCACGGCTGGCCGGAGGCGATGCGGGCGGCCCGCGACGCCCATGTCCGGCTGGCCGCCAACGACGGCGAGGACCCGGACGTGCCGCCGCGCACCCTTGAGGTGCTGGCGATCATGACGCAGGCCGCTTAAGGCGGCTGCCCGACGGCTGCCCGGTGGCCGCCGGGCGGTCGTCGGGCGGTCGTCGCGGTCTCAAGGAGTGTCGCGGGTGTGCGACGCTATGGAGTCATGAGCGAGTCGCATTCCGCCCCCGACCAGTACATCCTCACGCTGTCCTGCCCGGACAAGCAGGGCATCGTGCACGCCGTGTCGAGTTTCCTCTTCATGACCGGCTGCAACATCGAGGACAGCCAGCAGTTCGGGGACCGCGACACGGGGCTCTTCTTCATGCGGGTGCACTTCCGCGCCGTCTCCCCGGTGAAGGTGGAGGACCTGCGGGCGAGCTTCGCGGCGGTCGGGGACTCCTTCGGGATGGACTGGCAGATCCACCGGGCGGACCAGAAGATGCGCGTCGTGCTGATGGTCAGCAAGTTCGGGCACTGCCTGAACGACCTGCTCTTCCGCTCCCGGATCGGCGCGCTCCCGGTGGAGATCGCGGCGGTGGTCTCCAACCACACCGACTTCAAGGAGCTGGTGGGCTCGTACGGGGTCCCGTTCCGGCACCTCCCGGTGACCAAGGACACCAAGTCGCAGGCCGAGGCGGAGCTGCTGGAGCTGGTGCGGGCGGAGAACGTCGAGCTGGTGGTGCTGGCCCGCTATATGCAGGTGCTCTCGGACGACCTGTGCAAGCAGCTGTCCGGCCGGATCATCAATATCCACCACTCCTTCCTCCCGAGCTTCAAGGGCGCCAAGCCGTACCACCAGGCCCATGCGCGCGGGGTGAAGCTGATCGGTGCGACGGCCCACTACGTGACGGCCGACCTGGATGAGGGCCCGATCATCGAGCAGGAGGTCGAGCGCGTCGGCCACGAGCTGACCCCGGACCAGCTGGTCGCGGTCGGCCGCGACGTGGAGTGCCAGGCCCTGGCGCGCGCGGTGAAGTGGCACAGCGAGCGCCGCGTGCTGCTGAACGGCCACCGGACGGTCGTCTTCGCCTGACGCCTGACGCCTGACGCCTGACGCCTGACGCCTGACGCCCGACGCCCGACGCCTGACGGCTCCCCGGCGCGCGGGCGGGGGCTACAGCCGCGAGAGCGAGGCCGTCGCGAACAGCACGTCGCGGATCGCCTCCACGTCCCCGGACTGTCCCACCGCCGCCTCCTGCGGCGGCACATGCCCGGCGGCGAGCTGGTAGAACGCCTCCGGGTCCAGCGCGATCTCCGCCACCGTCTCCTCCGCCGTGCCCACGGCGGCCGGTGAGTCCAGCGGGATGTACCAGTTGCCGCCGCCGGTGCCCTCGACCTCCAGCCGGAGCGTACGGCCCGGGGCGCCCGCCTCGACCAGGCGGCGCGGCGGGGCGGCGAGCCCGGCGCGGCGCCGCTCGGCCAGCGCGTCGGGCAGCAGCCGGGCACACAGGTCGATCATGGCCTTGAGGTGGGCGGAGGCGGGGAGTTCATACGGGTAGTCGACGGCCTCGGCGATGTCCCCGGCGTGCACCCAGCACTCGAAGGCGCGGTCCAGGAACGCGTCGCGGACCGGCAGCGTGAAGTCCCCGAACGGAACGGCGAGATCCGAGGCCCCGCGCCCGGCGAACGACACCGTACGGACCAGCGCGTGCCCCTGCTCGCGCCACAACTCCCGCAGCGGCGTGGACGGACCGCTCCCGCCCGCTGCGCCGGGCTCCGCGTGCCAGTACGCGTCCGTACGGGCCGAGAGCGAGCCGGGGGCGTGGTCGCCGAGCGGGTCGGGCAGCCCGAGGGAGGCGGCGACGACGCCGTCCACCACCATCAGATGCCCGATGACCCCGGCGACGGTGGTGCCCCGGCTGGTGAGCCGCTGCCCGTCGAACCACTTGAGCCGCACCGGAGCGCGCCATTCGGCCTCGCCCATGTCCCGCAGCAGCGCGTCCAGCCGGGCGGCCTCCGCGTCGTACGCGGCGGCCCAGCCGGGCACGGGTATCCGGGCGGGGCGGCGGCCGAGGCATCCGGCCAGCACCCGGGAGCGGAGCAGCGGGTCGAGGTCGAGGCTGTGCTCGGCGTGCAGCAGCCCCACGGCCTCGCGCAGCCGCAGCGCCTCCTCGGCGCACGAGGTGCAGTGGTTGAGGTGCGCCTCGACGGCGGCCGTCTCGTCCGGGGAGCACGCGGTGAGCGCCCAGGCGCCGAGGAGCGACCGCAGGACGTCATGCGAGGGCGGTCGCCGCGGGACGCTTTCCGGATGTGTCGGAACAACTTCCTCTTTCGGGCCTTCCGGAGGTCCCGGTATTTCCTGGTCTATTTCCTCTTCTTCTGGGCCTTCTTGGGCATCCGGTTCGGGCAGCAGCGGCAGCGGGCCCGGCCAGCCGCTGGTGTCCTCGGGGGCGGACCGGGGCGTCGGGATGCGGGGCGGCCCGGTCGGTTCGGGCGGCGTGCCCGACGTGTCGCCGGGTCCGTCTCTGCCGTCGCCGGATCCGCCGCCGGAGCCCTCGCCGTACTCGGGATACCGCTCCGGGCCGCTCGCGCCGCTCACAGCGCCCGCCCGTAACCGGGCGGCGCCATGGTGCGCGGTGGTGGGACGTAGGCCGTGGACAGCAGTTGAAGCCCGAGCCGCAGACGGCGCCTGGCCTCGTCCTCGGTCACTCCCAGGGCGGCGGCGGCCTGGCGGTAGTCGCGGCGGTCGAAGTAGGCCAGCTCCAGGGCGGCGCGCAGCGGCGCGGGCATGGAGGTGACGATGTAGTCGGCGCGTGCCGCGACGGAGGCGTCGCGGATGCGCTCCTCGACGGCGACGTCATCGCCGTCGCTGCCGCCGCCGCCCTCCGTGGTGGTCTGCGCCCGGAGCCGGTGCACCGCCTGGCGGTGGGCGAGCGTGGCGATCCAGGAGCGCAGGGAGCCGTGCTTGGGGTCGTACGCGTCCGGGTTCTCCCAGACGTAGCCGAAGACCTCGCGGGTGATGCGGTCGGCCGCGTCCTCGTCTTCCAGGACGCGGTGGGCGAGATGGTGGACGAGGGAGGCGAAGCGGTCGTACAGCTCGCCGAGCGCGGCGGCTTCGCCGCGCGCCAGCCGCTGTTGCATCCTGCGGTCCCAGCGGGGCGGTGCGTCGTTCACCATGCGGCCCCCATCCCTGTTCGTCGGCCGGGTCTCCTGGCACTATGCCCACCTTCATATCGAATGTAGTGCCGGGGGCTGACACAACGCGCCTCCATGCGGCAAAGTGCGGCACAACGCGGCTGCGGATGGTATTGGGTCGGTCACGGTGCGCAGGACCGGCGCGACGAAACGCTTCGGCGGGGCATAGGCTCGTCCCCACGGCATGGAGACAGGGGGAGTTTTATGCGGTGCCGGGCGGGCAGCCGCTCTGGAACAGCAAATTCCGGTTAGCTGCGAGCGAAGGGCTTCGAGCGCGTGACGTTGAAGGTGATGGAGGACGGACGGGGGGAGTGGGTCGTCCTGCAGGTCTCCGGCGAGATGGACCTCGTGACCTCGCCCGCAGTCCGGCAGCACGTCCACGACGCGGTCGCCGAGGGCCGCCACTCCCTGGTGCTCGACCTGTCCGAGGTTCGCTTCTGCGACTCCAGCGGCGTCGGCGTCCTGATCGCCGCGCGGCGGCTGATGCGGTCGTGTTCGGGCCGACTCCGGCTGATCCTCCCGCCCCAGGACGCCGCGCACGGCTCCCATGTGCACCGCGTCCTCGCGGCCCTGGGCGTCCGCCGCCTGTTCGACGTCTACCCCAACCTGATGGTGGCGACGGAACCCGACGGCGACGAGCGAAACACCGCCGACTCCCTCTCGGCCTGAGCTTTCCAGCCGTTCCGCCCTGTCGGCTGATCCAGCCCGGTGGTGGCTGTTCCGGCTTGAAGCCGACGGTTCCGGTCCCGGCTCTTCCAGCCCGGCCGGCGTTTGAGGCCACGCCCGGAGGGCGTCCGGGGTCCGGGGCTTGCCCCGGTTCGGGAAGGGGCGGGGTGGGGAAGAAGCCCCCGCGCCCTACGGCCGTGGCGGCACCTTCGGGAAGTCCGCCAGCACCACGAAGCCCCCCTCCTCCGTCGGCTCCGCCCTGAGCGTGCCGCCCAGCAGCACCGCCCGCTCCCGCAGCCCCACCAGCCCATGGCCCCCGCCCGGCAGCCCCGGTGCCACGGCCGAGGCGTCCGGCGGCCCGTTCCGTACCTCCACCCGCAGCCCCCGCCCTTCGGCGGCCGCCTCCGTGATCCGTACGGTCACCCGCGCCCCGGGCGCGTGCTTGCGCACATTGGTCAACGCCTCCTGCACGATGCGGAACGCGGCCCGCTCCACCGCCTCCGGACGCCCCGCCCGCCTCGCGTCGCCGGCCTCCTCGTACGCCACGTCCAGCGCGCTCAGCTCGATCAGCCGCGGCAGATCCGCCAGCCGGGGCTGCGGGGTGAGCTGTTCGAGGTCGCCGCCCGCAGCCCGCAGGATGCCGACCATATGGCGCAGCTCGTCCAGCGTCCGTACGGACAGCTCGCGGATCGTCCGCGCCCCCTCCCGCGCCCGCGCGTCCTCCGCGCTGATCTGCACCGCCCCGGCCTGCAGGCTGATCAGGCTGACCTGATGGGCGACGACATCGTGCATCTCGCGGGCCAGCCGCGCGCGTTCGGTGCTCAGCACCTGCTCGGCGATCAGCTCGTCGGCATGGCGGCGGCTGCGGGTCAGATCGTCCAGCCGGGCGGCGAGTTCGCCCCGGGTGCGCACCAGCAGGCCCAGCGCGATGGGCCCGACGGAGGTGATGGACGCGTCGATCAGCGTCAGCGTGTTCTCCCGGTACGCGGTCGGCTCGAAGTCGGACACCGGCCACGGAATGAAGTGCGCGGCGGCCAGCAGCAGCGCCGAGACGCCGAGCAGCCGTGGGCCGGGGCGGCGTTCGGCCACCGTATAGAGCGCGATCATCGGCGCGAACCAGATGTAGCCGATGAGGATGCCGGGCAGGGTGACCAGGAAGACCGGCGCCGGGAAGCGGCGGCGCAGCAGCAGGGCGGCCGCCGCGATCAGGGAGACGTTCAGTTCCAGGCCGAGGGTGACGCCGTTGACGAGCAGCGCGTCGGCCACGGCGAGCACGGCGGGGACCAGCAGCGGCCCCCATCGCCGCACCCACCCCGGCAGCTTGCGCCGCCACGACGGCGACGCGGCCGCGGTCACCGCGGCCCGCCCGCCCCCGGGCGGCTGGTGATCAGCCCGGCCCGGTCGGCGACGATGGCGGCCTGCACCCGGTTGAGCCCGCCCAGCTTGGCGAGCACCGCCCGCACATGGTCCTTGACGGTGCTGGGCGCGAGCCCCATCCGTTCGGCGATCTGCGGATTGGCCAGCCCCTCGCCCAGCAGCGCGAGCACTTCGCGTTCGCGCGGGGTGAGGGCGTCGACGGCGGAGGCGGCGGTCGCCTCGGCCTCGGCGGCGAGATAGCCGCCGATGACGGCCCCGGTGACGCCGGGGTCGAGGACGCTGCCGCCCTGGGCGAGGGTGCGCACCGCACGGACGAGCTGTTCCGGTTCGGTGTCCTTGAGGAGGAAACCGGCCGCCCCGGCGCGCAGCGCGGCGGTCAGGTATTCCTGGGCGTCGAAGGTGGTCAGCATGGCGACGGTGGGGGAGCGGGGCGCGGCCCGCAACTGCCCCAGTACGGTGAGCCCGTCGGCGTCCGGCATGCGGATGTCGAGGAGGACCACGTCGGCCTCGCTGCCGAGCACGGTCTCGACGGCCGTTCCGCCGGAACAGTCGGCCACCACCTCGATGTCCGGGGCCGTGCCCAGGATCAGCCGCAGGCCGGATCGTACGAGCGCCTCGTCGTCGACCACCGCAACACGGATCACCGGCCGCTCCCTCCCTCAGCTGTCATGCGCATTGTTCGCACAGCCTGCCGCATCGGAGCATCAATATGGAGTGGTCTCCTCCGCCCTGTTGGGGGGATCACCCCTCCGATCGGCGGGGGGCGAGGGAAGACCAGGGACGGATGTCCGCGCTCCCGCGGCCGGGCAGAGTGGATCACATGCCGCACCACTCCGCGGGGTACACCCGACCCCCCGCCCCAGCAGCGCGTCATACGGCCTCTCGGCGCGCTGACGACGCCGTGGCCGAAAATGGCCGCGGTGCGGGGCTGGAAGCGGGGCGCTACGGCGCTCGACGGGCCGCCGCGACCCCCACACGCGGCGGCCTGTCCACCCTTTGACCCGCCCGCCGAGCCGTGCCGACCGGCCCTCGCTGGGGGAGGACCGGCCCGTCGGGGCCTGACCAACTCCGAGCGGCCCCGGCCCGGCGGGCGTACCAACCGCCCCCACTTTCATGGCTGGCAGGTGTCAGTGCGCGCCCTCGATGGGCGGTTCGGCCGGTGCCGGACCCAGCGTCGTGGTGCCCGGTGCGGCCCGGTGTCCCAGCCCCGTGCGGTACGCGTCCATCGCGGCCTCCAACCGCCCCTCGCGCCGCAGCAGATCGCCCAGCAGCCGGCACAGGTCGGCCAGGTCACCGGCGGCGCCGGTGCGTTCCAGCAGCGACAGCGCCGCGCAGTAGTGCTCCTCCGCGCCCTCCGCGTCGCCGCGCTCGTCGGCTATCAGCCCGAGCAGCCGGTGCGCGCCGCCCGCGTGCACCGCGCCGCGCTCCGCGGTGAGTTCGACGGCGTCCAGCCCCTCCCCGGACTCCCCGGACCCACCGGAAGCATCCCCGGCCTCCCCGGGGGCGTCCCCGGCCTCCCCGGATCGCGCCAGCAGCGGTCTCAGCAGCGCCTCCGCTTCGGCGGTGCGGCCGCGGCGTCGCAGCACGTCCGCAAGCTCCACCTCCACCTGCACTGTGAACAGCGCGGCCCGCTTGGACGCCAGCATGTCGCGGGCGATGCGCAGTTCGCTCTCCGCGCGCTCCAGGTCGCCGTCCTGCGCGTGGACGTAGCCGCGCATCCAGTGGCAGTGGGCCAGGTCGGTGCGCAGCCGCAGCTGTTCGTACAGCTCCTGCGCCTTGGCCAGCGAGGCGTCGGCCTCCGCGGTGCGGCCCTCCGCTATCAGGGTGCGGGCCACTCCGCGGTGCATCTGGGCGACGAGTTCCGTGTTGTCGACGCTGGGCGCCAGCGCGAGGGAGAGTTCGGCGGCGCGCACCGCACGGGCGTGCGCCCCCATGTCCATGTACGGGGCGATCGAGGCGGTGTAGAGCAGCAGCAGGGCGTTCGGGTCGTGCAGCCCGGAGGCGTTCAGCTCGTCGATGGCGCTCTCCAGCAGATAGCAGGAGTAGCGCAGCTCGCCCGCGAGCAGATGGGCCACGGCGCGGCCGCGGATCGCCGGGACGCGGCGCGTCAGCGGCTCGTCGGCGAGCAGCTTCTCGGCGGCCTCGAAGTGGTCGCGCGCGGCGGTCAGTTCGCCGGTCTCCATGGCGCAGTCGCCGAGCCCCAGCAGGGCCGCGGCCCGCTCGTCGCCGAAGCCGAGCCGCTCGGCCTCGGCGCCCAGCGCCGCGAAGCGGGCGGCCGCGTCCTCGGTGTCGCCGGTGGCCAGCGTCTTCCGGGCGTCGGTGAGTCCGGCGCGCAGCCGGGTGGCGTCATGCGGAGAACGGCCGGTGGCCAGCTCCTCGTAGGTGACGCCGAGGCGGGCGGCGAGGTGGCGCAGGGCGACCTCGGAGGGGCGCACCTTCCCGGATTCCAGCGTGGAGACATACGCCGCGGTGTAGGCCGGTTCGGCCAGCTGCCGCTGGGTGAACCCCCGTTGTGTGCGCAGCTTGAGCACCCGGCGCCCGATCGCCGCCGTACCCTCCGCCCCCGCCACTCGACCGTCTCCGGCGCTCTTTTCGGCCACCGTGCCCTCTTCTCCCCGGCGGTAACTTAATCGCCGGGCTAAGTCCATTTACGTGAGGATTAATAAGATGCAGCAGGCGATGGATACAGCACCGGAAGGGTCGGGCGCCACGGCGACCGTCCGTCAGCCGGGACTGCTCCTCACCGACCACCATTTCGACGTACCGCTTGACCATAAGGCTCCCGGAGGCGAACGGATCCGGCTTTACGGCCGAGAGGTCGCCGCCGCGGGCACGCCGGACACGGAGCGCGAGCGGATGCCGTGGCTGCTCTACCTCCAAGGCGGCCCCGGATTCGGCGCCGACCGCCCCGTGGGCCGCTCCGGCTGGCTCGACCGCGCGCTCGACGAATACCGGGTGCTCCTCCTCGACCAGCGCGGCACCGGCCGCTCCACGCCCGCCACCCGTCAGACCCTGCCGCTGCGCGGCACCCCCGAGCAGCAGGCCGACTACCTGGCCCACTTCCGCGCCGACTCCATCGTCCGCGACTGCGAGCTGATCCGGTCCCGGCTGACCGGCGGCCGCCCCTGGACCGTCCTCGGCCAGAGCTTCGGCGGCTTCTGCGCGGTCAGCTATCTGTCGTACGCGCCCGAAGGTCTCGACACGGTGCTGCTCACCGGCGGGCTGCCCGGGCTCGGCGCCTCCGCGGACGAGGTGTACCGGGCCGCCTATCCGCGGATGGAGCGCAAAACCCTCGCCCACTACGGCCGTTACCCGGGCGACGCGGACACGGTCCGCCGCCTCGTGGGCCATCTCGCCGCGCACGAGGAGGTGCTGCCGGACGGCACCCGGCTGACCCCGGAGGCGTTCCAGCAGGTCGGCATCCTGCTCGGCACCTGCGACGGCTCGCACCGCCTCCACTACCTGCTGGAGGACGCCCTCGTGGAGACCGCCGCCGGACCGCGGCTCGCCGACGCGTTCGCCGAGCAGATCGCCGCCGTCCTCTCCCGCTCCGGCAGCCCCCTCTACACCCTGCTGCACGAATCCGTCTATGCCCAGGACGGCCGCGCCACCGCTTGGTCCGCGCACCGCGTACGGGACGAATTCCCGCGCTTCGACGCCGTGACGACGGCCGCCGAGGACCGTCCCGTCCTGCTGACGGGGGAGTCCGTCCACCCCTGGATGCTGGAGACCCACGCCGCGCTGCGCCCGCTGCGCCGCACCGCCGAACTGCTCGCGACACGCACCGGCTGGGGCCCGCTGTACGACCCCGAACGGCTCGCCCGCAACACCGTGCCGGTGGCCGCCGCGATCTACCACGACGATCTGTACGTCGACACCGCCCACTCGCTGGCCACCGCCCGCGCGATCCGGGGGCTGCGGACCTGGGTGACGGACGAGTTCGAGCACGACGGGGTGCGGGCCGGTGGCCGCCGGGTCATGGACCGGCTGCTGGCGCTCGCCCGGGACGAAGCGGCATGACGGTGTGACGGAGCGTCACGTCGGCCGGGGGCGCGAGGGTGGATATAGGGCCTGATGGTCGATTTCCTTAGCGATTTCCCTAGTTCCCATTGCTCGGGCCTTCCTTTGGCCTTAGGTTGAGCCGCGAATTAATCGTGTTTAACAGGCCGCTTACGGAGCGAACGTCGGGAGCCCCCGTGCGCAGAGGGATTTGGCGAGACCGCCACGCCCCCTTACGCGCCGCTGCCGTCGCCGGGGGCGTGGCGCTGACGGTGGCGTGGGCCGCCGCCGTCGCCCCTTCGGCGTCCGCCTCCGCCGAGCGGGCCGGGCGCACCCATGAGGTGGAGTACTTCACCGGCCCCGGCACCCACCCCCGGCACACCGAGGTCCCGGCCGCCACCCCCGCCCGGCTCACCCGCGGCGACCGCGCGCTCTCCCCCGCCGAGACCGCCGCCGACGGCGACGTCGCTTCGGTCATCGGGAACGGCCCCTCGGCCGACAAGGTCGACGTCGTCTTCGTCGGCGACGGCTACACCGCCGCCCAGCAGGACGACTTCCACGCCGACGTGCGCTCCAAATGGGCGCAGATCTCCGCCGTCGAGCCGTACGCCGCCTATCGGGACCTGTTCAACGTCTGGTCCGTGGACGCCGTCTCGAACCAGTCCGGCGTCTCCGGTGATCCGTCCAAGGGCGTCGTCAAGGACACCGCCCTCGACTCCTACTTCTGGTGCGACGGCACCGAGCGGCTGCTGTGCGTCGACACCGGCAAGGTCGAGTCGTACGCGGCGAAGGCGCCGGAGGCCGACCTGGTGATCGTGCTGTCCAACTCCACCAAGTACGGCGGCGCGGGCTACACGGTCAGCTCCGGCGTCGGGTACGACGGCATCGCCACCGCGTCCTCCGACCACCCCGACTCCGACCAGGTCGCCGTCCACGAGACCGGCCACTCCGTCGGCGGCCTCGCCGACGAGTACGTCTACGCCGCGAACGGCACCTACACCGGCGCCGAACCCGACGAGCCCAACGCCACCAAGCTGACCGCCGCGCAGCTCACCGCGGAGAAGCGGAAGTGGTACCGCTGGATCGGCCAGAGCTCACCGGACGGCGGCACGGTCCGCGCGTACGAGGGCGGCCGCTACTACCCCAAGGGCCTCAACCGGCCCACCGAGAACTCGATCATGCGCACGCTCGGCCGCGAGTACAGCCTGCCCGGGCGGGAAGCGATGATCGCGGGCTTCTACCGCCACGCCAGCGTGCTCACCAGCCGCACCGGCACCGCCGCCCCGCTCGCCCGGGCGGCGAACCTCAAAGTGAGCGTGGTGAAGGCCGCCTCGCTGAGCTGGTACGTGGACGGCGCCGAAGTCGCCGCGGCCCGCGGCAAGAAGACCGTCACCCCCGCGTCGCTCGGCGTCCGGCCCGACGGGAAGCCCCACACCGTCACCGCCAGAGCCGCGGACACCACCCGCGCGGTGAAAGACCCCGCGCTGCGCAAGCTGCTGACCGCCTCCCGCACCTGGAAGGTGCCCGCCACCAGCTGACGCGCCCCACCAGCCGCCGCCCCGTGGACCCCCGCCGCGGGGCGGCTTTGGTCCTGCGGCTCGCTTCGGTCCTGTCGATGCGGGGCGGCCGCGGTCCGCCCCTGTAACATCGGCACGCTCTACGATCCCCGACGCGGCCCGTCCGCTCAATCGCCCCCAAGGGTGAGCGCGCAGGTTCGCGTTCCCCCGGCGCGCGGCTCATCGCACAAGGCGCCGGAGGCGCCCACCGGAGGCTGTGCCTCCGAAGCCGTGAGGCAAGATGAGGCCATGGGTAACTCCGGGGGAAATACCGGCCTGCTGGCCGGGCGTTATCGGCTGGTCTCACGGCTCGGCCGCGGTGGCATGGGCACGGTCTGGCGGGCCGTTGACGAACTGCTGGGCCGCGATGTCGCGGTCAAGGAACTCCACGTGGACGAGGGCTTCGGGCCCGACGACCGGCTGCGTGGGGAGCGCGCGCTGCGTGAGGCCCGTACGGTCGCGCAGATCAAGCACCCCAACGTGATCGTCCTCCACGACGTCGTGGAGCAGGACGACCACCCGTGGATCGTCATGGAGCTGGTCGACGGCTCCTCGCTCGCCGACCGGCTGGGCGCGCAGGGCCCGCTCGGGCCGCATGAGGCGGGCCGGGTGGCGGCGGCGCTGCTGGACGCGTTGCGGGTGGCCCACGCGCGCGGGGTGCTGCACCGGGACATCAAACCGGCGAACGTGCTCATCGAGGCGGGCACCGGGCGGGTCGTGCTGACGGACTTCGGGATCGCCCAGGTCGACGGGGCCACCACGCTCACCGAGGCCGGTGCGTTCGTGGGCTCGCCGGAGTACACGGCGCCGGAGCGGATGTCGGGGCGCCGTACCGGGCCCGAGTCGGATCTGTGGTCGCTCGGCGTGCTGCTGTGCACGCTGGTGAGCGGCGTGTCGCCGTTCCACCGGGAGTCCGTGGCGGCGGTGCTGCACGCCGTCGTCTACGACGAGATCCACGTACCGGAGGCCGCCGGGCCGCTGCGGCCGCTCATCGAGGGGCTGTTGCGGCGCGACACGGACACCCGGCTCACCGCGGACGAGGCGAGCCGGATGCTGCGCACGTACCTCGGCGCGGGGGACACCTCGGGGTTCTCCGCGCAGCGCACCCCGACGCAGTCGAACGCGCTGCCCGGAACCCCGGCGGGCACCCCGGCCGGATCCCCAGTGGGAACGCCGCTCGCCTCGACCGCCCCCGTCCCGGCGGGGCGCCGCGCCCCCAGGCGCCGTACGGTGCTGATCGCCGTCGCCGCGGTCGTCGCCCTCGCCGGGCTCGGCGCGGGCACGATGGCGCTGCTGGACGACGGCGACAAGAGCACGACGGCCGGTGACCGCGGCGCGGCCCGGGTCGCGGAGAAGGACACCGGCAAGGACGCGGGCAAGGACACCGGCAAGGACGCGGGCAAGGACGCGGAACCGGCCGAGGACGCCTCCGACCGTACGGCCTCCCCGAAGGCGTCCGAGGGCGCGACGGCGTCCACGTCCCCCGACCCGGGCGCGGGCCCGTCGGGCGCGGTGCCCGAGGGGTACGAGCGGGTCCACGACCCGGCCGGGTTCTCGCTCGCCGTGCCGAAGGGCTTCGCCCGCGAGGACAAGTCGCCCCGGGTCTACTACAACTCGCCCGGCCTGGAGTTCCGCATCGGCGTCCACCCCCAGGAGCCGGACCCGAGGGGCCCGCTGGCGGTGAGCCGGGAGGCGGACGCCAAGGGGCCGGGCGACTACAAGGGGTACCGCAACGGGCAGGTCATCGAGACCACGCAGAACGGGCACCCGGCCGCGCTGTGGGCGTTCGTCTGGGACGGTTCGGCCGATGACGGCGGCTCGCGGCAGACCTTCGATCTGAGCTGGAACGAGGGCGGCAAGATGTACGACCTGTGGCTTTCCGTCCCGGTCGAGAAGAAGGTCGAGGGGAAACGGTACTTCGATACGGCCGTCGCCACCTTCGCCCGGACCGGCGCAACGGGCTGACCCCGGTCGCAACGGCTTTGTCACGAGCCGTCCCCGCAGCCCACCGCGGGTGGCGGTGTTCACTGCCGACCGGGTAATGATTTGCGCATGACGAACGACGGGGGACGGGCGAACGAGCCCAGCAGCTACGATCTGCGGCCGCCGCAGCAGGCACCACCACAGGCACCGCCAGCACAGGCACCGCCGCGGCAGGCCGTGCCGCCCGCGCCGCCGCGCCAGGCGGGGCCCGGTGCGTACGAGCCCACGCAGGCTTCCGGGCAGCGCCCCGCGGACCCCCGCGACCCGCGCGCGGCGGCCCCCGGCGCGCAGCACGGCCCGGACGCCGGGAACGGCCCCGACTCGGGGCGGCTCATAGGCGGCCGCTACCGGCTCCTCGGGCGGCTCGGCCACGGCGGCATGGGCACCGTCTGGAAGGCGCACGACCAGATCGTGGACCGCGAGGTGGCGGTCAAGGAGCCGCGCGTTCCCGAGCAGCTGCCGGACCGCGAGCGGCAGACGGTCTACCAGCGGATGGAGCGCGAGGCGCGCGCCGCGGCCCGGATCGACCACCCCTCCGTCGTCACCGTCCATGACGTGGTGGTCGAGGACGGCCGCCCCTGGATCGTGATGGAGCTGGTGCGCGGCGAGTCGCTGGCCGACCGGCTGGCCGAGGGCACGCTGGATCCGCGCGAGGCGGCCCGGATCGGGCTGGCCGTGCTGGGCGCGCTGTCGGCCGCGCATGCCGCGGGCGTGCTGCACCGGGACGTCAAGCCGGACAACGTGCTGCTCGGCCGGGGCGACCGGGTGGTCCTCACCGACTTCGGCATCGCGCAGGTCGAGGGCGAACAGGGGCTGACCGAGACCGGCGGCTTCGTCGGCTCGCCCGAATTCATCTCGCCCGAGCGGGTGCTCGGGCAGCGGCCGGGCCCGGCGTCGGACCTGTGGTCGCTGGGCGTCGTGCTGTACGCGGCGGTCGAGGGCATGTCCCCGTTCCGCCGCTCGCACACCCCCGCGACCCTCCAGGCCGTGCTGTCGGCCGAACCGCAGCGGCCCGCGCGGGGCCCGGACGCGCTCGGCTCCATCACCATGCGACTGCTCCTCAAGGACCCGGCCATGCGCCCGTCGGCGGCCGAGACGCGGGAGGCGCTGGAGTCGGTCGTACGGCCGGCGCCGCAGCCGCTTCCGACGGTGCTCACGGCGGGCGGCGGATACGGCGGCCCGGCGCGGCGGAGCGACGCCGCCCAGGGCGGCAGCCGGTTCGTCCCGCCGATCCTCCACAAGAACCGCAAGGCGCAGTTCGGACTGGGCGCCGTCCTCGTGGTGATCGCGTCCGTGCTCGTGCTGGTCTTCACCCAGCCGTTCGCGAGCGAGGACCCGTTGCCGTCCGGCTGGACGGTCCGCGAGGAGCGCGATGTGGTGGCCGCCTCGCTGGCGGTGCCGAGCGCGTACAAGCGGATACAGGACGACAGCGACGTGAGCGCGCCGAGCGTCACCTTCGGCGACCCCGGCGGCGTCTACACCATCACCCTGACCAAGCTGGTCTCCGACTCGGAGCGGAAGATCACGAACACCGCGGGCCTGGCCGGGCAGATCGTCGCGAACTACAAGAGCGGCGCCCTGTCGACGATGGACGAGGCGAGCAGCGAGAAGCCGAAGGAGACGCGGCAGCAGGGCGAACCCGCGACGGACCTGAACACCACCTACTACAAGCCCGGCACCACCAGCGACGACAACCGCATCCTCTATCTGAACCGCGATCACGTCTACGTCAGCGACGATCACGTCGCCTGGCAGCTGACCGTGACGATGCCCGCCAGGGGCGACGCCCGGGTGACCGGGGACGCGCTGTACGAGGACGTCGTGAAGAACCTGAAGATCGAGGGCATCTGAGCGGTAGCCACAAATAGTTACCGCCGGGTACCCAAACCGCCCGGCCGGGGCCTACCCTCGCCCCCATGACCGACTCGCAGGACAGCGCACAGGACCAGGCCACAACGGCGCCACCGGCACCCGCCGACGGAAACCCGGTCGCCGCCAAGGGCGCCCGGACCGCCGCCGACGTCGTCACCCCCGAGCTGGTCGCCCGGCTCGCCCGGTCCATCGTGGGCAGTGGCAGCACCGTCAACCACACCCCGTTCACCGGGGAGGTCCTGGCCTCCGGGCTGCCCGAGTCCACCCCCGAGGACGTCGCCACCGCCTTCGAGCAGGCCCGCGCGGCCCAGCGGGCGTGGGCCGCCACGCCCGTGCGCACCCGCGCCGCGGTCTTCCTGCGCTTCCACGACCTGCTGCTGCGCCGCCAGTCGGAGGTGCTGGACCTCATCCAGCTGGAGACCGGCAAGACCCGGCTGCACGCCCATGAGGAGATCCAGGGCGTCGTCCTGGCCGCCCGCCATTACGGCCGCAAGGCGCCCGCCTATCTGCGCCCCAAGTCCCACCTGGGCGTCGTCCCCACGCTCACCAAGGTCACCGAACTGCGCCAGCCGCGCGGTGTCGTCGGCCAGATCGTGCCGTGGAACTACCCGCTGGAGCTGTCGGTCGGGGACGCGATACCCGCCTTCGTCGCGGGCAACGCGGTCGTCATGAAGCCGGACACCGAGACCGTGCTGACCGCCCTGTGGGCGCGTGAACTGATGCTGGAGGCCGGAATGCCTCCCGGCGTGTGGCAGATCGTCGTCGGGGACGGCCCGGTCGTCGGCCCGGCCGTGGTCGAGCACGCCGACTACGTGTCGTTCACCGGCTCCACCGCCACCGGCCGCGGCGTGGCCCAGGCCGCCGCCGCCCGCCTGGTGGGCTGCTCGCTCGAACTCGGCGGCAAGAACGCCATGCTGGTGCTGCGCGACGCCGACCTCGACCGGACTGCCGAGGGCGCGGTCCGCGCGTGCTTCGCCTCCGCGGGGCAGCTGTGCATCTCCATCGAGCGGCTGTACGTCCACGAGTCGGTCGCGGACGACTTCCTGGAGCGGTTCGCGGCCCGTACGAAGGCCATGCGGCTCGGCTCGGCCCTCGCGTACGGCGCCGAGATGGGCTCCCTCGTCTCCGCACGCCAGCTGGAGACCGTCACCCGCCATGTGGAGGAGGCCGTCTCCAAGGGCGCCACGGTCGTCGCGGGCGGCCGCCCCCGCCCGGACATCGGCCCGTACTTCTACGAGCCGACGATCCTCGACGGCGTGGAGGCGCCGATGGCGGTATGCACCGAGGAGACCTTCGGCCCGGTGGTGTCCGTCTACCGCTTCACCGACGAGGACGAGGCGATCGAGCGCGCCAACGCCACCCCGTACGGCCTGAACGCCAGCGTCTGGTCCAAGGACGGCCGCCGGGGACGCGGGGTCGCGGCCCGGCTGCGCGCGGGCACCGTCAACGTCAACGAGGCGTACGCCGCCGCGTACGGCAGCGTCGCCTCCCCGATGGGCGGCATGGGCGACTCCGGACTCGGCCGCCGCCATGGCTCGGAGGGCATCCTCAAGTACACCGAGGCGCAGACGGTCGCCCAGCAGCGGGTGATGCCGCTCGGCCCGTCCTTCGGCCTGACGGACGAGAAATACGCGGACTTCATGAGCCGCAGCCTGCGCGCCATGAAGGCCCTGCGGCTGCGCTGACCGGTACGCATCGACGGGAGGTACCCGTGACAGGGGACAAGCGCACCGACAACACGCCTGACGACGCGTACGACTACGACGTGCTCGTCGTCGGGTCGGGCTTCGGCGGAGCCGTCTCGGCCCTCCGGCTGACCGAGAAGGGCTACCGGGTCGGCGTCCTGGAGGCGGGCCGCCGCTTCACGCCCGAGACCCTGCCCAAGAACTCCTGGGACCTCCGCAACTACCTCTGGGCCCCGGCCCTCGGCCTCTTCGGCATCCAGCGCATCCATCTCCTCGGCAAGGTGATGGTGCTGGCGGGCGCCGGGGTCGGGGGCGGTTCGCTCAACTACGCCAACACCCTGTACGTACCGCCCGAGCCGTTCTTCCGGGACCCGCAGTGGGGCCGCATCACCGACTGGCAGGAGGAGCTGGAGCCGTACTACGACCAGGCGCGGCGGATGCTCGGCGCCCGGCTCAACCGGACCATGACCCCCTCCGACGTCCATCTCAAGGCGGCCGCCGAGAAGATGGGCGTGGGGGACACGTTCCACATGGCGCCCGTCGGCGTCTTCTTCGGGGACGGCGAGGACTCCGACGGCTCGGCGAAGGCCGCGCCGGGGGAGGCGGCCCCGGACCCGTACTTCGGCGGCGCGGGCCCGGCCCGCCGGGCGTGCACCCAGTGCGGGGAGTGCATGACCGGCTGCCGCCGCGGCGCCAAGAACACCCTCAACGAGAACTACCTCTACCTCGCCGAGCGGACCGGTGCCGTCGTCCACCCCATGACGACCGTGGTCGCCGTGTGCGACGACCCGGACGGCGGCCACCGCGTCAGCACCGTCCCGACCGCGAACCGCCGCAAGGGCAAACCGAAGACGCTGCGCGCGCGGTACGTGATCCTCGCCGCCGGTACGTACGGCACCCAGACCCTGCTGCACACCATGCGCGACCGGGGCCTGCTGCCGCGGCTGTCGGACCGGCTCGGAATGCTCACCCGCACCAACTCCGAGGCCCTGGTCGGCGCCCAGACCACCGACCGCCGCCACCGCGCCCGGCGCGGGGAGCGCCCCGACTTCAGCCGCGGCGTCGCGATCACCTCGTCCATCCACCCGGACGAGAACACCCACATCGAGCCCGTCCGCTACGGCAAGGGATCCAACGCGATGGGCATGATGTCCATCCTCCAGATCCCGGAGGGCCGCGGCCCGCGCTGGCTGCGCTTCCTCGCGGCCAACCTCCGCCATCCGACGCTGGCCGCGCGCTCCCTGTCCAACCGGCGCTGGTCCGAGCGCACCATCATCGGCCTGGTCATGCAGACCCACGACAACTCGCTGACCACGTACCGCAAGCCGAAGGGCCCGGGCAAGGGCCTGCTGACCGCCCGCCAGGGCCACGGCACGCCCAACCCGGACCACATCCCCGAGGGCGCGGCGGCGGCCCGCCATCTCGCCGAGTCGATCAACGGCTTCGCGGGGAGCAACGTCGGCGAGCTGATGGGCACCCCGCTGACCGCCCACTTCCTGGGCGGCTGCCCGATCGGGGCGTCGGCGGAGGAGGGCGTGATCGACCCGTACCACCGGCTGTACGGCCACCCGGGGATCCTGGTGGTGGACGGCTCCGCCGTCTCGGCCAACCTGGGCGTCAACCCGTCCCTGACCATCACGGCACAGGCGGAACGGGCGATGTCCCTATGGCCCAACAAGGGAGAAGAGGACCCCCGCCCGTCCCCGAACGAGCCGTACACCCGAGTCCCCCCGGTGTACCCGACAACCCCCGCAGTCCCAAGAACGGCGTTCGCCGCCCTCACTACTGTTGTGGGCAATCGTCCCGCGGGGCGGGACGGGTGGGCACAACCCACCCACCGGCCCGCACCCGACAACGAAACCCCGTAGGGCCACCCCGCAAGAGGGTGACCCTACGGCGTACGGCCTGGGCTCAGGCCGAGTGACGCCGCCGCACAACGAACACAGCCCCGCCACCCACGGCCATCGCAACGCCACCGATAAGCCCGATCATCGGCAGCGCGGAGGAAGACCCGGTCTCGGCGAGCTTCCCGGACACCGGCACCTCGCTCAGCTCGGCCCCACTCTGCGGCACGGGCCGGTTGCCCTTGTCGCCCGGCTTCGGCTTGGCGTCGTCGATCGGCCCCGGCTTGCTGCCCGCGACCAGCACGTCGAAGTCGTACTCCGTGGCCTCGGAGTAGCCGCAGACGTCGTCCTCGTTGTGGTACGCGCCGATCGCGAAGCCGAACCCGTAGCTGCCCGGCGTCTTGGCGTCGACCTTCAGCCGCAGCTTGGCGTCGGCGTACTCACCGGGCTTCAGCTCGCCGATCGAGGCGAAGTAGCCCGCCTCGTCGCTGATGGCCTTCCAGCTGCCGCTGTCCTCGTCGTACGACTGCACGGTGAGGAGCTTCGAGACGTCCTCCAGCTCGTCCTTGCTGATGGCGTACATCTGCACGTACGCGTCCACCGACTTCATCGCCTTGTCGGAGGTGTTGGTCGTCCGGAACGTGAACGGCACCCAGCCCGACCCGGCCACGACCTTGCTGGGCAGCCCGCGCAGCTCGGTGGTGACGGCGGCCTCCTCGGACGCCTCCTCGCAGGTCGGGTCGGTCGGTACGTCCGTCGGCTCGGCCGTGGGGCCGGTGGTCGGCTCGTCGGTGGGCTCACCGGTCGGCTCGTCCGTCGGCTCGTCGGTGGGCTCGTCCGTGGGCTCATCGGTCGGCTCGTCCGTCGGCTCGTCCGTGGGCTCATCGGTGGGCCCGGCCGTGGGCTCGTCGGTCGGCTCCGACGTCGGCGGGATCGACGGCTCCTCGCTCGGGTCGCCGCCATCGCCCGGCTCGGTGACCGACGGGCTGGGCGACGGGTCCGACTCGGCGAAGGCGGCGGGCGCGGCGAGCAGTGCGGCAGGAGCTATGGCGGCCGTCGCTACGGCGGCCACCAGTGTGCGGCGAATCTTCATGAAGACCTCTTCTGGAAGGCCGTCGCGGTGGGGCGCGGAATGGCCGTGCGTTCGGTTTGCACGTACATGACCAACCCGGTGGCCGAAAGGTTGCCTTCACAGTTGCTCACAGAATGGTCACAGAACCCACAGACGCATCAGCCGGAACAGGCGTAGGGCCCCGGGACGTCCGAGCGGGTCGGATGTCCCGGGGCCCTAGGCGGTCAGCACCGGCGTCAGGGCAGCGCCGGTGCTGAGGGGGCGGCGCCGGGGGGTTGCGCCGCGGGCTCGGGGCTGGGAAGGCGGAAAACCGGGGAAAGCAGGAAATTCGATGGGGGGAGGAGGAAGGTGCGTCAGGGGCGTACGCCCGCGCGGCCGAACTCGTGATCAGGCCGTGGTCGGACCAATGACGGGTGCTGACCCGGGGTGTTTTCCCTCACTGCATCGTGCTGGATGCGGCGCTCCGGGCGCAACCGTTTCGACTGGATACGGTCGGTCCCAGGCGTCCCCGGGACCGACCGCCCTATGGATGGTGACCGGGCTGCTGTCCCCTGCCGACCGGTCACCTCGCCGACGCGGCACCGGGCTCAACGAGCCCGTTCGCGGGCCGGTCACCCGCCGTACGGGTGATGGCGGCCGCCCCCGCCGGGTCAGGCCCGGCCGCGGCACAGCTCCAGCAGCGTCATGGCGAGGGCCGTACCGGGCTTGCCGAGCGTCCGGCGGTAGCGGTCGAGGATCTCCATCTCGCGGGAGAGGTGCACCCGCCGCCCGCCCGACGCCATCCGCGCCTCCTGGACGGAGGCCGAGACCGCCATCCGTTCCCGTACGAGGTCGAGGATCTGCCCGTCGAGGGCGTCGATCCGCTCGCGCGCGGAACCGATCACGGCGGCGGTGTCGGTACCGGTCGTATCAGAGGGGGTGGTGCTCATATCCGTATCTCCTGGTCTCTTCTGTCGATGAGAGGAGCCCGGAACCGGCGGCGACCCGAAGAGATACGCAACAGCGCCCCGGGCCTTGACCGGCCCGGGGCGCCTGGGAAGTCGCTTGTCAGTAGCTCAAGCAGCACGACCATGGCAGCCGGACGGGCCGGTGCCATAGATAAAGACGAAGGTCATGCGCATGGACATGAGGCTGATTATGGGCTGGTTAGAATCGAAAGTCCAACCCTCCAGTTCCACCGCCGGAAGGCCGCCGAAGTGCCATCAGCGTCCCCTGCTGCCGCCCCCGACACCGTTCTGGTCGTCGACTTCGGCGCGCAGTACGCCCAGCTCATCGCCCGACGGGTCCGAGAGGCCCGGGTCTACAGCGAGATCGTCCCGTCCACCATGCCGGTGGCCGAGATGCTCGCCAAGAACCCGAAGGCGATCATCCTCTCCGGCGGACCGTCGTCGGTCTACGCCGAGGGAGCACCCAGGCTCGACCGTGCGATCTTCGAGGCCGGGGTCCCCGTCTTCGGCATGTGCTACGGCTTCCAGCTGATGGCCGTCACGCTCGGCGGCACCGTCGACAACAACGGGGCGCGCGAGTACGGGCGCACCGATCTGAACGTGACCAAGCCGGGCTCGACGCTCTTCGCGGGCACCCCCGAGCAGCAGCAGGTGTGGATGTCGCACGGCGACGCCTGCTCGGCCGCGCCCGAGGGCTTCACCGTCACCGCCTCCACCGGGCAGGTGCCGGTCGCGGCGTTCGAATGCGACGAGCGCAAGCTGTACGGCGTACAGCACCACCCCGAGGTGATGCACTCCACCCACGGTCAGCAGGTGCTGGAGCACTTCCTGTACCGGGGCGCGGGGCTGGAGCCCAACTGGACCACCTCCAATGTGGTGGAGGAGTCCGTGGCGGCCATCCGCGAGCAGGTCGGCACCAAGCGCGCGATCTGCGGGCTGTCGGGCGGGGTGGACTCCGCCGTCGCCGCCGCCCTCGTCCAGAAGGCCATCGGCGATCAGCTCACCTGCGTGTACGTCGACCACGGGCTGATGCGCAAGGGTGAGTCCGAGCAGGTCGAGAAGGACTTCGTGGCGGCCACCGGTGTGCAGCTGAAGGTGGTCGAGGCCGAGCAGCGCTTCCTCGACGCGCTCGCCGGGGTGTCCGACCCCGAGGAGAAGCGGAAGATCATCGGCCGGGAGTTCATCCGGGTCTTCGAGCAGGCCCAGGCCGAGCTGGTCGCCGAGGCGGGCGCGGCCGGTGAGGCCGTGGAGTTCCTGGTCCAGGGCACCCTGTACCCGGACGTGGTGGAGTCCGGCGGCGGCAGCGGTACCGCCAACATCAAGTCCCACCACAACGTGGGCGGGCTCCCCGACGACATCGAGTTCCAGCTGGTCGAGCCGCTGCGCCGGCTCTTCAAGGACGAGGTGCGCAACGTCGGCCAGGAGCTGGGCCTCCCGGACGACATCGTCCACCGCCAGCCCTTCCCGGGCCCCGGCCTCGGCATCCGCATCATCGGCGAGGTCACCAAGGACCGCCTGGACCTGCTCCGCGAGGCCGACGCCATCGCCCGCGAGGAGCTGACCGCCGCTGGTCTGGACCGCGAGATCTGGCAGTGCCCGGTGGTCCTGCTCGCCGACGTCCGCTCGGTCGGCGTCCAGGGCGACGGCCGCACCTACGGCCACCCCATCGTGCTGCGCCCGGTCTCCTCCGAGGACGCCATGACGGCCGACTGGTCGCGCCTGCCGTACGACGTGCTGTCGCGGATCTCGACCCGCATCACCAACGAGGTGGACGAGGTCAACCGGGTGGTTCTGGACATCACCAGCAAGCCGCCCGGCACTATCGAGTGGGAGTGACCGCCCGCTCCTGATCATCATCTGATCGTCAAACGCCGCTGCCGTCGCTCATTCGTTTGGGTGGCGGCATCGGCGTTCGTGCTCGGTACGCTGGCCCCACGGCCAAGAATCCCGTCCATGGGAGGAACCATGACCGCTGAGCCGCTGCACACCACCCCGTGGCCTGTGCCGCCGCTGGATGGCTACACCGTGGACGATTTGTTCAGTCTGCCTGATCTCCCGCCGCACACAGAGTTGATCGACGGGAGCCTGGTTTTCGTGAGTCCGCAGCGGAGTTTTCACGCCCTGGTGATCGAAGTGCTGCTGTTCGGCCTGCGGGGGACAGTGCCCGGCGACCGGCGGATCCGGCGGGAAATGAATGTGGTCATCAACAAGCGCCAGGCACCCGAGCCGGACCTCTTCGTGATTAGGGCCGAGGCCGTGATCGGTCCGGAGGAGTCGCGTTACGAGGTGAAGGATGTCGAGCTGGTGGTGGAGGTGGTCTCCCCGGAGTCGGCGGTGCGGGACCGCAAGCGCAAGCCGCAGCTCTATGCCGAGGCAGGTATCCGACACTTCTGGCGGGTGGAGCAGGGCGAGGACGGATATCCGGTCGTCCACGTCTTTGAGCTGGACGAGGCCACAGGCTCCTACGGCCTTACCGGTATCCACCACAACCAGCTCAAGCTGACCGTCCCCTTCACGATCGACATCGACCTCACCGAGATCGACCAGCTGTAAGAGGCCCCGCCCCTGGCCTCCTGCGATACCCGGAGGTAGCTTCCGCTCCAGCACCCCAGAGGAGCGGAGCTGCCGATGACGATGCCGATACCGCGGCCGAACCCCGAGCCGATACCGACCGATCAGCTGCACATCACGATGCCGCCCACCCACGCCTCCCTGGCCGACGAGCGGCGGTATCGCAAGGAGCGGCTGGCGGCGGCGCTGCGCCTCTTCGGGCGGTACGGGTACGAGGAGGGCGTCGCGGGGCACATCACCGTGCGCGACCCGGAGCTGACCGACCACTTCTGGGTGAACCCCTTCGGCATGCCCTTCGCCCACGTCACCGTGAGCGACCTGATCCTCGTCAACGAGGCGGGCCAGGTGGTCGACGGGCGCTACCACGTCAACCAGGCGGCCTTCGTCGTTCACTCGTCCGTGCATCGAGCCCGGCCGGATGTGGTGGCGGTCGCCCACACCCGTTCCGTCCACGGCCGGACCCTGTCCACGCTCGGTGAGCTGCTGGAGCCGATCACCCAGGACGTGTGCGCCTTCTTCGAGGACCATGGGCTCTACGACAGCAGCACCGGCATCGTCGTGGACGAGGAGGAGGGGCGCGGGATCGCGTCCGCGCTCGGCGCGTACAAGGCCCTCATCCTGCGCAATCGCGGTCTGCTGACGGTCGGCGACTCGGTCGACGCGGCCGCCTGGTGGTTCCTCACGATGGAGCGCGCGTGCCAGACGCAGCTGGCGGCGAAGGCGGCCGGGAAGCCGGTTCTCATCGATCACGAGAGCGCCGTGCGGACCCGTGAGCAGCTCGGAAGCGATCTTGTGGCGTGGATCAACTATCAACCTCTGTACCTGCAGATCACCCGCGGTGAGCCCGACCTGCTCAACTGAGACCCCTCGCGGTGCGGCACAATCCTCCCTCTACACATGTCAGTTGGGCGTACAGAACGAGTGAACGACGGAGCGGTGAGACCTCGTGGCGGTGGACACGACGAAAGACGCCACGAAGGCGAAGGCGAAGGCGGCGAACGGCCCCCACGGCCATGGGCACGCGGACCACGGCCCGGCGGGCTGTGAGTGCCCTCAGGGCGCCCGTGAGGGCCACCGGCGGGCGGTGGCCGCGTTCGTGGCCATGCGGGAGCGTTTCGCGGCCGGAGAGGGCCTTCCAGCGGCGCTCGCGCACTCCGCGGGGGCGTCCCGGCAGTGGGTCTCCGACGAACTCGCCCACGCGGCCCGTACGGTCTCCGACAGCGGCCACGCCGAGAGCACCGCATGGCGCGACGCGGTGTGGCGGCGGACCCTGCTGGTGGTCTGGGGCGCGGTCGGGGCGCTGCTGATCGGGCAGTTGGCGACGGCGCTCGGCAGCGGCTGGTCGGTCGCCCGCACCGCCGGGCTCGCCGCCGCCCTCGTCACCGGCGCGCTGCTGACCCTCACCGCCCGGCTGCACTACGCCAACGGCGGCCCGCTCGCGCCGCTCGTCGGCGAGGACAACCGGATGTCCACCTCCCGCTCCCTCGCCGCCGGCTGGCTGCTGTTCGCCGTCTTCTCGGTGCTCGTCCTGGCCGTCGAACTGGCCGTCGCCCCCGGCGACCGGGACCGGATCGCCGGGGGCCTGTCCCTCGGCCACGCCGCCGGGCTGCTCACGGTCACCGCGCTGACCTGTGTCGCCGCGGTGCTCGCCCGGCTCGTCGTCGCGGCCCGGGTGCGGGCGCAGCGGCTCCAGAAGGTCCGCGCGGTGCGCCCGCGCGCAGCCGACCTCCTCACCGACGACGCGGGCCGCGGCAGCTTCGCCGACGCCCAGTACGTCGTCGTCCACGCGGTCGCCCTCGCCTTCGCCGCCGTCCGCCTCGCCCGCGAACCGTGGCGGCTGCCGGAGCTGCCCTGGGGGCTGGTGCTGCTCGCCGTCGTCTCCGTGCTCATGTACCTGACCGGCAAGTACGCGGAGGGCGGTCGCCCGACCGTCCTGTCCGTCGTGCGGGTCCGCCCCGAGGAGGGCGGCATCGACCGCGACGCCCCGATCCGTACCGGCGACGACATCGAGATCCGCGGCAACGGCTTCGTGCCCCCGGGCGCGCAGGACCCCGACCGGCTGGCCCGGATGGTCGTCCGTATCGGCGCCGTCCACGTCCACGTACCGCTGGTGCCGGTGGCGGGCGGCTTCAGCAACCCGACCGATACGGCGCTGACCGTCCCGGTGCCGGTGGACGTGGAGCCGGGCCGGGTGGATGTGCAGGTGGTGACGGCGTCGGGGGCGGAGACGAACCGCTACCAGATCGACGTGCTGGACTGAGTAAGAATCCCTCTTCCCTCCGTATGGTTTTGATGACTGCGCAATGGGAGAGGCGGGCGTCATGAGGCATGCGGACCGAACGGTCGGAGGGGGCCCCGCGGGCGACGCGGGCAGTGTGAACGTGGTGAGCGGCATAGGCGGCCCGCCGACGGGCGGGGTGCGGGAGATGGCGGCGCGCTATGCGCTGCTGCCGCTGCGGATCTTCCTGGGTGTCACGTTCGTGTACGCCGGGATCGACAAGCTCACCGATTCGGCGTTCCTGGCCGACAGCGGCGCGGGCTCGATCGGCCAGCTGATGAGCCAGGTGCGCGACACCTCGGCCGTGCCCTGGCTGGTCGACCAGGCCCTGAACGCGCCGAGCACCTTCGGCTATGTCATCGCCTTCGGGGAGCTGGCCGTCGGCCTCGGCACCCTGTTCGGCCTTCTCTCCCGTCTGGCGGCTCTCGGCGGCGCGCTGATCTCGCTGAGCCTGTGGCTGACGGTGAGCTGGCAGACGGAGCCGTACTACTACGGGAACGACCTGGCCTACCTGATGGCCTGGCTTCCCCTGATGCTCGCCGGTGCCCCCTACCTGTCCCTGGACACGGTCTGGTCCAAGCACCGCCGCCGCCAGAACTCACAGCTCTTCACCTGAAACCTGACGGACACCCCCTAGGGGGTGCGGGAGATCAGGGGAGCCGGATGCCGTCGCGGACCTTGTCGAAGACCGGGCGGTACTTGCTCCACTGGTCTTCCGGCGCGCTGAGATAGATCGCGTACTCCTTGTCGCCCTCGTTGCCGAACCCCAGGTCGATCGCCCGGAACCAGCGGGCGCGGCCCTGGAACCGGAACTCCCAGATCGCCGCGGGTATGCCGCGGAAGGTGGTCTCCTGCAAGCGGGTCCGGTCGTACGCGAGGACCTCGCCCTTCAGGGCGGTCTCGACGTCCTCGAAGTGATCGACCTGGTCCTTGGCCGCGAAGTCCAGGACGTTGATCGACAGGCGGGCCATCTTGGTGGAGTCGAGGTAGCGGACCTCCTGGGTGCTGTCGACCTTGCCCTCCGAGTCGGAGTCCAGCGTCCAGTCGTCGGGCACCGGGAAGGACACCCCGAGGCTCTTGACCAGGTGGTAGCCCTCCGGGACAGGGGACGGGGTGACCGAGGGGGAGGCGCTGGGGGCCGCGTCCGAGACGGTCGGGCTGCCGTTGTCCGACTTCCACACATAGACGCCGCCCGCCACCATCACGACCGCCAGCGCCGTCCCGATGGCGGCCCACCGGGCCTTGTTGCGGGCGCCGGGGCCCTGAGGCGGCGAGGCGGGGGAGAACACGGGGGCCGGGATGGGCCGCTGCGGCGTGGTGTCCGACCGCTGCGGCTCCGGGACCGCCCGGCGGCCCGTCTCCGGCTGTGGCTGTGGCTGTGGCTGCGCCTGCGGCTGTGGCTGCGGGGGCGGGGCCGGAGCGGGGGGCGGGGGCAGCTTCGGGGTCTTCGTCAGGACCATGGTCGTGGCCGTACGGTCCTCCACCGGATACACCGTCGTCTCCGGCTCCGACGCCGGGCCGCGCAGCGCCCGTTCCGTCTCCTCCGCCGACGGCCGCTGCTCCGGCTCCTTCTCCAGCAGCGCTTCGATCAGCGGCGCCAGCGAGCCCGCCCGCCTGGGCGGGTCCAGGGGGTCCACGGCGATCGCGTACCCGGTCTCGATCGGCGTCGGCTTACGGAACGGAGCCCGGCCCTCCACCGCCTGATAGAGCGTCGCGCCCAGCGCCCACAGGTCGGACGCCGGGCCGGGCTTGCGGCCGCGCACCCGCTCCGGGGCGATGTAGTCGATGGAGCCGACGACCTCGCCGGTCTTGGTGAGGGTGGACGTACCGGTGGCCATGGCGATGCCGAAGTCCGTGAGCACGACCCGGCCGTCGGTGCCGAGCAGCACATTGCCGGGCTTGACGTCGCGGTGCAGGACGCCCGCCGCGTGGGCGGCGCGCAGGGCGCCGATCATGCCGCGGCCGACCCGGGCGGTCTCCTCGGGGGAGAGCGTGCCGCCCTCCTTGAGCAGGTCGCCCAGGGTCGTGGAGGGCACGTACTCCATCACGATGCACGGCAGCCCCTCGTCGTCCACGACGTCATGGACCACGACCACATTGGGGTGGGTGATGCGGGCCGCGCTCCGCGCCTCGCGGCGGGTGCGCTCGTGCATCGTCGTCAGTTCTTCCTCGCTGAGGTGCGGCGAGACGTGCAGCTGCTTGACGGCGACCTGACGGCCCAGCAGTTCGTCCTCGGCGCGCCAGACCGTACCCATGCCGCCGCGGCCGATCTGCTCGGCCAGCCGGTACCGTCCGGCAATCAGCCGACCTACGTCCGACACCGCACTCCCCTCCCGCTCCACGGCGGCCTGCTTCACGCATGTCGCGCTTGTTCGATCCGCCACGATAGTCGCCACGACATCGGGGATGATCTCAGGGAAGGCCCAGGGTTTCACCGGATGTCGCCGGAACGACCGTCTTGTCACCATGGACGCATGACCGATGCACCCACCGTGGCGGACGAAGGCGAGGGCGCGGCCGGTTCCGGCGAACCCCGGGGCACGCGGCCGCCGCCCTCCGCGAGCGCGCCGCTGCGGCGCGCTCGCGACCAGAAGATGATCTCAGGGGTGTGCGGCGGTCTCGGCCGCTATTGCGACGTCGACCCGGTGATTTTCCGGGTGGTCCTGTCCGTGCTCGCCGTCGCGGGCGGGATCGGCCTGATCGTGTACGGCTTCTGCTGGCTGCTGGTCCCCCTCGACGGGGAGGACGAGAATGAGGGGCGTCGTCTGCTCTCCGGGCGTGTCGAGGGTCCGGCGCTGACGGCTGTGCTGTGCGCGCTGGTCGGCTGCGGACTGTTTTTGTCCATGCTGAACAACGGCGGCGTCATGTCGTTCTCGTTCATGTTGTTCCTCGCGGTGGCCGGTGTCGGTTATTGGTCGCACCACCGGCGACAGGCGGAATGGTGCGGCGCGGTGGATCCGGCCACGGCGCAGGCCGTCGCGGACGCGCCCCCGGAGGCGAAGGCCCCGCCGACGCGGGGCGGCCCGGGGCCGTCGTGGTGGCGGGATCCGATCGTCAAGGACGGCACGACGGGGCCGCCGGGCGCGCGGTATCTGTGGGGGCCGGACGAGGGTCCGTACGACCGGGCCAGGGCGCGGGCGGAGCGGGCCCGGCGGATCCGCGACCGGTCCTCCATCGGCGGCTGGATCTTCCTGGTCGCCCTCGTCGCCGCGGCCACCGGCATCCGGCTGTCCTGGTACTCCCAACCGCTCGGCACCAGCCTGGAGATCGGCCTCGTGAGCGCGCTGGCGGTCTTCGGGACCGGGATGGTGGTCAGCTGCTGGTACGGGCGGACGGGCGCGGGCACCGCGATCATGACCGTCGTCACCTGCGCCATGCTGGCCGCCGCCACGGCGCTCCCCCGGTCGGTCACCACCGACTGGTCCCGCGAGACCTGGGCCCCGGCCTCCGCGGCCGCCGTACGGCCCTCGTACGAGCTGGGCGGGGGCGTCGGGGAACTGAAACTGGACCACTTCCGTCTGACGGAAGACCAGACCGTACGGACCCGGGCCGAGGTGGGCGCCGGAAAGCTGGCCGTCACCGTGCCCCGGGACGCCCGCCTCAAGCTGTCGATACGGACGGGCCTCGGCGACATCCGGCTCCCGGGTGAGCGCACCGACGACATCGACATCGAACCGGGACGGGAGCGGACCGTGACCCTCGACCCGAAGGGCGGGGCGAGCGCGGCACGCGGAACGCTGGTGCTGCGGCTGTCGATCGGGCTGGGGAACGTGGAGGTGACGCGCTCATGAAGCGGCATCCGGTGGAGCCGGGAAGGCTGGTGGCGGGCCTCGTCGTGCTGGGCGTGGCGACGGTGTACGGCCTGGACGCCGCCGGGGAGTGGAACGTGCGGTCGCTCGTGCCGCTTGGGGTGCTGGTGGTGGGCCTGTGCGTGGCGGGCGCGGTGTCGACCCTCACGTACCTGGCCCGTCGGAAGCGGGCCCGGGGAACGGAGAGTTCGGCGTGACCCTTCCGACGGTCGACGACATCCGCGCGCTGCACGAGAAGCACGCGCCGACGCGTGAGGCGTTCGAGCTGGTGTACACCCACTGCGAGATCGTCTGGAGCATCGCCGAGCAACTGCTGTCCGCCGCCCCCCACGCCCTCCGCTCCCGCCTCGACGCCGACCTCGTCCGCGCGGGCGCCCTCCTCCACGACATCGGCGTCTACCGGCTCTACGACCACACGGGCCGCCTCCGCGTCGAGGACTACATCCGCCACGGCGTGCTCGGCCACGCGATCCTCCGCGAAGAGGGCTTCCCCGAGCGCCTGTGCCGCTTCTGCTCCTGCCACACGGGCGTCGGCCTCACCCGCCACGACGTCGAGCACCAGAACCTGCCCCTGCCGCCGGCCGACTACGTGGCGGAAACGGCCGAGGAGCGGCTGGTGATGTACGCGGACAAGTTCCACACCAAGACCACCCCTCCGGCCTTCGTCTCCTTCGACACCTACGCCAAGCACGTGTCCCGCTTCGGCGACCAGAACGTCGCCAAGTTCCACACCCTGCGCACCCACTTCGGCGAACCGGACCTGTCTCCACTCGGCGCCCGATACGGCCACGCCCAGACCTGACGCCGGGGGCGGCCCATGCGGGCGCGCCGCCGCGGCGGGGGTGTGTGGGGCGGAGCCCCCCACTGTGGCTCCAAGGGGGCGCCCTGTGGGGCCCAGGGGCGGAGCCCCGGCGGGGTGTGGGGCGGAGCCCCGCTTGGGGGTGTGGGGGCGGAGCCCCCGTCGGGGTCCGGGGCGGAGCCCCGGGTTCGGGAAGGGGCGGGGTGGGGGATCGGCCCGCCGCAGGCGCCCCGCCCCGCTCCGCGCGCCCCGGCGCGCTCCGCTCCGGGAACGATCAGGGTCGACCCTGATGTCCGTACCCCGGCCCCCGTGTGACGATCGGAGGCATGACCGCCCCCGCACCCCCGACCACCCCCACCCCCGTCGAGCCACCCCCGCGCAAGCTCTACCGCAGCGCCGAGGGCCGACTCCTCGGCGGCGTGGCGCGCGGGCTCGCCGGGCATCTGGGGCTGCCGGTCGCCTGGGTACGGATCGGCTTCGTCGCCCTGATCATGGCGGAGGGCTTCGGCACCCTCCTCTACGCGCTCTTCTGGTTCATCGTCCCCCTCGGCGTCGGCGGCGTAGGGGAGACGACGACCCGCCCGCTCACCACCGTGGGCCCCGACGGACGCCGCCGGATCCTGGCCCGCAGGCCGGAGCGCGGCCAGATCATCGCCCTCGTCGCGCTCTTCATCGGCATGGGCATCTTCGTGCAGGGCGTCCAGCTGGGCCGCGCCAACACCTACATCTGGCCGCTGCTCCTCGTAGGGGCGGGCGTCGCCCTGTTCTGGCGGCAGGCCGACAACGCCCGCCGCGCCCAGTGGGTGGAGCTGAGCCGCAGCAAGCGGGTACTGCCGCTGGCCCGGGCGGGGGCGGGGGTGGTGCTGGTCGGCGCGGGGGTGACCGGGATCCTCGTCCTGCAGGGCTCGGCCCGGCACCTGGGCGCTGTCCTGCAGGCCGCCCTCGCGGTGATCGTCGGCATCGCGCTGCTGGCGGGCCCGTACGTGATCCGGATGACGCAGGACCTCTCCGAGGAGCGCCTGATGCGCATCCGCGCCCAGGAGCGGGCGGAGGTCGCGGCGCACGTCCACGACTCCGTACTGCACACCCTCACCCTGATCCAGCGCAGCGCCGAGGACCCCCGCGAGGTGGCCCGGCTGGCCCGCGCCCAGGAGCGGGAGCTGCGCGCGTGGCTGTACAAGCCGGAGGGCACCGGCAAGGACGAGGCGGAGGAACCGGACACCCTCGCCGAGGCGGTCAAGGCGACGGCGGCGGAGGTCGAGGACCACCACGGCGTCCCGATCGAGGTCGTGGTGGTCGGCGACTGCCCGCTGGACGAGAAACTGGCCGCCCAGATGCAGGCCGCACGCGAGTCGATGGTGAACGCCGCCAAGTACGGTGGCGACGGCGGGGCGGTCCAGGTGTTCGCCGAAGTCGAGGGCGCCACGGTCTTCATCTCCGTACGCGACCGCGGCCCCGGCTTCGATCTTGACGCGGTACCGGACGACCGCATGGGCGTCCGCGAATCGATCATCGGCAGAATGCAGCGCAACGGCGGCACGGCCAGGCTGAGGTCCGCGCCCGACGGGGGCACGGTAGTGGAGCTGGAGATGGAGAGGGCGGCGACGACATGACCGAGGCAACGGGCGGTATGGGTGATACGGGCAACGGTACGGACGACGCCCGCCGGTGCCGCGTCGTCCTCGTCGACGACCACCGGATGTTCCGTACGGGCGTCCAGGCCGAGATCGGCGAGACGGCCCGTACCGGCGTCGAGGTGGTCGGCGAGGCGGCCGACGTCGACCAGGCCGTCACCGTGATCACCGCGACCCGCCCCGAGGTGGTGCTGCTCGACGTCCACCTCCCCGGCGGCGGCGGGGTCGAGGTGCTGCGCCGCAGCGCCGCGATGATGGCGGCCACGGAGCGCCCGGTGCGCTTCCTCGCCCTGTCCGTCTCGGACGCCGCCGAGGACGTCATCGGCGTCATCCGCGGCGGCGCCCGCGGCTACGTCACCAAGACGATCACCGGCACCGACCTGGTCGACGCGATCTTCCGCGTCTCCGAGGGCGACGCGGTGTTCTCCCCGCGCCTCGCGGGCTTCGTCCTCGACGCGTTCGCCTCCACCGACGCTCCACCCGTCGACGAGGACATGGACCGCCTCACCCAGCGCGAGCGCGAGGTGCTGCGCCTGATCGCGCGCGGGTACGCGTACAAGGAGATCGCCAAGCAGCTGTTCATCTCGGTGAAGACGGTGGAGAGCCACGTCTCGGCGGTCCTGCGCAAGCTCCAGCTCTCCAACCGCCACGAACTCACCCGCTGGGCCACCGCCCGCCGACTCGTCTGAGGTCTGAGGAGTCAGTCGCCCAGCCGCGCTGCGATGGCGGCAGGCAGCGCGTGCGACGCCTCGGCGTCGTCCGCCGCCCAGCAGACGTAGCCGTCGGGCCGGAGGAGCAGCGCGCCCGCGCCCAGGTCGGTGGCGCACTTGGCGCGTACGAGGTCGACTCGTCCCGGCAGCGTCACGTCGTCCGGGACGAGCCCGGCCACGTCCAGCAGCACGGCGTGGCCCGCGCCGAAGAGGGCCGACAGCCGGGTCGGGCCGTCCGGGGTGGTCAGCTCGGCGTCCGGGACCCGGTGCCCGGTGAGGGGGTGCGTACCGGGTACGTCGTAGTGGAGGGCCAGCCCGGAGATCAGTCCCGTCAGGTACCGGTTGGTGTCCGGTAGCCGCATCAGGTCGATGAAAACGTCCCGAAGGGCCGCCACGTCCTCGCTCGGATTCGGGTCTGCCAGTACGCGCTGAGCGGCGGTGTGGTGCAGCACCCTGGCCGCGACCGGGTGCCGTTCGGCGTGGTAGCTGTCCAGCAGCCCGGCCGGGGCCCGGCCCTGGACGGTCGCGGCCAGCTTCCAGCCCAGGTTGAACGCGTCCTGGACGCCGAGGTTCAGACCCTGGGCACCCAGCGGTGGGTGGATGTGCGCGGCGTCCCCGGCGAAGAGCACCCGGCCGTCCCGGTACCGCTCGACCTGCCGGGTCGCGTCCGAGAACCGCGAGGCGTTGTCCACTCCGCCGAGCACCGTCTCCTCGCCGTACACGGCCCGTAGCGCGGCGGTGATCTCGTCCTCGCCGACCGGGGCGTCCCGGGTGGGTTCCGCCGCCGGGTCTTCGTTCCCGAAGGTGAGTCGGTAGCGGTCGTCGCCGAGCGGGATGAGCATGGCCCAGTAGCCGTTCGCCTTGTGCGTCAGCGCGCTGATGTGCCTCCGTTCGCGCGGCACCAGCGGCGATGCCGCCGACAGCCGGATGTCCGCGAGGACGGCCAGAAACGTTCCGGGCCGCCCCGGGAAGGGCATGCCGAGCTTCTTGCGCACGGTGCTGCGTCCCCCGTCGCACGCCACCAAATACCGCGCCCGCACCCGCAGCCCGCCCTCGGCCGTGACGGTCACCCCGTCGTCGTCCGCCTCGACCGCCGTCACGGCGGCATCGCGCCGTACCCGGGCCCCGAGCGCGGTGGCCCGCTCCTCCAGCACCTCTTCGATCTCCCACTGCGGGAGCATGACCGGGGACAAATGCCGGGTGTCCCACGGCCCGCAGTCCAGCGGCACCGGCAACAGCGCGAAGTTCGCGCCGACCGGAGGACCGTCGAACGCTCGGTTCCGCATCGCTTCCAGCAGCCCGCGCGACTCCAGCAGTTCGGCGGTACGGGCATGGATCGCACCGCCCTTCGTCTGCTGGTTGCGGCTGGGCAGCTTCTCCAGCACCAGGGTCCCCACCCCGGCCAGTGCCAGTTCGTGCGCGAGCGTCAGCCCGGTCGGCCCGGCCCCCACGACCACGACGTCGGTCTCGATCTCGTTCATCCCACGCTCCCCTTCGTGTTTCTGCACTCGGTAAATAAGTACACCAAGTGCAGAACTATTCCAAGTGCAGTTCGGTGGGGTAACGTGGGCATCGTGACGACCGAGAGTCAACCCGGCCTGCGCGAACGCAAGAAGCAGCGGACCCGTACGGCGATCTCCGACGCCGCCATCGCCCTCTTCCTCGAACACGGCTTCGCGCAGGTCTCCGTCGCCCAGATCGCCGAGACCGCCGAGGTCTCCAAGCGCACGCTCTTCGCGTACTTCCCGACCAAGGAAGACCTGGTCGTGCACCGCATGGCCGACCACGAGGCCGAAGCCGCCCGGGTCGTACGCGCCCGCCCTGCGCACACCGCCCCGCTGGCCGCCCTGCGCGACCACTTCCTCGACGGCCTGCGCCGCCGCGACCCGATCACCGGGATGAGCGACCACCCCGCCGTCCTGGCCCTCACCCAGCTGATCTACGGCACCCCGGCCCTGATCGACCGCATGCAGCGCTTCAAGGCGGGCGGCGAACGCGCCCTCGCCGAGGCCCTGCGCGACACCACCGACGCGTCGGACCTCACCGCCCGCGTGGCCGCCGTCCAGATCATCTCCGTCCAGTGGGCGCTGTCGGCGGACAACTTCCAGCGCCTGGCGGGCGGCGAGCCCGCCGACGGGCGCTACGAGGGCGCCGTACGCGACGCCGAGCACGCCTTCGGTCTGCTGGGCGGCGGCCTCGCAGGGCTTACGTAGTCACCTTCAGCTCGAACCACACCGTCTTGCCGATGCCGCACGCCCGCGGATGCGCGTCCCACGCGTCCGCGAGCGCCGCGATCAGCTCCAGCCCCCGCCCCGACTCGTCCTCCGCCGTCGCCTGGCGCGGCTGAGGCATTACCTCGCTCGCGTCCGATATCTCGGTGCAGCACGGCGACGTCGGTCTGGGTCTCCGGGGCCTGCCACGTACGAGCCTGCTCACGCAGCAGCGCCCGCGCCCGGCCCGCGCTGCGGGGGTGGCGGGGAAGTCGCCACTCGATGTCCATCGGAAGTGGGGGAGTTGGTGCATTCATGACCGGAATGCTGCTGGTCAGGCGTACTGTCCCGCAGTAACGACGTCGGTACGCAGCGTATGCGTACCGCAAGTGCCTCATGGGAGAGAGGGCGCGATGAGCGTGACGGAGGGTGGTTCGCAGTCGCCGATGTCCTGGCGGTACTGCGGAAACCAGATCAAGCTGTGGCGCATGCAGGCCGGGATCAGCCGCGAGGCGCTGGGCAAAGAGGCCAATTACGAGTACGAGACGGTCAAGTCCATGGAGCAGGGGCGCCGCAAGCCCGCGCTACGGCTGCTCCAGGTCGCGGATCAGATGTTCGGCGCGCACGGGCTGTTGCTGGCAGGTCAGGAGTACCTGAAGCCGGATAAGTTCGCGTCGTATTCGGAAGACTTCATCCGGTACGAGGGCGAGGCGGTCGTCCTCAACGGCTTCGAAGCACTGGTCATCCCGGGACTGCTTCAGACGAAGGAGTACGCCGAGGCTCTGATTGGCGACCACTGTCCGCCGCTGGATGACGAAACGATCGATGCACGGGTCGCGGCCCGGCTGGAACGGCAGGCTCTGCTGGACAAGCAGACCAGGGCGTTCAACTTCCTGATCGGGGAGGCCGCCCTGCGCTTCCCGATCGGCGACAAGGACATGCATGTACGGCAGCTGCACCACTTGCTGGAGGTGGGCAAGCGGCGCAATGTGACGATCCAGGTCGTGCCCTTCGGGGGGACACACCCGGGACTGCTGGGCCCCTTCGTGCTGCTGGAGACGCCCGACCACGAGCACCTCGTGTACGAGGAAGGGCAGACCACGGGGGTGCTGTACGCCGACCCGCCGAAGGTCAGCATCATCAACCAGCGCCATGCCATGATCCTCCGGCAGGCCTTCAGCCCCGAGGAGTCAGCGAACTTCATCAGAAGGTTGGCGGAGGAGCAATGAGCGACGAGCTGGCATGGTTCAAGTCCAGCTACAGCAACAGTGAGGGCGGCAATTGCGTAGAGGTCGCCACCTGCCCGCACACGGTCCACGTCCGGGACTCGAAGCTCAACTCCGGACCGCAGCTGGCCCTCGCCCCGGGCGCCTGGGCGGAGTTCATAGCCTTCGCCACCACCGCCGTCAGCCCCGCTTAAGCGCCACGCCTCCGTACATCGCGACTTCCTCGTCCCGGACCCCCTCCGTGGCCGCGTCCGGGCGCCAGTGGTGGAGCAGGGTCACACCGGGGTCGATCAGATCCAGGCCGTCGAAGAAGCGCTCGGCCTCGGCCTTGTCCCTGATCTGGAGGGGGATACCGCGCTCGTTGTACTCGCGGCCGACCCCCGCGACCTCCTCCGGGGCCGTGTCGCCGGTGAAGACGGTGATGGCCAGCGCGCTGCCGGGCGCCAGCTCGGCCATCAACCGCCGTACCAGGCCCTGTGGATCGTCGTCGTCCATGACGAAGTGGACGATCGAGATCAGCGACAGCGCGACCGGCTGCTTCAGGTCCAGCGTGCCGTGCAGGGCGTCCGCGCCGAGGATGGAGTCGAGGTCGCGGATGTCCGCGTCGATGTACTCGGTCCGTCCCTCCGGCGTACTCGTCATCAGGTGCCGGGCGTGGGTGAGGACGATGGGGTCGTTGTCGACGTACACGACCCGGGACTCGGGGGCGGTCTCCTGCACGACCTCATGGAGGTTCGGGGAAGTCGGGATGCCGGTGCCGATGTCCAGGAACTGGCGTATGCCGTGCTCCCGCACCAGATGGCGGACCGACCGGTGCATGAAGTGGCGCGCCTGCTTCATCGAGATCGGCAGGCAGGGCCAGGCCCGCGCCGAGGCGTCGCCTGCGGCGCGGTCCGGCGGGTAGTTGGTCTTGCCGCCCATGAGGTAGTCGTAGACGCGAGCGGAGTGCGGGATGTCCGTACGGAGATCGACCGGCCGCTGGGCGAACTGCGACTTCGATGACATCCAGTCTGTTCCTGACATCTTCAAGCGCCCCGATCGTCAATCTGCGGCAATCAGCTAACCAGTTGCGGTCACCAGTCATCGTAGGCGGCGCCGAGCTTCGGGCGCCGAGACCTGTGTGCATTTATCTAAGGAACGGTGCGCGGGCACAACCCGCGCCTGCTTCTTGTGGGCACTACGTGATCGACGTGCTGGAGTCGAGGATCATCAGGTTGCCGGGGTCGGGGAAGGGGACGAAACCGGCCTTGGCGTAGACGTCATGGGCGTCGAGCGTGGACAGCAGCACCCGCTTGAGGTTGTAGGGCGCGAGGTGGTCACGGACCGCGGCGGCCAGCCAGGTGCCCAACCCCTTGCCGCGGTGCGCGGGCGCTACGTACACATCGCAGAGCCAGGCGAACGTCGCCTGGTCGGTAAGGAAGGACGGACGGCATGGCGAAGAGCGCCCTTCTGTTGATGGACGTCCAACAGTCCATCGTCGACATCGCCGAGGCCGACGCCGCGTACCTCGCACGGCTGGCCCGCGCCGCCGACGCGGCCCGGTCGGCCGGCATCCCCGTGATCTACGTCGTCATCGCCCTGCGCCCCGGCGCCCCGGACGTCGGCACCCGCAACAAGGTGCTGAACGACCTCGTGCGGGACGGCCTGTTCATCGAGGGAGACCCCGGCACGGAGATCCACCCCGACGTCGCGCCCCGGCCGGGCGACATCGTGGTCGTTAAGAGGCGTGCCAGCGCCTTCTCCGGCAGCGACCTCGACCTGGTGCTCAGGGCCCGGGGCATCGACAGCCTCGTACTCACCGGCATCGCCACCGGTGCCGTCGTGCTCACCACGCTGTGCCAAGCCGCCGACCTGGACTTCGGCCTCACTGTCCTGGCGGACGGCTGCCTAGACCCCGACTCGGACGTGCATCGATTCCTGCTGGAGAAACTCTTCCCGCGCCTGGCGGACGTCACGACCGTCGACGCCTGGTGTCGGACCGTGGCGCGCTGAGCTTCGGGCGCCGAGACCTGAGCGCTCTTTCTGAGGAACGGGTGGGTTGGATAACCCACCCACCCTCCCCGTGCACATAATGTGACCGGTTTGCGACGCACGGTGGTATCGGTCTAGCGTTCGCGGCGACAAGCAAACGGCCCCGGCGGTGCGCCAACACCAATCCGGGGCCTGACCTACAAGATCGAAAGCAACTCGATCCCATGGCTTCAGCCGACTGTATCGCTGCCCCGCACACCTCCGCACACCCCCAGGCCAACCCCGGCTACGGCAAGCGGAGCGCACCCAGCCAATCCCCTCGTCGCGCCGACGACTTCGCACATCTGCCCAAGCGTGAGGCGGCCATCGCCGCGTACATCGACCGGTTGCCGGACGGTGCCGCGATTGACGCCAAGACGCTCGCCAAGTGCCTCCCCGACTACGGCCAGATGGCCTGCGCCACCGCCCTGCGGCGGCTGTCGGAGGCCGGTCATCTGCGGCGTATCCGCGAGCACCACATCACGGAAGACGGGGCGCGCTGGGTGACCCGTACGTTCTTCTCGCGGACGGCGCGCGGGGAGGAGTGGTGGGAGGCGTTCGTACGCGGCGACGCCGCGCCGGAGCCCAGCCCCGCCACCGTGCGCACGGCCGCCGCTCCCACCAGAACCCCTGGGTACGACGCCCTGGCGTCCCTGGGGCGTGCGGACCCCCGGATGACCCTCTCGGCGGCCGACTGCGCCCGCCTCGAACCCCTCGCCGCGCTCTGGCTGGCGCGTGACGCCGACCCCGCCCGCCTGGTCCAGGCGCTGACGTCCGGGCTGCCTGTGCCGGTGCACAGTCCAGCGGCGCTGGCCCGTACCCGGCTGGAGGCCAAGCTGCCGCCGGAGCCCGTACCGCGACCCGTACCGAAGCCCCGGTCGGAGGTCACCATCAGCCGCCTGCTGGAGTGCACCGACTGCGGCCGCCCCGGCCCACCCGCCGCTCTCCCCGGCGGCCTCTGCCGCCCCTGCCGGGGCGAGGTGGAGCCGCTGCCGCCGAGCGGTATCGACGTCCACGACTGGACGAGCGGCTGCGAGCCGCCGCCCGCGACGCGAAGGGGTGAGCGCATGACCTTGCAGGACGCGCCACCGGATGCCGGGGCACCATGGGTGCGAGGAGGCGAATCCATGACCCCTGGCACGACCGACCGGCCGCAGATGAGCATCGAGGAGTTCGAGCAGCTCGCCCGCACAGCGCCGGAAACCGTCACGCTTGAATTCATCGGTGGAAAGCTAGAGGTCAAGCCCGTGCCGGACGGGGATCACGACGACATCGTCATGTGGCTCGTCGAGAAGTGCATGCAGCAGCGTCCGGACTTGTGGCTGTACCGGGAGCGGGGGCTGAAGACGGAGGGCTACCGCAAGGGCCGTGTGCGTCCGGACGGCACGCTGGCGCCTCGCAAGCACTTCGGGGGTCATGGCGAGTGGTCGGACACCGAGGGCGTCCTGATGGCCGTCGAGGTCACCTCGAACGACGCGGACACGGACCAGCGCGACCGCCTCGACAAGCGTGACGGCTATGCGGCCGCAGGCATCCCGGTGTACCTCCTGATCGACCGGGACGACTGCACGGTCACCGTGCACTGCGAACCGGAGGACGGGAAGTACCGCAGCCTGACGACGCGCCCATACGGTGCGGTGATCAAGATTCCCGACCCGGTCGGGATCACCTTGGAGGCGGAAGAACTCAAGGACTACGCCTCATGAGCACCGTGTGAGCCCGTGTAACGTCCGTAGACCTCGTGGGCGTCGAGCGTGGACAGCAGCACCCGCTTGAGGTTGTAGGGCGCGAGGTGGTCACGGACCGCGGCGGCCAGCCAGGTGCCCGACCCCTTGCCGCGGTGCGCGGGTGATACGTACACGTCGCAGAGCCAGGCGAAGGTCGCCTGGCCCATGACGACGCCTCTTCGCTGTCTCCGACCGCGAAGAGGGGAAACCTCACCGGCATCGCTACAGGTTCCGAGGCGAGTGATATACCCCCCGGGGGTACTTGCCGTGACCGTCTGCATCGGGTTAACCTCTCGTCAGATGAATACCCCACCGGGGTATATGAGGGAGGGGAACAGTGATGAACGAGACGAACTGGCACCTCAAGGGCGAGTGGTTCGACGTGTGCAGCTGCTCGATGCCCTGCCCTTGCACCTTCGCGCAGGCTCCGACGAACGGCGCTTGCCTGTTCACGCTCGTATGGCAGATCCATGAAGGGCACTTCGGGGATCTGCGCCTGGACGGCCTGGGTGTCGTGGCGCTTGGCGAGTTCGCCGGGAACATGTGGGTTGATGACCCTGACGCCACGATGACGGCGATGTTCTACATCGACGCGAAGGGGACGCCCGCACAGCGGGACGCGCTGGAGGAGATCTTCCGCGGCAACGCCGGGGGGTGGCCAGGCACCTTCGGTTCACTGATCAGCGATGTGCGCAGCGTGCAATACGCCCCGATTCACTTCGATGCCGCGCCGGATCTCGCGTACTGGCGGGCGACCGTGCCCGACAAGGTGAGCGTGGGTGCCACGGCGCTGACCGGCCCGACCTCCGACCCCAAGCGCCGGGTGCAGTTGATCAACGCTCCCGGGGCCGAGGTGGGGCCCGGCCAGGTCGCGACATGGGGCGTGGTGAGTGCGGACCACGCCGAAGGCTTCGACTTCTCCCGCGAGTACCGTGGCGGATCCAGTAAGCACTTCCCGTTCGACTGGCGGCCGGACGCATGACGGCCCGCACTGCCTGACGCACCCTCAGTGCGCTCTCCGACCCCTGGCCGCCTTGTGTGCGGCCAGGGGTCGGCTGCTCCCGCAGGGTGCGCACGGGCCTAGCGAGGGGTGGCGCGCAGCCAGGCCAGCACCTGGTCGGCATGCTCGTTCGGCGGGAAGACCGGGTAGAAGACGTGCTCGATCATGCCGTCGCGGATGATCAGCGTCAGGCGTTTGTAGAGGGTCAGCCCGCTCACCTCGAACGTGGGGAGACGGAGCGCCTGGGCCAGGCTTCGTGTCGGGTCGGAGAGCATGTCGAACGGCAGGTGGAGGCGTTCGACGACCTCGCGCTGATAGTCGGTGTCCTGGCTGGACAGGCCGAACACCCGGACCGCGCCCGCGTCCAGCAGCTCCTGGTAGTGGTCACGGAAACCGCAGGTCTCGGGGGTGCAGCCACGGGCGCCGGGGATCGTGTCCCAGCCTTCGGGCAGGTCGGTGCCCGGGCGGCCGGTGAGCGGGTAGACGTAGAGCACCGTCCGGCCCGCGCCCAGCCGGTCGAGCCGGACCGTCGTGTCCCCGGTACTGCGCAGTTCCAGGGGCGGTGCGGTCGTGCCGGGCAGGTGGGCGGCCGCGCCGTCGTCCTCGGGGACGGGAAGGTCGGCGGGCAGCCGTAGGTAGTCGTTCATCGGGTTCGCTCCTCCGTCGGGCGCTCCGGGCGCTTCGGGCGGTGAGACACGACTGTTGCGGTGGGCGGCCTCCTGGAGGTGCCCGATCAGCGCCGTACGGCGGGCCGTGAGCCCCGCGATGCGCTGCGTCAGCTCGTCGATCGCCTGCCGGTACTCGGCCAGCGAGGCCGGGCAGTCGTCGGCGTGCTGATGACCGACCGCCAGGCAGTCGAGGAACGGCCGGGTGCGCTCCATGGGAATCCCGAGGCCGCTGAGGGCCCGGATCTCCCGCGCGAGCCGTACGTCGTGCTCGCCGTAGTCCCGGTAGCCGTTGGCCAGCCGTCCGGGCGTCAGCAGCCCCAGCGACTCGTAGTAGCGCACTGCTTTGGTCGTCACACCCGCCCGGCGGGCCAGCTCACCGATCCGCATGTCTCTCACCTCGATGAACGCTAAACCTTGCCCCCGAGGGTAAGGTCAAGCCCCATCGAGCCGGTCATGGGTGCTTGACCGTGACACCGTGTGAGGCCGTGGACTGAGAGACATCATGTTCACCATCGGAGATTTCGCCCGGCACGGGCGGGTGTCGATCCGGATGCTGCGTCACTACGACGCGACCGGACTGCTGCGTCCCGCCCGCGTCGACCCCGCGAGCGGCTACCGGTACTACACCGCCGCCCAGCTCGCCCGGCTCAACCGCATCATCGCCCTCAAAGACCTCGGCTTCACCCTTCAGCAGGTGCGGGAGATCCTGGAGGAGAAGGTCACCACCGAGGAACTGCGGACGATGCTGCGGGTGCGGCGGGCCGACCTGGAGGCCGAGATGACGGCCGCGGCGGCCCGGCTGGTACGGGTCGAGGCGAGGCTCCGGTCCATCGAGAGCGAGGGACAGATGTCGTCCAACGAAGTCGCGGTGAAGAGCCTGCCGGGCGTGCGCGTCGCCGAGTTGACCGGTGTGGCGACCGGATTCGACGCCATCGGACCGGTCATCCAGCCGCTGTACGGGGAACTGCTGCCGCGTCTGGCGGCGGCCGGGATCACGCCGACCGGGCCCGGGGTCGCCTACTACGAGGACGCGCCGGAGGGCGGGGTCCTCATCCACGCCGGGATCGAGGTCGCCGCCCCGGTGCGGGAGGACGACGGGCTGCGGGTCGTGGACCTGCCGCCGGTCGAGCAGGCGGCGACGATCGTCCACCGGGGGTCGATGGAGACGGTCCTGCCGACCATCCAGACCCTGGGCCGCTGGATCGAGGCCAACGGCTACCGGTCGGCCGGATACCCCCGGGAGATCTACCTGGAGTGCCCGGAGAACCAGGACGAGTGGGTGACGGAACTCCAGGAGCCGATCACCGCTGTGTGAGCGCGGCTTCCTCCCGTGCCGCTTGGTGGCTCTTGGCTGGTGTCCAGGAGGAGCCCGCCGCAGGTGCGCTGCTCGCAGCGCTTGATCACGCCGTCTTCGTGGTGCGCGCCGAGCGTCGCACGGCGTCCACGGCGACGACGGCGAGTGCCGCGCGGGCGGGGTCGGCGTCCGGGAGCCGCCACCGCGCCCGCCCTCCGGTGAGGACGAGCCGGGCCCGGTGACGCGCGGTCCAGCGGTTGAGCAGGTCCTCGTCGGCCGGGTCCGGCACGTCGTCGGCGGCGATGGCGGTCCCGGCCCGGTGGATGGCCTCGCGCAGTTCGCTGTGCGTGGCGACGAAGCGGAACGACGTCGGCATGTGGATCGGCTACGCCCTCGCCGCCGACCAGGGGGACGCGGTCGAACGCCTCGGCGCCCTGCTCGGCCCGGTGACCGATTTCGCGCTCAGGCGGGGCTCAGGCGGGGCGGGCCGCGCCCACGAAGGGCATCTGGTCGATCGGGGCCACCCGGACCGGGGCGCCGGGGCGCGGGGCGTGGATCATGAGGCCATTGCCGATGTAGAGGCCGACATGGCTGACGCCGGAGTAGAAGAAGACCAGGTCACCGGGGGCCAGTTCGCCGCGCGAGATGCGGCGGCCCGCGTTGATCTGGGTGTAGGTGGTACGCGGCAGGGACACCCCGGCGGCGCGCCAGGCGGCCTGGGTCAGCCCCGAGCAGTCGTAGCCGTACGGCCCGGTCGCGCCCCAGACGTACGGCTTGCCGATCGCCCCGTGCGCGAAGGAGATGGCGCGGGCCGCCCGGCCACCCATCCCGGCGGGGGCGGGGGAGTGGTGCCGGGGCTTTGCCGCGGTGTGGGCGTCCTGGGCGGCGCGGAGGCGGTCGCGCTGCTCGCGGGTCAGCTTGGCCAGCAGCGCGTCGGCCGCGGCCAGCTTCTCCTGGATCGCGTGCTTGTGGCGGGCCGTGGCCGCCTGGGCGGCGCGCAGCGTACGGAGCCGGTCGGCGGCCTCGCCCCGGACCCGGCGCAGCGACCGCTCCTCGCGGGTGATGCTCGCGATGGTCACCGCCTGGCGGTCGCCCGCGCGGTCGGCGAGCGAGGCGCGCTGGAGGTACTGGCCGGGGGAGGCGGAGAGGGCCAGCTGAAGGGTGGGGGCGACGGTGCCGGAACGGTACTGGGCGGTGGCGAAGGCGCCGAGGGCGTTGCGCGCGGTGTTGAGGCGGGCGGTGCGGCGGCCCGCCTCGTCGCGTAACCGGTGGAGCGACCGCTGCGCCCGCTCGGCCGCGGCCCGGGCGCCGTCGTACTTCTCGGTGGCCTCCTCCGCCTCCCGCTGATACGCGTCGACCTTCGCCTTCACCTGGGCGGACGTCAGTCGGGGCTCGGCGTGCCCGATGCCCGGGAGGGCGGCCGCGGAGGCGGCGCCCGCGAGGGCGAGGGTCACGGCGGTGCGGACGGTGGTGCCGGTGAGCGACGGGCGGTGCCGCTGCTTCGGCTTCGTGGGGGGCTGCGGCGCCACTGCGGCGATACACCTTTCGTGCGGGGACAGGGGTGTGCTTCCTGGAGGGGAAACTAGGCCGGTCCGCGGCACGGTGTGCTGACATGAACGGAGGTGGACGGATTCGTCCTCACGGTGCCGTCTGCTGATCACGGGGATGGCGTGGGGAGGGCGGGATCGGGGCGGCTGTGACCGATGTGCCGATCGGGGTGCACCCGGGTGACTGGCGGTGATATGAGCGGCGCTAGTCTCCGATGCCATGGACGTACTCATCAATGTGTTCGTCGGCCTGCACATCGTCGGCATCGCCGCGCTGCTGGGGGGCTTCCTCTCCCAGCTCACGGCGGTACGCGGGGGCGGCGCGCGGATGACTCCGGGGATGCTGCACGGCGCCCTGACCATGCTGGTCACGGGTGCCGTACTGGTCGGGCTGAACCAGGCGGACGATCAGACCGTCAACACGGTCAAGATCGGCATCAAGCTGGCGCTGCTGATCGTGATCCTGGGCCTGGTGTATGTGAAGCGGGACGAGGAGAAGGTGGAGCCCGCGGTGTTCGGCGCGGTCGGCGCGCTGACGACGGTGAACATCTTCATCGCCGTCCTCTGGACCTGATTCTCCTGACTCCCCTGACCTGCTCCGCCCCCTTCCGGTGGGCCAACCCGGGGGCGCGAAGGGGCGGAATGGGGGAAATCGCACCTGTAAGCGCAACCCGACGCACCCTTCGACTGTCTTACCCGTCAAGGGCAAGCCCGGAGGGAGCGCGCAATGGGGGCAGAGCGAAGATTCGCGGCATGGCGGCGCCGCACGGCGGTCGCGTTGGGCATGGCGGGCATGGTGGTGCCGCTGACCGTCGCACTCGGTGCGGCACCGGCGCAGGCGGCGACGTCGTGTACGGCGACCACCGGTCCGTATCAGAAGCAGGTCGAGAAGTTCCTCGGCCGTCCCGTCGACGGCCGGCAGTCCTCGGGGGACTGCCGCGCGACGCGGAGTTTCCAGATCAACCACGGCATCAGCCCGACCATCGGCTACGCGGGCCCCGTCACCTGGGGCGTCATGAAGCTGATCAACGCGCAGCGGGCGGCGGGGCACAACCCCAACGCGGCGCGTAAGTGCCCCACCAACAAGGGCCGCATCGCCTGCGTCGACCTCACCCGGCAGCTCAGCTGGGTGCAGGACGGTTCGCGGCTGGTGTTCGGTCCGGTGCCGGTGCGTTCCGGGCGGGACAAGTACGAGACCCGCACCGGGCTGAAAAAGATCTACTGGCGGGACAAGAACCACTGGTCGACGATCTACGACGTGGCCATGCCCTACAGCCAGTTCTTCGACGGCGGCCAGGCGTTCCACTCCATCGCGGGCAGCGTATGGTCGCCGCCCGGCTCCCACGGCTGCGTCAACATGCGGTCCGGTGACGCGAAGAAGTACTGGAGCCTGTTGCGGAACGGCGACGACGTGTACGTGTACGGGCGTAAGCCGGGCACGTGATCCGGCTGGTGTGAGCAGCGGCTGCCCGCCGGCATGGACGGGCAGCCGCATCGCTCCGTGGCGGCTACGCGGGCCGCACGCTTCCGTAGATCGGCATCTCGGTGATCGGTGCCTTCTTCACCACATCGCCCGGCTTCGGCGCGTGGATCATCATCCCGTCGCCGATGTAGAGCCCGACGTGGCTGATGTCGTCGTAGAAGAAGACGAGGTCACCGGGTTTGAGGTCGGAGGTCGAGACGCGCGTACCGGCCTTCACTTGGTCCCACGTGGTGCGCGGCAGCGAGACACCGGCGGCCTTCCAGGCGGCCTGGGTGAGCCCTGAGCAGTCATAGGAGTTGGGGCCGGTCGCGCCCCAGACGTACGGCTTGCCGAGCTGGGACTCCGCGAAGTCGATCGCCTTGGCCGCCTTGGTGCCGCTCGTGGAGGTGGACGAGCCGGTGCCGGTGCTGGAACCGGAACCGGAAGAGGAACCGCCGCTCGACTGCTGCTCCTGCGCCTGCTCCTTCTGCTTGGCCGCGGCCTCCCGCTGCTTCTCGGCCAGTTCGGCCGCCTTGCGCCGCGCCTCCTCGGCCTTCTTCTTCTCGATCGCCGCCAGTCGCGCCTTCTCCTTGGCGGTCAGATTCGCCAGCAGTCGGCGGGCCTGCGCGAGCTTGTCCTGGACGGACTTCTTCTTGGTCTTCAGCTCTCGCTGGGTCTCGTTCAGCGACTCCAGGCTCCTGGCGGCCTCGCCGCGCTCCTTGGCGGCCTTCGCCGCCTGCGTCTGGAAGTCGTCGACGGCCTTCTTCTGCGACCCGGCCATCCGGTTCATCAGATGGGACTGGTCGAACAGGTCCTGCGGGTCGTTGGAGAACAGCAGGCTCGCGGCGCTCGAGGTCACCCCGCCGTTGCGGTACTGGGCCGCGGCGTAGGTGCCGAGCGTGCGGCGGGCCTCGTTGAGCTTCTCCGTGTTCTCGGCGACGTCGTCCAGCAGCCGGTTGACCTTGGTGCGCTGCTTCTCGGAGCGCTCCTTGGCGGCGTTGTAGTGCTGGGTGGCGGATTCCGCCTGGTGGTAGAGGGTGTCCACCTTCTCCTTGACCGCCTCGATCGACTGCGTCGTGCCGGGCTTCGGATCGCCCGGGGCGGCGTTCGCGGTCTGGGAAAGGAGGGTGACGGAGGCGAGGGCGGCGGTGGTGAACCCGACGGCCGTACGGCGCCCGGTGGAGGACGCGGCGGTGGGTATTCGGGTCCGCGGCTTGCGGTGCGACGCCAAGGGAGGCGACTCCTTCCGTGGACCGCCTACCGGGTTAGCTGTCGGGTTCGGGCGGTACGGAAGGTTGCCCTACGGCCGTGCGCGGGCGGGACGCCACGTCGTACCTGCCGTACGTGTCGTATCGCAGCTCGGGCCGATTCACCCCGGGGTTGATTGGGCCCCTCCTCCCCGAAGGGGGTCAGGAGGGCGGGTCCCCGGCTCCGGGCGCCTTGCGACGTGGCCGGACTCGGCGGAGGCTGCCCGGGCCGACGCGGTTCGCCGACGGGTGCACGGGCTGCCTGAGGGAGGACGGTAGCCAACTCGTGGTGCTCCTGTGAAGGCTGGTGGTCGTTTTGCCCGAAACCGTTTCGTGACATCCATGTGCGGTCCATGCGTAGGCTGTCGGTAGGGCCGCCTAAACTCGGTGAGCGATGAGCAGCCTCTTTGACGACAGCTTCCTGGCGAATCTCGGGCCTCCGGGCGAGGAGCCCCCGCCGCCCGAGGATTCCGCACACCCGGGCCCCGCCGACGCCGAGGAGGTGCCGCACCACCTCTTCACGGGCGCGTTCGACGCGCCGGTGCCGAGCGGCCCCAGAGAGGCGTACTACCGGGACGGCGCGCCCCGCCCCGCCCTCGACCCGGCGGCGCTGCTGGAGGGGCTGAACGAGCAGCAGCGGGCCGCCGTGGAGCACACGGGCTCGCCGCTGCTGATCGTCGCGGGGGCCGGGTCCGGCAAGACCCGGGTGCTCACCCACCGCATCGCGTATCTGCTCGGCGCCCGCCATGTGCACCCCGGCCAGATCCTCGCCATCACCTTCACCAACAAGGCGGCGGGCGAGATGAAGGAGCGGGTCGAGGAGCTGGTCGGGCCACGGGCGAACGCCATGTGGGTATTGACCTTCCACAGCGCCTGCATCCGCATCCTGCGCCGCGAGTCGAAGAAGCTGGGCTTCACCTCATCGTTCTCGATCTACGACGCCGCCGACTCGAAGCGGCTGATGGCGCTGGTGTGCCGGGATCTCGATCTCGACCCGAAGAAGTTCCCGCCGAAGTCGTTCAGCGCCAAGATCTCCAACCTGAAGAACGAGCTGATCGACGAGGAGACCTTCGCCGGTCAGGCGGCGGACGGTTTCGAGAAGACGCTCGCCGAGGCGTACGTGATGTATCAGTCGAGGCTGCGCGAGGCCAACGCCTTCGACTTCGACGACATCATCATGACCACGGTCAATCTGCTCCAGGCGTTCCCGGACGTCGCCGAGCACTACCGCCGCCGCTTCCGGCACGTCCTGGTCGACGAGTACCAGGACACCAACCACGCTCAGTACACGCTGGTGCGCGAGCTGGTGGGCACGGGCAAGGACACGGGCGCGGGCAAGGACACAGGTACGGACACGGGCCCGGACGCGGCCGGGGAGGAGCCCGGGGAGCTGTGCGTCGTGGGCGACGCCGACCAGTCGATCTACGCGTTCCGGGGCGCCACGATCCGTAACATCCTCCAGTTCGAGGAGGACTATCCGGACGCGCGGACGATCATGCTGGAGCAGAACTACCGCTCCACGCAGACCATCCTGAGCGCGGCCAACGCCGTCATCGAGCGCAACGAGAACCGCCGCCCGAAGAACCTGTGGACCGAGGCGGGCACCGGCGCCACCATCACCGGGTACGTCGCGGACACCGAGCACGACGAGGCCCAGTTCGTCGCCGACGAGATCGACCGGCTGACGGACGCGGGGGACGCCCGCGCCGGGGACGTCGCGGTCTTCTACCGCACCAACGCCCAGTCCCGTGTCTTCGAGGAAATCTTCATCCGGGTCGGGCTGCCGTACAAGGTCGTCGGCGGGGTCCGCTTCTACGAGCGCAAGGAGGTCCGCGACGTCCTCGCGTATCTGCGCGTGCTGGCCAACCCCGAGGACGCCGTACCGCTGCGCCGCATCATGAACGTGCCCAAGCGCGGCATCGGCGACCGCGCCGAGGCGATGATCGACGCCCTCGCGTCGCGCGAGAAGATCACCTTCCCGCAGGCGCTGCGCCGCGTCGACGAGGCGTACGGCATGGCGGCCCGCTCGGCGAACGCGGTCAAGCGGTTCAACACCCTCATGGAGGAGCTGCGGACCGTCGTGGAGTCGGGCGCGGGCCCGGCGACCGTCCTGGAAGCCGTGCTGGAGCGCACCGGCTATCTGGCGGAGCTGCAGGCGTCCACCGATCCGCAGGACGAGACCCGCATCGAGAACCTCCAGGAGCTGGCCTCCGTGGCGCTGGAGTTCGAGCAGGACCGGGGCGAGGAGAACCCCGGCACGCTCGCGGACTTCCTGGAGCAGGTCGCGCTCGTCGCCGACTCCGACCAGATTCCCGACGAGGACGAGGAGGGCGCGGGGGTCATCACCCTGATGACGCTCCACACGGCCAAGGGGCTGGAGTTCCCGGTCGTCTTCCTCAGCGGCATGGAGGACGGGGTCTTCCCGCACATGCGCGCGCTCGGCCAGACCAAGGAGCTGGAGGAGGAGCGGCGGTTGGCGTACGTCGGGATCACGCGCGCCCGCGAGCGGCTGTATCTGTCGCGGTCGACCATGCGCAGCGCCTGGGGCCAGCCCGCGTACAACCCGCCGTCCCGCTTCCTGGAAGAGATCCCCGACCAGTACGTGCAGTGGCGGCGTACCGGTCCCGCGACCCCGTCGGCGTCGATGGGCGCCATGACGTCGGGCAGCGGGTCGGGGCTGTCGTCCGGGTTCTCGTCGTCGCGCTCGCGGTCCGGGTCCGGGTCCGGTGCGAGTGGTTTCGCGACGCGGCGGGCGAAGGACCGCCCGGTGGTCTCCCTGGCCATCGGGGACCGGGTGACGCACGACTCGTTCGGGCTCGGCACCGTGGTGGCGGTGAAGGGCACCGGGGACAACGCGGAGGCGACGATCGACTTCGGCGGCGAGAAGCCGAAGCGGCTGCTGCTGCGGTACGCGCCGGTCGAAAAGCTCTGAGCTGGTGTAGGAGCCGGTGTAGGGGGGGGCGGTCAGTTGGGGTCGAGGCCGTGGCTCTGCAGCCACGGCTGCGGGTCCACTGCCGCCCCGCCGCCCGGGTGCACCTCGAAGTGCAGGTGCGGGCCGGTGGAGTTGCCGGAATTCCCCGAGTAGGCCATGACATCCCCGGCCTTGACCGTCCCGGAGCGGATCTTGGTGCTGCTGAGGTGGCAGTACCAGGTCTCCGTACCGTCGGGAGCGGTCAATATGACCATGTTGCCGTAGGCGTCGTTCCACTGGGTCCGCACGGTGCCGTCGGTAGCCGCCATGACGGGCGTGCCCTGGCTGACCGGGAAGTCGATTCCGGTGTGCAGGGACATCCAGTTGATGCCCGCCTGGCCGAAGCCCGCGCTCAGCCCGTGCTGCTTGACCGGCAGCGAGAACTTCGGCCGCATGGCCTCCTTGCGCGCCGCCTCCGCGGCCTTGCGCTTCTTCTCGGCGGCCTGACGCGCCTTGAGGTCGATCCGCTCCTGGGTACGGCTGGCGCGCTCCCGGAAGTCGTTGACGCCGTCGTCGACTCCGGCGAGCCGGGTGTCCATCTCGCTGTTGGCGACGGATGCCTTGACGGGCTGCACGTCGGGGGCCGCCTGCGTCGTCGATTCGTCCTTCTTGTCGCTGGACATGCCGCTCACGGAAGCGGCGGCCACGGCGGTGACGCCGAGCGCGCAGACGGACGGGACGGCGACGGTGAGGAGGGCGGAGCGCTTGGGGCGGGAGGGCGCGGAGCGGCGGCGGGCGCGGCTGCCGGAGCGGGGGGTGGTGGCGGCGGTGGCGGGGGCGGACGGCGGCGTGATGTCGGCGACGGGATCGGGGGCGGGTTCCGGCTCGGCCACGGCTTCGAAGACCGCGGTCTGCTCGAAGGGCGCCGTCCCGTCGTCGTACTGGGGCTCGTCGTACGGCTGCCCGTCGTATTGCTGCCCGTCGTACTGCGGTTCCTCGTACTGCGGTTCCTCGTACTGGGGCTCGTCGAGGGTGGCGTAGGCCGAGGTGTCCCAGAACTGGGTCTGCCCGGTGTCGACGCCGGAGGTGTCGTACGCGGCGTGCTGGCTGATGACCTCGTACTGCCCCGAGATGTCGTACGCGCCCGTGTCGTACTGCCCGGTGGTGTCGTACGCGCCTGTGTCGTAGTGGCCGGTATCGACCTGTCCGGTATCGAACTGCCCCGAATCGACCTGACCCGTGTCGTACTGGCCGGACTCGTACTGTCCCGTGTCGAACTGGCCCGTGCCGGTGTCGTACTGCCCGGTGCCGGTGTCGTACGCGCCCGTGTCCCACTGCTGGGAGTGGGCCTCCTGCGGGGAGTGCGCCTCCCAGGCACCGGCGTCCCAGTGGCCGCCGGTGTCGTCCTGCTGCTGGGTGGGTACATCGGTGGGCAGTTGATAGCCGGAGGCGGCCCACATCGCGGTGGTGTCGTAGGCGCCGGTGTCGTACGAGGTGCCGTCGCCGCCCCACTGGGACGCGTCGTACTGACCGCTGTGCCCGCCGTCGGGGTTGCCCTGGCCGTCCCCGTAGCTGCCCGGGAGGGAGCCGAAGAGAGGGTCGGCCTCACCGTATGCGGCCCCGAGGTTGTCGAAGCTGCCGGTGGAGTAGCCGTCGTACCCGGCATAACCGTGCGCTGTGTCCTGGTGCTGGCCGTAAGCCTCGTCATAGGAATACGAGGCGTCGGGAGCGGGGACGGTCGGGGTTGCCCCCAACGGGTGACGGTCGTTCACCACCAACTTCTCTTTCGCCTCGGCTGCAGGAGAATTAGCGGCGACTGTACCCGGCGGTACGCGGGAGCGACAATCTTCAGCAAGTTTTGGGCATCACGGGAAAGGGCATTTGGACCTCTTTCGGTTGACTGTGCGCCCACTCTTGGCCCGACGTTCGACGGCTGTTCGGCAATTTTCGGCCGTATCAGGCGACCGAGAACGTGCCCGAAGTGTCCATCTGGGCCGCATTGGCGGCGTCCAGCGCCTCCCGGATCCCGGCGGCGACGGCCGGGTGGACCGGTAGAGCGAGATGTCCCACACCGCTGACCCGGATGTTGCGAAAGATCAGATCCGGATGGTCTATGCGGGCGACTTCCGCCGGGATCATCAACTGATCCACATCACTCCAGAAAGAAACGAAACGCGTACGGCATTCGGGGGCAGGTTGCCTCAACTCCGTTATCACCTCGGAGTCCGGGCACATCTGACGCACGAGCGGATGTGCGGACAACAAGGGCGCAATGCGGGTGCCGGAGTGCGGAGTACCCAGCGTGACCAGGGAGTGCACCCGCGCGTCGCCGCCCAGCCGCTGGACGTAGTAGCGCGCGATCAGCCCGCCGAGGCTGTGGCCCACGATGTCCACCTGGCTGTGGCCGGTGCGGGCTTGGATGTCCTCGATGTGGCGGGCCAGCAGCGCGGCGGCGGTGCGGAGGTCGCAGGTCAGGGGGGAGTAGTTGAGGGCCTCGACATGCTGTCGGCCGTGGCGGAGGAGGGAACGGCGCAGCAGGACGAAGACGGAGCGGTTGTCGATGAAGCCGTGGAGGAGGACCACCGGGCGCTGCCCTTGGAGGTCGGGCGGGGGTGTGGCGGGCGGACGCTCCTGGCGGAGGCCGGTGGGGTAGAGGAGAAGATGCCCGGCGAGGATGGCCAGATCAACCGCAAGGGCCCGAATCCTTCGCTGCCCGCCTTGCCTGTTCTGCCCGCCCTGCCTGTTCTGACTGCATACGAGGCCCACGACGACCGCCCCCTTGTGCCCGTGTGTTGCTGGCAGCCGTGGTTCGTGGCGGACCGCGCCGCCGCACCGCGATGCCATGCCCATGCCATGTCGCAGTCCCTATGCGACTGCCGGGTGGCACTGCGCGGTGCGACGGTCCCCGCTGCGGCTCCCCTTGGTGGTCGACCCGAGGCCGAACGTGTCCCGGGTGTGATTTCCCCCTCGCCGCGCATCGCGAAACTGCCGGGTAGGGGATGCTTGCGGGAAGCTGGAGATAACGTTCGTTCACGCGGATGCGCGAGCTAGGGCTTGGAGGCTGCGATGGGTGTGACCGGTCCGATCCGTGTGGTGGTGGCCAAACCGGGCCTCGACGGCCATGACCGCGGCGCGAAGGTCATCGCGCGGGCGCTGCGCGATGCGGGCATGGAGGTCATCTACACCGGCCTCCACCAGACCCCCGAGCAGATCGTCGACACCGCGATCCAGGAGGACGCCGACGCGATCGGCCTCTCGATCCTTTCCGGTGCCCATATGACCCTCTTCGCCAAGGTGCTGGAGCTGCTGCGGGAGCGCGAGGCGGAGGACATCAAGGTCTTCGGCGGCGGCATCATCCCCGAGGCCGATATCGCTCCGCTGAAGGAACAGGGCGTAGCGGAGATCTTCACCCCGGGCGCGACGACGACGTCGATCGTCGACTGGGTCCGCCAAAACGTCCGCCCAGTCCCCGCCTAGCCCCCGCCCGGCCCGCCACCCGGCAGACGCGCCCCGGGACGCCCGCCATCCCCGGCCCCCAGCGAGTGCACGCCGCCCCCTGGCCGGGCTCGAAGCCGAAGCCCCGACCGAGCCCGGGCCTGGTGCGCGCGCCCCTGCGCGGCCCTGTCCGCCCCGGTGGGCGCATGGCGGGGTCCGGGGCGGAGCTCCGATTTCGGGAAGGGGCGGGGTAGGGGAATCAGCCCCCGGCCAGTTCGGAGCGCATCGCCGCCCGCAGCCTCAGCGTCCCCACCAGCCGCTGGAACGCCTCCGACCAGTACCCACCGGCACCCGGCGCCGCGCCCTCCGGCTCGTCCGGGAGTGCGGTCAGCACCTCCAGGCGGTCCGCCTGGGCCGGGTCGAGGCAGCGCTCGGCCAGGCCCATGACCCCGCTGAAACTCCAGGGGTAGCTGCCCGCGTCCCGCGCGATGTCCAGCGCGTCCACGACCGCCCCGCCCAGCGGCTCGGCCCACGGCACCGCGCATACCCCCAGCAACCTGAACGCGTCGGACAGCCCGTGGGAGGCGATGAAGTCGGCGACCCACTGCGCCCGTTCCGCCGGGGGGAGGGCGGACAGCAGCTTCGCCGGGTCCCGCCAGGCCGCCGCGGCGGGGGGCGCGCCCGGGGAGCCGAGGAGCGCGCGGGACCACTCCGCGCTCCGCTGCCGGACGGCAGCCCGGCACCAGGCGGCGTGCAGGTCCCCCTTCCAGCCGTCCGCGACCGGCAGGGCCACGATCCGGCCCGCGTCCAGGCCCCCGAACCACTCGGACCAGCGGGCCAGCGGCGTGGCCTCCACCAGCTGGCTCAGCCACCAGGACCGTTCCCCCCGGCCGGACGGCGGCTTGGGCACGACGCCGTCGCGCTGCATCCCGCTGTCGCACCGCGCCGGTGCGTCGACGGTGATCTGCCCGGCGTCCGGGGACAGGGAGACGCAGGCGGCGGACCGCTCCGCCATCCGGGCGGCGAACGCGGAGGCGGGGAGCGCGGCCAGCAGCTCGGCGGCGGTCGCCCGGACGTTCCGGCTGCGGTCGGACAGGGCCTGTTCGAGGAAGGGCTCGTCGGAGGACGCGAGGTCGTCGCGGAGCGAGTCCAGGAACATCAGCCGGTCTTCGGCACGCTCCATGGACCAGGTGCCGCTGAGCAGGGCCAGCCCGGCGGCCGGGTCGCGGTGGCGGGTCCTCGCCAGCAGCGACACCCGCTCGGCGAACAGCCCCTCTTCCCACTGCCGCCGCACGTCGGCGTCGGCCGCGGCGGCCTCGCCCGGCTCCGACCCGGGCGCCGTGCCCCGCCCGGGCGGCCCACCCCGCAGCGCGAACTTCCAGTCCGGGTTGAGCCGGGCGAGCCACAGCGCCCGGGGCCCGGCGAGAGTGAGCGCCTCGGGCCGCAGGTCGGTACGGGCGCGGGCCGCGTCGAGCAGGGTCGGGAGCAGCGCGTCGGGCGCGCGGTAGCCGTACTGGTTGGCGAGGGCGAGCCATTGGGGCAGCAGCTCGGCCAGGTCGGGGGCGGAACGCGGCCCGCTGCGCCCGGGGGCCGAACGGTCGGCGAGCAGCATCGCCAACCGGTTGCGGGCGGCGGGCGGGAGCGGGGTGCGCGGGTCCTCGGGCGCGGGGGCCGGGCCCGGCCGGGCGGCGGCGGGGCGCAGCCCGGCCCGCCGCCGTACGGTGCTGAGCGCCGCGGCGTCCAGCAGGGCGGACGGCGCGTCCTGCCCGGGGCGCGCGGCGACGGGCGGGGTACGGCGCTCGGTGCCGAGCAGGGCGGCGGCGACGAGGTCGTCCCACGTCACGGGCGCGGGCAGGGGCGCGGTGCTGGTGCTGGTCAACGCGTGCCTCCGTACGAGGTCGGGCCGGTGCCCGTGGCGAGCGGGACGGGCTCCGGATCCCAGGTGGTGAGGGGCGTGATGCCGCGGTGCCCGCACTCGCCGAAGACGGTGACGGGGCGGCCGCCTGATATCGCCGTGAGCTGCCACAGGTTCGTATGGCCGAGGCATCGCGGGTCGACGGGGAGCGCGGTCCCGGCCGCCTCGTCCGCCAGCTGCCATCCGTCGGCACCGGGGACGGGCGTGACGCCGGAGAGCACGACGGGCCAGCCCTCCAGCCAGGGATCCTCGCTCAGCGCCTCGCCGTAGGCGGCGAGCGCCGCGGCGATGCCGCCGCCGTCGGGCACGCCGGCGGGCGCCGCGGTTTCGGCGGCCGCCCCGCCCTCGGCGGCGGCGGGCCAGCCGGGCGGCAGCGGGGGCGCGGCGGGCGGATAACGCGTGCCCAGCGCGGCCCGGAGCGGACGCGTGCCCGGGTAGTAGATGAGGTCCGCGTCGAGCACCAGCCCGGGCGGCAGCGCCTGCTCGGGAGCCCGGCCCGCCGCGCCGAAGGACAACAGGAGCGCCATCCGGCCCGTGGCGCGGCCGCGGAGCCAGATCCGCCGGGTGGTGAGCTTGCCGTCATTGCTGTCCTGGCGGCCCAGGGCGAGCCAGTGATCCCGGACCGGCTGCCCATGCGCCAGCAGCTCGGCCACCGGCGTCGTGATGCCGACGCGTGAGCGCGTGGTGGCGGCCAGCTCCTCCGGCAGGCTGTCGAGATGGAGGAAGCCCTGGTCGAGGAGGTGCGCCAGGGCGCATTCCTCCAGCAGGCGGGCGGGCCAGCCGGGGCCGGAGGAGGGAATCGCGCCCAGCTCCCGCACCCGCGCCTCCAGGCCGGGGGCCTGGGCGTCGACCATGCGGGCGGCCGTCTCGTCCCACGCCCCGTATCCGGCGCGGTCGGCCGTGGCCAGCCCGTCGCGCAGCAGGTCCGCGAGCCGCTGCTCCAGCTCCGTGGCGCCCGCCGCGATGCGCTGGGCGCGCCGCTCGGCGCGGCGGCGGGCGGCGTCCGGATCGGCGGCCCCGCCCGCCCCCTTCCGCGCGCCCTCGCCGCCGCCCCCGCCCCCGGCGGCCTCCGCGCCCGCGCCCCCGTGCGCGGCCCCCACCGCGCTCCGCTCGCGCTCGCGCCGCTCGCCGAGCCACTGCTCGGCCCACTCGGGCGGTTCCCCGCCCTCCGGCACCCCCGCCCCGCCGGATCCCCATAGAAGCAGCAGCCCCAGCGCGTGCTTGCACGGGAACTTCCGGCTCGGACAGCTGCACCGATAGGCGGGGCCGTGCAGGTCGACAACCGTCCGGTACGGCGTGCTGCCGCTGCCCGCGCACAGCCCCCAGACCGCCTGACCCCGCGCGCCCGTGCCGGACCACGACGCGGCCCCCGCGAGCTTGCCGCCCGCCGTGCGTGACGCGGCGTCAGGAGCCAGGGCCAGCACCTGTTCCGCCCTCCAGCGTTCCCCCTGCGGATTCATGTCTGGGACGGTACGGGCCCCCACTGACAATTGCCCTGACCTGCGGGTTCGTTGATGCCGGGCCGGTTGTCAGTGGCGTGGTGCACAGTGAATTCGCGCGTCCGGGAGCGGAACGAGCAACGAGTCGTGGGGGAGCTGTGACCGTCACTGTGTCCGGAACCAATTCACCTGAAATCACCGAAGCCGTCGAGCCCGGCGAGGCCGCCGGAGTCCTCCGTCCGCACGCCGAGGACGCCTTCGCCGACGAGCTGAGCGCCCTGGCCGCCGCCGACGACCGCCCGCGCCCGGCCCGCTGGCGGCTGTCGCCGTGGGCCGTCGCCACGTACCTGCTCGGCGGGACGCTGCCCGACGGCACCGTGATCACCCCCAAGTACGTGGGCCCGCGCCGGATCGTCGAGGTCGCCGTCACCACGCTCGCCACCGACCGCGCCCTGCTGCTGCTCGGCGTCCCCGGCACGGCCAAGACCTGGGTCTCGGAGCATCTGGCGGCGGCGGTCAGCGGCGATTCGACGCTGCTGGTCCAGGGCACGGCCGGGACGCCGGAGGAAGCCATCCGCTACGGCTGGGACTATGCCCGGCTCCTCGCCCACGGCCCGAGCCGTGACGCGCTCGTCCCGAGCCCCGTCATGCGGGCGATGGCGGACGGCATGACCGCGCGCGTGGAGGAGCTGACGCGCATTCCGGCCGATGTGCAGGACACCCTGATCACCGTCCTGTCCGAGAAGACCCTGCCGATCCCCGAGCTGGGGCAGGAGGTCCAGGCGGTCCGCGGCTTCAACCTCATCGCCACCGCCAACGACCGCGACCGCGGCGTCAACGAGCTGTCCAGCGCGCTGCGCCGCCGCTTCAACACGGTGGTGCTGCCGCTGCCCGCGACCCCGGAGGACGAGGTCGACATCGTCGCCCGCCGCGTCGCGCAGATCGGCCGCTCGCTGGACCTCCCCGAGGCCCCGGAGGGTGTGGAGGAGATCCGCCGCGTCGTCACGGTCTTCCGTGAGCTGCGCGAAGGGGTGACCGGCGACGGCCGTACGAAGCTCAAGTCGCCCTCCGGCACCCTGTCGACGGCGGAGGCCATCTCCGTGGTGACGAGCGGACTGGCGCTCGCGGCCCACTTCGGCGACGGCGTGCTGAGGGCCGGCGACGTGGCCGCGGGCATCCTGGGCGCGGTCGTCCGCGACCCGGCCGCCGACCGCGTCATCTGGCAGGAGTACCTGGAGGCGGTCGTCCGCGAGCGCGACGGGTGGAAGGACTTCTACCGCGCGTGTCGAGAGGTGAGCGCGTGAGGGCTGCGGAGCACACGCCGCCGGGCGGCGCCGACACCGGACGGACCGGGCCGCGCTCGGCGTCGGCCACGGAGCATGCCGGGAAAGCGAGTACGCCCGCCGCGCGGGTGGCTCAGCGGCACGACGGCCCCGCGGAGGCGAGCCGGGCGGCGGCAGGGGAAGCCGCCGGTGCCGCCCAAGCTGGCGGGGGCGTCGGGCCGGGGTGGCCGTTGCTGTTGGGGGTGCGGCATCACGGGCCCGGGTCGGCGCGGGCCGTGCGGGCGGCGCTCGACGAGTGCGCGCCCGACGTCGTGCTCATCGAGGGCCCACCGGAGGCGGACGCGCTGGTGCACCTCGCTGCCGACGAGGGCATGCGCCCGCCCGTCGCGCTGCTCGCGCACGTGGCGAACGACCCGGGGCGCGCCGGGTTCTGGCCGATGGCCGGGTTCTCGCCGGAGTGGGCGGCCATCCAGTGGGCGCTGGCCCGCGACGTGCCCGTGCGGTTCATCGACCTCCCGGCCGCGCACTCCCTGGCCATGACCGCGAAGGGCGACGCGGACCGATCAGGCGACGCCGAGCGGGTGCGCGTCGATCCGCTCGCCGTCCTCGCCGAGGCGGCCGGGTACGACGACCCGGAGCGCTGGTGGGAGGACGTCGTCGAGCACCGCAGCGTCGCCGGGACCGCGGCGTTCGCCGCCGTCGGCGAGGCCATGGGGGAGCTGCGGGCCGCGTACGGGCACGGCGGGCACGAGGACGACGCCGTCCGGGAGGCCCATATGCGGCTGCGGATGCACGCGGCGCAGCGGGAGTTCGGGGAGGCGGTCGCCGTAGTGTGCGGGGCCTGGCACGTACCGGCTCTGGCCGCCCGCGCCACCGTGACCGCCGACCGGAAGCTGCTCAGGGGCCTGCCGAAGGTCAAGGCCGAGATCAGCTGGGTGCCCTGGACACACCGCAGGCTGGCGCGGCACAGCGGTTACGGGGCGGGGATCGCCTCGCCCGGCTGGTACAGCCATCTCTTCCACGCCCCGGACCGGCCTCTGGAGCGCTGGCTGACCAAGGTCGCCGGGCTGCTCCGGGACGAGGACTTCGCGGTGTCGTCCGCGCATGTCATCGAGGCCGTACGGCTCGCCGAAACCCTCGCCGCCCTGCGCGGGCGCCCGGTCGCCGGGCTCGCCGAGACGACGGATGCCGTGCGGGCCGTCATGTGCGAGGGCTCGGACGTGCCGATCGAGCTGGTGCGGGACCGGCTCGTGGTCGGGGACGTGCTGGGCGAGGTCCCCGCGTCGGCACCCGCCGCACCGCTCCAGCGGGACCTGCGGCGCACCCAGCGCTCGCTGCGGCTGGCGCCCGAGGCCGGGGAGCGGGAGCTGGAGCTGGACCTGCGCAAGGACATGGACGCGGGGCGCAGCCGACTGCTGCACCGGCTGCGGCTGCTGGGGGTCGGCTGGGGCACCCCGGCGGCATCGCGCGGCAGCACCGGCACGTTCCGCGAGACCTGGCGGCTGCGCTGGGAGCCGGAGCTGTCGGTGCGGGTCGCGGAGGCGGGGGTGTGGGGCACCACCGTGCTGTCGGCGGCCACCGCCAAGGCCGAGTCCGAGGCGCTGGGCGCCACGGCCCTCGCCGAGGTCACCGAGCTGGCCGAGCGCTGTCTGCTGGCCGCGCTCCCCGACGCCCTTCCCGTGGTGATGCGCGCGCTCGCCGACCGCGCCGCGCTCGACGCCGACGTGGGCCACCTCGCGCAGGCGCTGCCCGCCCTGGTGCGGTCGGTGCGGTACGGGGACGTGCGCGGCACCGACACCGCGGCGCTCGGCGAGGTCGCCGTGGGCCTGGCCGAGCGGATCCTGGTGGGGCTGCCGCCCGCCTGCGTGGGGCTCGACGCGGACGGCGCCGCCGACATGCTCCGCCACCTGGAGGCGGTGCACCGCGCGATCGGCCTCCTGCCGGAGCCCAGCCCGTCCGGGCCCGGCCCGGCCGGTTCGGGCGAGGGCTCGCTCCGGGGGCGTTGGGCGGGTGTGCTGCGGGCCATCGCCGGGCGGGACGGTACGCCCGCCACCCCGGGGCTGGTCCGGGGCCGGGCCGCGCGCTTGCTGCTGGACGACGGGAGGCTCGCCGAGGACGAGGCGGCCCGATTGATGCGGCTCGCGCTTTCGCCCGGCACCGCACCACCCGAAGCGGCCTCCTGGATCGAGGGCTTCATCGGGGGCGGCGCGGGCGGCGGGATGCTGCTCGTCCACGACGAACGGCTGCTCGGCCTCGTCGACGGCTGGCTCACCTCCGTACCCGCCGAGGCGTTCACGGACGTCCTGCCGCTGCTGCGGCGCACCTTCTCCGCGTACGACACGGGCGTCCGCCGCACCCTGGGGGAGCTGGTCGGCCGCGGCCCCGGACCCGCGGCCGGTGAGCCGCGCGCGCCGGGCGCCGAAGCGGCCCCCGCGGTTCCCGCCGCGCCCGGCTTCGGCCCCGGGCTCGACGGGGACCGTGCGGCCGCCGTCGTACCGACGGTCCGGCTGCTGCTCGGCCTGGACTCCGGCCCTGACCACGACGACACCGCGGAGGCGGCCCGATGACGGACACGGACACCGGTACGGACGCGGGCGACGAGCGGCTGCGGCGCTGGCGGCTGGTGCTCGGCGGCGAGGGCGGCGACGGCACCGGCTGCTCCCTCAGCGGCGACGACGCCGCCATGGACCGCACGCTCGAAGCCCTCTACGGGGACGGGGGAGGGGACGGCCCCGGGGGCGCGGGCGCCGCCGCCGGAAGCGGTGGCGGCCCGGCGGGCGGCGGCCCGCGGTCCGGCGGGCTCGGCGGCTCCGCGCCTCAGGTGGCGCGCTGGCTCGGTGACATCCGTACGTACTTCCCCACCTCCGTCGTCCAGGTCATGCAGCGTGACGCCATCGACCGGCTCGGCCTGTCGGCGCTGCTGCTGGAGCCCGAGATGCTGGAGGCCGTGGAGGCGGACGTGCATCTGGTGGGCACCCTGCTCTCGCTCAACAAGGCGATGCCGGAGACCACCCGGACCACGGCACGCGCCGTTGTCCGCAAGGTCGTCGAGGAGCTGGAGAAGCGGCTCGCGACCCGCACCCGCGCGACCCTCACCGGCGCGCTCGACCGCTCAGCCCGGGTCAGCCGCCCGCGCCACCGGGACATCGACTGGAACCGCACCATCCGCGCCAACCTCAAGAACTACCTCCCCGAGCACCGCACGGTGGTTCCCGAGCGGCTGGTCGGCTACGGGCGCGCGGCGCGCGGGGTGAAGAAGGACGTCATCCTGTGCATCGACCAGTCGGGGTCGATGGCCGCGTCCGTGGTGTACGCCTCCGTCTTCGGCGCCGTGCTCGCCTCGATGCGGTCGATCGCCACCCGGCTCGTCGTCTTCGACACCGCCGTCGTGGACCTGACCGACGAACTGGACGATCCGGTGGACGTCCTGTTCGGCACCCGGCTCGGCGGCGGCACCGACATCAACCGCGCCCTCGCGTACTGCCAGTCGCAGATCATCCGGCCCGCGGACACCGTCGTCGTGCTGATCAGCGACCTCTACGAGGGCGGCATACGCGACGAGATGCTGGGGCGGATCGCCGCGATGAAGGCGTCCGGGGTGCAGTTCGTGGCGCTGCTCGCGCTGTCCGACGAGGGGGCGCCGAGTTACGACCGGGAGCACGCGGCGGCGCTCGCCGCGCTCGGCGCGCCCGCCTTCGCGTGCACCCCCGATCTCTTCCCGGAGGTGATGGCGGCGGCGATGGAGCGGCGCCAACTGCCGATACCGGACATGGCGATGCATCAGTGACCATCAGCGGCCGGGGGCTTGCGCGGCCCCCTGTGGGTCGTGCAAGGATCACTCCCGTCGCCAGGACGTGAATGTGACCGTCCGGTTGGCGCCTCGCCTGTTGTCCGTACCAGGGAAGGCCCCCTTTTGTCTGCCGTGTTCGCTTCGCCTGCCGCTGTGCGCTTGCCGCGCACCGTGGCCGCGCGGCGAGCGCTGCTGGCGACGCTGTTCCTCGGGGGCTTCCTGGCACTCGGATTCCTCTTCGGCGGCAGCGCCCACGCGGCCGAGCGGGGAGAGCTGGCCGGATCGGTGACGGGCCACCAGGCCCAGGCATCGGACCTGCTCGACTCCTCGCCCGCCGCCAAGAAGGACACCGGGAACGACGACGCCGGGAAGCACATCCCGGCCAAGTCGGCCCCGGCCAAGGCCAAGGCGGCCAAGGCGGTCCAGGCCGCCGACACCGTGGCACGCAAGACGGCACACACCGCCACCTCCACGGTCCGCAAGACCGTGGAACCGGTGCGCGAGCCGGTCGAGCGGCATGCGCGACAGGTCACCGATCCGGTCGATGACCTGGTCAAGGAGGCCACGGGCACGGACCTTCCGGTGCGGCTGTCCGAGGTCGGCGACGCCGGTGTGGACGCCCTGGGCGACGCCCCCGGCGCGCACCGTGCCGCGTCGGGCCACGGCCCGGCCGCGGCCGACGCCGACGAGAACCACGCCGTGCCGCACTCGGCCAAGCCCGCCACGGCCCCGCTGGGGCCGGACACGGCGGCCGCCACCGCGCCCCGTACCGCCGACTCCCACGACCACGGCCATGGCGCCGTCGTCCGGGCGGCCGACGGCGCGGACCAGGGCAGCGGCGCACCGGCGCCGATGCCCCTCCCGCGGTCCCCCCTCGGGACCGTCACCCAGTGCACCGGCGACAGCGGCGCTCCCCGTGGCGGGAACACCCACGCCGCTCTGCCGCCGTCCGGCGCCGCGCAGTTCGGGCTCGCGCCCGGCGCGGTCCGTGCGGACAGCTCCGCGCCGACGCGCGAGCGGTACAACGAAGTCCTCGAATTCCCCGGCTAGGGCAGACCTTCCCCCGTCTGTACAAGACCTGCCGCGCGGGGGCGGGTCAGGTCTGCCCGTTCGCTAACCCCCTCTTGAATTCGAAGGACTTCTTCCACCATGCGCAACAACATTCGCCGCTCCATCCTCGTCGCCGCTGCCGCCACCGGTATCTGGGCCCTCGGTTCCGCCGCCGCCAGCGCTGCCGAGACCCCGAACGTCCCCTCCACCGACAGCGTCGCCAGCACGGTGGACGGCGTTACGGACAAGGTCACCGACACGACCGGCAAGGTCACGGACACCACCGGCAAGGTCACCGACACGGTTGACGGTGCGACCGGCGATGCGGCCGACACGTCCAAGCTGAACGACTCCGCGAAGAAGACCGTGGACGGCGTGACCGGGGGCGTCGAGGACACCGTCGACGGTGCCGCCAAGGGCCAGCTGCCGGACGTTTCCAAGACCACCCGCGACGTGACCGGTGGCGCGCTCGACGGCGTGAACCGTGACGCCAAGCCGGGCAAGGTCGTGAAGAAGGCCCACCACGCGGTGAAGTCCGTCCAGAAGGCCGCCGACGTCGACCTGCCCACCGGCGAGGTGCCCGGCGTCGTTCCGCACCTGCCGGGCCTCGGCTCGCTGCCGGTCAACGGCTCCTCGCTGCCCGACGCCGCCCCGGTGCCGTCCGTCAAGGGCCTCCCGGCCGAGGTGCCCGCCCAGCTCCCGGCCGCCCCGAAGCTGCCCGCCGCCCCCGGTGCCGCCGACAACCTGCTCGCCTCGCTCTCCGGTGCGGGCGTGCGCCCGGAGGAGCTGGCGGGCAAGGCCAAGGGCACCGTGGGCATCGTCAAGCCGGTCGTGAACGGTGTCGCGAACGATGTGCTGCCGCCCGTCGTGAACCACGTCGTGGTCAAGGTCGTCCCGGTCGCGCAGGGCACCGTGGACGACGCGGGCGTGCTGGCCGGTGACGCCGTGGGCAAGACCGTTCCGTACGTCGGCTACGTGGCCGGGAGCGCGCAGGGTTACGCGCTGGGCACCGCCAGCAACGTGGTTCCGTTCGCGCAGGGCACTGTCGGCGACGCCGTGCCGTTCGTGCAGAACACCGTGACCAACGCCGTGCCGGTCGCCCAGAACACGGTCACCACCACGGTTCCGTTCGCCGCCGGCCTGGCCACCAGCACCGTTCCGTTCGCGGTGGAGCTGGGCGGCTCCGTGGTCACGAACGCGCAGGGCACCGCGGTGGACACCGTGGCCCGGGTGCAGAGCCTGCTCCCGGTGGCCCCGGTCGACCTGACCGACGCCGCCAACATCCCGGCGCTCCCGGCCCTCCCGCAGGTCCCGGCGCACCTGCCGACCGACCTGCCGCAGGTCCCGGCCCAGCTGCCCACCGACCTGCCGAACGTCCCGGCCGACCTGCCGTCGGTTCCGGCGCACCTGCCGACCGACCTGCCGCAGGTTCCGGCCCAGCTGCCGACTGACCTGCCGAACGTCCCGGCGGACCTCCCGCAGGTTCCGGCCCAGCTGCCCACCGACCTGCCGCAGGTCCCGGCGCACCTGCCCACCGACCTGCCGAACGTCCCGGCCGACCTGCCCGCCGTCCCGGCGCAGCTGCCGACCGACCTCCCGGCCGCCCCGGCCGCCCTCCCGGCCGTCTGATAGCCGAGACCGCATGACCGCCGCGTACGGCGGCGCTGAAGCCGCCGTACGCAGCCGTAACACCGCGCAACAGCCGAGAGCGGGCAGTCCTCGTTGGGGAGGGGACTGCCCGCTCTCGTTTGCGAGATAGGTGCGTACGGTCGCGATCTGTGACCGTAATCACCGCTCCAGTGTGATCTGCGATTTAGGGTCGCACGGCTCGTGGTTATAGCCTGCGAGACGGACATGCCGCGTACCCGGCGCACGTGTGCCGCCCTCTCTTAGATCGCGTCCTCACGCTGGCCATCGCGGCACGCCCGCGCAGATAACGACCGCGATATCCATGGAAAAGGGACGGACGCGCGTGGACCTGTTCGAGTACCAGGCGAGGGACCTCTTCGCCAAGCACGGTGTACCGGTGCTGGCCGGTGAAGTCATCGACACGCCTGAGACGGCGCGCGAGGTGGCCGAGCGCCTGGGCGGCCGCGCGGTCGTCAAGGCGCAGGTGAAGGTCGGCGGCCGCGGCAAGGCCGGTGGCGTCAAGCTGGCCTCCGACCCGGCCGACGCCGTGGAGAAGGCGACCCAGATCCTGGGCATGGACATCAAGGGCCACACGGTCCACAAGGTGATGCTCGCCCAGACCGCGGACATCAAGGAGGAGTACTACGTCTCCTTCCTGCTGGACCGCACCAACCGCACCTTCCTCGCCATGGCGTCCGTCGAGGGCGGCGTGGAGATCGAGGTCGTCGCGGAGCAGAACCCCGACGCGCTCGCCAAGATCCCGGTGGACGCCATCGAGGGCGTGACCCCCGAGAAGGCCGCCGAGATCGTCGCCGCCGCGAAGTTCCCGGCCGAGATCGCCGACCAGGTGGCGGACGTCCTCCAGCAGCTGTGGACCGTCTTCATCAACGAAGACGCCCTGCTCGTCGAGGTCAACCCGCTGGTCAAGACCGGTGACGGCAAGATCATCGCGCTTGACGGCAAGGTGACGCTGGACGCCAACGCCGAGTTCCGCCAGCCGGAGCACGCGGCGCTCGAGGACAAGGCCGCGGCCAACCCCCTCGAGGCGGCCGCCAAGGCCAAGGGCCTCAACTACGTCAAGCTCGACGGCGAGGTCGGCATCATCGGCAACGGCGCGGGTCTGGTCATGTCGACCCTCGACGTCGTCGCATACGCCGGTGAGAACCACGGCAACGTGAAGCCCGCCAACTTCCTCGACATCGGTGGCGGCGCCTCCGCAGAGGTGATGGCCAACGGTCTTGAGATCATCCTCGGCGACCCGGACGTCAAGTCCGTCTTCGTCAACGTCTTCGGCGGGATCACCGCCTGCGACGCCGTCGCCAACGGCATCGTGCAGGCCCTGGAGCTGCTGAAGTCCAAGGGCGAGGACGTCAGCAAGCCGCTCGTCGTGCGTCTCGACGGCAACAACGCGGAGCTGGGTCGCAAGATCCTCACCGACGCCAACCACCCGCTCGTGCAGCAGGTGGACACCATGGACGGCGCGGCCGAGCGCGCCGCCGAGCTGGCCGCGAAGTAAGGGACGAGGACACCAGAAACCATGGCTATCTTCCTCACCAAGGAAAGCAAGGTCATCGTCCAGGGGATGACCGGGTCCGAGGGTCAGAAGCACACCCGTCGGATGCTCGCCTCGGGCACCAACATCGTCGGTGGCGTGAACCCGCGCAAGGCCGGCACCACCGTTGACTTCGACGGCAACGAGGTACCGGTCTTCGGCTCCGTCAAGGAGGCCATCGAGGCCACCGGCGCCGACGTCACGGTCATCTTCGTCCCGGAGAAGTTCACCAAGAGCGCGGTCATCGAGGCGATCGACGCCGAGATCCCGCTCGCCGTGGTGATCACCGAGGGCATCGCCGTTCACGACTCCGCCAACTTCTGGGCCTATGCCGGTCAGAAGGGCAACAAGACCCGCATCATCGGCCCGAACTGCCCGGGTCTGATCACGCCGGGTCAGTCGAACGCGGGCATCATCCCGGCCGACATCACCAAGCCCGGCCGGATCGGTCTGGTGTCGAAGTCCGGCACCCTGACCTACCAGATGATGTACGAGCTGCGGGACATCGGCTTCTCGTCCTGCGTCGGCATCGGTGGCGACCCGGTCATCGGCACCACCCACATCGACGCGCTGGCCGCCTTCGAGGCCGACCCCGACACCGACCTGATCGTGATGATCGGCGAGATCGGTGGCGACGCCGAGGAGCGGGCCGCGGACTTCATCAAGGCCAACGTCACCAAGCCGGTCGTCGGCTACGTGGCGGGCTTCACCGCGCCCGAGGGCAAGACCATGGGCCACGCCGGTGCGATCGTGTCCGGTTCCTCCGGCACCGCCCAGGCGAAGAAGGAGGCCCTGGAGGCCGCGGGCGTGAAGGTCGGCAAGACCCCGACCGAGACCGCCGGTCTGGCGCGCGCCGCGCTCGCAGGCTGACGCCGGCGTCACACGCGGGCGCGGGCCCGTACCGCCGGATGGGTGGTGCGGGCCCGCGCCTTTTGCGCTTCCGGTCCGTTCCCGGGCCGGTCCCGGGGCCGTAAGGCACCGCGCGGCAAAAGGTACATAAGCCGACTACGTCCGACACGCGACTAATCGCTTGATGTACGGATGAAACGACTGTTATTGGCAGCATGGGCCCGTGACCCAAACGACCGATCGCAGTCCATCGGTGTCCTCACGCGGTAGCGCCGCGCTCCAGCGCCCCTCCGTCGCCAGGGAAGCGTTCCTCGGCGGCGTGGTGGCCGCGGGGCTCGGGCTGGGCACGCTCGCCGTCGTCGTCCTGCTGCTGTGGATCACCTCCTCGTCCCCCGACAGCAGCCCCGACGGGGCGCTGCACGTCGCCGCCGACCTGTGGCTCCTCGGACACGGTGCCGACCTCGTACGGACCGTGACACTGTCCGGGCATCCGGCGCCCGTCGGGCTGACCCCGCTGCTCATCAGCGCGCTGCCCTGCTGGCTGCTCTACCGCGCCGCGCAGCACGCGGTCTACCAGGGCCAGGAGGAGGAGGCCGAGGGGCAGTGGGTGCCCGAGGACTCCGTCGTCGACCCCCGCACCGCCTTCGGCTGGGTGACGAGCGGCTATCTGCTCGTCGGCACGGCGGCGACGCTGTACGCCACGGCCGGGCCGCTGCACGTCGACCCGCTCAGCGCGGCGCTGCGTCTGCCGCTCTTCGCCGCGGCCGTCGCCGCCCTCGGCGTATGGGTGGCCGACGGCCGGTTCCCGGTGCGGCTGCCCGCGCGGGCGAAGGCCGCGCTGGACCGGATTCCCGGTGCCACGCGGCTGGCGGCGGGCGTCGTCCTATGCGCGTCGAAGCTGCGCGGAAGCTGGTGCCGACGGCGCCGACTGCTCGCCGCGTGCCGCGCCGGGGCCAGCGGGCTCCTGGTGCTGCTCGGCAGTGGCGCGCTGCTCACCGCGATCTCGATGCTGAGCCACACCGGATCCGTACAGCTGGCGTTCCTCCAGCTCAGCAACGTATGGCAGGGCCGCTTCGCGGTGCTGCTGGTCAGCCTGGCGCTGCTGCCGAACGCCATCGTGTGGGGCGCGGCGTACGGAATCGGCGCCGGTTTCACGGCCGGGGGCGGCAGCGTGGTCGCCCCGCTCGGCGTCACCTCCTACCCCCAGCTGCCGCACTTCCCCCTGGTCTCGGCGCTGCCCGCGGAGGGCCCGCACTGGCCGCTGAACTGGGTGGCCGGGGCCCTGGCGGGGGCGTCGGTGGCCTGGCTGACGGCGGTCGCGGCGGCCCGGCGGCCCGGCAAGGGCGCGCCCCGCCCGGCCTGGGGCTGGGGCGAGACGGCGGTGCTGGCGGCGCTCGCGGCGATCGGCTGCGCGGCCGTGATGGCGCTGCTGGCCGCCGTGTCGGGCGGACCGCTGGGCGTGGGCGTCCTCGCCGACCTCGGGCCCGACTGGTGGCGCACCGGCACGGCCACGCTCGTCTGGACCGGGTCGATCGCGGTACCGGGCGCGCTGGTGGTGCGCTGGGTGCGGCTGTACGTCCCCACCCGGACGACCTGGGCGGAGTGGAAGGCGGCCCGCGCGGCGAAGGCCCGGGTGCGGGCGGAGGCGCGGACGAAGAAGCGGGCGGCCCATGAGGAGGCGCTGGCCCGGGTGGCGCTGGAGCCGAAACCGGAACCGGAGGCCGAGCCGATCGACCTGCGGAAGGCTATGGCCGAGCCCTGGTGGCAGTGGCTGCGCCCGAGCCGCCCGCGGCGCGGCGGCAAGCGGAAGCGGGGGCCGGAGCGGGCCCAGGGCCCGGCGACGAGCCCGGGCCTCGGTGCCGGGGTCGGCACGGGCATGGGGGCGGGCACCATGGCCGACTTCATGGGCGGCATGGTGGGCGCGACCGGCCCGATGGGCTCGGTGGACCCGGTGACGCTGGAGCCGCACCGCAGGCCCGACTCCCAGGAGGAGACCCCGTAGACCGGGCCGCCGCCGGATGACAGCCGGGGCGCCGCACCCAGACCGGGTCGGCGCCCCGCGGCGTGTCTATTCGCTGGTGCTGAGGAGGGGCCGCAGCTCCTTGGGGAGCTGGGTCTCGCAGGCGTGCCGGGAGGTCTGGGTGAGGGCGTCGTCCACGCAGGTGTAGTAGTCGTGGTAGACGATCTGGAAGCTGAACGTCGCCGCCACGATGGCGAGCGCGAGCCCGCCCGTGACCAGACCGCTGATCGCCGCCGTCGACTGCGGCTTCGACGAGCCGGAGCCGGGCGCGGGCAGCCGGGCCGGGGTGGCGCCGGGCGGCGGGGGCGGGGCGTTGAGCGGCGCGTTCGCCGTGCCGCTCACCGCGGCGGACGAGGCCGTGGCGGTACGGCGCGGCTTGGCCCGCAGCGAGCTGATGCCCCAGTAGAGCGCGAGCGCGCCGAGCAGCAGCGCGATCTGGGCCAGGCTGAACAGCGCGAAGAAGAACGCCCACATGCCCGCCAGCAGCGCGTACCGGGCGCGCCGCTGGGCCGGGTCGGTGGGGTCCCAACCGCGCGGACCGGCCGGTCCGCCGCCCTGGCCGCCGTTCCCGGAGGGGCGGGTGCCGCCGGGGCCGGAGCCGAAGCCGCCGCTCTGGCGGCCGGGCTGGCGGCTGCTCCACTGGCTGCCCCAGGCCGGGGGCTGCTGCGGCTGATCGTCCTGGGCGCCGGAGCTGTCGCCGCCGTTCCCGGAGCCGTTCCCCGAGCCGTCCCCGCTGCCGCTGCCGTCCTCCGGCCGGTGCCGGGGCTGCCAGGGCTGGTCGGGCCTGCCCTCGGGCGGCGGGGCGAAGGGATTGTCCTCGTGCCGGTCCTCGCCGCTGTGGTCCCCGGGGCCGTGGTGGTCCCCGGGCGAGGCGGAGGAGGACGAGGGGGACGAGGAGGACGACGGTGACTGCTGCTCGCGCAGCAGCGGCGTCGTACGCGACGTGCGGGCGCGCCTCATCGCCGCCCCCCGGTGAGAGCGGGGGTCGGAGTGAGGCGATGAGCCGCGCGGCGGCGTCGGTCCGGCATCTGGAATGTGTCTTCCCCTTGTGTCGTCGTCCCGCACACGCGGTCCGGGTACGGCTCCTGCCGCACGGCTCGGCGGGGCGGGCGCGACGGTCGTTCCCACGGCATCAGTTGGATTCGCAGTCCAGACGCTACCTCCCGTGCCCGCCCCCGTCCCCCGGGGGCCGCTTCGTGTGCCGGTATCGTTGCTGACGGTCGGCGGCTTCGTAGAGTTCCCCGGAATTCAACGGGCCATGACCTTGTACGACCACACAAACGGCAGCACCGCCCGCGAGAAAGATCCCCGCCGTGGCCTCCCCGCCCCTCCCCGCCCGTTCCGGGTCCCCTGCCCGCCTCGTCGTTCTCGTCTCCGGCTCCGGTACGAACCTGCAGGCGCTCCTCGACGCCATCGCCGACGAGGGCACCGCGGGCTATGGCGCCCAGGTCGTGGCCGTCGGCGCCGACCGCGGCGACATCGCCGGTCTGGAGCGCGCCGAGCGCGCCGGTATCCCCACCTTCGTATGCCGCGTGAAGGACTACGCGAGCCGCGCCGAGTGGGACGCGGCGCTGGCGCGGGAGACGGGCGCGTACGACCCGGACCTGGTGGTCTCGGCGGGGTTCATGAAGATCCTGGGCAAGGAGTTCCTGGCCCGCTTCGGCGGCCGGTGTGTCAACACCCACCCGGCCCTGCTGCCCAGCTTTCCCGGCGCCCACGGGGTGCGCGACGCGCTCGCGTACGGCGTGAAGGCGACCGGGTGCACCGTCCACTTCGTCGACGACGGGGTCGACACCGGTCCGATCATCGCCCAGGGCGTGGTCGAGGTCCGGGACGAGGACGACGAGTCCGCTCTGCATGAGCGGATCAAGGAAGTCGAGCGTTCGCTGCTCGTCGAGGTCGTGGGGCGTCTGGCCCGTCACGGCTATCGCATTGAGGGACGAAAGGTAAGGATCCCGTGACCGCCGAAGGTACCAAGCGGCCCATCCGCCGCGCGCTGGTCAGCGTGTACGACAAGACCGGGCTCGAGGAGCTGGCACAGGGGCTGCACGCGGCGGGTGTTCAGCTCGTCTCGACCGGCTCGACGGCCGCGAAGATCGCGGCGGCGGGCGTTCCGGTGACGAAGGTCGAGGAGCTGACCGGCTTCCCCGAGTGTCTGGACGGCCGTGTCAAGACCCTGCACCCGCGCGTCCACGCGGGCATCCTCGCCGACCAGCGGCTCGACGCGCACCGCGAGCAGCTGACCGAGCTGGGCGTCGAGCCGTTCGAACTGGTCGTCGTCAACCTGTACCCGTTCCGCGAGACGGTCGCCTCGGGCGCCTCGCCCGACGAGTGCGTCGAGCAGATCGACATCGGCGGTCCGTCGATGGTCCGCGCCGCCGCCAAGAACCACCCGTCCGTGGCGGTCGTCGTCAACCCGGCCGCGTACGGTGACGTCCTCAAGGCCGCCGCCGACGGCGGCTTCGACCTGGAGCGGCGCAAGCGGCTCGCGGCCGAGGCGTTCCAGCACACCGCGGCGTACGACGTGGCGGTGGCCAACTGGTTCGCGGATGGCTACGCCGCCGACGAGGGCGACTGGCCGGACTTCACCGGCGCGACCTTCACCCGGAAGCAGGTCCTGCGCTACGGCGAGAACCCGCACCAGCCCGCCGCGCTCTACAGCGACGGCAGCGGCACGGGCCTCGCGCACGCGGAGCAGCTGCACGGCAAGGAGATGTCGTACAACAACTACGTCGACACCGAGGCCGCCCGGCGCGCCGCCCACGACCACGCCGACCCGTGCGTCGCGATCATCAAGCACGCCAACCCCTGCGGGATCGCCACCGGCGCGGACGTCGCCGAGGCGCACCGCAAGGCGCACGCGTGCGACTCGCTGTCGGCCTTCGGCGGCGTGATCGCCGTCAACCGTCCCGTGACGGTCGCCATGGCGGAGCAGGTCGCCGAGATCTTCACCGAGGTCATCGTCGCCCCCGCGTACGAGGACGGCGCGGTCGAGGTGCTGGCCCGTAAGAAGAACATCCGCGTGCTGCGCTGCGCCGACGCCCCCGCGGCGGCCACCGAGCAGCGCCCCATCGAGGGCGGCACGCTCGTCCAGGCCAAGGACCGGTTCCAGGCCGAGGGCGACGACCCGGCCCACTGGACCCTGGCGACCGGGGAGGCGCTGGACGCCGACGGCCTCGCCGAGCTGGCCTTCGCCTGGCGCGCCTGCCGGGCGGTCAAGTCCAACGCGATCCTGCTCGCCAAGGACAACGCCACGGTCGGCGTCGGTATGGGCCAGGTCAACCGCGTCGACTCGGCGAAGCTGGCCGTGGCCCGGGCGGGCGAGGAGCGGGCGACCGGTGCGTACGCCGCCTCCGACGCCTTCTTCCCGTTCCCGGACGGCTTCGAGGTGCTGGCCGAGGCGGGCGTCAAGGCCGTGGTGCAGCCGGGCGGCTCGGTCCGCGACGAGCAGGTGGTCGAGGCGGCCCGGAAGGCGGGCGTGACCATGTACTTCACCGGTACGCGGCACTTCTTCCACTGAGCCGCCCCGCGCGATGTACGACACCGGAGGCCGCACCCCGAGATCAGGGGTGCGGCCTCCGCCGCCCACCCCCACCCACCGCCTCCGACGGGCCCTGGGTGGAATCGACGTCCCCGCATCCGGGAGGATGAAGCCATGACCGCCCAGATTCTCGATGGCAAGGCAACCGCCGCCGCGATCAAGTCCGATCTCGTCAGCCGCGTGGAGGCGCTGAAGGCCAAGGGCGTCCATCCCGGCCTCGGAACCCTGCTCGTCGGCGAAGACCCGGGCAGCAAGTGGTACGTCGCGGGCAAGCACCGCGACTGCGCCCAGGTGGGCATCGCGTCCATCCGCCGCGACCTGCCCGACACCGCCACCCAGGAGGAGATCGAGGCGGCGGTCCGGGAGCTGAACGAGGACCCGACCTGCACGGGCTACATCGTCCAGCTGCCGCTCCCCAAGGGCATCGACACCAACCGGGTGCTGGAGCTGATCGACCCGGCCAAGGACGCCGACGGACTGCACCCGATGAGCCTCGGCAAGCTGGTGCTCAACGAGACCGCGCCGCTGCCGTGCACCCCACAGGGCATCATCCAGCTGCTGCGCCACCACGGCGTGGAGATCAACGGCGCGCATGTGGTGGTCGTCGGCCGCGGCATCACCGTGGGCCGGTCGATCGGGCTGCTGCTCACCCGCCGCTCCGAGAACGCGACGGTCACCCTGTGCCACACCGGCACCCGCGACCTGGCCGCGCAGCTGCGCCAGGCCGACATCATCGTGGCCGCCGCCGGGGTGCGGCACCTGGTGAAGGGTGAGGACGTCAAGCCGGGCGCCGCGGTGCTCGACGTGGGCGTCAGCCGGGACGAGCACGGCAAGATCGCCGGTGATGTGCACCCCGACGTGGCCGAGGTCGCGGCCTGGATCTCGCCGAACCCGGGCGGCGTCGGCCCGATGACCCGCGCCCAGCTGCTGGTCAACGTCGTGGAGGCGGCCGAGCGGGACGCGAAGGCGGCCGCCGACGGCGGTGCCGGTCATGACGGCTGAGGCGAGCGAGGAGCCCGCGGCCGGGCAGGCGGCGACCGAGGCGCCCGCGGCCGAAGCGCCTTCGGCGGAAGCTTCCGCGGCCGGGAAGCCCACGGCTGAGGCGCCCGCGACCGGTCAGGGCTCGACGGGCAAGCCGAAGGTCGCGGAGCTGCCGGGGCTGCTGCTCCGCAAGTCCCGCCGCTTCCCGCTGATCACCCGGGACACCGCGCGTCCGCAGGGCGGCGGCCGCGCCGCGCCCGGCAGCGCCCCGGCGACCGCCCGGCAGTGGCCGTTCCTGGCGGTGGTGGGCGGCGTCGCGCTGGGGCTGCTGATCGTCGCGCTGGACGGTTTCCGGCTGGGCACGGCGCTGATCGGGCTGTCCCTGCTGGCGGGCGCGGCACTGCGGTGGGCGCTGCCGGAGGTGGGGATGCTGGCCGTACGGTCGCGCTTCACCGATCTGCTGACTTACGGCGGGCTCGGCGCGGTGATCGTGCTGCTGTCGCTGATGGTTCAGCCGGACCCCTGGATCAAGCTCCCGTTCCTTCAGGACGTGGTGCACTTCACGGTCCGCTAGTCCGCGCCTCCGCGCGCCCCGTCAATCGAACGGCGGCTCGTCCTCACCCCCCGCGGGAGGACGGGCCGCCGTTGGCTTGTTCACGTCTCCCACGGTCCGGGCGGCGGTCCGTCCTCTCCCCCGAAGAAGGACGGACCGCCTGATGAACAGGGTTGTGCGTTGGCTGTGCGGGATCAATGGACGTTGAGGGCCTGTGGCTCGGAAGTGACCGTTCCGCAACGAGGTATCGGCTGCGCAACGACGAGCAGGCGCGGGCGTGGTGCGCTCCCGGGTCCGAAATGCTCCGATGCGCCCCCGCCGGAGGAACTGACATCCTGGGGCAAGGCATCTCTTTGGGTAGTCAGATCGACGCCCGGGAAGCCGGCACGGGGACCAGACCAAGGGGAACCACCAGGTACGTACGGGGGGACAGGGGGAGGCACATGCCTCGTTGGAGGGACCTGCCGGAAGAACTCGACCCGCAGGTGCGGGAGTTCACCGGGCAGTTACGCGGACTCGTCGACCGCAGCGGGATGAGCGTCGTGGCCATCGCCGACCGCACGGGCTACAGCAAGACCTCCTGGGAGCGTTACCTCGGCGGCAGACTCCTGCCGCCGCAGGGCGCGGTGGAGGCGCTGGCCGAGGCGACGGGCGCGGACGCGGGTCACCTCGTCATCCTGTGGGAGCTGGCGGAACGGGCGTGGAGCCGCGCCGAGATGCGGCACGACGTCACGATGGAGGCGATCCGGGTCGACCGGGCGCGGGCCGCGCTGGAGGAGTTCGCGCCGCCGCCGACGGAGAAGAGGAACGGACGCAAACCGGCGAAGTCCCGCCCGAGCGACTCCCCGAGCGTCGCTCCGAGCGTCCCGACGGACCAGGGCGCCCCGAGTGCCCAAGACGGACCGAACGCCCAAGGTGCCCAGACCGTCCAGGGCGTTGAGGTGCCCGGACCCGAACACCCGCTGGTGGAGCCGGTTCCGGCGGCACCGTCGACGCGCGCGTGGCCCACCTTGCCCGTACCGGACGCCACACCCGCGCCACCCGTATCGGACGCGCCGCCTCAACTGTCCGCGCCGCCCGTACCGCCCGCACCGCCCGCGGCCGACGAGCCGGGCCCGCCGCGTCCCGCGGGGCGGCCCGGGCGGCGCCGTATCGCGCTGTTCGCCGGGGGCGTGGTCGGCACGCTGCTGATCGTGGCCGGTGCCGTCCTCCTGACCGGCCAGGGCGACGACGGCGAGAAGCGGGCCCAGAAGCCGGTCAAGGCCCCCGCCACCACCGCCTCCCGGCTCCCGGCCGGGGTGAAGTGCTCCGGGAAGGGCTGCGCGGGCAAGGACCCGGAGGCCATGGGCTGCGGCGACAAGTACGCGAGGACGACCGCGAACGCGATGGTCGGGACGGCGTACGTCGAGGTCCGCTACAGCAAGGTCTGCGGCGCGGCGTGGGCCCGCATCGCCCAGGCGGCCCCCGGCGATCTGGTACAGGTCAGCGCCCCCGCCAAGGGCGGCGGGGCGGCACGTACCGAGCGCGGCAAGGTCGACGCGGACGGGAACGCGTACACCGGGATGGTCACGGCGGACGCCACCGCGCGGGCCACCGCGTGCGCGACCCTCACCGGCGGCCAGCGTGGCTGCACGCCGCGGGAAGGTGCGCCTCAGGGGTGACCGGCCGGTGCGCCGGGCCTGCCGCGGGCCCGTCCGGAGATCCGTCCGGGGGAATTTTCGAACCGGGGGAATGACCCCGGGGAATCGGGGCAAGCGCACGCCGAGCCCCCCACGGGTGCGGCACCGGGCGGCCGTCTGCACTCCCCCCTCCTGGCAGACGGCCGCCGGGGCGTGCCCGGTGAGCAGCGACACAGAGGCCCGGGGATGCGGGCGCTGCGCCGTCGGATAGCCTGACGCCGGTATCTCGACACCAAGAGATCTCGGACAAACACAGCGCAGGAGACCGCCATGACCCGCACTCCCGTCAATGTCACCGTCACCGGCGCGGCCGGCCAGATCGGCTACGCGCTGCTCTTCCGCATCGCCTCCGGTCAGCTCCTCGGCGCGGACGTGCCGGTCAAATTGCGGCTTCTGGAGATCCCCCAGGGCCTGAAGGCCGCCGAGGGCACCGCGATGGAGCTGGACGACTGCGCGTTCCCGCTGCTGCGCGGCGTGGACATTTCCGACGACCCGAACGTCGCCTTCGACGGCGCCAACGTCGCGCTGCTGGTCGGCGCCCGCCCGCGCACCAAGGGCATGGAGCGCGGCGACCTGCTGGAGGCCAACGGCGGCATCTTCAAGCCGCAGGGCAAGGCCATCAACGACCACGCGGCGGACGACATCAAGGTCCTGGTCGTGGGCAACCCGGCCAACACCAACGCGCTGATCGCCCAGGCCGCCGCCCCGGACGTACCGGGCGACCGCTTCACCGCGATGACGCGCCTGGACCACAACCGCGCGCTGTCGCAGCTCGCCCAGAAGACCGGCGTGCCGGTCGCCGAGATCAAGAAGCTCACGATCTGGGGCAACCACTCGGCCACCCAGTACCCGGACGTCTTCCACGCCGAGGTCGCGGGCAAGAACGCCGCCGAGGTCGTCAACGACGAGCAGTGGCTGTCCGACACCTTCATCCCGACCGTCGCCAAGCGTGGCGCCGCGATCATCGAGGCCCGGGGCGCGTCCTCGGCCGCCTCCGCCGCCAACGCCGCCATCGACCACGTCCACACCTGGGTCAACGGCACCGCGGCGGGCGACTGGACCTCCATGGGCATCCCGTCGGACGGCTCGTACGGCGTCCCGGAGGGCCTGATCTCGTCGTTCCCGGTCACCACCAAGGACGGCAAGTACGAGATCGTCCAGGGCCTGGAGATCAACGAGTTCTCCCGCACCCGCATCGACGCGTCGGTGAAGGAGCTGGAGGAGGAGCGCGAGGCCGTGCGCGGTCTCGGCCTCATCTGACGCCGCCTCGCCTGACGCACCCCGCGCGCGGACTTCTGAAGGGTCACCCTCCGATATTCACTCCGGAGAGTGACCCTTCGGCTATTCCCTGTTCTTGCGCCGCACCTTCTCCTACCGTATGAGGGGTTGATGCCGGCCTCGGGGGGAGAGCCATGGGCACAGGCAGTCGCAGTGATCACGCGTCCAGACATGCGGCCAGTGAGGCCACACGGCTGTTATGCGCGGGGGCGTATCTGGACGATGACTTCCGGGACGCGGTCTTGGACGAGCTGTTGGTCCACGAGGAGCGCGTGGTGGCGCCGTCGCTGGGCGTCGACGCCTCCCGGGTGCTCGCCCACGCGCTGCGCGCCCGGCGTCTGGAGGCGGGCTGGACCCTGCTGCTGGTCGCGCTCTGGCTGCTGCACGCTCTGCTGGCCAAGGGCTTCTTCTTCATCTTCCTGCTGTCCTGCGGGCTGTTGCTGCTGGCGACCTGGGCCAGGGGCGGCGCCTCGGGTCCCTTCCGCGCCGACTATCCGGGCTCCGACGGGATCCCGTCCGCCCGGAGGCGGCTGGCCGCGGTCCTGCGGGTGGCCGGAGTACTGCTGCTGATCGTCTATGTGCTCTCCGCGCTGGAGCTGGTCTTCGGGGACGACCTGGAGCCGAGCGCCCTGCAACAGAGCTCGCTGTCGGGGGTGATGGCCGGGGCGGGCGCCGGGGCCGCCTGGGCCGCGCTGCTGATCCCCACCGCGATGGCCGCGGCGGTCGCCCTGCACCGCGAGCATGTGGCCCGGGTGCTGTCCAGCGACCTCGATCCGCGGGCCTTCGCCGATCCGGCCGACGACCCCGCCGAGCGCTCCGGCAGCGGACACTTCCGGCGGGTGCGGGAGCTGATCCGGCGCGAGCAGCACGCGCCCGTGATCCTCTACCACGATCAGCACCCCTTTCTCGGGGCGGGCACCGCGCACGCCACGTGGACGCTCGCGGTCGAACTGCGCCCGCGCGAGGGCCGTACGGCGGTGCCGCTCGACAACCGGGTGATCCTGGAGCGGATCCGGCCGCTGGTGGAGAATCTGCGCACCCCGTCCGCCAGGACACCCGCCCGGAACGGCGCGGTGCCGAGGCAGTCGGTCGAGGTCCGCGACCGGCTGCGCGGTCTGGAGCTGGACGAGTGCGTGTTCCTGAAGGCCACCGGGCTGCGCAGCCGCTCCCTCGCCCCGCACGGCGAGGAGCACTTCGAGCGGGAGCGGGCCGAGGCGGTCGAGGAGGGCGGCGAGGTCCGGCGGCACTTCCTGCGCATCCGGGTCGGAGCCTGGCAGGAGGAAGTCGTCACCACCGTCTTCGTCCGGGTGCACACCCAAGGCGGCATGCTGATGGTGGAGTTCGCTCCGCATGTGCTGCGCCCGATCCGCCCGGACTTCCGCGCGATCGACCGCCTCACCGACTCCCACCGCCGCGGCGGGCTGCCGGGCAAGGCGCTGTGGGCGCTGGCCCGGACACCCACGGCCGCGGGCCGCGTGCTGGTCCACGGCTTCCGGATGATCGCCTTCTTCCTGCGGATGTACACGGGCGCCTATGCCGCGGCCATCCCCGACGGGCCCTGGCGGTCCGTGCGCGAGCTGGGCAGCGACCACGGCGCCTCGCTCTTCCAGGAGATGGACGTCAGCCGCTATCTGAAGAGCGTCGAGGACCGGGTGGCCAACGGGGTGCGGCAGGCGCTGGACGAAGCCGGATGGGAGACCGGCGAGTTCGAGCAGAAGATCATCAATGTGAGCGGTGGCGGCATCTTCATCGAGTCCGCGCAGGACAGCGCCATCACCGTCGGCGACAACAACACGGTCAGCAACACCAGGGGCAACGGAGGGGGAGGCGGCCATGGCGACAGCTGAGCGGGACGAGGAAAGCGGCGCGGGCGCGACCGGAGGTCAGGGCGGGCGGCGGTTCGGGAACATCCGCATCGGCAATGTGCGCGGCGGTGTCGTCGGCATCGGCGACAACAACCGCATCGTGAACGGGGCGCGGGAAGGCGCCGTCTGCGACCCCGCGTACGAGGAACTGCTGCGCGCCGTCCAGCAGCTCTCCGCCGATCTGGAGCGGCTGGTGGCCACCCCCGAGGTCGGTGCGCTGTCGGACGAGCTGGCCGGTGCCCAGGACGAGATCCAGCGCACCGGCCGGGCCGGTGCGGGCCGCCTCGCCCGGCTCCGGGCGCTGTTGCAGGACGCCGGGGCCGGTATCGGCATGCTGGCGTCGGGCGTCGCCGTCGGCCAGGCGGTCGGCGCGCTGCTGGGCGGCTGAGATGAGTGCGCCGGGCGACGAGCGCGGCCCCCACTGGGACGAGGCCGCGCAGCGCTGGGTGGGGGAGGGCGCCGAGCCGCCCGCCCCGGGCAGACGGCCGCCGAGCCCGCATCGGGGGCCGGTGCTGCTCGTGGTGCTGGCCGTCGTGCTCATCGGCGGCATCGGAGTCGGCACCTGGCATCTGCTGTCGGGCGGCGGCGATGACACCGCGAAGGAGGGCGGCGGCCCGAGCGCGACGGCGTCCGGCTGGGACAGCGCCTCGCCCTCGCCGTCCGATTCCGTGCCGTCGTCGGTGCAGCCGTCCGCGTCGCCGTCGGGCTCGGCCGTCGCGGGCAGCGGGCCGCCGCAGGGGTATCAACGCACCGCGGATCCGGAGGGGTTCACGCTGGACGTCCCGGTGGGATGGGGGCGCGTCAAGCGCGATACCGGGGTCTTCTACGAGTCGTCCGACGCGAGCAGCCTCATCCAGGTCTTCGCCCTGACCAGCCCGCAGGTCACTCCGTACCAGGCGCTGAAGCAGGCCGAGACCAGCCTCAAGAAGAACCCCGGCTACAAGCGGTACGGGCTGAAGCGGCTCGGCCCGGGCGACGAAGCGGACGCGCAGCTGGAGTACGGCTATCGAAGCGAGAAGTACGGTCCGCGCCGCGTCGTCGACCGTGCCTTCACCGGACCGGACGGGGTGCAGTACGCGGTGCTGGTGGCGGGCCCGTCCAAGGAGTGGCCGCGTCAGGTGGAGCGGCAGCGGATCGCGTTGGGCGCCTTCTGCCCCACCGCGTACTGCCCGGCCACCTGAGCGCATATGTCTCCAATGGCGAACTATCCGGCATCGGGGCGGTAGCGGACGTGGCCGAGCCGCGCATACTGGGTAAGCCATATGTCGGCTAACACGGTTAACTCTGCTTATTAGTAGAAGAATACGATTTCTGGGGGAGCGGGCATGACTGACGGGGGCTCGGAGGAGCAGTGGGGTCCGGGTGAGCAGCGGGGGCCGGGGGATACGCAGCAGTGGGAGACCCACGAGTGGGGGCCCGGCGAAGGCCGGGCGGCACAGCCGGGCGACCGCCCCGGCCCCGGCCCGGGCGCCGAGGCGCGGCGGGTGTGGCAGGCGGTCGCGGTCACGGTGTTCCTGACCGCCGGGATCGCGTTCTCCGGCTGGGTGGCCTTCGGCGGTGACGGCACGACCGGGGACCAGGCGGGCCCGCTGCCCTGGGACCGCGCGACCCCCACGCCCTCCGCGACCGCGGACGCCACCGAGCCCGGCGACGTCTATCCCGCGCCCGAGACCGGTGCGCCCACCGGTCTGCCATCGGGGCTGCCGAGCGCCTCGCCGTCCGGTCTGCCCTCGGTGTATCCGTCCGGGTCGCCGTACGCGTCCCCGTCGGCGGGTCCGTCCCTGACGGGCTCCGCCCCGCCCGCGGGCTTCACCACCGAGCGGGATCCGGAGGGCTTCGACATCGCCGTCCCCGATGGATGGCGGCGGACGGTGGAGGGCCCGAGCGTCTTCTACACCTCGCCCGACGACTCCACCATGATCCAGGTGTTCGAGCTGCACGGCCCCGAGTCCACGCCGTACGAGTCGGCGCAGGAGGCCGAGCGGCTGGCGACCCGGAACCGCGGCTATGAGCAGATCACCCTCGCCCAGCTCGGAGCGGCCGCCATGGACCCCGCCCAGCTGGAGTACACGTACCAGAGCAAGAAGTCCGGCGCCCGCCGGATACTCGACCGCCGCTTCGCCGCGCAGAACGGCACCATGTACGCGGTGCTGATCATCGGCCCCGCCGGCGACCGGGCACAGGAGCAGTCGCTCCATGACGCCGTGCTGCAGACCTTCTGCCCCACGGCCTACTGCACCGCTTCGTAGATCCCGCGCCCTCCGCCTCGCGTGACGTCCGCGCGGCCTCCCGCGTGAGCCGTGCCACTTTCAAGGAAAAATTGCGCATACGTTTCTCACAACCGGTAAGGGGTCCCTGTTGCTGGCGTGGCCAGCGGAAACGTTCGCGATACCGGAAGGCAGAGTAAACGTGTCGGCAGTCGAGACCATTCATGTGGACGGGGTGTGGCGAGCGGCCGCATCCAGCGCGCAGCGGGAGGTTCTCGACCCCGCGGATGCCAAGACGCTGGCGGTCGTGGCCGAGGGCGGCGCCGAGGACACCGACGCGGCCATCGCCGCCGCGCGCCGCGCCTTCGACAGCGGCCCCTGGCCGCACACCCCGGTCGCCGAGCGGGCGGCGCTGCTGCGGCGGGTCGCCGATCTGCTCCAGCGCGACCGCGACGAGATCGCGCTGCTGGAGAGCCGGGACACCGGCAAGACCCTGGAAGAGGGCGAGGTCGACGTCGATGACGTGACCAACGCCTTCCGCTACTTCGCCGACCTGGTCGCGGGCGAGTCGGCCGGTCGCGTGGTCGACGCGGGCAGCCCCGATGTGCACAGCGTCGTGGTGCGCGAGCCGGTCGGCGTCTGCGCGATGATCACGCCGTGGAACTACCCGCTGCTGCAGGCCAGCTGGAAGGTCGCCCCGGCGCTCGCGGCGGGCAACACCTTCGTCATCAAGCCCAGCGAAGTGACCCCGCTGTCCACCGTCCACCTGGTGAAGCTGCTGGCCGAGGCGGGCCTGCCGAACGGTGTGGCCAACCTGGTGACCGGCGCCGGTGACCCGGTCGGTGCCCGGCTGTCCGAGCACCCGGACGTGGACCTGGTGTCCTTCACCGGCGGTCTGGCCAGCGGCACCAAGGTGGCCCAGGCCGCCGCGCCGAGCGTGAAGAAGGTCGCCCTGGAGCTGGGCGGCAAGAACCCGAACGTCGTCTTCGCCGACGCCTGCGCCACCGACGAGGGCTTCGACACCGCCGTCGACCAGGCGCTCAACGCCGCCTTCATCCACAGCGGCCAGGTCTGCTCGGCCGGTGCCCGGCTGATCATCGAGGAGTCGGTGCGCGAGCGGTTCGTCGCCGAGCTGGTCAACCGCGCCGAGAAGATCAAGCTGGGCCGCGGCACCGAAGAGGGTGTCGAGTGCGGCCCGCTCGTCTCGGCCCAGCAGCTCGCCAAGACCCAGGCGTACGTGGCGTCCGCCCTGGAAGAGGGCGCGGTGCTGCGTACCGGCGGCAAGCAGCCCGAGCCGTCCGACGTTCGCCCCGCGACCGGCTACTTCTATCTGCCGACGGTGCTGGACCAGTGCCACCGTGAAATGCGGGTCGTTCGGGAAGAAACGTTTGGCCCGATCCTTTCGGTGGAGACGTTCAGCACCGAAGATGAGGCCGTGGCCCTCGCCAATGACACGGAATACGGCCTGGCCGGTGCCGTCTGGTCGTCCGACACCGCGCGCGCCCGCCGGGTTGCCGCGCGGCTGCGCCACGGCACCGTATGGATCAACGACTTCCACCCCTACCTCCCGCAGGCCGAATGGGGCGGCTTCGGCAAGTCCGGCGTCGGACGTGAGCTGGGCCCGGCGGGCCTGGACGAGTACCGCGAGACCAAGCATGTCTACGAGAACCTGCGGCCCAGCCCGGTGCGCTGGTTCGGCGGCTGACGCCCCGACGCCGACCCCCGCCCGGGGCGGCACGGCCGGGCCCGGACCTCCCGCCGGGCCCGGGCCCCGTCGTGTCCGGTGACGGCGCCCGGCGTCTCTCCCCCTTCGCCCGTAACCCCCCATCCCTCCGAGGACGGCCCCCGGCCCGCACCCGTGCGGGCCGTCCCGGAAGACCGGAAGACCGCGAGGAGTAACCCCCACCATGCCCGTACCTGACGCATACGATTACGTCGTCATCGGCGGAGGCACCGCAGGATCGGTGATCGCCTCCCGGCTCACGGAAGACCCTGACGTCCGTGTCGCCGTCATCGAGGGCGGCCCCTCGGACATCGACCGCCCCGATGTCCTCACCCTGCGCCGCTGGCTGGGGCTGCTCGGCGGCGATCTGGATTACGACTACCCCACCGTCGAGCAGCCGCGCGGCAACTCGCACATCCGGCACAGCCGGGCCCGGGTGCTCGGTGGATGCTCCTCGCACAACACCCTGATCTCCTTCAAGCCGCTGCCGGGCGACTGGGACGAGTGGGCCGAGGCGGGTGCCGAGGGCTGGGACGCCGAGGCGATGGACCCGTACTTCCACAAGCTGCGCAACAACGTTGTCGCGGTCGACGAGAAGGACCGGAACGCGATCGCCCGGGACTTCGTGGAGGCCGCTCAGGCATCCGCCGGTGTGCCGCGCGTCGAGGGCTTCAACAAGAAGCCGTTCCACGAGGGCGTCGGCTTCTTCGACCTCTCGTACCACCCGGAGAACAACAAGCGCTCCTCGGCGTCGGTCGCCTATCTGCACCCCTTCCTGGACCGGACGAACCTCCACATCATGCTGGAGACCTGGGCGCACAAGCTGGAGCTGGACGACGACGGCCGGGCCACCGGCGTCCACGTCCGCACCAAGGACGGCGAGGAGATCCTCGTCCAGGCCCGGACCGAGGTGCTGGTCTGCGCGGGCGCGGTGGACACCCCGCGGCTGCTGATGCACTCCGGCATCGGCCCCAAGGCCGACCTGGAGGCGCTGGGCATACCGGTCAAGGTCGATCTGCCGGGCGTCGGTGAGAACCTGCTCGACCACCCGGAGTCGGTGATCGTGTGGGAGACGGACGGCCCGATCCCGGACAACTCCGCGATGGACTCGGACGCCGGTCTGTTCGTGCGCCGCGACCCGGAGTCCAAGGGTCCGGATCTGATGTTCCACTTCTACCAGATCCCGTTCACCGACAACCCCGAGCGACTGGGCTACGAGAAGCCCGAGCACGGCGTGTCGATGACGCCCAACATCCCCAAGCCGCGCAGCCGCGGCCGCCTCTACCTGACGAGCGCCGACCCCGAGGTCAAGCCCGCTCTCGACTTCCGCTACTTCACGGACGAGGAGGACTACGACGGCCGCACCCTGGTCGACGGCATCCGGCTCGCCCGTGAGATCGCCAAGACCGAGCCGCTGGCCGGCTGGCTCAAGCGCGAGGTGTGCCCGGGCCCGGAGATCACCTCGGACGAGGAGATCAGCGAGTACGCCCGTAAGGTCGCGCACACCGTCTACCACCCCGCGGGCACCTGCAAGATGGGCGCCGCGGACGACGAACTCGCCGTGGTCGGCCCCGATCTGCGGATCCGCGGCCTGTCCGGCATCCGGATCGCCGACGCGTCCGTCTTCCCGACCATGCCCGCCGTGAACCCGATGATCGGTGTGCTGATGGTCGGCGAGAAGTGCGCGGACCTGCTGGTCGGGGAGCGTGATCAGGTCCGTTACCGATCGAAGGAACGAGCTGCCCAGCTCGCCCCGGGAGGTGAGGCGTGATGGCTACGACTCTGGCCACCGAGACCCCCGAAACCCCTGAGACCCCCGGGACCGGCGACCGCACCCCGGTCTTCTCGGTCCGCGACATGTGGAAGGTGTTCGGCCCGAAGGCCGAGCGCGTCCCCGGCTCGCCCGAGGCCGAGCTGTCCGCCGCGGACCTGCGCGCCCGCACCGGCTGCACGGCCGCCGTCCGGGACGTCTCCTTCGACGTCGAGCCGGGCGAAGTGTTCGTGGTGATGGGGCTGTCCGGCTCCGGCAAGTCCACGCTGGTGCGCTGCCTCACCCGTCTGATCGAGCCGACCTCCGGGACGCTGAAGATCGACGGTGAGGACGTCATGGCCATGGACAAGGCCCGGCTGCGCGATCTGCGCCGCCACCGCGCCGCCATGGTCTTCCAGCACTTCGGGCTGCTGCCGCACCGCTCCGTCCTCGACAACATCGCCTACGGCCTGGAGATCCAGGGCATGGGCCGCGCCGAGCGCCGCGCCAAGGCGGCCGAGATGGTGGAGAAGGTCGGCCTGACCGGTCTGGAGCGCCGCCGCCCCGGTCAGCTCTCCGGTGGTCAGCAGCAGCGTGTGGGCCTGGCCCGGGCGCTCGCCGTCGACCCCGAGGTGCTGCTGTTCGACGAGCCGTTCAGCGCGCTCGACCCGCTGATCCGCCGCGACATGCAGGAGGAGGTCATCCGGCTGCACCACGACGAGGGCCGGACGATGGTGTTCATCACCCATGACCTCAGCGAGGCGCTGCGGCTCGGCGACCGCATCATGCTGATGCGCGACGGCGAGATCGTGCAGCTCGGCACCCCCGAGGAGATCGTCGGCTCCCCGGCCGACGAATACGTACGGGACTTCGTCCGCGATGTGCCGCGCGAGCAGGTGCTGACCGTGCGCCGCGCGATGCGCCCCGCGACGTCCGACGAGGAGGACGGCGGCCCCGCGCTGACCCCGGGCACCACCGTCGCCGACGCGATCGAGGCCGTGGCCCGTTCCGGCGGCCCCGCGCGCGTCGTCGACAACGGCCGCTGCCTGGGCGTCGTCGACCACGCCTGCCTGCTCAGCGTCGTCGCGGGCCTGGACGGGAAGGAGGCGGCCGCCGCATGAGCACGCCCCTGACCTCCTTCCCGCCGGGCGGCACCGGGAGGCGCGTGTGAGCGCGACGACCACCCGCCCCCGTACCGACCCCGGCGCCGGGCCGCCCGCGGGCAAGACCGCCGCGGACGAAGCGCGCCCGTCGCCGCTGCGCGCGGCCGTCGGCAGCCCGATCGTCCGCAAGCTCGCGGTGCTCATCGTGATCGCGGCCGTGCTCATACCGCTCGCCCACGCCAAGTGGGCCGGTACGAGCTGGCCGGACGCGCTGACCGTCGATGTGTCCGGACCGCTGGGCAAGGCCAGCGACTGGATCCTCGACAACCGCGACAGCCACTGGATCTTCCTCTACTTCTTCGGCTACATCAGCCAGGCCATCATCATCGGCGTCCGCGTCGTCTACGTCGCCCTGCTCACCCTGGGCTGGGCCGGTGTCACCGCCGGGCTGACCCTGCTCGCCTGGCGGGTGGCCGGGGTGCGGGTCGCGGTGACGACCCTGGTCTCCCTGGCCGTCTGCGGCGTGCTGGGCATGTGGGTGCCGACGATGCAGACGCTCGCGCTGATGGCCGTCGCCGTCGCCGCCTCCGTCGTCATCGGCGGACTGCTGGGCCTGGCCGGCGGGCTCTCGGAACGCGCGTTCCGGGCGCTGCGGCCGATCCTCGACACCATGCAGGTGCTGCCCGCGTTCGCGTATCTGCTGCCCGTCGTGATGATCTTCGGCAACGGCGTGCCCGGCGCGGTGCTGGCCACCGTGATCTACGCGGCTCCGCCCATGGCCCGGCTCACCGCCCTCGGCCTGCGCGGCGCGGACGCCGGGGTGCTGGAGGCCGTGGCCTCGCTCGGCGCGACCTGGCGGCAGCGGCTGCTGTCCGCCCGGTTCCCGCTGGCCCGCAAGGAACTGATGCTGGGTATCAACCAGACGATCATGATGGCGCTGTCCATGGCCGTGATCACCTCCGTGATCGGCGGTGGCGGTCTCGGTGACCGCGTCTACCAGGCGCTGTCCAGCGTCGACGTCGGCAAGGCGCTCGCCGCGGGACTCCCGATCGTGCTCCTCGCCATCGTGATGGACCGCACCATCGGGTCGGCGGGCGAGCGGCTCGGCGCGCCTCCGGCCGAGGGCGGCCCCCGGCTGCTGCGCGGCTGGCCCGCGTGGGCGGGCGTCGCGGTGATCACCGCGGTGATCACCGTCGCCGGACGGCTGTCCGGCTCCCAGACCTGGCCGGGCGGCTGGACCGTCGCCATCGAGGGGCCCGTCAACCAGTTCAAGGAATGGATGGTCGACCACCTCTACACCGGTGTGCCGGTCGTCGGAGGCACCGCCGAATGGGCCGCGAACTACCTCAAGTGGATCCTCGACCCACTGCGTGAGGGGCTCCAGGGCGTCCCGTGGTACGGGGTCCTGCTGATCGTCGCGGCGCTTGCCTGGCTGATCGGCACCTGGGCCACCGCGCTGACCGCCACCGCCGCCATGGCCGCGATCGGTGTGCTCGGCGTGTGGGAGTCGTCCATGGACACCCTCTCCCAGGTGCTGGCGGCCGTCGTCGTCACGCTGGTCCTCGGCTTCGCGATCGGCATCTGGGCCGCGCGCAGCGCCCGGTTGGAGCGGATGCTGCGACCGGTGCTGGACGTGTGCCAGACCATGCCGCAGTTCGTGTACCTGATCCCCGTGGTCGCGCTGTTCGGCGTCGGCCGCGCCCCGGCGGCGGCCGCGGCCATCGTCTACGCGCTGCCCGCCGTCATCCGCATCACCGCCCAGGGCATCCGGAACGTCGACCCGTCCGCGCTGGAGTCGGCGCGCTCGCTCGGCGCCACCCAGGGGCAGCAGTTGCGCCAGGTCCAGTTGCCGCTGGCCCGCCCGGCGCTGCTGCTCGCCATCAACCAGGGCGTGGTGCTGGTGCTGGCCGTGGTCGTCATCGGCGGTCTGGTCGGCTCGGGCGCGCTCGGCTACGACGTGCTGTTCGGCCTGGCGCAGGGCGACCTGGCGACCGGTCTGGTGGCGGGCGTGGCGATCGTCTGCCTGGGGCTGATGCTCGACCGGGTGACCCAGCCGACCGCACGCCGCGACAGGAAGGGGGCCTGACATGGCTACGGGCCATAACGCCCGCCGTCGGCAGCTGCTGATGGCCGCCACCGGGGTCACGGCCCTGCTCACCGCGACCGGCTGCGGCGCGGCGGACATGTCCAAGCAGTCCTCGCCGTACGCCAATGTGGGCGGCGCGAAGAGCGTGACGCTCTCCGTCCAGTCCTGGGTCGGCGCACAGGCCAATGCGGCCGTCGCCCAGTACCTGCTGGAACATGAGCTGGGCTACCACGTCGACACCGTCCAGGTGGACGAGATTCCGGCGTGGGACGCGCTCAGCCAGGGCCGGGTGGACGCGATCCTGGAGGACTGGGGCCACCCGGAGCAGGAACAGCGCTACGTCAAGGACAAGAAGACGATCACGTCGGGCGGTGACCTCGGCGTCACCGGCCACATCGGCTGGTGGGTGCCGAAGTACTTCGCGGACAAGCATCCGGACGTCCTGAACTGGAAGAACCTCAACAAGTACGCGAAGACCTTCAAGACCGCGGAAAGCGGTGGCAAGGGCCAGCTGCTGGACGGTTCCCCGTCGTATGTCACCAATGACAAGGCGCTGGTGAAGAATCTGAAGCTGAACTACCAGATTGTCTTCGCCGGTTCGGAATCCGCCCAGATCACCCAGATGAAGCAGTTCGCCAAGCAGAAGAAGCCCTTCCTGTCGTACTGGTACGAGCCGCAGTGGCTGTTCAACCAGGTGCCGATGGAAGAGGTGAAGCTGCCCAAGTACACGGACAAGTGTGCGGCGAAGGGTGAGAAGGATCCCGATTCCTTCGACTGCGCCTACCCGACCACCCCGCTGCAGAAGTACCTGAACGCGGACTTCGCGAAGGAGGGCGGCAAGGCCGCCGCGTTCCTGAAGAAGTTCCACTGGACCAAGAAGGACCAGAACCAGGTGTCCGAGCTGATCGCCTCGGACGGGTTGTCGGCGCAGGACGCGGCCAAGAAGTGGGTCAAGGCGCATCCGGACGTCTGGAAGAAGTGGCTGCCCTAGCGGCTGATCGCTGAAGGCGGTTCCTCGCCGAAGGACGCGAAGGACGCACCAGGCCGGGCCCCGCCCGTCCCCCTCATGGGGTGGACGGAGCGGGGCTCAGCTGTTGGGCGAGGTCCCGCGCGGCGGCCATCGTCGCGCGGAAGAGCCGGGGGCCGAACGTGACGCGGGTGGCGCCGAGCCGCCCCAGCTCGGCGGGAGAGGGGCCGTCCGGTGCGAAGGCCGACGCGTTGACCGGGACCCCGACGGCGGACGCGATCCGGGGCAGCAGCTCCGGGGGCGCGAAGATCGGATAGACGCAGTCCGCGCCCGCCGCCGCATAGGCCCGCCCGCGCTCGATCGCCGCCTCGGCCGCGCGCTCGGCGTCGTCGGCCCCGCCCTGGGCGAACTCGCCGCGGGCGAAGCTGTCGATCCGGGCGTTGATCACCAGGCCGTCACCCGCCTCGGCACGCACCGCCGCCAGCCGGTCCGCCTGCTCCCGCGGGTCGGCCAGCCGCTTGGTCAGCGGGTCGGAGTCCTCCAGATTGCAGCCCACCGCTCCGGTCTCCAGCAGCCGCTCGACCAGCTCCTTGGCGTCGAGGCCGTAGCCGCTCTCCAGGTCCGCCGACACCGGCACCTCCACGGCCCGGACGATCCGGGCCACCGCGGCGAACATCTCCTCGGCCGGTACCCGGCCGTCCTGGTAGCCCAGCGACGCCGAGATCCCGGCGCTCGGCGTCGCCAGCGCCGGGAAGCCCGCGTCCACGAAGGCGCGGGCCGAACCGGCGTCCCAGGGACCGGCCAGCACGAGCGGCGCCGCCGCGTCCCGCCCGTGATGCATCGCCCGGAACGCCCCGGCCTCGGCTGTGGTGCTGGTCGTCATGGATCCCCCTCGTTCTCAGCCTGCGGTCGGCTTGTAGGAGCCCGGGACCAGGCGGGTGGTCACCCCGATCCGGTTCCAGGCGTTGATGGTGAAGATGAGCGCGATGAGCTGGGCCAGCTCCTGCTCCTCGAAGTGCTTGGCGGCCCGGTCGTACACCTCGTCCGGGACGCCGCCGGTCAGGACGGTGACGGCCTCGGTCAGGGCGAGCGCGGCCTGCTCCTTCTCGGTGTAGACACCGGCCGCCTCCTCCCAGGCGTTGAGCAGATAGATCCGCTCCTCGGACTCGCCCGCCGCCCGGGCGTCCTTGATGTGCATGTCGATGCAGAACGCGCAGTGGTTGATCTGCGAGGCGCGGATCTTGACCAGCTCCGTCAGCGACGGCTCCAGGCCCTGACGCGCCGCCGCGTCCAGCTGGATCATGGCCTTGTAGACCGCGGGGGCCGCGTGCGCGAAGCTCATCCGGGGACCGTGCGGCGAAGTGCTCTCCGATGTCGTCATGCGGCCCACGCTAGAACCTCACCAGCCCAGGGGTATGGTCCACTTTCATGGAGGAATCATGGGCCACTTCCGGTTCCGGACAGGCCGCTTCCGGGCAGGCCACTTCCGGACCGGGCAGGACGAGCGGGCCCGGCACCGATCTGCATCTGGACCTGCCGCGGGGCGGAACCACCGGGGTGCGGGTCGCGCTCAGCCGCTCCCTGCGTGACGCCGTCCGCAGCGGCCGCCTCGCCCCCGGCACCCGGCTGCCCTCCTCCCGCACGCTCGCCGCCGACCTCGGCATCGCCCGCAACACGGTGGCCGACGCCTACGGCGAACTCGTCGCCGAGGGCTGGCTCACCGCCCGGCAGGGCTCCGGCACCCGGGTCGCCCAGCGCGTCGTCCCGCCCGAGCCCGCGCCGCCGCGCACACCGCCTGCCGCCGCCGTGGCCGCCACCCGCCCGGCGTACGACCTGCGGGCCGGGTCGCCCGACGTCTCCGCCTTTCCTCGCTCCGCCTGGCTGTCCGCCGCCCGGCGCGCCCTGACCGCGGCGCCCAGCGACGCCTTCAACTACGGCCACCCCAGCGGGCGGATCGAACTGCGCCGGGTCCTGGCCGACTATCTCGCGCGCGCCCGCGGGGTGCGGGCCGCGCCCGAACGGATCGTGGTCTGCGCCGGGTTCGTCCAAGGACTCGCCCTGCTCAGCCAAACGCTGCACCGGGACGGCCACCGCGGGCTGGCCGTCGAGTCGTACGGGCTCGACATCCACTGGAACGTGCTGCGCCGCGCCGGACTGCGCACCGTGCCGCTGCCGGTCGACGGGCGGGGCGCCCGCACCGGCGAACTGGACCGCCTCACCGGCGTACGGGCCGCGCTGCTCACCCCGGCGCACCAGTTCCCCACCGGTGTCGCCCTGGACCCCGACCGGCGGGCCGCCGTGGTCGACTGGGCGTCCCGGGCCGACGGGCTGGTGCTGGAGGACGACTACGACGGCGAATTCCGCTACGACCGCCAGCCGGTGGGCGCGCTGCAGGGTCTTGACCCCGAACGGGTGGTCTATCTGGGCACCGCGAGCAAGAGCCTGGCGCCCGCGCTGCGGCTGGCCTGGATGGTGGTGCCGGACCATCTGCTGGACCGGCTGCTGGCGGTCAAACGGACGGGGGAGTGGCAGTCGGGCGCGCTGGATCAGCTGACGCTCGCGGAGTTCATCGCCTCGGGCGCGTACGACCGCCACGTGCGCGGGATGCGGCTGCGCTACCAGCGGCGCCGCGACCAGTTGGTGGCGGCGCTGGCCGAACGCGCCCCCCGGGTGCGGGTCAAGGGCATCGCGGCCGGACTGCACGCGGTGCTCGAACTGCCGCCGGGCACCGTGCGCTCCGTCCTCCAGGGCGCGGCCTGGCAGGGGCTGGCCATGGAGGGCCTGAATCGCTACCGATACCACGAGGAGGGCGCTCCGGGAGGTGGCGAACCCGAGCCGGACGAACTGGTCTTCGCCTATGGGGCGCCGCCCGAGCACGACTTCGCGGGGGCGTTGGAGGCGCTGTGCCGGGTGCTGCCCTGACCGGGCAGCTCTCCACCCCCGCCGTTCACCTGTGCGATAACTCCCCCTAGGGTGGGCGGACCAACGCACGGGGGAGCAGAACCAATGGAACGGAAAGGCCCACGGCGGCTGCGGTCGAGCACGGTGATCCTTGGTGGCATGGGCGCACTCGCGGCGGCCCTCACCTCCTGCGGGTCGGAGCCCGACAAGCGCTGTGTCGACCCGGACAGCTACGAATTCAGGGGCTACCGCATCGTCGACTCCAGTGCCTGCAACGGCTCTTCGGGCTCGACGGGCGGCAAGAAGAAGAGCAGCCGCGGCACGACCAAGCGGGTCGACGGCGACTGGTACTACGACGCCGACGTCGACGGCCGCTGGGCCGACTACGGCACCTTCAGCAAGAGCCAGGCCGCCGACCGCGGCGGCTTCGGCTGCTCGGGATCCGGCGGCGGCTGACCGGACGGCGACCCGATGAAGCGTCACACCATGGACCCCCGCCCCGACTGGCAGAGCACGGTCGAGGAGCAGGGGGTCATCTACCCGCTGACCCGCTACCCGGACGGCTCGCTGCGCCCGTACTGGGACGAGAGCGCCTACTACGCCTTCTCGCTGCCCGAGGTCGAGGCGCTGGAGGAGGTGGTCGAGGAACTGCACCGGATGTGTCTGGAGGCGGCCGCCCACATCGTCGACGCCGACCGCTTCGCCGACCTCGGCATCGAGGATCCGCGGGTGGCCGAGCTGGTCGCCGAGTCCTGGCGCCGGAGGGCCGAACAGCCCAGCGTCTACGGCCGGTTCGACCTGCGGTACGACGGCGGCCCGGGCCCGGCGAAGCTGCTGGAGTACAACGCGGATACGCCCACCTCGCTGGTGGAGGCGGCGAGCGCCCAGTGGTTCTGGATGGAGGACCGCTTCCCCGGCGCCGACCAGTGGAACTCGCTGCACGAGCGGCTGGTCGACGCCTGGCGGAACCAGGCCGCCCTGCTGCCGCCGGGCATGCCCCTGTATTTCGCCCACTCGGCCGGGGACGAGCTGGGCGAGGACCTGATGACCGTCGCCTACTTGCGGGAGACGGCCGAACAGGCGGGGCTGCGGACCGAGGCGATCTCGGTGGAGGACATCGGCTGGGAACGGCTCTCCGGCCGCTTCGTGGACATGCGGCACCGCTTCATCCGCGGCTGCTTCAAGCTCTACCCCTGGGAGTGGCTGGTCAGCGACCGGTTCGGCGCCCATGTGCTGGACACGATCGACAACGGCGGCGGCACCGGCTCCACCCTGTGGATCGAGCCCGCCTGGAAGATGCTGCTGTCCAACAAGGCGCTGCTGGCCATTCTGTGGGAGCTGTTCCCCGGCCATCCCAACCTGCTGCCCACCTACCTCGACGGGCCCCGTGAACTGGCCCGCACCACCGGCTACGTGGCCAAGCCGCTGCTCGGCAGGGAGGGCGCGGGCGTCACCGTGCACCCGCCGGGCGCGGAGCCCGCGGAACCTGCCGTCCGGGACGAGGCGTGCTGCTACCAGGAGTTGGCGCCGCTGCCGGACATGGACGGGAACCGGGTGGTCCTGGGGGCGTGGGTGGTGGAGGACGAACCGGCGGGGCTCGGCATCCGGGAGTCGGCCGGGCTGATCACGGACGAGTACGCGCGCTTTGTGCCGCACGTGATTCTTTAAGCGGAGCGCGGCGAGCGCGGTGCGGCGCCAGAGCGACACGGCGCCGGAACGGCACGGTGCCCAGGTCATTCCGCCAGCACCGCCCTGAGCTGGTCCAGGCCCCAGTCCAGATCCTCTTTGCTGATCACCAGCGGCGGTGCGATCCGGATGGTGGACCTGTGGGTGTCCTTGACCAGCACTCCGCGGTCCATCAGCCGCTCGGAGATCTGCCGCCCGGTGCCGCGCGACGGCTCGATGTCCACACCGGCCCACAGCCCGCGCCCCCGCACCGCCTCCACCGCCCCGCCGCGGGCCATCTGCGCCAGCTCCCGGTGCAGGTGCTCGCCCAGCTCCGCCGCGCGCCGCTGGAACTCCCCGGTCCGCAGCATGGCGATCACTTCCAGCGCGACCGCGCAGGCGAGCGGATTGCCGCCGAAGGTCGAACCGTGCTCACCGGGGCGGTGGACGCCCAGCACCTCGGCGGAGGACACCACCGCCGACACCGGCACCACCCCGCCGCCCAGCGCCTTGCCCAGCACATAGACGTCCGGGACGACGCCCTCGTGCTCACAGGCGAAGGTCTTCCCCGTGCGGCCCAGGCCCGACTGGATCTCATCGGCCATGAGCAGCACGCCCCGCGCCCGGGTCAGCTCGCGCACCCCGGCCAGATACCCGGGCGGCGGCACCAGCACCCCTGCCTCGCCCTGGATGGGCTCCAGCAGCACGGCGACCGTCTCTCCGGGCCCGGCGTCGAGCGCCGCCTCCATCGCCGCCAGATCGCCGTACGGCACGATGTCGAACCCCGGGGTGTACGGACCGTGGTCCGCGCGGGCCTCCGGATCGGTGGAGAAGCTGATGATCGTGGTCGTACGGCCGTGGAAGTTGTTGTCCGCGACGATGATCCTGGCCCGCCCGTCCGGCACGCCCTTGATCCGGTAGCCCCATTTACGGGCGGTCTTGATCGCCGTCTCGATCGCCTCCGCGCCGGTATTCATGGGCAGCACCGTCTCCATCCCGCACAGCGCGGCCAGCTCCGCGCAGAAGGCGGCGAACCGGTCGTGGTGGAAGGCGCGCGAGGTGAGTGTGACCCGCTCCAGCTGCGCCTTGGCGACGTCGATCAGCTGCCGGTTGTGATGGCCGAAGTTGAGCGCGGAATATCCGGCGAGCAGATCCAGATACCGGCGGCCTTCGACATCGGTCATCCACGCCCCCTCGGCGGAGGCGACGACGACCGGAAGCGGATGGTAGTTGTGCGCACTGTGGGCCTCCGCGGCCGCGATGGCGTGCTGCGAGGGCTGCGAGGGCTGAGAGGGGCGTTCGGTCGAGGTCAAGATGTCCTCCGTTCCGTGAAACCGCCGAGGGGCTGCGACACCACCCAGGGTGGGGGTGCGCGCCGCGACCGGCGAGCCGAGTGCCGATCCGTCCGTAAACCAGCCCAGGAGGGTCAGAGCCGAGGCCGCCGGGCCGCCGACCGGACGAGGGCGCTCATGGGCCCCTGCCCGGCCTCAAGCCCGGGCAGGGCCCGCCACCACTGCTCCTCCCGGATCCGGCCGCCGGGCGCCACGCGCTCCGGCATCCCCACGATCCGGGCCAGCACCCGCTCGGCCATCGTCTCGCCGCTCGCTGACGGCACGCCGCCCGGCAAGGCTCCGCCCTCCCGGGGGCCGTCCCCCGGCGGGGCGGCGGGTGGTGGCCCGTCCAGTGCGCGCCCGAGCGCCCGCAGCTCGCCGGGCAGCCCTTCCCCGTCCATCCCGAATGCCTCCCTGCGCTCCCGGCCGTGCCCGCCCCGGTGCCTCACCCGGGCGGACCGCCTCGTCCGCCTCCAGCAGCAGCTCCAGCCGCCGCAGCGCGCGGCTCAGCCGCGACTTCACCGTGCCGCGCGGCCAGCCCAGGGCCGCCGCGGTCTCCGCCTCGTCCAGATCCAGCAGATAGCGGTAGATGACCACCCACCGCTGCGGCTCGCTCAGCTCATCCAGCGCGGCCATCAGCCGCGCCCGCCGCTCGTCCGCGAGCGCCATGGCCGCCGGATCCGCGCTCTCCGGTATCACCGGACCCTCCGGACCGGCTCCGGCCATCGCCCCTTCCCGGTCGACCGCCGTCTGCTGCCGACGCGCCGAGCGCACCGCGTTCCGCGTCTCATTGGCGACGATCCGCAGCAGCCACGGCCGGAACGCCGCGTCGTCCTTGAAGGTGCCCAGTGCGAGATACGCCTTCACGAAGGCGTCCTGCACCACATCCTCGGCATCCGCGCCCGCACCCATCAGCACGGCGGTGCGCAGCGCTATCGGCGCGTGGGCGCGCACCAGCTCGGCATAGGCATCGGTCTCCCCGGCCCGCACCCGAGCGATCACCGCCGCATCCGGTCCCACGACGAGCCCCGCCGCGTCCTGCGCCGCGTCCCCTGCTGCGTCCTGTCTTGCGTCCTGTCTTGCGTCTTGCGCGACGAGGTCCCCCTCCCGCGCCCCCTCACGAGTCCTCACACCTTTGATACACCGGCGGACCGACTCCGGTTCCACACCTGAGAGAATGGGTGGCATGGCCCTTGATCGTCCCCGTGCGCTCTCCGGTATCCAGCCCACCGCAGGCTCCTTCCATCTCGGGAACTACCTCGGTGCGATCCGGCAGTACGTCGCGCTGCAAGACACCCACGACGCGTTCTACACCGTCGTCGACCTGCACGCGATCACCGTTCCGCAGGATCCGGCGGAGCTGCGAGCCAACAGTCGGCTCGCCGCAGCCCAGCTGCTCGCCTCCGGTCTCGACCCGGACCGCTGCACGCTCTTCGTCCAGAGCCATGTGCCCGAGCACGCCCAGCTCGGCTGGGTGATGAACTGCCTCACCGGCTTCGGCGAGGCCTCCCGCATGACCCAGTTCAAGGACAAGTCGGCCAGGCAGGGTGCCGACCGCTCGACCGTCGGACTCTTCACGTACCCGATCCTCCAGGTCGCGGACATCCTGCTCTACCAGGCCAACCACGTCCCCGTCGGCGAGGACCAGCGCCAGCACATCGAGCTGACCCGCGACCTCGCGGACCGTTTCAACGGCCGCTTCGGCGAGACCTTCACCGTCCCCGCTCCGTTCATCGTCAAGGAGACCGGGAAGATCTACGATCTCCAGGACCCGACGATCAAGATGAGCAAGTCGGCCTCCACGCCCAAGGGCATCGTCAACCTCCTCGACGAGCCGAAGGTCTCCGCGAAGAAGATCAAGAGCGCGGTCACCGACCTGGAGACCGAGATCCGCTTCGACGAGGAGAAGAAGCCCGGCGTCAGCAATCTGCTGACGATCTACTCCACCCTCACCGGCAGCTCCATCGCGGAGTTGGAGGGGAAGTACGAGGGCAAGGGGTACGGCGCGCTCAAGACCGACCTGGCAGAGGTGCTGGTCGAGTGGGTGACGCCGTTCCGCGAGCGGACCCAGGAATACCTGGCGGACCCGGGGACGTTGGACGGAATCCTGGCCAAGGGGGCGGACAAGGCTCGTGCCGTCGCCGCCGAGACGCTGGCGCTCGCCTACGACAAGGTGGGGTTCCTGCCCGCCGCTCGCTGAGCATTCACGGGGCACGCGCCCCCGGCGACCGCCGAGGGAGTGTACAGCGGCCCACCCCTGACCAGGGGGTTCTTCGGCCCGAGTGCCGAAGAATCGAGGAATCTAGCCGCGAAGGCGGCACAGCCGCCACACTGGCACCGGTGCAGCGGACTGAAGCCCAGCAAGCCCAGCAGCCCGGGAGGGCCGGGAGGGAGAACGCAGTGGGGACCGTAACGCTCGGCGTTTCGATCGCGGTCCCGGAGCCGTACGGCAGCTTCCTCCAGGAGCGGCGCGCGGGCTTCGGGGACCCGGCCGCTCATGGCATCCCCACGCACGTCACCCTCTTGCCGCCGACCGAGGTCGACGCCGCGGCGCTGCCCGCCGTCGAGGACTATCTGGCCCAGGTCGCGGCGGAGGGGCGGGCGTTCCCGATGCGGCTGGAGGGGACCGGCACTTTCCGGCCCCTCTCGCCCGTCGTCTTCGTCAAGATCGTCGAAGGCGCGGAGGAGTGCATGGTGCTGCAGGAGCGGATCCGGGCGGCGCACGGGCCTTGCGCCCGTGAGCTGCAGTTCCCGTACCACCCGCACGTCACCGTCGCGCATGGCATCGACGAGGAGGCCATGGACCGGGCGTTCGCGGAGCTGAAGGACTTCGAGGCGGCCTGGACGATCAACGGCTTCGCACTGTACGAGCAGGGGGCGGACGGGGTCTGGCGGCTCGACCGCGAGTACCCCTTCGGCTCGGGCGAACCCCCGGAGGGAGCCTCCCCCGTGGTGCCCCGTCAGGCCGACCTCACGCGCCCCGCCGCCCCCTCGCCCTGGTGAGCGTTCGGCGGATGGAGTAGCGGAAGTCGTGGAGTAGCGCGGAAACGGGAACCCGCCGCCGAGGAGTAAAACTCGGCGGAAGGGTAGTTGTTGATCATGGACTGGCTGACCCGGTTGCCGCTCATCGGCCCCGCCCTCGTCTGGGTGATGCGTACCCACGCCTGGCGTTCCTACGAACGGCTGGAGCGCGTCCACTGGACCCGTCTCGCGGCCGCGATCACCTTCATCAGCTTTCTCGCCTTCTTCCCCCTCATCACGGTGGGGGCGGCCATCGGTGCCGCGACGCTCACCGAGTCGCAGATGCATCAGCTGCAGCGGAAGGTCGCCCAGCAGATCCCTGGCATCTCCGGCCAGCTCGATCTGAGCGGCCTCATCCAGAACGCCGCCACCATCGGGATCGTCGCGGGCGCCCTGCTGCTGTTCACCGGCATCGGCTGGGTGGGCTCGCTGCGCGAGTGCCTGCGCGCGGTCTGGGAGCTGGAGGAGGACCCCGGCAACCCTGTGGTGCGCAAGGCCAAGGACGGCCTGGTGCTCGTCGGCCTGGGCGGCGTCGCCCTCGCCTCGTTCGCCGTCTCGACGCTCGCCGTCACCGTCATCCACCGGCTGACGCAGCTCCTCCAGATCCCCGAGAACGGGGTGGGCGGCTGGCTGCTGCGGATTGCCGCGTTCCTGATCGCCGTCGCGGCCGACTTCCTGCTGCTGTGCTACGTCCTGACCTGGCTGCCCAGGGTCGAACCGCCGCGCCGGAGGGTCGTGGTCGCGGCGCTCATCGGCGCGATCGGCTTCGAGCTGCTGAAGCTGCTGCTGAGCAGCTATCTGCGGGACGTGGCGGCCAAGAGCATGTACGGGGCGTTCGGCGTGCCCATCGCGCTGCTGCTGTGGATCAACTTCACCGCGAAGCTCACCCTGTACTGCGCCGCCTGGACCGCCACCGGAACGGCGGCCGAGGAGACAGCCGAGGAGGCAGCTGAGGAGACAGCCGACGAGGCAGCCGAGGAGGCAGCGGAAGGAAATACGGCCGACGGCTCCACGTCCCTCAAGCCGAACGGCCGAGCCGAGGGGCCCGGCCGTTCAGCGGCGTAAGGAATCAGGGGCGTAAGGGACTCGTAGGTCTCAGCCCCGGCGCGGCCAGCGGCGGTGCACCGCGAACGCCACCGCGCCCAGCACGGCCAGCGAACCGGCCGCGATCCCGGCCGCCGTCCACATGCCGCCCGAGTCACCGCCGCCCGAGACGGACGCCTGGGTGTGCTCGTCGCCCTTCTTCGCGCCGTCCGCCGAGGCATGGCTCTGGTTCAGGCCCGCCGGGCCGGGGCGGACGAGAGTGCCGACCGGATTCACCCGGTCCGCCGCGTTGAACCCCCAGTCGAGCAGCTTCGCCGTCTCCTTGTAGACCCCGTAGGGCTCCGACTTCTGCGGGTTCATGACGGTGACCAGCAGCACTCGCTTGCCGCGCTGGGCCACGCCCGTGAAGGTGGAGCCCGCCTTGCTCGTATAGCCGTTCTTGACCCCCGCCAGCCCCTTGTAGGCCTTGACGTCGATGCCGGTCAGCAGGCGGTCGGTGTTCTGGATCCCGAAGCTCATGCGGACCTTCTTGCCCTTTTTGTCCTTTTTGTATTCCCCCGGGAACTGGGCGGTCGCCGTCGAGCAGTACTCCCGGAAGTCCGCGTTCTGCAGCCCGGACCGGGCGAACAGCGTGAGGTCGTACGCGCTGCTGTACTGGCCGTCCTCGTCATAGCCGTCCGGTGTGACGACATGGGTGTCCAGCGCGTTCAGCTTCCTGGCGTGCGCCTGCATGTCCCGCACGGTCGCCGGGACGCCGCCGTTCATCGCGGACAGGACGTGCACCGCGTCGTTGCCCGAGCGCAGGAAGACGCCCAGCCACAGGTCGTGCACCGAGTAGCTGAGGTTCTCCTTCACCCCGACCAGGCTGCTGCCCGCGCCCATTCCGGCCAGGTCGGACGCCTGCACCGTGTGCTTCTGCGTCTTGGGGAACTTCGGCAGCACGGTGTCCGCGAACAGCATCTTCAGCGTGCTCGCGGGCGGCAGCTGCCAGTGGGCGTTGTGCGAGGCCAGCACATCGCCCGACTCGGCGTCCGCCACCATCCAGGACTTGCCGCTCAGCTCCTTCGGCAGCGCGGGCGCGCCGCGCTTCGGATTCACCTGGGTACCGGGGCGGCCGAGCCGCGTCCCGCCCACCGTGGACATCCGGGCGGGAGGCTTCGCGGCCTCGGCCCCCTTGGCGCCGCCGGGGTCGTCGGCGGCGAGTGCGGGGGAGGCGGACAGCAGAGTGGACAGCAGCAGGGCGGCGGTGATGGCCAGCGGCGCGGCGGCGCTTCGCGACGTGAAGGTGTTCGAAGAGATCGGCACGTCTGCGAACGTACCCGCCGCCGTCCCGGACGGCGAAAGCACCGCCGTCTTACGGGTCATGGCCCCCCGCGTGGAGGTACGCGAGCGGGTGCCCATACTGGAGACCATGAAGCTCAGCCGCCCCGTGTCCTGGTTCCTGCTCGCCTTCGGGGTCTGGAGCTGGGTCATCTGGTTCACCTTTGTCAAAAACTTGTGGAAGGACGCCAGTGGGCTCGCTTTCGACGATGCGGGCGACCCCACCGCGTACTTTTGGGTGCACCTGCTGCTCGCGATCACGTCCTTTCTCTTGGGGACGGCCATCGGGGTGATCGGGTTGCGTGGTCTGCGCGCTCTGCGCCGAAATGGCGCCGAAGAGTAACTGTTCCGGAATGGCCGTACGGCCGCACAGCCGCATGACACGCAGCCGCACGCCGCATAGCCGCATAGCCGCATAGGGAGAGGCCCGGGGATGGTCGTGCTCTTCGTCCTGATCGCACTGGCCGTCGTCGGTCTGCTCGCCGGCGTGCACTGGTACGTGTGGCGGCGGCTGATCCGCGACACGACGGCGCCCGGCGGACGGGCGCGCCGTACGGGCACGGCGGCGGCCTTCGCGCTCCCGCTGATCAGCGTCGGGGCCCTGGTCGCGGGGCGTACGGGCGTGCCCTTCCCGCTCCAGCGGGTGCTGGCCTGGCCGGGGTATCTGTGGCTCGCGCTGCTGCTGTATCTGACCCTGGCCCTGCTGGCCGGCGAGGCGGTACGTCCCCTCCTGCACGCCTGGCTGAAGCGCCGCCCGGCCGCCGAAGCCCCCGCCGCCCCGGCCCCGGCCCCGGTCCCGGCCCCGCCCCCGGTGCCCGCTGCCGCGCCCGGAGGCACCGCGACCGTGGCGACAGAGGCTCCCGAGACACCCAAGGCGCCCGCTGCACCCGGGACCGCAGCACCCGGGACAGGCCGTACGACATCCCGGCGGCTGTTCGTCGCGCGGGCGGTGGCCACGGGCGCCACGGCGGCGGCCGCCGGGACGGTCGGGTACGGGACGTACACCGTGCTGCGCGGGCCGCGCGTCAAGCGGGTCACCGTGCCGCTCGCCAAGCTGCCGCGCCGCGCGCACGGCTTCCGGATCGCCGTCGTCAGCGACATCCACCTCGGCCCGGTCCTCGGCCGCTCGCACACCCGGCGCGTGGTCGAGACGATCAACCGTACGAACCCCGACCTCATCGCCGTCGTCGGCGACCTCGTGGACGGCAGCGTCGCGGACCTCGGCCCGGCCGCCGAGCCGCTGCGCGGGCTGCGCAGCCGGCTCGGGAGCTTCTTCGTCACCGGGAACCACGAGTATTTCTCCGGCGCCCGGCAGTGGGTCGATCACGTCCGCGACCTCGGCGTCCATCCCCTGGAGAACGAGCGCGTCGAGCTGCCCTGGTTCGATCTCGCCGGGGTGAACGACGTGGCGGGGGAGGACGAGGGGCAGGGGCCCGACTTCGAGCGGGCGCTCGGCGACCGCGACCGGGCGCGGGCATCCGTCCTGCTCGCCCATCAGCCGGTGGTGATCGACGACGCGGTGGAGCGCGGCGTCGATCTCCAGCTGTCCGGCCATACGCACGGCGGGCAGCTGTGGCCCGGCGAGTACGTCGCGGCGCTGGCCAACCCCACCGTGGCGGGGCTGGAGCGGTACGGCGACACCCAGCTGTACGTGACCCGCGGGGCGGGCGCCTGGGGCCCGCCCGTGCGGGTCGGGGCGCCGCCGGACGTCACCGTCGTGGAACTGGCCTCAACGCGCGCCTGACGTGGTTTCCGGCTCGCGGCTCGCGGCCGGTACCGGCTCCTCGTCGGTCGCCGCCGCGCGGGTGTGCGGCAGTGCGGCGTTGCGGAAGCCCGAGGCGTGATCGTGCGGGCCGAGCAGGTCCGGGTGGCGCAGCGTCTCCAGCGCACAGGTGATGGTGAGCGCGAACCCGGCGGCCACGGTGAACAGTTGGACGGGGCCGAGCGTGGTGAGGACCGCGTCCGCGCCCTGGGCGCCCGGGTCATGGGCGAGGTCGATGAGGTCGTTCGGCCACGGCTCGTCCATCACGATCAGCAGGGCCAGGAACAGCATCGCCAGCAGCGGCAGCACGAACGCCCCGAGCAGCAGCGCCCGCATCGCCAGCCGCCAGGCCACCAGCGGGCCGCCGTCGGCCGCCACGAGCCGCAGTCGCAGCAGCCACTTGCCGGGGGTTGCGCCGGTCGCCAGCGGCACCAGGACGAACCAGGCCGCGAAGGTCCCGGCGGCGAGCAGCCAGGCCGGGAGCGCCACGTTCCGAGCGGTCAGGACGAAACCGGCGAATATCGTCGCGAGCACATATCCGGTCAGGTCGACGGCGAGCGCCGTCAACCGCCGCCCGAACGGCACCGGTCGCCGCCCCAGTGCCCGCCCGTCCAGCCTCTCCAGCGTGGGCAGCAGCCGTGCCCCCGGCCCGGCGAGCAGCCAGCCCACCACCGCGCCCGAGGTGTTGATGATCAGGTCGTCCACGTCGAAGAGCCGGTAGGGGCAGTTGTACAGGCCCCAGACGCCGGTCACCTGCGTCAGCTCGAAGAACAGTGCCGTCCCGAGCCCGATCACGGCGGTGGTCCGCAGCCCGCGCCGGAAGTGGTAGCGCAGGAAGATGCCGAGGGGCAGGGTCAGCAGCAGGTTGAAGAGCGCCCCGGCGACGGCGGGGTTCTGGAACACCAGCGCGCCGGGGGTCAGGTGATGCCCGGCTTCCTTCCAGATGTCGGCGAAGGTGTTGCCCGGCACCCATTGGGGCTGGGAGACGGCGGCGAAGCCCGGGCACATGGCCGATACGTCTTTCGGGAGCGGCACGATCGTCATGCAGAAGGCGGTGAGCCCGTAGAACAGGAACCCGTACAGCGACAGGGCCCGGCCGTGGGACAGCACGCCGTGCCGTCGGTAGAGGACGACGGCGGTCGGCACCAGCAGTAAGAGGGCGAGTACCGGGAAGAGGGCGGCGGCAGTTTGGATCGGGAGGAGATAGGCAACGGCCATGCCCGGCACTATACGCGACGGGTATACGCGGCATGCATAGTGGGTTGAGCTGCGCAGACCGCCGCCCGAGGGGCGACGGCCTGCGTGCGCCTCACCTGTCCCGGTCCGTCGGTCCTCGTCAGTCTTGGGTCTTCTCGAAGGAGGTGAGGAAGATCCCGAGCGCCCGCTTGTTCTCCTTGGCGTTCCAGTCGTGCGCCGGTGTCGTCCACCTGATGGAGAAGCCCCGGCCGCCGCCGACCAGGAAGCCGCGGCCGAACGTGCGGAGCCGGTCCTGCCCGACCGCGGTGCTCCACTCCATGTCGGCGGCCTTCCAGTCGCGGTAGTCGACGCGGCGGATGCCGTCGATCCGCTGGAAGCCGGGGTAGAGCTTCTCGATCGTCGGGATCAGGCGGCGCCAGCCGTCCACGGGGTCCTCTTCGGGGCCCTTCCCGAAGGTCACCACCAGATTGCGGTCGTCGCCCTCGGCGGCGAACTTGATGTGGAAGCGCGAACCGCTCTTGACCTGCTTCAAGCCCTTGGGGAGGTCGATGGAGAACCCGCCCACCTCGCTGGTGTAGCGGTAGAAGCCGGACGGCGGCGGGTCGTCGGGGCCGGGATAGGCGCCGCCTCCGCCGCCGCCACCGGCGGCGGGGGGCGAGGACGACGGGGGCCGTCCGGGGGCGGAGGAGCCGGGCGGGGCCGAATCCCCCGGTGTGGACGGCGGCGGGTCCTCGCGGGGCAGGCTGGGGGCGGCCCCGCCCGCCGGTGGGGCGGAGGGCGAGGAGGCGTCGGAGGCGCTGTCGCCGCCGCCGGTCAGGCCGCTGGTGTTGGCCAGGGCCACCACCGAGACCGCCGTGCCGAGGACCAGGGTGGCGACGGCCAGCGCCAACGGCCCGCCCCGGCGGCCCTCGCGGCCATCCCCGTTCCGGCCACCCCCGTCCCGTCCGCCGCCGCCCCGCGCCGACGGGAACCACGCCTCGTACGTATTGCGCAGCCACGGCAGGCGCGGCGCGGCACGGATCGCGACGGGCTCGCCCTCGTTGAGGATGCGTTCCAGGGCCTGGCGCACCACAGGTGCGGTCAGCCGCTCCCGCGGATCGTCGCGCAGCAGCCCGTGGATCACCTGGACGAGCGGTCCGGCGTGCGGCGGGGGCGGTACGGGCTCCTCCCGTATCGCCCGCAGCGTCTCCTCCGGCGAGGCCCGGCCCCGGTGCGGCGGGCGGCCCTCGACCATGGCGAACAGGACCGCGCCCAGCGCCCACATGTCGGACGCGGAGCAGGCGCCGGTGCCGCGCGCCTGCTCCGGCGAGGCGTACGCGGGGTCGGTGACCTGCCGGGACGGCTCGACGCCGACATGGCCGAAGCCGGAGAGGACGACCTCGCCGTCCGAGCGCAGCAGGACCCGCGAGGGGCTGATGTCACCGTGGACGATGCCCGCGCGATGGGCGGAGTCGAGGACGGCGAGGAGTTGCAGCCCGATGCGGGTGGCGCGGACCGGATCCAGCCCGCCGCGCCATGCGAGCTCGCCGCTTAACGGGCGGCTGTCGCTCATGGGCGGGCCGATTCGTTCCTCTGTGCCGCGCTCCTGCGTGCCGGTCACGCTTTCACCCCTTGATGAACGTGCCCCATCCACCCTCTGCCCCAGGAGGTACGTCGAGGTCGCGGCGGGCGTTCAACGTTCGGCGTTCGACCACACGAAAACGCGACGGGCCCGCCCCCCGACGAGGGGGCGGGCCCGTCACAAGGGCCTACCGGCGGCTCAGAAGCGACGCGTGATCAGCGCGCGCTTCACCTCCTGGATGGCCTTGGTGACCTCGATGCCACGCGGGCACGCGTCGGTGCAGTTGAAGGTGGTGCGGCAGCGCCAGACGCCGTCCTTGTCGTTCAGGATCTCCAGCCGCTGCTCACCGCCCTCGTCGCGCGAGTCGAAGATGAAGCGGTGGGCGTTGACGATCGCCGCCGGGCCGAAGTACTGGCCGTCGTTCCAGAACACCGGGCACGAGGAGGTGCACGCGGCGCACAGGATGCACTTGGTGGTGTCGTCGAAGCGCTCGCGGTCCTCGGCGGTCTGCAGGCGCTCCCGCGTCGGCTCGTTGCCCGTCGTGATCAGGAAGGGCATCACGTCGCGGTACGCCTGGAAGAAGGGGTCCATGTCCACGACCAGGTCCTTGAGGACCGTGAGGCCCTTGATGGCCTCGATCGTGATGGGCTTCTCCGGGTTGATGTCCTTGATCAGCGTCTTGCAGGCCAGCCGGTTGCGGCCGTTGATCCGCATGGCGTCGGAGCCGCAGATGCCGTGGGCGCAGGAACGGCGGAAGGTGAGGGTGCCGTCCAGCTCCCACTTGATCTTGTGGAGGCCGTCGAGGACGCGCTCCTTGGGGTCGATGTCGAGCTGGAAGTCCTCCCAGTACGCATCGGCCGCCAGCTCCGGGTTGAAGCGCCGGATCCGGAAGGTGACCGTGACCGTGTGCGAAGCGGTCGCGTCGGCCGCCTCCGGGGCCTGGTCGGACTTCTCAAGCGTGGGGGTGCTCATCAGTACTTACGCTCCATCGGCTGGTAGCGGGTCTGCACGACCGGCTTGTAGTCGAGGCGGATGGACTCGGAGCCGTCCGAGCCCACCTCTCGGTACGCCATGGTGTGCCGCATGAAGTTGACGTCGTCGCGGTTGGGGTAGTCCTCGCGGTAGTGACCGCCGCGCGACTCCTTGCGGGCCAGCGCGGAGATGGCCATGACCTCGGCCAGATCGAGCAGGTTGCCCAGCTCGAGGGCCTCCAGCAGGTCGGTGTTGAACCGCTTGCCCTTGTCCTGGACGGAGCAGTTCTTGTAGCGGGCGCGCAGACTGCCGATCTCCTCGACGGCCTCCTTGAGCGTCTGCTCGGTGCGGAAGACCATGACGTTCTTGTCCATGGTCTCCTGGAGCGCCTTGCGCACCTCGGTGACCCGCTCGGTGCCGGTGGCGTCGCGCAGGTCCTCGACCTGGTCGCGGACGAACCCGGCCGGGTCCTCGGGGAGCTCGACGAAGTCCGCCGTGGCGGAGTACTCGGCGGCGGCGATGCCCGCGCGGCGGCCGAACACGTTGATGTCGAGCAGCGAGTTGGTGCCCAGCCGGTTGGCGCCGTGCACGGACACGCACGCGACCTCGCCCGCGGCGTACAGGCCCGGCACGACGGTGTCGTTGTCGGAGAGCACCTCGCCCTCGACGTTGGTCGGGATGCCGCCCATCGTGTAGTGCGCGGTCGGCTGGATCGGGATCGGGTCGGTGTACGGCTCGATGCCCAGGTAGGTGCGCGCGAACTCGGTGATGTCCGGCAGCTTGGCGTCCAGCTGCTCCGGCGGCAGGTGGGTCAGGTCGAGGAAGACGTGGTCGCCCTCGGGACCGCAGCCGCGGCCTTCGCGGATCTCCGTGTAGATGGAGCGGGAGACCACGTCGCGGGAGGCGAGGTCCTTCATGACCGGCGCGTACTTCTCCATGAAGCGCTCGCCGTCCTTGTTGCGGAGGATGCCGCCCTCACCGCGGGCGCCCTCCGTCAGCAGGATGCCCATGCGCCAGATGCCGGTCGGGTGGAACTGGAAGAACTCCATGTCCTCCAGCGGCAGCCCGCGCCGGTACGCGACGGCCTGGCCGTCACCGGTGAGGGTGTGCGCGTTGGAGGTCACCTTGAAGAACTTGCCGCAGCCGCCGGAGGCGAAGACGACGGCCTTCGCCTGGAAGACGTGCAGCTCGCCGGTGGCCAGCTCGTACGCCACGACACCCGCGGTGCGCTTGACCCCGTCGACCTCGGTCATCAGGAGGTCCAGGACGTAGAACTCGTTGTAGAACTCCACGCCCTCCTTGACGCAGTTCTGGTACAGCGTCTGGAGGATCATGTGGCCGGTGCGGTCCGAGGCGTAGCAGGACCGGCGGACCGGGGCCTCGCCGTGGTTACGGCTGTGGCCGCCGAAGCGGCGCTGGTCGATCGTGCCGTCCGGGGTCCGGTTGAACGGCAGGCCCATCTTCTCCAGGTCGAGGACCGAGTCGATGGCCTCCTTCGCCAGGATCTCGGCGGCGTCCTGGTCGACCAGGTAGTCGCCGCCCTTGATCGTGTCGAAGGTGTGCCACTCCCAGTTGTCCTCCTCGACGTTCGCGAGGGCGGCGGCCATGCCGCCCTGGGCGGCGCCGGTGTGGGAGCGGGTGGGGTACAGCTTGGTGAGCACTGCCGTGCGGCTGCGCTTCGTCGACTCGATGGCCGCGCGCATACCGGCGCCGCCGGCGCCCACGATGACGGTGTCGTACTTGTGGATCTTCATGAGTGGATACCTCAGCCCCGGGGCCTAGCGGATGTTCGGGTCGAAGGTGAAGATCACCAGAGTGCCGAGCACGATGGTGAATCCGGCCGCCGTGTAGAGCAGCCCCTTCAGCCACAGGCGGGTGTTGTCCCGCTCCGCGTAGTCGTTGATGATCGTGCGCAGGCCGTTCGCGCCGTGCAGCGTGGCGAGCCACAGCATGATCAGATCCCATGCCTGCCAGAACGGCGAGGCCCAGCGGCCGGCCACGAAGGCGAAGCCGATCTTGGTGACACCGCCGTCCAGCACCAGCTGGATCAGCAGATGGCCCAGGACGAGGACGACCAGCACGATGCCGGACAGGCGCATGAAGAGCCAGCCGTACATCTCGAAGTTGGTGCGCGTCGCCTTGGGCGTCTTACGGGTACGGGCCCGCGGCGGCTCGATGACCGGGGCCGGGTGGTCCACGTCGTACGCGCTGACCGCGTCGTTCGCGGGGGTGGTGGTCTCGGCGGACATGTGCGTCAGCTCCCGAACAGTTCGCGCAGCGTGTGCTGGAGGATCGGGTAGAAGGCGCCGAGCATGAGCACGACCCAGACTCCGACCACGGACCACAGCATCTGGCGCTGGTACTTCGGGCCCTTCGACCAGAAGTCGACGGCGATGACGCGCAGCCCATTGAGGGCGTGGAACAGGATGGCGGCGACGAGGCCGTACTCCATCAGGTTCACGATGGGTGTCTTGTACGTCGCGACCACGTCGTCATACGCCTCGGGGGACACCCGGACGAGCGAGGTGTCCAGGACATGTACGAACAGGAAGAAGAAGATGAGGACGCCGGTGACTCGATGAGCCACCCAGGACCACATACCTTCCCGGCCGCGGTACAGCGTTCCAGCCGGCACGGAAAACCCTCCGGAAGCGGGGACTGGGGCCTGCCGGCTTGACTGTCGGTCGGGCCCGGCCGGGTACGGTCCACCGGCCCTGGCCATCGTAGCGACGTGTTGTCGGAGGGTTCGCGCGGGGGGCTCAGGTGTGATCAAAGAGGCACGGGTGGGCGCGTCATGCGGGGCGGAAACGGGCGATATCCGGCGTATGGGCACCCGGGGCGGCCAATCGGGTGAGGCGCCCGCGGGCGATGCGGCGCAGCTCCTCGGCGGCGTTGGCCCGCTCCTCCTCGCGCTCGTTCCCCATTCGGTCCCGGATTCCGGTCAGCAGCCGGTCCAGCCGCTCCTCGGGGGGTACGCCGTCCAGGCAGATCACGAAGGCGTGGCCGAAGTCCCGCTCGTACGCGGCGTGCGCGGCTCGTAACGCGGTGTGCGCGGCCAGTGAGCCGACCCCGGGCCCGGCGGGCAGCGGATGGCCGGTCATGGACTCGTCCGCCAGCGCCTCGGCGAGATCGGCCGGGGTGAGGTCGTAGCTCGCCTCGTCCCCGGCGGCGAGCAGCGCGTCGAGATCGGGATAGGGGCGGTGGTCCGCGATCAGCCGGGCCCATCGGCGGCTGCCGCAGCAGGAGAGCAGCGACGCCTCGGCGGCGTCGGCGGTCACGCGGTTGAGCCGGTCGAGGCCGCCTGTGGTGCTGGAGCTGGACAGCGTGGACTCCTTGGGCGCGCGGGGACACAGGGTGGCGCGTGGGGGAGGTGTGCTGGGAAGCGTGAGCAGTCAACGGTAACGACGTGGAGAGGCCGGTGTGGCGGAGAGAGCGTAAATTCACTCGTAGGGGGACGTTTTGCGGCGTGAAGTAGACAACAGGCGTGAGGTAGACAACAGGGGCGTGACGTAGACAGCAGTACGTCGAGCGGAGGTGCCCGCCATGGGGTTGTCCGTCGGAGCCGCCAAGGCGGCCATCCTCCGCGGCGGCGTCGCCGGTGCCGCCGCGACCGTCGTCCTCATCGGCCTCGGCTGCCAGCAGACGCAGTCCACGCAGCACGGCTCGGCCTCCCCGCGGGCGCCCTCCCTCCCTGCGCGGCAGCACACCACCGGGTCGCCGGCGGCCACCCACGCGAGCACCGCGGCGCCCGCCTCGACCCCGCCCCGCACGATCCCCTCCGTCCGCGAGTTCACGGCGAAGTCCGGGCCCGGCTGGAAGCCCGGCAAGAAGAGCCGGGTGGTGGCCGACCTCAAGGGTCCGCTCGCCGACGAGGCCCGCATGATCGCCGATGAGCTGGGGCTGCGCGCCGCCTCCGGCACCCCGCACCGCGGTGATCTGTCCCTCGCCGTCGCGCCCGGTCAGGGCGGCGGCGCCGAGGGATACACGCTCACCGTCCGCAAGGGCAGCGCCCGCGTCACCGGCCCGGCCACCGCGGGCGTCTTCTACGGCACCCGGACCGTGAAGCAGGCCCTGCGCTCCAGCGGCAAGCTCCCCGAGGGCGTCATCCACGACCGCCCCGGCCGCTCCCAGCGCGGGCTGAACCTGGACATCGCGCGCAAGTTCTACACCGCCTCATGGATCGAGGCGCGGGTCCGCGAGATGGCCGACCTCAAGCTCAACCAGCTGGGTCTGCACTTCTCGGACGACCAGGGATTCCGTATCCAAAGCGATACCCACCCCGAGATCGTCTCGCCGCAGCACCTCACCAAGGCCCAGGTCCGGCGGATCGTCGCGCTCGCCCAGCGGCTGCACATCACCGTCGTCCCCGAGATCGACTCGCCCGGGCACCTCGGCGCGGTGATCCGCCAGCACCCGGAGCTCCAGCTGCGCAACGCGGGCGGCACCTCGTTCCAGGGCGACGTGGACATCTCCAAGCCCGGCTCCGCCCGGATCGTGGACCAGCTGATGCGCGAGTACGCCCCGCTCTTCCCCGGCCGCTACTGGCACCTGGGCGCCGACGAGTACCTGGCGCTCACCGTCAAGGACCCCGAGGCGTCGTTCCCGCAGCTCGTCGCCGCCGCGCACCGCAAGTACGGCGGGCAGGCCACGGTGCAGGACCTGGCCACCGGCTGGCTGAACGACCGGGCGGCGGTCGCCCGCTCGCTCGGCAAGGAGCCCAAGGCGTGGAACGACGGCTTCTTCAACGGCGGCGTCATCGCCCCCGACAAGAACATCGAGGTCGAGTACTGGACCGGCCGCACCAAGTGGCCCGCCCGGCCGCCGGTGGAGTATCTGCGCGAGGGCCGGAACGTGGTGAACCTCAACTCCGAGTACCTCTACTACGTGCTCGGCGAGCCCAACGGGTTCTTCTACCCCACCGGCAAGCGCATCTACGACGAATGGACTCCCGGCACCCTGCGCGGGACCCAGCCCGTCTCCGACAAAAAGCTGACCGGCCCGAGCCGCGTCCTGGGCGCCCGCTTCGCGGTCTGGTCCGACCAGCCCGGCGCCCAGACCGAGCAGCAGGTGGCCAAGGGCATCCGGCTGCCGCTCGCCGCGCTCTCACAGCGCCTGTGGGATCCCGGGAAACCCCCGCTGACGTGGTCCGCCTTCACCCGTCTCGCCGACCGGCTGGGGGGCTGAGCAGGAGGGACGGCCGGGGCCGCCACCCCCCACAGGAGAGGCCCCGACCGCCGTCCAGCGCGGGCCGGTGAAGGCCCTTGCTCCTTATAGCGTCGCACGCTTCGAATACGTCACACCCGCGGTGGATGCGAGACCTGACCGTTACGGGCAGGACCGGCGTGTCCATGCCCTGGGCGGACTCTGGACGGGACCGGTCGGATGCCCGTAACGTGCAGGTCCGCGCTGCGGGCGCGGTCAGGTTTATTTTCTCGCGTGGTTCCGATCGGGCCACGTCCCCAGGGGGATCAAGAAATGTATCCGTGCGGGAACTGCCGTGCTGTCGCCGTCGGCCCCGACGGTCGCTGCGCGGCGTGCGGCACCTATCAGCAGCAGCTGCAACAGCAGCATCCGGTGCCCACGACGGGCTATCCCGCGGCGCCGCCCGTGTCCATGCCCGCGGCGGGCGGCATGCCGCCCGGCGGCGTGGACCTGCGGCGCGGGATGTCGACGACGCTCACCGTGCTGCTCGGGGCGACCGTGGCCACGCTGATCCTGGCGTTCATCGCCCGCGCTCAGCAGTACGGCATCTACACGGACATCCTGGACGGCAATCTGCCGAGCGAGGACGACGCCGACAGCGCCGACTCCTTCTACGCCCTCGCACTGATCATTTCCACGCTGGTCATGCTCGCGGTCGCCATCGTGTGGCCCATCTGGTTCCGGCGGCTGCGGCTGAACGCCGAGGCGTTCGCGCCGGGGCAGCACCGCTTCGGCTCCGGCTGGGCGGCGGGCGCCTGGTTCACCCCGGTGGTCAGCCTGTGGTTCCCGAAGCAGATCGCCAACGACATCTGGCGCGCCAGCTCCCCGCAGGGCCCGCACGAGGCCCGGCGCGGGCTGCTCAACGGCTGGTGGGTGTGCTGGCTCGCGGGCGGCATCCTCTTCAGCAGCTCCCTCCAGCAGTGGACCAGGGCCCGGAACCGGGCCGACAGCTCGGGCCTGTTCGGGGCACGGGGTGCCATCGAGGACATGAAGACGGCGCTCGGCATGAACCTCTTCGCGTACGTCGTGACGATCGCCGCCGCGATCCTCGCCCTGCTGGTCGTCCGCCAGATCACCGCGATGCAGGAGCAGCGCGCCGGTCTGTCGCCGCAGGCCCAGATGCCGCCGCAGGCGCCGATGGCACCGGGCGGCGCCCCCGGCAACCCGTACGGCGCGCCCACCCAGAACCCGTACGGTGGCGGCGCACCCGGTAACCCGTACGGCGCGCCCGCCCCGTCCCCGTACGGTGGCGGCGCCCCGCAGACGCCGCCGGTCGTCCCGCAGGCCCCGCCCGCCCCGCCGTCCGGCCCGCCCGCCGGGTCGCCGTACGGGCAGGGCTAGCGCGCCGCCCGGCATCGCTGGACCGAGATTTCTCCGAGTGGGGCAGGAAGAGAGCGTGCAGGGGGACGACGCGGAGCTGACCGCCGCGGTGAACGCGGCGCAGGCAGGGGACGAGATCGCCTTCCGTACCGTGTACCGGTGCGTGCACCCCCGCCTGCTCGGCTACGTACGCACCCTGGTCGGTGACGCCGACGCGGAGGACATCACCTCCGAGTCCTGGCTTCAGATCGCCCGCGACCTCGGACGGTTCGACGGAGACGCCGACCGCTTCCGCGGCTGGGCCGCCCGCATCGCCCGCAACCGCGCCCTCGACCACATACGGATGCGCGGCCGCCGCCCGGTCATCGGCGGCGACGAGACCGAGCTGGAGAGCCGGGCGGCCGACACCGACACCGCCGGTGAGGCGCTGGAGGCGCTCGGCACCGGCCGCGCGCTCAGCCTCATCGCCCAGCTCCCGCAGGACCAGGCGGAGGCGGTGGTGCTGCGGGTGGTCCTCGGGCTGGACGCCAAGAGCGCGGCCGCGGTGCTCGGCAAGCGCGCGGGCGCGGTACGGACCGCCGCCCACCGCGGCCTGCGGCGACTGGCCGACCTGCTCGGTGACACGCCCGTGCTCGACGGGATACCCGGGCAGCGCGAGACGGGGGTGGCCAGGTCCGCGGGTGTGACGGAATCGGGCGCGCCAACGCAGAAAGACATGTGATGGCCGACGACCACCGCTACAGCTGGCTGGATGACAAGGCCGCGGAGCGGCTGCTTCGCGGTGAACCGGTCGAGGGGCAGCGCGGCGCCCCCGACGACCGGAGCGATCGGCCGCACCCGGAAGCGGAACGGCTGGCGGCCGTGCTCACCGCCGTGGCCGAGGCGGCCCGCCGCGCGGACGACGCCGGTAGCGCACCGCTCCCCGGCGAGGAGGCGGCGGTGGCCGCGTTCCGCGCCGCGCACGCCAAGCCGACGCTGGTCGGCGATTCCGTAGAAGGCCAGGTCGGCGACAAGTCAACGCGCATAGCGCGAGCGGCCGATGTCGGCCTCTCCGCTGCCGCTGTCGGTGCCGCTTCCGCTGCCGCTGCCGGTGGTGAGCGGCGGACCGGCTGGCGCGGGATGCGGCGTCCGCTGCGCGCGGGCATGGTGGCCGCGGTGGCGGGCTGCGCGCTCAGCGGCTTCGCGGTCGCCGCGGCGGCCGGTGTGCTGCCGTTCGGGCACGGCGACGGCACCCCGGGCCCGAGCGTGTCGGACACCGGCCCCGGTGGCGGGGAGTCGGCACGGCCGGAGATCTCCGAGGACGGCGGTACGTCGACGGCGCCCGACGGCGGCGGTACGTCGGAGGGTGCCCAGGGCCGGGGCGTACCGGGCGGTGGCGAGGGCCACGGCAAGGACCGGCACGGCAAGCACGATCGGCGTGACAAGCACGGCAGGAGTGACAAGCCGGGCAAGCCTGCCAAGCCCGGGGCCTGGAAGACCGACACCGGCAACGGGCAGAGCAACGGCGACGGACAGCGGGCCCTGGGCGCCTGCCGCCGCTACCTCGCGGCGGAGGCCGGTACCGGGCCCGGGGTCGGACCGAAGGCGATGAAGAAGCTGCGGCAGGCGGCGGGCAGCCGGTCCGGCATCCACGACTACTGCGTCTCTCTCGTCGGCGGCGACCCGGTTCCGCGCAGCGGCAGCGGTGGCACCAATGGCAGCGGCGGCAGTGGTGACGACGGCGGGAGCGGTGACGACGGCGGGTCCTCCCACCCCGCGCCCCCGCCGCCGTCCGATACGTCTTCCGGAGGCGGTGACGCGACGCCGAGCCCGGACCCGACCACGTCCGGCACCCCGACGGAGACCCTGTCCGGCAGCTCGTCGGCCACTCCGTCCGGCACCCCGTCCACGGAGCAGTCAGGCTCCGCGGCACCCACGAAATCCAACGCTTCCTGAGCCACCCGGGAATCTGGTGTGACGTTTTTTTCAGGGGTGACGCTGTAAGAAACGGGCCGACTGGTCATCGGCCGCGCGGGAGCCGAGGTTCCCCCCGTACCGACGGCTCCGCGCATCGGCGCGGGCAGAGCACGTTCCCCCGGCTCTGCCCGCGCCACCTCTTCTTTGCGCCTAAACCGGCGCCGCTCTCGCGGACCGGGTTCTCGCCGTCGTGGCTCCTCAATTTGATGGTCGCGGTCCTACTTGTAGACGACGACCTTGTCGCCCGCCTTCACCTGGTTGAAGACCGCCGCGAGCTTCTTCTTGTCGCGGACGTTCACACATCCGTGCGACGCCCCGCTGTAGCCCCGGGCCGCGAAGTCGGCCGAATAGTGCACCGCCTGGCCGCCGCTGAAGAACATCGCGTAGGGCATCGGGGTGTCGTAGATCGTCGAGACATGGTCCCGGCTCTTGAAGTTGACCTGGAACAGCCCCTCCCGCGTCGGCGTGTACTGCGAGCCGAAGCGCACGTCCATGGCCGAGACGACCCGGCCGTTGATCATCCACGCCAGCGTGCGGCTGTTCTTGCTGATGCACAGCACCCGCCCGGTCAGGCACCGCGAGTCCGGCTTGGCCAGCGGGTTGGTGGTCGGCGGGTGCAGCTCGTCGCGGGTGGGCGGGGTGGTGCGGGACCGCAGGGAGGTCCAGGTGCGGCTGTCCACCGAGCCGGTGGCCGCGAGGCCCCGGGCGCGCTGGTACGAGGCGACCGACGCGCGCGTCACCGTGCCGAAGTAGCCCGTCGGGTTGCGGCCGAAGTGCCCGAGCTGGCGCAGCCGTGCCTGAAGTTCGCGCACCCGTTCGCTGCTGGTGCCGAAGCCGATGACGGGCGGAGCCGCCCGCGGGACCGTGCGCGGCTTCGCCGCCACCCGGGTGCGGGGCGGCCCGGCCGGGCGGGGCGTGGCCCGCGGGGTGTGCGTGAACGTGCGGTGCGGCCGCGGCGTCGCCGCCGGGGTGCGGGGTGCCGCGCTCGCGGTACTGGCGCCCGCCCGCGGCTCCGCTCTCGTATGTCGCTGTCCGTCCAGGGTCGCCGTCTCGCCCCGGCAGCCCGCCACGAGGGCCGCCGCGGCGGCTGTGGCGAGCGCGGTGCGGACGACCGATCTTCCGTGCATGCATCCCCCTCTTCGCCGGTTCGTCGCCCGGAATGTTGCCCGGGGCTGCCGTGCGGTGAACATCAGCGCATGCTGTGAAGAAGGCCCTGAATGGGTACAAGGGCAGGTATAAGCCACCAGAAGGCAGGGACTCATGGCGCGCGAGTCGGAGTCGGGATTCCCGATCGAGCCGGTGTACGGGCCCGGGCGCGACCACGGTGTGCTCGGCGAGCCCGGTGCGTACCCGTTCACCCGCGGCGTCTATCCGTCGATGTACACGGGCCGTCCGTGGACGATGCGTCAGTACGCGGGGTTCGGCACCGCCGCCGAGTCCAACGCCCGCTACCGGCAGCTCATCGCGCACGGCACCACCGGTCTGTCGGTCGCCTTCGACCTGCCCACCCAGATGGGCTACGACTCCGACGCGGCGCTCGCGCACGGCGAGGTCGGCAAGGTCGGCGTCGCCATCGACTCCGTCGAGGACATGCGGATGCTGTTCGACGGCATTCCGCTCGACCAGGTCTCGACGTCGATGACGATCAACGCGCCCGCCGCGCTGCTGCTGCTCCTCTATCAACTCGTCGCCGAGGAGCAGGGGGTGCCGGGGGACCGGCTGACCGGCACCATCCAGAACGACGTCCTCAAGGAGTACATCGCGCGCGGCACGTACATCTTCCCGCCCGGGCCCTCGCTGCGGCTCGTCGCGGACATCTTCCAGTACTGCCGGGCCGAGCTGCCCAAGTGGAACACCATCTCCATCTCCGGCTATCACATGGCCGAGGCCGGGGCCTCGCCCGCGCAGGAGATCGCCTTCACGCTCGCGGACGGCATCGAGTACGTCCGTACGGCCCTCGCGGCGGGCATGGACGTGGACGGGCTCGCGCCGCGCCTCTCGTTCTTCTTCGTCGCCCGTACGACGCTCCTCGAAGAGGTCGCCAAGTTCCGGGCCGCGCGCCGGATCTGGGCGCGGGTGATGCGGGAGGAGTTCGGGGCGCGCGATCCGAAGTCGCAGATGCTGCGCTTCCACACGCAGACCGCGGGGGTCCAACTCACCGCCCAGCAGCCCGAGGTGAACCTCGTCCGAGTGGCCGTCCAGGGTCTCGCGGCGGTCCTCGGCGGCACCCAGTCGCTGCACACCAACGCCTTCGACGAGGCCATCGCCCTGCCCACCGACACCTCCGCCCGGCTCGCGCTGCGCACCCAGCAGGTGCTGGCGTACGAGACGGATGTGACGGCGACCGTCGACCCGTTCGCGGGCTCGTACGCGGTGGAGGCGCTGACCGATGCGGTGGAGGCGGCGGCGGTCGACCTGATGCGGCGGATCGAGGATCGGGGCGGCGCCGTGGCCGCCATCGAACAGGGTTTCCAGAAGGACGAGATCGAGCGCAACGCGTACGCAATCGCCCGCGAACAGGAGGCGGGGGAGCGGGTGGTGGTCGGCGTGAACCGGTTCCGGAGCGACGCGGAGGAGCCGTACGAACCGCTGCGCGTGGACCCGGCCATCGAGGAGCGCCAGCGCGACCGGCTCGCCCGGCTGCGCGACGGCCGGGACCGGGCGGCGGTGGGCGCGGCGCTGTCGGCGCTGAAGAAGGCGGCCGAGAGCGAGCCGGGGACGGCCAATGTGCTCTACCCGATGAAGGACGCGCTCGCGGCGCGGGCCACGCTCGGCGAAGTGTGCGACGCGTTGCGGGAAGTGTGGGGCACGTATGTCCCGGCTGATGCGTTCTGAGGGAGATGAGGGGGGATGGTCCGGTGAGGGCTTCATGGGGGCGGGTTGCGGCGGCCGTCTGGTGCGCGCTGGCCGCGACGGCGATGACGACGGCGATTGCGGGGTGCGGCGGCGGGGGCGGGGGCCGGGGCTTCGACAGACCGGGCGGGACCGCCGCGCCGTCCTCTTCCCCGGCGCCGTCCTCTTCCGCCGCGCCGTCCTCTTCCGCGGTGCCGTCCTTTTCCGTGGCACCGCCCACCTTCGCCGCGCCGCCCGATTCCGCCGTGGCGCCGGACGCCGAGCCGCTGCGGTTCCTCCCCGTCGAGGCGACGGTCCCGGGGGCGTGCCCGAGCCGTACGGCCCTGGGCGCCGACCCGGATGCGTACGCCACGTACCGGGACGCCGCGACGGATCTCTGCTACGTGACCACGCCCGCCTCCGGTATGACGGTGCGTCCGGCGTGGGCGAAGGCGAGTCACCAGACGCTCGCGGGCTGGTTCGTGAACGTGGGTCTCGCCGACCGCGACCGTGCCCGCTTCGCGCGGCTCACGGGCGAGCTGGCCGCCCGGCAGGACCCGCGGAACCAGCTCGCCATAGTCCACGACGGCACGCTGCTGTCCGCGCCGTCCGTCCTTGAGTCCCTCACCAGCGGCACCACCCAGATCGCCGGGTTCTCCACCGCGGACTCGGCCCGGAAGCTCGCCCGGGACATCCGGGGCGGGTGAGCGACACTGGGATCATGTCTGCTCCCCGCCGCACGTGTCCGGTCTGCACCCGTGAGATCGCGGTGGTCGGCGGGCGCTTCGCCCGCCACGATCCGCCGGGCCGCCGCTCCGACTACGAGCTGGTCTCCTGCCCGGGGTCGCGGCGGATCGCGCCGCTGCTGACCACCCCGCCGAAGCTGTTCGACGGGGACGAGCCGCCGACCACGGGCCAGCAGCCGCTGTTCTGAGCGCGCCCGAGGGGGTGCCGCACTGGGTGGGCTCTAGAACAGGCCGAGCTGCGCGGCGAACATCGCCATGGCGATGGCGAGGACCCAGCCCATGGCCTGCTCCATGAGTTTGTCGTGGTCGGAGCCGGAAGGGCCGCCGGTGCGGGCGCGGTGGGCCGCGATCTCGGTCATGCGGATCGTCCTTGCTGCTCGGAGATGCTGAGTCTGCTTGGAGATGCTGAGGAGGATGGTGATGATGGTGATGAAACGGGCAACCACCGTTGCCCAGGGTGCGTGGCCACCCCTCCTCGGGTAAAGGGGGAGTGGCCTAATTCACCTATCCGTCAGAGCGAGGAGGTCCATCGTTGACCAGCGTCATTCCGAAGGGGCTGGGCCAGCAGGTCAGGGCACTGGCCGACGGCGAGGTGACCTCGCAGGCGCTGGTCGAGCAGGCGCTGCGGCGCATCGCCGAGACCCAGCCCACCCTCAACGCCTTCCGGCGCGTCCGGGCCGAGGCCGCGCTGCGCGAGGCGGCCGACGCCGACCGGCGGCTGGCGGCGGGTGAGCGGCTGCCGCTCCTCGGAGTGCCCCTCGCGGTCAAGGACGACACGGATGTGGCGGGCGAGCCGACCGCCTTCGGCTGCTGCGGCGACTTTCCGGCCAAGACGGAGGACGGCGAGGCGGTACGGCGGCTCCGGGCGGCCGGGGCCGTGATCGTCGGCAAGACGAACACGCCCGAGCTGGGCCAGTGGCCGTTCACCGAGGGCCCCGCCTTCGGCGACACCCGCAACCCCTGGAACCTCGCCCACACTCCCGGCGGCTCCTCCGGCGGCGCCGCGGCCGCCGTCGCCGCCGGGCTGGTACCCGCCGCGCTCGGCTCGGACGGCGCGGGGTCGGTCCGTATCCCCGCCGCCTGGACCCATCTCGTCGGCATCAAGCCGCAGCGCGGCCGGATCTCCACCTGGCCGGACGCCGAGTCCTTCAACGGCATCACCTGCAACGGCCCCCTCGCCCGCACCGTCGCCGACGCCGCCCTGCTGCTGCACGCGGCCAGCGGCAACCGCGACGGCGACCTGCACTGTCCGGACCCGATCGACATGCTGTCCGCCCCGGACCGCGACCCGGGGCGGCTGCGGATCGCCCTGTCGTTCAAGCCCGCCTTCACGGGCACGCCGAAAAGCCTGGACCCGGCCGTCCGCGCCGCCGTGACCCGGCTCGCCGAACGGTTCGCCGCCCTCGGCCACGAGGTCGAGGAGGCCGAGCCGCGCTACGGCGCTGTCGGGCTCGCCTTCCTGCCCCGCGCCACGGCGGGCCTGTGCGAATGGGCGGGCCGCGTCCCCGATCCGCTCCTGCTGGACGTGCGCACCCGCGCCGCCGCCCGCAACGGCCGCCTCCTGCGCGGCACCCTGCGGCTGGCCCGCGCCGCCGAAGAGCCCCTGCGGCGCCGGATCGGCACCATCTTCCGGCGGTACGACGTCGTCCTCTCCCCGACGACCGCCACCCCGCCTCTGCCGATCGGCGCCATGGCCCGCCTGTCCGGCTGGCACACCGACCGCGCGATGATCGCGGCCTGCCCGTACGCCTGGCCCTGGAACGTCCTGGGCTGGCCCGCCGTCAACGTCCCGGCGGGCTTCGCCGACCCCGCCGCCACCCTCCCCCTGGGCGCCCAGCTCCTGGGTCCGGCCTGCAGCGAGCCCCTGCTGATCTCCCTGGCCGCGCAGCTGGAAGCCGACCAGCGCTGGTACGAACGCTGGCCGTAGCCCCGGCCCGCACCCGCAGTGCGCCGCGTACAGGCCGCTACGGGCCGTCGCCCCCGGCGGCCGCCCGGCCGCTGCCGGGCCCACTGCGCGACCGGACGGCCGCCTGGCCGCTTCCGGGCACGCCGCCGCGGAAGCCGCCGACCCGGGCCCGTACGGCGTCCGGCGCACCGGCGGCCGTCGTTCCCGGCGGCCGCCCGGCCGCTCCTGGGCCCGCCGCGCGACCTGACGGCCGTCCGGCCGCTTTCGGGCCGCCGCAGCAGCGGCCGCCGAGCTGGGCCCGTATGGCGTCAGGTGCACCGGCCGTGCGCAGGGCCGGTGCCGCCCGCCGACCGGCGGCGCGCCCACGTCCCCCCGCTGTCCGCTAGCCCAGCGCCGCCGCGATGGCGGACAGATGGGCGTCCACCGGGCCCAGCGTCAGCAGGCCGCTGCCCGCGCCCGCGAGCTGGCCCGCGGCCGGGAGCAGGCGGGCGTGGGCGCGTTGCAGGACGTCCCGGTCGCCGACCACCACGGCGGCCGTCGCCTCCAGGCAGCACAGCGCCTCGTACAGCAGGTCCGCCGGGGGCTCCGGCAGGGCCCGCAGCGCGGCCCGCGCCTTGGCCGCCGCCCCGTCTCCGAGCAGTGCGAACGGTTCGGCCCAGGGGCGGTACGGACCCCAGTCCGCGCCCAGGTCGACGCCCCGGCCCGCCTCCCGCGCGGACCGTACGCCGCCACCCGCCAGCCGTACGCACAGCAGCGCCAGCGGCAGCAGGCCCCGCTCCACCCCCGGCATCCCGGCCCCCTCCAGCCGCCCGGCCGCCGCCCGGTACGCGGCCTCGGCCCGTACGGTCCGCCCGGCCGCGGCGAGCCGCAGCGCCCCGTACCACTGGGTGAAGACGCCCACCAACGGCAGCTCATGGCGTACGGCCAGCCGGTCCGCGGCGGCGGCGTGCCCGTCCGCGGCCGGGAAGTCGCCGAGCGCGGCGCGCGCCTGGAGCCGCACCAGATGGCCCAGCACCTCGTACGTCACCAGCCCGTGCCGGGCGGCCACCGCGACCAGCTCCGCCCCGATCGCATCCCGCCGCGGCGCGAGCCCGGCCCCGGTGCAGGACTGCATGAACGCCCCGTTCAGGGCGAAGACCAGCAGCGCCGGATCGTCCAGCCGCCGCGCGATCTCCTCGGCCTCGCGCGCCGCCGCGGGCCCGCGCGGGGAGCGGGTGCCGCGCATCTCCAGTGCGATGGTGGCCAGCAGACGGCAGCGCGCCGCGTCGCCGCCCGGCAGCGCGGGCACTGCGGCCAACGTGCGCTCGGCCGCGCCGACGATCCGCTCCGCCAGCTCCGGATCGTCGCTGCGGGTCCAGATCGCGGGCACGTCGTACGCGCCGATCACCCGCGCGGTCAGCTCCGGGTCGCCGCACTCCTCGGCGGCGGTGATGGCCGCCAGACGGTGCTGCCGGGCCGCCTCCAGACCCCCGCCCCCGGTCACCGCGAGGTTCCGGATCAGCCCCACCGTGGCCTCCAGCCGGGCCCGCGCCCCGCCGCCGACCGTGCGGTCGTAGACGGCGGCCGCCTCCGTCCACACCCGGGCCGCCACCCCGGGGCCGCGGGTGGGGGCCTCCAGAGCGGGGTCCTGGGCGAGGATGTCCGCCTGGAGGCGGCGCAGGCGCGGGCCGGGGTCCAGGCCCAGCTGGTCGATCAGCGTGGTGCGCGCCCGGCGCAGCACGGCCAGCGCGTCCCCCTGGCGGCCCGAGCGGTACAGCGCGAGGGCCAGCAGGCGCCAGGCGTCCTCGCGCCAGGGGTGGTCGGTCAGCTGGGCGTCGAGGTCGGGCACCGCCTCGGCGGCCCGGTCCAGCGCGAGCAGGGTCTCGGCGCGCTGCTCGACGGCCCGGAGCCGCAGTTCGGCCAGGCGGGAGCGTTCGCCACGGGCCCAGCCCGCCCCCTCGAACCCGGCGTACGCCGGACCGCGCCACAGCTCCAGCGCCTCGCCGAGCCGCCGCAGCGCCGCCGCGGGCGGCAGGGTCGCGGCGGCGCCCACGGCCGCCTCGAAGCGCCACGCGTCCACGGCGTCGGGCGCCGCCCGCAGCGCGTACCCGGGCCCCTCGGTGACCAGCAGCCGGGCCGGGGCACGCGGCGGACGATCGGGTTCCAGGGCGCGGCGGAGAGCGCCGACGAAAGTCTGTACGGCCCCCACGGCACCCGCCGGGGGCTCGTCCCACAGGTCCTCGACGAGACGGGACACCGGTACGACCCGGCGGCGGGCCACGATGAGCCGCGCCAGCACGGCCCGGTGCCGCGGCCCCTTCAACGCGAGCACACCACCATCACCCAAGGCCACCACCGGCCCGAGCACCCCGAACGCGACCCGTTCCACCGTCACCGAGCCACGGTAACCGGGCCAGGCGCGGCGCCTCGCCGACCAAGCCGCGCCCTCGAAACCGGGCCCGCCACAGGGCGGCGCCCCGCGCCACCTGGCACGGCGCCCCGCGCCACCACCGCTCGCCGCGATCCGGCCGTGATCGGCAAGGCAACACCCCCGCGCCCGCGCTGACCCGCTGCTGATCGGGGCGCGGCACCCTCGGACACGCCCGCCGAAAACCCGGCGGATCCGCCACCACCCGAGAGCAGCGCCGCCATGCCCCAGCCCCCCGCCATCCCGGGCTTCGCCCACCACCGCGTCCCCGTCGCCGCCGCCGAAGGCAACCGCATCGCCCTCAACGTGGCCGTCGGCGGCACCGGCAGTCCGGTCGTCCTGCTGCACGGCTTTCCGCAGACGCATCTGATGTGGCGGCACGTCGCCGCCGACCTGGCGGCCGACCACACCGTCATCTGCCCCGACCTCCGCGGCTACGGCGCGAGCGACAAACCGGCCGAGGCCGACGACGGCGCCACGTACGCCAAGCGCACCATGGCCGCCGACATCGTGGCCGTGGCCCGTGCCCTCGGCCACGACCGCTTCGCCCTGGCGGGCCACGACCGCGGCGCCCTGGTCGCCTTCCGCGCCGGGCTCGACCACCCGGACGCCGTCACCCACCTCGCCGCCCTCGACGTACTGCCGACGCTGGACATGTGGCAGGCGATGCACGGCACCACCGCGGCCGTCGGCTTCCACCTCTACCTGATGGCGCAGCCCCCCGGCCTGCCCGAGCGGATGATCGCCGCCGCCCCGGACGACTTCTTCGGCCACTTCCTCGACCTCTGGGGCACGGACCCCGCCGCGATCCCCGCCGACATCCGCGCCGCGTACCTGGACGCCTGCCGCGCCGCCGTCCCCTCGATCGTCGCCGACTACCGGGCCTCCGCCGGGATCGACGTCGCGCACGACCGGGCCGACCGGGAGGCGGGCAACCGGCTGCGGATGCCGGTCACCGTCCTCCAGCAGGACTGGGGCGCCGCGCTCGGGTTCGACGCGGAGGCGCTGTGGCGCGCCTGGGCGCCCGATCTGCACCACGAGACCGTGGGATACGGCCACTTCATGGCCGAGGAGGCGCCCGCCGACGTAGCGAAGGCCCTCCGCACGCTCCTCGCCCGCGGCGCCTGAGCCCCGCCCCTTTGTCGCCAAACGCGCACGGCGCGTGGCCAACTCCGGCTAGCTTGTGGGCAGATCGTCCGTACGTACGGCCACAACCCGTCAGGAGTCAGCTCCGTGTCCGACGATGTCGCGCAGCGCATCGACACCACCAAGCCGCACTCCGCCCGTTTCTGGAACTACTTCGTGGGCGGCAAGGACAACTACGAGGCCGACCGGGCGGTCGGCGACGAGATCAAGGAGATCTTCCCCGGTCTGGTCGACGTCGCGGTGGCCAGCCGCCACTTCCTCGCCCGGGCGGTCACCTGCCTGGCCGCCGAGCACGGTGTGCGGCAGTTCCTGGACATCGGGACCGGACTGCCGACCGCCGACAACACCCACCAGGTGGCGCAGCGCGTCGCACCGGACGCGCGGATCGTGTACGTCGACAACGACCCGCTCGTCCTCGTGTACGCCCGCACCCTGCTGAGCAGCACCCCCGAGGGCGCCACCGACTACCTCGACGCGGACCTCTACGCCCCGGACGCAGTCCTCGCGGCGGCGGCCGGGACGCTGGACCTCACCCAACCGGTCGCGCTCGTGCTGCTGAACGTCCTCGGCCACGTCGCCGACCCCGCCGAGGCCCGTGCCCTGGTGGGCCGCCTGATGGCGGGGCTGCCGTCCGGCAGCTACCTGGTGATCGGCGATTCCACCGCCACCAGCGAGGGGATGATCGCTGCCTCGGCGGCGTACAACGCCAGCGGGGCGGTGCCGTATTACGTCCGTCCGGTCGACGAGATCGCCGCGTTCTTCGACGGGCTCGACGTGCTGGAGCCGGGCATCGTCCCGATCACGCGGTGGCGCCCGGAAACCGAAGGGGACACGGTGGACGCGTACGGGGCCGTGGCCCGCAAGCCATAAGCCGCCTACGCGCCCCGCCGCACCGCAACCGCCGCCTTGAGGTCCGCCCAGAAGCCGGGATCGGCGGTGATCCGGTGCCCCAGCCGGTAGACGGTCGTCCGGGCCGGGCCGCGCACTCGTAGGCGGACCTCGGTGGGGCCCGGGTGGGCCTGGAGGATTTCCTTCAGGCCCAGGATCGACCGCGGCGTGACGTGCGCCGCGAGCATGTCGAGGCACAGCGGGGCATCGGCGGCGCTCAGGTCGGGCACGGCCAGTTCCATCGCCACCAGCCGGGGCACGTCCTCGCGCTTGTCGAGCCGTCCCTTGACGAGGACGACCGTGTCCTCCACGAGCTGGGTGGAGACCAGCTGATACGTGGCGGGGAAGAACATGCAGTCCAGCGAGCCCGCCAGGTCCTCGACGGTGGCGATGGCCCAGGCGTTGCCCTGTTTGGTCATCTTCCGCTGGAGGCCGGAGATGATGCCGCCGATGGTGACGATCGCCCCGTCGGCGTGCTCACCACCCGTGAGCTGGGCGATGGCGGCGTCCGCCTTCTCGCTCAGCAGGTGCTCGACGCCGAAGAGCGGGTGGTCGGAGACGTACAGCCCCAGCATCTCCCGCTCCTGGGCGAGCAGATACGCCTTCTCCCACTCGTCGTCGGGGAACTCCACGTCGAGCCCGAGGCCCGGCGCGTCACCGTCGCCGGAGCCGCCGCCGAAGAGGTCGAACTGCCCCTCGGCCTCCTTCCGCTTGACCGCCACCACGGTGTCGACCATCGGCTCGTACCGCGCGGCCAGACCCTTGCGCGTATGCCCCAGCGCATCGAACGCGCCCGCCTTGATGAGCGATTCGATCGTCCGCTTGTTGCAGGCCACCGCCTCGACCTTGTCCAGGAAGTCGGGGAACGAGCCGTAGCGCCCGGCGGCCCGGCGCCGCCGCACGATCGAGTCGACCACGTTCTGCCCGACGTTGCGGACTGCCGTCAGGCCGAAGACGATCGTGTCGTCCCCGCGGGGCGTGAAGTCGGCCTCGGACTCATTCACATCCGGCGGCAGCACCTTGATGCCCATCTTGCGGCACTCGTTGAGATAGACCGCCGACTTGTCCTTGTCGTCGCGCACCGAGGTGAGCAGCGCCGCCATGTACTCGGCCGGATAGTTGGCCTTGAGGTAGGCGGTCCAGTACGAGACGAGCGCGTAGGCCGCCGCGTGCGCCTTGTTGTAGGCGTATCCGGCGAACGGGACGAGCACGTCCCAGACCGCCTGTACGGCGTCGTCCGGGTAGCCGCGCGCCCGGCAGCCGTCCCGGAACGGGATGAACTCCTTCTCCAGGACCTCCTGCTTCTTCTTGCCCATCGCCCGCCGCAACAGATCGGCCTGGCCGAGCGAGTACCCGGCGAGCACTTGGGCGGCCTTCTGCACCTGCTCCTGGTAGACGACCAAGCCGTACGTGATGTCGAGGACTTCCCTCAGCGGCTCCGCGAGCTTCGGGTGGATCGGGGTGATCTCCTGCTGCCCGTTCTTCCGCAGCGCGTAGTTGATGTGCGAGTTCATGCCCATCGGGCCCGGCCGGTACAGGGCGGTGACGGCCGTGATGTCCTCGAAGTGGCTGGGCTTCATCAGGCGCAGCAGGGAGCGCATCGCGCTGCCGTCGAACTGGAAGACGCCGAGGGTGTCGCCGCGGCCGAGGAGTTCGAACGTCGTGGGATCGTCCAGCGACAGGTCGAGCAGGGTCAGATCGATGCCCTTGTTGGCGCGCACCATCTTCACGGCGTCGTCCATGATGGTGAGGTTGCGCAGGCCCAGGAAGTCCATCTTCAGCAGGCCCAGCGACTCACACGTCGGGTAGTCCCACTGTGTGATCGTCACCCCGTCGGTGTGCCGCACCCACACCGGGACGTGGTCCACGACCGGCTCGCTGGACATGATCACGCCCGCGGCGTGCACACCCATCTGCCGCACCAGCCCCTCGACGCCCCGCGCGGTGTCGATGACCTTCCTCACGTCCGGGTCGCCCTCGTACATCGACCGGACCTCGCCCGCCTCGCTGTAGCGCGGGTGCTTCTCGTCGGTGATGCCGGACAGCGGGATGCCCTTGCCGCCGACGTCGGCGGGCATGGCCTTGGTGATGCGGTCGCCCATCGCGTACGGGTAGCCGAGCACGCGGGCCGAGTCCTTGATGGCGTTCTTGGCCTTGATGGTGCCGTACGTGCCGATCATGGCGACCTTGTCGGCGCCGTACTTCTCGGTGACGTACCGGATGACCTCACCGCGCCGACGCTCGTCGAAGTCGATGTCGACATCGGGCATGGAGACACGCTCGGGGTTGAGGAACCGCTCGAAGATCAGCCCGTGCTCGACCGGGTCGAGGTCGGTGATGCCCAGGGCGTACGAGACGATCGAACCGGCCGCGGAGCCTCGGCCGGGGCCCACCGCGATGCCGTTGTTCTTGGCCCACATGATGAAGTCGGCGACCACGAGGAAGTAGCCCGGGAACCCCATCTGGATGATGACGTCCATCTCGTACTGGCTGAGCTTCTCCCGGTCCTCGGGAACGCCGCCGGGGAAGCGGCGGGCCATCCCCTTGCGGACCTCCTCCCGGAACCACGTCACCTCGGTGTAGCCGTCCGGCACGTCGAAGCGCGGCATCAGGTCGCGCTTCTCGAACCAGCCGGTGACATCGACCTGCTCGGCGACCAGGAGGGTGTTACGGCACCCCTCCTGCCAGGCGTCCGAGGAGTCGATGGCGTACATCTCCTCCGCCGACTTCAGGTAGTAGCCGGTGCCGTCGAAGCGGAAGCGGTCGGTGACGGCGAGGCTCTTCCCCGTCTGGATGCACAGCAGCGCGTCGTGCGCCTGCGACTCGTGCGCGTACGTGTAGTGCGAGTCGTTCGTCACCAGCGGCGGGATGCCCAGCCTCCGCCCGATCTCCAGCAGCCCGTCCCGGACCCGGCGTTCGATCTCGATGCCGTGGTCCATCAGCTCCAGGAAGTACCGCCCCTTGCCGAAGATGTCCTGATACTCGGAGGCGGCCTTCAGCGCCTCGTCGAACTGCCCCAGCCGCAGCCGCGTCTGCACCTCGCCCGACGGGCACCCGGTCGACGCGATCAGCCCGGCCGCATGCTCGGCGATGACCTCCTTGTCCATTCGCGGCCACTTCTGCAGCCAGCCCTCCGCGTACGCGTCCGACGACAGCCGGAACAGGTTGTGCAGCCCGGTCCGGTCCGCCGCCCAGATCGTCTTGTGCGTATAGCCGCCGGAGCCGGACACGTCGTCCCGCTTCTGGTGCGGCTGCCCCCACTGGACCTTGCGCTTGTGGCGCCGCGACTCCGGGGCCACGTACGCCTCGATGCCGATGATCGGCGTCACGCCCGCGCCCGTGGCCTGCCGGTAGAAGTCGTACGCGCCGTGCAGATTGCCATGGTCGGTCATGGCGATGTGCGACATGCCCATCTCGTCGCACGCGTTGAACATGTCCTTCAGCCGTGCGGCACCGTCCAGCAGCGAGTACTGGGTGTGGACGTGCAGATGCGTGAAGGGAGGCGTGGCTGGCACCGCTGACATCCCTGTCAGACGCCGGACTCGTCGGATTCAGGGCCCTCATGGTCCTCAAGGTCCTGGGCGATCCGCCGCAACCCCGCGGCCACCTCCCGCGCCGAGGGGGCATGCTCGGGATCGATCAGCCACTGCTGGGTCAGGCCGGCGATCAGGGCCATGTGTACCGACCCGACCGCGCGCGCCAGTTCGCCGTCCTCCGCGCTGTCGGTGGCGTCGATGCCGTGCAGATCCGCCGCCATCTCCGTACGGGACCGCTCGAACGCCTCCGCGATCTGCTGCCGGATCTCCGGGAAGCGCTCGGCCTGGGCGAACGCCTCGACACTGGCCACCAGCAGCGGCCGGTCCGTCGCCTCGGACGCGACGATCCCCGCCCACATCGCGTCCAGCCGCCGCCCCACCCCGCCCTCCCGGGCGGCCCCCGCCGACCGGGTGAGGACCTTCTCGCCCCACTCGTGGAGCGTCTCCAGAAGCGCCGCGTTGAGCAGCCCTTCCTTTGAGCCGTAGTGGTAGTTGATCGTGCCGAGCGGCGCGTGGGCGGCGGCGGCGATGTCACGTGAGGTGGTGCGGGCGTATCCCCGCTCCTCCAGGCACTGCTTCGCCCCGGCCATGAGCTGTTCGCGGTGTCGCATGCTGGGCAGCGTACCTCACTTCTGAACGCTCGTTCAGAACGATTGTTCAGAAGTGTTTCGGTATGAGGCCGCGACCCGGTCCGTCAGCCCCGCAGCCCCACGGGCGCCGCTCCCACGAGCCCTCCGTCGACGACGAGGTCCTGTCCGGTGATGTACGAGGCGTCGTCGGAGGCCAGGAAGGCGACGGCCGCGGCGACGTCGTCCGGGTGGCCGAGCGAGCCGAGCGGCACCTCCGCCGTGATGCCGGCCTCCGCGCCGGGGTCGGTGATGGTCCTCCGGTACATCTCGGTGTCGATGTAGCCGGGGCTCACGGAATTGACGCGGATGCCGCGCTGTGCGAGGTCGGTGCCGAGCGTCTGGACCAGATTGTGTACGGCGGCCTTGCTGGCGGCGTATACAGCGGACACGGGGAGGCCGCGGTGGAGGGTCCAGGAAGCGTTGATGACGACGGCACCGCCTTCCCCCATCAGCCCCAGCGCCTTGGTGATCGTGAAGAACACGCCCTTGAAGTTGATGTCGACGGTGTGGTCGAAGTCCGCCTCGGTGATCTCGGCGCCCGGCTTGAAGACCGCCACGCCCGCGTTGGCGAAGATCGCGTCGAGGCCGCCGCGCCACGTCTCGATCCGCCGCATGAGCAGGTCGAGATCGGCCTGGACGGCGGCGTCCGCGCGGACGGCGAGTACCCGCTCCGAGTCGGCGTCCAGGCGGGCGACTGCCGAGTCGAGGCGGGCCTTGTCGCGACCGGTGATGACGACATGGGCTCCCTCGTCGAGGAGCCTGCGCGCGGCCGAGAACCCGATGCCGCTGGTGCCGCCGGTGATCAGAACCGTCTTGTTCGTGAATCGCTTCATGCCGGTCATCCTCGGGCGGCGGGACCGGGCCAGGCAGAGTCGGCTGAACCTGGGTCCGACACCACCACCTTCGGGGCCTGCCGGCCTCGGCGCCTCGGCGCTTCGGGCTCAGGCCATCGAGGGTGTCGGCGTCTCTGGCGTCTCCAGCAGTGCCGCCAGCAGCGCCTCCGTTCCCGTCCCGGGCGCGGGGGTGTGCAGCAACAGGCGGTGGCCGGCCAGCTCGGGCAGGGGCAACGCCGTGTACTCGAAGGTCAGGGTCCCCACCCCGGGGACCTCCAGCGCCTTGGTGCCGTGGGAGGAGCTGCCCACGGGAAGTTCCGCCCAGATGTCCGCGAAGGCGGGGCTCGCGGCGCACATGTCGGAGGCCAGGCGGCCGAACTCCGGGTCGTCCGGGTAGCGGGCGGCGTCCGCCCGGAATTGGCCGACGATCTCTCGCGCCGCCTCCCGCCAGTGCTTGAGCGCGGTGCGGTAGCGGGCGTTGGTGAAGAAGCTGACCAGACAGTTGTGGTCGTGCTCGTTGCACTGGAACACCAGCCGCGCGGCGCGGTTGACCGCCACGATGTTCCAGTGCCGGTCGATGACGTACGCGGGCCGCGGCAGCCAGCCGTCGATCAACCGCCGTAGCTGGTCCGGGACATGGCGCGCGGTCGGTTCGGACCGCGGCGGGTTGAGGCCGGCGAGGAGATGCAGATGCTCGCGCTCGGCCGGGGCGAGCCGCAGCACGCGCCCGACGGCGTCCAGGACGTCGGCGGACACATTGATGTCGCGCCCCTGCTCAAGCCACGTGTACCAGGAGACCCCCACCCCGGCGAGCACGGCCACTTCCTCCCGCCGCAGCCCCGGCGTACGGCGCCCCCCGCCGGCGGGCATGCCCACGTCCGCAGGCGTCACCCGGGCCCGCCGCGACCGCAGGAACTCGCGCATCTCGGAACTGCGCCGCTGCCGCGCGTCCGCGGGAAGCCTGGATATGTCCACCGGGCCATGCTAGATGCCGACCGTCATGCCGGTCGTCACACAGGCTGCTGCGCCGTCCGGTAACGCATCGGCACGACGTCCGAGGCGAAGGGGCTCATCTCGACCATGCCCAGCGGTCCGACGCCCATCGCCGCCCGGGGAAGCGGCACATCTGTTGCCCTGGCGTACGGGGCGATCCCAGGGCGGGCCTGGTCAGCCCGAAGTCCCGCCTGCCGCGTACAACTCGGCGCGGATCCACTGGGCGGTCCGCGCGGCGAACGAGATGCAGGTTTCCTTGTTACCGCCGCCCATCACGATGACGAGCACGCCCCCGACGCGGACGTCGACGGTGTAGGACGGAGTGCCGTCGTACTCGTCACCGCCGGTTTGCCGCACGATCTCCAGCAGCGCCTCGTCGCCGAGGGCGGCAACACCCTGGGCCTCGCGGTGTTCCTGGACGGGGGCGGCCTCCGTGTCGACGGTGACGTTCGGACAGGCTTCGTGGAGCCGGCGCTGGATTTCCAGATAGCGCTCGCTGCGCCCGGCGGGCATCGACACCAGCTGTACGGTGACGATCCGGTCGTTCTCCGCGGCGCGTGCACGGTGCACGGTCTGCTGGGCCAAGGCTCCCCTGAAGCGACTCATCTCCCTGCTCAGGTCATTCCCGGCCTCGCACTGGCTCCAGTCGCCTCCCCCGGCCCAGCCGAAGTAGTGCCTCACGTTCGTCGCGACGACCTTCGCGTGCCTGCCCAACGCCCCGGCGGGCGGGAGCGCGGCCTTCAGCTCGGCTTTGGTGAAGACCCGTTTCGGGTCGGCCTCGCCGTCGACGCCGGGCGCCGTGGAGGGGGCGCCCGTCGCGGAAGGACGCCCCGCACCAGACGGGCCCTCCGTGTTCGCGCACCCGGTGAGAAGGACCGTCAGCATGACGGCGTGGCCTGCTATTCCCGCGCGTACGGCCGCTCGCACGGCACCTCCCCCGGTCGGCGAACAGTTCGACAGCAAACCCTAGACGAGCTCGCGGCCGTGTCCCACGGCGCGGTGGCAGCCTCGGCCCGCGCCTGCCGCCTATGCGTGCGGGTCACTGCGTGAAGAAGGACGGCGGGTGGGTGGGGTCGGACGTGCAGAGGAAGAGGACCGCGTGGCTTCCGCGTCCGACCGTCATGCCGGTCGGCTCGCGCGCCGAGTTGAAAGCCGGGGTGCCCGGTTCGAGGTGGCGTTCCTCCAGCGGCCAGAACCGGTCCGGCTCGCGGTCCCGGTGGCATCCCAGTCCGGCGAGCTGACCGACGGCGGGGGCTTTGGGCAAGCGGTCCGTCGAGCGTTGCCACACCTCCGGTCTGAAGGCGGCGTTCGCCACGGGCGACGACGCGGTCCCGGACCCGAACGGGGAGGGCGCGACGACCACCAGCATCGTGCTGACGAACACCAGCGGCCGCACCTGCAAGATCGGCGGCTTCCCGGGCGTGGACCTCAACACCGAGCACGGCACCGCGGACTGGTCGCTTCAGCGCTCCTCGGCCAAGTTCGGCTCGATCACCCTGGGCCCCGGCGACAGCACCGACTTCACCATCAACCTCGCCCTGGCCGGGGACGACGACGAGGGCTCCTGGACGCCCGCCTACGCGGTCATCACCCCGCCGAACGAGACCAAGTCGATCACCCTGGACTGGCCCTGGGGCGGGCTCGTCGACCAGCGGGCCGCCACCCACCCGGCCACCTTCGTCAACCCGATCGGCTGAGCCGGGAAGGACCGCTGCCCCGGTGTGTCACGCCGGGGCAGCGGTCTTGGCGTCCGCCTCGCTTTCCTCACCGGCGCGCAGGTCCCCGTGGAGACGGGCGAACGCCGCGCACACCAGCGGCATGGCCACCGGGGGCAGCAGGAGCAGGGCCACGGCCGTGGGCAGGATCTTCACCAGCACGCCGGTGATCCACACGTTGTCGTCGCTGAGCCACAGCATGCCGAGCCCGGCGGGGTGGGTGAGGGGAGCGGCCGCGTACCGGGCCAGCAGGAAGACGAGCACGGCGGCCACGGTGACCAGCGCGCCCACGCCGAGGGTGCGCCCCCGGGCGCGGCGGGTCAGCACCCAGGAGCGGTACAGCGCCACGAACGGGGAACGGCGCTCCACCACCGTTTCGGCGGTGGCCAGCGCAAGGCGGGAGTACAGCAGCGGGCCGAGACAGCCGATGGCGATCGGCAGCACCCAACCCACCAGCGTGTACTGCGGGGACGCGGTTTCTCCCAGGGGGGTGGGCTCGACACCGGGCACCTCGTGGCTCTCCACGAGGCTCCACCACATCAAGGCCGCCGCCTCCACGGCGCCCACCGCCAGTCCGGTCAGCGCGTTGACCCCGAGCGCGGCGGGAAACCGCCGAAGGGTACGCCGCCACAACTCGCGGGTGGTCAGCGGCCCGCCGTCGCGCGTGGCATGGGAGTCGCCGACGGCGTACGCGCTGTGCAGGAAGGAGACGACGAGGAGCCCCAGCACGAGCAACAGCGGCAACACCACGAACCCGACCCTGACCAGCGGGGGCAGGCCGCCGTCGGCGTAGGCCACGTAGGAGTCCTCGTTGGCGATGTTGCGGTCCGCGTAGTCCCGGACGCCCTCGAAGGTGTCCCACGCCGCCGCGAACCCGCCGCCCACGATCGCGCAGCCGAGCACGGCGGTCAGGGCGGACACGCCGAGGGTGAAGCCGTACAGCGCGCGGCGGTAGCGGCTGACGACGCCGAGCGCCCCGCCGATGCCGCCGCCCGGCTGCTCGGTCGACCGGTTTCCCTCATGCGCCATGACCTGCCCCGACCTCTGTACGACTCCGTGGTGACGGCAGCCAAGACGGTTGACGGGCGCGTGGGGTTCCAGCGGACGCGAGCCGGTGGGTTCAGCCGTCGATCATGTAGAGGCTGGCACACTCCGCGGTCACGCCGCTGTCGTCGATGATGGCCTCGCAGTCCTCGTAGGAGGAGAAGTCCGGCGTCTGCTGGACCCCGACGATGTCGATGTCGTCGGCGGTCGCGGTCGTCGCGCCAGCCGCGGTCAGAGCGGCGGCGACGAGGACGGGGGTCAGGACGGAGCGAAGAAGACGCACGGGTTCTCCTGTACACGAGGGGGGACTGGTTCGAGCCAGCCAACCACGTGGACGTCGTCACCTGGCATGTGACGCGACGTCACGTCACCTGATTGTGGCGGCCGCAGAGATGTTCGGGCCTACCGTCCGAGGGGCCATCACTGTTCCGCGGCGAAGTCCGGGAGATTGTCACATGTAGAAGCGGACGGTCGTGCCCTCGGCGCCGGTATGGATACGGACGAGGTCGGCGAGGTTGTGGACCAGGAACAGGCCCCGGCCTCCGGGCCTGTCGGGCGGGGGCGGGCGGCGGCCTGCCAGGAGGTCGCGCAGCCATCCCCGGTCGCGCACCTCGCACACGATCTGCGTGCCGTCGCCCCAGACCGACACGGTGCCCGAGCCACCGCCGTGCCGCACGCTGTTGGTGGTCAGCTCGGTGACGGCAAGCGAGAAGTCGGCCAAGCGCTCACCCGTCAGACCGAGGCGCTTGGCCATCTCGACGGCGAGGTCCCGCGCGGCGGAGAGACGGTCGGCGTCGAACGCGAAGACGACGGCCCGTGGTGGTGGTACGAGCAGCTCATTGAAGGCGGAGACGGCGCGGTCGGCGTCGTAGGTCGTACTGCGCTGCTCCCTGCCGTCCACGACGACGACGGGATGTGTGGTGTACGCGTCGGCAAGCCATCGGGCGTTGAGCCGTGCGGCGTCGTAGGGGCAGAGGATGGTGACGTTCCGGCCGCGGAAGGCCCTGTTGATCAGTGCCTCGTGCTGGACGCAGGCCGGATATTCGGCGGGTGAACGGGCGGGCCAGACCGGCTCACCGATGATCCGTACCCGCCCGGCGGGATGCGCGTCGGCGAAGCCCCGCAGCACCTTGGGGATGATCCGCCCCGGGTTCCGCCCCGCCCGGGTCATGTCGGTGAACTGCACCCGCTCGGCACTCGCGCCCAGCTCCGCGCGGAGTAGCCCGAGATTACTCGCGGGTACGGCCACCGCCACGGGCTCGCCCGCAGCCAGACCCTCCTCGATGAACGGGACCGTCCCGGCCACGTACTCCTGGACGCCTCGGTAGAACAGGGCCGGATGAGCGAAAGGCTCAGCCGCGCGCGTCACGTCATCACCTCGATCGCCGCTATATCGGGCGCGAGGGCTGCCAAGGTGCCGAAAGTACCGAAGGTGCCAAGGTGCCAAGGTGCCGGAGCACCACCACTTTCACGGTAGCGCGGCAGGGGCTCCAGCAGGAGGGGTCTGCGGCTCCGCGTCGGCCTGTGCCGTCTCGCTCGCTCCCAGTGACCACGCGTGCGGCCGGGGGGCTTGCCTTCGTGTGCGCTTCAACTTCTACGCTCCCCGGGCATGGAGACCATGGCGCACAACAGAACGCTGGGCCGCAGTGGCATCGAGGTGAGCGCCCTCGGCTTCGGCTGCTGGGCCATCGGCGGCGAGTGGTGGTCCGCCGACGGGCAGCCCCTGGGCTGGGGGAGGGTCGACGACGACGAATCCGTACGCGCCATTCAGCGCGCGCTCGACCTCGGCGTCACCTTCTTCGACACGGCCGACGCGTACGGGACGGGCCACAGCGAGCGCGTGCTCGGCCGGGCACTCGGCAAGCGCCGCGCCGATGTCGTCGTGGCCACGAAGTGGGGCAATGTATTCGACGAGCGGACCCGGACCCGCGAGGGACAGGACGACTCCCCGGAGCACGTACGCCGCGCCCTGACCGCCTCCCTGCGGCGTCTGGACACGGACCACATCGACCTCTACCAGCTCCACATCTCCGACGCCGGCCCCGAACGCGCCGCGCGGCTCCGCGAGACCTGCGAGGAGCTGGTGCGCGAGGGGCTGATCCGTACGTACGCGTGGAGCACCGACGACCCCGCCCGGGCCGCCGTCTTCGCCGAGGGCGCGCACTGTGCGGCCGTCCAGCACCGCCTGAACATCCTCCAGGATGCGCCCGAACTCCTCGCTCTGTGCGCCGAGTCGGACCTCGCCAGCATCAACCGCAGCCCCCTGGCCATGGGCCTGCTCACCGGCAAGCACACCGCCGGGCGCGCCCTGGAGGACGGCGACATCCGCAACGCGCCGCCCGCCTGGCTGCCGGGGTTCACCGCGAACGCCGGGGCCGACCCGGCCTGGCTCCAGCGGGTCGACGCCCTGCGGTCCGTCCTCACCAGCGACGGCCGCACCCTCGCGCAGGGCGCCCTCGCCTGGGTCTGGGCCCGCAGCCCGCGGACGGTCCCCATCCCCGGCTTCCGTACGGTCGCCCAGGCCGAGGAGAACGCGGGCGCGATGGCGAAGGGGCCGCTCACCGCCGGGCAGCTGGCCGAGGTCGACCGGATCCTGGGGCGGTGAAGGGAGGGGGCTCCACCGCCGCGGTGACGGACGGCGTTCACTCGTGGGCGCTGATCACACCACCGGCGCTGAGCACGATGTACACGCCGTTGGCGTCGAGCCCGGTGTCGTGCCCGTTCGTCTCCATCGTGCCGTACACCGCGCCCTCGTTGCCGAGGATCTGCGCCCGGTAGCGGAGCTCGCCGATCTTCGTGACCTTGGCCTTCCAGCCGCCCGCGAGCGTGAAGGTGCCCGGTCCCTGGTGCTCGCCGCCCATCCAGGAGTGGACCTCGCCGCCGAGGGTGAGCACGACGTACATGCCGTTGGCGTCGAGCCCGGCGTCGTGCTCGTCCGTCTCCATCGTGGCCGTGACCGCACCCTCGCTGACGATCTTGACGCGGTAGTGCTGGTCGCCGAGTTCGTAGATCTCGGCCTTGCTGCCGTCGACCAGGGTCTCGGTGCGGAGCAGGGACGCGGCCTTGCTCTGGGTGCCCGCCTTGGCGTCGATCTTCTCGGCGGCGGCCGCGGGCTTCGAGGCGGTGGTCTCCGAGCCGGTGCAGGCGGTCAGGGTGAGAGCGGCGCCTGCGATCAGGGCCGCGGCGGCGACGCGCAGGGTGCGGCGGCGAGCGGTGCGGGCAGTGAGGCTGGCGTTCATTTCGGGTCCCCCCGGGGCAGTTGGTGTGGTCTCTTCGGTACGTCGACCACTCTGCTCGGGGCCGCTACCGCAAAGCTGCCGCTGCGCTAACACTCGGCTGACACGGGCGTTAGCGGGTCATTCGGTGGTGGTCAGGAACCCACGGATATACCCGGACACGGTGTCCAAGTGGCTTTCGAGCAGGAAGTGTCCGCCTCCGCGCACCAGATGGATCTCCGCGTCCGGCAGATCCCTCGCGAAGGCCCGTGCTCCGTCCGGGCCGAAGATCTCGTCGCCCGCGCCCCAGACCGCGAGCAGCGGCACCTGGCGCTCCCGGAAGTAGGCGTGGACCTGCGGGTAGAGGGGGCGATTGGTGGCGTAGTCGTGGAACAGGGCGAGCTGTACGAGGTCGTTGCCCGGCCGGTTGACCTCGCGGTGGTCGGCGGCCCAGGTGTCGGGGTCGACCAGCTCGGGCCGGTCCACTCCGTTCAGGTACTGCCAGCGGATGGCGTCGAGGGAGAGGGCGGTGCGGACCGCGGGTTCGGTCTGGGGGCCCGGCTTCTCGCAGTACGCCCATACGGGAGTCCAGAAATCCGGTACGAAGCCGTCCTCGTAGGCGTTGCCGTTCTGCGTGATCACCGCGGTGATCGCGTCCGGGGCGCGCAGGGCCAGCCGCCAGCCGATGGGGGCGCCGTAGTCCTGGACGTATACGGCGTAGCGGGTGACGCCGAGCTGGGCCAGAAGGGCTTCGGTGATGTCGGTCAGGGCGTCGAAGGTGTAGGTGAACGCGTCCACGGGCGGGGCATCGGAGTTGCCGAAGCCGAGGTGGTCGGGGGCGATGACGTGAAACCGGTCGGCCAGCGCCGGAATGAGCTGGCGGAACATGCGTGAGCTGGTGGGGAAGCCATGCAGGAGTACGAGCGTGGGCGCCTCGCGGGGGCCTGCCTCGCGGTAGAAGACGCGATGCCCCCGCACCGTCGCGTACTGGTGGCGGATCTCAACCATGACCTAACCCCTTCGATGGATTATGACGGTTACTTCTCGGTGCCCAGTAGACCGTCGCTGGAGTAACCTGTCAAACCTCTTGATGTAGTTAGCCGGGAAGGTGGGCGGTCCGTGCTGGACGACCAAGCCCTCATGGAGGCGCTTAACAGCACCCCCGTGGTGGACGGCCGACGCCGGGACCTGTGGCGCGACGACCATGAGGCGGACCGGTGGGCGCGGGAGCACGGGGGGCTCGGCGGCGACGAGGAGCGCCGGTGGCTGCGCGCCGCCCGGGACGCGCTCCAGGCGGTGGAGTCGGGCGCGTCGGCGGAGCCCGGTCTGCGGCGGGTCCTCGCGGGCGTCCGCAAGGTCCCGCGGCCCAGTGCGGCGGGCATCGAGTGGCACGTGGAAATGGAGCCGGAGCGCAGGCTCGCCGTGGAACTCGTGCTCGCGTGGGCGGACGTCAAAGAGCGCATGCCCGGCCGTCTGCGGCCGTGCGGAAACCCCGAATGCCGCCTCTTCCTATTGGACCGCAGCCGTGCCAACACCGCACGGTGGTGCTCGATGAAGACCTGCGGGAACCGGCTCAAGGCCCGTCGGCACCAGGCTCGGGCACGGGAGGACGGGGCGTGAGCACGGCGACGATTCCGCCGTGGGCGGGGCTTCACGATGATCTGCTGGCGGCGAAGGCGTTGGTGTACGACCCGAGCGGCTTTCGTTGTTCGCGGCCGGTGCCCGAACCGGAAAGCGCCGAATACGCGGCGCACGGGTTCACGATCGACGGGCTGTCGGTCAGGTTTCGCGTGGGCAAGACCACTCCGACGAAGGTCGGCCAGTTCGTCACCGTGTGGCAGCGATCCTCGGAAGGGCCGATCCGGCCCTTCGATATCCGGGACGGGATCGATCTCTTCGTGATCAGTTGCCGCGACAGCGGATACTTCGGACAGTTCGTGTTCCCGCGAGAGATGCTGTGCGAGCGCGGCATCGTCTCCCGCGACGGCTCCGGCGGAAAGCGGGGCTTTCGGGTCTATCCGCCGTGGGTGACCACGGCCAATCGCCAGGCGGGCAGAAGCCAGGCATGGCAGACAGACTACTTCCTGGATTTGGCGGAGGGCGGTGCCGTCGATAGGGGGCGGGCCCATGGCCTTTATCACCCGGCCGATACCAGAAACGGCCAAGGCGGGCATAGCTCCGCGTGAGCGAGGATGACCCCAACGCCGCATTCGGGCCCGGGGGTTGACGCCTGCCTGCCCGGCAGCATTTAGTGATCGCGACCAATCTGGAACGGATCACTTGCAGTGATCCGGCGACACTCACGGGGAATCCATGCGCGCTCTCACCATGGCCGGAGGCGTAATCGCCGCCACCGGCCTCACCTTTGGCCTGATGTCCGCACCGGCAATCGCCGCGTCCGACTCAGGCGTGGGGTCCGCCTCGACCACACTGGGCCCCCCGCCGAAGGCGGGGAAGGGCAGCGTCAAGTGCAATGAGAACAGTTCGCGGATCAACTTCTCCTGGAAGACCGGCTACGCGAGCACCAAGGTGTACTACAACAACCACTGCCTGGGCGGCTTCAAGACCAAGGTGGCCTTCAAGTTCTGGAACGACGGGTCGACGCCGTGGTACAAGTGCGTCAGCTTCGAGGGAATGACCCAGGGCACGTACAAGTTCGCGCACATCAACGAAATCATGGGTGTCAGCAAGGACACCAAGAAGTGCGAGAAGAACTAAAAGGCGGATACGCGAAGGAGCGGTGGGGGGGGGGGGGGGGGGGGGGGGGGGGGGTTGGGGGGGGGGGGGGGGGGGTGTTTGTTTTGTCTTCGCTTGTTGTCGTGTTGGGGTTGTGTGTGGGGAGGGTGTGGCTCTTTT
>NZ_JBVIVI010000005.1:464170-630153 GCF_055595765.1 Streptomyces sp. NPDC040405
AAAAAAGAAAGAAAAGAAAAAAAAAAAAAGAAAAAGAAAAAAGCAAAAAACAAACCACCCCCCCCCCCCCCCCCCCCCCCCCCCCCCCCCCCCCCCCCCCCCCCCCCCGCTCCTTCGCGGGTCGACGCCTGCACCTCCGGGTAGCCTGACGTCGGCTGTACGTCGGGGGGAGCTGACCGTGGAGAACATGCTGTCCGTGGCCATCGGGGCCGGTTTCGGGCTCATAAGGGTCAGCCCTCTACCTGCTCTGCGCCAGCGACACCGTTGACCTCGCCGATGCCCTCGCGCGTCGGGTCTGGAGCACCCGCCCCACCGAGGGCAGGGACGATCGCAAGGCCGAGTTCCGGGAGACGCTGGACCTCCTGCGCCGCTTCACCCAGCAGCTCCGGCAAGAGATAGTCAGATCGTAGTGCGACGTCAACGGGAGTACGGGGGACAGCGGATGGCATCGGCCACCTTTCGTATCGGCGGCGATCTGGAGGTACGGCGGCTCGGGTTCGGGGCCATGCGGCTGCCGACCGAGCCCGGTCCTGATCGGCAGGCGGCCGTCGCGGTCGCACGGCGGGCCGTGGAGTTGGGGGTCACGCTGATCGACACCGCGCATCTGTACGGCGGGGGAGCCAACGAGGAGCTGCTCGCCGAGGCGCTGTACCCGTACCCGGACGGGCTGCTCATCACCACCAAGGTCGGCGTCGCGCGGACGGGGCCCGGCGGGGAGTGGAAGTTGGACGGGCGGCCGGAGATTCTGCGGGATCAGGTGGAGCAGGCGCTGCGGCGGCTGCGCGTCGAGCGGATCGAGCTGCTTCAGCTGCACCGCATCGATCCGGAGACGCCGCTCGCCGACCAGCTCGGCACGCTGCGGGACCTCCAGGTCGAGGGCAAGGTGGGCAGGGTCGGGCTGTCCGAGGTCACCGTCGGCGAGCTCGAACAGGCGCGGGCGATCATCGACGTCGTGAGCGTGCAGAACCGCTACAACCTGCTCGACCGGGAGCATGAGCCGGTGCTCGCGGCGTGCGCGGCGGCGGGCATCGCGTTCCTGCCGTGGCGGCCCGTCGCGGCGGGAGTGTGGGACGAGGCGTCCGGGACCGCCGCCGTGGCGGCCGAGCTGGGCGCCACGCCCAGCCAGGTGGCGCTGGCCTGGCTCCTCGGGCACTCGCCGGTCATCCTCCCGATCCCCGGCACCGCCCGGATCGGCCACCTGGAGGAGAACGTGGCCGCGGCGCACCTCGACCTGACCCCGGCCCAGCGCGACCGCCTCGACCGGGCAGGGGACGTGGCTCCGTAACGCCGCCCGGCGAAACCGCTCAGTGCGGCTGGCGCAGGCCCGCGATGAGGAGGGCGACCAGGGGGCGGGGGTCGTAGCGGGGATCGGTGCCCGCGCCGACGCAGAGGTTTCCCACGCCCCGCATGAGTGCGTACGGCTCGATGCCGGGGCGGATCTCGCCGGATTCGGTGGCGGCGTCGAGGAGTTGGGTGCTCACGGGCAGGAGGCGGTCGATGAAGTACGCGTGCAGCGTGTCGAAGCCGGAGCCCTCGGACTGGAGCACGGCGGCCAGGCCGTGCTTGGTGACCAGGAAGTCCACGAAGAGGTCGACCCACTGGCCCAGCGCGGCGTGCGGGCTGGCTTGGGAAGCCAGCAGGGCCGGACCGGCCTCGGCGCACGCTTCGACCTGGTGCCGGTAGACGGCGATGATCAGGTCCGCTCGGGTGGGGAAGTGGCGGTAGATCGTGCCCATCCCGACGCCCGCCTCGGCCGCGATGTCGCGTACGGGCGCCTCCACGCCTGATCTGACGAAGACCGTGGCGGCCGCGTCGAGCAGCGTCTCCTTGTTGCGCCGGGCGTCCTTCCGTTGGGACGGGGCGGCTTGCCCCGCGCCGTCCCCGCCCTTGCTGCCGTCGTCCACCGTGCCGCTCCCCTCGCCCTCGCGCTCGCTAAACGGAACAGGGATCCGTTTGCTCATGATGTCAGCTCCGCCCGCGGGGGAGGAACACGGTCCCGTTGAAGTTTCCCCGGGGCGGCCGGTAGGTTCGGCCGGGTGACTGCCGGGTCGGCCCCTGAGGGCCATTCACGAGCGAGGCGCCCGGCCTCGGCGTGAGCGCGAGGCGGGCCAGGGCCCCGCCGCCATCTCCGTGTTCTTCGTACGCACCACACGACGACACCGGAGAGACCTCATATGCAGCAGCAGTACAGCGTCGACCTGAACCACACCGCCGTCTACGCCTCGGACCGGCACTGGTCGGCCGAATTCCTCGCCACCGTCCTGGGGTTGGAGGTCGGCGCGCCCTTCGGGCCGTTCCTGCCCGTCGACCTCGGCAACGGCGTCACGCTCGACTACTACGAGAAGCGCGACGAGCCGATCCAGCCGCAGCATTACGCCTTCCTCGTCCCCGAGGAGGAGTTCGACGGCATGATCGACCGGCTGGAGGCGGCCGGGGCCACCTACTACGCGGATCCCAGCCACACCGACCCCGGCAAGATCAACACCCTCTTCGGCGGCCGGGGCGCCTACTTCGACGACCCGGACGGCCACAACATGGAGATCATGACCCGGCCCTACGTCCGGCCGTAGCTCACGGGCCGACGAACGACCGGCGGACCGCCTCCGACAGTGCCTGACGGCGGCGGTCGTGCTCCTCGGGGCGGTCGTCCTGCGTCGCGGTGGCGTGGGGGCTCGCCGCGGACCAGGCCAGGGCCATGGCGGTGACCAGGGCGAGGATGTCCTGCGGGTCGGTCCCGGCGGTGACGGTGCCGTTCTGCTGCGCCTCGGAGAGCGCGCGCAGCTTGGCGGCGACCGCCGGGGTCTCCGGCGCCAGGCTTCCGGTGTGGATCCCTTCCAGCTTCGCCCAGGTCACCAGGCGGACCAGGTCCGGGCGGGCGAGGAACGCGTCGTACAGCCGCGCCGCGTACCCGGCGAGGTCGGTGGCGGTGAACGGGACGGCATCGGCGACGGCGTCGGCGTGGAGGCGGAAGACGGCGTCGAACAGGCGGAGTTTGTCGCCGAAGTAGGCATACAGCTGGGCCTTGTTGACGTCGGCGGCGGCCGCGATGCGGTCGACGCGGGCGCCCGCGATGCCGTGGGCGGCGAAGTCCTCGGTGGCGGCGCCCAGCAGGCGACGGCGGGTGGCGTCGGCTTTCGCGGGGGACATGGCGCCAGATTATCAATACGGATTACCAACCGGTTGGTTGTTTTCGCGCGGTCCGCTGCCCTACCGTAAAACCAACTAGTTGGTTACTTCCGAGAGGCGGCACCCCATGGCCATACGCGCGTACGCGGTGGAGCAAGCCGGAGGACCCGTACGGACGCGGGAGTACGAGCCCGCGCCGCTCGGCCCCCACGAGGTGGACGTGGCCGTCACGCACTGCGGCGTCTGCCACACCGACATCGGCATGATCGACGACCTGCACGGCATCTCCCGCTACCCGGTGGTCGCGGGGCATGAGGCGGTCGGCGTGATCGAGGCGCTGGGCAGCGCGGTCGACCGCACCCGGCTGTCCGTCGGGCAGCGGGTCGGCGTCGGGGCGACGGCCGGTGCGTGCTTCGCCTGCGAGTGGTGTCTCAGCGGTCGGCAGAACCTCTGCCCGGACAAGGACGACCTCGTCCTGCGCGGCGACGGCGGCGCGTTCGCCACCCATGTGCGGGCCGGTGACTGGCGCTACGTCCAGCCCCTCCCCGACGCCCTGACGTCCGAGCAGGCCGCCCCGTTCATGTGTGCCGGTACGACGGTGTTCTCGGCGCTCGTACGGAACGGAGTGCGGCCCACGGACCGGGTCGGTGTGGTCGGCGTGGGCGGACTGGGCCACCTCGCCCTCCAGTTCCTCGCGAAGTGGGGATGCCATGTCACCGCCCTCTCCTCGACGGGCGCGAAGGCGGAGGACGCGCGGCGGTTCGGGGCGCACGAGTTCGTCGCGGCGGGCGCGGCGGGCGAGGGGCTCGCGGGGCTCTCCGGATCGTTCGACTTCGTGCTGTCGACCGTCCCCGTGGACCTGCCGTGGGACGCGTATCTGGCGACGCTGCGGCCGCACGGGACGCTGAGCGTCGTCGGGGTGCCCGAATCCCCGTTCACCGTTGATCCGCTGACGCTGCTGATGGGTGAGAAGAAGCTCGTCGGGGGAGTCGTGGGAACGCCGCTGGAGACCGGGCAGATGCTCGACTTCGTGGCCCGGCACGGCATCCGGGCGGAGATCGAGACGTACCCGGTGGCGCGCATCGAGGAGGCGCTCGACCGGGTGCGCGGCGGGCGGGCCCGCTACCGCGCGGTGCTGGAGTTCTGAGGATCGACCAGTCGGTCGACCAAGGGGCTACGGCGCCAGGATGTCCAGCTCGCGCAGGGCGCCGACGGTGATCTCCCGGGTGTAGCGCTCGGCGCGCTCCGCGTCGCGGGCGCGGACCGCTTCGGCGACCCGGACGTGGAGGGTGACGGCCTCCGGGTCCGGGTCGCTGAACATCACCCGGTGCTCGGTACGGCCCGCCAGCACCTCGGCGACTACATCACCGAGGCGCGCGAACATCTCGTTGCCCGAGGCGCGCAGGATCGTCCGGTGGAAGGCGACGTCGTGGACCAGGTAGGCGGGCAGCTGCTGGCCGCGTGAGGTGGCGACCATGTTGAGGGCGTGCTCGGTCAGCTCGGCGCACTGGGCGGCGGTGGCGTGCTCGGCGGCCAGCGCGGCGGCGGTCGGTTCGATGGCCGAGCGCAGGGAGGTCAGCGAGCGGAGCTGGCGGGGGCGGTCGGGACCGGCCAGCCGCCAGCGGATGACCTGCGAGTCGAAGACGTCCCACTCCTCCGGCGGGAGGACGGTCACTCCGACGCGGCGGCGGGAGCGGACCAGGTGCATGGACTCCAGGACGCGCACCACCTCGCGGACAACGGTCCGTGAGACGCGGAAACGGCGCTCCAGATCGTCGGTGCGCAGCACCGTCCCCGGCGGGTAGTCGCCCGCGGTGATCGCGGGCCCGAGGGATGCCAGCACCCGAGCGTGCAGTCCCCGCCCCGTGGTGGTGGGCCCCTGGTCGTCCATGGGGGTGTCCATGGAGTCAGACTACGTGGCCGCCTCTCCGCATTTAAGTATGACTTTTAAATCACGAACTCTTGAATACGTCGTATCAGTGGGGTTGAGTGTGCTGCCAGCGGTGCCGAGGTCGAGAACGACCGTCGAGGAAGACGGCAGCACCGGAGCAGACAGCGAGGTTTTCCACATGCATGCCCCCCTGGTCGTCGTCATGGGAGTGTCCGGCACGGGCAAGACCACGATCGGCCCCCTGCTGGCGGACGCGCTCGGTGTGCCGTACGCCGAGGCCGACGACTTCCACCCACCGGCCAACATCGCCAAGATGTCCGCCGGTACCCCGCTGGACGACGAGGACCGCAGGCCGTGGCTGGACGCCATCGGCTCCTGGGCCCATGACCACGTGGGCCGCGGCGGCGTGGTCAGCTGCTCCGCGCTGAAGCGGAGCTACCGGGACCGGCTGCGCGCCGCGGAGCCCGGTGTGGTCTTCCTCCAGCTGACCGGCGAGCGCAAGCTGATCGCCGACCGGATGAAGGAGCGCAAGGGCCACTTCTTCTCCGAGAAGATGCTCGACTCGCAGCTCGCCACCCTGGAGCCGCTCCAGCCGGACGAGAGCGGCGTGGCCGTGGACATCGCCCCGGGCCCCGAGACCATCACCGAGCAGGCCGTCGCCGCACTGCGGCAGCGGCGGCCCGGACACCAGTAGCGGACGTTAGGAACCCTCCGTGACCAGACTCAGCGCCGAGGTGCTGGCAGCGGACACCGTCGACCCGATCACGTCGGCCGGTCACGCACAGCTGGGCATAGCCGTCCTCGTCGGCATAGCCGTTCTCGTCCTGCTCATCACCAAGACCAAGCTGCACGCGTTTCTGTCGCTGACGATCGGCTCGCTGGCGCTCGGCGCCGTCGCCGGAGCACCGCTGGACAAGGTCATCACCAGCTTCTCGGGCGGGCTGGGCGACACTGTGGCGGGCGTCGGCGTGCTGATCGCCCTCGGCGCGATCCTCGGGAAGCTGCTCGCCGACTCCGGGGGCGCCGACCAGATCGTGGACACGATCCTCGCCAGGGCGAGCAACCGGATGATGCCCTGGGCGATGGTGCTCATCGCGGGAATCATCGGGCTGCCGCTCTTCTTCGAGGTCGGCATGGTGCTGATGATCCCGGTGGTGCTGCTGGTCGCCAAGCGCGGCAACTTCTCCCTGATGCGGATCGGCATTCCGGCGCTCGCGGGCCTGTCCGTGATGCACGGCCTGGTACCGCCGCACCCCGGCCCGCTCGCCGCGATCGACGCGGTCCACGCCGACCTGGGCGTCACCCTGGCGCTCGGCGTCCTCGTCGCGATACCGACCGCGGTCATCGCGGGCCCGGTCTTCTCGCGCTTCGCCGACCGCTGGGTCGACGTCACCCCGCCGGACCGGCTGATGCCGACGCGCCCCTCGGAGGACCTGGAGCGGCGTCCCGGATTCGCCGCCACCGTGGTCACCGTGCTGCTCCCGGTCGTGCTGATGCTCATCAAGGCGCTGGTCGACATCGCCGTGGACGACCCGGAGAACACCCTCCAGCGGGTCGCCGACGTCATCGGCAACCCCCTGGTCGCGCTGCTGGCGGCGGTGATCGTGGGCATGTTCACCCTCGGCCGTGCGGCGGGCTTCACCCGCGACCGCATCTCCACCACCGTGGAGACCTCGCTCGCCCCGATCGCCGGAATCCTGCTGATCGTCGCGGCGGGCGGCGGCTTCAAGCAGACGCTCATCGACATCGGCGTCGGCAACATGATCATGGAGATCTCCAAGGACTGGAACGTCTCCGCGCTGCTGCTCGCCTGGCTGATCGCGGTCGCGATCCGGCTGGCGACCGGCTCGGCGACGGTGGCCACGATCTCCGCCGCCGGGCTGATGGGGCCGCTGACCGCCGACATGTCCACCACGCACGTGGCGCTGCTGGTGCTGGCCATCGGCGCCGGTTCGCTCTTCTTCAGCCATGTCAACGACGCGGGATTCTGGCTGGTCAAGGAGTACTTCGGGATGAGCGTGGGGCAGACGGTGCGGACCTGGTCCGTGATGGAGACGGTCATCTCGGTCGTCTCGTTCGGCTTCGTCCTGCTGCTGTCACTGGTGATTTAGCACCGGAAGGAATACGTACGTCATGACGACACATCCGCTCTTCGACATCACGGGCCGCACCGCCCTGGTCACGGGCTCCAGCCGCGGCATCGGCCACGCGCTCGCCCGCGGCCTGGTGGAGGCCGGTTGCACGGTGGTCCTCAACGGCCGCGACCAGCAGGCCCTGGACAAGGCCGCGGCCGAACTCGGCGGCGCGGCGGCGGGCGTGCACACCGCCGCCTTCGACGTCACCGACGGCCCGGCTGTCGCCGCCGGGATCGCCGACGTGGAGGAGCGGGTCGGTCCGCTCGACATCCTGGTCAACAACGCCGGGATGCAGAACCGCGCACCGCTGCTGGAGTTCACCGACGAAGCCTGGCGGCAGATCGTGGACACCAACCTGACCAGCGCGTTCCTGGTGGGCCGGGAGACCGCGCGGCGCATGACCGAGCGCGGCCACGGCAAGATCGTCAACATCTGCTCGCTCCAGAGCGAGGTGGTCCGCCCCGGCATCGCCCCGTACTCGGCGACCAAGGGCGCGCTGAAGATGCTCACCAAGGGCATGTGCGCCGACTGGGGCCCGTACGGCATCCAGGTCAACGGGGTCGGCCCCGGCTACATCGAGACCGAGCTGACCCGGCCGCTGGTGGAGGACGAGAAGTTCAGCAGCTGGGTGCGCGGCCGGACCCCGGCGGGCCGCTGGGGCCGCACCGAGGACCTGATCGGGGCGCTGCTCTATCTCGCCTCGCCCGCCGCGGACTTCGTCAGCGGGCAGGTGCTGTACGTCGACGGCGGCATGACAAGCGTGCTGTGAGGCACACCACGAAGGAGGCTGGGCGATGGTGCTGGGCTGTGTGATCCATGGGCAGGGAGATCTACGAGTCGACGAACTCCCCGAACCGGAGGTGGCGCCCGGGCAGGCGCTGGTAGCGATCCGGTACGGCGGGATCTGCGGGTCGGATCTCCACTACCACCAGCACGGCGGCGTGGGCGACTTCCGGCTGAAGCAGCCCATGGTGCTGGGGCACGAGGTCGTCGGCACGGTCGTGTCGTACGGCGAGGGCGCGAGCGGGCCCGCCCCCGGCACCCCGGTCGCCGTGCACCCGGCGACGCCGTGCGGGGTGTGCCCCGAATGCGCGGGCGGCCGCGCCAACATCTGCCGCGACACCCGCTACCTGGGCAGCGCGGCGCGTTTCCCGCACGTACAGGGCGGGTTCGCGTCCCGTATCGCCGTCCCGGCCGGACAGCTGCGGGTGCTGCCCGAGGGACTGGATCCGCGCCGGGCGGCGCTCGCCGAACCGCTGTCCGTCGCCCTCCACGCGGTGCGCCGCGCGGGCGATCTGGCGGGCCGCAATGTCCTGATCACCGGGTCAGGGCCGATCGGCTGTCTGGCCATCGCCGCCGCCCGGGCGGCGGGCGCGGCGAGCATCACGGCGACCGATGTGCTGCCCCGGGCCCTGGAGTTCGCTGCGGCGGCCGGTGCGACGGCGTGCGTACGGGCCGACGACCCGGACGACCCGAACTGGCCCTCCGCCTCCGACGAGATCGACGTCGCGATCGAGGCGTCGGGCGTGGCCGCCGGGCTCGACACCTGTCTGCACCGGGTGCGGCGCGGCGGGGTGATCGTCCAGCTCGGCATGCTGCCGCCCGGGCAGAGCCCGTTCGCCGGAAACCTGCTGGTCGCGCGCGAGATCGACCTGCGCGGCGCGTTCCGCTTCCACGCCGAGTTCGACGACGCGCTGCGGCTGCTGGCGACGGAGCCGTCGTTCGACGCGCTGATCAGCGGGGTGCGGCCGGTGACGGAGGCGGGGGAGGCGTTCGCCCAGGCGGCCGACCGCCGCGAGTCCTGCAAGGTGCTGCTGGACTTCGACGTCTGACCGATCGTCCCTTTCCGTCGCCCCCGGTGTGCCGCACCGGGGGCGACGGCGTGTTTCGGGCACCTCGGGAGGAACGTCAGCCGGTTGATGACGTTCGACCGGGAGTGGGCCGCCGTCGGCGGTGCGCGCGGCGGGAATGTCCCTCACACCGGCGTTGTTGATCAGGACGTCGATGTCGCTTGCCGGTGTCGCGTACCCCCAAGCCGACGCGGGCACCGGAACGGGCCGGTTCGCGTGCCGTGATCAGGCCGAGGCCACGCCCGGCACTGGTGATCACCACCGTACGGCCGGTCAGGTCCGGGAGGTCATTTGCTGTCCAACTGGTCATGGGTCGTGGCTCCGTGGTGCGGGATCCGGTGTTCTTGGTTCATGGCGACCGGTGTTCGCCACGCCAGTGAACTCGCGGCACCACGGCGCCGGAAGGACACGCGCAACCACTGAATGGCAGGTCGTGGCTGAGCCGCGCCGGATGGAAGACGATGAGGACCATGGACCAGACGTTCGACCGCTCATCCCTGGGAGCCTTCCTGAGCACCAGGCGTGCGGCCCTGCAACCGGAGGACGTCGGGCTGCGCCGGGGAGAACGCCGACGCGCTCCCGGCCTGCGCCGCGAGGAGGTGGCGGAGCTGTGCACCATGTCCGCCGACTACTTCGCCCGGCTGGAACGAGGCGACGGGCCGCAGCCGTCGGAGCAGATGGTCACGGCCATCGCCCGCGGCCTGCGGCTGAGCCCGGACGAACGTGACCACCTGTTCCTGCTCGCCGGTTACCGCACCGCCCACCGCGACGTGCGGCATCAGCACGTGAGCCCCGGGCTGATGCGGGTCATGGACGGCCTGGTCGACACCACCGCGCAGGTCATGGGCCCGCTGGGCGAGACGCTGGTCCAGACGCCGTCCGCGGTGGCCCTGCTCGGCGACCAGACCCAGTACACCGGCAACGCCCGCAGCGCGACGTACCGTTGGTTCACCGATCCGGCCGCCCGTGAGCGGTATCTCCCCGAGGACCACGACGACAACAGCCGGACCAACGTCGCGCTGCTGCGCGAGGCCGTCACCCGGGCCGGGCCCGCCTCCACCGCGGCGGACCTGGCGGGCGTTCTGCTGCGCACCAGTGAGGAGTTCGCCAGGTTATGGGGGCGCCACGAGGTGGGCTGGCGGTGGAGCGAGACCAGGCGATTCGTCCATCCCGAGGTCGGACGGCTGGATCTCTACTGCCAACTCCTGCTGGAGCCGGACCAGGGTCAGTCGCTGCTCATCTTCACCGCCACCCCGGGGACGGTGAGCCACGAGAAGCACGCCCTGCTCACCGTGCTGGGCACCGACCATTTCCCCGCCGACACGGAGTGAGGCCACCCGCGGCGGAGTAGGGGGATCACTAGAAGGCGACGGACGGTGCCGTGGTGCGGCCCGGTCCGCCATTGGCAGGTCTGTACCAGCCGTGCCACCCTACCGGCGACATCGGCGCGGACATCGTCCGTCCGCGCCGTCGGGCACCTCCAACTGACTTGGAGTCGACCGCTCATGAGACGCGTCGGTACCTTATTCAGCGCCCTCACCCTCGCCACCGTGACCCTGGGAACCGCCGCCCAGGCCGCCCCCGTGCAGCCGCCCCCGCCCGGCGCCGCCAAGTCCGGCGCCGCCATATCCGCCGACGATCAGCGCGCCGCCGAGCGCTACTGGACGCCCGAGCGGCTGCGCGGCGCCAAGGACGTCACCACCCTGCCCGCCGCCCGCGCCGCGGACCTCGGCACCGCGCCCACGACCACCGGCGAGCAGGTGACCGCGCCTCCGGTGCAGGGCCCGGCCGCGGCGACCCCCGAGTCGCCCTCGGTCCGCGCCACCTCGCCCACCGCCTGGACCGGCGGCGGGCTGATCAGCACCACCGCGGGCAAGGTCTTCTTCAACAACGCCTCGGGCGGCACCTTCGCGTGCTCGGCGACCGTCGCCAACGCCGACAACAAGTCCGTCGTCCTCACCGCCGGGCACTGCACCGTGGACGCCGCCACCGGCACGGGCTACCGCAACTGGGTCTTCATCCCGGGCTACAGCAACGGCAACCGCCCCTTCGGCACCTTCACCGCGCGCCGCCTCTTCTGGGAGCCCCAGTACGTCTCCACGAAGGGCAACGCCAACTGGGACTACGCCTTCGCCGCCATGAATACGCTGGGCGGCCGCTCGCTGGTCGACACCGTCGGCGCGCAGGGCATCGCCTTCAACTCGCCCACCGGCCGCCACGTCCACTCCTTCGGCTACGGCGGCTCCGCGGCCGAGGGCAACGGCGAGCGGCTGAACCACTGCGAGGGCAACGAGTTCGCCGACCAGGGACGGCCGGGCTCCACGATGTGGGGCATCGACTGCGTACAGACCGGCGGTTCGAGCGGCGGCGGCTTCCTCGCCGACTTCGCGAACGGCGCCGGGTATCTCGTCGGCAACATCAGTGTGAGCGCGGGCCAGAACGAATACCACCCGACGCTGGGCAACGAGGCCCTGTCCCTCTACCGCCAGGCCGGGGCGGCCTGACCGGGACGGCCCGACAACGGCAAGGGCCTGCTCGCGCGGCTCGCGAGCAGGCCCTTGCACCGTGTGCGTACTTACCGCTTGAAGCCGTAGTCCAGCAGCTTCTTCGCGTCGGTGGTGCGGGTGCCGACCGCGGAGGAGGCGAGGACGGTGCCGATGACCGTCTTGCCGCTCCGGGTGGCGGCGAAGACCAGGCAGTACTTGGCCTCCGGGCCCGAACCCGTCTTCACGCCGATGGCGCCCGAGTAGGTGCCGAGCAGCGGGTTGGTGTTCTCCCACGTCATGTTGCGGTAGCCGCCGCTCTTGGTGACGGTCTTCTGCGTGGTCTTCTTCGTCTTCACGACCGAGCGGAACGTCGAGTACTTCATCGCGCTGCTCGCGAGCTTCGTCAGGTCGCGCGGCGTGGAGTAGTTCTTGCCGTGCCCTATGCCGTCGAACGAGTCGAAGTGCGTGTTCTTCAGGCCGAGGGTCTTGGCGGTGGAGTTCATCTTGCCGATGAACGACTTCACCCGCGCGGCGCGGGTCGAGCCGGAGCCGAACTTGTCGGCCAGGGCGTACGCGGCGTCACAGCCGGACGGCAGCATCAGCCCGTAGAGCAGCTGGCGGACGGTGACCTTGTCGCCGACGATCAGACGGGCCGAGGAGGCCCAGTTGTTGTCGACGATGTAGTCGCTGTACGCCTTCTGGACCGTGACCTTGGAGTTGAGGTTCAGGCCCGACTGGGCCAGCACCACACGGGCGGTCATGATCTTGGTGGTGGAGCCGGTGGAGAGACGGCTGTCGGCGGCCTTCTTGTAAAGGTCCTTGCCCGTCCCGTTGTTCATCACGTACCCGCCCTTGGCGGTGATCGTGGGCGCAGCGGCGGTCGCGGCCTGCGCCGGGACGAACGCCCCGGAGGCCAGGACGGAACCCGCGGCGAGAATGCTCAGCGCGGAGAGCCGACGCATGCGCTTGGTGGTGGTTTTCAAATGAATACTCCAAATGTCCCTGTGTGGGCGCGACCGTCCAAAGGAAAGCCGTCGAGCCTGGGACGCATGAGAGCGGTCAATGGATGTGCGCTCCGCGATGTTATCCGTACCCGCTGTGCGGTTTCCCGTCGTATCGTCCTATGCGCCCAAGCTGGTCAGATATCCCGTCACCTCGTCCGCACGGTCGGCCGCGCATCCCACGTACCCGTCCGGCCGGATGACGAAGACGCCCCGCTCCCCGTACCCGGCGCGGATATGGCCGTCCGGGTCGAGCAGATCGGGCGCCGGGCCGCCGACACGATACGCAACCACGGACGCGCGGTCGGGGGCGGGCGGTTCCGCGTCGCCGAGCACCAGCACGGTCAGTTGCGGGCCGCGGAAGGCGTCGAAGAGGTGGAACGGGGTGCCGTCGGGGAGCGTGCAGGGGGCGTCGGGCGCGCGGTCGCCCGCCCGCAGCGCGGTCTCGGCCACGTTCCGCCGTACGTCTGCCGCGAGTGACGCGCCGCGGTAGGTCAGGCCGAGCTGGTGCACCTCCGCCGTGCGCCGGGGTTCCTTCGCGTTGCCCTCCATTCCGGCGCGGTGGATACGGGTGCTCATGCCCAGCACCCCCGCGGCGACCGGGATCCGCTCCTCCTCGTAGCTGTCCAGCAGTACCGGATCCGCGCCGCCGCGCAGCGGCCCGGACTACCCGCTCACGGGCGCCGTCGGCGCGGACCTCTTCCTGGACTACGACACCCGCTTCGAGGAGGGCCTGCGCACGATCGTGGCGGGCATCGAAGCCACGATGGGCCCGGCTGGCCCGGCTGGCCCGGCTGCCTCGGCTGGTCTGGCTGGTCCGGCTGGTCCGGCGGCACAATGACCGCATGACACCCGATGCCGCGACCGCCCACGCCTGGTCCGCCCTGGGCGGCGCTCCCGCCCTCGCCGAGCGGGTCTCGTACACCCCGGCGGGCGACGTGCTCCCCGCCCGGCTGCCGGTCCGCCAACTGGCCCGGGCCACCGTGGGCGTCTGCTCGCTGGCCGCCGCCGAACTGGCGGCGCGGCGCGGTGGCGGGGCGATCCCCGCCGTACGGGTGCACGAGGGCGCGGTCGCCACGGCGTTCATCAGTGAACGCCACCTACGGATCGACGGCCGTAAGGCCGTCAACTTCGCCCCGCTCTCCGGTTTCTGGCGCGCAGCCGACGGCTGGGTACGCACCCACGCCAACTACCCGCACCACCGCGCCCGGCTGCTGACCGCTCTGAACCTGCCGGAGCACGCCGATGCGGACACGCTCGCCGCAGAGTTGGCACAGCGCCCGGCCCGGGAGATCCAGGAGACGGCGTACGCGGCGGGCGCGCTAGCGGTGGCCGCCGTGGCGCCGGGCGAACTCCCCGTCCGTACCCTCCCGTTGACGGAGTCCCGGGACACCGACAGCGGCCGCCCGCGTCCCCTCCCACCTGCGGCGCTACCCGCCGAGGGGATCCGCGTCCTGGACCTGACCCGGGTGATCGCGGGCCCCGTGGCCACCCGCACCCTGGCCCTCCTGGGCGCGGACGTCCTGCGCGTCGACTCCCCGCACCTCCCCGAGGACCCGGACGCGCACGCCGACACCGGCTTCGGCAAGCGGTCGACGCGCCTCGACCTCGCCGACCCCCACGACCGGCGGACCTTCGACGAACTCCTCGCCCAAGCCGATGTCGTGGTCACCGCCTACCGCCCCGGCGCGCTGGACCGCTACCTCACCCACCACCCCGGTCTGATCGTCGCCCAGCTCAACGCCTGGGGCTGGACCGGGCCGTGGGCCGACCGTCGCGGCTTCGACAGCCTGGTCCAGGCCGGGACGGGCATCGCCCTGACCATGACGGGTGCCGACGGCCGTCCCGGCGCCCTCCCCGCCCAGGCCCTCGACCACGGCACCGGCTACCTTCTCGCCGCGGGCGTACTCCGCGCCCTGACCGACCGGGCGTCGACTGGCGCGGGCCGCCACCTGCGTTTCTCCCTGGCCGGAACGGCGTCCTGGCTCCTGCACGGCATCACCCCCGTACCGCCGCAGGGTGGGCCGTACGCCCCGGACCCCTGGCTGACCGAGCGCCCGTCCCCGTACGGCCACCTACGCCACGCCCTCCCCCCGATCGCCTACGACGGTGCCCCTCGCGACTGGGCCAACCCGCCTGGCCAGTGGGGCAGCGACGCCCCGGAGTGGCTCTGACGGCCTGGTCCCTCCATCCCGCCGCAAGGCTGACGCGCGGAGGAGTCACGGGGAGCGTATCGTCGTAAAAGGCCCTCTTGATTCCCGCCCTCATTCGATTGTTTTGCCGGCTCCCGTCAATTCCTCCCTTGGTTAACCCTGTCGCCATAGATACGGTCACCAATTCGCCAGAGAGGTCAGGGATTGCCATGGCTACGGTGAGTAGCGTCCGGTACGTTTCGCCCTTCTCCTGGGTCGCTCTCAATGCGCACGAAGCGCTGGAGGTTTTCGCCCGCGGTTCCGACGGCACCCTTCTGCACAACTGGCAGACGGCCCCCAGCCGCAATGAATGGTCGGGGTGGTACTCGCTCGGCGGCGAACTGGCAAGCGACCCGGTCGTGGCCACGAACCTCGATGGCCGCATGGAGGCTTTCGTCCGCGACACCGACGGTGCGATCTGGCACGCCTGGCAAACCACCCCTCTCAGCAGCTCATGGTCGAGTTGGTACTCGCTCGGCGGCTTCGGCGACAGCAGCCCGGCGGGCACCCCGACCGTTGCCAGGAACTTCGATGGCCGACTGGAGGTTTTCGTCCGTGCCGCGAACGGTTCCGTCCAGCACGTCTGGCAATCCGCCCCGAACAACGGATGGGAACCCGAGTGGAAAGCGCTCTTCGACGACCAAGTGATAGGCGAAGTGGCCGTCATGCCGGACGCCGATGGCCGACTGGAGGCATTCGCCCGCGGCTACTCGGACGAAGCCGGGGCACTCACCGTTCTGCACGCCTATCAGCGTCCCCACGTCAACGGATGGATCTTCGGCGAGCTGAACGGCGACCCGCAGGGCGACCCGACGGCCGTCTTGAACACCTCGGGCCAGCAGGAGGTCTTCGTCCTCGGTCCGGGCGGCTCCATCAAGCACATCTGGCAGACGAAACCCAGCAACGGATGGGCCCCGAGCTGGCAATCGCTCGGCGGCGACACTCCGGTGGGCGCCCCTGCCGTCGGCGTGAACACCGATGGCAGGCTGGACGTCTTCGTCCGTCAGGAAGGCGGCGGCCTGGAGCACACATGGCAGACCAACCCCGCTCCCGCCGGTCGATGGTCCCCCAATTGGGCATCGCTCTACAGCGGCGGCCCGCTCGTGATCGGCGACCCGGCGGTCGCCTCGAACGCCGACGGCCGACTGGAGGTCTTCGCCCTCTTCGGCGACGGCACGATCAGGTGCACCTGGCAGAACACCCCCGGTGACGACACCGACTGGTCCACGTGGCACTCGCTCGGTGTACCCGAAAGCTAGTTACTGCGTCCGGCCGCCTTCACTTGGCCGCGTGCCCAGCCCGCGACAACCGCACCGATGGCGACGGCGATGACGTAGACGGTGACGCGGGCCGCGAATCCGCCTGGCAGCCAGCCGAGTAGGCCGACGTTGCCGTGGTCGACGAGCTGGCGAATCGCTCCCTGACCCCCGAGGACGAGGAGAACCACACCGAGGGTTCGCAGAACGTCGTACTTCACGTCGCCGCCTCGGTGGAAGCACCGCGAAGAACGGTGGTGAACCAGGTGTAGACGGGAGCGAGTGTGGGTGATGCGGGCCATCCGTTGACCGTCGCCAGGAGCTGCCAATAGCGCTTGGCGTGTGGGTCGACGGTCATCCGCAGGCGGGCGAGGAGCCATCGGCGCAGATCGCCGTCGCCCGCACTCGCGAACGCGTGGCCGTAGAGGCCGCCCAGCGAGTCGGCGAGGGGTGCGGTGTTGATGGAGGACGGAAGGACGCCGACGGATACGGCTTCGTCGATTCGTTCACGCATCGCTCGGTTGAGGCCGTCGTGCAGGTCGCCGACGTCCTGCTGGGACGGCTCCTGCGCCTGCTCCTCGGCCATGCGCCGTACCGCGGAACGGAAGTCCGCGTTCTGGCAGAGTTCGGCGAGTTCCACCCAGGCCCCGACCTGTTCGGGCGTGGGATCGTCGGGGAGTTCGGGCAAGGCGGATCGCATCAAGGCCACGAACTCGGGGTTGCCGTCGGCGCCGCTGAAGGTGGCGTCGATGAAGTCGGCTACCAGTCGGTGGCGTTCGGCCTGGGACAGCGTGGCGAGTCGGTGCATGAGGTCCACTTCCATTGCTGTGGGGCAGCCCCTGGCGACTGCTCGCAGTACTGCGCGGCGCAGGCTGAGGGTCTGGATCTGTACGTCCAGGGCGTCGGCGTGTGCTTCCGCGACTTCCGGTATGGATGCCTCCCGGTCCAGCACCCTGCGCACGGTCGCCAGGTCGAGCCCGAGATCGCGCAGCGTGCGGGCCAGATCCAGGCGTGCGAGTGCGTCGAGGCCGTAGAGCCGGTAGCCCGCCGGGCTCCGGCCGGTCGGCGGGACGATGCCCTGGTCGGAGTAATACCGGATGGTCTTCACCGTCAGGCCGGTCCGGCGGGATAGTTCTCCGATGGAATAGAGCGTGTCGCTGTCCATGCCCCCAGCTTGATGTCTCCCCCCAGGGGAGACTCAACCAAGCTCAGTCGTCCGTCTTGATTCGCTTCATCGTCAGGTGGGAGTCGACGCGGGTGATCGCGGGGAGGCCGATCAGCTTTCCGGTCAGGAACCGCTCGTAGGCCGCCTGGTCGGCGGTCGCGATACGGATGAAGTAGTCGGGGCGCCCGAACATGCGGCGGATGTCGATGACCTCCTCGTAGGAGGCGACGATCGACTCGAACTCGTCCACCGTCTTCAGGTCGTTGACGCCGATGTCCACCGCCACCACCACCTCGAAGCCGCGGCCGACGGCTGCCGGGTCGATGCGGGCGCGGTAGCCGGTGATGACGCCCGCGTCCTCCAGGCGCTTGACGCGGCGCAGGCAGGGGGGCGGGGTGAGGCCGACGCGGCGGGCCAGCTCGACGTTGGTCAGGCGGCCGTCCTGCTTCAGGTGAAACAAAATGTCCTTGTCGAGGGCATCGAAGGGCCATTCATTGCTCATGGCGACAGTTTATAGCCATAACCGGAAACCATATTGCGTATGAAACGACCTAATATTTCTCCATGGACACTTCCACGGACACCACCGGGCCACGGACGGGGGCCTCCGACGTGGCGCTGGCGTTCAGGGACACCAGCTCGGTGGGGTTCGCGCTGTTTCCGCTGGGCATCGCCTTCGGCATCCTCGTCGTCCACGCCGGGCTCCAGTGGTGGTGGGCGACCGCCTTCACCGCGCTGGTGTACGCGGGGTCGCTGGAGTTTCTGCTCGTCGGGCTCGTGGTGGCCGTCGCGCCGCTGGCGCAGATCGCGCTGACCGCGTTCCTGGTCAACGTCCGCCACGTCTTCTACGCGCTGTCGTTCCCGCTGCACCGGGTGCGCGGGGCCGCCGGGAAGGCGTACGGGACGTTCGGGCTGACGGACGAGGCGTACGCGCTGACCACCGCCAAGCCCGCCGAGTCGCTGACCAGCGGCCGCATTCTGTGGCTGCAGGCGTTCTGCCAGGCGTACTGGGTGGCGGGCGCCACCATCGGGGCGCTGCTGGGGGCGCTGGTTCCGGCGCGGCTGGTCGGCCTGGACTTCGCGCTGACCGCGCTGTTCGTCGTGCTGGCCATCGACGCGTACCGGGCCCGGCGCGACATCCCGTCCCCGGTGCTCGCGCTGGTGTGCGCGCTGATCGCGATGGTTGTCGCGCCCGGCCAGATGCTGCTGACGGCGATGGCCCTGTTCACCGCCGGGCTGCTGGTGCGGCTCGGCCGTACGACGAAGCGAGGGGCCCGTGCCTGACACGTCCTATCTGCTGGCCGCGCTCGGCGTCTCGGTAGCCGTCACGTGGGCGCTGCGCGCCCTGCCGTTCGCCGTCCTCGCCCCGCTGCGCGGCTCCCGCACCGTGCGTTTCCTCGGCGAGCACATGCCGGTGGGGGTGATGGTGATCCTCGCCGTCTACACCCTGCACGGCGTCTCGTTCACCCACGCCCCCTACGGACTCCCGGTGGGCATCGCGGTGGTGTGCACGGTCGCCCTCCACCTGTGGCGGCACAACGCGGTGCTGAGCATCCTCGGTGGCACGGCGATCCATGTAGCCCTGGCCAGCACGGTCTTCGCCGTGTCGTAGTCGGGTGGCGGTGACGTTCCGCACGATCGGCTGACCGGGGCCATCCGATGGTCTACGCGGTCCCGCGCCTGTGGACCAGCGCCTTGATCTCCTCCGGTAGCGCGTCGGCGGCCAGCAGCCCCGGCAGCAGGGCGGGTTCCCGGGTCAGCGCGCGGAAGACCAGGGCGATGGTCACGTCGTGGCCGGGCCGGTGGGCGATCTCCACCGGGTCTCCGGCGCGCAGGGCGCCGGGGGAGATGACGCGCAGGTACGCACCCGGCAGGGCGGCCTGGGTGAAGCGTTTGATCCAGCCTTCGCGCTCCAGCCAGCCCTGGAAGGTCGCGCAGGGGATGCGGGGGCAGGAGACCTCCAGGACCAGCCCGGAGCCGATGTGCCAGCGCTCGCCGATCAGCGCGGCGTTGACGTCCAGGCCGAGGGTGGTGAGGTTCTCGCCGAACTCGCCGTTCTTCAGCGGTCTGTTCAGCTCGGCCTCCCAGCCGTCGAGGTCTTCGCGGGCGTAGGCGTAGACGGCCTGGTCGGAGCCGCCGTGGTGTTTCACGTCGTACGCCCGGTCGCCGTCGAGACCGACCGCCCCCGTGCCCTTGGGGCCGGGGGCGGTGACGGTGACCGGGCCGTCGACGGGGCGTTTGTCGATGCCCGTCGCGCCGAGCCCCTTCCACGGGTTGGGCCGGGGCTTGCCGACGTTCACGGAGAGCAGCTTCATGGGGCTGACAGTAGGGACCGCCGGGCTCCGTGGCGACGTATTTTCACCGCACCCGGGGCGCCGAGAGGGATCGTTTCAGCACGGGGGTGAGGCGCTGTTCCACGAAGTGGTAGAGCAGCCAGGCCAGGGTCAGCATCAGCAGGATGGTCAGCGGGAACGTCCCGTAGGCCGGGATGCCCAGGCTGCGGTGGAGGTACTGGACGACGACCCAGCCCAGGTGTTCGTGGACCAGGTAGAACGGGTACGTCAGCGCGCCCGCGACCGTCAGCCAGCGCCAGTTGGCCCACTGGAGCTTGCCGAGGGCGACCAGGGCGACGGCGAGGTACCCGAAGGCGACGATCGCGACGATGCCGAACGTGGAGCGGTAGGAGAAGAAGTCGGGGTTGGGGCGGTGCCAGAGTTCGGCGACCGCGTAGTGCTGCCCGATGAGGAAGCTGAGGGCGACGATGCCCCAGGCCGTGGCGTCGTGGCCGTAGCGGTGGATCAGGTAGAGGCCGATGCCGCCGATGAAGTACGGGGCGTAGTTCGGCATCAGGATCAGGTCCAGCAGAGGCTGGTTCGCCGCGTCGGTGACGGCCGCTCCCAGGGTCCAGACGGCGCAGAACAGGACCACGCGCTGACGGCTGGCGCCCGGCAGGACGACGAAGAGCGCGAAGAGGGCGTAGAAGCGCAGCTCCGCCCAGAGGGTCCAGCACACGCCCAGCACCCGGTCGGCGCCCAGCGGTTGCTGGAGCATGGTCAGGTTGAGCAGGGTGTCGCTGGGCGAGACCGTCTTGAACGCCACCCAGGGGAGCGCGAAGACGAGGCTGACCAGCAGGATCGCGGCCCAGTAGGCGGGGAAGAGCCGGGAGACGCGGGAGGCGAAGAAGGAGCGCAGCGGGCGTCCCCAGCCGCTCATGCAGATGACGAAGCCGCTGATCACGAAGAAGATCTGGACGCCCAGGCAGCCGTACGAGAAGTACGGCGAGACGGTGGGGAAGATCTGGCGCGGGGAGGCGCCCCACGCCTGGGCGATCTCGCCGTCGCGGCCGCCGTAGTGGTACGCGGCGACCATGAGCGCGGCCAGCAGCCGCAGCCCGTCCAGGGCGCGCAGCCGCACCGGCTGCCCCTTGCGGCCCGGGACCGGCTGCCCCGGACCCTGCCCCGGTTCGGGCTGGGACGGTTCCCGCTGCGACGGGAACGAGACCGGGGCCGGGGCTATCGGGCCCGCTTCGGGTGCGGGCGGCGCGCCCGCACCCGCGGTCATGACGCCACCCCCGAGGCGCCGGTGCGTATGTGGCTTGCCCCGTGGTCGGCGGTCACGCCGTGGCTCCTTCGCGTAAGACGAACAGTCAGGTGGGTCAGCTGGTCGCGGTCTTCTTCAGCGCGGCCTTCTTCAGCGCCCGCGCCCGGCGCGCGACCCGTCGCACCGTCTCGTTGCGCGGGATGAAGCCGAGCTGGGACGGGACCGCCCCGGGCAGGGCGAGCGCGGTCAGGCGGCGGCGCTTGAAGTAGCGCCAGGTGCGGGCGTCCAGATGGGCGGCGAGATAGCCTTCCGCGGCGGGCCGCAGACCGGGGTAGATCTTCGCCTGCATGCAGAAGCCGACGGCGGCGACCAGCCCGGTCAGCTTCTGGCCCGACCGCTCGTCGATCGCGCCCTTGCCGGCGGCGACCGCCTTGTGGTCCTCCAGGTCCGGCAGCAGCGTGTCCACGATGGTGACCGGGATCCGGTTGCTGTTCTGGTACGGGGTGAGCCGCTCCAGCAGCACATCGGTGCCGATCCGGGCCACCGGAAGTCCGTAGAAGACGCTCGCGGTGAGCAGCGCGGTGGAGAAGCAGCCGATGACCAGGCCCGGTTCCATCCGCTGGTAGAGCACCTCGGCGAGGACCGGGGTGTCCATGACGGTCAGCTCCGCGCCCAGTTCGGCGGCCTTCTTCTCCAGCATCCGCGACCAGCGCGCCGGGGCGGTCGGGTGCGGTTTGAAGACGACCGTGCGGTGGCCGAGCGCGACCGCGCCCCGCAGCATCCGCACATGCAGCTCTTCCTCCTCTTCCGGGGAGAGGATGTCCAGCGCGGACAGGTACTGACCGAGCAGCAGGGCGGGCCCGCTGCCGGTGGCGACCCGCTCGGTCGCGGAGGCGACGGTGCGCGGGGCGGCCTCGGCGATCTCGGCGAGCACCTTGGTGAACGTCTCGGTCGGCAGCACCTCAGCGGGCACCGCGAACTCGGTGAGCAGCAGGGGTTCGAGCCCCGGCACCAGGTCGAGGTGGATCAGGCGGCGGATGCGGGTGCCGACCAGCGGGTGGAGCTTGTTACGGGTCGGGCCGTAGCTCATCAGCCCGTCGGCGTAGACGTCGATGGGGGCGCCCTGGAACACCTGGGCGACCGCCATCGCCGGGTTGACCTGGATGGACTCCAGGACCAGCTCGACGTCGTCCTCGCCGAGGTTCCACAGCATCCGCAGATGGCGCTCCCACAGCGGGGCGTCGTCCTGGCGCGGGGACCAGCCGCCGGGGTGGAAGGGGCTGATCGTCTCGTTCCAGGACAGCACCCGGTCGAAGCGCGGCCGCAGCCGCTCGAAGCCCGGCATGTCGTCCACGGCGGGCGTGGTCTCCGGCGTCGCGGCGTTGTTGCTGACCAGCAGCAGCCTGCGGTCGGCCGGTCCGACGCTGCCCGCGTCGATCGCGGCGGCGAGGGTGGCCGCCCCGTACAGGGTGGAGGCCAGGAAGATCTGGGTGCGCTTGCGTTCGCTGCGCGGGGTGTACACCGGGGTCGCGGACATCAGGCCGCCACCTCCGTACCCGCTCCGCGGCGCTTCACTCGCCGCAGCCGCGCGGCACGCTCGTAGTCCATGGAATCCAGCGCGTCCTTCAGTACGTCCTGGGGCATGCGTTTCATCGCAGCCGCCGACATCGAACGGAGCTTGCGGGCCACTTGGGGCTCGAAGCGTTCGATGTTTCCGAGATGGTGGGAAATGATCGCGCAATAGGTGCGCACGGCCTTCGGCAGCAGGGCGTCCGCGTCGCGGTCCCGCGCCGTTTCCTCGATGACCTGGTCGAAGGCGCGGATGAAGTCGAGCTGCCGCACATCGCCGATCTGGGTGAGCGAGGAGGAGACACCGCGCCGGTAGAAGACGCCCGCCATGCCGAGGACGGCGAAGCTGCGCGCCTCGCGGTGCAGCCGCCAGATCCACGGCCGGTCCTCGGCGGTGCGCAGCCCGTGGGTGAACTGGAGAAGCCCCTCGTCGGCCAGCCGGCGGTGGTACATGCCCGCCCAGGCGAAGGCGTAGTCGACCGAGGTGGAGCGGTCGGCGGGGAGGATCACGTCCCGCGGGTTCATCACCTGGTCCCGCAGGCCGTGCGGCACCCGGTGGACCGAGCGCTTGCGGCCGGTGCACTGGACATGGTCGGTGCGGACGAAGTCGCACCCCAGGTCCTCCATGGCCGCGACCAGCTGCTCGTAATACCCGGGCGCGAGCCAGTCGTCGCCGTCGAGGAAGGTGATGTACTCACCCCTCGCCGCGTCCAGACCGGTGTTGCGCGCGGTGGCGAGCCCGCCGTTCTGTTCATGACGGATGCGGACGGCCCCCGGAAGCTCGCGTTCGGCGCGCTCCAGGATCTCCGGTGTCCCGTCGGTCCCACGGTCGTCGACGAGAATGAATTCGAAGTCCGCGCGTGCGTTCGCACGAAGACTTCTGAGCGTGTCAGGGGCATAGGTCTGCACGTTGTAGAACGGCACGATGACGGAGAGCTTAACCACGCGGGTGACGCTAGGCCGCCGGGCGGCATTCGTCTTGACCGTAGGTGTACGTGAAGGTGAACGAAGAACGTCGGAACGGTTAACCGGCCGCTCCGGCCAGCCGATTCGCCATTCGTAGACATGCTGTTAACCCTTTGTTGCTCCTGCGTTGGGCCGTGAATCGAAATCCCTTCCTAGCGTCTCCGACGTGCCCTCACGTATCAAATCCCCCGTGCGAGTAGCCGTGCTCGCCGACTCCGACACCCGGTGGAAATGGGGCGCGCTCACCGCGCAGCGCCTCGTCCCCGACAGCTCGGATTCCTCGGACACGGGTTCAGTGGATTCAGCAGGTTCAGGCCGACGCCTGGACGGCTATCTGCTGCGCGGCCGCGCCACACCGACGGTCCGGCAGCTCGCCGAGGTCGGCGTGCGCACGGACTCGCTGCGCGAGGTGACGGGCATCGAGTTCGTACGGTCCATGGACCGCGAGAAGTACGACGTGATCGTGCTGTCCCTGGTGGGCGGCGGCGTTCAGGCCATGCTGCACGGTCTCGCGCACGCCTGGCAGGGCGCCACCCACCGCCCGGTGATCGTCACCGGCTATGTGGGCGTCGTCTACGAGAAGCTCGCCGACGGCCTGCTGCTGCGGCACGGCGCCGATGTGGTGCTCGCCAACTCGCGCCATGACGCGGACCGGTTCCGCGAGGTGTACACGGGTGTCGGCACCGCCGGGGACAGCGTCACCGAATGCGCGCTCCCCTTCCTCGGCGGCGCACGCTACGACGAGAAGGCCCGGCAGGAGCGGAAGTACCCCGGCGGCACGGTGGTGTTCGCCGTCCAGCCGTCCGTCCCGGACAACCGCGCCGACCGTACGTACCTGCTGCGCCGGGCCGTCGACCACGCCCGCCGCCACCCGGACCGCGAGGTCGTGGTCAAGCTGCGCTCCAAGCCGGGCGAGCACACCACGCACATCGAGGAACTGCCGTACCAGAAGCTGATCGCCAAGTTCGGCGACGGACTGCCGCCCAACTTCCGCCTCGCGTACGGCAACATGGGCGAGGTCCTGGACACCACGGACCTGCTGGTCACCATCAGCTCCACGGCCGCGCTGGAGTCCCTGCACCGCTCCATCCCGACCGCGGTCCTCACCGACCTCGGGATCCGCGAGCCGCTGGGCAACCACCACTTCCTGGGCTCCGGATGTCTGGCCTCGTGGGACGAGCTGGACGCCGGATACCGGCCCGAGCCGGACCCGGAGTGGCTCGCCCGCCAGGGCGTGGCCGCCGACGGGTCGTATGAGACCGCGTTCGACACCGCCCGGCACAAGGTCTCCGGCCTGGTCGCCGCCGAAACCCTCCCGGCGCTCGCCCCCTACTACACCCCGGCCACCGCGCCCGGCTATCTGCCCCGGATCCTTCAGCGGTACGGCTTCGAGCCGGACGGACGGCCCCGCCCGGGCGCGTCTTCCGCGGACGAGGCCGAGGTCAGCGGATTGCGGCGGGCCGTGCGCAACACCATGCGGGACGCGGCGCGCGGTGCCTACCGGCATGGCGTGCAGCGTGTGGCCCCGGTCATCCGGCGGATGGGGGAGCTGTGAGCGACGCACGCGCGGCCGCCGGGCCGCAGACGGCGGCGATGCCCGCACCTCTGCGCCGCGCGGGCGGAGAAGCGAACGAAGGCGTCGGTGTGAGCAGCGCCAATACCGAATCCCCTGAAGGAGCCGCCATGCCCGCATCGAGCCCCTGTGTGCTCGCCGTGATCCCCGCCCGCGGCGGGTCGAAGGGCGTGCCCGCCAAGAACCTCGCCGCCGTCGGAGGTGTCCCGCTGGTCGCCCGCGCCGTCATGGAGTGCCGGGCCTCCCGGCTGGTGACCGACGTGGCCGTCTCCACCGACGACGCGGGCATCGCGGCCGCGGCGCGCGGCGCGGGCGCCGTGGTCATCCAGCGGCCGACCGACATCGCGGGCGACACCGCCACCAGCGAGGCCGCGGTCATCCACGCCATGGACGCGTACGAGGCGGCGCACGGCACCACCGTGGACGTCGTGCTCCTGGTGCAGTGCACCAGCCCGTTCATCGTCCGCGAGGACATCGACGGGGTGGCGGGCGCGGTCGCCGAGCAGGGCGCGGACAGCGCGCTGACCGTGGCCCCGTTCCACGGCTTCGTCTGGCGCGAGGGCGACGAACCGGCCACCGATGGCGGCGACGGCGTCAACCACGACAAGTCGTACCGCCCGCGCCGCCAGGACCGCCCCCAGGACTTCCTGGAGACCGGCGCCGCCTACGCCATGGACGCGCGCGGCTTCCGCGAGGCCGGGCACCGCTTCTTCGGCCGCACCGAGCTGGTGCGCACCGACGCCGCCCGGGTGCTGGAGGTCGACGACCCGCACGACCTGGCCCGCGCCCGCGCCCTCGCCCCGCTGCTGGACGCGGAGCGCCCGGGCGCCCTCCCCACCCGCGACGACATCGACGCGGTGGTACTCGACTTCGACGGCACCCAGACCGACGACAGGGTGCTGATCGATTCCGAAGGACGCGAACTCGTCTCCGTGCACCGCGGTGACGGGCTCGGGATCGCCGCACTGCGCCGCTCGGAGCTGGCGCTGCTGATCCTGTCCACGGAAAAGAACCCGGTCGTCGCCGCACGGGCCCGGAAGCTCCAGGTCCCCGTGCTCCACGGCATCGACCGTAAAGATCTCGCACTGAAGCAGTGGTGCGAGGAGCAGGGCATCGCGCCGGAGCGCGTGCTCTACGTCGGCAACGACGTCAACGACCTCCCGTGCTTCGGCCTTGTCGGCTGGCCCGTGGCGGTCGCAGGTGCGCACGACGTCGTGCGCGGCGCTGCACGTGCGGTCACCTCCACCCCTGGAGGAGACGGCGCGATCCGCGAGATCGCCTCGTGGATTCTCGGAAAGGAACTGTCTTAAGTGAGCTCCAACTCTCGCCTCCGCACCCTCGGCGCGAAGACCGCCGGCCCCGGCAACCCGGTCTACGTCACCGGTGAGATCGGCATCAACCACAACGGCGACCTGGAGAACGCGTTCAAGCTGATCGACGCTGCCGCCGACGCCGGCTGTGACGCGGTCAAGTTCCAGAAGCGAACCCCGGAGATCTGCACCCCGCGTGACCAGTGGGACATCGAGCGGGACACCCCCTGGGGCCGGATGACCTACATCGACTACCGCCACCGCGTGGAGTTCGGCGAGGCCGAGTACACCGCCATCTCCGAGCACTGCAAGAAGCGCGGCATCGACTGGTTCGCCTCCCCGTGGGACACCGAGGCCGTCGCCTTCCTGGAGAAGTTCGACGTCCCGGCCCACAAGGTGGCCTCGGCCTCGCTGACCGACGACGAGCTGCTGCGCGCCCTGCGGGCGACCGGCCGCACGATCATCCTGTCGACGGGCATGTCCACCCCGAAGCAGATCCGCCACGCGGTGGAGGTGCTCGGCAGCGACAACATCCTGCTGTGCCACGCCACCTCCACGTACCCGGCCAAGGCCGAGGAGCTGAACCTGCGCGTGATCAACACGCTGCAGGCCGAGTACCCCAACGTGCCGATCGGCTACTCCGGCCACGAGACCGGTCTGCAGACCACGCTGGCCGCCGTCGCGCTCGGTGCCGCGTTCGTCGAGCGCCACATCACCCTGGACCGCGCCATGTGGGGTTCGGACCAGGCCGCCTCCGTCGAGCCGCAGGGTCTCGCCCGCCTGGTGCGTGACATCCGCGTGGTCGAGGAGTCCCTCGGCGACGGCGTGAAGAAGGTCTACGAGAGCGAGCTGGGCCCGATGAAGAAGCTGCGCCGGGTCGCCGGTGTGGTCGCCGAGGCCGACGACCGCGAGCCCGTCGCGGTCTGAGGCTCATCTCCGTGATGCCACTGGCCGGATCGACCGGCCTACGCCCGGAAGCGGCGGGATCCCTCGACTTCTCGGGGGACACCCGCCGCTTCCGGGCCCTGCCCTTGGACGGTGTGATGTCTTCGGACGGTGCGATGTCTGTGGACGGTGCAACTGTGGACGGTGCGATGTCTGTGGACGGGGCGCAGCCAGGGAACGGCGCGAAGACCGCCACCACCCTCGCCTTCGTCGAGAGCCCGGTCCAGCTCCTCAACGTGCTGGAGTGGGCGTACACGGACGCGATGCGCGCCCCGGGTCCGGACCCGGCCGCGCCCCCGGGCCCGCCGGGGCCCGGCGACGAGCCGTCCCCGCTGCCGTCGGTCGGCCGGGCGGCCGACCTCACGGTCGTCGTGCTCTCCCCGCACGACCCGATGTCCCGCGGCCAGCTGCGGCGGATGGCCGAGCTGGCGCGCGACGAGGGCATCACGGTGCGCTGGGAGGACGCGCGGGGCGGGGCGGGTGCCCCGCTGAAGACCATCGGCGGGCTGCGCGGACCGCTGCGGCGGGCCGCCCGGATCGTCATCGGGGACCCGTTCTCCCGCTACGTCCAGCTGCTGCTGACCCTCACCCGGGCCAAGGACCTGGTCGTGGTGGACGACGGCACGGCCACCATGGAGTTCATCTCCCAGCTGGCCAACGGGGAGCGCCTGGTGCGCTGGCACCGCCGCGGCAGCAGCCGCGGGGCGCGCGACATGGTGTTCGCGCCGTTCTCCGCCACCGCGCGCCGCAAGCTCACCCCGGGCCAGAAGCGCCGGGTCGAGGTGTTCAGCTCGATGCCGGTCGAACCGCCCCCCGGGGTCACCGTCACCGCCAACGACTTCGCCTGGACCCGGGCCCGCTTCGGCCCGCCCCGGCTCACCCGCGGCACCGACCTGGTCGGCACCTCCCTGGTGGAGACCGGCGTGGTCGATCTGGAGCGCTATCTGGAGGCGGTCGCCGGGCTGGCCGAGGCCCACGGCGCGACCCGCTACTTCGCCCACCGCCGGGAGAGCGCCGAGAAGCTCAGCCGGGTGTCGCACGAGGTGGGGCTGGAGATCGTACGGCCGGACCTGCCGCTGGAGCTGATAGCGCGCCGCGGCCCCATCGGGCACACCATCGTGAGCTTCCCGTCCACGGTGGTGCACACCCTGCCGCTCGCGCTCGCGGGCACCGAGGTGAAGGTCGCCGTGTACGACGTCGACCCCGCCTGGCTGACCAGCGACGCGTCCCCGCGGGCCCAGGGCTTCCTGTCGGGCGTCACCGGCACCGCGCGGGACGTCCAGCGGCCCGGCTCCGTGCCGCCCACGGCCGCCCCGGACACCCCGCTGGCCATGTCGTAACGCCAGGGGGTACCCCATGTGGCGCTTCTCACGAAAGGATCACGCGCTCGCCGAGAAGCAGGCTGTTATACCCCCTGACTAGGGAGATCATGCATCTGCCGGGGTACTTTCCCGCCCCGAACGGGTTGAAGTTTTGTTGATCGACATTCGCTCCACCCCAAGGTCGTTCTACGCTTCATTGGGTGAAGCAATTGATGTCCCTCGATGAGACCGATGCCACACCGTCCGCCGACGCGGCTCTGCCCGGCGCGCTCCCCGATGCGCTGCGCGCCGAACTGATCGCCTTCCGGCGGGACTTGCACATGCACCCCGAGCTGGGCAACTGCGAGTTCCGTACCACCGCCGCCCTCAAGGCGCGGCTGGAGAAGGCGGGCCTTGAGCCCCGCGTCCTGCCCAGCGGCACCGGCCTCATCTGTGACATCGGCCCGTGGGACGGGGTGACCCCGGCGCTGGCCCTGCGCGGCGACATCGACGCGCTGCCCATCCCGGACACCAAGACCGTCCCGTACCGCTCGACCGTGCCCGACCGCGCGCACTCCTGCGGCCACGACGTCCACACCACCGTCGTCCTCGGCGCCGGTCTGGTCCTCGCCGAGCTGGCCCGCGAGGGGCGGCTGCGGCGCCCGGTGCGGCTGCTGTTCCAGCCCGCCGAGGAGGTCCTGCCGGGCGGTGCCGCCGACGCGATCGAGGGCGGCGCCCTGGACGGCGTCGGCCGGATCCTCGCCCTGCACTGCGACCCCAAGGTCGAGGTCGGCCGGATCGGGCTGCGCACCGGCCCCATCACGTCGGCCTGCGACCGGCTGGAGATCTCCCTCGACGGCCCCGGCGGCCACACCGCCCGCCCCCACCTCACCACCGACCTGGTGACCGCGACCGCCAAGGTGATCACCGAGGTGCCCGCGCTGCTGGCCCGCCGGGTCGACGCCCGCTCCGGCCTCGCCGTCACCTGGGGCCGGGTCGAGTCCGGCCACGCCTGCAACGTCATCCCGCAGCACGCCGAGCTGTCCGCCACGGTCCGCTGCCTGGACCTGCCCGCCTGGCGCGCTGCCCCCGACCTGGTGCACGCCGCGATCGACGAGGTCGCCACCCTGCACCGCGCCAAGTCGGAGATCAACTACATCCGCGGGGTCCCGCCGGTGGTCAACGAGGAGACCTCCACCGAGCTGCTGCGCGACGCCATGGTGGCCCGCCGCGGCTCGTACGCGGTCGAGGACACCGAACAGAGCCTCGGCGGCGAGGACTTCTCCTGGTACCTGGAGAAGGTGCCCGGCGCGATGGCCCGGCTCGGCGTGCGCAGGGTCGGCGACACCACCCGACGCGATCTGCACGCGGGCGACTTCGACGTCGACGAGGGCGCGATCGAGGTGGGCGTCGAGCTGTTCACCGCCGCGGCTTTGCTCGATCGAAACGTTCTGTAGATCCAGCTGTCACAAGAGGTTCGCGACGATCCGATAACGGCTTCGGAGCGGGCCTTTATCTGAGATCTACGCGCGTTACGATGCGGCGGAGCCAGCGCCGCAGAGAGGCGCTTCGAGATTCAGAGGGGACCCTCGTGCGCCGGGTATCCACGATAGCTGTCGCGGGCATTGCCACCGCGGCTCTCGCAATGTCCGTCACCGCCTGTGGCAGCAGCTCCGAAGAGGAAAGCAAGAACGCCGGCGTCGGCCTCGCCTATGACGTCGGCGGCCGCGGCGACCACTCCTTCAACGACTCCGCCGCCAAGGGCTACGACCGCGCCCTGAAGGACTTCAAGGTCAAGGGCAAGGAGCTGACCGCGAAGGACGGCGACACCGACGCCGACCGCTACGACAAGCTCTCCAGCCTGGCCGAGGCGGGCTACAACCCGGTCGTCGGCGTCGGCTACGCGTGGACCCCCTCGCTGGCCAAGGCGGCCAAGAAGTACCCCGGCACGGACTTCGGCATCGTCGACTCCGTCGTCGACTCCAAGAACGTCGCCAGCCTGGTCTCCGCCGAGCACGAGGGCTCGTACCTCGCCGGGGTCGCCGCGGGGCTCAAGACCAAGTCCGACAAGGTCGGCTTCATCGGCGGCACCGACAGCGCGCTGATCAAGAAGTTCGCGGGCGGCTTCCAGCAGGGCCTGAAGGACACCAACCCCAAGGCGTCCCTCGACGTCCAGTGGGTCCAGGTCGGCTCGCCCAAGGGCTTCGGCATGCCCGACCGCGGCAAGGACATCGCCGAGGGCATGCTCTCCAACAAGGTCGACGTGATCTTCTCCGCGGCCGGCGGCTCCGGCGCGGGCGCCATCGAGGCGACCGGCAAGAAGAAGGGCACCTGGTCGATCGGCGTCGACGGCGACCAGTACTACGACAAGGGCCTGGCCGCGTACAAGAACGCCATACTGACCTCCATGGTCAAGAACGTGGACGGCTCGGTCTACGACTTCATCAAGAGCGTCGTCAAGACCAAGAAGTCCGAGCACGGCGTGCAGTCCTACGACCTCAAGCGCGGCGGCGTCGGCCTCTCGTACTCCGGCGGCTTCATCGACGACATCAAGCCGAAGATCGAGACGGCCAAGAAGAAGATCATCGACGGCAAGATCAAGGTCGCGGACACCTACAAGTAACCCGGCCCTCGTCGCCCGAGGCCCTGGGGGGCGTGCCATTCGGCGCGCCCCCCGCGTGCAACAAGGCCCCCCGCCTACAACAAGGCCCCCTGTGTACTACGCCCCCGCCCCCTCAGGAGTGCGCCATCAAAGCCGCCAGCCCACCCAAGGGCGCTCCCGCCGGTGACGTCGACGACGTTGCCGTCCAACTCCGCGGAATCACCAAGCGGTTCCCCGGAGTCGTCGCCAACCACGACATCGACATCACCGTGCGACGCGGCACCGTGCACGCCCTCGTGGGCGAGAACGGCGCGGGCAAGTCCACCCTGATGAAGATCCTCTACGGGATGCAGCGCCCCGACGAGGGCACCATCACCCTCGGCGGCTCACCGGTCGAGCTGCACTCCCCGGCGGACGCCATATCCCGCGGCGTGGGCATGGTGCACCAGCACTTCATGCTCGCCGACAACTTCACCGTGCTGGAGAACGTCGTCCTCGGCGCGGAGAAGCTGCACGGCATCGGCGGCAAGGCGCGCGCTCGCATCAAGGAGATCTCCGACGCCTACGGACTGGGCGTCCGCCCGGACGTCATGGTCGAGGACCTCGGCGTGGCGGACCGGCAGCGCGTGGAGATCCTCAAGGTCCTCTACCGCGGCGCCCGCACCCTCATCCTCGACGAGCCCACCGCGGTGCTCGTCCCGCAGGAGGTCGACGCGCTCTTCGCCAACCTGCGCGAGCTCAAGGCCGAGGGCCTGACCGTCCTGTTCATCTCCCACAAGCTGGGCGAAGTCCTCTCCGTGGCCGACGACATCACCGTCATCCGGCGCGGTACGACGGTGGCCTCGGTCGTCCCCTCCGAGACAGACGCGCGGCAGCTCGCCGAGCTGATGGTCGGCAGCGAACTGCCCTCCCCGGAGACCCGCGAATCCACCGTCACCGAGACCGAGATGCTGCGCCTCGACGGGGTGCGGCTCACCGCCACCGACGTGGACGGCGTCGAGCGGGCCGTTCTGGACGACATCGATTTCACCATCCACAAGGGCGAAGTCCTCGGCATCGCCGGGGTCGAGGGCAACGGCCAGGCCGAACTGGTCGAGGCCATCATGGGCATGCGCGACCCCGACGCGGGCTCCATCACCCTCGACGGCACCGACATCTCCCACGCCCCCACCCGCACCCGGCGCGAGGACGGCATCGGCTACATCCCCGAGGACCGCCACCGGCACGGCCTGCTGCTGGAGGCCCCGCTGTGGGAGAACCGCATCCTCGGCCATGTCACCGAGGCGCCCAACAGCAAGGGCGGCCTGCTCAACCCGGCGGCCGCCCGGCGTGACACCGAGCGCATCGTCGCCGCGTACGACGTCCGTACCCCCGGCATCGAGGTCACCGCGGCCTCGCTGTCCGGCGGCAACCAGCAGAAGCTGATCGTCGGCCGCGAGATGAGCCACCATCCCAAGCTGCTCATCGCCGCGCACCCGACGCGCGGCGTGGACGTCGGCGCGCAGGCGCAGATCTGGGACCAGATCCGCACCGCGCGCCGCGAGGGCCTGGCCGTGCTGCTGATCTCCGCCGACCTCGACGAGCTGATCGGCCTGTCCGACACCCTGCGGGTCATGTACCGCGGGCGGCTGGTCGCCGACGCCGACCCCGCCACGATCACCCCGGAGCAGCTGGGCTCGGCCATGACCGGCGCGGCGTCCGGCCACCTGGATCACCCCGCGGAAGACCCCGCGGAAGACCCTGCGGCAGAGACGGCCGGGGGAGAGGACCGATGAAGAAGTTCGACAAGGAGCGGGTGCTCCTCGCGGTCGCGGCCCCGCTGCTCGCGCTCGTCGCCGCGTTCCTGCTGACCGCCCTGGTGCTGGCCGCCACCGGCAAGGCGCCGTTCAACGCCTTCGGCATCATGTTCGACTACGGCGTCAAGGCGGACAGCCAGGTCTACATCCTCAACAAGGCGACGACGTACTACCTGGCGGGTCTCGCGGTGGCCATCGGCTTCCGGATGAACCTGTTCAACATCGGCGTAGACGGCCAGTACCGGCTCGCCGCCTTCCTCGCCGCCGTCGTCGGCGGGGCCCTGAACCTCCCGGGCCTGGTGCAGATCCCGCTGATCATCCTCGTCGCCATGCTGGTCGGCGCGATGTGGGCGTCCATCGCCGGACTGCTCAAGGTCTACCGCGGCGTCAGCGAGGTGATCAGCACGATCATGCTGAACTCCCTCGCCGGCATCCTCATCAGCTATCTGCTGGTCGACGGGCGGCTGGCCGAGCTGGACAAGCAGACCAACATCGTCTCCACCGAGCCGCTGCCCTCCTCCAGCCACTTCTTCACCATCCCGGCCGGTGGCGACCTCGACCCGGTCTTCGGCTTCATCGCCGTCGCCGCGCTCGCCGGGGTCGGCTTCTGGTTCCTCCTCGGCCGCACCCGCTTCGGCTTCGACCTGCGCGCGGTGGGCCGCTCCGAGTCCGCGGCCCAGGCCAGCGGCGTCGACGTCAAGCGCATGGTGCTCACCAGCATGCTGCTCTCCGGCGCGATGGCCGGACTCATCGGCATGCCGACCCTGCTCAACGACACCCACCAGTTCACCTCCGACTTCCCGGCCGGTATCGGCTTCACCGGCATCGCCATCGCCCTGCTCGGCCGCAACAACCCGGTCGGCATCGCGCTGGCCGCGGTGCTGTGGGGCTTCCTGGAGCGCGGCGCCAACCGGCTGGAGTTCGAGGGCTACGACAAGGAGATCGTCGGCGTCATGCAGGGCGTGATCGTCCTGTGCGTCGTCATCGCGTACGAACTGGTGCGCCGCTACGGGCTGAAGCGCCAGCAGCAGCGGGTCGGCGCGGAACTCGCCGCCCAGGCCCGTAAGAACGACAAGGGCGACAAGGACAAGAAGGAGGTGGCGGTATGAGCGCCACGGCTACCGCCACCAAGACCGCACCCGGGAAGGCCCCGAAGCGCGGGCCCCGGATGTCCGTCGCCACGGTGCTGCTGATCACCGCCGGGGCGCTGGTCGTGCTGTCCGTGCTGCGCGCCCTGGCCGGCGCCACGCAAGCGTCCGCCTTCGAGAACATCACCTCCTCCGGCCAGATCGGCGCCGCCCTCTCCATGGCCGTGCCCATCGGGCTCGCCGGGCTCGGCGGGCTGTGGGCCGAGCGGGCCGGTGTCGTCAACATCGGCCTCGAAGGCATGATGATCCTCGGCACCTTCTTCGGCGCCTGGGCGGGCTACCAGACCAACCCCTGGGTGGGCGTCCTCGCCGGGGTCCTCGGCGGCGCGGTCGGCGGTCTGGTGCACGCCATCGCCACCGTCACCTTCGGCGTGGACCACATCATCTCCGGTGTCGCGATCAACATCCTCGCGCTCGGCGCCACCACCTACCTCGCCAAGCGCTGGTTCGAACCGCTCGCCGACATCGGCGGCAGCCCCAAGCAGTCCCCGCAGGTCGACGACATCGCGTCGTTCACCGTGCCGGGCCTGTCCGACGGGCTGGCCACGGTCGAGAACCACCACTGGTTCCTGGTCTCCGACCTCGCGGGCCTGCTCGGCGGCCTGGTCACCGACATCTCCGCGCTGACCATCGTCTCGATCCTGCTCTTCGCCGGCACCTTCTTCGTGCTGTGGAAGACCTCGTTCGGGCTGCGGCTGCGGTCCTGCGGCGAGAACCCCACCGCCGCCGAATCCCTCGGCGTCAACGTCTACCTCTACAAGTACGCGGCCGTCGTCATCTCCGGCGGCCTCGCCGGACTGGGCGGCGTCTTCCTCGCCCTCGTCCGCTCCCACATCTACAACGAGGGCCAGACCGGCGGTCGTGGCTACATCGGCCTCGCCGCCATGCTCTTCGGCAACTGGCGGCCCGGCGGCCTCGCCATGGGCGCGGGCCTCTTCGGCTACTCCGACGCCCTCCAGCTGCGCAACGGCGGTGCCACCGTCCACGCCCTGCTGCTCCTGGTGGCCTTCGGACTCGCCCTCCTGGCGGGCTGGCGGCTCTACCGTAAGAGGTACGTCGCGGGCGCGGTGTCCGGCGGCGCCGCGATCCTGCTGGTGCTCTGGTACGCGCTGACCGACACCGTGGCCAACGACCTGGTCCCGGCGACCCCGTACCTCGTCACCCTGCTGGTCATGGGGCTCGCGGCCCAGCGGCTGCGGATGCCCAAGGCCAACAACAAGCCCTACCGGAAGGGACAGGGCACATGACCCCACCCGCCGCGGCGGCTCCCGACTGGGAGGCGCTGCGCGACGAGGCCCGGGACGCCATGTCCCGGGCGTACGCCCCCTACTCCCGCTTCCCCGTGGGCGCCGCCGCCCTCGTCGACGACGGCCGCACGGTCAGCGGGTGCAACGTGGAGAACGCGGCGTACGGCGTCGCGCTGTGCGCCGAGTGCGGCCTGATCTCCGCCCTCTTCGCCACCGGCGGCGGCCGCCTCACCGCCTTCACCTGCTGCGACCGCGACGGGGCCGTGCTGATGCCGTGCGGCCGCTGCCGTCAGCTGCTGTGGGAGCACGGCGGCCCCGAGCTGCGGGTGGACACGGCGTCCGGCATCCGGCCGCTCGCCGAACTCCTCCCGGACGCGTTCGGCCCGGCCGACCTGGCCCGCGTCAGCGCGCCGTGAACCCGTCCGAGCCCCTGTTACGTCCGTACGAAAGGCCCCTGCGCACATGGACGCCATCTCCGTCATCCGAGCCAAGCGCGACGGCGGCCGCCTGAGCGACGCCCAGATCGACTGGATCATCGACGCCTATACGCGCGGCGAGGTCGCCCACGAGCAGATGTCCGCCCTCGCGATGGCGATCTTCCTGAACGGCATGGACCGCGCGGAGATCGCCCGCTGGACCGCCGCGATGATCGCCTCCGGCGAGCGGATGGACTTCTCCTCGCTGCCCCGCCCGACCGCCGACAAGCACTCCACGGGCGGCGTCGGCGACAAGATCACCCTCCCGCTGGCGCCCCTGGTCGCCGCCTGCGGGGCAGCCGTACCGCAGCTCTCGGGCCGGGGCCTCGGCCACACCGGCGGCACCCTCGACAAGCTGGAGTCCATCCCCGGCTGGCGGGCCTCCCTCTCCAACGACGCCATGCTCGATGTGCTGCGCTCCGTGGGCTCCGTCATCTGCGCGGCGGGCGACGGCCTCGCGCCCGCCGACAAGAAGCTCTACGCCCTCCGTGACGTCACCGGCACGGTCGAGTCGATTCCGCTCATCGCCTCCTCGATCATGTCCAAGAAGATCGCCGAGGGCACCGGCTCCTTGGTGCTGGACGTCAAGGTCGGCTCCGGCGCCTTCATGAAGGACATCGGCGCCGCCCGCGAACTGGCCACCACCATGGTCGGCCTCGGCACCGACCACGGCGTACGCACCACCGCCCTGCTCACCGACATGTCCACCCCGCTCGGGCTGACCGCGGGCAACGCGCTCGAAGTCCGCGAATCCGTCGAGGTCCTGGCGGGCGGCGGCCCCGCCGACGTCGTCGAACTCACCCTCGCCCTGGCCCGCGAGATGCTCGACGCGGCCGGTCTGACGGACGCCGACCCCGCGAAGGCGCTCGCCGACGGCAGCGCCATGGACCACTGGCGGCGCATGATCACCGCCCAGGGCGGCGACCCCGGCGCGTCGTTGCCGGTGGCCCGCGAACAGCACGTCGTCGCCGCGGAGTCCACCGGCGTCCTCACCCGCCTCGACGCCTACGCGGTGGGCGTCGCCGCCTGGCGGCTGGGCGCCGGGCGCGCCCGTAAGGAGGACCCGGTGCAGGCGGGCGCGGGCATCGAGATCCACGCCAAGCCGGGCGACCACGTCACGGCCGGACAGCCCCTGCTGACCCTGCACACGGACACCCCGGAAAAGTTCGGGTACGCGCTGGAGGCGCTGGAAGGCGCCGCCGACTACGCCGCCGGGGACGCGGCGTTCGCCCCGAAGCCGATCGTGCTGGAGCGCATCGCCTGACGCGTCAACGGGAAGGGTGCGGCGCGTAATCGGATTGATCGCGCCGCACCCTCCCCGTATCTTCGTTCCCATGTACACAGGCGCTCTCATGCACGCAGGCAGCTGGTACGCGAGGCCCCGCGACCGCCGCTGACGGCGGCGCACCGAGCCTTCTCCCTGCCCGCCGTTCCGGCCCTCCGCCGGGCGGCTGCTCGCATGCTGCCCGGCTCCATCCCGAGCTGCGGAGCACCCTGTGTCTTCCCTTCCCCCCGCGGGCTCTTCGAGCCTGCCCCCGAACGCCCATCTGCGCGCGGACGACATCACCGTCACGCGCGGCGCACGCCGGATCCTCCGAGGCGTGTCCGTCACCGTCTCCGCCCGCTCCCGGCTGGCCATCGTCGGCGAGAACGGCCGTGGCAAGACCACGCTGCTGCATGTGCTCGCCGGTCTCCTCGCGCCCGACAGCGGCTCGGTGCACCGGGCGGGCACCTTCGGGCTCGCGCGGCAAGTCATGCACTCCCGCTCCGGAGAGACCGTCGGCACGCTGACCGCCGAGGCGCTTCGCGGCGCCCACGCCGCCCTGCGCGCGCTGGACCTGGCCTCCGCCGGCCTCGCCCAGGGGGCGGACGGTGCCGACGACCGGTACGCCGAAGCGCTGGAGGCCGCCACACGGCTGGACGCCTGGGATGCCGACCGGCGCGTCGACGTGGCGCTGGAGGCGCTGCACGCGTGCACCGACCGGACCCGTGAGCTGTCCACCCTGTCGGTCGGACAGCGCTACCGGGTGCGGCTGGCCTGCCTGCTGGGCGCCTGGCACGACATCCTGCTGCTCGACGAGCCGAGCAACCACCTCGACGCCGACGGCCTGGCCTTCCTCACCGACCGCCTGAGCGGCCACGGCGGGGGCGTCGCCCTGGTCAGCCACGACCGCGCGCTGCTGCGCGACGTCGCGCGGGAATTCCTCGACCTGGACCCCACCCAGGACGGGCGCCCGCGCCTCCGCTCCGGCGGCTACGACGCGTGGCAGGACGGCCGCCGCCGCGACCGCGAGCGGTGGACCCAGGACTACGAGGAACAGCAGGCCGAACACCGCAGGCTGACCGTCGCGGTCGATCAGGCCCGGGACCGGCTCGACACCGGCTGGCGCCCCGCGAAGGGCACCGGCAAGCACCAGCGCCAGTCCCGGGCGCCGGGCGTGGTGCAGGCGCTCAACCGCGAACGGGAGGCGCTGGAGGCGCACCGCGTCACCGTTCCCCAGCCGCCGCTGTCGCTGCGCTGGCCCGAGCTGGCCACCCGTACCGGCTCGGCGCTGGTCCGCGCGCGGGAGGTGGCCGTCGCCGGGCGGCTCACCGGCCCCGTCACCCTCGACGTGGACGGCGGGGACCGGCTGCTCATCACGGGTGAGAACGGCTCCGGAAAGTCCACCCTGCTTTCCGTCCTCGCCGACGCCCTCGCCCCGACGAGCGGCACGGTGCGCCACCTCGCCGGGGCGCGGGTGGCCATGGTCGCGCAGGAAGTCCCGGCCTGGCCGGGCGAGTTCACCGCCCGGCAGGTGTACGACCAGCATGTGGGGAGGCTGATCGTCCACGGCGGGGCGCATGAGCGCGACCTCGTACCGCTGGGTGCGACCGGGCTGCTGGACCGCGAGGCGATGCGCACGCCGGTGGTCCGCATGTCCCTGGGCCAGCAGCGCCGTCTCGACCTGGCCCTGCGGCTGGCCACCCGCCCCCACCTGATCATCTTCGACGAGCCCACCAACCACCTCTCGGCCGTGCTCGTCGACGAACTGACCACGGCCCTCCGCGACACCCCGGCCGCCGTCATCATCGCCACCCACGACCGACGGCTCCTGACCGACCTGGCCACCTGGCCCCGGCTGCACCTCACCCGCACATAACCGATGGGCGGCAGCGGCGTCCGTCATTACGCTGACCCGTATGCCGCCCACCGACCGACTGCTCGCCTTCGCGGCGATGTCGTTCCTGCTGATCGTCGTCCCCGGCCCCAGCGTGCTGTTCGTGATCGGACGCGCGCTGGCGCAGGGCCGCCGCGCCGCCCTGACCTCGGTCCTCGGCAACACCCTCGGCGCGTACACCCTCGTCGTGGCCGTGGCGCTCGGCGTCGGGACGCTCGTGGAGCGCTCGGTCCTCGTCTTCACGGCGCTCAAGCTGGCGGGCGCCGCGTACCTGGTCCACCTGGGCGTGAAGGCGATACGTCAGCGTGGCTCCCTCCCCGCCGCCCTCACCGGCGACGGCCCGGTCACCCACGGCCGCCTGCGCACCCTGGGGGAGGGGTTCGCCGTGGGCGTGGCCAACCCGAAGACCATCGTCTTCTTCGCCGCTGTCCTCCCTCAGTTCGTCGACCGCGGTCAGGGCCATGTCGCGGTCCAGATGCTGCTGCTCGGCCTGGTCTTCAACGCCATCGCCCTCGCCTCCGACAGCGTCTGGGGCCTGGCCGCCGCCACCGCCCGGGGCTGGTTCACCCGCTCGCCCCGCCGCCTCGCCCTGGTCGGCGGCGCGGGCGGCCTCGCCATGATCGGCCTCGGCGTCACGGTCGCGGCGACGGGCCGCAAGGACTAGGGGGCGGCGGAACCTCGTACGCCACACCCGTCACAACCATCGGCGTTTCGGCCACCCCCAGTCGCGCCGGAAGCCTTGCGGCACGCGACCACGCGTTCGATGTCCCCGCATTCCCGGGCCGCCGCTTCGTCCGGAATCGAGCGCGTTCGAGACGCTCACCGTCTCGTTGAGCCTGGCATCGCCGGATCATCCAGGTGCGGCGGCGACCCGAGGAGGGACCCAGGTGACCGTGCCCGACACCTCGACAGAACGCCCCGCAGCGCCACCCCCTCCACCACCGGCAGTGATCAGCTTCGAGGGGAAGCACGGCAAGAACCCGCTGGAAGAGGCGAGTTTCGCCACGATGTGCTCGCGGCTTCCCTCGGTGCTGACGAAGACCGCGCGCATGGCCTGGGCCGTCGACCGCCCCGCGGTCGTGCTGCTCCTCGCCTGCCAGGTCCTCACCGGCGCCGCGGCTGCCTGCGTGCTGGGGTTCACCGCGAAGGCCATGACGCACATCCTCGGCGCGGGCACCGTGTCCGAACGTCTGCACGCCGCGCTGCCCGCCCTCGTCGTCGTGGCCGTGGCCGCCGCGGCTGGCCGAATCAGCGGTGCTCTGTCCTCGTACGCCGACGGGCGGATCACCCCGCTCCTGATGTCCGAGGCGGACGTTGCCCTGGTGACCGCCGTGTGCCGGGTCGAGGGCTCCGCCTACGGGGAGCCGGGGTTCGCCGACCGCCAGGAGGCCGCCGAGGTCGGGGTCACCCGCACCCGGCTGATGGTCCAGGACGCCCAGCGCTTCATGGCCGCCCTGGTCCGTATGGTCGCCGCCAGCGGCGTCATCACCGCCCTCCACTGGCTGATGCTCCCGCTGCTCCTGCTCGCCGTGCTGCCCGCCGGTCTGGGCGCCGTGCTGTCCGCCCGCGTCGACTACGAGACCCACTACGCCAACATCGGCGACCGCAACGTCCGCGGCATGATGCGCTGGTGGGCCACGTACTCCCGGTACGGCGACGAGGTGCGCGCCAACGGCATGACCGGCTACCTCGTCTACTGGTACCGCGCCCTGTCCGAGCGCATCGACCAGCGCACCCTGACCGCCGCGCCCCGCATGCTCCGCATCGTCCTGGCGACCTCGGCCCTCGGCGGCCTGTTCCTGCTCGGCACCTGGGCCGCCCTCGCCTGGCTGGCCACCACCGGCCGCGTCGCCCTGCCGGTCGCGGCCACCGCGGTCGTCGCCGTGCAGGCCACGCTGGCCGCGCTCTCCCAGCTCGTCATCCACGGCGCCGCGATGTTCCACACCTCGCTCTACCTCGCCGACATGCGGTCGTTCCTCGACATGGCGGCCGAACGCGCCCCGAAGCGCGGCGAGCTGACCATCCCGGACCGGGTGGACGAGATCCGCCTCGACGACGTCGTCTACCAGTACCCCGGCAAGGGCGAACCCGCGGTCGACGGTGTCTCCCTCACCCTGCGCCGCGGCGAGATCCTCGCCGTCGTGGGCGAGAACGGCTCGGGCAAGTCCACCCTGACCAAGCTCCTCACCGGCATCCTCCTCCCCGACAAGGGCCGGGTCCGGTGGGACGGCACCGATCTGGCCGACGCCGACTCCGACGCGGTCTGGGCGCGCACCGCCCTCGTCCCCCAGAACTTCGCCTGCTGGCCCCTGCGCGCCCGCGAGAACATCACCCTCGGCCAGCCCAAGACCTACGACGACGCCCCGGTGTGGGAGGCGGTCGACGCCGTCGGCATGCGGGAGGCCGTCGAGAAGCTGCCCCGGCAGCTCGACACCCTCCTCGCCCGCGAACTCTTCGGCGGCGCCGAACTGTCCGGCGGCCAGTGGCAGCGGCTCGCCTGCGCCCGCGCCCTGTACCGCCGGACCCCCTTGCTGATCCTGGACGAACCGACGTCCCAGATGGACCCGCGCGGCGAGCACCAGATCTTCCTGGAGGTCAAACGCATCGCCGCCGAGCGCATGACGATCGTGGTGACGCACCAGCTGGAGAACACCCGCCTCGCGGACCGCGTCATCGTCCTGCGGAACGGCCGCATCATCGAACAGGGCCGCTACGACGACCTCGTCCACGCGAACGGCCTCTTCGCCGAACTCGTCGCCCTGGCCAAGGACCGCTAGACCCGGTGGGAGGGGGCTCGTGGGCGCGCGTCAGACTCCGTGGGCGGTCAGGACGTAGCCCTCGGGGCCGACGAAGGAGAACACCGGGCCGAACGGGCTGTCGGCGATCGGGGTCAGGATCGTGATGCCGTCCGCGGCGAGCTTGTCGTGCAGGGCCTGGGCGTCGGGCGTGGAGAACCACAGGGCGACCCCGAGCCCTGGGCGCCCGGCGTCCAGGTCGGTGCCCGGCAGCGGCTCGCGCACGGCCATCGGAACGGGCTTGGTGTCGAAGACGACCGCGCCCGGCGGCGACGCGGGGGTACGGCGCAGGCCGAGGTGCTTCTCGCAGAACTCGGCCGCCGCCTCCACGTCACGGACCTGCAGGGCGATGAAGTCGGGGCCGTCGATGCTGATGGACATGGATGTCTTCCTCGAATCATGTCAGGACTTTGACATCACTCACGTTAGATCCGGCCCCTGGGTGTGTCAAAGTATTGACATGACGGACAGCTCGCGGGCGGCGGAACCGCCCCACCCGGCCGACGACGTGCTCGATCATGTGGGCTACCGGCTCAAACGCGCGCACGCCGCCCTGCGCGGCGCCATGGACCAGGCGCTGCGCGAGCACGGTCTGACCGTGCCGCAGTACGCCTGCCTGGAAGTCCTCGCCGCCCGCCCCGGCATGTCCAACGCGGAGCTGGCCCGCGCCACCTTCGTCACCCGCCAGTCCATGAACGTCGTCCTGCGCGGGCTGCAGGACGACGGACTGCTCGCCCGCCCCGACACCGTCGACCAAGGGCGCGCGCGCCCCACCACGCTCACCGACGAGGGCCGACGCCGCCTGCACGCCGCACAGGCAGCCGTCTATGCCATCGAAGCGCACATGATCCAGGCCATCCCCGCGGAGCGTCTGGACAACCTCCTCGAAGACCTCAACCGCATTGCGCAAGCCCTCAACAAATGAAGGGGCCGCCCCCGCCGGACAGTGGCGGGGGCGGCCCCTTCGGCTCGGGGAAGGCATCAGTCGTCGTCGCCGTCGTCGTCGTTCTGGTCGTCGTCGTGGTCGACGTGCTGGCTGAGGACCTTGCCGGTGGTGGCGTCGACGGTGACCTCGTGGCTCTTGTGGTCCTTGCCGAGGATGTCGACCTCGTAGACGGCTGCGCCGTTGCTGTCGTTGTCGTCGAGGCCGTAGGAGGTGGCGGTGCCGGGGACGGCCTTGAGGGCGGCGGCGGTGGCCTTGTCGTAGCCGGTCTTGTCGCCCTTGAGCTGGGCCTTGGTCTCGGCGGCGTCCTCGGCCGCGTCGTCGTCGCGGTCGGTGTGCTTGTTCAGGACGGTGCCGTTGCCCGCGTCGACGGTGATCTCGTGGTTCTTCTGGTCCTTGCCGAAGACGTCGACCTCCCAGGTGAGGGAGCCGTTGCGGTCGGAGGTGTCGAGTTCGGCGGAGGTCGCGGTGCCGGGCACGGCCTTCAGGGCCGCCGCCGTGGCCTCGTCGTAGCTGACCTTGTCGGCCTTGACCTGAGTGCGGTCCTCGGCCGTGTCGTCCAAGTGGCGCTCGTTCTGGGAGAGCTGGACCGAGGACTTGGGCGCCGGGCCGTCGTCGTCCGCGAAGGCGCTGGCCGCGCCCGTGCCGCCGATGAGGGCGATGGCGGCGGCCGTGCCGAGGACGATGGCGCGGGGGGCGAGGGTGCGCTTGGCGGTGGCCTTCATGAGGACGTTCCTCCGGTTCGTTTCGCGGTTGCGTTCCGTGGTGCGTTTCGCCGGTGGGCCCTGTCGCGCCCTTCCGACACCCACTACGTTGCCGAACCGCACCTGAAGCCAGCCTGAAATCCTGAAGGGGTCTTCAGGTTGGGGAATCTCCGCAAGCGGAAACGGGCGAAGGGGCCGCGCCCGCCGGACAGTGGCGGGGGCGGCCCCTTCGGGCTGAGAGGTGGTGTCAGGCGTGGGCCGGGGCGGGGGACAGCCGCTGCTCGACCCGGGCCTTGCGCGTCCCGTACAGCGTGATGGCCGTGGCGCCGACGACGGCCAGCAGGCCGAGCGCGACGGTGCCGGTCCAGCCGCCCGTGTGGAAGGCCATGGCGCCGAGCGTGCCGCCCGCGCTGCTGCCGACGTAGTACGCGGTCTGGTAGAGCGCGGCGGCCTGGGCGCGGCCCGTCTTCGCGGTGCGGCTGACCGCCGACGAGGCGGCGGCGTGGCCCGCGAAGAAGCCCGCGGTGATCAGGACCAGGCCGAGCAGGACCAGCGCCAGCGAGTCGGCGAGGCTCAGCAGGAGCCCGGCGGCGGTGGTGCTCACCGCGACGTACAGCGCGCCGCGCCGTCCCAGGCGGCCGACCAGCTTGCCGGTGGTGGCGGAGGAGACCGTGCCCACCAGGTAGATCAGGAAGATCGAGCCGATCATGCTCTGCGAGAGCCCGAAGGGCTCGTCCACCAGCCGGTAGCCGATCACCGTGTAGACGCCGCCGAAGACGGTCATGAAGAGCGCGCCGATGGCGTACAGCCTGCACAGCAGCGGGTCGGACAGATGCCGGGTCACGGTGCGGGCCAGGGCCCGCGGGCTGACCGCGGAGGGGGAGAAGTTCCGGGCCTTGGGGATCAGCAGCCGGAAGGCGATACCGCACACCAGCGACATGGCGCCGACCGCCGCGAGGCCCATCCGCCAGCCGTAGCCGTCGGCGACCCAGCCGGTGATGAGGCGGCCGCTCATGCCGCCGACGCTGTTGCCCGCCACGAACAGCCCGATCGCACCGACCAGGGCCTTCGGCTCGACCTCTTCGGACAGGTACGCCATCGCGGAGGCTGGGATTCCGGCGATCGCCGCGCCCTGGACCGCGCGCAGCGCGATGAGCCAGCCCAGGTCGGGGGCGTACGGAACGACCAGGGCGACCGCCACCGCGACCGTCAGCGAGACGGTCATCATCGTGCGGCGGCCGAACCGCTCGGACAGGGCGCTCAGCGGGACGACCATCAGCGCCAGCGCCAGCGTGGCCGCGGACACGCTCCAGCTGGCCTGGTCGGCTTGGACGTGCAGATCGTCGGAGATCGCGGGAAGCAGCGCCTGCGTCGAGTAGAGCAGAGCGAAGGTGGCGAGTCCGGCCGTGAAGAGGGCGAGCCTCATCCGGATGTAGCCGGGGCGGCCGGGTGCCATGCGCTCGGAGTCGGAAGAGACGGGCGGTGCGGAGGCGTCCACGCGGCTGTGGGTGGACGCCCCGGTATCAGCAGGAGGCATGGTTCGACCGTAAGGACCCGGGCGTTGATGCGTCCAATGCACGGAATCGCGATAATCGATCCACGGGAGCATCAGTAAAGGTCAGGGGCGCTTATGTCACGCATCCGCAACGAAAAAGACATTCCGGTGACAGTAGAGATCGAGGCCGAGTCCTGGGCGGCGGCCCTGACGCCCCGCCTCGCCCAGTTCGCCGCGGTCGCCCGCCACGAGCACGTCACCCGCGCCGCCCAGGAGCTGGGCGTGCCCCAGTCGACGCTCAGCCGGGCGATGGTGCGGCTGGAGGAGGACCTGGGCGTGGCGCTGTTCGCCCGCCGCGGCCGTACGGTGGCGCTCACCCCGGCGGGGCGTACGTTCCTGCGCTCGGTGGAACGGGCGCTGGCCGAGGTGGACCGGGCCGCCGAGTCCGTACGGGCCGACGCGGACCCGGCGGCGGGCCTGGTCGCGTTCGGCTTTCTGCACACGCTGGGCTCGGAGACCGTACCGGGCCTGATCCGCGGCTTCCGCGTCGACCACCCCCGGGTCCGCTTCCAGCTCGTCCAGAACTACGGCCAGGCGATGATCGACCGGATGCGCGAGGGCGGCCTCGACCTCTGTCTGACCTCGCCCGTCCCCGACGCCCCCGATCTGGTCGCCCGCCGCCTGGACGAGCAGCGGCTGCGGCTGGTGGTGCCGGACGACCACCGGCTGGCCGGGCGCCGCCGGGTGCGGCTCGCCGAGGCGTCGGCGGAGCTGTTCGTCACCCTGGAACCGGCTTACGGGCTGCGCCGGATCACCGACGCCCTGTGCGCGGAGGCGGGCTTCACGCCGAAGATCGCCTTCGAAGGGGAGGAGGCGGAGACGCTGCGCGGCCTGGTCGCCGCGGGGCTCGGCGTGGCGCTCCTGCCGCCGCCCGCCGTGCCCCGCCCCGGCGTCGCGGAGCTGACGGTCACGGCGCCGCGCGCGGTCCGGGAGATCGGCGTGGCCTGGCTGGACGGCCACCCCGACACGCCTCCGGTGGCCGCCTTCAAGCGGTTTCTGCTGAGCCGCCGCGGTCAGCTTCTGGACTGAGGTCTTCGCGGCCGGGGTTCTCCCCGCCGCGGTTCTCCCGGCTGAAGTCCGCGGCGTCCGGGCTGATCAGGACGTCGATCCCGGCCCGCAGGAACTGCTCGAAGACCTCCTGGTTGGCCGCCGAGGCCAGCGCGGGGGTCTGGATGGTGCCGCGCATCAGGCTGGTGCCGAGCACCCAGGCCACCAGCAGCTCGGACCGCACCTCGGCGTGCGGGCCCTCCAGGCGGGCGGCGAACCGCTCGGTGAACATGTCGGTCAGCTCCTCGCGCAGCCGGCCGATGGCCTCGTCGCGGCTGGAGGAGCGGAGCACGGTGAGCACGGGGTGGGGGAAGTCGGCGTCCTTGGGCTCTCCGTCGATCAGGGCGCTGAACCAGTCCGCGACGCAGTCCAGGGGCACGTCGAGCAGCGGCTCGAACACCTTGGATTTGCTCGACACCGTGTCGAACAGCGCCTCCTTTGAGCCGAAGTACCGGTAGACGAGCGCGGCGTCCACCCCGACGTCCCCGGCGATGTCGCGCACGCTGGTGCCGTCGTAGCCGTACCGGCCGAAACGGAAGGCGGCGGCGGACATCAGGGCGGTGCGCGTCCGCTCGGCGCTGCGCTTGCGCGCAGGTGCGCACGCCCCTGAAGTGCTGTCGTTCGCTGGTTCGTTCACCCAAAGCTCCTCGCGCAGTACGGCTGTTCGCCGGTCGCCCATCCTCCTGGCTCTGCCGACTGTCTCAAAGTCACCGATCGTTGTCAGCGCTTGTTGACTTCCGGATGAGCGCGCGTGCACGATGATCGATAAGTCAACGGTCGATGACTTAGGGGTTGGGAGATCAACTGTGTCTGATGTATCGGGTCGACATGTAGCCGTGATCGGAACCGGCTATGTCGGACTGACCACCGGCGCCTGTCTGGCGTCCCTCGGCCACCACGTGGTGTGCGCGGACGCCGACTCCCAGAAGGTCCAGCGGCTGCGGCGGGCAGAGGTCGACATCCTCGAACCCGGCCTGCCGGACCTCGTGGGGGACACCGTGGCCACCGGCCACCTGCGGTTCACACAGGACACCGCGGCCGCCGTGGCGGACGCGGAGGTCGTGTTCCTGTGCCTGCCCACGCCCATGGGCGCGGGCGGCGCGGCCGACCTGGCCGCCGTCGAGACGGTCGCCGGGGAGATCCGGACCGTCCTGCCGGAGGGCAGCGTGGTCGTCAACAAGTCCACCGTGCCCGTCGGCACCGCGCAGCGCGTCGCGGATCTGCTCGGCCGCCCGGACGTGACGGTGGTGAGCAATCCGGAATTCCTCCGCGAGGGCCGGGCCGTCCACGACTTCCTCCACCCGGACCGCATCGTGATCGGTGCCGAGCAGGAAGCGGACCGGGAGGCGGCCCAGCGCGTGGCCGACCTGTACGGCACCATCGACGCGCCCGTCGTGCTGACCGACGCCGCCAGCGCCGAACTGGCCAAGTACGCGGCCAACTTCTTCCTGGCCATGAAGCTGTCCTTCGCCAACAACCTGGCCACCCTCTGCGAGCACTTCGGCGCCGACATCGGCGACGTCACCGAGGGCATCGGCCACGACCCCCGCATCGGCCCCGCGTTCCTGCGGCCCGGCCCCGGCTGGGGCGGCTCCTGCCTGCCCAAGGACACCCACGCCCTGCTGACGATCTGCCAGCAGGCCGGGGTGGACTTCCCGCTGCTGCGGGCCACCATCGAGACCAACGTCGAGCATCAGCACCGGCTGGTCGAGCGCATCGCCGCCGAGTCCGGGGCGGCCGACGGCTCGCTGCACGGCGTACGGCTCGCGCTGCTCGGCCTCACCTTCAAGGCGGGCACCTCCGACCTGCGCGACTCACCGGCCCTGGCCATCGCCCGGCTGCTCAAGGAGCGCGGCGCCGAACTCCTCGCCTACGACCCGGCGTTGCGGGGCACCACCCGCCCCGACCTCAGCGATCTGCTCACCCTCGTCGACGACCCGCTGGACGCGGCGGCCGGTGCGGACGCGTGCGTCGTCCTCACCGAGTGGCCGCAGCTGCGGGACCTCGACTGGGAGGCCATCGCCGGGCGGCTCGCCACGCCCACCGTCCACGACTTCCGCAATCTCCTCGACCCGGTCCGGCTGGAGCGGGCCGGGCTGCGGTGGTACGGCGTCGGCCGCACGCCCGCCCTCGCGCCGCGCGGCTGAGCCGTACGTACGCCCGTACCACGTCACGTAAGCCCGTACCGCGTTGCGTACGCCCGTACCACCTCACCGAACAGAAAGGGTTCACCCCATGCGGGTCCTGTGCACCACAACCGGCAGCCCCTCCCACGGGCGTGCCCAGCTCCCCCTGCTCCGCGCCCTCGCGGCGGCCGGACACGAGGTGCTGGTGGTCACCAACCCCGGCCTGGCGCCGGTCTTCCAGGACGACGACGTCCGCCTGGACACCACCATGCCCGAACTCGACCCCCGGGCCCGGATGATGGAGCGCGCCGACGAACTGGCCGCGCTGCCGAAGGACGACACGGCCGCCCTGCACGGGGCGATCGCGAAGCTGATGTTCCGCGGCATGGCCGAGACCGGGGCGAAGATCTCCCTGGAGGGCGTCTTCCCGCTGGCCAAGGAGTTCCAGCCCGACCTCATCCTGCGCGACGGCTTCGACATGGGCGCCGTCCTGATCGCCGAGCGGCTGGGCATACCCCATCTGCCCACCCCCTCCGGGGCCATCAACCTCCTCGACCCGGTCGATCTGCTGCCGTACCTCAACGCCACACGCGAGGAGGTCGGGCTGCCCACCCACGACGACCCGCTGTCCGTCGTGCCGCACGGGCGCGTCGACTGCGTGCCGCCGGAGTTCACCTTCGCCCGCAACCTGCCCCCGACGTGGTCGTACCGGCAGACCGTGGACGTCGAGCGGGCCTCCGTCCTGCCGCGCTGGGTCGCAGAACTCCCCACCGACCGGCCCCTGGTGTACGCCGCCATCGGCACCGCGATGCCGAAGATGCTCGAAGAGAGCGCCTCCGGGAACGGCCCTGGAGCGGGCGCGCCCGAGATGCCCTTCGAGTTCCCGGACCCGACGACCGCGGTGCGCACCATCGCCGACGCCGTGTCGCGGCTGGAGGACTGCACCGTCGTCCTCACCACCTCGGGCATCCCGCTGGACACGGACAGCCTTCCGCCGCACGTCCACGTCACCGACCGGCTGCCGCAGCCGATGCTGCTGGAGTCCGTCGACCTGTTCCTCACCCACGGCGGCTTCAACAGCATCCGTGAGTCGCTGCGCACCGGCACCCCGCTGGCCGTCCTGCCGCAGTTCGGCGACCAGCACTCCAACGCCCGCCGGGTGGAGGAGCTGGGCATCGGCCGGGGCGTCACCGACACCGCGCCGGACGCCGTCGCCGCCGTCTGCCGGGACGTCCTCGCCGACGACGCCATCGCCGCCCGCTCCCGTACGGCACGGCTGGCGATGCTGGCCACGCCGGGCATCGAGACCGCCGTGGGCGATCTGGAGAAGCTCGCCGGTTAGGTCCTGTCCGGCGGATCTTCGTGGGCCCGCGAAGATCCGCCGGACAGGGCCTAGCCCTGCCCTGCACGCCCTCGGTACGACGCGACCCCCGGGAAGAGACGGACCTCCTCGTGACCACCTCCGACACGACCGAGCGGGGCGCGGCCCCCGACGCGGACGGCCCGCCTGTACGGCTCACCCACCGCCAGATCACGACCGTCATGTCGGGTCTGGTGCTGGGGATGTTCCTGGGGGCGCTCGACGGGACCGTGGTGTCGTCCGCGCTGCGCACCATCGCGGACGACCTCCACGGCCTCACCGCCCAGGCGTGGGTGACCACGGCCTACCTGATCACCGCGACGATCGCGACCCCGCTGTACGGCAAGCTCTCCGACATCCACGGCCGCCGCCCGGTCTATCTGGCCGCGATCGTGCTGTTCACCCTCGGTTCGCTGCTGTGCGGGGTCGCCACCTCGGTGTACGAGCTGGCGGCGTTCCGGGCGGTGCAGGGCCTGGGCGGCGGCGGGCTGATGTCGCTCGCCATGACGATCATCGCCGACATCACCTCGCCCCGGGAACGTGGCCGCTACCAGGGCTACTTCATGGCGGTCTTCGGCGGCTCCAGCATCGTCGGGCCGCTCGTCGGCGGGGCGCTGGCGGGTCGCGAAACCCTGCTGGGGATCGACGGCTGGCGCTGGATCTTCCTGATCAACGTGCCGCTGGCGATCCTGGCCATCACCGTGATCATGCGGGTGCTGCGCTTCGTGCCGCACCGCCCGGTGAAGCACCGGCTGGACTACGGCGGCGCGGCGGCGCTGGCCGTCGGTCTGGTTCCGCTGCTCACCGTGGCCGAGCAGGGCCGCAGTTGGGGCTGGGGCGCACCGCTGTCCCTGGCCATGTACGCGGTCGGGGTGGCGGGGCTGGCCGCGTTCGTCCTGGTGGAGCGGCGGATGGGGGACGCGGCCCTGCTGCCGCCGCGGATGTTCCGCGTCACGTCGTACCGGCTGGGCACGACGCTGCACTTCATCGTCGGCATCGGCATGTTCGGCGCGATGACGACGCTGCCGCTGTACCTCCAGCTGGTCAAGGGCATGAGCCCGATCGGGGCCGGTCTCGCCACGCTGCCCACCGTCGCGGCGAACCTGACGGTCACGCTCGTCGTCGGACGGCTGATCTCCCGGACCGGGAAGTTCAAGGTCTACCTGGTGACGGGCATCGGCTCGTTCGCGGCAGCCATGGTCGTCTACGCGACGCTGGGGGTGGACAGCCCGGTGTGGCACGTCTCCCTCGGCATGGTGTTCATGGGCGCCGGGCTGGGCGCGGCGATGCAGACGCTCACCACCCTCGCCCAGAGCGAGGTGCCCCGGAAGGACATGGGCGCCGCGACCGCGGGGGTGAACTTCTTCCGCTCCAACGGCGGCACGGTGGGCGCCGCCGCCTTCGTCTCCATCCTCTTCTCGTTCGCGGGGACCCGGATCGGCGACCGCTTCACCGAGGCGCTTCAGCAGCCCTCGTACCGCCAGCTCGCCGAGCAGCCCGCGAACGCGGAGGCGCTGAAGGCGGCCGTCGGCCCCGGCGGCAAGGTCAACCTGGAGGACTCCGCCTTCCTGCACACCCTCGACCCGCGGGTCGCCCAGCCGTTCCTGGAGGGGTACGTCAGCTCCCTGCGGATCGTGTTCCTCACCGGCGCCGCCGTGCTCCTGGTGGCCTTCCTGATCGCCGCCTGGCGGGTGCCGGACCTCACGCTGTCCGACGAGTAGGCCCGGTAGGCCCCGTACCCGGGTCGTCGCCGGTGCCCAGGATCAGGCGCCGGTGCGACTCGTGGACCTCCTCCGGCAGGGTGTCCGGCGAGAACCACCCCGCCTCCAGGACCTCGAACGCGTCGAGCTTCAGGTCGCCGCCGGTCAGCCGGGCCTCGTAGGCGACCTCGATGCGCAGCTTGTAGCCGCTCCTGAGATACACCAGGCGGCCCGGCTCGACCTCCAGGCCGGTCTCTTCCCGCACCTCCCGGACCACGGTCCGGCCGAACTCCTCGCCCTTGACGGCGTATCCGGAGGGCAGCCCCCACTGGCGGCCCTCCGGCCACATGCGGTGCCGCAGCAGCAGTACCCGGCCCGCGTCGTCGCGCACGATGCCGGTCACTCCGACCATGAACGTCGCGTTGGCCAGCCAGAGCACGCGCCATTGCACGGGGCCGCGCAGGGAACGCCACACGCGCGCGATGAGCCGCTTCATCCGTTGTCGCCCGAGGGCGTTCCGGGTTTCGTGTGGAGGATCTCGCGGGCCTGCTCCGCGGCGCGGGTGGTGCTCTCGGCGACGAAGTCGAGGAAGCGGGCGATGTTTTCGAGGCGGGCGGCGGCCGGGGTGCCGGAGCCGAGGACGCCGACGCCCTGCCGCGCCGTCTCGACGATCTGGACGAGGGACCGGGCGCTGGCCATCATCGACTGGTACCAGACGTCGTCGTCGACGACGTAGCGCTCACGGCGGCGTTCGTCGCGCTCCCGGCGGACGAGGCCCTGGCTGTCGAGGAACGCGATCGCCTTGGAGACGGACCCCGGGCTGACCTGGAGGCGCTGGCCGAGTTCGGACGCGGTGAGGCTGCCCGCGTCGGTGAGGGTGAGACAGGCCAGCACCCGGGCCATCATCTTGGGCATGCCCGAGGCCATGAGGACGGTGGTGAACACCTCCTCGTACTCGTGCACGGCCTCGGCGTCGCGCCCGTGCGCCTGCGGGGGCGCCTTCGGATCCCGGGGCGCGGCCTGCCTGCGCCGGTTGGCGCGGCGCTCGGTGGCGCGGTGGGCCAGGTCGGAACGGTAGGCGGTCGGGCCGCCGTTGCGCATGACCTCGCGCGTGATCGTCGAGGTCGGACGATCGAGACGTCTGGCGATCTCCGCGTAGGCGATTCCGTCGGCCAGTCCCAGCGAGATCTGCTGGCGTTCCTGCTGGGTGAGCCTGCCTCCCGGCATCGCGCCCTCCTTCGTGCTCCGTGAGCCTCCAGGGTAGTGCCCACGTCCTCTTCATTGCAATCAATTGATGATCCTTCGTTGCGTTAAATGCGAGGTCGTTGCAACGATATTTCTGTCTCTATCTGCGGTAATACTGGTTGGACGCAATGAGTTAGTTGCCAAATATGAGAACGCAACGTAGCGTTTCCATTGTTCGAAACAACGAGTCGCAGGAGGACACGATGCACACGTTCGACACCCCCGCCCCGATCTCCGCCGTCCTCGACATCCCCGCGGGCCGCGTCCGGTTCATCGCCGCCGACCGGGCCGACACCACGGTCGAGGTCCTGCCAGGGGACGCCTCGAAGGGCCGTGACCTGAAGGTGGCGGAGCAGACCGAGGTCAGATACGACGACGGCGTCCTGCGGATCGAGGTCCCGGCGAAGAACCAGTACCTCGGCGCTTCCGGGACCGTCGAGGTGACGGTCCGACTGCCCGCCGGTTCCCAGGTGGTGGCGAAGGCGGCCAGCGCCGAAGTCCGGGGCGTCGGACGGCTCGGCGACGTCGACTTCGAGGGCGCGCAGGGCTCGGTCAAGCTCGACGAGGCCGCGAGCGCCCGCCTGACCCTGATGGCCGGTGACGTATCGGTCGGCCGCCTGGGCGGCCCCGCGGAGATCAGCACCCAGAAGGGCGACATCCGGATCGCCGAAGCCGTGCGCGGCACGGTCACGCTGCGCACCGAGCACGGCGGGATCTCGGTCGGCGCCGCCCGCGGAGTCTCCGCCTCCCTGGACGCCGGCACCAGCTACGGCCGGATCCACAACGCGCTCAACAACACCGACGGCGCCGCCGCCGGGCTGAGCATCCACGCGACCACCGCCTACGGCGACATCACCGCCCGCAGCCTCTGACCCGCGGCTTTTCGAGGAGCATCCACCATGACCAACCTGGCCATCGCGGCGAACGGGCTGCGCAAGTCCTACGGCGACAAGACCGTGCTCGACGGCGTCGACCTGGCCGTCCCGCAGGGCACGGTCTTCTCCCTGCTCGGCCCGAACGGCGCGGGCAAGACCACCGCCGTGAAGATCCTCTCCACTCTCGTCACCGCCGACGCCGGTGCCCTGCACGTCGGCGGCCACGACCTGGCCGCCGACCCGCAAGCGGTCCGTGCCGCGATCGGGGTCACCGGGCAGTTCTCCGCCGTCGACGGCCTGATCACCGGCGAGGAGAACATGCTCCTCATGGCGGACCTGCACCACCTGTCCAAGCGCGAGGGCCGCCGGGCCGCCGCCGAGCTACTGGAGCGCTTCGACCTGGTCGAGGCCGCCAAGAAGCCCGCCGCCACCTACTCCGGCGGCATGAAGCGCCGCCTCGACATCGCCATGACCCTGGTCGGCGACCCGCGGATCATCTTCCTCGACGAGCCCACCACCGGACTCGACCCGCGCTCCCGCCACAACATGTGGCAGATCATCCGCGAGCTGGTCACCGGCGGCGTCACCGTCTTCCTCACCACTCAGTACCTGGAGGAGGCCGACGAACTCGCCGACCGCATCGCCGTGCTCAACGACGGCAAGATCGCCGCCGAAGGCACCGCCGAGGAGCTCAAGCGGCTCATCCCCGGCGGCCACATCCGGCTCCGCTTCACCGACCCCGCCGCGTACCAGAGCGCCGCCTCCGCCCTGGGCGAGGCCACCCGGGACGACGAAGCCCTCGCGTTGCAGATCCCCAGCGACGGCAGCCAGCGCGCGCTGCGCTCCCTCCTCGACCGGCTGGACTCCGCCGGAATCGAGGCCGACGAGCTGACCGTGCACACCCCCGACCTCGACGACGTCTTCTTCGCCCTGACCAGCGGCACCCACGTCCCCCACCAGCCCAAGGAGACCGTCCGATGAGCAACCTCTCCCTCGCCGTCCGCGACTCCGCCACCATGCTGCGGCGCAACCTCCTGCACGCGCGGCGCTACCCGTCCCTCACCCTGAATCTGCTGCTCACGCCGATCATGTTGCTGCTGCTCTTCGTCTACATCTTCGGCGACACCATGAGCGCGGGCATCGGCGGCGGAGACCGCTCCGCGTACATCGCCTACCTTGTCCCCGGCCTTCTGCTGATGACCATCGGCTCCACCACCATCGGGACCGCGGTATCCGTCTCCACCGACATGTCCGAGGGCATCATCGCCCGCTTCCGCACCATGGCCATCCACCGCGGCTCCGTGATCATCGGACATGTCATCGGCAGCGTGCTGCAGTCGATCGCCAGCGTCCTCCTCGTGGGCGCCGTCGCCGTGGCCATCGGCTTCCGGTCCACCGATGCCACCGCTATGGAATGGCTGGCCGCGTTCGGACTGCTCGTGCTCTTCGCCATGGCACTCACCTGGATCGCGGTCGGCATGGGCCTGATCAGCCCGAACGCCGAGGCCGCCAGCAACAACGCCATGCCGATGATCCTGCTGCCGCTCCTGTCCAGCGCCTTCGTCCCGGTCGACGCGATGCCGGGCTGGTTCCAGCCCATAGCCGAGTACCAGCCCTTCACGCCCGCCATCGAGACCCTGCGCGGGCTGCTCCTCGGCAGCGAGATCGGCCACAACGGATGGCTCGCCCTCGCCTGGTGCCTGGGCCTCGCGGTGCTCGGCTACTTCTGGTCGGCCTCGAAGTTCAACGCCGATCCGAAGTAACCGCCGATCCGAAGTAACCGCCGATCCGAAGTAACCGCCGTGACAGCCCGGGCCGCCCACCGGCCCGGGCTGTCACGGCTCACTGGAGCGGCGAGTCCGGTGGCGGGAGCCGTACGATGCGCTCCCGGTCGACGGCCTCCACGCCCTCCACCGCCTCCAGCATCGGGATCCGCTCCTCGGCGATGGTGCCGGACAGCGAGCCGAGCAGGGGCTGTTCGCCGGTGACCGCGAGACCGGCCGCGCGGGCGGCCCGCACCACCTCCCCGAACCGGTCGGGGTCGACCGAGACGATCACCCCGACCGGTTCCGACGCGTCGTTCACGGGGCCGCTCACGGAACCCGTCACGGCGCCTGCAGCAGGCCCGCGCCGACGTCCGTGGCGGGGAGCGGCAGCGGGTACGCCCCGGAGAGCAGCCGGGCCCGCAGGCCGGCCGTCGAGGACTCCGGATGTGCCTGGGCGATCAGCGCGAGCACCCCGGCGGCGTGCGGGGTGGCCATGCTCGTGCCGCTCAGCGTCTGGTACGAGCCGTCCGGCGCGGCCGAGAACACATCGACGCCGGGTGCCGCGATGTTCACCTCGCCGCCCTCGCCGTTGATCGCGCCGCACGAGAAGAAGGCCGTCGCCAGTTCCTTGCCGAGCGCGGCCACCGCCAGAGCGGAGGGGCAGTTGGCGGGCCGGCCGACGGCGGCCACGAACCCCGGCCGTCGGCTCTCGTTGCCCGCCGCGGCGATGGTGACCGTGCCCGGATCGCGGTGAAGCGCGCGCCGGAACACGTTCTCGTACGTCTGCGGGAACAGCTCCCCGGGGGCGACCGGCGCCCCCAGCGACATGGAGATCACCCGGGCGCCGTGCGCGACGGCCCAGGCGATGCCCGCCAGGATCTGCCCGTCGGTGCCGGTGCCGCGATCGTTCAGCACCTTGCCGGCCAGGATCCGCGCTTCGCCCGCCACTCCGTAACGGGGCGCGTGTTCGGGCTTCGCGGGACCGGCGACGGTGCCGATGCAGTGGGTGCCGTGGCCATTGCCGTCCTCCACGCTCGCGCCGGGTATGAAGGAAGCCGTCTCCTCCAGGCATCCCGCCAGGTCCGGGTGTTGGGTGGCCACTCCGGTGTCCAGGACGGCGACCTTCACCCCGCGCCCGGTCAGGGTGGAGAAGTTCGCCCGGATCGCCTGGAGGCCCCAGGTGACGCTCTGCTCGTCCCAGGCCGGGCCCAGCGCGGCGGCGAGTTCGGCCCGGGTGTGCCGGTCGACCTCGTCCTCGTCGCTGCGGTAGGTCGGGAAGAACCCGGTCAGCGTCCGCTGCGGCTCGGTGATCACCGAGGCGTACACCATCCGTTCGGGCTCGGCCGCGATGATGGAGGGCTCGCTCTGCGCCGCGGTCACCAGCGTGTGCCGCTGGTCGGGCTGCACTTCGACGACGGCGGCGCCGAGTTCGTCGAACAGCACCGACACGTCGGGGCGTTGGAGCAGTTCGGCGGCGCCGGCGGCCTCCGTACCCCGGACGCGCTCGACGGACGCGATCCCCGCCGACGAGCGCAGCGCGTCCAGTCCGCGTTCCGTCTCCCGCTGGTCGAGCAGCACCACATAGCGGCCGGTGTACTCGGTGGCATGCGGCATGAGCGGCACATCGGCCCGCTCGGGATGTTCGCCATTGGGCGGCCTGCCCATGGGTCCGTTCGTCATGGGGATCCTCCGCTTCCTCAGCGCTGCTTCCCCGGCTCGGGGGCATGCGCCGATGCGCGGAGTGTCGGACGCCAGGAATGACGGAGCGGCTGTGCCGCGTACCGGTGCTATGCCGTCGCCCGAGGCGGGGCGGTCGTCCTACGGTCGCCTCGTGGGCGCCCCCTCATCCACCGTCACCCCGCCCACGGGCGCCCGCAACTCGGGTACCGCGCGCCGCCGCTCAGCGCCGCAGCGTGGAGCCGAACCCCGCCGCCAGCGGCATGCGCAGCCCCAGCGGGGGCGGCGCGGCCAGGGCGTCGGCCACCGGGCGGGAGTAGCCGGTGGCGAAGAGGGAGCCGAGGAGGAAGTCGATGGCCAGCGCCTGGACCTCGGAGCGGTGCTGGTGCAGCCCGTGCCCGTCGCTGTGCACCTCGAAGCGGCACACATCGCGGTTGACCTTCTTGGCCCGCTCGGCGAGCCGGTACGACAGCTCGGGGTCGACGCGCTCGTCGTTCGTACCGTGCGCGATCAGCACCTGCCGTCCCACCAGGTGCTTGACCGGTTCGTCGGACTCCAGCGCGTCCGACTCCGGGAGCCAGGGCGCCAGGGCCACCACCGAGGCGACGGCGGGATGCCCGGCGGCGCGCAGCGCGGCGCGGGCGCCCATGCCGTGGCCCGCGAGGCACACCGGGACGTCGCCGTAGCGCCGTACGACCTCCTGGGTGGCCCATTCGGCGTCGGCGGCCGCGGCGGCGTCGGGCCCGTTCCAGCCGCGGCAGCGGTAGTGCACGACATGGGCGGCGAGACCCTCCTCCTGTCCCGCCCGGACCAGCCGCCGGGCCAGCGGCAGCACGGCGGCGGCGGACATCCGGGTGGGCCGCCGGGTGCCGCCGTCCGGATCGCCGCCCGGAAGCAGCAACACCACACCGTGCACGGTCCTCCGCGAGGCGGCCGCGCCCATCGGCCGCCCCAGCCGGGCGCCCCGTTCGGGCAACGCTTGCTGAGCCATGGCAAAACGATCGCAGAACGGGGGGTGGAGTCCACTACCCGTGCGGGTCACTGTTCCGTATCTATCCGCGACCATCTACGCGCGTAGGGGCTATGGTGCGCAGATGACGAGCGAGCACACCCACCACCCCACCCCCGAACAGATCCGCCGTGCCCCCAAGGTGCTGCTGCACGACCACCTCGACGGTGGGCTGCGCCCCGGCACGGTCCTCGACCTCGCCCGGGAGACCGGATACGAGGCGCTGCCGGAGAGCGAACCGGACAAGCTCGGCCTCTGGTTCCGCGAGGCGGCCGACTCCGGCTCGCTGGAGCGGTACCTGGAGACCTTCGCCCACACCTGCGCCGTCATGCAGACCCGGGACGCCCTGGTCCGGGTCGCCGCCGAATGCGTCGAGGACCTGGCCGAGGACGGCGTCGTCTACGCCGAGATCCGCTACGCCCCCGAGCAGCACCTCACCCAGGGGCTCACCCTGGAACAGGTGGTCGAGGCGGTGAACGAGGGCTTCCGGCTGGGGGAGCGGCGGGCCCACGACAACGGTCACCGGATCCGCGTCGGCGCCCTCCTCACCGCGATGCGCCACGCGGCCCGCGCCCTGGAGATCGCCGAACTCGCCAACCGCTACCGCGACCTGGGCGTCGTCGGCTTCGACATCGCGGGCGCCGAGGCGGGCTTCCCGCCCACCCGCCACCTCGACGCCTTCGAATATTTGAAGCGGGAGAACAACCACTTCACGATCCACGCGGGCGAGGCGTTCGGGCTGCCCTCCATCTGGCAGGCGCTCCAGTGGTGCGGCGCCGACCGGCTGGGCCACGGGGTGCGCATCATCGACGACATCGAGGTCGCCGACGACGGCTCCATCACGCTGGGCCGCCTCGCGTCGTACGTCCGGGACAAGCGCATCCCGCTGGAGCTGTGCCCGACCTCCAACCTCCAGACGGGTGCGGCCACTTCGTACGCCGACCACCCCATCGGGCTGCTGCGCCGCCTGCATTTCCGGGCCACCGTGAATACGGATAATCGTCTGATGAGCGGCACGAGCATGAGCGCCGAATTCCAGCACCTGGTCTCGACGTTCCACTACACGCTGGACGACATGCAGTGGTTCACCGTTAATGCGATGAAGTCGGCCTTCATTCCTTTCGGTGAACGTCTGGCGATGATCAGTGACGTGATCAAGCCTGGGTATGCTGAATTGAAGTCCGAATGGCTGTTCCGGCAGGTGGGCTCGACCACCGCTGTGACCAGGGGATCTATGGTCGAGGGCAGCTGATCGTACGGACGGAAGAAAAGTCCGGGGAAAGGGTTCGCGGGTCGTTCCGCTGCCGTTTTTCCCTGTTTGCGGGCGTCCGAAAATCAGGGCTACGTTTCCGTATCGGTCAAGCCCCTCGTCTGCAAGGACAGATTTCTGATGAAGCAGGGAACCCTCAAGACCATCGGCGTGATGGCCCTCGGTGCTGCCGCCCTCGTGGCCGGAGGCGGTGTCGCGTCCGCGGCCAGCGCCCCGGGCCCGCACGGCTCCGGTGCCTCCGGCCTCGGCCCGGGCGTCTCCGCCCCGCAGCAGCTCCCCGGCCAGGCCGCCCCCGCCAAGGGCCGCCCCGCCGCCCCCCGGCCCACCCAGCCCGACGCTCCCCAGGGCCTGCTGGGCGGGCTCGGCGGACTCGGCGGACTCAAGGGCAGCCTGCCCACCAACGGCATCATGCGGCTGGGCTGATCCTCCGTCCGGCACCCGCGGCCGGGCCGCACACCCGCCCAGGGTGCGCGGCCCGGCCGCGTCGTCACCGGCGGACTGCCGGGATCAGACTGGCGGGATCACCAGGCCTCGCGGTAGGAGTCCTCCGCGGGTAGGAGGATCCACAGCGCGATGTAGAGCAGGAACTGCGGGCCCGGCAGCAGACAGGAGACCAGGAAGATCACCCGCATCGTGGTCGGGGTCGTCCCGAACCGGCGGGCCAGCCCGGCGCAGACACCGGCGATCATCTTTTCGTTGCGGGGGCGTACCAGTGCGGCGGCCATGATGGCGGCTCCTCGGCGTATCGGGTTCGTACCGTCTCGGTGCGTCTTGCCCGAGCTGATACCTCCACGCTAGGTGCGCGAGCCGGACGAGGCGTCGCCCCACGGTGCGAGGCCGACCCTGGTCATCGTCGGGGTCACCGTCCGGGCGCCCTCCTCCCGGGGGAGGGCGGCGACCCGGGCCCGGTCCGCCCGGCGGCGGAGCAGGGTCCGTACGGCGGGTACCACCAGCAGATGCGCGAGCGCGACCCCGACGGTGTTCAGCAGCAGCGCGTCCACGCTCACGATCTGGCCGGTCACCTCGCTGCGCAGCAGCGCGATCGCCATGGCCGTCATCGCCCCGGTGAAGGTCGTCCGGGCGAACGAGGCGAAGGGGTACGCGTCCACCCGGCCCCCGGCCAGCGGCAGCAGCACCCCCAACGGCGCGAGCAGCAGCAGCCCCCCGCCGATCGAACGGGCCGCGGCCCACGGGGTGAGCGCCAGATCGGCGCGGATGGCGCCCAGTGGTTCCAGGGTCTCCGCCGTCACCCACGGCACGGTCAGCGGGCGCAGGGTCAGCCAGCAGACGAACGCAAGGTGGGCGACGAGGAGTACGAAACCCGCGGCGCGGTAGCGGAAGGCGGCCCGACGGCCGAAACGACCCTGCACGTATCTCAGGACGCGACCGGCCCGGGTCCCGGTTCCGCGCGCCACCTCGCTGGTCAGTAACGGGTTACCGACTGGTCGGTCACCGGATCGTCACGGGAAACGGGCCGGGAACGGGCGGCGAACCGCAGGGAATCGGTCAGTCCGCGGGCCACCTGGTCTTCCGTCCGTTCCGTCAGTGCACCGGTCCTCCGTCCGTCAGGACACCAGTACCCCCGAGGTCACCGCGGCCTCCGGACGGCTCCGCATCTCCTCGGTGCACTCGTACCGCTTCAGCGGGTCCCGGTCACTGTCCGGACCGCCGAGCACCACCTTGTGGTCCTCGTCCGCCGCCGCCGAGCCCGCGAAGGTGCAGATGATCTGCGCGAGCGCGTGGGGCGGCAGCTCCTCCGGCGGCTGGTTCAGCCGCAACGCGTCGTCCGGATCGCCCCGCGCAGGGCCGGAGACCGTGATCCAGTCCTCCACCGCGGTGGAGAACCCGGCCGAGGACTCGGCCGCCGAGGGCGGCTGCCGCAGCTGCTCCAGCAGCGCCCGGGCCGCCTCCACCCGCTCGATCGGCGCCTTCTTCTCCGAGAGCTGCGCGTTCCGGTCCACCGACAGCAGCCGCGAGGTGCACAGCAGATAGATCCGTACGGAGACCCGGCCCGCCCCCGTGGCGGCCCGGCCCGTCTCCGGCGCCTGGCACGACGCGCGCGACGGCGCGGCCCCGGCGTCCACCGGCACCGAGGTGCCGCGTATGCCGCACCCGGCTGCCAGCAGCGCGGCCACGACGGTCAGCAGCAGGGCGGCCGGCCGCCGCCGGGTCGCTCGCGGGCTCATGGCGCGCCCCCTTCGTTCGTACGGCCCTCATCGCTCGTACGGGGACCGTCCGGGCCGTCGCCCTTCCGCTCCTTCTCGCGCTTCCGGTCCTCGATCGAGGCGAGGCGCGAGGCGTCCATGGGCAGCCGCAGCGTGAAGACGGCGCCGCCCTCCGGAGAGTTCGCGGCGCTGATGTCGCCGCCGTGGATGTGCGCGTTCTCCATCGCGATCGACAGCCCCAGCCCGCTGCCCTCCGAGCGGGGCCGGGAGGCGCTCGCCTTGTAGAAGCGGTCGAAGACATGCGGCAGCACGTCCTCCGGGATTCCCGGACCGTGGTCCCGCACCTTGATCAGCAGATCCTCGCCCTCCGGCAGCACCGACACCCGCACCGGGGAGCCGCCGTGCTTGAGCGCGTTCCCGATGAGGTTCGCCAGGATGACGTCCAGCCGCCGCGGGTCCAGCCGGGACATGATCCCGCGCGCCGCGTCCAGCTCCACCGCGTCCAGCCAGGCGCGCGCGTCGATGCACGCCGTCACCTGGTCCGCGACGTCGACGTCGTCGAGCACCAGCCGGGCCGTGCCCGCGTCGAAGCGGGTCACCTCCATCAGGTTCTCCACCAGGTCGTTCAGCCGCCGGGTCTCGCTGACCACCAGCTGCACCGCCGGGGCGATCATCGGGTCGAGCGAGTCGGCCTCTTCCTCCAGCACCTCGCTGACAGCCGTGATCGCGGTGAGCGGGGTCCGCAGCTCATGCGACATGTCCGCGACGAAGCGACGGCTGGAAGCCTCCCGCGCGCTCAGCTCGTCCACCCGCTTCTGCAGCCGCTCCGCGGCCCGGTTGAAGGTGTGCGACAGATTGGCCAGCTCGTCCGAGCCCGAGACCTGCAGCCGGGTGTCCAGATGCCCCTCGCCCAGCCGGTTCGCCGCCTCGCCCAGCCGCTGCACCGGCCGCAGCACGGTGGCCGCGGCCGCCTGCGCGAGCAGCGCGGAGCCGACCAGCGCCAGGGCGGTGGCGATGCCCAGCGACCAGGCGAGCGAGTTCAGGTCCTGGCGCTCGGTGTCCAGGGACTTGAGCATGTAGCCGGTCGGCCCGCCCCCGTTCACCTTGGCCCCGCCCACCAGGTACGGCGTGCCGTCCAGCGTGATCCGCTGCCAGTAGAGGTGGTACGGGGCGGAGCGCGACCCCTCGGCCGAGCGCCGCTCGTCCACCGCGCGCCGCAGCACCCGCGGCACGGACTTCATGGTGAACAGGTCCGACTCGGAGGCCGCCGTGCAGCCGCCGCTGCCCCGGGTCCGGGTGACCAGCAGCACCTCGTACTTCTGGGTGTTGTCCGCCATGCGGTCCGCGGCGTCCTGCAGCTCTGGGCAGGTCGGCGTGGCGGGCAGCGGGTCGGTGTCGTCCTTCAGCGACTTGCGGAACTCGTCCAGCGCCGCGTCCTGCGTGCGCGTCAGCACCGCGTCACGGTTCAGCCAGTACGCGATCGCCGACGCGGACACCGCGGCCGCAAGCGCGACCAGACCGAACACGAGCATCAGCCGCAGCCTCAGGCTGAGCCACCGCAGAATCCCCGCGGCCCAGCCCCGCGCCCGGCCGCGCTCCTCGCTCACACCGCTCAATTCCGTACGTCTCCGCCCCACCAGCGCGCACCGGACGCCACCGCGTCTCTCACGCCGGTACGTCCAACCGGTACCCGACCCCACGCACCGTCCGGATCAGCGTCGGCGACGACGGCACATCCTCCACTTTGGCGCGCAGCCGCTGGACGCACGCGTCCACCAGCCGGGAGTCACCCAGATAGTCGTGTTCCCACACCAGCCGCAGCAGCTGCTGCCGCGACAGCGCCTGCCCCGGCCGCCGGCTCAGCTCCAGCAGCAGCCGCAGCTCGGTGGGGGTGAGCTGAAGATCCTCACCGTTCTTGGTCACCGTCATGGCCGCCCGGTCGATCACCAGGCTGCCGAACGACGCCGCGTCGTTCGCCTCCCGCTCGCCCCGGCGCAGCACCGCCCGGATACGGGCGTCCAGCACCCGTCCCTGCACGGGCTTCACCACATAGTCGTCCGCACCGGACTCCAGCCCCACGACCACGTCGATGTCGTCGTTGCGTGCCGTCAGCAAAATGATCGGCAACTGGTCGGTACGGCGGATACGGCGGCACACCTCGAAGCCGTCGATCCCGGGCAGCATCACATCCAGCACGATCAGGTCCGGCCGCTGCTCGCGCAGCAGCTTCAGGCCATCCTCGCCCGTCGCCGCCGTCGCCACACGGTGGCCCTGGCGGGACAGGGAGAGTTCAAGGGCCGTGCGGATGGCGTCGTCGTCCTCGATCAGCAACAGGAAAGGCACGTTGGTCATTCTGGCCTACAAGGGGCCTGTAGTTCGACCGTCGGGGGTGTACAAGCTTGATCCCCTGTGACGAGCCTGTGACAGTCGGCAGACAGCGCCATGAAACTGGTTCGGCAAAGTCTTCTGTGCACCGGCCGGAACGAGCGGCCGGGCAGCCAGCAGACGACCGAGCAGGCTCCACCGACGGGGGGCGCGACATGAGCACACTGCACTTCACCCACAACAGCGCAGTCATTCGCACGCGTCTCCACGACGCCGTCCGGAGCGGAGAGAAGTCCGGTGCCGTGAGCGGGCGGGGGTGCGCTCGCGGCACCGGGCGTCAGCGGCCGCCGTACATGGTGGCCATTGACGCGAAGCCGGGGGCCGGGGAGGGCCCCGGGGGGAACGGGGAAAACGGGGGTCCCGGGGGGGACCACGGGGGAAGCAACGGGGGCAGCTCGTACAGGGAGGCAGAGGGGGAGCGGCGCGCGCAGAGCGGGGCGGAGGCGGAATTCACCGCCTACGTCCAGGAGCGCCGCGCCTCCCTGTACGCAACCGCCTACCACCTGACCGGCGACCGGTTCGAGGCCGAGGACCTGCTGCAGAGCGCGCTGTTCTCGACCTACCGCGCCTGGGACCGGATCAGCGACAAGGCCGCGGTCGGCGGCTATCTGCGCCGCACCATGACGAACCTGCACATCAGCGCCTGGCGTCGGCGCAAGCTCAACGAGTACCCGACGGAGGAGCTGCCGGAGACGGCGGGCGACCAGGACGCGATGCGCGGCACCGAACTGCGCGCCGTGCTCTGGCAGGCCCTGGCCCGGCTCCCCGAACTGCAGCGCACGATGCTGGTGCTGCGGTACTACGAGGGCCGGACGGACCCGGAGATCGCGGACATACTGAACATAAGTGTCGGCACGGTCAAGAGCAGTATCTGGCGCTCGCTGCGCCGGATGCGCGAGGACGACGTCCTCAGCTTCGGCCGTGACGAGGAAGAGTCCTTCGGCGAACTCGTCGCCTGAGGGCAAGGGGAAAACGGGGGCCGGCGCTCGGGGGAGCGCCGGGAGCACGGGGAAACGGGGAACAGAGGGAAACGGGGGAAAACGGGGAACAGGGGAAAATCGGGGAAAACGGGATCGGGGGATCCCAGTGGGGGGAGAGCGGGTCCGGACGGCCGGGGGGGCCTGTCCGGGCCCTTTCTCGTGTGCGGTCGTACGGCGGGGTTTGAGTACGGATACTCATGCCCCGTATCGCCCGTTTCGGCAGGCTGATCCACATGAAAACACGCGACGTTCCACGACGCGTCCTCGATGTGGTCGCGGGCGACTGGCTGTCCCGCGGCTACCTCGCCGTGGTCCTCGCCCTGCTGGCCTGGGCCTGGGCGGACGCGAGCTTCTTCCCGTACGACGACGCCTCGTTCGCGGCGGTCGTCCCCGCCCTGTTCACGGCACCGGCCAGCCTGCTCTTCGTCCTCCTCCCGGAGGGCACCGAGGGCTCCTACTTCGGCCTGGTCACGGCGGCGGCCATCCTCAACGCCACCGCGATCACCCTCCTGGCCCGCGCGGCGCGCAGCGCGTGAGTGTGCCCAGAGATTCGGGTTCCCTGGGCGGGGCGTTTCTTTGGTCTTTCCCTAGTGTGGCGCCGGTAAGGGCCGGTCGGTGCTTGCGCATTGATACTCTCCCATTCATCGCCCCTGCCGCCAGGAATTCCGGTCGTGCGGGGGCGAAGTGACAGATCGTGTATTTCCATACTCGACTGGAGAGTCCTATGAAGAAGGCCATGCGCGTAAAGGCACTCGCCGTAGCCGCGGTTGCCACGGCCGCCGTTGCCCTGCCCCTCGCGACGGCGGGCACGGCCTCCGCCGAGACCCGTCTCCTCCCGCACTACACGCACTCCTACCTCGAGTGCCAGACCCTGGGCAACAAGGCGGCGCAGGCCGGTCAGCTGAGCGGCTTCAAGTGCGTCCAGGAAGGCAGCTGGGTCGTCATGTACCCCTGGTAAACAGCCCCTTCCGGCGGCCCTTTTCCGGCCGTGGGCTGAATACCCCGGCGGGGCGCCGCGATTCCGTGGCGCCCCGTCTTTTCGCATCGCGTGAAAGCCGTCGTTCCACGGGCATGAATTCCGCGGAATGCGGTTCGTGCTGCTCAGGTCCGTACACTCTCGTGGCGTCGACTCGCCGTGGCCGCCGCTATCCGCTCCAGTGCCTCGTCCCGCCCGCACGCGTGCGCGCCCAGCGCCGTCTGCCGCTCCACGATGCCGCGCTCCGAGCGCATCAGCCGCCAGCCCCTGCGCACCAGATACGGCGCCGACTTGCGCCCCTCCCGCAGATCGCGCGCCAGCCGCCGCCGGAACGTCGTCGAGGGCCGCCCCCGCAGACAGATCGCGTCCGCCAGCACCCCCAGCGCCCGGCACCGGTCGATGATGTCCGCCGCGAAGATCCCCTCCGCCACGAACACCGCCGCCCGCCCGATGTCCATCGGCTCCGCCCCCACCCGCGAGCTGGAGGCGATGTCGTACACCGGCACGGTCGTCCGCGAGGTCCGGCACAACGCCTCGACCGCCGCCACCGCCGCGTCCGCGTCCCACGACAACGGCGAGTCCCAGTCGGCCCCTTCACCTCCGGCGAGCTGTGGGAGCGTCGGGTCGTCCCCCTCCTTGTAGAAGTCGTCGAGATTCAGCACGGGCAGCCCGGTACGGGCCGCGAGGGACGACTTTCCCGAGCCGGAGGGCCCGGTGAGCAGGACGACGCGCGCGGAGGCGGGATGAAGGGTCACGGAACACCAGTCTGACGCATCCCTGCCGCCCCTTGAACCCATGGGGCCGGGCCCTGTCCGTCACGGCGAGTGGTGACCGGCACCGCTTCGGGGCTCGCCGACGAGATGGAGGCCGTGCAGCTCAACGCGGGGGCCGAACTCCTCGGGCATGTGGGCGTGATGCTCGAAGATCGGCGGGTTGGTGTCAGGGAGCTGCGGTTCCTGGTCAAGCGCCTGTCCGAGGCGCTGCGCGATGCGTTGCGGGTCGCCGAGAGCCGGGGCGGGCGGCTGGGCGCCGATGTGGCCGAGGGCGGGGTGGGGGAATGAGCGAGGTTGTGCCCGTACCGGCGAAGGCGCCGGAGTGCCGGGCGGCGGTGCGGTGTTCCGGTGGGCGGGAGCGGTATTGAGCGGCGGGCCCCTCGCCCCGTGGGGGAGGGGCCCGACCGCTCAGACGCCCATGGGGTGCCAGACCGTTTTGGTCTCCAGGAAGGAGAGGAGGCGGCCGGTGCCGGGGTCGGCGGTCCAGTCCACAGGGTGTGGACGGACCACGCGCTTGAGGTTGTCGGCGGCGGCCGTTTCCAGGGTGGTGGCGAGGGACGGGTCCGCGCCTGCCAGGTCGATCGCGTTGACGTCCTGGTGGGCGGCGAGGGGGGTGGCGAGTTCGGGGGTGCGGCCGGAGAGGATGTTGACCACGCCGCCCGGGAGGTCGGAGGTGGCCAGGACCTCGGCCAGGGAGAGGGCGGGGAGCGGGGCGCGCTCGGCGGCGATGACGACGGCCGTGTTGCCGGTGACGATCGCGGGGGCGAGGACCGAGATCAGGCCGAGGAAGGTGGAGTCCTGGGGGACGACGAGGGCGACCACGCCCGTGGGCTCCGGGGTGGAGAGGTTGAAGTACGGCCCGGCCACGGGGTTCGCGGAGCCCGCGATCTGGGCGATCTTGTCGGACCAGCCCGCGTACCAGACCCAGCGGTCGATCCCCGCGCTCACGGTGGAAGCCGCCTTGGGCGCGGACAGGCCCTCGGCAGCGGCCACCTCGCGCGCGAACTGGTCGCGGCGGCCCTCCAGCATCTCGGCGATGCGGTACAGGATCTGGCCGCGGTTGTACGCGGTGGCACCGGACCAGCCGCCGAACGCCTTGCGGGCGGCGGTCACCGCGTCGCGGGCGTCCTTGCGGGAGGCCAGGGGGGCGTTGGCCAGCCAGCGGTTCTTGGAGTCGGTCACCTCGTACACCCGGCCGCTCTCGGAACGCGGGAACTTCCCGCCGACGTACAGCTTGTAGGTCTTGAAGACGCTGAGACGGTCAGACATCGAGGTATGCCTCCAGGCCGTGGCGGCCGCCCTCGCGGCCGTAGCCCGACTCCTTGTAGCCGCCGAACGGCGAGGCGGGGTCGAACTTGTTGAACGTGTTGGACCAGATGACGCCCGCGCGCAGCTTGCCGGCCATGGCCAGGATGCGCGAGCCCTTCTCCGTCCAGATGCCCGCCGACAGGCCGTACGGGGTGTTGTTCGCCTTGGCGACCGCCTCGTCGGGGGTGCGGAAGGTGAGGACGGAGAGGACCGGGCCGAAGATCTCCTCGCGGGCGATCCGGTGGGCCTGGGTGACGCCGGTGAAGAGGGTGGGCGCGAACCAGTAGCCGGAGCTGGGCAGCTCGCACTCGGGGGCCCAGCGCTCGGCGCCCTCGGCCTCGCCCGCGTCGGCCAGGTCGCGGATACGGGCCAGCTGCTCGGCGGAGTTGATCGCGCCGATGTCGGTGTTCTTGTCCAGCGGGTCGCCGACGCGCAGCGTGCGCATACGGCGCTTCAGGGCCTCCAGGAGTTCGTCCTGCACGGACTCCTGGACCAGTAGGCGGGAGCCCGCGCAGCAGACGTGGCCCTGGTTGAAGAAGATGCCGCCGATGATGCCCTCGACCGCCTGGTCGATCGGCGCGTCGTCGAAGACGATGTTCGCGGCCTTGCCGCCCAGCTCCAGGGTGACCTTCTTCTCCGTACCGGCCACCGTGCGGGCGATCGCCTTGCCGACCTCGGTCGACCCCGTGAAGGCCACCTTGGCGATCCCGGGGTGGGCGACCAGCTCGGCGCCGGTCGAGCCGTCGCCGGTGACGATGTTGACCACGCCCTTGGGCAGGCCCGCCTGGCGGCAGATGTCCGCGAAGAAGAGGGCGGAGAGCGGGGTCGTCTCGGCGGGCTTCAGCACGACCGTGTTGCCGGTCGCCAGCGCCGGGGCGATCTTCCACGCCAGCATCAGGAGGGGGAAGTTCCAGGGGATGATCTGGCCCGCCACGCCCAGCGGCCGGGGATCTTGCCCGTACCCGGCGTAGGACAGCTTGTCGGCCCAGCCCGCGTAGTAGAAGAAGTGCGCCGCGACCAGCGGCAGGTCGGCGTCCCGCGACTCGCGGATCGGCTTCCCGTTGTCCAGCGACTCCAGCACCGCCAGCTCGCGCGAGCGCTCCTGGATGATCCGCGCGATGCGGAACAGATACTTGGCGCGCTCGGCGCCCGGCAGCGCCGACCAGGACTCGAACGCCTTGCGGGCGGCCTTCACCGCGCGGTCGACGTCCTCGGCGTTGGCCTGGGCGACCTCGGAGAGGACCTCCTCGGAGGAGGGGGAGAGGGTCTTGAAGACCTTGCCGTCACCCGCCTCGCGGAACTCGCCGTCGATGAACAGCCCGTACGACGGGGCGATGTCGACGACCGCCCGGGACTCGGGAGCGGGGGCGTACTCGAAAACGGGCATGGCGTATCAGTCCACCGTCACGTAGTCGGGACCGGAGTACCGGCCGGTGCTCAGCTTCTGGCGCTGCATCAGCAGATCGTTCAGCAGACTCGACGCGCCGAAACGGAACCAGTCCGCGGACAGCCACTCCTCGCCCAGCGTCTCGTTGACCATCACCAGGTACTTGATGGCGTCCTTCGAGGTACGGATGCCGCCCGCGGGCTTCACCCCCACCTGCACCCCGGTCGCGGCGCGGAAGTCGCGGACCGCCTCCAGGAGGACGAGGGTGACCGGCGGCGTGGCGTTGACGGACACCTTGCCGGTCGACGTCTTGATGAAGTCGGCGCCCGCGAGCATCGCCAGCCAGGAGGCGCGGCGCACGTTGTCGTATGTCTGCAGCTCGCCGGTCTCGAAGATCACCTTCAGGTGTGCGGCGCTGCCGTCGGGGCGGGCGCAGGCTGCCTTGACCTCACGGATCTCCTCGAAGACGTCGAGGTAGCGGCCGGACAGGAACGCCCCGCGGTCGATCACCATGTCGATCTCGTCCGCGCCCGCGGCCACCGCGTCCCGGGTGTCGGCCAGCTTCACCGGCAGCGCGGCCCGGCCGGACGGGAACGCGGTCGCCACGGCCGCCACGTGGATGCCGCTGCCGCCCAGGGCCTCCTTGGCGGTCGCCACCATGTCGCCGTAGACGCAGATCGCCGCAACCTGGGGGACGGAGCGGTCGGTGGGGTCGGGGTGGATCCCCTTGGCGCACAGCGCCCGGACCTTGCCCGGGGTGTCCGCGCCCTCCAGGGTCGTCAGGTCGATCATCGAGATCGCCAGGTCGATGGCGTACGCCTTCGCCGTGGTCTTGATCGAGCGGGTGCCGAGGGTCGCGGCACGGGCCTGGAGGCCGACCGCGTCGACGCCCGGCAGGCCGTGCAGGAAGCGGCGCAGCGCGCTGTCGGAGGCGGTCACGTCCGCCATCGACGCCAGTCGCTCCGCGGCCTCTTTGCCGAATGCGGGAACTGTGGTGGGCATGGTCACCACCTGAGCATATCTACGCGCGTAGCGGTATGTCACCCCCCGGCCTGGGGCCGAACCGGACGGGAACGGCTCCGATCCGTATTCGTTCCGTGTTGATCCCGAGGCCCAACGCGCTCGGCCGTGCGGCACAATCGGCCGCATGACGAGCCCGGACGACCCCGCCGACCCCCCGCAGCCCGCCGAGGAGCCCGGGGAGCCCACTCCGTACGCCGACCGCGTCTACCGCTCCCCGGGCGGCATCGTGGGTGGCGTGCTGCTGCTCGGCATCGGCGGCTGGCTCGGCATCGACGCGATCCTGCGCGGCGAGGGCCGGACGCCGTGGCTGGCCCTGGCCGGGCTGCTGTTCGCGGTGCCGGTGGTGATCGCCTTCACCGTGCGCCCTGCGGTGTACGCGGGCGCGGACCGGCTGCTCGTACGCAACCCCTTCCGCACGATCACCCTGCCCTGGGGATCCGTCGACACCCTGCGGGCGGGCTACACCAGCGAGGTGCTGGCGGGCGACGCGACGTACCAGCTGTGGGCCGTCCCGGTCTCGCTGCGGCAGCGCAAGCGTGCCGCCCGGCAGCAGAACCGCGAGGCGGCGCCGGGGTCCTTCGGCCGCACGCCCGGCCGCGGCCCCGGCCGCGCCTCCGGCCAGGGCGCGACGGCGGACCGCCGCGCCCTGGCCGACCAGACGATCGGCGATCTGCGCGAACTGGCCGAGTCCCACGCGGACCGCGAGGGCGCGCAGGGCGAGCCCGAGGTGCGCTGGGCGTGCGAGGTCATCGCGCCGAGCCTGGCCGGGGCCGTGCTGCTGGTGATCATGCTGCTGATCTGAGGGGCGTCTCAGATCCCGGCCGCCGTCGAGAGGTCCTTCTTCAGGGCCGCCAGAACCGTTTCCGCCGTGCCGCGGGCCGGGGGCAGGTCCGCGGCGGCGGGGACGTCCACGACCACCTCCAGGTAGCACTTCAGCTTGGGCTCCGTGCCGCTCGGGCGGACGATCACGCGGGCCGAGCGGACGGTGTCCTTCCCGGCGAGCTGATAGCGCAGGCCGTCCGTCGGGGGCAGGGTCTCCGTCCCCCGGGTCAGGTCCTCGGCCGAGGTGATCTTCAGGCCCGCCAGTTCGGCCGGGGGCTGCTCGCGCAGGCGCCGCATCGCCGCGCCGATCAGGGACAGGTCCTCGACCCGTACGGACAACTGGTCCGCGGCGTGCAGACCGTGCGCGACGGCGATGTCGTCCAGCAGGTCGGCGAGGGTGCGCCCCTGCCCCTTCAGCTCCGACGCCAGCTCCGCCACCAGCAGCGCGGCCGTGATCCCGTCCTTGTCGCGCACGCCGTCCGGGTCCACGCAGTAGCCCAGCGCCTCCTCGTACGCGTAACGCAGACCGTCCACCCGGGCCAGCCACTTGAAGCCGGTCAGCGTCTCGGCGTACGGCAGGCCCGCGTCGGCCGCGATGCGGGACAGGAGCGACGAGGACACGATCGTCGTCGCGAAGGCCCCGCGGGCGCGCTGGTGGACCAGGCGCGTGGCCAGCAGCGCGCCGACCTCGTCGCCGCGCAGCATGCGCCAGCCGGTCTCCGTACCGGGCGCCGGTACGGCCACGGCGCAGCGGTCCGCGTCCGGGTCGTTGGCGATGACGAGGTCCGGCGCCGCCTCGCGGGCCGTCGCGAACGCCAGATCCATCGCCCCCGGCTCCTCCGGGTTGGGGAACGCCACCGTCGGGAACGCCGGGTCGGGGTCCGCCTGCTCGGGAACCACCGTGGGCGCCGGGAAGCCCGCCCGCGCGAAGGCCGCGGTCAGCGTCTCGCGGCCCACGCCGTGCAGGGGCGTGTAGACGACGCGGGCGTCACGCGGCGAGCCGGGGGTCAGCACGGCGTCGGTACGGGCCAGATACGCGTCGAGGATGCCGTCGTCCAGCGTCTCCCAGCCGGTGTCGGGGCGGCGTACGTCGTTCAGGCTGCCGATCGCCGCGATCTCGGCCGCGATCTCCGCGTCGGCGGGCGGGACGATCTGCGAGCCGTCGCCCAGATAGACCTTGTACCCGTTGTCGCGCGGCGGATTGTGGCTCGCCGTGACCTCGATCCCCGCGACGGCCCCCAGGTGGCGGATGGCGAACGCGAGCACCGGCGTCGGCAGCGGGCGCGGCAGAAGCGCGGCGCGGAAACCGGCGCCGGTCATGACGGCGGCCGTGTCGCGGGCGAAGTCCGCACTCTTGTAGCGGGCGTCGTAGCCGATGACGACGAGGCCGGCGGTGCCCTGCGGCTGCTTCGCGAGGTACGCGGCCAGGCCAGCGGCGGCACGGATCACGACGGTGCGGTTCATCCGCAGGGGGCCCGCGCCCAGTTCGCCGCGGAGGCCCGCGGTGCCGAACTGGAGCGTGCCGGAGAAGCGCTCGGCGAGCGTGCGGCGCGCCCCCTCGGGGCCGCCCCCGGTGTCCGCCTCGGCCGCGTCGAGCAGCGCGCGCAACTCGTCGCGGGTGTCGGGGTCGGGGTCCTCGGCCAGCCAGGTGCGGGCCTGGTCGATGAGGTCGGGCGCCATGCGGGGGCCTCCTGGGTGGGGGAGCGATGTGTGGTTGTGGGGTGGGGCGTTGCCGATGGGTGCGGGGCCTGCCGGTGCTCCGCACCGGCACCCGCCACCGGACCGTCCGCGCCCCGCCCACCCGAGGAGAGCCCGGGGGCCGGGGCAGGGCCCCGGCGGGGGCTTGGGCGCGGAGCCCCGGACCTCAGAGGCGGTCCAGGGCCTGGGCCAGACCTCAGAGGCGGTCCAGGACCTGGGCCAGCAGGGTGCCCATGCGGGTGGCCGAGTCGCGGCCCGCCTGGAGGACCTCTTCGTGGTTGAGGGGTTCGCCCGTCATGCCCGCGGCGAGGTTCGTGACCAGGGAGATGCCCAGGACCTCGGCGCCCGCCTCACGCGCCGCGATGGCTTCGAGGGTGGTGGACATGCCGACCAGGTCGGCCCCGATGGTGCGGGCCATGGTGATCTCGGCCGGGGTTTCGTAGTGGGGGCCGGGGAACTGGGCGTAGACGCCCTCTTCCAAGGTGGGGTCGACCTGCTGGCAGAGGGCCCGCAGCCGGGGCGAGTAGAGGTCGGTGAGATCGATGAAGTTGGCGCCGACGATGGGGGAGGCGGCGGTGAGGTTGATGTGGTCGCTGATCAGGACCGCCTGGCCGGGGCGCATGCCTTCGCGGAGGCCGCCGCAGCCGTTGGTGAGGATGATGGTCTTGCAGCCGGCGGCGACGGCGGTGCGCACGCCGTGGGCGACGGCGGCGACGCCGCGGCCCTCGTAGTAGTGGGTCCGGCCGAGGAAGACGAGGGCCCGCTTGTCGCCCAGCTTGTACGAGCGGATCGTGCCCGCGTGGCCCGCGACGGCGGGCGGCGGGAAGCCGGGCAGCTCGGTGACGGGGAACTCGTGCTCCGCGCTGCCGAGCGCGTCGGTGGCGGGTACCCAGCCGGAGCCCAGGACCAGGGCGACGTCGTGGGTCTCCGCGCCGGTCAGCTCGCGCAGGCGCGTGGCGGCGGCGTCGGCGGCGGCATGGGGGTCGGCGGGGTCGCCCTGGCTGTTCCTGGTAACAGATGCGTTCACGCGCACGAGGGTAGCCCCTTGTGGCCTACGCGCGTAGACGGCCTCCGTGGGTGGTGTTCGGATCGTTGTGAACCCGGCGCGCTACGACAGGGAGGCGAGGCGCTCGTAGGGCTGGGAGAACCGCTCCAGGGGGTCGCCGTCGGCGTTCCAGGGCCAGGGGGTCACCACGCCCGTGGTGGCGCGCAGGGCCATCGTGGCGTCGGCCATGCGGCCGGACCTGACCAGGGCGTAGGCCAGGACGTTGAGGTCCGCGAGGGCGGCGGCGTGGTGGAGGAAGCCGGGGCGGGTCCAGTCCTGGGTGGCCTGGTCGAGGACCGAGGCGACCTGCTCGCGCCGCCAGTACTCCCCGGAGCTGATCGCCTCCATGCCGCCGGTGGCCATGGCGCGCTGGTGGCCGCGGACGATCGAGGTCAGCTCCAGGGCGGCGGTGGGGGCGTCGGCGGGCATGCGGCCCCGGACCGAGTCGAGCAGGTCGAGGAGCTGTACGGCGGACCCGCACTCGTCGGGGGACAGATAGCCGAGGACCTGAAGGTGCGCCTCGCGGTTCCACGGGTCGCGGGCCATGACCTCCTGCCAGACCGCCGACAGCTCGCGGTGCGGTCGCCGCTCGCGGCGCAGCGTGGCCAGATGCACCACGTGCGGGGTGGGGTCGGCGGGAACCAGCTCGGCGGCGAGGCGGCAGGCGTCGCGGGCGTCGCTCAGGTCGGACTGGGCCTGGAGCAGGTCCGACCAGGCGTGCAGCAGCAGGGCTCCCTGGTCGCGGGGGTGGTGACGCCGCCAGATCCCGGGCAGTGCCCGCCCGGCGGCGGCGGCGAGTACGGAGAGGCGGTGGCCCTTGCGGTCCCAGTCTTCACCGGCGTCCTCGACCGCCCGGGAGACCTGGGCGATCACCGTGGTGTCGAGGTCGCCGCGGACCCAGCTCGTCTCAAGGCGTTGCCGGACCCGGCCGAGGGTGGTGTCGTCGAGTTCGGGGACCAGGCGAGGGCGGTTGCCCTTGCGGCGCCTGAAGACGGGCATATCGTCGGCTTTCGATGGTGGCGGGCGAGATCAACCCGCATCTTCACCCGGGCTCCACGGAGGAGAACAGGGGGACGACCGCATCGGCACGATGACTTCACCAGCCGCGCGCAAGCGGAGTCAGCAGGGACGCTTGCGCAGCTCCATGACGTAGTCGTGGGGCGCCCCGGCGGATTCGGCGGCGTCGGCGATCTCGCCGAGGTAGCGGGCGGAGGGCAGGCCGCCCTCGTAGCCGTTGAGGACGTACAGCCAGGCGGGTTCGTCGCCGTCCAGTGTGTGGACGCGGATCCGCATGCGGCGGTATATGTCCAGGCCGACGCCCTCCCAGCGGTCCATGGAGTCCTCGTCCATCGGGGCGATGTCGTAGAGGGCGACGAAGACCTGGGAGCGCGGGGCTTCGACGATGGTGGGAAGGGCGCCCTCCCAGCCCATCTGCTCCCCGCCGAAGGTCAGGCGCCAGCCGGTGATCCAGCCTGTGCCGCGCAGGGGTGAGTGCGGTGCGCGGCGGGACATCAGCCGCGCGTCGAGGTTGCCGGCGTACGCGGCGTAGAGCGACATGGATCAGAGGGTACGGGAGAGGGGTGGAAGCGCTCTTGGGGTGGCGGGTTCGTAGCGGAATGCGCACTCGAACCCCCGGGCGGAAGCCTAATGGGTGGGTACGGGACAATGGAGCATGTGACTCGGATCGTGATCATTGGTGGCGGACCCGGCGGCTACGAGGCGGCGCTGGTCGCCGCGCAGCTCGGCGCGGAGGTGACCGTCGTCGACTGCGACGGTCTGGGCGGGGCGTCGGTGCTGACCGACTGCGTGCCGTCGAAGACGTTGATCGCCACGGCTGAGGTGATGACGACGTTCGACTCTTCGTACGAGGAGTTGGGCATCATCGTCGCCGATGACACCCCTCCGCTGGAGCAGGCGGCCCGGGTGGTGGGCGTGGACCTGGGCAAGGTCAACCGGCGGGTGAAGCGGTTGGCGCTCGCGCAGTCCCACGACATCACGGCCTCCGTGACGCGCGCCGGCGCGCGGGTCGTACGGGGGCGCGGCCGGCTGGAGCCCGCGCAGGCGCCGGACGGATCGCGGAAGGTGATCGTCCGGGCGGCGGACGGCTCCGAGGAGACCCTGATCGCGGACGCGGTGCTGGTGTCGACCGGCGCGCACCCGCGGGAGATCCCGGACGCGCAGCCGGACGGCGAGCGCATCCTGAACTGGACGCAGGTGTACGACCTCGACGAGCTGCCCGAAGAGCTGATCGTGGTCGGATCCGGTGTCACGGGCGCCGAGTTCGCGGGCGCGTACCAGGCGCTGGGCTCCAAGGTCACGCTGGTCTCCAGCCGGGACCGGGTGCTGCCCGGCGAGGACTCGGACGCGGCGGCGGTGCTGGAGGACGTCTTCCGGCGGCGCGGCATGAACGTGATGTCCCGGTCGCGGGCAACGGCGGTGAAGAGGGTCCCCGGACCTGCATCGGCACAGGGACCCTCCTCGCCGAAGGCGGGCGAGGAGGGACGCGTGGGCGACCGGGTGGAGTGCACGCTCGCGGACGGGCGGGTCATCACCGGCAGCCACTGTCTGATGGCCGTGGGCTCGATTCCGAACACCGCGGACATGGGCCTGGAAGAGGCCGGGATCCGTACGAAGGAGTCCGGGCACATCCTGACCGACAAGGTGTCGCGCACCAGCGCGCCGGGCGTGTACGCGGCCGGTGACTGCACCGGGGTGTTCGCGCTGGCGTCGGTGGCGGCGATGCAGGGCCGGATCGCGATGTACCACTTCCTGGGGGACGCGGTCACGCCGCTGAACCTGAAGACGGTGTCGGCGAACGTCTTCACCGACCCCGAGATCGCCACGGTCGGCTACTCGCAGGCCGATGTGGACGGCGGCACGATCGACGCCCGGGTGGTGAAGCTGCCGCTGCTGCGCAACCCGCGGGCGAAGATGCAGGGCATCCGGGACGGCTTCGTGAAGATCTTCTGCCGTCCGGGCACCGGCATCGTGGTCGGCGGTGTGGTGGTCGCGCCGCGCGCGAGCGAGCTGATCCATCCGATCGCGCTCGCGGTCGACAACAACCTGACGGTGGAGCAGATCGCCAAGGCGTTCACCGTGTACCCGTCGCTGTCCGGCTCGATCGCCGAGGTGGCACGGCAGTTGCACACGCGCAAGTCGTCCGAAGGGTAGTCGGGACGGACTCCAGTGGCGTGAGGTGCGCCCCTTATAGCAGCTTGCGCCCGCGCAGATGAACAACTTCTGCTAATTAGTGCAAGCTGCTGAAAACAGACAGTCGTTGGCGTTACTGTCAGTTTCGTGTTCGCTGCAGAACGTCGCCAATTGATCCTTGAAATGGTGCGTGCGAACGGAGCGGTGTCGCTCCGTGAGCTCGCCCGCGTCGTCCAGACCTCCGAAGTGACCGTACGGCGTGATGTGCGGGCGCTGGAGGCAGAAGGACTGCTCGACCGCCGGCACGGCGGTGCGGTGCTGCCGGGCGGATTCACCAGGGAGTCCGGCTTCCCGCAGAAATCCCATCTAGCGACCGCGGAGAAGACGGCGATCGCCGATCTCGCGGCCGGTTTCGTCGAAGAGGGCGAGGCCGTCGTGGTCGGCGCCGGTACGACCACGCAGGAGCTGGCCCGCCGGCTCGCGCGGGTCCCCGGGCTGACCGTGGTCACCAATTCCCTGCTCGTCGCGCAGGCGTTGGCGCATGCCAACCGGGTCGAGGTCGTGATGACCGGCGGCACCCTGCGCGGCTCCAACTACGCGCTGGTCGGCAGCGGTGCCGAGCAGTCCCTCCAAGGGCTGCGGGTCTCGCGCGCCTTTCTGTCCGGCAGCGGGCTGACCGCCGAGCGCGGGCTGTCCACCTCCAACATGCTGTCGGCCAGCGTCGACCGGGCGCTGGTGCAGGCCGCGGCGGAGGTGGTGGTGCTCGCCGACCACACCAAGCTGGGCTCCGACACCATGTTCCAGACGGTGCCCACCGATGTGATCACGCGGCTGGTGACCGACGAGCCACCCGCCCAGGACGACCGTGCGCTGACCGAGTTGCAGGCCCTGGCCGATCAGGGCGTGCAGATCGCGGTGGCGGGGCCGGGCGCGGGATCCGGCCAGTCCGGTGGCGAGGGCGGCGGCCCGCCGGGCGCGGCGCGCCAGGCGGGACGGCTGGGCTCCTCGGCCCCGCGGACCGGTGAGGACGGGCTGCCACTGCCCGGGCCGCGCCGCAATCCGCACGGCCAGGGGCCCGGTTCCGCCCAGCTGCGCAGCGCGGCATCGCTGCCCGAGCAGCAGACGGGCAGTGGCCGGGTGGCGGATCTGGCGCCGCGGCGGCGCTGACCGGGCGGGCATCGCCGGGGACGGGGACCGGTTCAGTGCGCCTTGAGGCCGGTGAAGGTCAGGGCGAGCAGCCGGTCCGCCAGCTCCGGGTCGTCGGGCGACTGCTCGACGGCCAGCGCGATGGCGTTGGTCAGCTGCATCAGGTCGGCGATCACCACGTCCGGCCGTACGGCCCCGGCCTGCTGGGCGCGGGCGAGCAGTTCGCTGCCCGCCTCGCGCAGCGGCAGTCGGCAGCCGCGGGACAGCTCCGAGCTCTCGTCCCCCGAGCACGCCATCAGGGCCTGGGCGAGTCCGCGGTAGGTGCTCGCGTGCTGCACGATCGCCCGCAGCCAGTCGACCAGCGCGGTGCACGGCTGCGGCGCCTTCGCCAGCTCGCGGGAGCGCGTCAGCAGGGCGTTCATCTCGCCCTGGAAGACGGCTCCCATGAGCGCGGTGCGGTTGGGGAAGTGCCGGTAGAGCGTGCCGATGCCGACGCCCGCGCGGCGCGCGATGTCCTCCAGCGAGGCATCGGTGCCGTGCTCGGTGAAGGCGGCGCGCGCCTCGCCGAGCAGCCGCTCGTAGTTGCGGCGCGCGTCGGCGCGCATGGGGCGGGGGAGCGGTGGCGTATGCGCCGGGGCTGTCTCGGTCGCCATCGCGATCCTCCCTGCTGTGCCGTGCGGTGCCTGCCTGTACGTCAAGCATGCCATTGAGTGACATCGAGAGGACGGAGACCGTCGTCTCCGGCGCGCGAGGAGGGGGGAAACGGATGCGGATCAACGTCCGCGCCGGGCAACGCCCATGGGACTGACCAGCCAACCGCTGGAGTATGTGACGATCGCCACCGCCGTGGTGTGCGTCGCGCTCACGGCCTGGCTGTGGCCGCGCTTCGCCGGGCGGGGCGTACGGGCGTGGCTGGGCAGGCTCGGTTCGCTGGCGGTGACCCAGTGCGCGATGGTCGCCGCGCTGGCGCTCGCGGTCAACGCGCACTTCCAGTTCTACGGGTCCTGGGACGAGCTGCTGGGCCGGGGCGACGAGACCCCCGCCGCCCTCTCGGGCGGGCCCGGCGGCGAGGCGGCCCCGTCCGGTCCGTCCGGGGCCCTGGTGCAGCCCGCGCCGCCGCAGGGTCTGGACCGGGTGCACGGGCTGCCCGGCGGGCCGCCGGAGCGGACCGGCAAGGTCGAGTCGGTGCGGATCCTGGGCCGCCGCAGCCAGGTCGCGGGCCCCGCGTACGTGTTTCTGCCGCCGCAGTACTTCCAGCGCCAGTACGCCCGCCAGCGCTTCCCCGTCACCGTCGCGATCAGCGGCTACCCCGGCGGGTCCTTCCTGCTGGCCCAGCATCTGCGGGTGCCGCAGACCGCGGCGGACCTGATCCGCCGGGGGACGGTGCAGCCGACCGTGATCGTGATGGTCCGGCCCACCATCGCCCCGCCGCGGGACACCCAGTGCGTGGACGTCCCCGGCGGGCCGCGGGCCGAGACGTACTTCGCCGAGGACCTGCCCGAGGCGTTGGCGCGCCACTACCGGATCGGCCATGACCCCAGCGCCTGGGGTGTCATGGGCTACTCCTCGGGCGGCACCTGCGCGCTTCAGCTGGCCATGCGCCATCCGCGGGTCTACTCCGCGGCGGCCGCGCTGTCGCCCGACTACCGCGTGGTCAACGACCCCACCACCGGGGATCTGTTCGGTGGCGGCACGGCGGGCGACCGCCGCAGGAGGGAGCACGACCTGATGTGGCGGCTGCGGAACCTGCCGCGGCCCGAGGTGTCGGTGCTGGTGGCCTCCAGCCGCCGGGGCGAGCCGAATTACGGCGCGACCCGGTCGTTCCTGGCCGCCGTCCGGCCGCCGATGCGCGCCGAGTCGATCATCCTCGACCAGGGCAGCCACAACTTCCGCACCTGGCGGCGTGAACTGCCCACGGCGCTGCGCTGGATGAGCGGACAGCTGACCTTCCCGCAGGACGTGGTGCGCCGGTGAGAGGCCGCGGGCCCCGGCCGTCGGGAGGACAGCGCGCGGGCCCCGGCCGTCGGGAGGACGGCCGGGGCCCGGCTGCGCGCTACGGGGGCGGCGTCAGTCCTTGATCTCGCAGAGGACCGAGCCGGAGCTGACGGAGGCGCCGACCTCGGCGCTCAGGCCCTTGACGGTGCCCGCGCGGTGGGCGTTGAGGGGCTGTTCCATCTTCATGGCTTCGAGGACGACGATGAGGTCGCCTTCGGCCACGGTGTCGCCTTCGGCGACGGCGACCTTGACGATGGTGCCCTGCATCGGGGAGGCCAGGGCGTCGCCGGAGGCGGCGGAGCCGCCCTTCTTGACGGCCTTGCGCTTGGGCTTCTTCGACGCGGCGGCCGGGGCCGCGGCCATTCCGAGGGAGGCGGGCAGGGAGACTTCCAGCCGCTTGCCGCCGACCTCGACCACCACGGTCTCGCGCGCGCCGGTGTCCTCGTCCTCGTCGGTGGCGGCGGGGGCGTAGGGGGCGATGGTGTTGGTGAACTCGGTCTCGATCCAGCGGGTGTGGATCGTGAACGGGTCGCTGGTGAAGGCCGGATCGGCGACCACGGCGCGGTGGAAGGGGATGGCGGTGGCCATGCCCTCGACCTGGAACTCCGCCAGCGCGCGAGCCGCCCGCTGGAGGGCCTGGGTACGGGTGGCGCCGGTGATGATCAGCTTGGCCAGCAGCGAGTCCCACGCCGGACCGATCACCGATCCCGACTCCACGCCTGCGTCCAGCCGGACGCCGGGGCCGGTCGGCGGGTCGAAGGTGGTGACGGTGCCGGGGGCGGGGAGGAAGTTGCGGCCCGGGTCCTCGCCGTTGATGCGGAACTCGAAGGAGTGGCCGCGGATCTGCGGGTCGTCGTAGCCCAGGGCCTCGCCGTCGGCGATACGGAACATCTCGCGGACGAGGTCGATACCGGTGACCTCTTCGGTGACCGGGTGCTCGACCTGGAGGCGGGTGTTGACCTCGAGGAACGAGATCGTGCCGTCGAGGCCGACGAGGAACTCGACGGTGCCCGCGCCGACGTATCCGGCCTCTTTCAGGATGGCTTTCGAGGCGCGGTACAGGTCGGCGTTCTGCTCGTCGGTCAGGAACGGCGCGGGCGCCTCTTCGACGAGCTTCTGGTGGCGTCGCTGGAGGGAGCAGTCGCGGGTGGAGACGACGACCACGTTGCCGTGGGTGTCGGCCAGGCACTGGGTCTCCACATGCCGCGGCTTGTCGAGGTAGCGCTCGACGAAGCACTCGCCGCGGCCGAAGGCGGCGACCGCCTCGCGGACGGCGGAGTCGTACAGCTCGGGGACTTCCTCCATCGTGCGCGCGACCTTCAGACCGCGTCCGCCGCCGCCGAAGGCGGCCTTGATCGCGATCGGCAGCCCGTGCTCCTGCGCGAAGGCCACGACCTCGTCCGAGCCGCTCACGGGGTCGGGGGTGCCCGCGACGAGCGGGGCGCCGGCGCGCTGGGCGATGTGGCGGGCGGCGACCTTGTCACCGAGGTCGCGGATGGCCTGCGGGGGCGGGCCGATCCAGGTCAGCCCGGCGTCGAGGACGGCCTGGGCGAATTCGGCGTTCTCCGAGAGGAAGCCGTAGCCGGGGTGGACGGCGTCCGCGCCGGACTCGGCTGCCGCGGCCAGGACCTTGGCCTGGTCCAGATAGCTGGCCGCCGGGGTGTCACCGCCCAGCGCATAGGCCTCGTCCGCCGCGCGCACATGAACGGCGTCCCGGTCCGGATCGGCGTAGACGGCTACGCTCGCGATCCCGGCATCCCGGCAGGCACGGGCAACACGGACAGCGATCTCGCCACGGTTGGCGATGAGCACCTTGCGCACGATGGCTCCCTCCTTGAAACAAGCCGAGTTTAGGTACAGGTGACACCCCACGCCGAGAAGCACTCGGGCGTGAGCTTGACCACACGGAGCGTTAACCCTGCCCAGGGCAGGCAGCCGAATCCCCCGTCGCTCCACGGTACGCCCGGTTTTCGGGCCCGGGGCGGAGTCCGTGGTGTGGGCAGGATCTCCGCCCCGCCGTGCAGGGGAGCTTCACGTTTCTTTGTGGGATCCCTACGAACGAAGGGCGGAAACTTTGCCGCACGGTCCTGCTCGGACTAGGGCCTCGCACACCCCTTGTGGGGCGGCTTACCCGTTAGTAGCGTTCGTGATGTCGAACGGAAGAGGGTGGGCGGGGTGGCACGCAGACCAGTGGCCGCGGTGGCGGCCGTGACGCTGATGCTGGAAGCGGTCGGCATAGCGCTGCTGAACTGGATCCTGGGCCTGGTCGTGGACCGGCAGCAGATGTCCCTGGGCGGCCTGGACACCGACGCGATGTCCGTGGGGACTTGGGTCGGCGGCGCCCTCTTCGGTGTCTATCTGCTGCTGTGCGGCGTCGTGCTGCTCCGCATGGCGCTGCGCGACCGCGCGCCCGGCCGGCTCGGCCGCATCCTGCTCCTCACCTGCGCGGTGACGCACGGCGTGGTGGGCGCGTTCTCGGTCGGCCTGGTGGGCTGGCCCGCGTTCGCGTTTCTGATGGTGGTGCTGGGGCTGGTGGTGCTCAGCCTGCTGGCGTACGAGCCGGAGGCCGCGGACCGGGGCGGGGCCGCCAAGGCCGAGGGCGGCCAGGACGCCCCCAGCCCCGCCTGAGGCGCTTTCAGGCATCACGCCCAGAGGTCGGTGAGACCTCAGGCCCAGAGGTCGGTGATGCCCACGCCCAGCTCGGCCAGCAGCGTGCGCAGCATCGGCAGCGACAGTCCGATCACATTGCCCGCGTCGCCCTCGATGCCCTCGATGAACGGCGCCGACCGCCCGTCGAGCGTGAACGCGCCCGCCACATGCAGCGGTTCGCCGCTCGCCACGTACGCGGCGACCTCGGCGTCGGTCGGCTCGCCGAAGTGGACCGTGGTGGAGGCGGTGGCCGAGGTGCGGCGGCCGCTCGCGGTGTCGATCACGCAGTGCCCGGTGCGCAGGATGCCCGCCCGGCCGCGCATCGACTTCCAGCGGGCGGTGGCCTCCTCGGCGTCCGCGGGCTTGCCGAGCGCCTGCCCGTCCAGCTCCAGCACCGAGTCGCAGCCGACGACGATCGCCCCGTCGGCCTCCGCGAGACCGGCCACGGCCGCCGCCTTGGCCTCCGCCAGCACCCGCGCCAGCGCGGCGGGCGTCTCGGCGCTCAGCGCGTCCTCGTCCACTCCGCTGACGATCACCTCCGGCGCGAATCCGGACTGCCGCAGCAGTCCGAGGCGGGCGGGGGAGGCGGAGGCGAGGATCAGGGTGCGCTGGGCAGTCATGCGCACCAGGGTAGGCGGGCGGCGTGCCGGGTGTCAGGGCTCGGGCGTGGTGCGGAGGGCGGACCGGGGCCGCCCGTCAGGGGTGCAGCGTGAGGAGACAGGTGGCGATCATGATGGCGATCGCCAGGACGGCTCGGACGCGGCGGAGCATCGCCTGAGCGCGCCGTAGATCTTCTGGCGGCTCATCGGGCGGCTCGGACCACAGCATGCGACCGATAGTGCGTCCGGACGGTCGTGTGGCGCCTGAGTACGCGTACTCAGGCGCCACAGCGCGGAAGAACTATTTCCGGGTAGAGCCGTTATGTCGGATCCGGCCGGATCAGTAGGTACGTCGGATAAGTAGGCACGCCGGACCAGGCGGATCAGGCGGGCCAGTACGTCGTGCGCCACGCCTTGGGGCCGGGCTGCGGGACGCGGTGGCTCGGGATGGTGCGGGCCGGATCGGACCACTCCTCCGGTACGCCCTCGCCCTGCGCGACGGCCGCCGCGGCCGCCGCGCGTGCTTGTACGACCGCCAGTGCGGCTGCCAACTCCTCTGGGGTGGGATTGCCCCGGACGATTCGGATCATGGAAACAGCCCTTCCTGAACCTAGAGCGGGATGTTGCCGTGCTTCTTCGGGGGCAGTTGCTCGCGCTTGTTCCGCAGGGTGCGCAGCCCCCGAACGATGTGGCGGCGGGTCTCGGACGGCATGATGACCGCGTCGACGTAGCCGCGCTCGGCCGCCGTGTACGGGTTGAGCAGGGTGTCCTCGTAGTCCGCGATCAGTTCGGAGCGGGTCGCCTCGGGGTCGTCGGCGGCCGCGATCGTACGGCGGTGCAGGATGTTGACCGCGCCCTGGGCGCCCATGACGGCGATCTGCGCGGTGGGCCAGGCCAGGTTGAGGTCGGCACCCAGGTGCTTGGAGCCCATCACGTCGTACGCGCCGCCGAAAGCCTTGCGGGTGATGACGGTGATGAGCGGGACGGTGGCCTCCGCGTACGCGAAGATCAGCTTGGCGCCGCGCCGGATGATGCCGTTGTACTCCTGGTCGGTGCCGGGCAGGAAGCCGGGCACGTCCACGAAGGTCAGCACGGGCACGTTGAACGCGTCGCAGGTGCGGACGAAGCGCGCGGCCTTCTCCGAGGCGTCGATGTCCAGGCATCCGGCCAACTGCATCGGCTGGTTGGCCACGATGCCCACCGGGTGGCCCTCGACCCGTCCGAAACCGGTGATGATGTTGGGCGCGAAGAGCGTCTGGGTCTCCAGGAACTCGCCGTCGTCCAGGACGTGCTCGATGGCCCGGTGCATGTCGTACGGCTGGTTCGCCGAGTCCGGGATGAGGACGTCCAGCTCCCGGTCCTCGTCCGAGGTCTCCAGGTCGGCCTCGTCGGGGAAGGCGGGCGGCTCGGAGAGGTTGTTGGACGGCAGGTACGACAGCAGCGTCTTGACGTACTCGATGGCGTCCTTCTCGTCGCCGCCCATGTGGTGGGCGACACCGGAGGTGGTGTTGTGGGTGCGGGCGCCGCCCAGCGCCTCGAAGCCGACGTCCTCACCGGTGACCGTCTTGATCACATCCGGTCCGGTGATGAACATGTGCGACGTCTGGTCGACCATGACCGTGAAGTCGGTGATCGCGGGCGAGTAGACCGCGCCGCCCGCGCACGGCCCGACGATCAGGCTGATCTGCGGGATCACCCCGGATGCGTGAACGTTACGGCGGAAGATCTCGGCGAACAGGCCGAGCGCCACCACGCCCTCCTGGATCCGGGCGCCGCCGCCGTCGTTGATCCCGACGATGGGGCAGCCGGTCTTCAGCGCGAAGTCCATCACCTTCACGATTTTCTCTCCGTAGACCTCGCCCAGCGAGCCGCCGAAGATCGTGAAGTCCTGGGAGTAGACGCACACCGGGCGCCCGTCGACCGTGCCGTATCCGGTCACGACGCCGTCCCCGTAGGGCCGGTTCTTCTCGATGCCGAAGTTGGTGGAGCGGTGCCGGGCGAACTCGTCCAGCTCGGTGAAGGACCCCTCGTCGAGGAGCAGGTCGATGCGCTCGCGCGCGGTCAGCTTGCCCTTGGCGTGCTGCTTCTCGACCGCCCGCGCGGAGCCCGCGTGTGTCGCTTCTTCGATGCGGCGCTGCAGATCCGCGAGCTTCCCCGCGGTGGTGTGACGATCTGGGATCTCGGGGGCAATCTCCGGCTGCTCGGACATCGGGATGCGGCTCCTGCTCGTCCTGGGGGTGAGGGTCATGACGCTGGGGGCGGGGCGATACCGGTTGCGTGGACGGGGTTGGCGGGGGTTTGTGCTGACTGGGCTACCGGTCCGTAGCGTATCGGCGGGATCGCCGGGTGGCACTGCGTCGTTGGCCACACCTCCTGGTCCTAGGCTGGCCCGTATGACGCCATCTGACACCCCCGGGGGCCCAGGAGATCCGCGCGGCCGCTGGACGGACCTGGAACGGCCGCCGCTGAACACGGCCGCCCTGCGCCGCGCCCTGGTGCGCCCCGGCGGGCTGTGGACGGAGCTGGAGGTGGTGCAGGCGACCGGCTCGACCAACACCGACCTGGTGGCCCGGGCCGGGGCCGGAGCCCCGGAGGGCGTCGTCCTCGTCGCCGAGGAGCAGAACGCCGGGCGCGGCCGCCTGGACCGCACCTGGACCGCCCCGGCCCGGTCCGGGCTGTTCTTCTCCATTCTGCTGCGGCCCGGCGCGGCCGGCGTCCCCACGGTCCGCTGGGGCTGGCTGCCGCTGCTCGCCGGGGTGGCGAGCGCCGGGGCGCTGAGCCGGGCGGCGGGCGTGGACACCGCGCTGAAGTGGCCGAACGACCTGCTGGTGACGGTCGGCGGCGAGGAGCGGAAGTTCGGCGGCATCCTCGCCGAACGGGCCGACGAGGCCGTGGTGATCGGTGTCGGCCTGAACGTTTCCCTGCATGCCGGTGAACTCCCGGTGCCGACGGCGGGCTCGCTGGCCCTCGCCGATGCGATCTCCACCGACCGGGACCCGCTGCTGCGGGCCGTGCTGCGGTCCATCGAGCAGTGGTACGGGGAGTGGTGCCGCGTCGAGGGCGACCCCGCGGCCTGCGGGCTGCAGGAGGCGTACGCGGCGGGCTGTGCGACCTTGGGACGACGGGTCCGCGCGGAACTTCCGGGCGGCGGGGCGACCGTCGGCGAGGCGGTCGCGATCGACGGCGACGGACGGCTCGTGCTGGCCTCGGACGCCGGGATGCAGGAGCCGGTCTCGGCCGGTGACATCGTGCACCTGCGTCCCGCGTCGCCGGAGGAGTGAGCGACGGGACTGGAGAGTGAGCTAGGGCACACCTGACGTATCGTGGTGGCGGTCCGTCCAGTTCGGGGCGGCCGCGGGCCGAACCGGAAGAAGGAACGTAAGGGCAGTGCGCAGGGATCGGACAGGGGGCGGGCGGTGACCGCCGACGACGCGGGTTCCGGCACGGCCGACGGACGCGGTGTGCGGGACGATGCCGTGGACGCCGCCGCCGGACGGGATGTTGCCGGGCAGGAAGCCGCCATACGGGACGCCGCCGACGACACCGGCCACGCCGACGGCCCCGCCGCCACGGAGAACGGCGCGGTCACGGAGAACGCCGCGGCCACGGAGAACGGCGCCGCCGCCACGGAGGACGGCGCGAAGTACAGCATCGAGGTCGGCATCGAGGACGAGACCGAGTACGGCATCGAGGACGACGCCGATGCCCCGGACCCCATCGCGCTCCGGCTGGAGCAGCTGATCCTCGGCGCCGAGCGGCGCTACACCCCCTTCCAGGCGGCCCGCAGCGCGGGCGTCTCCGTCGAGCTGGCCACCCGCTTCTGGCGGGCCATGGGCTTCGCCGACATCGGCCAGGCCAAGGCGCTCACCGAGGCGGACGTGCTGGCGCTGCGCCGGTTGTCCGGTCTGGTCGAGGCGGGGCTGCTGAGCGAGCCCATGGCGATCCAGGTGGCCCGGTCCACCGGGCAGACCACCGCACGGCTCGCCGACTGGCAGATCGACTCCTTCCTGGAGGGGCTCACCGAACCCCAGGAGTCCGGGATGACCCGGACCGAGATCACCTATCCGCTGGTCGAGCTGTTGCTGCCGGAGCTGGAAGAGTTCCTGGTGTACGTCTACCGGCGGCAGCTCGCCGCCGCGACCGGCCGGGTGGTGCAGGCGGCGGACGACGCGGAGATGGTGGACCGGCGGCTCGCGGTCGGCTTCGCCGACCTGGTGAGCTTCACCCGGCTGACCCGGCGGCTGGAGGAAGAGGAGCTGGGCGAGCTGGTCGAGGCGTTCGAGACCACGGCCGCCGACCTGGTGGCTGCGCACGGCGGACGGCTGATCAAGACGCTGGGCGACGAGGTGCTGTACGCGGCCGACGACGCGGGCATCGCCGCCGAGATCGGGCTGCGGCTGATCGAGACCCTGACCCACGACGAGACGATGCCCGAGCTGCGCGTCGGGATCGCCTTCGGCACGGTCACGACCCGCATGGGCGACGTCTTCGGTACGACGGTGAACCTGGCGAGCCGACTGACCTCCATAGCCCCCAAGAACGCGGTCCTGGTGGACGGCGCGTTCGCGGAGGAGCTGAGCCACACCGGGGAGGCCCCGGTGTCGGAGGCGGAGGCCGCGGAGGCGGCCGCCAAGGCCGAGAAGGAGGGCGAGGAGCCGCCCTCGTACCGCTTCGCGCTCCAGCCGATGTGGCAGCGGCCGGTGCGTGGCCTCGGGGTCGTGGAGCCGTGGCTGCTGAGCCGCCGGAGCTGAGCCGCCGGAGCTGAGCGGCCGGAGCTGAGCCGCCGGAGCTGACTCGCCAGCGCGGCGAATTGACGAATATCACCAATCACCGAAGTCGGCACGGAGCGGAAAACCGTTCCGCTAGCGTACGTCGGCATGATCGACGATCCGGCCGGAACGGGCGCGGCTGAGCCGCTGTATACGCCCGAGTTCGCCAGGGACCCGTCCGCCGTCTACCAGCGACTGCGCGAGACGTACGGCCCGCTGGCGCCCGTGGAGCTGGACCCGGGCGTCACCGCGACCCTGTGCGTCGGCTACGACACCGCGCTGGAGATCCTGCGCCGCCCCGAGACGTTCTCCAAGGACCCGCGGCGCTGGCGGGCGAAGAACGAGGGCCGGGTCCCCGACACCAGCCACGCCGGGCAGCTCATCCGCTACCGGCCGCAGCCCACCGCGGTCGACGGCGAGGAGCACAAGCGCTACCGCAGCGCCATCGACGACTCCACCAGCCGCATCGACCCGGGCGCGCTGCGCGGCTACGTCGAGCAGATCGCCGACTCCCTCATCGACCAGTTCTGCGACGCGGGCGAGGCCGACCTCATCGGCGAGTACTGCGCGCTGCTGCCGCTGCTCGTCCTCGGCGAACTCTTCGGCTGCCCGCGCGAGATCGCGGACCGGCTCTTCACCGGGCTCGCGCACCTCTTCGACGGTACGGACGTGGCGGAAGCCGACCGTACGATCACCGCGTCGCTCCAGGAACTCGTCTCCCTCAAGCGCGCCCGGCCCGCCGCCGACGTCACCTCCTGGCTGATCGCCCACCCCGAGCGGCTCGCCGACCACGAACTCGTCGAGCAGCTGATGCTGCTGACCGCCTCCGGCAGCGACCCGGTGATCAACCTCATCGGCAACGCCCTGCGGGTGCTGATGACCGACGACGGCCTTGCGGGCGGCCTCTCCGGCGGCAGCATGCTCGTCGAAGACGCCCTGGACGAGGTGCTGTGGACGGACCCGCCGCTGGCCAACCTCGCGGTCCACTTCCCGCGCCACGACGTCACCCTGGCCGGGGTGCGGCTGCGCGAGGGCGAGCCCGTCGTGATCAGCTTCGCCGCCGCCAACCAGGACGCGCTGCGGAGCTCCGACCGCAATCGCGGCAACCGCGGCCACCTGGCCTTCAGCGCCGGTCCCCATATGTGCCCCGGCCGCGGCTCGGCCCGCCTCATCGCCTCCGTGGCGATGGAAAAGCTGCTGGACCGACTGCCGGACGTGGAACTCGCGGGCCCCGAGGAGGCCCTGCGCTGGCGCCCGGGCATCTACCAGCGCGGCCTGGTCTCCCTCCCGGTCCGCTTCCCGCCCACGCCGCGCGACCCCGACCCGCCGCAGCCGCAGCCGCGGCCGGAGGCTTCGGGCGAGGGCGTGGCCGCGGATCCCGCCCCGGCCCCGGCCCCGGTCCCGTCCTGGGCCCTGGACTCCGCCGAGGAGGCCGAAGCGGACGACGCGGCCGCCCCGCGCCCCCGGCCGTCGATGTTCGCCGCCCTGATGCGGTGGCGGCGGCGCCGGTAACGTGTCCCGGGCAAGGTTCACGGTCGTTAACCGGGAGGGTGCGAGATGGGTGAGCAGCGGTACGGGGAGTGGGTCGCGGTCCGGCGGGACGGCTTCGTGGCCGAGCTGGTGCTGGACCGGCCGAAGGCCATGAACGCGGTGTCCTCCGAGATGGCCCGGAGTATCGCGGCGGCGTGCGCGGCGCTCGCGGACGACGCCTCGGTGCGGGCCGTCGTGCTCACCTCCACCCATGAGCGGGCCTTCTGCGTCGGCGCGGACCTCAAGGAGCGCAACTCCTTCTCCGACGCCGAGATGCTGCGCCACCGCCCGGTCTCCCGCGCCGCCTACCGAGGCGTGCTGGACCTGCCCGTACCCGCCATCGCCGCCGTGCACGGCTTCGCCCTCGGCGGCGGCTACGAGCTGGCCCTGTCCTGCGATGTGATCGTCGCCGACCGCACGGCCGTGGTGGGGCTGCCCGAGGTGTCCGTCGGCGTGATCCCGGGCGGCGGCGGTACGCAGCTGCTGCCCCGTCGCGTTGGGGCGGCGCGCGCCGCCGAGCTGATCTTCTCCGCCCGCCGGGTGCCCGCCGAGGAGGCCCACGCGCTGCGGATGGTGGACGAACTGGTCGCGCCGGGCGAGGACCGTACGGCCGCGCTGGAGCTGGCCGGGCGCATCGCCGCGAACTCGCCCGTCGGCCTGCGCGCCGCCAAGCGGGCCCTGCGGCTCGGGCACGGCCTCGACCTCCCGGCCGGGCTGGAGGTCGAGGACGCGGGGTGGCGGACGATCGCCTTCTCCGCGGACCGCGCCGAGGGCGTCGCGGCGTTCAACGAGAAGCGCAAGCCGGAGTGGCCCGGCGAGTGAGGGCCGCCCCTTCGGCCAATACCGGCGGTGAACGGCCTAAAGCGGATTGTCCTCGACATTCTTACTCTTGAGTGCAGAGCGGACGCGCGCGCTCCCGGTGGGTGCGTGCGGTGAGGAATGCGAGGCCGACGTGAGCGACAACGGGGACGACGGGGGACGAGGGGTCGACCGGCGGATGCGGGCGGTGGTGGGGCTCGCGCAGGCGATGGCCGCGGCGCCCGCCCCGCGCGAGGCGGTGGGCGCCGCCGCCGAGAGCGCGCGCCGCGCGCTGGACGGCACCTTCGCGGCGGTTTCGGTATGGGAGCGGGAGCGGGGCCGGTTGCGGGTCCTGGCGAACGTCGGCGAGCTGATGCCGGGGGAGGAGCCGGTGCCGGACGACGAGTCGTATCCGGTGCACGACTTCCCTGAGATCGCCGAGTTTCTGCACGAGCGCTGGGCCGCGGGCGGCGAGCCGCACGCGTGGGTGGAGACCGCGGAGGGCACCGGGCCGGGCCCGGCCTCGTACTGCCATCAGCGCGTGGCCGCCCTGCGGCGGCGCGGCCGCGGCTCCTGCGTGGTCGCCCCGCTGGTGCTGCACGGGCGGGCGTGGGGCGAGCTGTACGTGGCCCGGGCGGCCGGGAGCCCGGTGTTCGACCGGGGCGACGCCGACTTCGCGACCGTCCTGGCCTCGGTGGCGGCCGCCGGGCTCGCCCAGACGGAGCGCCTGGAGGAGGCCCGCCGCCTGGCCTTCTCCGACCCCCTGACCGGGCTGGGCAACCGCCGTGCGGTGGACATACGGCTGGACGAGGCGCTGGAGGCGTACCGCGAGCACGGCACGGTGGTGACCCTGGTGGTGTGCGACCTGAACGGCCTCAAGCGGGTCAACGACACCCTGGGGCATGCGGTGGGAGACCGCCTGCTGGAACGTTTCGGCACGGTGCTGTCCCTGTGCGGGGCGATGCTGCCGGGGGCCTTGGTGGCGCGGCTGGGCGGCGACGAGTTCTGCCTGCTGGGGGTCGGGCCCCCGGCGGACGAGGTGGTGCGGGTGGCCGACGAACTGTGCCGCCGCGCCGCGGAGCTGGAGATGGGCGAGGGCGTCGCCTGCGGCATCGCCTCCACCGGCGACCCGATCGGCCCCGTGCCGTCGGCCCGCCGCCTGTTCCGCCTGGCGGACGCGGCCCAGTACCGCGCGAAGGCCGCGCGCTCGCTCAAGCCGGTCGTCGCGGGCCGCGAGGGCGGCCCGGACGACCCGGTGATCCGCCTGGCCGACACCCCCGCGGACCGCCCCCGAGAACGCCGCCGCTTCCGAGGCCGCCGCCCGTAGGTGCCGTTTGTTCGCCGACGCCTCAGCGCTACGCTCGCGTCATGCCTACGTCTCACAGCGTGATGCTTCGGACGCTCGATGGCCTCCACCTGGCGGGCACGCTCGTGCACCCCGATGCGCCGGGTTCGCGCGGTGTCGTGCTGGTGCACGGCGGGGGTGTGACCCGCGAAGAGGGCGGGTTTTTCACGCGCCTTGCCGACGGACTGGCTGAAGGCGGTGTGGCATCTTTGCGCTTCGACCTGCGCGGCCATGGTGAAAGCGAAGGTCGGCAGGAAGAGCTGACCCTGGCCTCGATCCTCAATGACATTCGTTCAGCTATCGCCTTCATTCGTGAAGCCGCGAGTGTCCAGGACGTCACGTTGTTGGGCGCCAGCTTTGGTGGCGGTATCTGTGCGTACTATGCCGCCAAGCGCTCGTCAGACCTTTCACGGCTGGTATTGTTCAATCCGCAGCTGGACTATAAATGGCGCACCATCGATACTCGGTCCTATTGGGTCGATGATTCGATCAGCGAGGAAGCTGCGCAGCGGCTGTCCGACGACGGGTTCATTCAATTTACGCCTACGTTGAGGCATGGGCGGCCTCTGCTCAATGAGGTCTTCTGGCTGCATTCCCATGAAGTACTCGGCGAGGTGCAGGCCCCCACGTTGATGGTGCATGGCACCGAAGACACATTCGTTCCCGTTGGATTATCGCGAGCTGCTGTGCAGAAGTTCGGTGGCGCCTGTGAACTCATCGAGATCGAGGGATCGCAGCATGGTTTCGCTGTACACGACGACCCGCAGTACCTGAACCCTCAAAGTCAGGAATGGCAGGCGTTTGTCATCCGTTCCGTAACCGACTGGGTGACCGGTTAGGCTGCGCGGAGCGTTTCGCGGAATTCCTGGACCGCAGGCCGACTGCGCCAACGGCTGAGCGTCTGCAGCGCTTCACCAAGTACCCGCATGGTGCGGGCCGACTTCATCGCTCGGGCGACTTCGGCGGAGGCAGTGCCGATCCTGGCCGCCTCGTCAGGCTCGCCGCCCAGGGCCGGCGCCGCAGATCGCCGGGCATTGAAGAAGCCAGCATCACGGTGTGAGAGCTTACCGGTCGAAATGATGTCGCCGAACAGAGCGGCGGCGGCGCGCGGCTTTCCCGCCTCGGTGTATGTTACGGCGTTCCTGAGCAGCAACGTATGCTCGCTGAAATACGCGCCAAGGCCGTTCGGTTCACTGTCGGCGCGCGTCAGTAATTCGTGGGCAGTGTCGAGTTTCTGCTCGATCAGCGAGATCGGCTCGCCGAGCATGGCGCACCCCAGTGCTTCCTGTTGCAGCAACTCTGCTTGCACCCGAGTGGGGAGCTGCCACCGCTCATGCTGGCCCGCCTGGGCCAGCGTCAGCATACGCACGCCGTCCCCATCGTCGTACGCCATCTGGGATTTCTTGAGCAGCATATACCCCTGCATGGCGGGGTCATCGGCTTCTTGTGCCCATTCCATCGCCCGGTCGTACCAGAAAAGAGCGACAGTCGGTTGATGGATATCCCGGTACAGCCATCCAGCGAATTCCGCCCCGTCGGCGCCGACCGACAGCATCTCTCGCCGGACGGCGGGTTTCACATTCCGGGCTTGCTGCTCAATGGTGCCCAGTAGGGCCAGCATCACCGGCAGGGTCTGTTGCGCGCCGAGTCGGCCGTCGTCGCGCTTGGCTGTTTCAAGTCGACTGCGAAAGTAGTCGACTACCGTCCCGTCGAAATAGCGGTGAGCGTCATCCAGGGCGGCGGCTGTGTGTGAGAACTCTTCAAGGCCCGCCCCTGTCAGAGCGGTGGCGACAAATCCGCCTTTGAGGAGGGTGCGCCGGTTGAGGGGGCTCATCATCTCGTCTTCCGTGGGCGGTGCGCTGCTGGTTTCGTCAACGCCTTCCGGGTGGCTTTCCCATGGCCGTCTCGGCAGATCGAGCATTGCGCCGGGGATGCCGAAGGCATCGGCAATGCGTTCGATTACCGCCTGTCCTCGGATCCGCCGCACGCCTCGAATCACGTCACTGACCCGGGAACTCGTCATCTTGCCGACAGCGGCTGCGATGTCCGCATGGCTCGATCCGGTGCGCCGATTGACGAGACGGAAGACTTCCTGAAAGTCCCGGGTGGCACAGGCGCGCCGCATGGCATCGCTCTGCAGCAGCGTCTCGGGGATCGTCAGTGGACAGTCGCCGCGTCGGGTCTCGAGTTCGTCCATGGGCCACCTAGCAGGGGCGGAAGTGATGTGCACCAGCGTAGCCCCGTGGCCCGAACGGGGTTGGCCGGAAAGGTCATAACGGGGTTCCCCAAATGGGGTTGCGGGGATCCCCGTTCGCTGTTCCCGCGTTCCTCCGCTGCCTCGAAGCTCGTGGGGCGGCGCGCATCTGCGCCGAGGAAGGAGCAGGCAGCGTGCGAAAGAATATCCAGGCCATTCGAATGTGGGTCCGCCGGTGAGAGATATGGCCAACGATCGCGTGGAGCGCGAGGTCTCCGACTGCCCCCGCGCCGCCGACTTTGAGCAACTTCAGTCGGCGTACCTGATGCACAGGGGCGAGTGCCGGACGTGTGCGACCGACCGGTCGTGCGAGATGGCCCGACAACTGGAAGAGGCACTGCGTACGGCGGAGGCGTCATGACCACGGACTGCGCGGAATGCGTCCGCCTGGAGCGCGAGAAGGAAGCGGCGCGCAAGTCCGGAGATCTGAGCAAGGTCACTGACTGTGCCGTGTTGCTGGGTCGACATCCGGACCACGGCAAGAGGGTCGCGAACGCCGGAAAGGAAAAGGCATGACGCGCGCTATGGATCACCTGGACCACCGGGAGCTGCCGGACTGGCTTCCGGGCACGGCCGGGGACGACGTGATGACCGTGCACAAGGTGCGCGACGGGCGCCCCGTCTGTGGTGCCACCGGAGAGGTGGCCGAGTGGCGACGGGCGATCACCTGCCCCGCCTGTCTCGCCACCGGATAACCCCGCCCCGCCCTGCACCTTCCCGAGCCGGGGGCAAGCCCCGCACCCCGCGTCCAGGGCCCCGCTCCGGGCGTGGCGCGCCCCCTGTCGGTCCCGGGGTGGCGGGGGCGTCTTTCAGCCTCTCCGGCGGTTGAGGAGCGGGGTGCGGGGCGGAGCCCCGGTATGGGGTGGGGTGGCATTGGGGTGACAGGTCGAGATTCACTCTCTAGGGTGCCTGAATATGGATATGCACACTGTGGTGGTGGGGACGTCCGGAACGACCGCCGAGGACGTTGTCGCCGTGGCGCGGGGCGGGGCGCGGGTCGAGCTGGCGGAGGAGACGATCGCGGCCGTCGCCGCCGCGCGGCGGGTCATCGACGACCTGGCGGCCAAGCCCGAGCCCGTGTACGGCGTCTCCACCGGCTTCGGCGCGCTCGCCGTACGCCACATCAGCCCCGAACTCCGCGCCCAGCTGCAGCGCAACATCGTGCGCTCGCACGCGGCCGGGATGGGGCCTCGGGTGGAGCGTGAGGTGGTCCGGGCGCTGGTGTTCCTGCGGCTCAAGACGCTCGCGTCCGGCCACACCGGGGTGCGGCCCGTGGTCGTGGAGACGATGGCGGCCCTGCTCAACGCGGGGATCACGCCCGTGGTGCACGAGTACGGCTCCCTCGGCTGCTCCGGCGACCTCGCGCCGCTGTCCCACTGCGCGCTCGCGCTGATGGGGGAGGGTGAGGCCGAGGGGCCCGACGGGGAGGTGCGGCTCGCCGCCGAGCTGCTGGCCGCGCACGGCATCGAGCCGGTCGAGCTGCGCGAGAAGGAGGGCCTGGCGCTGCTCAACGGCACCGACGGGATGCTCGGCATGCTGGTCATGGCCTGCGCCGACCTGGCGCGGCTGTACACCGTCGCCGATGTGACGGCCGCGCTGTCGCTGGAGGCGCTGCTGGGGACGGACCGGGTGCTCGCGCCCGAGCTGCACGCCATCCGCCCGCACCCCGGCCAGGCGGCCAGCGCGGACAACATGCTGCGGGTGCTCGCCGGTTCCGGGCTCACCGGGCACCACCAGGACGACGCGCCGCGCGTCCAGGACGCGTACTCGATCCGCTGCGCCCCGCAGGTCGCGGGCGCGGGGCGGGACACGCTCGCGCACGCCCGCCTGGTCGCGGACCGGGAGCTGGCGTCCGCCGTGGACAATCCGGTGGTGCTGCCGGACGGCCGGGTGGAGTCGAACGGCAACTTCCACGGCGCGCCCGTCGCGTACGTCCTGGACTTCCTCGCCGTGGCGGCGGCCGACCTCGCCTCGATCGCGGAGCGCCGTACCGACCGGCTGCTGGACAAGAACCGCTCGCACGGGCTGCCGCCCTTCCTGGCCGGTGACCCGGGCGTGGACTCGGGGCTGATGATCGCGCAGTACACGCAGGCGGCGCTGGTGAGCGAGCTGAAGCGGCTCGCGGTGCCCGCCTCGGTCGACTCGATCCCGTCCTCCGCGATGCAGGAGGACCACGTCTCCATGGGCTGGTCGGCGGCGCGCAAGCTGCGCACGGTGGTGGACAACGTGACCCGGGTGCTCGCGATCGAACTGGTCGCGGCGGCCCGCGCGGTCGAGCTGCGGAAGGGCCTGGTGCCCGCGCCCGCGACGCGGGCGGTGCTGGCGGCGGTGCGCGGGGCCGGGGTCGAGGGCCCGGGCGGGGACCGCTATCTGGCGCCGGACCTGGCGGCCGCCGAGGCGTTCGTACGGTCCGGGAAGCTGGCCGAGGCGGTCGAATCGGTGACCGGGCCGCTGGCCTGACGGAGCATGGTCAGGACGGCAGGGTCAGGGCGTCTGCGCGCGCGTACGGCGCGCGGAGGCGGTCACCATCGTGACCCCGAGCCCCAGGAAGGCCGTGCCCCCGGCGAGATACGGGGTGACGTCCACGCTGCCGGTGTCGGCGAGGTATTCGTCCGGGACGGCCTCCGTGCGCGGCCGGGACGGCGCCTCGTCCCGGCTCCCGGAGGACGCGCCTCCGGAGGATGAGGACGAGGATGAGGGCGAGGACGAGGCCCCGTCGGTCTCGACCGTCGCGTTGGCGGAGGGGACGAACCACAGGGCGCACAGCAGCGAACCAGCGGCGGCAGCGGTCAGCAGCGGTCGGCGTGCGGACACAACGGCACCCTCCTTGCGGCTGCGGCGAATTGACCCCGCGTGCCCGATCGTAGTGACTTACTGGGGTCAGACGGTAGCGAACCGGGTCGGCAGCCCGCTCCGCGCCATATGACTAATCCCGCACTGTCATGGTTTGTCCGGATTAACGGCGCTGCGTCATAAGCTGGACCAGCGTCTTTGCTAAGTGGCGTCGCGCACAGTTTTACTGGGCGTGGAACCGACCAAAAGGTACAGGCGTTCTTCCTGGATAGGTCTTGCTGGATAGGTCTTGGGTTTCTGGGGTCCAGTCGTAAATGGAGAAGCGTGTGATGACGTACGGCAAGCGCCGTAGGGGGCTGGTGGCCGCGGCCGCTCTGCTCAGCGGAGTACTCACCCTCGCCGCCTGTGGCGGGGGCGGCGGCGACAGCAGCGACGGCAAGGGCGGCGGCAAGGGCCAGTCGGAGGTGGACGAGGCGGCGGCCAAGGACGCTTCGGACGCCCGCATCAAGATCACGCCGAAGTCCGGTGCGACCAATGCGGGCATCAACCGCGACACCAAGGTCAGCGTCAGCGGAGGCAAGCTCACCTCGGTGACCATGACCTCGACCGCCGATGGCTCCAGCGTGGCCGGATCCATATCGTCCGACGGGACCTCCTGGAAGCCCGACGGGCAGCTGGAGCGGTCCACCCAGTACAAGATCAGCGCGAAGGCCAAGGACTCCGACGGCCGCAAGGCCACGGAGCACTCCTCCTTCACCACGGTCTCCCCGTCCAACAGCTTCATCGGCAACTTCACGCCGGAGGACGGCTCGACGGTCGGTGTGGGCATGCCGGTGTCGATCAACTTCGACAAGGCGGTGACCAACAAGAAGGACGTCCAGTCCCACATCAAGGTCACCTCCAGCAGCGGTCAGGAGGTCGTCGGCCACTGGTTCAACGGCAACCGGCTGGACCTGCGCCCGAAGGACTACTGGAAGGCCAACTCCACCGTCACCCTGAAGATGGACCTGGACGGCGTCGAGGCGTCGTCGGGTGTGAAGGGTGTCCAGGAGAAGACCGTCACGTTCAAGGTCGGCCACTCGCAGGTCAGCACGGTCGACGCCAAGTCCAAGACGATGAAGGTCGTCCGCGACGGCAAGCTGATCAAGACCATTCCGATCTCGGCCGGAAGCCCCGACAACACCACGTACAACGGTCAGATGGTGATCTCCGAGAAGTTCAAGGAGACCCGGATGAACGGTGCGACGGTCGGCTTCACCGACGACGACGGCAAGGGCGAGTACGACATCAAGGACGTGCCGCACGCGATGCGGCTGTCCACCTCGGGCACCTTCATCCACGGCAACTACTGGGGCGCGAAGTCCATCTTCGGCAGCCAGAACACCAGCCACGGATGTGTGGGCCTGTCGGACACCAAGGGCGCGAACGACCCGAACACCCAGGGCGCCTGGTTCTTCAACAACTCCCAGATCGGTGACGTCGTGGTGGTGAAGAACTCCAACGACAAGACCGTTTCTCCGGACAACGGCCTCAACGGCTGGAACATGGACTGGAACCAGTGGGTGGCGGGTAGCGCGACCGGCGCCTGACGCCGCGTCCGACCACTGACGCCGGGCGGCGGCCGACCCGATGAGGGCCGGCCGCCGCCCGGCGTTTTCGGGTCTTCCGGCCCGCCGTCGGCCGGGGTACCCCAGCCGCTCGTCAACCCAGGTACCCCAGCCGCCGGAGATCCTTCACACGCACGTACGCGATCTTGCAGTGGTCCTCGTACGGATCCCCGTCCGACCAGACCAGGCTGCGCAGCGGCTGCATCGGCAGCCAGGTCATTCCGACCAGCCAGCGGTGGATCAGCCGCCAGAACCCCGGCCGTCCGGCGTCGGTCTCGCGCACCACGCGCATCCGCAGCATCCACTTGCCGAGGGAGGCCCGGAAGATCCAGGCCCCCAGCACCTGGTTGATGATCGACAGCCCGAACACACAGCCCACGGCCAGGAGCAGGGAGTTGGCCTCGACCTTGGCCATCGGCAGGACGCGCAGGCCGAGGGCGCAGCCGCCGCCCAGGGCGAGGAGGCCGTCCACCGCCGCCGCGAGGATGCGCCGCTCGTCACCGGCGGGCTCGGGGACGCGGGGCGGCTGAGGCGGTTGCGGCCCCTGGAAATGCGGTGGATGCGGCGGATAAGGCTGGCCGTAGGGCTGGGCGGGAGGCTGGCCGTAGGGCTGGGCATAGGGGTGGGAAGGCGGGTAGGGCTGCTGCTGCCCCCGTGGATCATTCATGATCGAAATCTTGCCAAAGCCGGGGCCGGGGCCCGACGGCCCCCCGCCCGAGTGGCGGCCCCGCCGCACCAGGGGAGAATTGACGGCAGAGGCCCAACTGGAGGCAGCGATGTCCGAAGTCACCACTCCGTATCAGCCAGGCACCCCCTGCTGGATCGACCTGACGGCCTCCGACCAGCAGGCCGCCCTCGACTTCTACTCCGGGCTGTTCGGCTGGTCCGGGGAGATCGGCCCGGCCGAATTCGGCGGGTACACGGTCTGCGCGCTGAAGGACCTGCCGGTGGCAGGGGTGATGGCCGCGCAGGCGATGGACGATCAGCCCGCGCCGCCGACCGTCTGGACCACGTACTTCGCCTCCACCGACGCCCAGGCCACCTCCGACGCGATCAGCCGCAACGGCGGCACCGTGCTGCTGCCCGTCATGGACGTGATGGACCTCGGGAAGATGCTGGTGGCGGCCGACCCCACCGGGGCCGTCTTCGGCGTCTGGCAGGCGCGGGAGTTCCCCGGGGCGGGCATCGTCAACGAATCCGGCGCGCTGGTGTGGAACGAGCTGAACACCAGCGACCGCGAGGCGGCGAGCGCCTTCTACGCGGAGGCGCTCGGCATCGAGACGAGGCCCATGGAAGGCGCCACGGGCGACGCCGAGGGCTACTGCGCGCTCACCGTGGACGGCCGCACGGTCGGCGGGCTCCAGACGCTGCGCGAGGGGGTGCCGCCCGGCACGCCCTCGCACTGGCTGGTCTACTTCTCCGTCGACAACACCGACCGGACGGTGGCGAAGCTGTCGGCGGAGGGCGGGACGGTGCTGAAGCCGCCGTTCGACATGGTGGCCGGGCGGATGGCCCTGGTGCAGGACCCGCAGGGCGCGCCGTTCGCGGTCATCGCCCCGCAGCCGATGGACTCTTGAGCCGGAGCAGGAAGGTGCCCCCGGCGGTCGCCAGCGCCTCGTAGCGCGCCTTCGGGTGCAGCTGCTTCGCGTACGCCAGCTCCTGCCGCACCGTGCGGTCCGGCGGTTCCGACAGGGCCAGGTACTGCGGGGTGACGCCCTGGGTGGAGCCGACCCAGAAGACCCGGCAGCGGCTGGTGAGGCGGGCTATCGGCCCGACGTTGGCCTCGACCGTCGCGCCGTCCGGTATTCGCTCCAGCAGCCGCTCCACCGCGCCGACGTGGGGCGGCTTGCGGTAGGTGGCCTCCTCGGCGAGCCCGGCCAGCGGCAGTGAGGTGGTCAGGGCCAGGGCCGCGGCGCAGACCGCGGCGGGCAGCTGACGGGCGTACCGGACGAGCCAGCCGCGGCGGCTCTTCCCGATCCGGTCGAGCGCGTCGACCAGGGCCAGGAAGACGACCGGCATCAGCACCGCGCTGTAGTGCCAGTCCGTGCCCCAGTAGTGCTCGTCGTGGGAGACGAAGCGCCAGCCGAGGGTGGGCAGGGCGGCCAGCAGCAGCGGGGAGCGCAGCGCGAGCAGCCCGGTGGTCGGCAGCAGCGTCCACAGCAGGGTGCCCAGCGCGGTGGCGAACGGGATGGTGGCGTCGGAGCCGCCGCTGCCGACCTTGTCCCAATAGTCGTACGCACCGGCCCCGTTGAAGCCGGGGATGACGACGCCCAGCGCGAGGGCCGAGCCCAGCACGCCGAAGCCCATGAGGGAGACGGCGAGCGGCGCGATGCCCTGCTCGCGCTCCCGCTCCCGGTCGCGCCAGACGCATACGACGATGACGGCGCCGATCGCGGCGACCGTGGCGCCCATGTCCTCCTTGACGAAGACCAGCGGGGCGGCCCACAGCATCGCCGCGTACCAGCGCCGGAGTATGACCGCTTCGAGGGAGAAGGCGATCATCGGGAGGGCGAAGCAGATCTCGTGGAAGTCGAAGTCCACGGCCCGCTGGAGGCCCCAGGCCAGTCCGTACGCGGTGCCGATCGCGAGCCCCCGGGCCCGGCCCAGCAGCCGGGCGGCGGTCCGGGCGACGGGAACGGCGGAGAGGGCGAACAGGGCGGCCTGCGCGACGAGCAGCGTCATCGGGCTCGGGAAGACCCGGTAGAGCGGGGCGAGCAGGGCCGTGATGGGGCTGAAGTGGTCGCCGAGGATGTTGGCGCCGGGACCCTTGAGATCGGCTATCGGGGCCTGGAAATGCGCGTACCCCCGTATCGCCTGTTCGAAGATGCCCAGGTCCCACGACATGGTGGCCATGCGGCGGTAGCGGCATATCGACAGGGTCGCGAAGGCGGCGAACAGGCCGAGGGCCAGCCAGTACGGATCCAGCCGCGGGTGGCGCAGCGCCGCCGTCCGGACGCGCAGCCGCTCGGCGCCTGTGGCGGCGGCGGTCGCCCCTTCGGCCGTGGTGCCGGGCGGGGCTGTCGCTGCCGTGTCCATCCAGGGTCCTTGTCGTGGGGCGTCAGAGGGCGGGCATGGGGGCGGAGCGTCATGGGTGCGGGGCGGTCCGGTCGAAAAGATACGCGACAGGGGCGGGGCGGTCGCACCGCCGCCGTTTCCCGTCCCGCGCACCGGTTCCGGGCGGGTTCGGGGGCGGAGGCTGACCAAGACCCCGGTGAATCGTTGTCCAAGCAGTGGCCTAGGCCGCGCCGACTCCATACCATCGATCAACGCCAGATCGTTTGTCGCGCCGCACGATCTCTGCCGGGAGGCTCAATGATCCGCCGCCGTACTGCGCTCTCCGTATCCGCCGCGTCCGCCCTACTGGTCTGCGCCCCCCTGCTGACCGCCTGCGGGGGCACCCCGCGGGCCGGTTCCGCGGCCGTCCTGCACGACGGGCGGATCACCGAGTCGCAGCTCCAGGGCCAGGTGAAGGACGTACGGGACGCGCAGCGCGGCTCGCCGAGGGCGGACCAGCTGGTGGCCGCCAGCGGTCAGCTGACCCAGAACACCCTCATCCGCATGATCCAGTTCAAGGTCATCGAGCGGGCCGGCCAGGACAACGGCATCGGCGTCAGCCGCCGCGCGGTGCAGCGCGCCCGCGACGCCTCCGAGCAGCAGGCCGGCGGGGCCGCCGCGCTGCGCGCCGCCTACCTGGAGCAGGGCATCGCCCCGGACCAGATCGACGGCGCGGTGCGCATGGAGCTGACCCGCACCGCGCTGCTGCGCAAGCTCGGCGTCGCCAAGGTCAACGCGGTGTTCACCCGCACCTCCAAGGACCTCGACATCAAGGTCAACCCGCGCTACGGCAGCTGGGACGACACCAAGGGCACCGCGGTCCTCGCCAAGGCGGCCTGGCTGCGCACCTCCACCGACTCCCGGCAGCCGGCGTAGGTTACGTTTCAAGGGTGACCACGCCTGACTCCGCCGCCCCCGCGGCCGACCTCGCCACCGGCCGCGTCGTCCTCCTCACCACCAGCCACCGGGTGGCCCCCGGGCTGCTCTCCTGGCCCGCCTGGCAGGCGCTGCGCGGCGCTGACCGGGTGCTGTGCGGGGACCCCGACCATCCGCAGCTGCCGTATCTGCGCGAGGCGGGCATCGACGTCGAGCACACGGTCCCGGCGGCGCGCGAGCTGGTCGACTACTGCGTCACGGAGGGCGGCCGCGACGCAGTCGTGATCACCTCGGCCGACGGCGAGTCCGCGCTGACCGACGGGCTGGCCCGGCTGGCGGGTTCGGGCCGCGAGACGATGCCGGACCTGGAGCTGCTGCCCGGTTCGTACGACCTGCCGGGCGCCCGGCTGCTCGACCTGGTCCAGGTGATGGACCGGATCCGCGCGGAATGCCCGTGGAGCGGGCAGCGGACCAACGAGGATCTGGTCAAGTACGGCATCGAGGAGGCGTACGAACTCGTCGAGGCCATCGAGGAGGGCGACCGGGAGGCGCTGCGCGAGGAGCTGGGCGATGTGCTGCTGCAGGTCGTCTTCCACGCCCGGATCGCGCAGGAGGACGAGGACGAGCCGTTCTCGATCGACGATGTGGCCGGTGCCATCGTGGACAAGCTGATCCGCCGCCATCCGCATGTCTTCGGCGAGGAGGTCGCGGAGACCGCCGAGGACGTCAACGCGCACTGGCTGCGCACCAAGGCGATAGAAAAGCAGCGCGACTCGGTCACCGAAGGGGTGCCGCTCGGTCAGCCCTCGCTCGCCCTCACCGCCCAGCTCGCCTCCCGCGCCCGCACCGCCGGGCTCGCCGTCGCCCTTCCGGAGGGCGAGGGCATCGGCTACGAGCTGCTCGCGCTGGCGATCCGCGCCCAGGAGGCGGGTGTGGAGCCGGAGACGGCGCTGCGCGCCGCGGCCCGTGCCTACCGGGACGCGATCCGGGCGGCGGAAGGCACGGCCTGAGCGGGGTGGGTTGACGGGGGCGTGTGGGGTACCCGGCCGCCATGGATGCGTACGCCATGGACCTCGCCGTGAACCACGGCCTCCTGGTCGGCACGGGGCCTCTCGTCGTCGGCATCGTGGTGGTCGTGATCCTCATCGTGGCCACCTGGTACGGCATACGGGTACGGGCCCGCGAGCCGGTGCCCACCCAGCGGCCGCAGCGCCGTGCCAACGCCTGGCAGCGGGTGGACGAGACCGAGCGCGAGGCGCGGCAGGCGGGTCACGGTCCGGGGCATCAGGACGATCACGACCGGGTCGGCTATCAGACCCGGAACCGCGAGCCCGACGAGCTGGCCCCGGACGGTATCCGGCGCCGCCCACACCAGCTGGGCGGCTCGGGCACCAGGGACTCCGGCCCGGTCGGCGACGAGGGCCGGAGTCCCTGGAACTAGGCGGCGGCGGACCGTTCGGCAGCGGCTGAGCCGCCCTCCTCAGCGTGCCGCGGTGGCGGTGCGCCCGGCCGCTCGTGCTCCGGTGGCGGCCGGCACCGGTACCGGCTCCAGCTTGGCCCGGAAGTGGCGCAGGATCGGGGACTGGTCGAAGATCCGGAAGCCGGTCACCGAGTCCGCCTTGGCGGCGATCTTCGCCAGGGTCTCGCCGATGTGGTCGTAGTGGCTGCGGGTGTAGACCCGGCGCGGCAGCGCGAGCCGGACCAGCTCGTACGGCGCGCTCTTCACCGGGTTTCCGGCCTCGTCCTCCTCGCCGAGGTAGAGGGAGCCCAGTTCGGCCGAGCGTATGCCGCCCTCCAGGTACAGCTGGCACGCCAGCGCGTGGCCGGGGTACTGGTGCGACGGTATGTGGGGCAGCAGGCGACCGGCGTTGAGGTAGAGGGCGTGCATGCCCGGCGGTTCGACGATGTCGACTCCGGCGGCGCGGACCCGCCGGGCGAGGTGGGCGGCGATGTCGGCGCGTTCGGCGAGGTAGCCGGGGTCGGTGACCTCGGTGAGGCCCTGCGCCATCATGTCGAGGTCGCGGCCGGCCAGGCCGCCGTAGGTCGCGAAGCCTTCGGTGGCGATGAGCAGCAGTTCGCACCGCTGGGCCAGCTCGGGGTTGTTCATGCCGATAAAGCCGCCGATGTGGACGATGCCGTCCTTCTTGGCGCTCATCATGCAGCCGTCCGCCAGCCGGAACGCTTCCTCGGCGACCTGCCGCGGGGTGCGGTCGCGGTAGCCGGGTTCGTGCCGGGTGACGAGCCAGGCGTTCTCGGCGAACCGGGCGGCGTCCAGGAACAGCGGAACCCGGTGCTTGCGGCACAGGGCCGCGGTCTGCTTCAGGTTCTCCATGGAGACGGGCTGACCGCCGCCGCCGTTGTTGGTGATGGTCATGACCACCACGGCGACCCGGGAGGCGTCCGGCCCGGTCAGCGTCTGTTCGAGCGCCTTGAGGTCGATGTTCCCCTTGAACGGCTCCTTGCTGTCCAGGTCCTTGGCCTCGGGGCAGGGCAGGTCGCGCGCCTCGCAGTGGTTGAGTTCCACGTTGGCGCGCGTGGTGTCGAAGTGCGTGTTGGCCAGGACGAGGGAGTCCGGCTTGAGCAGGGAGGAGAAGAGCACCCGCTCCGCCGCGCGCCCTTGGTGGGCCGGGAGGATGTGCTGATATCCGGTCAGCTCGGTGACCACTTCGTGGAACCGGTAGAAGGAGCGCGAGCCCGAGTAGGACTCGTCGCCCGCCATCCCGGCGGCGAGCTGCGCGGCCGACAGCGCACCGGTGCCCGAGTCGGTCAGCAGATCGATGGTCACCTCCTCGGCCCGCAGGTCGAACAGGTTGTAGTGGACGCGCTTGAGCGCCTCTTCGCGTTGCTTCCGCGTCGTCATGGGGATCGGTTCGACGACCTTGATCCGGTAGGGCTCCACGCTGACCATTTCTCCTGTCTCATCGCTGTCGCGCGTATGGCTCCGCGCCTGGGTGAGGCCGTGGACCACCGGGGTCTGGTGTTCCGGTGCTGCCTCGTGGACCGGTTGCGGCTCGTAGACGGGTTCCGTCTCCCGGGGTGGCCGTACCTCGTACGCCTCCGAGGAGAGGTACGCGGTCACCCGCGGCGGCCGGCCGCGTTCATGGACCAGGGCCAGATACGAGATCAGGCCCGCGCCGTCCTCCAGGGAGCGCGAGGTGATGGCGGTCAGCGCCCGGTCGAGCGCCTTGTCGTCCATGCCGTGGCGGCGCAGGACGGCCACGGCCCGCTCCCGCGCCTGTGCGTCGTCGCGCACGTAGTCACGGATGGGCACATGGGAGGTGAAGCCGCTGGGCAGGCCGGTCCGGGTCTCCGTGATGGAGTGGCAGGAGATGGCGGGGCGGCCGTACAGCCCCTGGCCGGTCCCGGGGGGGAGACCCCCGGCGGTGCGGAAGAACTCCTCCAGCCGCGCCTGGCCGGGGTGGGGGTCCATCCGGGAGAGGCTGGCGGCCCGGGCGGGGGACAGGCCGTCGTGGGTGAGGTAGACCTTCAGCCGCGGCGCGGGCCAGTCGCCGAGGTCCAGGGCGACGAAGGGGTAGCCGTCGGCCGCCGGCAGGGCGTCGAACGCCTGCCGGCAGCCGAGTCTGCCCAGCGCCTCGCCGACCGTCTCGGCTGCCCGGTCCGGGCCGTTGGCCGAGGGGCTGAGATAGACCTTGACCGCGGGGACGCCGCCGGGCCGCAGCTCCAGGGCGTACCACAGGGCCAGCGGCCCTTGGGGGGAGTCGGGGAGGAACAGGTCTTCCAGCCGGTCGAGCCGCTCGGTGGAGAAACCCCAGCGGTCGGCCATGGCGTGGACGGCGCGCAGGCCGACGCGGCCGCTTTCCCTCAGGTCTTCGGCCTCGCACCCCGGCTCCACCAGCATCCTGAGTGCCGGGAGCCGGCCCGGGGTGAAGGCCAGGGAGTATTCGACCGGAGTGTGGTCGTCGGACACGAAGCTGGGGGACGGCGGCGGCAGCTCCAGCGAGCGCTTGGCCACCGGCCCCAGGGTCTCGGTCAGCACCTGTGCGTAAGCCGCCGTGTCGGCTTCGCTCAGTCCCGCCACACCGCCCAGCCGGGTGAGCTGGCCGGTGACGAGGTCGCCGAGCCGGGTGGGGTGCGTACGGGTCTCGCCCGCACCCGCACGTTTCCTTCTCCCGAAGCGGAAAAGCTTCACCGAACCCCCCGGGGAGCGGAGGAGTGAAGCAATCGAAGTGGGGGAGGCGCCAAAACGTAGTGTGGTGTCGCACTACGGCAATCGAATATATTTTCGATTGAATCCACAGAACGTTGATCGACCGCGGCGTCGTCGGCAATAGGCTCCACGACGGCTCCTTTTTATAACTCTGCCAACAAAATTTTCGCGATACGGCCTACCCGATCCATTGATTAACCATGCGGTACGAGAAATGTGGGGGGTGTTGCGTGGATCACACTCTCCACCAAGCGAGGAACGAACTCCACAAGCCGCCCTTTTCCCGCTTGGTGCTCTGTTGGCCACGATCCACTGGCGTAACAGGCTGTTGCTGCTGAGAAGGCTGTTTATCCGTCCGTATCGGAGTGAAACGGGCGGGCAGTGCGGCCAGTCCACGATTGAATGGGCCGGGGCGCCAGGTCAGGCTTTCGCTGGGCACCGCCAGCTCCACGTCGGGCAGCTGGTTGAGCAGGTTCTCGATGGCCGACACCGTGATGAGCTGCGCCGGATCCTTCGCCGGGCAGGCGTGCGGACCGGCGCTCCAGGCCAGGTGGGCGCGCTTGCTCTGGCGCTCGCGGGAGGCGGCGAGCGCCGGATCCGAGTTGGCCGCGGCGTAGCTGACCAGGACGAGATCGCCCGCCCTCAGCTTGGTTCCGGCGAATTCAACATCGGATACCGGGTAATGCGGCGAGTAATTCGCCATGGGCGGGCTGTTCCACAGCACATCGTCGATGGCGTCCTCGACCAGCAGTCCGCCGCCCGAATACCGGTCGTCGGTGAGCAGCAGGTGGAGGCAATTGGCGATGAGATTCCGCAGCGGTTCCGCACCGGATCCCAGCAGCAATACCAGCTGATGCGCCATTTCCTCGTCGGACAGCTGCGCCGGGTGCTGCATAAGCCAGGAGGTGACGTCGTTCCCGGGCTGGGTACGCTTCAGCGCGACCAGCTCGCCGACGCTCTGGGTCAGCACCTCGTTCGCCTTTTCGGCGTTGACGCCGTCGAAAATACCGGAGATGCCGAAGATGACCCGGTCACCGATTTCCGCAGGGCAGCCGAACAGCTCGCTGAACACGAAGAGCGGCAGCAGCTTGGCGTAGTCGTTCAGCAGATCGGCCGAACCGCGCGAGCTGAACTGCTCGATGAGGTAACGGGAGATCCCGTCGACCTGCCTGCTCAGCTGGTGGGTGTCCACCTTGGCCAGGCTGTCGGTGACCGCCTGACGCAGCCGCATGTGATCGGCACCGTCGGTGAACATGCAGTTCGGACGGTACGCGAGCAGGGGCAGCACCGGGCTGCTGTGGCTGATCTTGCCCTCGTTCAGATCACGCCAGCGGCGTGAGTCCTTGCGGAACGTGTCCGAGTTCTGCAGCAGCTGGAGCGCGGCCGAGTAATCCGTGACGAGGGTGGCCTCGACGTCGGGCGCCAATTCCACCGGAGCGGTGGCCCCGAACCGGCGCATCCAGGCGTAGTACGCCTCCGGATGGGCCTGGAACTCGGGCCCGTGCAGGGGTACCCGCCCATGCGCAGGGCAACCCGGCGGCGGAGCCGGGAAGTCCGATTGTGTATCCATAGTTGTGCTCCTAGCGGGTACGTGCCTGTAGGTAGCGGACAAGTTCCATCAGTGCATTGGCCGATGACTTCTCGTCACGCGCGTCACAGGTGACGATGGGTGTCTCAGGCAACAGATCCAACGCCTCGCGCAGTTCGTGATCGGGGCGCACCGGGGTGCCGTCGAAGTGGTTGACGGAAATCGCGTAGGGAAGTCCGTACTGTTCGACCAGGTCGATCACGGGGAAGGATTCCTGGAGGCGTTCCGGATCGACGAGGATCAGCGCCCCGAGGGCACCCCGCGTCATGTCCTCCCACACCTGGACGAAGCGCTCTTGTCCGGGTGTGCCGAAGAGATAGAGGACAAGCCGCTCGCTGAGGGTGAGGCGGCCGAAGTCCATGGCCACCGTGGTCGTGGTCTTGCCCCGGGTGCCCATCAGATCGTCGACGTGCGCACCGGCCTGCGTCATCCGTTCCTCGGTGCGCAGCGGCGGGATTTCGGACATGGTGCCGATGAACGTCGTCTTTCCGACCGCGAAGTGCCCCACGACCAGGATCTTGGCCGCGATCTGCACCGCGTCGTCCAGATAGACGTCCTCATCCGAAGCGGGCCTGGAGACCATCCAGTACCTCCTGAAGGAGTGAAACGTCGACGAGCTGGGCGGGGGGCGCGGGGGCACGCGTGACGAGATAGCCGTCCGACGACAGGTCGGACAGCAGGACCTTGACGATGCCGATCGGCAGCCCCATATGGCCCGCGATCTCGGCAACCGAGAGATAGCCCCCTGAACACAGGTCCAGCAGGCTCCGCTTCTCCGGGTCGAGCGTCGGCGAACGTCTCTGTTCGGAGGCGGTGACCAAGGTGATCAGGTTGAACTGATCGGTGTCCGGGCGCCCGCGGCCGTTGGTGATGACGTACGGTCGCACTAATCCGGCGGTTTCGGGCTCCTGCTCCTCCGGGGCAGTCATGCCTGAACGCCCGATTCGCGGGGCGGTGTGGTCAGCGCCTTGCCGAGCTGACCGACGAGCTGCTGCATGCGGAAGGTGATGTCGGCCATGTCGACATCGGGCGCGGAGGAGACCGCCAGGTACGCGCCCTCGCCGGCCGAGATCAGGAAGACCCAGCCGCCGTCGAACTCCACCAGGGTCTGACGCCAGTTCATATGGGGGCCGCCGCAGAAGCCGGCCATGGTGCGGCTCAGCGACTGGATGCCGCTCATCGCGGCGGCGACGGTGTCGGCCTCGTCCTTCCTGACCTCTTGAGATCGGGCCATCAGCAGACCGTCGGCGGAAACCAGGATCGCGTGACGCGCGCCGGGTACTTCAAGGGCGCTGTCAAGCATCCATGACAGGTCGTTGTTCACTGAGGATCATGCCCTTCCCTGTTCGGGTTTGCGGAGCGACCGGACTGTGTGCCGCGCTGGAAGGCGCCCATGATCGAGGCGGTTTCCTCGCTCGTCCGGGCGGGAGCGTTCGCCGCATCCGAGTGCGGCACGATCGAAATCGACCCCTTGCGACGACGTTTGGGCAGCCCACCCGCGGTGGAATCACTCTCTTCGGGGGCTGCCGCCGGGGACGTACGGGGTGCGGGCTGTTCTTCCGGCTCGGGCATGTTGGTCAGGAGGTCCTCGGGAAGAAGCACCACCGCGCGCACGCCACCGTAAGGAGAGGCCGAATCGACGGAGACGGTGAAGCCGTAGCGGGAGGCGAGCACGCCGATCACCGCGAAGCCGAACTGCGGAGGATTGCCCAGGCCCGTGACGCCCGCCGCGCGCTGGGCGGAGAGCAGTTCGTCGGCCCGGTTCTTCTCTTCCTCGTTCATACCGACGCCGGCGTCGTCGATGATGATGCAGACGCCCTTGGGGACGGTGCGGATGGTGATGTCGATCGGCGAGTCGGGGGCGGAGTAGCTGGTCGCGTTGTCCAGCAGCTCGGCGAGCGCCAGCGCGACCGGTTCGACGGCCCGGCTGACCAGGGCGAAGTTGCTCTGGGAACGGATCTCGACGCGCGTGTAGTGGCGTATGCGGCCCTTGGCGCTGCGTACCACGTCATAGACGGAGGCGACGGCCCGCTGACGGCCCAGCCAGCCGTCACACAGAACGGCGATCGACTGCGCACGGCGGCCGAACTGCGAGTTCATGTGGTCGATCTCCAGGAGGTCCTGGAGGATGTGGTGCTCGCCGTAACGGTCCTGCAGCTTCGAGATCGCCAACTGCTGCTCGTTGGCCAGACCCTGAAGCGTCCGCATGGCGGACTTCAGTGCGCTCTTGGTGGCTTCCTCGGACCGTATCTGCGCGTCCTGGACCGCCGCCGCGTAGTTGTTTTCGAGGTCGGCGGCGCGGTTGTGAAGTTCCGCCTTCTCGGTACTGAGCTTTGCTCTCGCTTTTCGCCCGCGAATAATGGCGGTTGCGGCGAGAGGCGTGCCAGCGATCAGGGCCCAGAGCGCAGGATCCTGTATGTAATGCGTCATAAGACTCTCTTTAAACGACTAGACCGCCAGGGACTGAAGGGTTATTGCTCGATAAGAATCCGGGTGATATGGAGAGGCGGCGGTAAGTCAGCGTTCGTACGGCGCCCGAGGGGACGGGGCGCACCGCACTCGCCCTGCCGCGGGCAGCGCACAGGCAGGGGTGCGCCGGCACGGCTCCATATGCCCAACTGGCGGCATAGTGCTCCTCAGAGTGGTAACCCTCTCGGCTGATTTACCGGATCGCCGGGTGTCTTACGGGCCCTTGGCTCGCCTGGCAAGCGCGGTGATCGTATCACCAGGGGCAGGAGGCCCCGTGCATGTGCCGGAGGCCCATTCAACCACCTGACACTGTTTCAGCCACCCTCTTATTCTGCCGCATTGGCCGACGTCAGCGCATGTTCGGCAGGTCTGCCGCGCGCCCGCGCCGGGCCGCTCCGGGCAGTGGCCCCAGCCATCAGATATCGGGCATTCGCCGCGTGCTGTGAGTGCGTCGTGGAGAGTGTGTGGAGATGGTCGTCGAATTGCTTCGACATTAATTGGCTTTACTTGCGCGTTATGGATTTACTTCCGATAAGTGGCGTATCGGAATCCATGGACCGCGGCCGGTATCGTCGGAGCGTGTCCGATCAGCCTTGCCCTGCCCCCGCTCCCACCCTGTTCACCTGGGAGTTCGCCACCGATCCCTACCCCGCGTACGCCTGGCTACGCGAGCATGCCCCGGTGCATCGGACCACGCTCCCCAGCGGGGTCGAAGCCTGGCTGGTGACCCGCTACGCCGACGCCCGGCAGGCGCTCGCCGACGCCCGGCTGTCGAAGAACCCCCAGCGGCACAGTGAGTCCGCTCACGCCCGAGGCAAAGTGGGCATCCCGGGCGAACAGCGCGCGGATCTGATGACACATCTGCTCAATATCGATCCCCCGGACCACACCCGGCTGCGGCGGCTGGTGTCCAAGGCGTTCACCCCGCGCCGCGTCGCCGCGTTCGCCCCGCGGGTGCGCGAGCTGACCGACGCCCTCATCGACGCCTTCGCGGACCGGGGAGAGGCGGACCTCATCCATGAGTTCGCCTTTCCTCTCCCTATCTATGCGATCTGCGATCTGCTCGGCGTCCCGCGGGAGGACCAGGACGACTTCCGGGACTGGGCCGCGACGATGATCCGGCACGGCGGGGGCCCGCGCGGCGGAGTGGCCCGCGCGGTGAAGCGGATCCGCGCGTATCTGGCCGAGTTGATCCACCGCAAGCGCGCCGCGCTCGGCGACGACCTGATCTCCGATCTCATCCGGGCCAGCGACCACGGGGACCACCTCACCGAGAACGAGGCCGCGGCGATGGCCTTCATCCTTCTCTTCGCGGGTTTCGAGACCACCGTCAATCTGATCGGCAACGGCCTCTACGCCCTGCTGCGCAACCCCGAGCAGCGCGCCCGGCTCCAGCGGCATCTGGAAGAGGCGGAAGAAGGGGACGAGGAACTGCTCGCCACCGGCATCGAGGAACTGCTGCGCTACGACGGCCCGGTGGAGATGGCCACCTGGCGGTTCGCCACCGAGCCGGTCACGATCGGCGGCCAGCACATCGCCGAGGGGGAACCGGTGCTCGTGGTGCTCGCCGCCGCCGACCGCGACCCCGAGCGCTTCGCCCACCCCGACGTCCTCGACCTCTCCCGCACCGACAACCAGCACCTCGGCTACGGCCACGGCATCCACTACTGTCTGGGCGCCCCGCTGGCCCGCCTGGAGGCGCAGACCGCGCTCGCCACCCTGCTGCGCCGACTCCCCGACCTCCAGCTGGCGGTGGAGCCGGAGGAGTTGCGCTGGCGCGGCGGGCTCATCATGCGCGGGCTGCGCACCCTCCCGGTGACCTGGGGAAAGTGACGTTCGGTCAGGCGCATGACCACGGCGTGACCTGGGATACACCGGCTTGTGATGATCGTGTGACCTCGCTATGTTCAACCGACAACCGAGCCCCCACACGAGAGGCGATTTCGCATGCTTTCCGGAAACGGACGCCACCGCCGCCCTCGCCAGGCTCCCGCCATCGTCGTCGCGGCGGGGGTGACCGGTGCGAGCATCGCCATCCCGCTCTTCGGGGCGACCGGCGCCCAGGCCGCCCCCGCGGGCACATGGGACCGGGTCGCCGAGTGCGAGAGCGCGGGGATGTGGAGCGCCAACGAGGGCAACGGCTTCTACGGCGGTCTGCAGTTGACCCTCGACATGTGGAAGAAGTACGGCGGCACGGGCTACGCCCCGCGCCCCGACCTCGCCAGCCGCTCCCAGCAGATAGCCGTCGCCGAGTCGATACTCGGCGACCGCGGCCCGGACGCCTGGCCCAGCTGCGCGCTGAACGCCGGGCTCACCGCCGACGGCGATGCCCCGGACGTGAACCCGGGCAGCACGGCGCGCCCCTCCCAGCAGGCCCCGCAGCACGGCGACTCGGGCGACGGCTCGGACGGTGACTCGGGCCGGGACTCGGGCGGTGACTCGGACCGGGACTCCGGCGAACGGGACGGCGCCCCGGCCGACAAGACGCCGGAGGAATCGAACACCCCCACCCCCTCCGGCACTCCCGACCCCTCGGACGCACCCGACGCCACGCCCTCCCCGTCGCCCACCTCCAGCACGTCCGACCCCTCGCCGACGCCCACCTCCACGGGAGGTGCCTCCGGAGACCGCTCCGGTGAGCACCGGGGTGAATCCGGTAAACATCGGGGCGAATCGGACCCGGGGGAGCGGCCGAGCGGCCATGCCTCGCGTGGCGGAGCCGACCGCGCCGAAAACCCCACGGATGGCGGCTACACGGTGCGTCCGGGTGACAATCTTTCAGCAATCGCCGAAACGCAGGAATTGGGCGGCGACTGGCGTCGGCTCTACGTGTCCAACGAGAACCTCATCGGAACCGACCCGGATCTCATTCTCCCTGGTCAGCGGCTTGACCTCACCATCAGGGGCCGGTAGTTCGGGGGGATTTGCCCGATCTGAAACCGGTGAGACATACCTCTCGTCACATTTCCCGGGCCGTCCCTCGTGTCCGGTCTCTCCGCACCCGGCCCCACCTGCGCCGATGTGCGCCGAGTGAGATCGATAACGTCCCTCTTCGCTGGGATAAGGGTGTTTGAACGTTTCCCGCACGTGTGTTTAACGTCTTTCCGCTCGCCACCGCGAGCACCGTCGACCGTCACGCCGAGTCCTGCCGGCGGTCGTCCGGTACCGACGCGCCAGCGCCGAAGGCAGGAGCGGGGGACCCAAGGTAAGTGCCGGGAGGCCAGCGGAATCGGCCGAACGGCTAGGGGTGAAGCCGGGTGCGTACTCCGCATCCGGCCGGGCAACTCACGCCCGAACCCGACAGCTCACCTCGTAGGCGTCGGTGAGGAAACGAACGAACATGTCCAACGCTCAGGGCAAGCACCGTCGTCCTTCCAAGGCCACCCGTATCGCCGCGCTCGCCGGTCTCGCCGGAGCCGCCGTGGCCACCCCGCTCATCGGTGCGACGTCCGCCTCTGCCGCGACCAGCTCCCAGTGGGACCAGGTCGCGCAGTGCGAGGCCGGTGGCAATTGGTCGATCAACACCGGCAACGGGTACTACGGCGGCCTGCAGTTCTCCTCCTCCACCTGGGCCGCCTACGGCGGTACCGCGTTCGCTCCCACCGCCGACAAGGCGGGCAAGGCCCAGCAGATCCAGGTCGCCGAGAAGGTCCTCGCCAGCCAGGGCAAGGGCGCCTGGCCGGTCTGCGGCAAGGGTCTGACCTCCGGTGGCGCCCCCGCCGCCCCCGCGCCGTCCACCCCGTCGCAGAGCCAGCCCGACTCCTCGCAGCCGGCCCCCTCCGCCAAGCCGAAGGCCGCGCCGCGCAGCGCGCCCGAGCACGCCGCGCGCGCCGAGACCCGCGGCCCGATCAAGAAGGGCGACGGCGAGTACAAGGTCAAGTCCGGTGACACCCTTGGCAAGATCGCCAAGACGGAGGACGTCAAGGGCGGCTGGAAGAAGCTGTTCGAGCTGAACAAGAACGTCATCCAGAAGGCCGACCTGATCTTCCCCGGCCAGCAGCTCCACCTGAGCTGAGCCGTCCCACCCCGTTGACGAGCCCCGGCCGGGTGCGCCGCCCCCACGGTGCACCCCGCCGGGGCTTCGGTGCGGTTAGGCTCATGCTGCTACCGAAGACCCATACGAAGGAGATCCTCGTGCCGTCCATCGACGTCGTCGTAGCTCGCGAGATCCTCGACTCGCGAGGCAACCCCACGGTCGAGGTCGAGGTCGGCCTCGACGACGGCAGCACCGGCCGTGCCGCTGTCCCGTCCGGCGCCTCCACCGGCGCCTTCGAGGCCCTCGAACTCCGTGACGGCGACAAGAACCGCTATGGCGGCAAGGGCGTGGAGAAGGCCGTCCTCGCCGTCATCGAGCAGATCGGCCCCGAGCTGGTCGGATATGACGCCACCGAGCAGCGCCTGATCGACCAGGCGATGTTCGACCTGGATGCCACTCCGGACAAGTCCTCGCTCGGCGCCAACGCCATCCTCGGCGTCTCCCTCGCCGTCGCGCACGCCGCTTCCGAGGCGTCCGACCTGCCCCTCTTCCGCTACCTCGGCGGCCCGAACGCGCACCTGCTGCCGGTCCCGATGATGAACATCCTGAACGGCGGCTCGCACGCCGATTCCAATGTGGACATCCAGGAGTTCATGATCGCGCCGGTTGGCGCCGAGTCCTTCTCGGAGGCCCTGCGCTGGGGTGCCGAGGTCTACCACACCCTCAAGGCGGTGCTGAAGGAGCGCGGCCTGTCCACCGGTCTCGGCGACGAGGGCGGCTTCGCGCCGAACCTCGACTCCAACCGGGACGCCCTCGACCTGATCGTCGAGGCCATCAAGAAGGCCGGTTACCAGCCCGGCCAGGACATCGCGCTCGCGCTCGACGTCGCCGCCACCGAGTTCTACAAGGACGGCGTCTACCAGTTCGAGGGCAAGGACCGCACCGCGTCCGAGATGACCGCGTACTACGCCGAGCTGGTCGACGCGTACCCGCTGGTCTCCATCGAGGACCCGCTGAACGAGGAGGACTGGGACGGCTGGAAGACGATCACCGACCAGCTCGGTGACAAGGTCCAGCTGGTCGGCGACGACCTGTTCGTCACCAACCCCGAGCGGCTGGCCCGCGGCATCGAGAACGACACCGCGAACGCCCTGCTGGTCAAGGTCAACCAGATCGGCTCGCTGACCGAGACCCTCGACGCCGTCGAGCTGGCCCAGCGCAACGGCTTCAAGTGCATGATGTCGCACCGGTCCGGTGAGACCGAGGACGTCACCATCGCCGACCTGGCCGTCGCCACCAACTGCGGCCAGATCAAGACCGGCGCCCCGGCCCGCTCCGAGCGGGTGGCCAAGTACAACCAGCTGCTGCGCATCGAGGAGATCCTGGACGACGCCGCGGTGTACGCGGGCCGTTCCGCCTTCCCGCGCTTCAAGGGCTGACCGCTTCCCGATCCTGAGGAGCGGACACGTCTGACGCATGTCCCCGGCCGCGGTCCCGTACCGTGGCCGGGGACGGCGTTACTCAAGCGGGCGTTACTCACGACTCAAGCGAAGTCATCACCGGGGAGGCGACGTGCCGGCGGATCGGTTCTCCACCGCGACCAGGCTCAAGGCGCTCGGCGAGCACGCCGCCGCCCGGGTCTACCGTGCCCGGATCAAACGCCGCCGCAGCAGGCTCACCGGCCGGGCCGCCCTCCTCGCACTGGTCGTCTGCTCGCTGGTGGTCGCGCTGGCCTATCCCATGCGGCAGTACATCTCCCAGCGCTCGGAGATCGCCGACCAGCGCCGCCAGGCCCAGCAGGAGCGCGCCGAGGTGGCCAAGCTGAGCGAGCAGAAGGCCCGGCTGCGCGACCCCGCGTACATCGAGCGGCGAGCCCGCGAGCATCTGCACTATCTGATGCCGGGGGAGACCGGCTTCAGCATGGTGGACCCCGGCGCCCGGGCCGAGCGCTCCACCGACCATGGCGCGGGCGACCGCCCCTGGTACACCAACCTCTGGGACACCGTGGACACGGCGGACGCGCCGAAGGCGGCCGCCGCCGCGGACCGCTGACGCGTCGCGTCGGCGCCCGTACGGTCGCACCCGGTCCGACACCGATCGAAGAGAACTTTCCCCTCATGGACACGCCCCCTCCGCAGACGGAGCCCACCGCGCCCACCGACGCGGACATCGCCGCCGTCAAGGAGCAGCTGAACCGCGTACCGCGCGGCCTGCGCGCCGTCGCGCACCGCTGCCCCTGCGGCAACCCCGATGTCGTCGAGACCGCGCCGCGCCTGGAGGACGGGACCCCGTTCCCCACCCTCTACTACCTGACCTGCCCGCGCGCCGCGTCCGCGATCGGCACGCTGGAGGCGGAGGGCGTGATGAAGGAGATGACGGCCCGGCTGGGCAGCGACCCCGAGCTGGCCGCCGCCTACCGCGCCGCCCACGAGGACTACATAGCGCGCCGCGACGCCATCGAGGAGCTGAAGGGCTTCCCCAGCGCGGGCGGCATGCCGGACCGGGTGAAGTGCCTGCACGTTCTGGTCGGCCACTCCCTCGCGGCCGGTCCCGGGGTCAACCCGCTGGGCGACGAGGCGATCGCCCTGCTGCCCGAGTGGTGGCGCAAGGGCCCGTGCGTCGCGCCCTGCGCCCAGCCGACGGAACAGGCGCCGGAACAGGCGCCGGAACAGCCCGCGAAGGGGGAGACCGCATGACCCGCGTCGCGGCCGTGGACTGCGGCACCAACTCGATCCGGCTGCTGGTCGCCGACGCCGACCCGGCCACGGGCGAGCTGACCGAGCTGGACCGCCGGATGAAGATCGTCCGGCTGGGCCAGGGCGTGGACCGCACCGGGCGGCTGGCCCCCGAGGCGCTGGAGCGCACCTTCGCCGCGTGCCGGGAGTACGCGGAGGTCATACGCACGCTCGGCGCCGAGCGCGTCCGCTTCGTCGCCACCTCGGCCTCGCGGGACGCCGAGAACCGCGAGGAGTTCGTGCGCGGCGTCGTGGACATCCTCGGCGTCGAGCCCGAGGTGATCACCGGGGATCAGGAGGCGGAGTTCTCCTTCACCGGCGCCACCAAGGAGCTGACCGGCCATGAGCATCTGAGCGGTCCGTTCCTGGTGGTGGACCTCGGCGGCGGCTCGACGGAGTTCGTCAGCGGCGACGACGGGGTGCGGGCGGCCCGCAGCGTCGACATCGGCTGTGTGCGGCTGACGGAGCGGCATCTCGTCGCGGACGGCCAGGTCGCCGAGGTGCCGACGGAGGATCAGCTCTCGGCCATCAGGGCGGACATCGAGCGGGCGCTGGACCTCGCCGAGGAGACGGTGCCGCTCACCAACGGCTGCCGCCCCGGCGAGGGCGGCCACACCCTGGTCGGGCTGGCCGGTACGGTCACCACCGTCGCCGCCATCGCGCTGGGGCTGACGGAGTACGACCCGGCCGCGATCCACCACGCCCGGGTACACGCCGGGCAGGTCGGCGAGATCACGGCCAAGCTGCTGACCTCGACCCACGCGGAGCGGGCGGCGATCGGGGCGATGCATCCGGGCCGGGTCGACGTGATCACCGCGGGCGCCCTGGTGCTGCTGTCGATCATGGATCGGACCGGTGCCGAGGAGGTCGTCGTGAGCGAACACGACATCCTCGATGGCATCGCCTGGAGCATCTCCTGAGCGGGATCGATATCGTCTGAGCGGCCGTGGAGGGTCCTTCCGGGGCCTTCCGCGGACCGCCGCCAAAAGAGTTCGTGAAACTCTTCACATGAAAAAGTGCCCTGGTGGCCGCCTTCTGGGCCACCCCGAGGCCGCTATTGGTGACGGTGTTCATCAAGTCGGCCGGATCATGGCCGGGCGCCCCGCGTCGCGGACCGCCGGGGAACGTCATGGTCTACTCGCGCGTTCAACGGCTATCGCTGCTCAGAGCGCATGGGAACGTCTTGATCCGCTTCTCGGTTCCCCTGCTGGAGTATGGCGTCCGTCACGGGGGCGGCGGAGTGTAGCAGATACCCCCACATTGCTTGTGAAGGGGCTCACGAGGACCCCCTCGTGAGGTGCTGGATACTCGAAACATGAGCACCACGGAGCGTCCCAGGATCCTCGTTGTAGGCGGTGGGTACGTAGGCCTGTACGCGGCGCGCCGCATCCTCAAGAAGATGCGGTACGGCGAGGCGACTGTCACGGTCGTCGACCCTCGCTCGTACATGACGTACCAGCCCTTCCTCCCCGAAGCTGCGGCCGGCAGCATCTCTCCGCGCCATGTCGTGGTTCCGCTGCGGCGTGTGCTCCCCAAGGCGGAGGTCCTCACCGGCCGGGTGTCGAACATCGACCAGGACCGCAAGGTGGCCGTCGTCCAGCCGCTCGTCGGCGAGTCGTACGAGCTGCCCTTCGACTACCTCGTCATCGCGATGGGCGCGGTCTCCCGCACCTTCCCGATTCCCGGCCTGGCCGAGAACGGCATCGGGATGAAGGGCATAGAAGAGGCCATCGGCCTGCGCAACCACGTCCTCGAGCAGCTCGACAAGGCCGACTCCACCACGGACGAGGACATCCGCCGCAAGGCGCTCACCTTCGTCTTCGTCGGCGGCGGCTTCGCGGGCGCGGAGACCATCGGCGAGGTCGAGGACATGGCCCGCGACGCGGCCAAGTACTACCCGAGCGTGAAGCGCGAGGACATGCGCTTCGTGCTCGTCGACGCGGCCGACAAGATCCTTCCCGAGGTGGGCCCGAAGCTCGGCCAGTGGGGCCTGGAGCACCTGCAGAAGCGCGGTGTCGAGGTCTACCTCAACACCTCCATGAACTCCTGCGTCGACGGCCATGTGGTGCTCAAGAACGGCCTCGAGGTCGACACCAACACCCTCGTGTGGACCGCGGGCGTCAAGCCCAACCCGGCGCTCGCCCGGTTCGGCCTCCCGCTCGGCCCGCGCGGCCACGTGGACACCGGCTCCAACCTCCAGGTGAAGGGCACCGACTACATCTGGGCCGCGGGCGACAACGCCCAGGTGCCGGACCTCGCCTCCGGCGAGGGCGCCTGGTGCCCGCCGAACGCCCAGCACGCGCTGCGTCAGGCCAAGGTCCTCGGCGACAACGTGATCTCGGGCATGCGGGGCTTCCCGCAGGGCGAGTACAAGCACGCCAACAAGGGCGCCGTCGCGGGTCTCGGCCTCCACAAGGGCGTCGCGATGATCGTCATGGGCAAGATGAAGATCAAGCTCAAGGGCCGGCTGGCCTGGTACATGCACCGTGGCTACCACGGCCTGGCGATGCCGACGTTCAACCGCAAGATCCGGGTCATCGCCGACTGGACGCTGGGCATGTTCCTCAAGCGCGAGGTCGTCTCGCTCGGCGCCATGGAGAACCCCCGCGAGGAGTTCTACGAGGCTGCCGCCCCGGTCTCCGCGGCCGCCGCCGCGAAGCCCGCCGCCGATGTCGCCGCGGAGAAGGCCAAGGCGTCCTGACCTGGGACTGGCCTCGGACTGACCCCGGACTTCGGCACCGGGCAGAGCTGAACATCTGAACACCTGAATATCGAGCAAGCGCCAAGGGCGTCCGCCATCCGTGGGGCGGGCGCCCTTCGCATGCGCGCTTTTTACTGATTCAAGACGTGTCGGCGGGACTGTTCGTGCGGTTCCATGGTGTTTACGTGATGAGTGAATCTTCCCTGACTCGCCATCATGGAGGTGTGCCGACATGACCGACGTCGCCGCGCGACTCGCCGCCCTGGCCGAGGAGGTGCTGGGGACCCCGCTCCCGCTGCGCATCCGGGCCTGGGACCGCAGCGAGACGGGTCCGCCCGGCACCCCGGTCCTCGTACTGCGCCGCCGCCGGGCGCTGCGCCGGATGCTGTGGAAGCCGGGCGAACTCGGCCTGGCCCGGGCCTGGGTGGCGGGCGATCTCGACATAGAGGGCGATCTTTACGAGGCACTGGAGGGGCTGGCCGGGCTGCTGTGGGAGCGGGACGAACCCGCCGCCGGGCGCCCGAGCCGCCTCGCCGCGGCCCTGAGAGCCCTGCGCGATCCGAAGACGCGCACCGCCGTCCGTGATCTGCTCGCCCTCGCCGGTCCCGGACTGCCACCCGCCCCGCCGCGTGAGGAGGCCGGGGCGACCCGGGGGCCGCTGCACACCCTGCGCCGCGACAAAAAGGCCATCAGCCACCATTACGACGTCGGCAACGACTTCTACGAGCTGGTGCTCGGCCCCTCGATGGTCTACTCGTGCGCGTACTGGGAGAGCGCCGACACCCCGTTGGAAGACGCCCAGTGGGCCAAGCTCGACCTGGTCTGCCGCAAGCTCGCGCTGGAACCCGGGCAGCGGCTGCTGGACGTGGGGTGCGGCTGGGGCTCGATGGTGCTGCACGCGGCGCGCGAGTACGGGGTGCGCGCCGTCGGCATCACGCTCTCCGAGGAGCAGGCGGTGTACGCCCGTAAGCGCATCGCGGACGCCGGGCTGACCGAGAAGATCGAGATCCGGGTGCAGGACTACCGCGAGATCGACGACGGTCCGTACGACGCGATCTCCTCGATCGGCATGGCCGAGCACGTGGGTTCCGTGCGGTACGCCGAGTACACCGGCATCCTGCACCGGCTGCTGGCCCCCGGGGGGCGGCTGCTGAACCACCAGATCGCCCGGCGCCCCGAGCCGGACGAGGAGGCGTACCACGTGGACGAGTTCATCGACCGCTACGTCTTCCCCGACGGCGAACTGGCCCCCGTCGGCCGGACCGTGACCCAGCTGGAGGAGGCCGGTTTCGAGGTGCGCGACGTGGAGGCGATCCGTGAGCACTACGCGCTCACCCTGCGCCACTGGGTCGGCAATCTGGAGCGGTCCTGGCCGCAGGCCGTCCGGCTGACCTCCCCGGGCCGGGCCCGGGTCTGGCGGCTCTACATGGCCGCTTGCGCCCTGTCGTTCGAACGCAACCGGATCGGCGTCAACCAGGTCCTCGCCGTCCGTACGCCGGACAGCGGCGCCTCCGGGCTGCCGCTGCGGACCCGCGACTGGCGCGGCTGAGACGGCGGCTGAGAGGGCGCGGCCGAGAAAGCGCGGCCGGGAAAAGCAGAACGGGCTTGACGCGCGGGAAGCGCGTCAAGCCCGTTCGCGTAGCTCGGAGAGCTGAGCCGTTACTCGGCCTTGATGGACTCCAGCATGTTGAGCCTGGCCGCCCGGCGCGCGGGCCACAGGGCCGCCAGCACGCCCACGAACGCGGCCATCGCCAGGAACAGGCCCATCCGGCCCCACGGCAGTACCAGTTCGTAGGTCGTCAGCCCGGTGGAGATCAGCTCACCGGCCGCCCAGCCGAAGAACACGCCGAGCCCGATCCCGAGCACCCCGCCGAAGAGCGAGATGACCAGCGACTCCAGCCGCACCATCCGCTTGATGCCGCGCCGGTCCAGGCCGATGGCCCGCAGCATGCCGATCTCCTGCGAGCGCTCGAAGACCGACATGGCCAAGGTGTTGATGACCCCGAGCACCGCGACGATCACGGCCATGGCCAGCAGGCCGTAGAGCATGTTCAGCATCAGCGTGAACAGCTTGGCGATGCCGTCGGAGATGTCCTTCTTGTTCTGGATCTGGAGGGCCGGGTTGTCGCCGAGCGCCTTCGTCAGCTTGTCCTTGTTGGCCTCGGTCGCCCCGCCCTTGGTCTTCAGCATCACCTGGAAGTCGGTGACGGTGGCCATGTGCGGGGTCATGGTGGCGGTGTCGGTCCAGACGCCGCGGACCATCTGGTTGCCCTCGTACACGCCGCCGACGGTCAGCTTGGCGCTGCGGCCGTCCTGGTACGTCACCGGGACGGTCGAGCCGACCTTCCAGTGGTTGCTGTCGGCGGTCTTGTCGTCGACGACGACCTTCTTGCCGCCGAAGTCGGAGAAGGACCCCTGGCGGAAGTCCACGCCGACCAGTTCGGTGATGGTCTTGGGGTTGACGCCCGTCAGGATGGTCGTCTTGTCGCCGATCTTGGCCGGGGCCTGGCGCAGCGGGCTGACCGCGGTGACCTCGGGCTGCTTCGCCAGCGTCTTGGCCACGTCCGGGGAGAGCGGCCGCGAGCCGCCGGCGCCGCCCATGCTGACGACGTAGTCGGACTTCAGGCCGTCCGAGGCCATCTGGTCGATGCCCTTCTGGACGCTGCCCGCGATGACCGTCATGCCGGTGATCAGGGTGAGGCCCACCATCAGCGCGGAGGCGGTGGCGGCGGTACGGCGCGGGTTGCGCACCGCGTTCTGCCGGGCGAGCTTGCCGGACATCCCGAAGAGCCGCAGCACCGGCGAGGCGGCCGCGATCAGCGGCCGGGACAGCAGCGGGGTGAGCACGAACACGCCGATCACCAGGACCGCGGCGCCGAACGCCATCGAGCCCTTGCCGTCCATGCCCTGGCCGGAGCCGTACAGCACCAGCCCGACACCGGCCGCCGCGAGCAGCGCGCCGATCGTGTTCCGTACCACCAGACCGCGGGTCGTCGGCGCGGCGTGCACGCTGCTCATCGCGGCGACCGGCGGGATCTTCGCGGCGCGGCGGCCCGGCAGCCAGGCGGCGAGCACGGTCACCACGACGCCGACGAGCAGCGAGGCAGCCACGGTCGTCGGCTCGATGACCAGCGGTCCGTCCGGGACGACGGCCCCGGTGGAGCTGAGCAGCGAGCGCAGCCCGGCGCCGATGCCGACACCGGCGGCCATGCCCACGACGGCCGCGACGGCGCCGACGGCGGTGGCCTCGATCAGCACCGAACGGGTCACCTGGCGGCGGCTCGCGCCGACCGCCCGCATCAGGGCCAGTTCCTTGGTGCGCTGGGCGACCAGCATGGTGAAGGTGTTGGCGATGATGAAGATGCCGACGAAGAGCGCGATCCCGGCGAACACCAGCATGGCGGTCTGCATGCTGCTCATGCCCTGCTTGATCTGCTCGGCCTGGTCGTCGGCGAGCTTCTGGCCGGTGGCGGCCTCGGCGTCCTTCGGCAGCACCTTGTCGACCGCGGACTTCAGCGTGGCCTGCGAGGTCCCGGCGGCGGCCTTCACGTCGATCTCGTCGAACTGGCCGGGCTTGGCGAACAGCTTCTGCGCGGTGGCGTTGTCGTACAGCGCGAGGCTGCCGCCCGCCGCCACATTGCCGTCCTCGGTGGTGAAGACGCCGGAGATCTTCTCGGTGCGCACCGGGCCGTTCACGGACACCCGGATGGTGTCACCGGCCTTGTAGTGGCCCTTCTCGGCGGACTTGGCGTCGAGCGCCAGCTCGCCCGGGCCCTTGGGCGCGCGGCCCTCGGTCATCGTGTACCGCGGGTCCTTGCCGTCGGGGCCCGGGTAGTAGTTCCCACCGAGGGTGGAGAAGCCGCTGCCGAGCATGTCGCCGTTCCGGTCGGAGAGGGCGGTGAAGCCCTTCACGACCCCGGTGGCGGAGGCGGCGCCGGGCACCTGGGACGCCTTGTCCAGCACCTGCTGGCCGAGCCGCGGCGTGGAGCCGGGGGCGCCCGCGTCGGAGTCGGACTTGTGCGGGGTGATGGCGACGTCGACGCCGTCGAAGCCCTTCTCGGAGCTCTTCTGGTAGGCGGCGGAGATGGTGTTGGTGAAGACCAGGGTGCCGGAGACGAAGGCCACGCCGAGCATGACGGCGAGGACGGTCATCAGCAGCCGGGCCTTGTGCGCGAGCACGTTGCGCAAGGCGGTACGGAGCATGGAAGTCAGTCCAGGGGAGGAAGGGGAGAGGTGCGGAGGCGGGAGCGGCCCGCGATGACGGGCGCGCGCCTCGCGTCAGCTCGTACGGCCCTTGGCGTCGAACCGCTTCATGCGGTCCAGCACCGAGTCGGCGGTCGGGCCCGTCAGCTCGTCCACGATCCGGCCGTCGGCGAGGAAGACCACCCGGTCGGCGTAGGCCGCGGCGACCGGGTCGTGGGTCACCATGACCACGGTCTGGCCCAGTTCGCGCACCGAGTTGCGCAGGAAGCCCAGCACCTCGGCGCCGGAGCGGGAGTCGAGGTTTCCGGTGGGCTCGTCCGCGAAGATGATGTCGGGCTTCCCGGCCAGCGCGCGGGCGACGGCGACGCGCTGCTGCTGACCGCCGGAGAGCTGGCTCGGCCGGTGCTTGAGCCGGCCGGCGAGGCCGACCGTCTCCACGACCCGGTCCAGCCACGCCGAATCGGCCTTGCGGCCCGCGATGTCCATCGGGAGGGTGATGTTCTCCAGCGCGTTCAGCGTGGGCAGCAGGTTGAACGCCTGGAAGATGAAGCCGATCTTGTCGCGGCGCAGTTGGGTGAGCTTCTTGTCCTTCAGGGCCGTCAGCTCGACGTCGCCGATGCGGGCCGAGCCGCTGGAGACGGAGTCGAGGCCCGCCATGCAGTGCATGAGCGTCGACTTGCCCGAACCCGACGGGCCCATGATCGCGGTGAACTCGGCCTGCCGGAACTCGACGGAGACGGCGTCGAGGGCGACGACCTGGGTCTCGCCCTGTCCGTAGACCTTGGAGAGGTCCGTTGCTCGGGCCGCTGCCGTCGTGGAACGGGCGGCGGTCTCGACGCCGGAGGTGGTGGTGGTCACGGTGCGGAGCTCCTGTCGTGCGGTGCGGGTCGGCCAGGACGTCCTTCCATCGTCCTTGCCATAAAGGGGGACGGGATCCGTCGCTCCTCCGGTTCTGCGCGCGACTCGGGTCGTAGGCGCGTCGGCCGGAGTCCTCCTTGGGTAGGAGAGGACCCCCGAACGGGGGCATCGAGATTGCGTCAATCCGCCGTCAAAGGGGCCACAGGGCATATAAGCAGGTCCGCTCGGGCGCCGGCATCGGCGGGTACCCTGACCCACTACTGATGGGCCCTCAGTTGCCAATAAAATAAGACAACCTCGGTCCGGTGGTTCGCTGTTCGGGTCCATCGGCCCGGATAGGCTCGTGCTGCTCTCCTATGGGGAGGGAGGTACGCACTTCGTACGTCCCAGGGTGAGCCGCTGCCCGGATGGTGGAATGCAGACACGGCGAGCTTAAACCTCGCTGCCCCTCGCGGGCGTACCGGTTCAAGTCCGGTTCCGGGCACCTCCAGATCTCGTGGGCGCACTCTGCGTGCGTGGCCCGTAGCCCACTGTGCGACCGGGGTCCGCACCCGGGTCCCGCACCCGTTCCGGGGGGACCTCGCGCTGTCCGGGCGCGCGTGAAAAGATCCTCCTTGGGCACTAGGGTGCTTTCTTTGCTTACCCATTACTCTTGAGTCAAGGTCGCGCAGGGCGGCCACGGAGGAGTGAGATGAGGAGCAGCAACCCGGTCTTCTCGCGACGGGGGTTCAGCCGCGGCGGCGGCTACGCCGGCTTCGGCGCGGCCCAGCAGGCCGGGGGCCCCGCCGCAGCCCAGGGCAACCCCTACGCGGGCAGCAACCCGTACGCGCAGACGCAAGCGGCACCGGCCAATCCCTACGCGGCAGGTGGCCAGCAGAACCTGACGCCCGAGCAGCTCCAGCAGATGTACGGAGCGCCCCCGGCCGGTCCGCAGACCGGCCGGATGACGATGGACGACGTCGTCATGCGCACCGGCATGACGCTGGGCACCGTGATCGTCGCCGCCGCTGCCGCCTGGATCGCGCACCTTCCGATCGGTGCGGGCATCGGCGCCGCGCTGGTCGCGATGGTGCTGGGCCTGGTGCAGTCGTTCAAGCGCACGCCCTCGCCCGCGCTCATCATGGGGTACGCCCTCTTCGAGGGGCTCTTCCTCGGCGTCATCAGCCAGGTGTACAACGAGCGCTGGTCCGGCGCCCCGATGCAGGCGGTCCTCGGCACGATGGCCGTCTTCATCGGTGTGCTCGCCGCGTACAAGACCCGGCTCATCCGGGTGAACGCGCGCTTTCAGCGCTTCGTGATCGCGGCGGCCATCGGCTTCGTCCTGCTGATGGCGGTCAACCTGCTGTTCGCCGCCATCGGCGGCGGTGACGGCATGGGCTTCCGCAGCGGTGGCCTGGGCATCGTCTTCGGGATCATCGGCGTCGTGCTCGGTGCCGCGTTCCTGGCGATGGACTTCAAGCAGGTCGAGGACGGCGTCCGGTACGGTGCTCCGCGCGAGGAGTCCTGGCTGGCCGCGTTCGGTCTGACGCTCTCGCTGGTGTGGATCTACCTGGAGCTGCTCCGGCTGATCTCCATCTTCAGGGACTAGCGTCCAGGGGCCCGAGCGCCCCTGACGACCCCGTAACAGCCGAAGGGCCCGTGGAGGCGATTGCCTCCACGGGCCCTTCGAGGTCTGCGGCCTGAGCCGCTCTCGTGTCGTGCCCCTCTGTGGTACACGATTGAAGCCTCCAGGCAGCGGGCTACAGCAGTTTGCGTGCCGCGCGCCTCAGGTCGTGTTCATGGATGATCGCTTTGGCGTGCCCATAGGCGAGCTGGTGCTCGCCTCGCAGCCAGCTGACCTTCTCCTCGAAGCGGAAGAAGGCGGGACCTTCGTCTACGGTGCGCAGCCAGTCGGCAACGTCACGACCGGTGCATTGGGGGATGCGGGAGAGTAGGTTCCGGTGAGTCTCGTCGGAGAAGATCTGGGACATCGGCGCCTCCGGACGCGTCCATTCCGGCCCCGGGTTCAATCACCCGGGTGGGGTCCTTCAGCTCACCGTGCCTGAGTGTTCGGCCGTTGGCAACAGTCCGTCGGTGGCGCATACGCTCTCGGCGTGGATGATGCGACCCCCTTGCTCCGTGCCGTCGACCGTTTCGCCGACCGGCTGCGCACCCTTCCGCAGTCCCGGCTGCGCCAGGGCGCGGCAACCGAAGGACTCGCTCTGGCGAGGGAATTGTCGGTGCGGGCCCAGCGTCTGGAGGAGCCCGGGAGCCCGCCGCGGATCATGCCGGATGCGGGGATATTCATGATCGCCGACCAGGTCGCGGTGGCCGGTCATGACTTGGCGCACGCGCTGGAGCGCGCGCCGGGCGGCGCCGCGGATGCGGGGGCCGCGGGTGCGAGTGCGGGGGCCGCGGAGGGCGAGGAGAACGCGCGCGTGGCCGAGGCGGTGGCGCTCGTCGAGGCGGCGGCCGGACGCTGCGGCCTCTGAGGCGGCAGCGCGGGGTTCTACGGGGTCACAGCGAGGCGATGACGCGGTCGGCGAGGACATACACGTTCTCGTCCCCGCAGCCGAAGGTGAGCGCGTACGCGCCCGAGACGCCCGAGCCGCCGAGCAGCACCGGCGCGGTGCCCCCGCGCAGCGCCTCCGCCAGCCGTTCGGCCGTCTCCCGGTGGCCGGGGGTCATGCAGATCGTGGTGCCGTCGGCGAAGACGTACACGTCGAGCGTGCCGAGCGGCCCGGGCCGTACGTCCGCCAGCGGGGTACGGGCTTCCGCCAGCTCGGTCAGCCGGGCCACGGTCCGGTCGTGGTCGGCGATCGGCGACGAGGGGCTGAAGTCGGGGTGCGAGGGGTGGCGGCGGCGCGCGGCGGCCAGCTCGGGCGACTCGAACGCCTCGGCCTCCTGCTCCGTCTCGGTGCCGATCTCCGCGCCGACCTCGGCGCCCACCTCGGCGCCGATCTCCAGCTCCATCGGCTCCTCCGGCTCGTGCTCGGCGGCGGAGTCGCGGGCGTCCGGCCCCAGCGCGTCCAGGCCGAGCAGGGGTTCCAGACCGGCCAGATCGGCCTGGCGCGGCACGAAGAGGGCGTCGTGCGGCGCGTCGTGCTGGGCGTCCTCGCCGAGCCCGGCCAGCCCGCCGAGCAGCGAGGGGGCGTCGGACGACCCGGCCGAGTCACGGGCCTCCTGCGCGGCCCAGAACGCCCGGGCCTCGGCCAGCTCGCGCTCCCGCTCCTCGGCGAGCGCGTCGGCCACGGCCGCCCGTATCTCGGCGGCGGGCGTGGCGCGGGCGGCGGGCACCGCGACGGCGTCCTCCCCGGACCGGTCCGCCCGACCGGCCGCGGTGGCGGCGGCGACCGTGGCGGCCAGCTCGGCGCGCAGCTCGGTGATCTGCCGCCGCACTCCGCGCGCGGTGTGCAGGGCTGCGGCGCCGGTGGCCGTGGCGGCCACCGCGGCCAGCAGGAGGGCAAGGGTCATGGGGCTCACTGACGTAACTCCCGGTTGCTGTCGATCCCCCGAATTCCTACCTCAGCTTGACTCGGTTCGCCTCTCGGCGTCAGTGCAGGACGTCACCCAGCGGACCGAAGTCCATGCCCGGAAGGGGGCCGTCCACCGTCGCTGAGCTGCGAAGACGGGGCTCCCCCAGGACGTTGGTCACATCCTGGGGGAGATTGGGTCACAACTCGCGATCGGGCCGTGTATCCGCCGGAGCGCGGGTCAGCTCAGCCGCTCGACGACCATCGCCATGCCCTGGCCGCCGCCCACGCACATGGTCTCCAGCCCGAACTGCTTGTCGTGGAACTGCAGCGAGTTGATCAGCGTGCCGGTGATGCGCGCGCCGGTCATGCCGAAGGGGTGGCCCACCGCGATCGCGCCACCGTTGACGTTGAGCCGGTCCAGGTCGATGCCCAGGTCGCGGTAGGACGGGATGACCTGGGCGGCGAACGCCTCGTTGATCTCCACCAGGTCGATGTCGCCGATCGCCATCCCGGCCCGGGCCAGCGCCTGCTTGGACGCCTCGACCGGTCCGTACCCCATGATCTCGGGGGAGAGGCCGGAGACGCCGGTGGACACGATCCGCGCCAGCGGGGTGATGCCCAGCTCGCGCGCCTTGGTGTCGGACATGATCACGAGCGCGGCGGCGCCGTCGTTGAGCGGACAGCAGTTGCCCGCGGTGACCAGGCCGTCGGGGCGGAAGACCGGCTTGAGGCCCTGCACGCCCTCCAGCGTGGTCCCCGCGCGCGGCCCGTCGTCCGTGGCCACCACCGTGCCGTCGGGGGTCGTCACGGGGGTGATCTCGCGCTCCCAGAAGCCCTTCTTGATGGCCTCCTCGGCGAGGTTCTGGGACCGCACGCCGAACGCGTCCATGTCCTCGCGGGTGACCCCCTTGAGCCGGGCCAGGTTCTCGGCGGTCTGCCCCATCGCGATGTACGCGTCGGGGATCAGCCCGTCCTCCCGCGGGTCGTGCCAGTCGGTGCCCTCCTGCTGGGCGAGCGCGGCCGTACGGGCCTCGGCGTCGGCGAACACCGGGTTGTGGGTGTCCGGCAGCCCGTCCGACGTGCCCTTGACGCTGCGCGACACCATCTCGACGCCCGCCGAGATGAACACGTCGCCCTCGCCCGCCTTGATGGCGTGCAGCGCCATCCGCGACGTCTGGAGCGACGAGGAGCAGTACCGGGTGACCGTGCACCCGGGCAGATGGTCCATCCCCATCTGCACGGCCACGATCCGCCCGAGGTTGTGCCCCTGCTCCCCGCCCGGCAGACCACACCCGAGCATCAGATCGTCGATCTCCCGCGGATCCAGCTGCGGAACCTTGGCGAGCGCGGCCTGGATGATCTCGGCGGTCAGATCGTCGGGACGCAGATCCTTCAGCGACCCCTTGAAGGCGCGGCCGATGGGCGAACGGGCGGCAGAGACGATCACGGCTTCGGGCATCACGGCTCCATGGGGCGGATCGGGGGTGCGACTGGGACTCTGAGGGAAGTTACCCGCACGTATAGCAGGGGTCACGGGGCGCGGGCTGTGACGCGGAACTCTTTTTTCCAAGCGTACGCTCAGCCGCCGCCGGACCCCACATCCCAGCCCCTCCGGCGATTGAGGAGCGGGGGTGTGGGGGCGGAGCCCCCGCCCCGGGGCGGGGCCCCGGTCAGTGCGGCAGTGGTGGGGCCTTGGCCGGGCCCTTCGCCGGTTGCTCACCGCCCGGCTGGCCGCGCCGCAGCAGCCGCGCCCAGGGCCCGCGGGCGGCCGTCACCTCGGTGCCGCCCTCCGCCGCGGCCTCGGCCGCCGCCGTGGCCACCGGCAGGATGCCCTCGTCGCGGGTCTCCGGCGCCTCCTGCGGCCACAGCCCGAGCGCGTCGCACAGCGTGGGCAGCACGGCCATCGCGGCCGTGGCGTACCCCTCCGCCGAGGGGTGGAAGTTGTCCGGGCCGAACAGCTCCCGCGGATTGGCCGCGAACTCCGGCCCCAGCAGATCGCCCAGCGACACCGTACGGCCGCCCTGCTCCACCACCCCGATCGTCTGCGCCGCCGCCAGCTGGCGGCTGAGGCGGCGGGCGACGAAGCGCAGGGGCTGGTAGACGGGCTCGATGGTGCCCAGGTCGGGGCAGGTGCCCACCACGACCTCGCACCCCGCCTCGCGCAGCCCCCGCACCGCCTCCGCCAGCAGCCGCACCGACTGGGCGGGCGGCATCCGCCCGGTGACGTCGTTCGCGCCGATCATGATGACGCAGACGTCCGGCAGCTGCTCCGGGTCCGCCAGCACCAGCGTGACCTGCCGCTCCAGATCGCTGGACTGCGCTCCCGGGAGCGCCACGTTCCGCAGGTCCACCGGGCGCTCCGCCACCGCCGCGAGCCCCGAGGCCAGCAGCGCGCCCGGCGTCTGACTAGGGCGGTGGACGCCCTGCCCGGCGGCCGTGGAGTCGCCGAGAAAGGCCAGCCGCAGAGGTGGCTGGCCGGTCCTTCGCGCGAAGGCGAAGCCGTAGCGGCCGTCCGCGCGCGGCGGAGCCTCCTCCGACCCGCCCACGATCCGCCTCGCCAGTGACAGCTCGGTGAGCAACAGCACGGCGGTCACCCCGCCCAGCAGCCCGATCCCGCCGCCCCCGTACGCCGCCGCGGCCGCGATTCGCCGCGCAACCCTCGCCCTCGACATCGACATGGGTCCAGCCCACCTCCGTCCGAACGCCTTCTGTACCTTTGTACGCCCTGCTAACCACTTGGTGCCCCCTGCGTGCTCGGCCACAACCGCACGGGTCGGCGGGCGGTTCCGCGCAATAAGCTGGCTGTACGGGCCCGCGACGCGGCCGTCCCGACGCGGAGATCCCGCGGATTCCGGACCAGGAGCAGGCGTGCAGTACTACGAATCGATGATTGAGCTGGTCGGCAACACCCCGCTGGTAAAGCTCAACACCGTGACCGAGGGCATCCGGGCGACGGTTCTGGCCAAGGTCGAATACTTCAACCCCGGCGGCTCGGTGAAGGACCGCATCGCGGTGCGGATGATCGAGGCGGCGGAGGCATCCGGCGCGCTGCGGCCCGGCGGCACGATCGTCGAACCGACCTCCGGCAACACCGGAGTGGGCCTCGCGATGGTCGCCCAGCGCAAGGGCTACAAGTGCGTCTTCGTGTGCCCGGACAAGGTCTCCACGGACAAGATCAACGTGCTGCGGGCGTACGGCGCCGAGGTCGTCGTCTGCCCGACCGCCGTCGACCCCGAGCACCCCGACTCGTACTACAACGTCTCCGACCGCCTGGTGCGCGAGACCCCCGGCGCCTGGAAGCCCGACCAGTACAGCAACCCTGACAACCCGCGCTCCCACTACGAGAGCACCGGCCCCGAGCTGTGGGAGCAGACCGACGGCCGGATCACCCACTTCGTGGCGGGTGTCGGCACCGGCGGCACGATCAGCGGCACCGGCCGCTATCTGAAGGACGTCAGCGAGGGCCGGGTCAAGGTCATCGGCGCCGACCCCGAGGGCTCCGTCTACTCCGGCGGCAGCGGGCGCCCGTACCTCATCGAGGGCGTCGGCGAGGACTTCTGGCCCACCGCGTACGACCGGACCGTCGCCGACGAGATCGTCGCCGTCTCCGACAAGGACGCCTTCCAGATGACCCGGCGGCTGGCCAAGGAGGAAGGGCTGCTGGTCGGCGGCTCCTGCGGCATGGCCGTCGTCGGCGCGCTCAAGGTCGCCGAGAAGCTCGGCCCGGACGACGTGGTCGTCGTGCTGCTGCCGGACAGCGGCCGCGGCTACCTCTCCAAGATCTTCAACGACGAGTGGATGGCCGACTACGGCTTCCTGGAGGAGGAGGGCCCGTCCGTGCGCGTCGGCGACGTCCTCCAGGGCAAGGCCGGGGGGCTGCCGTCGCTCGTCCACATGCACCCCGACGAGACCGTCGGCGAGGCCATCGAGGTCCTGCGGGAGTACGGCGTCTCGCAGATGCCCATCGTGAAGCCCGGCGCCGGACACCCGGACGTGATGGCCGCCGAGGTCATCGGCTCCGTCGTGGAACGCGAGCTGCTGGACGCGCTGTTCGCCCAGCGCGCCTCCCTCGGCGACCCCCTCGAAAAGCACATGAGCCCGCCCCTGCCGCACGTCGGCTCCGGCGAGGCGGTCGAGGACCTGATGGCCGTCCTGGGCCGGGCGGACGCGGCGGTCGTGCTGGTGGAGGGCAAGCCCAGGGGCGTGGTGAGCCGACAGGACCTGCTCGCGTACCTGGCCAACGGCGCGAAGTGACGCCCCGGTTCGGGTTTTGACCAAGTGGTACGTGAGCGTCACGCTCCCGCAGCACAGGGTTAACACGGATACGGCAGATTAGGGGATGTCGGAAAGGACGACACCGACACCCTGAATGCGGCGACAGGACCTCCGGAGCGGCTCCCGGACCTCCATGGTCGCCCGGGACGCGGCTTGCCGCGTCCCTCGCGGGAACCGCCGTCGTCCCGCCCTCGGCCAACCGGCCGGGGTGCGGCGGTTCCCGCGACACCTCTCCCTTTCCGGCGCCCGGCGCTTGTCGCCCGGCGCCATCGGGCGTTCGCCCGACTCCCGCTCATGGGCATCGATGCTTCCGAAGGTACGGTCACGGGGACGCTGTGTCGGTAGGGCCAGCCCCCGAAAGGCATAGGGGGCCGAAAGGAGTCAGTTCCGTGACCGCACCTCTCCTCACCTCCCTCGCCGCGCCGGGCGGAGACCGCCCCGACGCGCTCACCGTCGGCGGCCGCGCCCTCTCGCGCGAGGAACTGCTGGGCGCCGCGGGCGCGGTGGCCGCCCGGGTGGCCGGGGCGCCGGTCGTCGCGGTCCGCGCGACCGCGACCGCGGAGACGGTGACGGCGGTGGTCGGCGCGCTGCTCGCCGGGGTGCCCGTGGTCCCCGTACCGCCGGACTCCGGGCCCGCCGAACGCGACCACATCCTGCGCGACTCGGGTGCCACCATGCTGCTGACCGGCGACCCGACGGCCGCGGCCGATGCGCCGATCGAGACGGTCCCGGTGGACCTGACCGAGCGGGCGGCCTGGACCAAGCCCGAACCCGACCCGGAGTCCACCGCCCTCCTCCTCTACACCTCGGGCACCACGGGCGCGCCCAAGGGCGCCCTGATCTCGCGCCGCGCGGTCGCCGCCGACCTGGACGGGCTGGCCGAGGCATGGGACTGGACGGCGGACGACACCCTGGTCCACGGGCTGCCGCTGTTCCACGTCCACGGCCTGGTGCTCGGCGTCCTCGGCGCGCTGCGGACGGGCAGCCGCCTCGTCCACACCGGCAAGCCGACCCCGGCGGCGTACGCGGCGGCGGGCGGCAGCCTCTACTTCGGCGTGCCGACGGTCTGGAACCGCGTCGTCCAGGACCCCGAGGCCGCCCGCGCCCTCTCCGCCGCCCGCCTCCTGGTCTCCGGCTCGGCCCCGCTGCCCGCCCCGGTCTTCCGCGACCTGGAGCAGCTCACCGGCCAGCGCCCGGTCGAGCGCTACGGCATGACCGAAAGCCTCATCACCGTCTCCACCCGCGCGAACGGCGAACGCCGCCCCGGCTCCGTCGGCACCCCGATCAACGGCGTCCGCACCCGGATCGTCGCCGAGGAGGGCGCCGAGATCGGCGAACTCCAGCTCACCGGCCCCACCCTCTTCGACGGCTACCTGGGCCGCCCCGAGGCCACCGCCGGTTCCTACACCGACGACGGCTGGTTCCGCACCGGCGACATCGCCGCCGTCGACCCCGACGGCTTCCACCGCATCGTCGGCCGCGCCTCCACCGACATGATCAAGTCCGGTGGCTACCGCATCGGCGCGGGCGAGGTCGAGAACGCCCTCCTCGACCACCCCGCCGTCCGCGAGGCCGCGGTCGTCGGCGCCCCCCACGACGACCTCGGCCAGCAGATCGTCGCGTACGTCGTCGCCGACGGCGTGACCGAACAGGACCTGATCGACTTCGTCGCCACCCAGCTCTCCGTCCACAAGCGCCCCCGCAAGGTCCGCTTCCTGGACGCCCTCCCCCGAAACGCCATGGGCAAGCCCCAGAAGAAGCTCCTCCCCCCGGCCTGATCCCGATCTTCGGCCCCGGAGCGCCATTGCCACCCGTGAACTCCCTGTCTACCGTTGGCCATTCAGGACAGACGGATGAGTGGAGGAACCGATGGCCCGCGCCTGGGAAGCCGACCCGTCCGCCTCGTTCGCGCGCCGATTGGGCAAGTCGGCGCGCGAACTCGGCAAGACCGGAGGGCGCGATGGATGCCCCGACATCTGGCAGCTCGACAACGGTGACATCGCGGTCATCGGCCGCGACCTGACCGACGCCTACCGTGCGAAGCTCCCCGGGGACGCCAGCATCGCCCCGGACGAGCGGCTGGTCGTCATTCCGGGCGCCACTCTGAGCGCGGCCAAGCCGGATATACCCGACGCCCAGGCTTGACGACCTCCGGCTGCGAGCCGGTCACTCCGGTGGCACGCTGTACCGCTCCAGGGTCGCCTTCGAGGTCGAGGTGTCCATCAGGCGCAGTTCCCACGGTCCGGTGTTGACGTCGAAGTCCTTGCCGAACCCGACCCACTTGCCGGCCATACGGCGACTGGTTGGCTCCACGAGCATCTGGATCGCGCCGTGGTAACACGCTCCCTGGTAGTAGCCGTCCGTGGCCGTCTGCTCGGTCCAGGCCCCCGTGACCACGCTGCGGTCGACGGTGAGGTCCAGGGAGAGCGGGGAATCAGGGTTCAGGGACGCCCCGTTCAGTGATCGTCCCGTCAGACGGTTGCCGTGCTGGACGAGCACCACGTAATGCCTGCCTTCATAGGCGTCGTCACGGCCCGACGAGTAGTACTCGTACCGGGAAAGCCAGACGCCGCTGAAGTTGTCTCCTGCCGTCTGCTGAGCCGCCCGGGTGTCGGCGGAAGCAGGGGCGATGCCGACGATGCCCTCCGTGCTCGGTGCCATGTCATGGCCTCCTGTCTCATCGCCCTGGACCCTCGCCATGGGCACCTGCGGGGCGAATCCCAACGACTCGACCGGCACCCCTGTGACCCTCTCCAGTGCGCGGATGTAAACGGGCCTCGGCGACCTGCTGATGCCGGATTCCCAGCGTTGGACCAGCCGCTTGCTGGCCTCGTTCGGCTCGCCCATCTCCACACCTGCTCGGCGGAGCGCCTTCGCCAGGTCGTCCTGGCTCATCCGCAGGCCGATCCGCACGGCCCGCAGTGCGTCGTTCGGTGCGTGCACCTCGGTCGTCATGACGTCCACGCTAGCCCCAGATACCCATCCATGACACCTAAATGACGCCTTTTGAGGGACGCCCGAACAACACCTTTTCTGCCGTCGCGATGGCCTGGGCGCCAACGGCACCATCGCGACCGAATGCGACAGAGGAGGCGGATCGTGATGGACAGGGCAGCAAAGCGACAACGGCTCATGAGTATTCGCGTGTCCCGTGACAGCGGCCGGACGTGGGGCGCCGAAGTGGTGGTCATCAGCAGTGACCCGCTGGCTCCCCTGGCCACCTCGGCGTGGCCACCATGCCAATGCTTACGGTGTGTGACCGGATCAGGTCCGGCCTTCGGCCGGATCACTGGCGGAACAACACGGTGATCGGGTTATGGCCGACCCCGATCGCTATGAGTTCCACGACCTGCTGCGCGCCTACGCGGCCGACCAGGCGCGGCACGAGGAGTCTGCGGAGGGTCGCGAGGCGGCGTTGCGCCGGGTGCTGCTCTGGTACCTGCACTCGGCGGACGCGGCCCAGACCTGGATCAACCCGCACGAGGCCCATATCCCGCTCGAACCCCTGAGTGAGGGCGTCACCCCCGCGTCCTTCGCGGACTACGAGGCGGCCATGCGGTGGTACGAGGCGGAGCGCGGCAATCTGCTGGTCGCGACGCGGGCCGCCGAGGAGGCCGGTCTCGATGTGATCGCCTGGCAGCTTCCCGCGGTGCTGCGGAGCGTGCACATGATCCTGAACCCGTTCGAGGAATGGCTCCACATGAGCCGGATCGGGCTCAGTGCGGCGCGCCGGGTGGGCGACCGCACGGCGGAGGCCGAGCTGTTGGAAAGCCTGGGGATGGCCTGCACGCAGTCCCATCGCCTTGAGGAGGCCGCCGAGTATCACCAGGGTGCCCTGGCCGCCCGCCGGGAGACGGGGGACCGGCTCGGGGAGGCGCTGTCGCTCAACGACATCGGGCTGATCCATCTGCGGGGGCGTCAGCTGGAGGTGGCGAAGGGGCACTTCGAGCAGGCCGCGCCCCTGTTCCAGGAGCTGGAGGCTGCCCACTGGGAGGCCGTCGTACTGGCGAACCTCGCCGAGGTGACGTACGAACTCGCCCAACTGGAGGAGGCGTCGGCCTTCGTCCACCGCGCACTGGAGGCGCACCGCGAACTGGGCAACCAGGGCGGCGAGGGCAACGCGCTGCGCATCCTGAGCGCCGTGCAGCGGGATCGCGGGCGGGCGGAGGAAGCGCTGCGGTCCGCTCACGACGCGCTGGACATCGCCCTCAGCCACCGCAACCACATGTGGGAGGGGTACTGGCTGCTGGAACTGGGCCGGGCGCAGCAGGCGAATGGCGCGTTCGGCGACGCCTTGGTCTCGTTCCAGCGGGCCGCCTCGCTCCAGCGCCGTCTCGGCGACCGGTCGCGGGAGGCGCTGGCGTGGGACGGCGCGGGGGAGACGTACCGCCTGCTCGGACGCCCGGCGGAGGCGGCCGACCTCCACCGCCGCGCGGCGGCGGTCCACCGGGAGCTGGACGACCTGTGGCACATGGCGCTCGCCCTCGACGGCCTCGCCGGTGCGCTGCGCGAGGCGGACGAAACGGAGGATGCGCGGCCGCACTGGGCCGAAGCCCTGCGCGCGCTGACCCCCTTCGACGACCCTCGGGCGGCCGCCCTGCGCGAACGCATCACGGCCGCCCTCGCGTAACGAGGCCGTCAGGAATGCTCGTGCTCCACGGTGGACGCCAGCGCCTCCAGCGTCCGTTTCATCGTCCATCGATTGCGAGCCGAGCGCCGGCCCAGCCCGGTGGTGACCACCGAGGTCACCTTGAAGAACAAGCTGCGCTGATCGATAGTCCGCTGCGTGACCTCGCACCCACCGTCACGCGGGACGATCTCGAACTCCCAAGCCGCGACCGGTCGGCCAGCCGCCCTGACGTCGAACGCGAAACGCTTCCCGGGGTCGGCCGCGGTGACGGTGCAGATCGTGCTCCACTTCACCCAGGGACGCCGGTTGTGTCCGCGAAACGTCGATCCGACCGCCCCCGGCTCGCCCTTCAGCCACTCGGCTCCCGTCGCCTCAGGGCTCCACTCCCCTATCCGGGTCACGTCGGCGATCAGCTCGTACACGTCCTGGGGATCGGCGGCCATCGTGCGCCGCGCCTCGACCGTGGCCACGAACCACACTCCTCGACTTCACGCTTCCACGCAGTGGGGCGTCTGGTGGGTGAGCAGGAACCCGAAGATTGTTTCTGCCCAACTCCGGCTCGACGCACGGAAGAAGCACTCTTCAGGCGACGAAGCGTATCGAACCCATGCCGGTGTGTCCGTGCCGTAGGCGGCCGACGCGGCGTGGCCTTCTGCGGCGATCTGCGGGCGGCCGCTCCGCGCGAACGCATGACAGCCGCCTCGCGCAAAGCGGCCTGTCAGGAGCGCTCGGCGCGGTCGAACGCGGCGGCTCGGGAGGGAGCCAGCCAGACGAGTCGCGCGGCCTGGATGGAGCCATCGCTCCGTGGGCCGAAATACCGGGTTGCCCGCTCGGGCGATTTGAGGGCGAGCTGCCGGGTGCCGTCCACGCTGGCCACGCGCACTGCGCCGTCGTCGAAGGCTAAGCCCCAGGCGGCGATGACGCCGTCCCGCTGCCTGGTTCCACGTCGTACTCCTGGACCACGGCGAAGAGTCTCGGTGCGAAGTCGATGACGAGGTCGCACAGTTCCTTGTCGAAGGTATCGGGGGTGTCGGGCGTCTCCATGTGAGCCTCCGAGAGGTAGTTGCCGCCCCTTCCGGCATGCCGGTGCCAGGGCATGGGGGCATGGAGGGAGCGGTACGGTCATCCGTAGGTGATGAACGTGTCACTCAGGGTAGGTCATAAGGTTAGTCCGTAACAACCTTATGACGGTGACGGTTGGAACTCGTTGGACCGCCGCATGGGATGCGCGAGAAACTGTTCGACGGGCCAGGAGGGGGAGACGCATGCCACCCAGGAACAGCCCCACGGCGCGTCAGCAGCGTCTGGGTGCCGAGCTGCGAAGGATGCGCGAAGCGGCGGGCATGACCGCACGTCAAGCCGCTGAACGGCTCGGGGCCAACGCGATCCAGATGAGCCAGATCGAAGCGGGGAAGGCCGGTGTCAGCGAGGAACGTCTGAGGCGGATGGCGTCCCAATACGCCTGTCTCGAACCCGCGTTGGTGGACGCACTGACCGCCATGGCGACGGAGCGCGCCAAGGGGTGGTGGGAAGAGTATCGAGGCACGCTCGCGCACGGGGCACTGGACCTGGCCGAACTGGAGCATCACGCCACGTATATGCGTACGCTCCAAGCCGCCTATGTGCCGGGTCTGCTGCAGACGGAGGACTATGTGCGGGCTCTCATGGCCTATGGCCTTCCCGAACCGCCGCTGGAGCAGCTTGAAGCGCTGGTTTCCTTCCGCGTGCGGCGTCGAGAGGTCTTGCAACGAGATCCGGCACCCCGCTACGAGGCGGTCATTCACGAGGCCGTGCTGCGCACACGGGTTGCCGACCGCACGGTCGCCCGCGAGCAGCTTTCCTTCATCCTGGCGCAGTCCGAGCGGCCGAACGTGACGGTCCGGGTGATCCCCTTCGATGTGGACGGTTTCGGCGGAGCCGGGGCGTCCATGCTCTACGTGGGCGGCCCCATGCCCAAGCTCGACACCGTGCAGCTCGATGCCTGGCACGGTTCGCTATGGATGGACGCGGAGTCGCAACTCGCCAGGTACCGCTTGCTGCTCGACAGGGCGGCGCGCTCCTCTTTGGCGGTAGCGGAATCGCGAGACTTTATCCATCGCATCGCACAGGAACTGTGAAAGGTCGGCAATGGTCAGCTCTGGAGTCTGGCGCAAGTCTTCGTTCTCCGGCACCAACGCGGAAAATCACTGCGTGGAACTCGCCGCCCAGGACGGCAAGATCTCACTGCGCGAGAGTGACGACCCGGCAGCCGTCGTCACCACCACCCCCGCCTCGCTCGGTACCTTCATACGCACCGCCAAGCGCGGTGGCCTCGACCACCTCACCCGGTCTCAGCCGGTTGCTGTCAGGTGATGTGGGACTCGGGAACGAGTAGCCGTGCCACGGGGAGAGGGCTGGTCCGGGTGACCGATCGTGCCGCCTTGGCCGCCGAAGTGTGCACCACGTTGGAGCGGTGTTGTCCGGGCTCGGGCGCGGAGCTGACCGGTTCGCTGGGGTCAGGCACTGCGGACGCCTTCAGTGACATCGATATCGCGTGGGTGGTACCGGACGCGCGGTTCCCGGACTGCCTGGGGCGCGTGGTGGAGGTGCTGGGAGAGGTCCAGCGGGTCGACAGCGTCCGCCGTGACCCGGACTTTCACCGATCCGACCGCCGCCGCCTGTTGTTCGTCCGCTTCGCGGGGGTGCCGCTGTTCTGGCGGCTTGATCTGGATGTCCGCGCCGCATCGGTCGCGGATGACCCGCACTACGACGCGGGGAATCCGGCAGCGCGTGCCCGTGAGGGCGAGTGGTCACGGCCGGCCAGTGCCCTGGCGAATGCTGTCGGCGCGGTCAAAGCGGTGGCCCGGAAGAGGGACGACGAGGCTCGCGGTCTGCTGGACCGGGGGTTCGCCCGGATCAGCGAGGATGACCGGGCCACCGGCACCTGGGCGCACGATGTGGCCCGCCTCGCGCATGCCGCCGCATTGCGTGATTCCTCCCTGATGGACCTGGCCGCCCAGGTCACCGCGCTCGCGGCCCGGCACCTCGGCAGTGGCGGCGCCTGACGCCCGGCATCCCCTCGGCGCCGGACGCCAGCGCTAAGCGTTGTGCCGGAGTGCATCGTAGATGGCCGTGAGGCGGATGCCGTCGACCTCGCCACCGCGGGCGATCACAGACAGCACGCGCGCGACGGAGCGGGCGTCGCCGTGCCCACGAACCCCTGCCTTGCTCGGCATATTCATACGCACCCGCCAAAGAGGTGGGGCAGCTTGGTTGTTCTGCTGCCCCACCTCGATCTACGTCAACTTCAGCATTCTCCGCGCCACCTGACGCTGTACGCGACGAGCTGGCGAGGGGCCGTCCATTGGTATTGCCCGGGCCCTGGGTTGTAGTGGAAGCACGTGGTGGCGGTGGCGTCGCCTTCGTACCAGTAGGTCAGGTCGACGTGATCCGCGCCAGGGAAGCTGTATCCGTTGTTGAACACCCTGACGAAAGCCGCTTGTCCGCTCCAGTTTCCCGCCGTGTGCAGCGTCCTGTTGCCGCTCGCGTCCCAGGCGCAGAAGTACCCTTTCTCGCAGCCGGGCGGGTTGGGTTCTGCGGCTGCCGTGGGCGCGAATCCCACCACTCCGCCGAGCGCCGCCGCAGATGCCGCCACACCTAAAATGCTCTTGCGCACTCTGATACTCCCCGTTTCCTGTGTGATGTCATACGAGTCCCAGGAGTTACGTTCGGTGAGCAGTGTGTAATCCGAAAGCAACGCATGCAATAGGAAGCACAGCATCCGGTAGACGGCGTTGGAGCGGTGTCGTCCGGGCTCGGGTGCGGACGGCGCCTCGTCAGACCTTCTCGACTCGCACGGAGTGTCCCGCGACGAGTTGATTCATGTCGTCGGTGTCGGAGGTGAAGATGGTTGCCTGAGCTCCCTGCGCGGCTTCCCGCCCGGCCACAGCCGCCAGAATGGCGTCGATGGCGTACTTGTGCCCATGCAGCCCGGCTGCCTTCAGCATGTCGCGCGCCATGGCGATCAGCCGGTCGTCCGTGTGCACGACGCGGATCCGGGACAGCGTCCAGTCCCACAGTGCCTGCCGCGACGTCTCGCGCGGGTCCCATGCCTCCAAGATCGTGAGCGCCGAGGTGACGATCGGGATGTCGAGCCGCGGAGCCGTCTTGATCAGCGCAGCCATCTCCCGGTCGCCCTGCACCGCCTTGGAGAGGGCTTCGGAATCAAACACGAAGACGCGCTGTCGCGGCCGAGCCGGCTTCGCTCGGGTGGTGCGGCTCACGCAGCCTCGCCCGAATGGGATCGCTGGTCCTCATGCCAGCCGTCGATGGCGGCGATGCGGTCCAGCGCTGCCTGCTGTTCGTCGTCCGTTACGGCACCGTGCTCTTCTTCGAGGCGCTCGGCCAACTCGTGCAGTCGGTCCATGGCGTCTTGATGGGCGGCGGCAGCGGCGATGTAGCTGGACACGCCACGCGCGTCGACGCGCTCCTTGATCGATTCCACCAGCTCTTCCGGCACGGTGATGGTGATCTTCCGGGTTGCCATACTTTGAGTATGCCATGTTCTGGGAGGTCTCCTGCTCTTCTCGGGGAAGCCGTCTCCGGAGCGCAGGTGACGCGAGATGCCAGCCCGCTGGAATGGTGCGTCCGGCTCACTCGGGCTCGGCGGCATACGGACGACCGGCGGCCGCTTCCGCCGGGGTGAGGATCATGTGGTCCGGGACGTGGGCCGTGTCGTGGCGGGCCAGGGCCCAGTAGAGGGCGGCGGGGATGGTGAGGCCGATGAGCCAGGAGATGTCGGCGCCGCCCAGGGGGGTGACGAAGGGGCCGGTGTAGAAGGTGGTGGAGAGGAAGGGGAGTTGGGCGAGGACGCCCAGGGCGTAGGCGGTCAGGGCCTTCCAGCGCCAGGCGCCGTAGCGGCCGTGGGGGTCGCTGAGTGCCGGGATGTCGTAGCGCTCGCGCGCGATGGCGTAGTAGTCGACGAGGTTGATCGCGCTCCACGGGGTGAAGAAGGTCAGCAGGAACAGCAGGAAGTCCTTGAAGGAGGACAGGAAGCTGTCCTTGCCGAGGAGGGCGACCGCCGTGCCCGCGACCATGATCGCGGCGATGTACGCGGTCCGGCCGCGCGGCGAGAGGGTGGCGGTGCCGCGGAAGCCGCTGACGCTGGTCACCATCGACATGAAGCCGCCGTAGGTGTTCAGGACGTTGATCGTCAGCTTGCCCAGCGCGATGACGAAGTAGAGCAGCGAGGTGATCACGGCCGCGCCGCCGCCGAGGCCGACGACGTACGACACCTCGCGGCCGACGAAGGCGTCGCCCGCCGCGGCGGCCGCGAGGGCGCCGAAGGTCATGGACCACTGGGAGCCGAGGACCGTGCCCGCGAGGGTCCAGGAGAACGTGGCCCGGGCGGAGGTGGAGCGCGGCAGGTAGCGGGAGTAGTCGGCGACGTACGGGCCGAAGGCGAGCTGCCAGGAGGCGGAGAGCGACACCGCGAGGAGGAAGAGCGGGAAGTCGAAGCTCCGGTCGTGGAGGAGGGCGGCCAGGTCGGCGCGGTCGAGCAGTCTGATGCCCAGGTAGACGAAGGCCAGGGCGCAGATGACGCCCGCGATCCGGCCCAGGGTGTGGATCAGGCGGTAGCCGACGGCGGCGGTCACGGCGGTGAGCAGGGCGAAGAGGACGATGCCGGTGGTGTCGCCGAGGTGGGTGAGTTCGCCGACGGCCTGGCCCGCCAGCACGCTGCCGCTGGCGAAGAAGCCCACGTACATGACGATGACCAGCAGCAGCGGGACGATCGCGCCGCGGACCCCGAACTGGGCCCGCGAGGAGATCATCTGGGGGAGGCCGAGCCGTGGGCCCTGGGCGGAGTGGAGCGCCATGACGGCTCCGCCGAGGACGTTGCCGACCAGCAGGGCGATGACCGCCCAGAAGGCGCCCACGCCGAAGACGACGGCCAGGGCGCCGGTCACGACGGCGGTGATCTGGAGGTTCGCACCGAGCCACAGCGTGAACTGGCTGAAGGCGGTGCCATGGCGCTCCGCGTCGGGGACGACGTCGATCGAGCGCTTCTCGACCAGGGGTGTGGGCATGCGCCCCTACTTCTTTGTGAGGCCGTGGTCGGCGGACCACTGGGCGGCCACCTCGTCGGGGTCCTTCTTCTCCTTGTCGACCAGCTTGTTCAGCTTGGCCAGCTCATGGGTGGTCAGGGCGACGCCGAGCTTGGCCAGGGCCTTGCGGACCTTGGTGTCGGCCTTGGCGCTGCGGATGACGGGGACGATGTGCTGGGCGGGGATGAGGGCCTTGGGGTCGGCGAGGATGACCCAGCCGTTTTCCTCGATGTCGGGGTCGGTGGAGAAGAGGTTGGCGACGTCGACGTCGCCCTTCTTCAGGGCGCCCTTGACCAGGGGGCCGGAGGCGTCGAGGGCCTTGAACTCCTTGAAGGTGACGCCGTAGCGGCTCTTGAGGCCGACCAGACCGACGACCCGGTTCTTGTCCTCCGCGGGGCCGCCGAAGACGAGCTTGCCGTTCTGCTTCTTCAGGTCGGTGAAGCTGCGCAGACCGTGCTTGTCGGCGGTTTCGCGGGTGACGCAGAAGACGTCCTTGTCCTCGGCCGCCGCGTATGAGAGGGCTTCGAGGCCGGAGGGGAGGGCGACGGTGAGGGCGTTCTGGAGGTCGCCCGCCTGGGTCTGGGTGGCCTTGTCGTCGAAGTGGAGGAGCAGGTTGCCCTGGTACTCGGGGAGCAGATCGATGTCGCCCTGCCGGAGGGCGGGGATGACGATCTCGCGGGAGCCGAGGTTGGGGCGGACGCTCGCCTTGACGCCCTGGCCCTTCAGGGCCTCGGCGTAGAGGTAGCCGAGGAGCTGGTTCTCGGTGAAGTTGGCGGTGCCGATGACGAGGCCGCCCGCGCTGCTGCCGCCGCCCCCGCCGCCCCCGCCGTCGCCCTTCAGCGAGGTGACGCCGCCGCTGCAGGCGGCGAGGGCGGGCACGGAGGCGCCGGCGAGCAGGCCGCCGAGCAGTTTCCTGCGGTTCATGGGTCTCCTTGGGGCAAGTCGTCGGTGCGGGCGGGCGTCAGTGCGCTTGGGAGGGGGCGGGGCGGTTGCGGAAGAGCAGGCGTTGGACGGAGGCCAGGGCCAGGTCGAGCAGGATGGCCAGGATGGCGACCAGCACCGCCCCGCCCAGCACCTGCACCAGGTCGCGCTGGGCGAGCCCGTCGAAGACGTAGCGGCCGAGGCCGCCGAAGCTGACGTACGCGGCGATGGTGGCGGTGGCCACGACCTGGGTGCAGGCCAGCCGCAGCCCGGTCATGATCAGCGGGAGGGCGAGGGGCAGTTCGACCTGGAAGAGGACCTGGTGCCAGCGCATGCCCTGGCCGCGTGCCGCGTCCCGGACCTCGGGGTCGACGGCGGCCATGCCCGCGTAGGTGTTGGTGACGATGACCGGGACCGCGAGGGCGACCAGCGAGATGTAGACCGGCCACATGCTCAGCCCGCTGGCCAGGAAGACCAGGGTGACCAGGCCGACGGTGGGCAGCGCGCGGCCGAAGCCGGAGATGTTGATCGCGAGGAACGCGCCGCGCCCGGTATGGCCGATGAGCATCCCGACGGGAAGGGCGATCAGGGCCGCGACGAGGGTGGCCAGCGCCGAGTACTGGAGGTGTTCCAGCAGCCGGGTCGCGATGCCGTCGGGCCCGGACCACTGGGCGCCGCTGGTCAGCCAGCGGCCGAGGTTCTGCAGCAGTTCGATCATGTCAGGCACGCCTCCTCAGCCAGGGGGTGCACAGCCACTGGATGGCGACCAGGACGGCGTCCGCGACCAGTGCGAGCAGCAGGGACAGGACGACTCCGGCGACGACCGGGGTGGGGTAGTTGCGCTGGAAGCCGTCGGTGAACAGCTGGCCGAGGCCGCCGTATCCGATGTAGCTGGCCACGCTGACCAGGGAGATCGCCATCACCGTGGAGACCCGTACGCCCGCCATGATCACCGGGAAGGCGAGCGGCAGCTCGACCGTGAGCAGGGTGCGCAGCGGGCGCGCGCCCATGGCCGTGGACGCCTCGCGCGCCTTGGCGGGGACGCTGTCCAGGCCCTCGACGGTGTTCCGGAGCAGCACGGTCAGGGTGTAGATCGTGAGGCCCGTGATCGCGGTGGTGCGGGTGAGGCCGGTGATCGGCAGCAGCAGCACGAAGATCGCGATGGAGGGGATGGTGAAGAGGACGTTCGACAGGCCGAGGAGGACGCCGCGCAGCGGCCGTACGCGATGCGCGACGACCGCCAGCGGCACCGCTATCAGCAGCCCGAAGAGGACGGCCGGAACGGCGGTCGAGAGGTGGTCGAGGGTGAGCGTGGTGAGGTCGTCCACGTGGTCGGGGAACCAGCCCCAGTCGACGGTCATGCGCTCACGCTCGCGTCGGGGCCCGGGGTGTCCTCGGGAGCCTCGGATGCCTTGGTGTCCTCGGGGGCCTCGAACGGCTTGGTGTCCTCAGGGGCCTTGGTGTCCTCGGGCGCCTTGGCGATCGACGTACGGCCCGCCTCCGCGTGGCGGCGGCCCGCGTGCTCGTGGATCCGGTCGCGCCCGGTGACCCCGGTCAGCACGCCGTCCGCGTCCACCCGGGCGACCAGCCCGGCGGGGGAGGCCAGCGACTCGTCGAGGGCGGACAGCAGCGAGTCGGAGTCGCGCAGCGGGCGCACCGGCACCAGCGGGGCGTTGTCGCCCTCCGGCCCCTCGGTGTCGCGCCAGCCCAGCGGCTCGCCGCCGCCGGAGGTGACCAGCCGCCAGCGGCCCGCGTCGTCGGCGGGCTTCTGCGGCACGTCGGCGAGGGTGGACAGCGAGAGCAGCTTCAGCCCGCGCTCCGCGCCGAGGAAGCCCGCCACGAAGTCGTCGGCGGGGGCGGCCAGCAGTTCGGCCGGGGGCGCGCACTGGACGAGGTGGCCGCCGGTACGGAAGATCGCTATCCGGTCGCCCAGCCGGACCGCCTCGTCGATGTCGTGGGTGACGAAGACGACGGTCTTGCGCAGCTCGCTCTGGAGCCGCAGCAGCTCGTTCTGGAGCTGGGTGCGGACGACCGGGTCGACCGCGCCGAACGGCTCGTCCATCAGGAGCACCGGCGGATCGGCGGCCAGCGCCCTGGCCACTCCGACGCGCTGCTGCTGACCGCCGGAGAGCTGATGCGGATAGCGCTTCCCGGAACCGGCGGGCAGCCCGACCAGCTCCAGCAGCTCGGCGGCGCGCGCCCGCGCCTTGCGACGGCCCCAGCCCAGCAGCAGCGGGACGGTCGCGATGTTGTCGAGGATCGTGCGATGCGGGAACAGTCCCGCCTGCTGGATCACATAGCCGATGCCGCGCCGCAGCTCCGCGGCGTCGGCCTGGAGGATGTCACGCCCGCCGACGCTCACCGTGCCGCTGCTCGGCTCGACCATGCGGTTGACCATCCGAAGGGTGGTGGTCTTGCCGCAGCCCGAGGTGCCGACCAGGACGGTGATGTCTCCCTCGGGTAGCTCGAGGCTGAGATCGTCCACGGCGGTGGTGCCGTTCGGGTAGTGCTTACTGACGTGCTTGAAGCTGATCATCCGCTTCCCCTTGCCCTGCCTGCATATAGTCATGCACAGTCATAGTCGAGTGAATAGAAGTCAATAGGTGTGCGTTAATCGCCGGTTACTTCTGCTCGCAATATGGGACGAAAGTGCTTGGCGGCTAGCCCGAAAAGGGTGGGATCGAGAGGGGTTGCCCTGGATGGTGTCTCACATGCTGGATTCGACGGCGCCTGTCGCCGTGAGCGGCCCCGGCCCCGCCGCGCCGCGGATCACGCTCGACGGCCACAGCCTGCGCGTCGCTGACGTCGTACGTCTGGCCGACCGCAGAAACCTACCCGCTGCCCCCGACCCCGCCGCCCTCGCCCTCACCGAACGGGCCTGGGAGACCGCTGAGCGGCTCGCCGCCACCGGACGGGTCTACGGCCGCTCCACCGGCGTCGGCGCCAACCGCACCGAGGACGTCGGCCCCGGCGCCGACCACGGCCTGCGGCTGCTGCGCAGCCACGCCGGCGCCATCGGCACCCCGCTGCCCGGCCGCGAGGTCCGCGCCATGATGGCCGTCCGCGCCAACCAGGTGCTCGCGGGCGGCGCCGGACTGCGCCCCTCCGTCGTCACCTCCCTCGTCCAGGCACTGGACGCCGGTGTCCACCCCGTGGTCAACGAGTTCGGCGCGGTCGGCACCGGAGACATCGCCGCGCTCGCCCAGGCCGGGCTCGCCCTCGTCGGCGAACACCCCTGGGACCTCACCGACGCCTCCTCCGGCGGCCGGGCCCCCGACCCCATCGACCTCGACAGCAACGACGCCCTGGCGCTGATCAGCAGCAACGCCCTCACCCTCGGCCAGGCCGCGCTGGCCCTCGACGATCTGCGGCGGCTGCTGTCCGCCTCGCTCCCCGTCGCCGCGCTCTCGCTGATCGCGGTCGGCGGCTCGTACGAGGCGTACGCCGAACCCGTCCAGCTCGCCCGCCCGCACCCCGGCTCCATCCGCGCCGCCGCCCACATACGGGCCCTCCTCGGCGCCCCGGCCCGGCCCACCCCGCCGCTCGGCCGCATCCAGGACCCGTACGGCTTCCGCTGTCTGCCGCAGATCCACGGCCCGGCGCTGGACGCCGCCGACATGCTGGAGCGGGTGCTGAACGTCGACGTCAACGCCGCCGCCGAGAACCCGCTGATCAGCTCCGAGGACGAGGCCGCGTACCACAACGGCAACTTCTACGTCGCGCACGCCGCCCTCGCCCTCGACCACTTCCGGCTCGCCGCCCTGCAGACCGCGCGGCTGTCCACGGCCCGGCTCGCCGCGCTCAGCGAACCCGACTTCACCCGGCTGCGCCCCTTCCTCGGCGACCCGGCGCCCGCCAGCTCCGGCGTGATGATCCTGGAGTACGCGGCGGGCGCGGCCCTCGGCGAGATGCGGGCCGTCTCCCACCCCGCCTCCCTCGGCCACGCCGTGCTCTCACGCGGCGTCGAGGAACAGGCCAGCTTCGCTTCGCTCGGCGCCCGCCAGACGCTGCGGGTGGCCGACCACTACCGGCAGGTGCTGGCCTGCGAACTGGTCGCGGCGGTACGCGCGCTGCGGCAGCGCGGCCTGGAACCGGAGCCCGACGTACCGGCGGCCGCCGCCTACGCGCTGGCGGCGGAAGTTCTCGATCCGCGGATGGAGGACCGGCCGTTGACGGAGGATGTGGCCGATGCGGTGGGTCTGCTGGACCCGCTGGCCGACGTGTGCGAGGGCGTTGAGTTCGCCGAGGGCCAGGAGGACTGATGGGTAGGGACAACGGGGTGGCGGACATGGCGGATACGGGGGACACGTTGAGCGCGGCGGGCGGGGGAAGCGCGGCGGGTGCCGGGAGCGCAGCGGGTGCCGGGAGCGCGGCCCGCCTCCAGGCCCTGTTCGAGGGCCACCGCCTCACCCCCACCCAGCGCCGCATCGCCCACTGCATGGTGCGGCGGGCGGCCGACGCCCCGTTCCTCTCCAGCGTCGAACTCGCCGAACTCGCCGGGGTCAGCCAGCCCTCCGTGACCCGCTTCGCGGTCGCGCTCGGCTTCGACGGCTACCCCGCGCTGCGCAAGCACCTGCGCGACGTCGCCCCCGCCGCCGACGAACGGGCCGCGGGGGACGGGGCGTACAACGAGTACCAGCAGGCCGTGCAGTCCGAGATCGACAACCTGCGCCACCTCGCCACCCTGCTCGCCGACCCCGAACCCGTCCTCCGCGCGGGGCGGCTGCTCGCCGCGTCCCGCCCGCTGCCGGTCCTCGGCCTGCGCGCCGCCTCCGCCCAGGCGAGGGGCTTCGCCTACTTCGCGCGCAAGGTCCACCCCGACGTCCGGCTGCTGGACGAGGGCGGCACGATGCTCGCCGACCGCGTCGACGCGGCCCACCGCGCGGGCGCCACCGCCCTGCTCTGTTTCGCCCTGCCGCGCCATCCGCGGGAGGTCGTGGAGGGTCTGGAGTACGCGCACGACACCGGCCTGACCGTCGTCACCGTCGCCGACAGCGCGTTCGCCCCGGTCGCCCGCCACAGCGATCTGCTGCTGCCCGCGGCCGTCGGCACCGGACTGGCCTTCGACACCGCCTGCGCGCCGATGCTGCTGGGCCGGGTGCTGCTGGAGGCCATGTGCGACGCGCTGCCGGACGCGCAGGCGCGGCTGGAGGAGTTCGACGCGCGGGCGTCGGCGCGCGGCCTGTTCGTGGAGTAGCCCCCGCAGCCCTACAGACCCGTCAGGCCCTCGGCCTGCGCGCCTCCGCTCTCGGCCACGATCTCCGCGACCGTCTGCGGCTTCCGTACCTCCGCGAAGCGGACCCCGTCGCCGCTGTCGCCGTCGTCCGCGTATCCGTACACGCCCGGCCGGGGCAGGCTGTTGTAGGCGAAGTGGTTCGAGAAGTAGTACGCGCCCGTGTCCAGCAGGCCCACCAGGTCCCCCGCCGCCAGCTCCGGCAGCGCCCGGTTCTCGGCCACCAGGTCGCCCGCGAAGCAGCACGGGCCCGCGATGTCCTGGGCGACCGGGCCCCCGGGGCCCGTCGGCTTGGGGCGGCCGTCCGCGTCGTACGCGGCGACTCGCAGCGGCCAGGAGTCGGGCGCGAAGACGGTACGGGTGGCCAGCTGCGCGCCCGCGTGCGTCACGGCGATCGGGCGGCCCCCGGCCGACTTCGCGTACTCCACGCGCGCCAGCACCACCCCCGACTTGGCGAGGAGCGACCGCCCGAACTCGGTGACCAGGCCGTACCGCCCGTCGAGCAGCCCCGGCACGGTGCTCCGCAAGAGCCGTGCGTACTCCCGGTAGCTGGGCGTGACCTCGTCGGATGTGAAGTTCACCGGGAGGCCGCCGCCGATGTCGAGGGTGCCGATCTGGCGGCGGCCGATGGTCTCGTTGATCTCCTCGGCGAGTTCGTACGCGGCCCGCACGCCCGCTGCCATGAGGTCCAGCGGGCATCCCTGCGAGCCGACGTGGGCGTGCAGCCGGGTCAGCCAGGGCCGCTCGGCGAAGGCGCGTACGACCCACTCGCGCGCCCCTGCGTCACGCAGTGCGACCCCGAACTTGGAGGTCGCCGTGGCGGTGCTGAGCGCCCCGATGCTGCCGCCGCCCACCTGCGGGTTGACCCGCAGGCCCAGCGGGGAGCCGGTGGGGCCCGCGGCCACGAGCGCGTCGAGCCGGGCCAGCTCCTGCGGGTTGTCGGCGTTGAGGGCGATGCCCAGGCCGAGGGCCTCGCGCAGTTCGGCGGGGGTCTTGGCGGGCGAGTCGAGGACGATGCGGCCGGGGCCCGCCCCGGCGGCCCGGGCGAGGGCCAGCTCGCCGGGGCTGGCCACCTCGCAGCCCAGCCCCTCGTCGGTCAGCAGCCGCAGTACGGGGACGAGCGCGGCGGCCTTCACGGCGAAGGCGTGCAGCACGGGCGTACCGGGCGCCACGACCTCGTCGAACGCCGCCCGCAGCTCGGCCGCGGCGGCGCGGATGCCGCTGACGTCGAGCAGCCCCACGACGGGCTGCCCGGGCCCGAGCAGCCCCCGCGCGACGGCGGCCCGCACGGCCCGCTCCCGCCGCGCGACGGCACTGTCCGGGACCGAAACCGGGTTCGCAGTCATGCCCTCAGCCAACCACCCGAGCCGGGCCAGGGGCCAGGACGCGGGTGCGCCGTGGCGGGGAGCGGGAGCGGGAGCGGGTCGGCGTGACGCCGCGTCGGACCGGGGCGGGTGGGCCGCGCGGGCCGGACCGCCCGGCCCGGTCGCAGCGTTCCCGCCGCCCCGGCAGGGAGGCGGTAGCGACGGCAGGGGCAGCGCCGTCCGCGCGGTGTGCGCCGCCGTACGCCCTCGGTGTCGGCCGCGGACCGGCTTGGCGCGGTGGCGGGACGACGGGCGGCAATGGTCCGGGCGGGCCGGGGCGGCCCTCCGGCCCCGGTCACAGCTCCACCAGCACCGCGCCCAGGTGGCGTCCCTCCAGCAACTCCACCAACGCGCGCGGGGCTTGGGCGATGCCGGTCAGGCGGGTGTGCGGGTAGGTGAGGGTGCCCTCGCGCAGCGAGTGGCCGAACTCGCGCAGGTACGTCGGCAGCGCGTCCCGGTGGTCGTAGGCGCTGATGCCGCGGAGGGTGACGCCGCGCGCGATGAGGGTGAGGGTGCTGATCGGGGTGGTGGCGAGGGCGTCGTCGGACAGCTGGGCGGCGAGCGCGCCGACGATGGCGAAGCGGGCCTTGCGGCGGGCCAGGGCGAGCGCGGCGCGCAGCTGCTCGCCGCCGACCGTGTCGAACAGGACGTCGATGCCGTCCGGGGCCGCCGCGCGCAGCTGCTCCTCGATGGAGCCCGCGCCGCGGATCACGGCCGCGTCGTAGCCCAGCTCCCCGACGATACGGTCGGCCTTCGCGCGGGAGCCGGTGGAGCCGATGACCCGCGTGGCGCCGTGCAGCCGCGCGAACTGCCCGGCCAGCGTGCCGACCCCGCCCGCCGCGCCGGTGACGAACACCGTGTCGCCGCGCCGCACCCCCGCGCCGCGCACCACGCCCAGCCAGGCGGTGAAGCCCTGGGAGAGGTACGCGGCGGGGTCGGGCAGCGTGCCGGGGGCGAGCGGGGACGCCTCGGCCGCGTCGAGGACGGCGTACTCGCGCCAGCCGGAGTGGTGGCGGACGAGGGCGCCGGGGGTCAGCCCGGTGTCCGGCGGGGCGCCGATCACCTCGCCGAGGGCGGGGCCCCGCATGACCTCGCCGACCCGGTTCCGCAGCTGCGGCAGCCCGAGGGCGCCGGGGTCGGCCGAGGCGAGCGGCCGTATGGCGGCGGCCACGCTCATCAGCCGGTTCCGCACCAGCACCTGGCCGCGGCCGGGCGTGGGTAGCGGGGCGTGGACGACCTCGAAGTGGTCGGTGGTGAGCGGCCCGTCGGGCCGGGCGACGAGGCGCACCTCGCGATGGGTACGGGGCAGGGGCACGGCAGGACGCTAAGTCCTGGCACCCGCGCACCGTGCGACGCCTCTCCGTGGAACCACCCGGGTGTATGCCACCGCCACCCCTATTGACTAGCTATATTCATCACAGTCAAGATGTGAATAACTCGATCCAGTCGATGGCAGGGAGGCATGGCCCATGTCAGGACCGCGACCCGTACGGGCCCCGCGTGGTACGGAGCTGAGCACCCGGGGGTGGCAGCAGGAAGCCGCCCTGCGGATGCTGCAGAACAACCTCGACCCGGAGGTCGCCGAGCATCCCGACAAGCTCGTCGTCTACGGCGGCACCGGCAAGGCGGCCCGCGACTGGCGTTCGTACGACGCCATGGTCCGTACGCTGCGCACGCTGAAGCAGGACGAGACGATGCTCGTCCAGTCGGGCCGTCCGGTCGGCGTCATGCAGACCCACGAATGGGCGCCCCGCGTCCTGATCGCCAACTCCAACCTGGTCGGCGACTGGGCCAACTGGGAGGAGTTCCGCCGCCTGGAGGCGCTGGGCCTGACCATGTACGGCCAGATGACCGCGGGCTCGTGGATCTACATCGGCACGCAGGGCATCCTCCAGGGCACCTACGAGACGTTCGCGGCCGTCGCGGAGAAGAAGTTCAGCGGCACCCTCGCCGGGACGATCACCCTCACCGCCGGTCTCGGCGGCATGGGCGGCGCCCAGCCGCTCGCGGTGACCATGAACGACGGCGTCGCGATCTGCATCGACTGCGACCCGCGCGCCATCGAGCGCCGTATCGAGCACCGCTATCTGGACGTCCGCGCCGACAGCCTCGACCACGCCCTCCAGCTCGCGACCGAGGCGCGCGACGCCCGTCGCCCGCTGTCCATCGGCGTGCTGGGGAACGCGGCCGAGCTGGTCCCGCAGCTGCTCGCGATGAACGCGCCGATCGACATCGTCACCGACCAGACCAGCGCCCACGACCCGCTGGCGTACCTGCCGATCGGGGTCGACTTCGACGAGATGGCGTCGTACGCCGCCGAGAAGCCCGCCGACTTCACCCAGCGGGCGCGCGAGGCGATGGCCCGGCACGTGGAGGCCATGGTCGGCTTCATGGACGCGGGCGCCGAGGTCTTCGACTACGGCAACTCGATCCGCGGCGAGGCCAAGCTCGCGGGCTTCGGGCGCGCCTTCGACTTCCCCGGCTTCGTCCCCGCCTACATCCGGCCGCTGTTCTGCGAGGGCAAGGGCCCCTTCCGCTGGGCGGCGCTGTCCGGCGACCCGAAGGACATCGCGGCCACGGACAAGGCGCTCCTCGACCTCTTCCCGGAGAACGAGTCGCTGGCCCGCTGGATCAAGATGGCGGGGGAGCGGGTCCACTTCCAGGGGCTGCCCGCACGCATCTGCTGGCTCGGCTACGGCGAGCGCGACAAGGCGGGCGAGCGCTTCAACGAGATGGTGGCCGACGGGACGCTCGCCGCGCCGCTGGCCATCGGCCGCGACCACCTGGACTGCGGCTCGGTGGCCTCCCCGTACCGCGAGACCGAGGCCATGCTCGACGGCTCGGACGCCATCGCCGACTGGCCGCTGCTCAACGCCATGGTCAACGTCGCCTCGGGCGCCTCCTGGGTCTCGATCCACCACGGCGGCGGGGTCGGCATGGGCCGCTCGATCCACGCGGGCCAGGTGACGGTCGCCGACGGTACCCGGCTGGCGGGCGAGAAGATCCGCCGCGTCCTGACGAACGACCCGGGCATGGGCGTGATCCGCCACGTGGACGCGGGCTACGACCGCGCGGACGAGGTGGCGGAGGAGCGAGACGTCCGCATCCCCATGAGGGAGGCAGGAGAGTGACCGCTGTGGGCAATCGTTCCGCGGAGGGGGCACCTCCCAGCGGTAGCTGGGGGAGGGACGGGTGGGCACAACCCACCCACCGGCCGTCAGCCGCCAACGAAACCCCGTCGTTCCACGAGATGTGGCGCGACCTCGCCCCCATCGGCCGCCACGCGGAAACCGGCGGCTACCGCCGCTACGCCTGGACCGGCGCGGACACCGACTGCCGCGCCTGGTTCCAGGCACAGGCGGAGACCCGCGGCCTCACCTACGAGCTGGACCGCAACGGCAACCAGTGGGCCTGGCTGGGCGACCCCACCGCGGGCGACGCGGTCGTCACCGGCTCCCACCTGGACTCCGTCCCCGACGGCGGCGCCTTCGACGGCCCCCTCGGCGTGGTGTCGTCCTTCGCCGCCCTGGACGAACTCCGATCGCGCGGCGCACAGCCCACCAAACCCCTCGCCATCGTCAACTTCGGCGACGAGGAGGGCGCCCGCTTCGGCCTGGCCTGCGCGGGCTCCCGGCTCACCGCGGGCCAGCTCGACAAGGACCGGGCGCACGCGCTCCGGGACGCGGACGGCGTCACGCTGCCCCAGGCCATGGAGCGCGCCGGGTACGACCCGGAGGCCATCGGGCCGGACCCGGAGCGGCTGGCCCGCATCGGCGCCTTCGTGGAGCTGCACATCGAGCAGGGCCGGGCCCTCGCGGACACCAAGGACCCCGTGGGCGTCGCCTCCGCGATCTGGCCGCACGGCCGCTGGCGGTTCGACTTCCACGGTGAGGCCAACCACGCCGGGACGACCCGGCTGGACGACCGCCGCGACCCCATGCTCACGTACGCCAACACCGTCCTCGCGGCCCGTAAGAAGGCCCGTGTCGCCGGGGCGCTGGCGACCTTCGGCAAGGTCGGCGTCGAGCCGAACGGGGTGAACGCGATCGCCAGCCTGGTGCGCGGCTGGCTGGACTCCCGGGCCCCCGACGAGGAGACCCTGGCCGCCGTCGTCGGCGAGATCGAGCGCGCGGCGGTCGAGCGCGGGCAGCGCGACGGGGTGGACGTCCGGGTCACCCGGGAGTCCTTCACCCCGATCGTGGAATTCGCCCACGACCTGCGTGACCAGCTGTCGGGCCTGCTCGGGGGCGTGCCGGTGCTCCCCACCGGCGCCGGGCACGACGCGGGCATTTTGTCCGCGTCGGTTCCGACCGCCATGCTGTTTGTAAGGAACCCCACCGGCGTCTCGCACTCACCCGCGGAGACGGCGGGCGAGGATGACTGCCTCGCCGGTGTGGCCGCGCTCGCGCAGGTACTGGAGGGGTTGGCGTGTCACTGACGGCGCAGACCTACTGGGCGGAGTACGCCTGGCTGGACGGCCAGGTGGTGCCGGACGTGGTCATCGTGGTGGCCACGAACGGGCGGATCAAGGCCGTGCGGCCCGGGGAGGGGCAGCCCGCGCATCCGGCCGGTGCCGTCACCCTGCGCGGGCTGACCGTCCCCGGCCTGGCCAACGCGCACAGTCACGCCTTCCACCGGGCCCTGCGCGGCATCGTGCAGGCGGGCGCCTCGGCGAGCCCGGCGGACGGCGCGGCACCGGACTCCTTCTGGACCTGGCGCAAGGTGATGTACGAGGTGGCCGACCGGCTCACCCCGGACAGCTACTTCGATCTGGCCCGTGCCGTGTACGCCGAGATGGCCATGGCGGGCATCACCTGCGTCGGTGAGTTCCACTATCTGCACCACGCACGCGGCGGCGGCCGCTACGCCAACCCCAACGCCATGGGGGAGGCCCTGATCGCGGCCGCGGCCGAGGCCGGTATCCGCATCACCCTCCTCGACACCTGCTATCTCTCCTCCGGTTTCGGCGCGGAGCCCGATCAGCACCAGCTCCGCTTCTCGGACGGCACCGCGGACGCCTGGGCCGAGCGGGTCTCCGCGCTCAAGGGCGACGGCAACACCCGTATCGGCGCCGCCATCCACTCGGTGCGGGCCGTCCCCGTCGACCAGCTCGCGACCGTCTCCGGCTGGGCCGAGGGGCAGGCGGCGCCCCTGCACGTGCACCTCTCCGAGCAGACCGCCGAGAACGACGCCTGCGTGGAGGCGCACGGCTTCACCCCCACCCGGCTGCTCGCCGATCATGGGGTGCTGGGCCCGCGCACGACCGCCGTGCACGCGACCCACCTCACCCCCGGCGACATCCGGTTGCTGGGCCAGTCGGCCACCGGTGTGTGCATGTGCCCGACCACCGAACGGGACCTCGCCGACGGCATCGGCCCGGCCGCCCAGCTGCACCACGCGGGCTCACCGCTGTCCCTGGGCAGCGACAGCCACGCCGTGATCGACATCCTCGAAGAGGCCCGCGCCATGGAGCTGGACGAGCGGCTGCACACCCGCACCCGCGGCCACTGGACCGCTGCCCAGCTGCTGCGCGCCGCCACCGCCGACGGTCACGCGGCGCTCGGCTGGGGCGAGGACACCGGCCGGATCGAGGTGGGCGCGCTCGCCGACCTCACCACGATCGCGCTGGACTCGGTCCGCACGGCGGGGCCGCCGCCCCGGCTGGGCGCCGAGACGGCGGTATTCGCGGCGACCAGCGCGGACGTCCGGCACACCGTGGTCGGCGGCCGCCATGTCGTACGGGACGGGGCCCACCAGCTCGTCCCGCGCGTCCCCGAAGCACTGGCCGAAGCCATCGCGGCCCTCCACGGCTGATAACACGGCTGACGACCAGGCCGACCAGACCGACCACACCGGTCAGGTTGACCACCCCGACCAGCCCGAGCCGGTTGATGAAGGAGAACGCCCCCACCATGACCACCGCCACGGACACGGTCGCGACCCCCACCACGACCGCCCTCACCCACATCTCCAGCCTCGTCACCAATGACCCCTCCCTCGGCGAAGGCCCCCTCGGCCTGATCCAGGACGCGACGGTCGTCATCGACGGTGACCGCATCGCCTGGGTCGGTGAAACAAGCAAAGCACCCGCCACCGACAACCGGGTCGACGCGGCGGGCCGGGCCGCCATTCCGGGCTTCGTCGACTCCCACTCCCACCTGGTCTTCGCGGGCGACCGGACCCAGGAGTTCAACGCCCGGATGTCCGGCCTGGCCTACAGCGCGGGCGGCATCCGCACCACCGTGGCCGCCACCCGCGCCGCCTCGAACAACGTGCTCAACGCCAATGTCGCCCGCTATGTGGTGGAGGCCCTGCACCAGGGCACCACCACGCTGGAGATCAAGTCCGGCTACGGCCTCACTTCGGAGGACGAGGCCCGCGCCCTGTCCATCGCCGCCGCCCACACCGACGAGGTGACGTTCCTCGGCGCGCACATCGTCGCCCCCGAGTTCGCCGACGACCCCGCCGCGTACGTCGACCTCGTCACCGGCCCGATGCTCGACATGTGCGCCCCGCACGCCCGCTGGGTCGACGTCTTCTGCGAGCGGGGCGCCTTCGACGGCGACCAGGCCCGGGCCGTCCTCACCGCGGGGAAGGAGCGCGGGCTCATCCCGCGCGTCCACGCCAACCAGCTCTCGTACGGCCCGGGCGTGCAGCTCGCCGTCGAGCTGGGCGCGGCCTCCGCGGACCACTGCACGCATCTCACCGACGCCGACGTGGACGCCCTGGCGCAGGGCGACACGGTCGCGACCCTGCTGCCCGGCGCGGAGTTCTCGACGCGCTCGACATATCCGGACGCGCGCCGGCTGCTGGACGCGGGCGCCACGGTCGCGCTGTCGCCGGACTGCAACCCCGGCTCGTCCTTCACCAGCTCGATGCCGTTCTGCGTCGCCCTGGCCGTACGGGACATGGGGATGACCCCCGACGAGGCGGTCTGGGCGGCCACCGCGGGCGGGGCGCGGGCGCTGCGCCGCGACGACGTGGGACGGATCGCCCCCGGCGCACGGGCCGACCTCGCGCTGCTGGACGCGCCCTCCCACGTCCACCTCGCGTACCGCCCCGGCGTGCCGCTGGTCTCGGCGGTCTGGCGGGCGGGCACGCTCGTCTGACGTCACGTCACGTCAGGAAAAGAGGGCACGAATAAGGACCCGTCCCGGCAAGCGGGGGCGGGCCCTTACCCGTCTGCGGAAGCGTTACTCCTCGACCATCAGGCCCTTGCGGAGCCGACGGAGGGTGCGCGACAGCAGCCTGGAGACGTGCATCTGGGAGATGCCCAGTTCCTCGCCGATCTCCGACTGCGTCAGGTTGGCGACGAAGCGCAGGGAGAGGATCTGCTTGTCCCGGGCGGGCAGATCGGCGATCAGCGGCTTCAGGGACTCGACGTACTCGATGCCTTCGAGCCCGTGGTCCTCGTACCCTATGCGGTCCGCCAGCGCGCCCTCGGAGTCGTCCTCCTCCGGCTGGGCGTCCAGCGAGCTGGCGGTGTACGCGTTGCTCGCGGCCATGCCCTCGACGACCTCGGCGGTCGTGATGTCCAGGCGCTCGGCCAGCTCGCCGACGGTGGGTGCGCGGTCGAGTCGCTGGGCCAGCTCGTCACCGGCCTTGGCCAGGTCCAGCCGCAGCTCCTGCAGCCGCCTGGGGACGCGCACGGACCAACTCGTGTCCCGGAAGAAGCGCTTGATCTCGCCGACGATGGTCGGCATCGCGAAGGTGGGGAACTCGACGCCACGGCCCGGTTCGAACCGGTCGATGGCCTTGATGAGGCCGATGGTGCCGACCTGGACGATGTCCTCCATGGGCTCGCTGCGGGAGCGGAAGCGGGAGGCGGCGAACTTGACCAGGGCCAGGTTCAGCTCGACCAGGGTGTTCCGGACGTAGGCGTACTCGTGGGTGCCTTCTTCGAGCACCTCGATGCGCTCGAAGAGCGTCTTCGAGAGGGCCCTCGCGTCGGCCGGACTCACCGTCTCAAACGACGGGATTTCCGGCAGATCAGACAATTCGGTCAGTTCGTCGAAGGAATATCCGGCGAGCGCCTGGGCATCCGCATCAGGGACGAACTGTTCGGGTACGGGAGTCGACGAGACGGTCGCCCTGGTACTCCAAGACGGGTCGGTACGCGAGTCGTCGAGCTGGGGTGACATAGTCTCCTCCGTCGTTCTCGGCATATGGCTGCCGATGCCATGACGTGCTGCTCCGGTGAGCGGCGCCTCCAAAGCCGGGCCGTGTTCGAGTGTGTCCCTACTACGCCTACCCGTAGTGGCCTGTGCGTGGCAAGTCCACGTTGTCCATATTTGCCGAACTATGCGAAATGTTCGGCTACCGGAGGGCCGGTCAAAGGCGTAAGGTTCATTGCGCGCAATCGAAAGCAACGAGACGCCAGAAGAGGTGCGCACATGGACCGCGGGATGGTCGGCAGCGCCAGCAAGGGCCGACTCCAGGTCGAGGTTCGGCACCATGGGGCGAGCGCGGTCGTGACACCTACGGGTGAGTTGGACCACCACACCGCCGAGGTGCTGCGAGAGCCGCTGGAGCAGTGCGTGGAGGGGGGCCGCGTGCGGCTTGTCGTGGACTGCTCGCATCTGGAGTTCTGCGATTCCACCGGGCTGAACGTGCTGCTCGGCGCCCGCCTGAAGGCCGAAGCCGAAGGTGGGGCGGTCCATCTTGCCGGGATGCAGCCGGTCGTTGCCCGCGTATTCGAGATCACGGGCGCGGAGGCCGTCTTCACGGTCCATGAATCCCTTGACGCAGCGCTTGTCGAGTGATCTACGCCACTCCTGTTTCCGGTGTGTCGGCAGGGTGTCATCGAGGCGTTGTCCGCGTCACATGAGCCGTACCGGAGAAGTGGGTGTTCTCACGCTTTGGCCGGGCAGGAGACAGGCTGAAACTGTTGAAGAGATCAGGTATCCCTTGTCCCTGAATCGGTGAATCGGTGAGGTGAAGCGCTGATGAGCACCACCCGGCCGTACCCGCCGGGCGACCGCGGCCCGGATCCGGACGGCCCTGCCGCTTCGGCTGCCCCACCGGCCACTCCACCCCCCGGGCCGGCCCCGGGGCGGGTCCGCCAGCTCCGCAGGCTCCATCTGATCGGGGCCAGCGGTGCCGTGCCGCGCGCCCGGGATTTCACGCGCGAGGCGCTGCGTGACTGGGGCTGGCTTCCGGCTGCGACCGCCGATCAGCGGGCCGCCGCGGAGGATGTGCTGCTCGTCGTCTCCGAGCTGGTCACCAACGCCTGTCTGCATGCCGACGGCCCCGAGGAACTGCGGGTCAGCTGCAACGCGAAGGTGCTCCGCCTCGAAGTCGTGGACCTCGGCACCGGTACGCCCGCCCCGCGCACCCCGCACCGCGCCGGTCGGCCGGGCGGCCACGGCATGTTCATCGTGCAGCGGCTGTGCCTCGACTGGGGGGTCGTGCGGAACGCGGAGGGGTCCGGCAAGACCGTCTGGGCCGAGCTGGCGGCGCCCGCCTGAAGAGCGCGGCCCCGGCCCCTCTCCGTCCGGGTGCTGAGCGCCCGCTAGTCCGGCCATCCGTTTCACGCCGATTCGGCGTGCTCTTTGTCTTCCCTCGGCAAGGTCCCCGGCGTACTGTCGGCGCCCGATCTGATGTGCCGTCAGTTACATTCGGCTGCGGCGCTTGACGAGAGGGGATCTCGGGTGTCCCAACCACAACGCCGCGCGGTTGCCCGCGGCGGTGCCCTCACGTTGGCCGCGGCCATGGCCGGTTCCGCGGTACTGCTCACCGCTCCGGCCGCCCACGCGGCCACGGTGGACGTCAACTATCAGTGCAAGACGCCGATCGGCGACAAAAGCGCCGTATCGCCCATTGACATCAAGGGCGTTCCGAGCGGGAGCGCCTACAAGCTCACCATGTCCTTCGAGAAGGGCGTCTCCTCCAGCCCCGTGGAACTGGGCAAGGGGGCCATGCACCCGAGCGCGCTCATCAAGCTCGGCGGTGCGGAGACCGGCACGGTGTCGGTGTCGGGCCCCGCCAACGCGCAGGCCATTCCCGCCAATACGCCCATCAAGATCAGCACACTGACGGGCACATATACCCCCAAGAAGAGCGGAAAGGTCACCTTCACCGCCTCGACCCTGACCATCAAGGCGCTGGGCACGACCACGACCTGCACGCCGGGCAACAGCCCCAAGCCCTCGCTGACACTGGACGTCACGGGCGGCAGTGGGGATACCGGGGATGAGAACGGCACCGGCGGTACGGGCAGCACCGGCGGTACGGGCAGTACGGGAGGCACCGGCAGCACCGGCGGTACGGGGAGCACCGGCGGCACCGGCAGCACCGGCGGTGGCCAGCTGCCGCAGACCGGACCCGCCGACTCCGCCCTCGCGCTCGGCACCCTCGGCGGCACGGTGCTCCTCTCCGGAGCGGCCGGGGCGCTCTGGCTGACCCGCCGCCGGCGGGCCACCCCCTAGAGCAGCGGCGATGCCGTCCCGTACCGGCGCCGCGTTACGCGTGGCCGCCGCAGTCGCGCTTGCGACGGTGCCGCTGGGCGCGCCCGCGACGCCCGCCACCGCCGCCGGACCCGGCTGGTCGGCGGCGCCCGCGCCCGGAGCGGGCGCCGCATCGGACGCCGCCGACCGGCCGTACTTCTACCTGGAGGGGCGGCCCGGCACCGTACTCCAGGACAAGCTTTCGGTCACCAACAAGGACAAGCGCCCCCGCACCCTGCGGCTCCGGGGCGAGGTGGCCGCGGGAACCTGGATCGCGTTCGCCGCACGCACGGTGAAGGTCCCGGCCCGCACCCGCGCCGATGTCCCCTTCACCGTCACCGTGCCGCCCGACGCCGCGCCCGGCGACCGCTCCGGTGCGCTCGTCGTCACCGGCGGCGGCCACCGGACCGGCGTACGGATGCATCTGCGGATCAGCGGAGCCACGCTGTCCGCGCTCTCCGTCGAGGACGTACGGGTCGTACGGGCCGGGGGCGGCGGCGGGGCGGCCATCCGCTACGCGGTCGTCAACCGCGGCAACACCGCGCTGACGCCCCGGCTGGCCGTACGCGCCGACGGCCTCCTCGGCGCGGTGCTGCGCCGGGACGCCCGCACCCTCCCGGTCCGGGTGCCGCCGGGCAAGCGGGTGCGGCTCACCGAGCGCTGGCCGGACGCCCCCGCCCTCGACGCGGTGGACGTGAAGCTCACCGTCACCGCGAGCGGCGGGGCGCACGCGACGGCCTCCGCCACCTACACCGCCGCCCCTGGGTGGCTGCTCGCCGCCGCGGCGGCCGCGGCGCTGGGCGCGGCGGGCGGCGGCACCTGGCTGGTGCGCAGCCGCAGCCGCAGCCGCAGCCGGAACCGGAACCGAAGCCGGGAACGCGGCACGGAGTCAGGAGCGACCACGTGAACGCCGGTACGCACCCCCGTCGGTACGCCGGGCTGCTGGCCGCCCTGCTCGCCGCGCTCGCCCTCGTCGTACCGCCCCCCAAAACCGCCGTCGCGGCCGATGACGGCCCGGCCGCGACGGTGTCCCGGGAGCAGGCGGGCACGGGCGGCACGATCACCGTGAGCGGCACCGGCTGGCGGCCGCGCGCCCTGCTCACCCTGCTCATCTGCGGTCAGAACATGATCGGCGGCACCAACTCCTGCGCCAACGCCGACGGCAGAGCGGTCACCACCGGAGCGGACGGCACGTTCCGCCGGAAGCTCCCGGTCGCCGAGCCGCCCAAGCCCTGCCCCTGCGTCGTCCATGTCGCGACCGTGACCGGCGAGGCCGCCGCCGCGGACGTGGCGTTCAAGGTCGCCGGGCATCCCGTCGCACCCCTGCCCGAGCAGCGCACCGGCGGCGAGCGGCTCAGCGTGCTCTCCGCGCGGCTCGACGGTTCGAGCGGGCTGCTGACCTGGTTCGGCGCGCCCCCGCAGCGACGGCTCGTCGTCACCGTCGGCAATCTCGGCTCGACCCCGGCCCGCGATCCGGTCTTCCGGGTGGGCACCTCGCACGGCGTCTTCGCCCCCGACTGGGAGGAGCAGCAGTGGCGGGGCACCATCCCGCCGGGGAAGAAGGCGCAGGTCAAGCTGCCGGTCGAGCTGTCGGCGGGCGCGCATGGCGACTATCAGGTGTCGCTGAAGTACGGGCGCAAGGTGCTCGTCGAACAGCCGTGGGGCGTGGGGCGGCCCTGGGGCGTCACCCTCTTCTGGATCCTGCTGTGCGTCGTCGTCCCGGCGGCGCTCTTCCGTATCGGCATGGCCGTCGTGGACAAGGTACGGCCGCGCACACCGCCCACCAGCAAGGCCGCACCGGCCACCGCTCCCGCCGCCCCGGCGCGGGGCGGCGGCGCCCTGCCCTGGTTCACCCCGGACACCCTGCCGGGGACATCGACGCACCACCTTTCCGCACCGTCCGAGGAGAACCGACCGAACCCGAAGGGAACGACGTGAGGACGCAACGAAGAGTGAGTGCGGCGGCCGTCGCACTGCTGCTCGGCGGTGCGGGCGTGCTGTTCGGCGCGAGCACCGCGTACGCCGCCGAGGTCTCGTACCAGACCGAATGCCTGCCGCCGCCCATCTCCGGGCTGCCCCCGGTGCAGGGCACCACGACCGTGGACGTCCAGGCCCCGGCCACGGCCAAGGTCGGCGACGAGGTCGAGGTGGTGTGGAAGACGGTCGAGGCCGCCTCCAAGAATCCACCGATCCTCGACCTGGAGGAGAACACGGTGAAGCCCACCGGCACGCTCACGGTGGGCGGCGCGCAGACCGGTGAACTGGCCATGGAGGGGCCGCGGGAGAACCCGGCGATCCCCAAGGACAGCCCGATGAAGCTGTCGGACATGACGGCCAAGCTGAAGCTGACGAAGGCCGGGGAGGTCACGCTGACGCCCGGTGCGTACAACATCAACGTCAGCAAGCCGCTGGAGACCGACACCAAGTGCGCGGCGAAGGAGACCGTGAAGGCGGCCGCCACCATCAAGGTGACGGACGGCAGCACGTCGGGCGGCACCACCAGCGGTACGACGTCCGGAACCACGTCCGGTACGACATCGGGAACCACGTCCGGCACCACGAGCGGTACGACGTCCGGCACCACATCCGGAACCACCAGCGGTACCACCGCCGGTGGCGACGGCGGTGAGGGCGACTCCTTCACCGGCAAGGAGGTGCAGGTCGAGTACGCCTGCAAGACGCCCATCGGCGACAAGACCGCGACCTCACCGGTCCGCATCGACGCCACCAAGAGCGGCGGCAGCTTCGCCCTGACCGTGAAGTTCGGCAAGTCCGTGATGGACAGCCCGGCCGACATCCCCGCGGACTCGGTCAAGCCGTCCATGGCGGTCAAGGTCGGCGGCGCGGACAAGGGCACCGTCTCCGTGCAGGGCCCGACGAACAAGGAGCCCATCAAGTCCGGCGCCCCGATCGAGATCCCGGATCTCACCGGCACCTACAAGCCGGGCGCGAGCGGCAAGGCGACGCTCACCCCGGGCGTGCTGACGGTCAAGGCGCTCGGTACGACCACCACGTGTACCCCCGCCAAGGACCCCGGCGCCTCGCTGGAGCTGGACACGACGAAGCAGCCCGGCGGCACCTCGGGCGGTACCACCACCTCCGGCGGAACCTCCACCTCGGGCGCCTCCGGATCCACCGGAACCTCGGGCAGCGGCACCAGCGGTGGGCTCGCCGAGACCGGTTCGAACGACCATGGCGGCCTCACGGCGCTCGGCCTGATCGCCGGTACGACGATCCTGCTCGGCGGCGCGATCTTCACCCTCACCCCGTGGCGCAAGCTGCGCGGCACCCGCTGAACGAGCACGCTTCGCCCCGCCCCACACCGTGCGGCGGGGCGAACCGCTATGACGAAATACCGCGTTAGCGGGACGTTAGCCGAAGCGTTCTAGCCTGTGGCCTGCACGAGCGCCCCGTGGTGCTTGCCAAAGCGCCCGCCGGGTCGCTCCCCCCACAGCTCATCAGGAACTTCATATGGACGCCGTACGCATCGATCCCGAAACCCACTCCACCCCCCAGCGGCAGCGGCACCGGCACCGCAAGCCCAAGGCGATGAGCGTGGCCGCCCGCCGCGCGCTCGTTCTCGCCGCGACCGCCCCCGTGGCCGGGGCCGTGCTCGCCGGGCCGTCGGCCTTCGCCGCCGACAAGAGCGCCGCCGTGGCCGCCACGGCCGATTCCCCGGACGCCGCGGGGCAGCTCGACGACGCCGACCGCACGATGGCCGCGAAGCTCGGCGAACGCATCAACAACCCGAGTCTGCTCAACGACGGCAGCAGCCTCAGCGGGGTGGTGCTGGACGCCGCCTCGGACCAGGTCATTTGGGGCCACGACGCCTCGACCGCCCTGATGCCCGCCTCCAACGCCAAGCTCGCCACCGCCACCGCCGCCCTCAACGAGCTGGGCCCCGAGCACCGGTTCACCACCAAGGTCGTCTACAGCGACGGCACCCTCACCCTCGTCGGCGGCGGCGACCGGACCCTGAGCAGCGACGATCTCGGCGAGATGGCCCAGACGGCCGTCGACGGGCTCAAGGCGGCGGGCGTGACCAACGTGAAGGTCCACATCGACGACAGCCTGTTCCCGGAGCCCACCATGGCCGACGGCTGGCGCGCGGACTATTACGACGACCAGGTCGCCCCCGTACGCGCCCTGTCGGTCGACCAGAAGCTCGCCCCGGACACCGCGCTGGACGCCGGGAAGGTCTTCGCGGCCAAGCTCGCCGACCGGGGCGTCACCGTGGACGGCGAGGTCGCGCGCGGGACGGCGGGCCCCGGCGATGTCCCGGTGGCGCAGAAACTGTCGCCCACGGTGGCCGAGCTGATCCGTACGATGCTCAAGACCAGCAACAACGACATGGCCGAGACGCTGCTGCGCATGACCGCCATCAAGGCGAGCAAGCCCGCCACGTTCGCGGGCGGCACGGAGGCCGTCCGGGACGTGCTGGCGCGGTACGGCGTCCCGCTCGACAACGTCGTGCTGAACGACGGCAGCGGTCTCTCCCGGACCACCCGGATACCGGCCGCCACCATCGCGGCCATCCTGGACAACGCCACCGAACCGGGTAACCGGTATCTGCTCGGGCCGATCCTGGAGGGCCTCCCGGTCGCCGGTGAGGCGGGCAGCACTCTCGGGCCGGAGTACGCCCGCTTCGACGACCCGGACTCCAAGTGCGCCGTGAACAAGGTGCGGGCGAAGACCGGCACCCTGACCGGCGCCATCGCGCTGAGCGGGGTGACCCAGGGTACGGACGGGCGCTGGAAGGTCTTCTCCTTCGTGGAGAACAACTCCACCGCCCCGAACGCCAAGATCACGGATGCCATGGACGGCCTGGCCGCCACGGTCAACGGCTGCTGGGCGTAGCAACCACAGAGGGCCCGGGGGGGGGGGGGGGGGGGGGGGGGGGGGGAGGGGGGGAGGGGAGGGGGGGGGGGGGGGGGGGGGGGGGGGGGG
>NZ_JBVIVI010000005.1:630163-650812 GCF_055595765.1 Streptomyces sp. NPDC040405
CCCCGCTCCACACGCTTTCTTTCCCCCACAACACCCCCCCCCCCCCCCCCCCCCCCCCCCCCCCCCCCCCCCCCCCCCCCGGGCCCTCGTCGGCTGGGTCAGTGCACGTCGGCCATGAGCGCCACGACCTTCTTGCGGTACAGGAAGACCGCGAGACCCGCGAGCGCCGCCGCGCTCGCCTCCATCGTGATGACGCCCGGACCGCTCAGGTCGACCCCGGCGATGGACAGCATCCCGGTGACGCAGTCACCCGCGGTCACGGCGAGGAACCACACGCCCATCAGCTGGCTGGCGTACTTCGCGGGCGCCATCTTGGTGGTCACCGAGAGGCCGACCGGCGAGAGGCACAGCTCGCCGACGGTCTGGATCAGGTAGATCGACACCAGCCACATGGGGCTGACCTTCGTGCCGTCCGCGGCCGTCTGCATCGGCAGCACGAAGACGAAGAACGAGGCGCCGATCATGACCAGGCCGAACGCGAACTTCAGCGTGGTGTTCGGCTCCCGGTCGCGCCGGGCGAGCCACAGCCACAGCCAGGCGAAGACCGGGGCCAGCGCCATGATCAGCAGCGGGTTCACCGACTGGAACCACGAGGACGGGAACTGCAGCCCGAAGATCGTGTCCGCGGTCTTGGTCTCGGCGAAGGCGGACATCGTCGAGCCGCCCTGGTCGAAGATCATCCAGAACACGGCGGCGGCCACGAAGAACCAGATGTAGCCGCTGACCTTGGTCTGCTCGACCGCCGTCAGGTCCCGGTCGCGCTTGATCCGCACCAGCACCCCGATCGGGATGATGAGGCCGAGCAGGGTGATCGGGACCAGCGCCCAGTTGAGCGTCCACTGACCGCTGAGCACCACGCCGGTGTAGAAGACGGCGGCGACGGCCAGCCAGATCAGGCCCTTGCGCAGCCAGGACCGGCGCTCCTCGACCGCAAGCGGCGTCGGCACGGTGCTGCTGGCGGGGCTCAGATGGCGGGTGCCGATCAGGAACTGGACCAGGCCCAGCGCCATGCCGAGCGCCGCGAGCGCGAAGCCCAGGTGCCAGTTGTACGACTGGCCGACGGTGCCGATCACCAGCGGGGCGGCGAAGGCGCCGAGGTTGATGCCGATGTAGAAGATGGTGAACCCGCCGTCGCGGCGCGGGTCCTGCGGTCCGTCGTAGAGCTGGCCGACCATCGTGGAGATGTTGGCCTTGATCAGCCCGGAGCCGAACGCCACCAGGAGGAGACCGAGGAAGAAGGTCGGCTCACCGGGGACGGCGAGCGCCAGATGCCCGGCCATCACGATCCCGGACGCCACCACGACCGTCTTGCGCGGTCCCCAGACCCGGTCGCCGAACCAGCCGCCCGGCATGGCCAGCAGATAGACCATCGCCAGATAGACCGAGTAGATGGCCACCGCGTTGCCCTCGGTCATCCCGAGGCCGCCGCCCTGACCGCCGTCCTTGGCGTCCGGGCCGCCGGAGATCAGATAGACGACGAGGAGCGCTCTCATGCCGTAGAAGCTGAAGCGCTCCCACATTTCGATCATGAAGAGTGTGGCGAGGCCGCGCGGGTGGCCGAAGAAGGTCTTGCCACCGCTGGCAGGGGAATCCTGCGCGGTCGCGCCCTTCGACATGCTGGACGCCATGTGGGGGTTCCTTACAGAGCTCAGGGGTGCGCCGCGGCGCGTGTCGACACGCGTAGAAGCGCCCGTGGGGGTGGCTGAGCGCCGGGCGGCCGATCGTGTCGCTGGTCGTTGCCGGCTCCGTCCGTTTCGCTGTCTCCCGATGTCCGGACCCGGGCATGAGAGAGACCTTCGGCGCGTTGAACCCACCAAAGGTCCCGGAGGAGTGCTACAGACGTTGTTTCACCATACGACACGCACTTGACACTCCTGGGTGAGACATAGATCACGGATGGGGCGCGCAACCCGGCGTGCTCCCCGCGTCCCCACCTGCGCGCCCCGTGGGTGAACGTCGGCGGACTACCATCACCTCATGACCCGAGTTTTGCTCGCCGAGGATGACGCATCGATCTCGGAGCCCCTCGCCCGCGCCCTGCGCCGTGAGGGGTACGAGGTGGAGGTGCGGGAGGACGGACCCACCGCGCTCGACGCCGGTCTGCAGGGAGGCGTCGATCTGCTCGTCCTCGACCTCGGACTGCCCGGGATGGACGGGCTGGAGGTCTGTCGCAGGCTGCGCACCGAGGGCCACGGCTTCCCGGTGCTGGTGCTCACCGCCCGCGCCGACGAGGTGGACACCGTGGTCGGCCTCGACGCCGGTGCCGACGACTACGTCACCAAGCCCTTCCGCCTCGCCGAGCTGCTCGCCCGCGTCCGGGCCCTGCTGCGCCGCGGCGCCGTCGAGACCCAGGCGCAGGCGCCCGCCACCCACGGCGTCCGCATCGACGTCGAGTCGCACCGCGCGTGGATGGGCGACGAGGAGCTGCAGCTGACGGCCAAGGAGTTCGACCTGCTGCGCGTCCTGGTGCGGGACGCGGGCCGGGTGGTCACCCGCGACCAGCTGATGCGCGAGGTGTGGGACACCACCTGGTGGTCCTCGACCAAGACGCTCGACATGCACATCTCCTGGCTGCGCAAGAAGCTCGGGGACGACGCCGCCAACCCCCGTTACATCGCCACTGTCCGGGGTGTCGGCTTCAGGTTCGAGAAAAGCTGACGGTGGCTGACACGGTAGGGCCATGCGCCGTCGCTTGATCAACTCCACGCTGGCCGTGGTGCTCGTCGTCATCGCCGTCTTCGGCGTCTCGCTGGTCATCGTCGAGACCCGGACCATCGAGAACAGCGCCCAGGAGAGCGTCAGCTCGGACGCGGTGCGGCTGGTCAGCATCGTCGACAGCAGACTGCTCGGTGGCGAGGGCGTCACCCACAAGGTGCTGCGCGAGCAGATCGAACCCGGGCGCTACGCCCTGATCACGATCCCGCACCACCCGGACGTCGAGATCGGCAAACGCCCCCAGGGCAGCGTCATCTCCTCCGAGGAGCACGGCGAGCAGGGCGAGACGGTACGGGTCGAGGCGTCCCGTACGACGGTCAGCCGGGAGATCGGCCGCACCATGCTGATCATCCTGGCGGTGGCGCTGCTCGCGGTCCTCGCCGCGGTCTTCCTCGCCGTACGCCAGGCGCACCGGCTCTCCGCGCCGCTCACCGACCTCGCCGAGACCGCCGAGCGGCTGGGCTCCGGCGATCCGCGGCCGCGCCACCGCCGCTACGGAGTGCCCGAACTCGACCGCGTCGCCGACGTCCTGGACGCGAGCGCCGAGCGCATCGCCCGGATGCTCACCGCCGAGCGGCGGCTGGCGGCCGACGCCTCGCACCAGCTGCGGACGCCGCTGACCGCGCTGTCCATGCGGCTGGAGGAGATCACGCTCACCGACGACCCGGAGACCGTCAAGGAGGAGGCGTCGATCGCGCTCGGCCAGGTCGAGCGGCTCACCGACGTCGTCCAGCGGCTGCTGACGAACTCGCGCGACCCGCGCAGCGGCTCCGCGGTCGCCTTCGACCTGGACGAGGTGGTCAAGCAGCAGATCGAGGAGTGGCGCCCGGCCTCCCGCAGCGAGGGGCGCGCGATCGTGCGCTCCGGCAAGAAGGGGCTGCGGGCGGTCGGCACCCCGGGCGCGGTCGCCCAGGTGCTCGCCACCCTCATCGAGAACTCGCTCATGCACGGGGACGGTACGGTCGCGCTGCGCACCCGGGTCACCGGGAACCAGGCGGTCGTGGAGGTCACCGACGAGGGCCCGGGCGTACCGCCCGACCTCGGCGCGCGGGTCTTCGAACGGACGGTCAGCGGGCGGAACTCCACTGGGCTCGGCCTCGCGGTCGCCCGCGACCTGGCGGAGGCCGACGGCGGCCGACTGGAGCTGCTCCAGCCGTATCCGCCGGTGTTCGCGCTCTTCCTGAGCCGCGTGGCGGAGGACGTCCGCCCCTCCTGAGCTACTTGCGGACCGGCTGCTTGTCGGTGCGGCGGGCGGTCTGGGCCGGGGGCGCCTCCGAGAGGAACGCCTCCGCGCTCTCCACCGCCTCCCGCGCGGGCAGCGTCCGGAACACCCAGGTCCGGTAGGACCAGAAGCGGAAGAGGGTGCCGATGCCGATGCCGACGAACTTGAAGACGTTGCTCGCCAGCGAGCTGTCCCAGCCGAAGCCGTACGTCGCCGTGTAGAGGACACCGTTCTCGATGATCAGGCCGATCGCGCTGAACAGCAGGAACAGGCTGAGTTCCTTGGTGCGCCCCTGCTTGTCCCGGTCGCGGTAGGTGAAGTACCGGTAGCCCACGTAGTTGAAGCAGGTCGCGACCACCGTCGCCACGATGCTCGCGCGCACCACGGGCAACTCGGTGACGCTGCGGACCAGATTGAAGACGGCGAGGTTGACGAAGACGCCGGCGCCGCCGACCACCCCGAACTTCGCGATCTCCCGGGCGAGCCGCCCCACCTGGGTGCTCAGCCCGCCGAGCATGCGTCGTTCACTCATGGTGATCGTTCAGCCCCGTTTCGTCAGTGTCGACAACATCTCCCCATGCTAACCAGCGGCGGGGACACGCGCCCGGAGGCACGAACAAGAGTCCGGTGAGACTGTCTGACCGGCGCTCTGGAGGATCATCCAAGCGCAGGTCAGGGGCGGTGGTGGCGAGAAGTTACCCTTGGAGGGTGACATTTCCGGTAGTCGGCATGGTCGGCGGCGGCCAGCTCGCCCGCATGACCCACGAGGCGGGCATCCCCCTCGGCATCAGGTTCAAGCTGCTCAGTGACACTCCTCAGGACTCGGCGGCCCAAGTGGTCAGCGATGTCGTCGTCGGCGACTACCGCGACCTGGAAACGCTTCGTGCGTTCGCACAAGGCTGTGATGTGGTCACGTTCGACCACGAACACGTCCCGGCCGAGCATCTGCGCGCGCTGGAGGCGGACGGCGTCGTCATCCGCCCCGGTATCGAGGCCCTGCTCCACGCGCAGGACAAGGGCGTGATGCGGGAGCGGCTCCGCGCGTCTGGGGTGCCGTGCCCCCGCCACCGCATCGTCGCCGATCCGGCGGATGTGGCGCGCTTCGCGGAGGAGGGTGACGGCTTCCCCGTCGTCCTCAAGACGGTGCGCGGCGGCTACGACGGCAAGGGTGTGTGGGTCGTCCGTAGTACGGAGGACGCCGCCGAACCGTTCCGGGCCGGGGTTCCCGTCCTCGCCGAGGAGCTGGTCGACTTCGCCCGCGAGCTGGCCGCCAACGTCGTGCGCTCCCCGCACGGCCAGGCCGTCGCCTACCCCGTCGTGGAGTCGATACAGGTGGACGGCGTCTGCGACACCGTCATCGCCCCGGCCCCCGACCTCTCCGAGGAGCTCTCCGCCCGGGCCCAGGAGCTTGCCCTGAAGATCGCGGCCGAGCTGGGCGTGGTCGGTCATCTCGCGGTCGAGCTGTTCGAGACCCGGGACGGCCGGATCCTCGTCAACGAGCTGGCGATGCGCCCGCACAATTCCGGCCACTGGACCCAGGACGGCGCCGTCACCTCCCAGTTCGCCAACCATGTGCGCGCGGTCCTCGACCTCCCGCTCGGCGCGCCGAACACCCGGGCCAAGTGGACCGTCATGACCAACGTCCTCGGCGGCGACTACCCCGACATGTACGCGGCGTACCTGCACTGCATGGCCCGCGATCCCGGGCTGAAGATCCACATGTACGGCAAGGGCGTGAAGCCCGGCCGCAAGGTCGGCCACGTCAACACCTACGGCGACGACCTGGCCGACGTCCGCGACCGCGGCCGTCACGCCGCCGACTACCTCCGAGGGACCATCACCGAATGAGTGCTCCTGTGCCCACGATCGGCATCGTCATGGGCTCCGACTCCGACTGGCCGGTCATGGAAGAAGCGGCCAAGGCCCTCGACGAGTTCGAGATCCCGTACGAGGTGGACGTCGTCTCGGCGCACCGGATGCCGCGCGAGATGGTCGCGTACGGCGAGAACGCCGCCCCCCGCGGCCTGAAGGCCATCATCGCGGGCGCCGGCGGCGCGGCCCACCTCCCCGGCATGCTCGCCTCGGTCACGCCGCTCCCTGTCATCGGCGTCCCGGTCCCCCTGAAGTACCTGGACGGCATGGACTCCCTGCTGTCCATCGTCCAGATGCCCGCGGGCGTCCCGGTCGCCACGGTCTCCATCGGCGGCGCCCGCAACGCGGGCCTCCTGGCCGCCCGCATCCTCGCCGCGCATGACGCGGAGCTGCAGGGGCGGATGCGGGAGTTCCAGGACGAGCTGAACGAGCAGGCCACCGAAAAGGGCAAGCGCCTCCGCGCCAAGGTGGACGGCGCCCCGTCCTTCGGCTTCGCCCACTAACCCTCCACCCCGCGCGGTTTCCCTTCCCCCCCCGCCCCCCGCTGGGGGCTCCGCCCCCAGACCCCCGCTCCTCAATCGCCGGAGGGGCTGGGGGTGCTGGAGGAGCGGGGGCCGGGGCGGGGTGGGGAAAGGGGCTCGGCGCGGGGGCACGCACTCGTGACTTCGAGCACCGCGCGTACGAAAATGCCCGGATGACCGATCACCTCGCGCACGCCCGCGACCTGCTGGCCGCACACCCCGTCGTGGACGGCCACAACGACCTCCCCTGGGCCCTGCGCGAGCAGGTCCGCTACGACCTCGACCGCCTCGACATCGGCACCGACCAATCGCCGCGCACCCACACCGACATCCCCCGCCTCCGCGCGGGCGGCGTAGGCGCGCAGTTCTGGTCGGTGTTCGTACGGTCGGATTTCAGCGGGGACACCGCCGTCAGCGCGACCCTCGAACAGATCGATGTCGTGCGTCGTTTGACCGAGCGATACCCCGACGACCTCCGGCTGTCGCTCACGGCGGACGACATGGAGGCGGCCCGCGCCGAGGGCCGGATCGCGTCGCTCATGGGCGCCGAGGGCGGCCACAGCATCAACTGCTCCCTCGCGACCCTGCGGGCCCTGTACGACCTCGGGGTGCGCTATATGACGCTCACCCACAACGACAACACCCCGTGGGCGGACTCGGCGACCGACGAGCCGAGGGCGCACGGCCTCACCCGCTTCGGCGAGGAGGTCGTCCACGAGATGAACCGGCTCGGCATGCTGGTCGACCTGTCGCACGTCTCGGCCGACACGATGCGCGACGCGCTCCGGGTGACCGAGGCGCCGGTCGTCTTCTCGCACTCCTCCGCCCGCGCCGTCTGCGACCACCCGCGCAACATCCCGGACGACGTCCTGGCCGCGCTCCCGGCCAACGGCGGGCTGGCGATGGCCACGTTCGTGCCGAAGTTCGTGCTGCCGGAGGCGATCGCCTGGTCGAAGGAGGCGGACGAGAACATGCGGGCGCACGGGCTGCATCCGCTGGAGCTGACGGAGGCGGCGAAGAAGGTGCAGCGCGCCTACGAGGAGGCGCATCCGCGGCCGACGGCAACCGCCGCCACCGTCGCCGACCACCTCGACCACATGCGCGACGTGGCGGGCGTCGACCACATCGGCATCGGCGGTGACTTCGACGGCACCGCCTTCACCCCGTCCGGTCTGGACGACGTCGCGGGCTACCCGAACCTCATCGCGGAACTCCTCGACCGCCGCTGGTCGGAGGCCGAACTCGCCAAGCTGACCTGGCAGAACGCCGTCCGGGTGCTGCGCGACGCCGAGGCCGCGGCGCGCGGGCTGCGCGCGGTCAGGGGGCCGTCCGTCGCGACCATCGACCAGCTGGACGGCGCCCCCGACGCCTGACCCCGACTGCCCCGCCAACCGCCCCTTTACCAGGGCTTGGTGGCTTTGCGATGTGTTGATGCATCGTTCATGTAATTCGTCTCTTCCCCGTCGCCGGGCTGACGAGAGAGTCAACAGCGGTCTGACGATCTCTCATGCACAGAAACGGGAAAGAGGCGTAATGCCCGACTTCACCCGCCGTAGACTCCTTGGTGCCGCCGCCGGTTCGTTCGGTGCGGGCGCGGCCATGACGCTGCTGCCGCCGAGCGTGCAGCAGGCGATAGCCGCCGGGCCGCCGAAGGGCGGCTCGCTCGACGACATCGAGCACGTGGTCCTGCTCATGCAGGAAAACCGCTCGTTCGACCACTACTTCGGCACCCTCAAGGGAGTACGCGGGTTCGCCGACCCGGACGCCCTGACCCTCTCCACCGGCAAGTCGGTCTTCCACCAGCCGGACGAGGTCAACCCGGACGGCTACCTCCTCCCGTTCCGCCTGGACACCCACTCCACCAGTGCCCAGGCGATCCCCTCCACCAGCCACGCCTGGTCGGTGCAGCACGAGGCGTGGAACAACGGCGCCATGGACAAGTGGCTCCCGGCCCACCGCAAGGCCGACGGCGAGAACGGGCCGTACGTCATGGGCTACCACACCCGTGAGGACATCCCGTTCCAGTTCGCCCTGGCCGAGTCGTTCACCGTCTGCGACAACTACTACTGCTCGGTCTTCGGCCCCACCTGGCCCAACCGGCTGTACTGGATGACGGGCACCATCGACCCGGCCGGGGTGAAGGGCGGCCCGGTTCTGGAGAACAAGGCGCCCAAGCCGTACCGCTGGACGACCTACGCCGAGCGCCTCCAGAAGGCGGGCGTCAGCTGGAAGGTCTACCAGGAGGAGGACAACTACGGCTGCAACCTCCTGGAGGAGTTCCAGCAATTCCAGGACGCCAGGCCGGGCGACCCGCTGTACGACCGCGGCATGGTGCACAGCCCCGCCGGGACGTTCGAGGACGACGCCCGCAACGACCGGCTGCCGACCGTCTCCTGGATCATCCCGACCGCCGAGGTCTCCGAGCACCCGGACTACCTTCCGGCGGCCGGTGCCGACTACGTGGCGTCCAAGATCGAGGCCATCGCGTCCAACCCGGACGTATGGCGCAAGACCGTCTTCATTCTCAACTACGACGAGAATGACGGCCTGTTCGACCACGTGCCGCCGCCCACCCCGAAGGCCGGGACCGTGGACGAGTTCGTGGGCGGCCTGCCGATCGGCGGCGGCTTCCGGGTGCCGTGCCTCATCGTCTCGCCGTGGACGGTGGGCGGCTGGGCCGCGGGCGAGGCGTTCGACCACACCTCGGTGCTCCAGTTCCTGGAGCGGCTGACGGGGGTCGAGGAGCCCAATATCAGCCAGTGGCGCCGCCGTACGTTCGGCGACCTCACCTCGGCCTTCGGCTTCGGCCACGCCGCGCCGAAGCCGCCGAAGCTGCCGGACGACACGGCGGAGCAGCTGGAGAAGGCCAAGGAGGAGGTCGCGAACCTCCCCAAGCCCACCCTCCCGGGCGCCGGCCAGAAGCCCCCGAAGCAGGAGAAGGGCCGCCGCCCGCGCCGCTGAGCGGGTTTCGCGGCGCACACACCGAAGCGCCGGACGGACCTCCGCGGCCCGTCCGGCGCTCGGCGCTCTCTGTACGGCGTTACGCCATGGGGCGGCCCAGGGCGCGGTACGTCCAGCCCGCGTCGCGCCAGTAGTCGGGGTCGAGGGCGTTGCGGCCGTCCAGGAGGCGGCGCTCGGCGACCATCTCGCCCAGGCCCACCGGGTCCAGCTCGCGGAACTCGCGCCACTCGGTCAGATGCAGCACCGCATGCGCGCCCCGGGCCGCCTCCAGCGCGCTGGGGGCGTACGCGAGGGTCGGGAAGAGGGCGCGGGCGTTGTCCATGCCCTTGGGGTCGAAGACGGTCACCTGGGCGCCCTGGAGCTGTATCTGCCCGGCCACGTTGAGCGCGGGGGAGTCCCGTACGTCGTCGGAGTCCGGCTTGAACGTGGCGCCCAGCACCGCCACCCGCTTGCCGAGGAAGCTCCCGCCGACCGCTTCGCGGGCCAGCTCGACCATGTGGCCGCGGCGCCGCATGTTGATCGAGTCGACCTCGCGGAGGAAGGTCAGGGCCTGGTCCGCGCCGAGTTCACCGGCGCGCGCCATGAAGGCGCGGATGTCCTTGGGCAGACAGCCGCCGCCGAAGCCGATCCCGGCCCGCAGGAATTTCTTGCCGATCCGCTCGTCGTAGCCGATGGCCTCGGCGAGCTTGACCACGTCGCCGCCCGCCGCCTCGCAGACCTCGGCCATGGCGTTGATGAACGAGATCTTCGTGGCCAGGAAGGAGTTCGCCGAGGTCTTCACCAGCTCGGCGGTCGGGAAGTCGGTCACCACGAACGGCGATCCCTCCGCGATCGGCGTCGCGTACACGTCCCGCAGCACCTTCTCGGACCGGTCGCTGGTGACCCCGACCACAATGCGGTCCGGGTGCAGCGTGTCCTGCACGGCGAAGCCCTCGCGCAGGAACTCCGGGTTCCACGCCAGCTCGGCGTCCGCGCCGGCCGGGGCCAGCTCGGCGAGCCGCGCCGCGAGCCGGTCCGCGCTGCCGACCGGAACGGTGGACTTGCCGACGACCAGCGCCGGGCGGTGCAGATGCGGGGCGAGCGATTCCACGGCGTTGTCGACGTGGCGCATGTCACACGCGTACTCGCCATGCTTCTGCGGGGTGTTCACGCAGATGAAGTGGACGTCGCCGAACTGCCCGGCCTCCTCGTAGGAGCTGGTGAAGCGCAGCCGCCCGGTCGAACCCTCGACGCCGGTCACATGCCGCGCCAGCAGATCTTCCAGACCTGGTTCGTACATGGGCACCCGGCCCTCGGAGAGCATCGCGATCTTCTCGGGCACGATGTCCAGGCCCAGCACCTCGAAGCCCAGCTCGGCCATGGCCGCGGCGTGGGTCGCGCCCAGGTAGCCGGTGCCGATCACGGTGATCTTGAGGGCCATGTGGTGCTCCAGAAGCGTCGGTCTCAGATGCGCTGCCTGAGCATAGTCGGCACCCGGGGCAGGGCTCAGCGGCCTGCTGTCGGGTAACTCACGTATACGAGGAGAGGCAGCGGCCCTAGAATTCAGTTACTTAACGGTAGTTAGCATCACAGGGGAGTGAGAAGACCTTGGCGTCCTCGGGAAACGCAGACTTCGACCTGTACCGGCCGTCGGAGGAGCACGACATGCTCCGCGATTCGGTCCGCTCGCTCGCCGAGGCGAAAATAGCCCCCTTCGCGGCCGAGGTCGACGAGGAGGGCCGCTTCCCGCAGGAAGCGCTGGACTCCCTGATCGCCAGTGATCTGCACGCGGTGCATGTCCCCGAGTCGTACGGCGGCGCCGGTGCCGACGCGCTCGCGACGGTGATCGTCATCGAGGAGGTCGCCCGGGTGTGCGCGTCCTCTTCCCTGATCCCCGCGGTCAACAAGCTGGGCTCGCTGCCGGTCATCCTGTCCGGCTCCGAGGAGCTGAAGAAGAAGTACCTGGGCCCGCTTGCCAAGGGCGACGCGATGTTCTCGTACTGTCTCTCCGAGCCGGACGCGGGCTCGGACGCGGTCGGTATGAAGACCAAGGCGGTGCGCGACGGCGACTCTTTCGTCCTCAACGGCGTCAAGCGCTGGATCACCAACGCCGGGGTCTCCGACTACTACACGGTGATGGCCGTCACGGACCCCGAGAAGCGGTCCAAGGGCATCTCCGCCTTCGTCGTCGAGAAGTCCGACGAGGGCGTGTCCTTCGGCGCCCCGGAGAAGAAGCTCGGCATCAAGGGCTCGCCGACGCGCGAGGTCTACCTCGACAACGTCCGCATCCCCGCCGACCGCCTGATCGGCGCCGAGGGCACCGGCTTCGCCACCGCCATGAAGACCCTCGACCACACCCGCATCACCATCGCCGCCCAGGCCCTCGGCATCGCGCAGGGCGCCCTCGACTACGCCAAGGGCTATGTCCAGGAGCGCAAGCAGTTCGGCAAGCCGATCGGCGACTTCCAGGGCGTCCAGTTCATGCTCGCCGACATGGCCATGAAGCTGGAGGCCGCGCGGCAGCTGACGTACGCGGCCGCCGCCAAGTCCGAGCGCGTCGACGCCGACCTCACCTTCTTCGGCGCGGCCGCCAAGTGCTACGCCTCCGACGCCGCGATGGAGATCACCACGGACGCCGTCCAGCTGCTCGGCGGCTACGGCTACACCCGTGACTACCCGGTGGAGCGCATGATGCGCGACGCCAAGATCACCCAGATCTACGAGGGCACCAACCAGGTCCAGCGCGTCGTCATGGCGCGCAACCTGCCGTAGGGCCGCGTACGGAGGGCGGGGGCATCGTGCGCGGTGCCCCCGCCCTCCGTCATGTCTCCGTCGTGTCCGCGGCTCAGGCGCGCGGCCGCCAGACCGAGAAGTCCGCCAGGCGGAAGTGGCTGGCGACCGTGCGGAAGCCGAACCAGCCGCTGGTGTAGGGCTCCGGGTCCCGGTAGTCGCAGAGCAGCTCGCCGTTGCTCCAGTACTGGACGGTCCGCCCGGCGGACACCAGGCGGACGCGGTACGGGGCGTTCGGGGTGAGCAGCGGTCCGGTGAGGTCGAAGAGCAGCGGGCGGTTGCCCGCCTCGCCGACGTAGCGGCGCATGCGGGTGGTGGTGTTGAGGTTGGCGCCGTAGCCGACGTAGTACGTCTTGAGGAAGTCGTAGTCGGCGAAGGTGCCGCTGCGTTCCGTGGCGAAGAGGTCGCCGGGGGAGCGGACGTCGCGGGCGTTCCAGAAGGCGTTGAGGTCGGTCACATGGTCGTTGGGGCCGCCCGCCGCGACCGGGGTGGCGGTGTACTCGATCACGTACGGGCCGGTCAGCTCGCGGGTGAACCAGACCGTGGCGCCGCCCGGTACGTCGACGTCGAGCGCCCCGTGCCGGGCCCGTACCGTCCCGCCGCTCTCCAGCTCGGCGGCCCACTGGCGGGTGCCGTGGCGGAAGTCGTCGTGGGCGATCCGGGTCCATCGGCGGCGGCCCGTGGCGGGGGTGCGGGGCGCGGCGAGGGCGGCCGGGGCGGCGGCGGTCGCGGCGGCGGTCGCGGCGGCGGTCGCGGCGGTGGCCGTGGCGGCGACGGCGAGGCCGCGGAGCAGCTGTCTGCGGTCGGGGGCGGGGCGGTACGTCATCGTGGTGCGGTTCCTTCCCGGGATGGTTGAACCGTTTCAACTCGTAGCGCGGGAAGAACCTAACAGACGACCGCCGCCGGGCCCCGGGGCCCGGCGGCGGTCGTCGTGCGACGGCGTCGCGGTCAGTTGCCGGAGACCGTGACCTTCTCGTCGTTCTTCAGCTCGCCCACCAGCTGCTTGACCTTGGTCATGTCCCACTGGACGGCGCTGCCCTTGGGGGTGGAGAGACCGGGGTTGGAGACGGGCATGTTCATCTGCTTGCCGTCGCCGTTGGAGACGCTCTTCATCGCGAAGAACATGTCCTTCAGGTCCCACAGGCTCATGTCCTTGTCGACGATCAGGCTGTCCAGCCCGGCGCCCATCATCGGGTAGAGCTTGAAGGGGTTCATGACCGTGCTCGGCGTGGCCGCCTTGTTGGCGAGCGCCGCCAGGAACCGCTGCTGGTTCTTGGTGCGGTCCAGGTCACCGCCCGCGAGGCCGTGGCGCTGGCGGACGAAGGCGAGCGCCTGCTGTCCGTCGAGCGTCTGCTCGCCCTTCTTGAAGTCGGACCCGGAGAACTTGTCGTTCATGTCCTGCGGGACGTTGATGTCCACCCCGCCGACCCCGTCGACGATCTTGGCGAAGCCGTCGAAGCCGATCTCCGCATAGTGGTCGATCTTCAGACCGGTGTTGTACTCGATGGTCCGGGCGAGCAGCTGCGGGCCCTCCGAGGAGTACGAGGCGTTCAGCTTGTTCTGGCTCGCCGGGATCCGCCTGCCGGTCTCCGAGCCGGTGAAGGCCGGGATGGTGACCCAGGAGTCACGCGGGAGGCTGACCATGGTGTTCCCGTTCTCACCGACGTGGAGCAGGATCATGGAGTCGGTGCGGCGGCCCTCGGCGGAGCCGGTGTGCAGCTTCTTCTTGTCCTCGGCGGACATGCCCTCACGGCTGTCCGAACCGACGATCAGGTAGTTGGTGCCCTTGCCGCCGGTCGGCCGGTCCTCGACCTTGCTGAGGTCGACCTCGCGCTTGAGCTTGCCGTCCGCCCAGAAGTACGTACCGATGCCGACCGCGAGCAGCACCACGACCAGGGTGACCAGGCCGATGGTTATCCGGCGCTTCCAGTTCACGGGTCCGCCCCTCCGCGCGCCGCCGCCGGATCCGCCGGGACCGCCCGGCCCGCCGGGGCCCCGGCCGCCGCCGTAGACCTGGCCGGTGTTGTAGCCGTCGCCGCCGTGGCCGCCGTAGTCGTCGTAGCTCGGGGAGGGCCCCGGGACGTTCCCCCGCGGCGACATCTCCGGGGGCAGCGGCGGCTCGGGGCGCTGCTGCCCGCCGCCGCCCGGTGCCGCCCGCCGTACCTGCGGCATCGAGCGGGCCCCCTCCGGCTGGGAGCCACCGCTGCCGCGTCCGTACCGGTCGTTGCGGTCACCGGTGTAACCCTGGGGCCATTCGCTCATGTATGGCAGTGTGCCTGGTCGCACCCGCTGTCTTACAGGGCGGGTGCCGTATCGCGGCATGGCTGTTGCAGAGCTGATAAGAACCTGGTCCGCATAGGGTGGACGGCATGACCGAACAGGCCCCGGGCGTGGACCTTCCGGGCAAGGCCACCGCCGCCTCCCGCACCACGCTGTCGCACATCATGACCGGCAGTGACACCAACCTCCTCGGCACGGTCCACGGCGGCGTGATCATGAAGCTCGTCGACGACGCCGCCGGAGCGGTCGCCGGACGGCACTCCGAGGGCCCCGCGGTCACCGCCTCGATGGACGAGATGGCCTTCCTGGAGCCGGTCCGCGTCGGCGACCTCGTCCATGTGAAGGCCCAGGTCAACTGGACCGGACGGTCCTCCATGGAGGTCGGGGTGCGGGTGCTGGCCGAGCGCTGGAACGAGTCCACCCCCGCCACCCAGGTCGGCAGCGCCTACCTGGTCTTCGCCGCGGTCGACGCCGACGGCAAGCCCCGGCCCGTACCCCCGGTCATACCGGAGACCGAGCGCGACAAGCGGCGCTACCAGGAGGCCGAGATCCGCCGCACCCACCGGCTGGCCCGCCGCCGCGCGATCAAGGAGCTGCGCTCCCGGCGCGCCGCGGAGAGCCCCGAGGAGCTGTAGGAACGGCCCCCGTCAGAGCGTGTCGATCAGTGCCAGGTCCGGGGGGACGAGGGTGGTCGACAGCATCAGGGCGCGGATCAGGTGGTCGTTGAGCGCGTTGCCCACCGGTTCGCCGACCTCCTCGCGGGTCAGCCAGGGCACGCCGTCGCGGGACAGGGTCGTGCGGACGCGGTTGACCAGGTGCTCGACGCGCTTCTCCCGCCAGCCCGCGCCGGGGCGCAGCTCGGCGAGCTGTCCGGCGGTCTGCTTCCAGGTGAGCGGCTGGGGTCGCGGCTCGTGCCGCAGATAGCGCTGGCCCAGGACGACGAGCGCGAGCTTTTCGTCCTCGGTGAGCAGCCATACCCGGGGCGGGCGGGTGACATCGCCGGGGCGCGGGGTGGGCGGGTCGTCCTCGGGGCCGGTGACGAACAGCTCCAGCAGGTGTTCGCGGTCGCCCGAGCCGCGGACGAAGAGCGGGGTGTAACCGGTGGCGAGGGGGAGCGGTTCCTCGCCGGTGAACAGCAGCCGGGCCGGGAAGCGGAGGGGGAGGCGGCCGGTGCTGCTGACCCACCAGCGGCCGTCGCGGTGGGTCAGCCTGCCGTGCCTGCGGCTGACCTGGGCGTCGTCCTCGCCCAGGCACACATGCACCTCGGGCCGGTTGCGGCCGAAGATCAGCTCACGGCCGTCGCCGGGGCCCAGCCGCATGCCGCCGGTGAGCGCGAGGGCGAAGACGGTGCCGGGCACCGGTGAGGTCACCCCGCGGGCGAGGCTGCCATGGGTGGCGGGCAGGACGCGGCGGTCGCCGTCGGGGCGGAAGGTCATAGCGTCGGGAGTTTCCTCGCGGCGCTGGTGGCGAGCGCCTCGGCGGTGTTGCAGAGCTTCTCGGACGACTGCGGTCCGTACACGTTCAGCGTCGTCAGCTCGACGGTGGGATCCCCGAGGGAGTTGCGGTACGAGCGGTACAGCGTCCGTACGACACAGGTGTGGTCGCCGTAGTCGTCCGGCGCCACGGTGCTCTTTCTCCCGGCGAGGACCGCGGGCCGCCCGTCGTCCATGTCGAACGTACTGCTCCGGTCGAACTCCACCTCCACTCCGGTGTCGCCCGTGCCGTCCTCCCACGCGCACGCCCAGTTGCCGAAGCCCGGGTCCGAGGGGCGCGCGCCGACACCGGGCATCCGCCGCAGTGCGGTGGCGTCGAGCAGCTCGCACGCGTTCGACCGGGCCAGGGAGCGCGCGTTCGGCACGGAGGTACGCCGCGGGACCTGGCCGCGGTCCAGCACCGAGACCGCGTGATCGGTGGCCGCGTCGCCGAGGGCGCACGGGTCGGGGGCGGAGGCGCTGAACCGCTTGGCGATCACCCGGATCTGTTTGCGGTCGGCGACCGCGATGGTCCGCTCACAGGTGTCGCCGTCGCGCGGGGACGTCATGACCGTGACGTTGCCGACCCTTCGAGTGGGCCGCTCATCGCCCGGCTCGACCGGATCGCCGTTGAAGTTGATCTGGACGTCCGCGACATCGTGGCCGTCGTCGCCGTGGACGAGGACGTCGCACCGGTCCACCTCACCGTAGTCCGGGTCGAGTTCGGTCTCGCCGAAGCGGCTCAGCGACGCCGCGTCGAGCAGCGCGCAGGGATCGGCCGTCCGGGCGTCACCGATGGTGCCCGCCCGCCCGACCGCCGGGGGCTTCGCCTCGCCGCTTCCGCCGTCGCCCGGCGCCCCGTGGGAATCGTCGGAGGAGCCGCCCGCCCAGGGGCCGAAGAGGGCCGCCCCGGTCGCCAGGGCCGCCGCGGTGACCAGCGCGGTGATCACCATGCCGCGACCCGGGCGGCGCCAGGCCCGGCCCACGACCGGAGGCACCAGCCGCAGCGTGCGGAGGGTGCGGCCCAGCGCCTCGCCGTCGCCCGGCTCCGCCGCGGGAGCCGCGCCGGGGGCGGCCTGCCGCAGCAGCCGCAGCGCCTTGGGCGCGGCGGGGCGCTGCCTGGGCTCCACCTTCAGCAGCGCGGCGAGCGGTTCGACGAGGGGACCCGCCCGGCGCGGGGTCTCGATGGAGCCGTCGATGGCCCGCGCCACGTACGCCATGGGGTGCGCGGCCTCGCCGTACGGGGACTGTCCCTCGACCGCCGCGAACAGCGACGCGCCCAGGGAGAAGATGTCCGACTTGCGGTCGGCCGAGGCTCCCCGGGCCACCTCGGGCGGCAGATACGGCGGTTTGCCCTGCACCCCGCCGGTCCTGGTGACGGTGACCTCGCTCCACAGCGCCCGGGAGATGCCGAAGTCGGTCAGCTTGGCGACCCCGTCCCCGTCGACCAGGATGTTCTCCGGGGTGACGTCGCCGTGCACCACGCCCTCGGCATGGGACTTCGCCAGGGCCGCCGCGATCTGGCAGCCGATGGAGCCCGCCTCCTCCGGGGAGAGCGGGCCGCGCTCCCTCACCAGGTCCGCGAGGCTGCCGCCGGGGACGTACTCCATGACGATCCAGCAGATCTCGGTCTCTTCGGCGCGGCCGCCCTCGACGAAGTCGAAGACCGGGACGATGTTCGGGTGGTGCAGCCGTGCCGCGTTGCGCGCCTCCTTCTTGAGCCGCTGCGCGGCGCGCTCGTCGTCCGGGCGGGCGCACTTGACCGCGACCCGCCGGTCCAGCAGCTCGTCGTGGGCCCGCCAGACGATGCCCATCCCGCCTCTGCCGATGGGCTCCTGGAGGAGATACCGGCCCGCGATCCTGTCCCCGGCTCCTGCCATCAGCCGCACCCCCGTCGCCGCGCTTTTCGTCGCGCGCGTCCCGTCCCTGTTCAGGACACGGAGAGTACTTCAGCCGTCACATGGCTGAACAGCGCTTCGCGGACAGAACACCGCTACGGGCAGGTGACCTCGTCGCCGGTGACGGCGGCGATGCCGGGGCGGTCCTTGCGCGGGTCCTCGGTGCGCACCGGGCGCACCTCCTTGTAGTCCGCGCCCACCGTGACCTGCATCACCCCGCCCTGCCCCGGCATCGGCTTCAGCTGCGCACCGGGCAGCGCCGCGGCCAGGGTGCGCACCGAGCGGTTCCAGACCGGGTCGTACGTGACGACCGTGCGCGCCAGGTCCTTGGTGGCCGCGTCGGCGGGGGAGCCGGTGGTGGCGAAGCCGGTGGCGTGCAGCGCCCGGTCCGCGCGCCGGGCGAGCCCGGCCGTCCCGGTGCCGTTGAGCACATGGACCCGGACCTGCTGCGGGGCCACGTCGACCACGGTGGCCCTGGGCCGCGCGTGGTGGCTGGTCAGCGGCTGGTCCTGGCGGATGGCGTCGAACAGCCGCTCGGCCTTGGGCCGGTCCCAGTGCAGTGTGGAGCCGACGCCCTTGAGCTGCTTCCCCGGCAGGATCACCGGGACCGAGGCGAACTCGGAGGACGCCGGGGTGAGGCCGTTCATGGCCCGGCCGAGCGCCATCAGGTCCTCCGCGCCGAAGCCGTGGTCGGCGCGGACCGAGCCCAGCAGGGTGGTGGCGACGGCGTTGAACCGCACCGGGTTCAGCAGGATGCCGCCCGCCGTCGTCTGGTGGAGCACCGAGGCCAGGAAGCGCTGCTGGCGCTGGATCCGGCCGAGGTCGGAGGTGCCGTCGGTGTGGCGGGAGCGGACGTACTGCAGCGCCTGGCCGCCGCCCAGGACATGGGTACCGGCCGGGAGGTCGAGGCCGGTGTGGTCGTCCTTGAGCCGCCGGGCCGTGCACACCTTCACCCCGCCGACGACGTCGACGGTCTTCATGAAGCTGGTGAAGTCGACCTCCAGATAGTGGTCGATGTGCACGCCGGTCGCATGCTCGACGGTGCGCACGGTCAGGCTGGGCCCGCCCTCGGCATAGGCGGCGTTGAGCCGCTGCGGATGGGCGGGGTGCCGCTTCCCGGTGCGGCCGGTGTACGCGGGGATCACGGCGTACGAGTCACGGGGCAGGCTGACCACGGAGGCGCGGCGGCGGTCCGCCGACAGATGGACCAGGATGATCGTGTCGGTGCAGTGGCAGGGCGCCCCGCCGAGCCGGTACAGCGCCTTCTCCTGCGGCGTGATCCGGTCCCGGCCGTCGGTGCCGACGACCAGGAAGTTGACGCCGCCACCGGCGCTCTTCGGCCGGTCGTCCAGTCCGCCGAAGGCGTCCACCCGGTGGATGCCGGATTCCAGCTCCCGGACCAGCAGATGCCCGATCGCGCTGACGGCCAGCACCAGGACCGCGACGAACAGGGCGAGCCGCAGCCCCCAGCGACGGCGGCGGCCGGAGCGGGGCCGGGAGCGGGGCGGGCGCGTCGATCGGGCCGGTGCACTCACCGAAGGAGACCTCCGTGAACGGGCCCGGGCGGGGCGCTGGCGGGTCTGGCGGGGCAGGTCTGACAGGTCCGGTGGGTCGGAACCGCTGTCACGGTAGGGCTATCCGATGAGCGACCCGGCGCCCCACGCCGCCCGTGCCGTCCGCTGCCACCCGGGCGGCGCGTTCCGGTGCCGCCATTCGCGGTACCGTGGGCCCGCTACTGCAGTCTCCTGGGGCCCCGCCCCCAGAAACCCCGAGGTGCCATGCCCCCGCGTCAGCTCCCGGCCGTCTCCGTGATCATGCCGGTGCTCAATGAGGAACGCCATCTGCGCAACTCCGTACGGCACATCCTGGAGCAGGAGTACGACGGAGAGATGGAGGTGGTGATCGCGGTCGGTCCGTCCTCGGACCGCACCGAGGAGATCGCCGCCGAGCTGGCCGCCGAGGACCCGCGGGTGCACACCGTGCCCAACCCGACGGGCCGCACTCCGGCCGCGCTGAACGCCGCGATCAAGGCGTCCCGGCATCCCATCGTGGTGCGGGTCGACGGGCACGGCATGCTCTCGCCGAACTACATCGCGACCGCCGTGCGGCTGCTGGAGGAGACCGGCGCGCAGAACGTCGGCGGCATCATGCACGCCGAGGGCGAGAACGACTGGGAGCGGGCCGTGGCCGCCGCCATGACCTCGAAGATCGGCGTCGGCAACGCGGCCTTCCACACCGGCGGTGACGCGGCCCCCGCCGACACCGTCTACCTGGGTGTCTTCCGCCGTGCTGCGCTGGAGCAGCAGGGCGGCTACAACGAGGAGTTCATCCGCGCCCAGGACTGGGAGCTGAACTTCCGGATCCGTGAGGCGGGCGGGCTGGTCTGGTTCTCGCCCGAGCTGAAGGTCTCGTACCGGCCCCGGCCGAACGTGCGGGAGCTGGCCAAGCAGTACCGGAACTACGGGCGCTGGCGGCATGTCGTCGCCCGCTTCCACCAGGGCTCGATCAACGCGCGCTATCTCGCCCCGCCGACCGCCGTGGTGGCCATCGCGGTGGGCGCCGTGGTGGGCGCCGCCGTCTCCCCGTGGGGCTTCGTGATCCCCGGCGGCTATCTGGCGGCCATCGTCGCGGGCTCGGTCCCGTCCGGCAAGGGGCTTCCCGCAGGCGCCCGGGTGCGGATCCCGCTCGCGCTGGCGACCATGCACATGTCGTGGGGCTGGGGCTTTCTGACCAGCCCCCGGGCGCTCGCCAAGAAGGTCATCGCCAGCCGCCGCCCGGCGGTCATGGCGCAGAGCTAGCGCACCGGGCGTACGTACGACGGCGGGGGGGGGGGGGGGGGGGGGGGAATGCCTTTGTACCCACCCCTGGCGGGAGGCGAGGGGAGTTGCGCGCATGGGGGTGGGCGTGGGGAAGGGGGGGTGTGGGCGTGTTGTATGTAC
>NZ_JBVIVI010000005.1:650822-684731 GCF_055595765.1 Streptomyces sp. NPDC040405
GTCCACCCCACGGTCCGGGGGGGGAGGGGGGGAGAAGGGACAAAGTAAGGGGGGCGCGGGCTGAGCGCGGCCCCCCCCCCCCCCCCCCCCCCCGCCGTCGTACCCGCGTCAGGCCGTACGCGTACGGCCTGACGCGTCGGGTCGTACGCGTCAGAAGGTGTAGTTCGGGTTGATCTTCATGCACGCCGTCTTGTCCTCGCCGTTGAGGGCGTCGGCGCTCTCCGGCGCCTTGTCGTCGTCGGCCGCTCCGGCCTTCGGGTACGTCGTGCCCGCACGCCAGTCGTTGCCGACCACCACGGTCACGTCCTGCACCGACTTCGAGGACTTCACCGCGCTCTTGGGGAGCCCCAGCGCCTTGGCCACGGCGAGCGCGTCGCCCTGCTCGGACTCGTTCGGGTAGGCCACGGTGGTGTCGGCCTGCGAGATGAGCACCGTGTTCGCGGCGGCCTTGGTGTAGCCGAGCTGCGCGAGCTGGTTGGTGATCACGCCTGCCCGGCCGGAGACGGGCCCGTACACCATGGAGGCGGTGCCGTTCTGCACGACGACCGGGACCTCGCTCTTGGGCGCGGTGGGGGCCGGGGTCTTGTCGGGCTTCTTCTTGTCCTTGCCGTCCAGCGCCGTGTCGTTGCGCAGCAGCGCGAAGGTCTGCTCGGCGTCGCCGGGCTTGGGCTCCACGAACTGCTCGTCCGCGCTGTACTGCCAGGGCATGGTGACCATGGTGGTGCGCTCGGTCGGCACCCGCTTCAGGTCGTTGCCCAGGTTGTAGAGCTTCTTGACGTCACCGAGGCCGTGGTCGACGGTCAGCGCGTCCGTGGCCGCCTCCGCGAGGTCCATCAGCTTGCCCGGGTCGCTGAGCTTGGTGCCCTGCTTCAGCTGACGGATCATCGAGCTCATGTACATGTGCTGGGCCTTGGCCCGGCCGATGTCGGTGTTGTCCTCGAAGCCGTAGCGGGTCCGCAGCCACTGGAGGGCCTGGACGCCCTTGACCGGGTGGGTGCCCTCGGTCAGCCGCAGCCCCGAGCCATGGCCCTTGCTGTCGTGCGAGTAGACGTTGTCCTTCACGCACACCGGGACGCCGCCGACGGCGTCCGCCATGGAGACCACCCCGGTGAAGTCGATCATCATGAAGTGATCGATGTATATGCCGGTCAGTTCCTTCCAGGTGGCCACCGTGCAGCCCGGACCGCCGTGCTGGAGCGACTGGTTGATCGCCGCCTCGGTCTTCGGATAGACGCGTTTGTCGTCCGGGTCGGTGCACCGGGGGATGGTCACCCGGGTGTCGCGCGGAATGCTGACCACCGACATGTTGCTGCGGTCGGCCGACACGTGCACCAGCATCTGTACGTCGGCCAGCGGCTTGCGGTCGGCGTCCTGCTTGGCGCCGCCGAGCTTCACGTTCTCGGCGGTGTTCCGGCTGTCCGAGCCGATCAGCAGGATGTTCAGCGGGGTCTGACCGGCCGCGTTCGGCTCGGGCTTGCCCAGCTTGCTGTCGCCGAGGTCGAGGGCTTCCTTCCTCAGATTGCCGTTCAGGTGGTTGTAGTACAGATAACCACCGGCTGCCGCGCCCAGTACCAGCACGGCGAGCGCCAGCGCGCTCCACCGCACCACGCGTAACCCCCGGCTGCCGCGCTTGGCCGCGGGGCCGCCCCGACCGCCCCCGCGGCGCCCCGCGTCACTCGACGCGGGGCCTTCCGCTCCGGGCGGGCTGTCATCCTCACCGGTGCCGCGGGGTTCGGGCACGGCTTGCCGCCGTCCCTCCCCCCGCACACTGCTCTGCCGCATCGGGCCCCTCCCCGTACTTCCGTGCTCGTCCGGACCGATGGGCGAGGGTGCTCCGACGGCCGGGAGTGGTCACTTGGCGCAGACGTTCTTGTCGTCGGCCTCGACCTTCTGAATGTCCTTCGGCGCCTGGGCCGGAGCGGAGATGGGAGTGCCCGCGCCCTTGAAGTCGGCGCCGAGTGTCAGCGTCATCTCCGCCCTGGGGGCGGCGTCCTTCGTGCCTTCCTTCATCGCGGACGCGGGCAACCCCATGCTGTCGGCCAGCCGGCGCGCCTGGTCCGCCTGGTTGGGAGCGTACTCCAGAGTGGTCTTCTCCAGATCTGCCGGAGCGTTTCCGCCGTTGCTGGTGAGCGGCATCCCCTCGGTGTTCTGCATCCAGTCGAGGGTCTCCTGGGCGGCCCCCGTCTGCCCGCTGCCGTTCAGCACCCGGGCCCGGACCTGCGCCGGATCGGCCTTCGGCCCCTTGAGCCGCGCCGCCTGCTTGTCCTTGGCCGCCTTCTCCTTCTTCTTCACCTCGGTCAGCGACACATCCTGCCGGACCATGGCGAACAGCGGCTCGGCCTTGGTCTTGTCGAGCAGCACCGTCGCGCCGTCGGTGTTGTCGACGACCGGAACCGTCGTGAAGGTCATGTTCTTCAGGTTGACCTTGCCGAGCGCCTTCCCCAGCGAGACCAGCTTGTCGACGGTGCCGATGCCGGTGTCCACGGTCAGCGCCTTGGTCGCGGTGTTGGCCAGGCCCCACATCTTGCTCGGGCTGCTGAGCGTCCCGTTCCCCTTCATCTTGCGCATCATGGAGCTGAGGAACTGCTGCTGCAGCTTGATCCGGTCCAGGTCGCCGCCGAAGCCCACGGAGTGCCGGGTCCGCACGAACGCCAGGGCCTGCTCGCCCTTGATGTTGTGCTTGCCCGCCTTCAGCTTCAGATGCGACTTGGGGTCGTCGATGTCCTTGGCGAGGCACACGTCGACGCCGCCGACCGCCGTGGACATCGACTTCACGGCGTTGAAGTCCGCCATCATGAAGTGGGTGATGTCCAGCCCGGTGATCTTCTCGGCCGTCTTCATGGTGCAGCCGGGGTCGCGCCCCTCCTGCCCGAGGCTGGTGTTGAAGCGCGCCTCCTGCTCGCCCGCGATGACCTTCTCCGAACCGTCCTCCTGCTTGGTCGGGCAGTCCGGAATGTCCGTGATCATGTCACGCGGAATGGACAGCACCGTCGCATTGGTCCGGTCCTCGGAGACATGCATGACGAGGGTCGTGTCGGCATGGCCGACGCTACCCGCGTCACCGTAGCCCTCGTTCCCCTTGCCATCACGCCGGTCGGTGCCGATGAGCAGGATGTTCATCGGTCCGTCGGTGACCGCGGCGTTGTTCTCGCCGATGTCCACCTTGCTGATGTTCCCGTTGAGGTGCTGATAGACGAAGTACGCCGCGGCGGAGCCACCGACCAGCACAAAGGCCAGGGTGCCACTGCCCCAGAACAGCGCCTTCTTCGTCTTCGACTTCTTCGGCTTCGGCTTTCGCCTGCTCGCGGGAGCCGCCGCCTTCTCCGGCTCCCGCTTGCCCTGTGCCCGCCTGCGCCCCCGCGGCTCTGATTCCGGGGCGCGACGGCGGCCCGTGGTTCTGGGGGCCGCGTGGGGCTCGGCGGCCGAGGCCGTCTCCCCAGCGGGGTTCAGCCGCAGCTCATAGTTGCCGGTGTTCGGGTCGAACACCCACTGATCGGCGGGGTCGATGTCACCGTCCCGCCCATGGCCTTGCGCGTCCACGGTCGCCTGTGTCCTCCGTCGGTGCCACGCGGGCGCCTCCCCCTCAAGGCGCTCGGTCCGTCTTCATATACAGTGCGCGGTCACACATCGGGCGCACCGGATCGCTCACACTATCCGCCCGGATCCGCGTCAAGCGACGCCGGTGACAAATTCCACTTCCCTACAACTGGGCAATCTGCCCAATCCTTTCGAGATTCTTCACGAGTCTGGGCTCACCTTTGGATACCGGCGACCCGGTCTTTACCCACAGATGTCACGAGCCGCCGTGGTTCCTTGGTACGGAGTGCGGTCCACGCCCTTGGGATCCTCACCGTGGCCGGCCGTGACGGCGTGGGTCACCGACACCGGGCGGTCCAGGCGGAGTTGGCGGAACAGCCGGTCGGCATCGGGCTGGACGAGTTCATCACGGTTCTTGTTGTACGTATACGGCTGTCGTGGAATCGTAAGGAAACGGATCTTCTCGCGTGGGATGTCCCGCATCCCGCGCACCAAGGCGTACAGGTCCTTGAGGGTGTCCAGCCCCGGATCCGTGGTCAGCGCGGAGGTCGCCGCGCTGAGCACCGGATACAGCTTCGCCGGATTGAGCAGTACACCATTGCTCTGCACTTTCTTCACAAGGGAGCTGAGGAACTCCTGCTGGCGGGCGATGCGCTCGGTGTCGCTGCCGTTGCCGATGGAGTAGCGGGCGCGGACATAGCCCAGCGCCTTCTCCCCGTGCAGGACCTGACGGCCCGAGGGCAGCCGCAGATGCGCGTCGTCGTCGTCGACCGGCTCGGTCAGGCACACCTCCACGCCCCCGACCGCGTTCACCAGCTTCTTGAAGCCGCTGAAGTCCACGATCACATGGTGGTCCACCCGGATCCCGGTGAGCTTTTCCACGGTACGGATCGTGCAGGCCGGGCCGCCGAACTCGAACGCCCAGTTGAACTGCGCGAACCGGGCCGCGAGTCGGCCGCCGTTGGGCCGGTCGCAGTCCGGGACGTCCACCATCAGGTCGCGCGGGATGGAGACGGCGGTCGCGCTCTTGCCCCCGGCCTGGAGGTGCAGCAGGATCGTGGTGTCCGAGCGCTGGGTGCCGGTGTCCCGGCCGTACTTGCCGTTCCCCTTGCCGCCCCGGTTGTCGGAGCCGATCAGCAGGATGTTCTGCGCGTCGCGCACCATCGAGACCGGCCGGTCGGCCTCGTACTTCCGCAGCTCGTCCGCGGTCCGGGTGTCGGTGCGGATATTGCGGTCGAGGCGCTCGTAGAACCACCACCCCGTCCCGGCGACGGACAGCACCAGCAGGGTCGCGCCCAGCGCGACCACGCGCAGCCAGCGGCGCTTGGGTCTCGGCGCCGGCTCTTGGCCGTCAGTCGTCACGTCCGCGTCCTCCCACCCCGCCTCTCGCCCGGCAGCGGACGGGAGCGGTATCGCGTGCTGGGCCGATCATTGGGACAGACATGCGAACCCCGCACATGGTTGTACGTATCCGTCGATCATCGCGCGGGGTGCGCGCCGGGGCGCGCGGGCTCGGCCCGGCAGTCCGCCGGACGGGTCAGACGGGCCGCCGGGCCGTGGGCTCCGGGAGGACGAAGGGGCGCTAGACGGTGACGCGCTCGCTCTCCCGGCGCTCCGTGAGCCCCTTCTCGTCCAACTGGTCCAGATGGCGGCACAGCACCACCGAGCCGCCCGCCGCCAGCGGCGCGTACAGCCCGTACGACAGCCCCTCCCAGCCGTCGTACGGCAGCCCCGACAGCACCCGGGAACCCGCTTCGAGCCCGCGCGCGGCCGCGTCGGCGCGCGCCCGCTCCACCAGCTCCGCGCCGGTCAGCTTCAGACCGCCGACGGCCAGCGCCGCCGCGTCCGGGTCCACGGGGGCGTACGGCGCGAAGCGGTCGCCCTGGCTCGGCACCTCCACGGCGTAGTCGGCGAACCCCTGCGGCGGCTGCGGGAACCTGCCACCCAGGGGGCGCAGGGCGAGCGCAATCCGCTCCCCGGAGCACGCGCGCGCCCCCTCCAGGGTGTCCGGCCCGCTCACCACCACATCGGCCGCGGCCGGATCGCCGCCGACGTCCGCGAGGACCCCGACCGACGAACAGGCCAGCAGCCACACCGCGGTCTGCCAGTGGGCGGGCAGCAGCAGCGCCACCCGGTCGCCGGGGGCCACGGCCAGATCGTCCTGCAGCAGGTTGGCGGTCTTCGCCACCCAATTGGCGAACGTCGCCACGGAGAGTTCGACGCGCTCGCCCGTCGCGTCGTCGTAGAAGGTCACGAGGGGGCGCGCGGGATCCGCGGCGAGCGCGGATCGCAGCAGGTCGGCGGGGGTGCGATCGGTGGCGTTCATCCGCGCAAGGGTACGCGCCCGACACGCCCCGCAGGGGGTCGGCCGACTCTTCCAGTCGGCCCCTCACCGCGCGTCCGAATAGACACTTGTGTCACGATATGCACAGGATTTTCATCATGCGTGGATTCCTTGCATCCTCGGTCGGCGTCGTGTGCACCGCCGCCCTCGCCTTTCCGTCCGCCCTGGGTACCGCACATGCCCGGGCCGAACGCGCCGACCTCAGGGGCGGCACCCAGTCGCTGCCCCTGCTCCCGCTCGACCGGGGGGTGGCCGCGCCCGGTGGCACCCGGGGGCTCGCCGCCCGCGACGTACCCCCCTTCTCCCTCGTCGGCGCGGTCTGGAACGACGCCTCCGCCGACCTCCGCGGCCAAGTCCAGGTGCGCACCCGCGCCGCCGGATCCGGCGTGTGGTCCGCCTGGCGCGACCTCCCGGCGTACGAAGACGACGCCCCCGACCCCACCCCCGGCGCCGCCTCCGACGGCGGCGTCGGCCACCCGCGCGGTGGCACCGCCCCGCTGTGGGTCGGCGACTCCGACGGCGTGCAGGCCCGCGTCCGCGCTGCCCGGGCCGCCGGCGCCGCACCGGCGGCCCTCCCCGCCGGGCTGCGCCTCCAGCTCGTCAGCCCCGGCGCCGCCCCCGCCCCGCCCCCGGCCCACCCCACGCCCGGGCAGCCGGTCAACCCGCACCCCACCGCCGGTCAGCACCCGCAGCCGCAGCCGCAGTCACACCCGCAACCGCAGCCGCATCCGCAACCACACCCGCAATCACATCCGCAGTCGCACGCGCACCCGCAGTGGCATCCGCAGTCGCACCCGCAGTCGCACTCGCATCCCAGCGGCGGCGCCCACTCGCCCGCCGCCCGGCCCGCCACCCCGAATCCGCGTCCGCGCCCGTCCGGGGCCACCCAACTCCCCGGCGGCCAGGCCGAGGCCAGCGCCGCCCGCCACACCGCGCCCCGGCCGCGCATCATCACCCGCGCCGGATGGGGCGCCGACGAGACGATCCGCGAGAGCGGCCACGCCTACAGCAAGACGGTCAAAGTCGCCTTCGTCCACCACACGGTGACGGGCAACAGCTACACCTGCGCCCAGGTTCCCTCCGTTTTGCGCAGTATCTACCGCTACCACGTCCAGAGCATGGGCTGGCGCGACTACGGCTACAACTTCACCATCGACAAGTGCGGAAACGTCTACGAAGGCCGCTCGGGAGGCGTCACCAAAGCCGTACTCGGGGCGCACACCCTCGGGTTCAACCAGAACAGCATGGGCATCGCCGTCCTCGGCACCTTCTCCACCGCGAAGCCCTCCGCCAAGGCCGTCAAGGCCCTCTCCAAACTCACCGCTTGGAAACTCGGTCTCTTCAACCGGAATCCACGCGGCACCACTCATCTGGTGTCCGGCGGCGGCAACAGGTACAAAAAGGGCGTCAATGTGAAGCTGCGCGTCATCTCCGGACACCGCGACGGCTTCGCCACCGAGTGTCCCGGACAGCGCCTGTACAGCAAGCTCGGCTCCGTACGCAGCACAGCCGCCCGGCTCCAGGGGCGCTGACAAGGCGCGGTCCTGGCTTCTGCATACACTGGCCGCCGACCACGGGGTGCCAGAGCAGGAAGCAGAGACTACGTGACCAAAGCGCCAGCAACGCCAGAAGCGATCCTCCTGGTCGGCGGCAAGGGAACGCGGCTGCGCCCGATGACGGTGCACACTCCCAAGCCGATGGTCCCTGCGGCCGGAGTTCCCTTCCTGACCCACCAACTCGCCCGCGCCCGCGCCGCCGGGGTCGAGCACATCGTGCTCGCCACCTCCTACCTGGCCGAGGTCTTCGAACCGTACTTCGGCGACGGCTCCTCCCTCGGCCTGCACCTTGAGTACGTGACGGAGGAGGAGCCGCTCGGCACCGGCGGCGCGATCCGCAACGTCGCTTCCCGGCTGCGCTCGGGCCCCGACGATCCGGTGCTCATCTTCAACGGGGACATCCTCACCGGCCTCGACATCCGCGCCCTGGTGGACACCCACTGCCGGACCGGCGCCGATGTCTCCCTCCACCTCACCCGGGTCACCGACCCCCGCGCGTACGGGCTCGTGCCCACCGACGAGCAGGGCCGGGTCACCGCCTTCCTGGAGAAGCCGCAGACCCCCGAGGAGATCGTCACCGACCAGATCAACGCGGGCGCGTACGTCTTCAACCGCTCCGTGATCGACGCCATACCGGCCGACCGGCCCGTCTCCGTCGAACGCGAGACCTTCCCCGGGCTCCTCGCCGCGGGCGCCCACCTCCAGGGCATGGTCGACTCCACGTACTGGCTCGACCTCGGCACCCCGCAGGCGTTCGTCCGCGGCTCCGCCGACCTCGTGCTCGGCCGCGCCCCCTCCCCGGCCGTCCCGGGCCGCTGCGGCGACCGCCTCGTCCTGGATTCCGCCTCCGTCGCGGGCGACGCCAAGCTCACCGGCGGCACGGTCATCGGGCCGCAGGCCCGCGTGGGCGCGGGGGTGCGCATCGACGGCAGCACGGTGCTGGAGGGGGCCGTGGTCGAGGAGGGCGCCGAGGTCCGCGACTCGCTGATCGGCGCGGGGGCCCGGGTCGGCGCCCGTACGGTGCTGCACGGCGCGGTGGTCGGGGACGGCGCGCTGGTGGGCCCGGACAACGAACTGCGCGATGGGGTGCGGGTGTGGTGCGGGGTGGACATCCCGCCGGGCGCGGTGCGGTTCTCGTCGGACCAGTAGCGGTTCCCGGGCGTCGGCGCGGGCGGCTACATCGCCCGGAAGTCCCGCACCGCGAAGCGCGGCGCCCGGCGGGGCATCGCCGCCCGGCCCGACAGCAGGATCAGCCGGGCCGCCCGGTGCCGCTGCCCGGCGTAGGGCGCGAGAAGTTCCAGCATCGCCGCGTCGTCCGTACCGCGTTCACCCGTGAGCGCGTAGCCGACGAGACGGGGCAGATGCAGATCCCCGACCGTGATCGCGTCCGGGGTGCCGTTGCTGCGCTGCAGGGTCTCCGCCGCCGTCCAGGGGCCGATGCCCGGGATGAGCCGCAGCCGGTGTGACGCGGCGTCGAGATCCATGGCCGCGGCCTCCTCCAGCCGCCGGGCGACCCGCACGGCCCGCAGGATCGTCGCCGAGCGCTTGCCGTCCACACCCGCCCGGTGCCACTCCCACGACGGAATCAGCGCCCAGGTACGCGGATCGGGCATGACCCGCATGCGCTCCATCGGCCCCGGCGCGGGCTCACCGTGCCGCTGCAGCAGCAACCGCCAGGCCCGGTACGCCTCGTCGCTGGTGACCTTCTGCTCCAGGATCGAGGGGATCAGCGACTCCAGCACCAGCCCGGTCCGGATCAGCCGCAGCCCGGGATTCCGGCGGTGCGCCTCATGGACGAGCCGGTGCCGCGGGGTGAACGCGGACGGATCGTCGTCGGCGCCGAGGAGCGCGGGCAGCCGGTCCAGCAGCCACTCGGCCCCCGGCCCCCACGCCTGGGCCTCGACCCCCTTGCCGTCCCGCGCGATCCGAACGGTCCCGGGCCCGGCCGGGGTCCGGCTGGCCCGCCAGTACGCCCCGTCCGCGTCGACACGAAACGCCGGATCCCCGGGGCCTCGCTGCAGCACGCCGAGATTCCGCGCGAGGTCGTACGCGCAGGAAGGCACCCACACACGACGCTCCACCACGCCGCCACCCTAGGGGATGGCGGGACGGGGCCGGGCCGTACCCATCCCCGCACCCCCAAAGCGCATCCGCACTCCGAAACGCACCCGCACAACCCCCGCACCGGCGCGCACCCCCGCTCCGCGCGCCCTGTGGCGCAACCGCGACCGACGACCGCGCCCCGCAACCGCGCAGGGCTACCGCACCGCCACGAACCCCTCCACGCCCCGCTCCGGCCGCGCCGCGGGCGCGACCGCCGGGTGGCCCACGGCGACCGCGCCCATCGGGTCCCAGTCCTCCGGAAGGTCCAGCACCTCCCGCACCACCGGGCGGCAGAACATCGTCGACGAAACCCACGCCGACCCCAGCCGCTCGCCCGCCAGCGCGACCAGCAGGTTCTGCACCCCGGCTCCGGCCGCCACCACGAACATCTCCCGCTCCGCCGCGTTCCGCCGGGGATCGGGGTACGTGTGGGCGCCGTCCGCGACCAGGCACGGCACCACCAGATACGGCGCCTTGCGCAGCACGTCCCCGCGCCGGATCCGCTTGGCGACGGACTCCTCCGAGAAGCCGTCACCCCGCAGGTCCGCGATCCACGCGTCCCGCATGGCGTCGAGCAGCCGCGTCCGCGACTCCTCCGACTCCAGCAGCACGAACCGCCACGGCGTCGTGTGGTGCGGCGCGGGTGCGGTGACGGCGGCGGCCACGGCGCGCCGCACCGCCGCGCCGTCCACCGGCTCGGCGGTGAACTCGCGGACCGTACGGCGCAGGGTCACCGCTTCCCGTACGGCCTCCGAGGTGCCCAGCCGGAACATGTCGTCGGCGGCGCCGCGCACCAGCGGCCGCGCGCCCGCGTCGGGCTCCTCGGCGTCCGGGGTCACCACCTGCGGCAGCCCCCGCAGCACCGCCACCGGCAGCCCGTCCGCCTTGCCCTTGACCAGCTCACCGGCGGCGGCCAGCTCGTCGGCGGTGGCGACGACGGTGACGCTCAGCGGGTTGCCGTGCGTGTCGGTGCCGCCCCGCAGGTCGTCCAGGACGCGCACCCCGGCCGCGCCGATGGCGACGTCGGTGACCCCGGTGCGCCAGGGCCGCCCGAAGGTGTCGGTGACGATGACGCCGATGTCGACGCCGAGCGCGTCCCGCAGCCCGTCCCGGAGGGCACGGGCGGACGCGTCGGGGTCCTCGGGGAGCAACAGGATGGTGCCGGAAGGGGTGTTGGAGGCGTCGACTCCGGCGGCGGCCATGACCAGGCCGTGCCGGGTTTCGACGATCCGGGTGCGCCCGCGCCGCGCGACGACCCGTACGGTCTCGGCGTCTATGGCGGCCTCGCGGTCGTCGCCCGCGACGACGCGCCCCTCCGCCTTGCTGACGATCTTCGAGGTGACGAGCAGGACGTCGCCGTGCGCGAGCCCCGGCAGGCCACCGGCGGTCGCGGCGTCGGCGATGAGCTTGGCGAGGTCGTCGCCGGACCGCACCTCGGGCAGCCCGGGGAGGGCCCAGACCTGGTACGAGGGCGTCTGGAGGGAGGGCGATCCGCTCATGCCCGGACCTCCTCGGCCAGCGCCAGCGCCTCGGTGGCCATGCGCGTGGTGGCCTCGGTGTCGCTCATCATCAGTGGGATGGCCCGGCAGCGGATCCCGGCCGCCTCGACCTCGTCGACCGCCCCGGCGTCGACGGAGTCGACCAGCCAGCCGTCGAGCAGCCCGGAGCCGTAGTGCTTGGCGACGGCGGCGGCGGTGGATTCGACGCCGACGGCGGCGAGCACCTTGTCGGCCATGCCGCGCACGGGCGCGTCGCCGACGATGGGGGAGAGGCCGACGACGGGCACCCCGGCGTCGGCGATGGCCTCGCGCACTCCGGGGACGGCCAGGATGGTGCCGACGCTGACGACGGGGTTGGACGGCGGGAAGAGGACCACGTCGGCGTCGGCGATGGCCTCCAGGACGCCGGGCGCGGGCTTGGCCTGGTCGGCGCCGACGGGGACCACGGCGTGGGCGGGCACGGAGGCGCGCATCCGGACCCAGTACTCCTGGAAGTGCACGGCCTTGCGGCCGTCACCATCGGGGTCATCGATGAGGACGTGCGTCTCGACGCGGTCGTCCGTCATCGGCAGCAGCCGCACCCCCGGCTGCCACCGCGCGCACAGCGCCTCGGTGACGGCGCTGAGCGGGTAGCCCGCGCCCATCATCTGCGTACGGACGATGTGCGTGGCGAAGTCCCGGTCGCCGAGGCCGAACCACTCGGGCCCCACGCCGTACGCCGCCAGCTCCTCCTTGACGGCGAACGTCTCCTCGGCCCGGCCCCAGCCCTGCTCCTCGTGGATGCCACCGCCGAGGGTGTACATCACGGTGTCGAGGTCGGGGCAGACCTTGAGGCCGAAGAGGTGGATGTCATCGCCGGTGTTGCCGATGACGGTGATGTCGGCGTCGGGAACAGCCGACATCAGACCGCGGAGGAAACGGGCGCCGCCGATGCCGCCTGCCAGAACCACAATGCGCATGGGCACAGTGTTGCAGTCGGGTACGACAACGGGACCGTGCGGGGCGGGCTCAGCGCAGGACGTCGAGGGCGTCGGAGGCGGCCGCGTCGGCGGCCCGGGCGGGGTGCGGCGGCATCTCGGTGAGGCCGGGGAAGTAGATGTGCAGGCTGACGGCGGGTTCGAGCGCGTCGTTGACGACGTCGTGCACGTATCCGGGCGCGAAGACGCGCTGCGCTCCGGCGCGCAACGTATGCCGTGCGCCGCCATCCGCTCCCGCGCGCTCGGTCAACTCGCCCTGCAGCACGGTGAGTACGCCGGAGGAGCGCCCGTGGTCATGCGCGCCGCTGCCCTGCCCGGGCACCCAGCTGAGCAGCCAGACCTCATAGCCGGGGCCGGTGCGCAGCCGGTGGTACCAGCGCGTGGTGGCGTCGTACCGGACGAGCGGTGCCCAGCCGTCGCGGTCGGCGGCGATATCGCGGGCCAGTCCGACGAAGCCGGAGACGGTGGTGGGGTGCGCGGGTGCGGGCGGCAGCAGATGCGGGATGGCGAGCGGGTCACCGGCGATCTGGACGTCGCTGTTCATGTGGGGGGTTCCTCGGCGGAGAAGCGCGGCGGTGCGCGAAGCGGAGCTGTGCGGGATGACGCAGGGAGACGCGAAAGAGACGCGAGGGGAGAAAGCTGGAGCTCAGAAGGGCATCAACAGCTGGAACAGCGACAGCGAGCCTGCACGGCGCAGCGGAACCCGTGGTCACGGGTCGACTGGGGCGCGTGGGTCACTGACATGAGGACAAGGACAGCGGGTCCTCGCCGCCCTGTCAACTTGATCTCCGGTCGCGCGCCCATCGTTCACCTCATCCGGTCGTTGTGGAGGCGTATCGGTTTGTCCCCGCGTTAGCCGGAGAGGTGGCGCAGCACCCGTTCCCGTACGCGAGGAGAACACGTGTGCAACGGGAACGGCGTCCACGGCGTCCTCCACAGTGAGAAACGGGAGAGGTGCCGGGGACACCAGGGACAGCGGACGGGAAGCGTGTCGCGTTTAGGCCGATTTGAACACTTTCCGCGCAGCCTTGGTTCCGCAGAGTGAATAAGAGGCCCAATAGCAGATCTCGGCTTGACTGGCCCGGATCGGCGCACTTGTAATTTCACACGTGTCGTTCTGCCGGTTTGACCCATGGCACCAGGGCACGGGGACGGCACCGGGGACGCAAAAACAGACGAGGGGCGCACATGACCGAGTTGTTCCAGCAACTGCTGGTCGAAGAGGCGGACGAGGAGCTCGGTTGGCAGGAGCGCGCACTGTGCGCCCAGACCGATCCCGAATCGTTCTTCCCGGAAAAGGGCGGGTCCACGCGTGAGGCGAAGAAGGTCTGCCTGGCCTGCGAGGTCCGTTCCGAATGCCTTGAGTACGCCCTCGCCAACGACGAACGCTTCGGCATCTGGGGCGGCCTCTCCGAGCGCGAGCGCCGTCGGCTGAAGAAGGCAGCGGTCTGACCACATCCGCACAGCTCACGGCGGAGTGCGCGGTTCCGCCGAGCCGGAGGCGGCGAGCGCGGCGACGTGAAGCGGCCGCGCGAGGGGCGGTGGGCGGGCGACGCCTGCGTACGCAGCCGTTAGTGTGGGGGCCCGTCCGAGGCGCGCCAACGTCCCCCTGGGGCGGGCTCGTCCACCGCAGTCCAGCGAACCGGGGCCCGTACCTCGATGTCCGTGCACAGCCACTCGGCGGCCCCACACCCGGCCGCCTCCGCCGGATTTGCCACCGCGCAACCGGCACCTGAGTTCCCGCGCCATGTCGTCACCGCCGTGCTCGTCTCGCACGACGGCGCCCGCTGGCTGCCCGACGCGCTGTCCGGCCTGCTCGGTCAGGAGCGACCCGTGCAGAGCGTCGTCGCCGCCGACACCGGCAGCGCCGACGAGTCGGCCCGGCTGCTGACCGAAGCCCTCGGCGAGGAGCGGGTCCTGCACCTGGCGCGCCGCAGCGGCTTCGGTACGGCCGTCGCCGAGGCCGTCCGCGGTGCCCCCGTACTGAGCCCCGAGGAGCTGCCGTACCTCAAGCGCCCCAGCGGCTGGGACCCCGTCAACCGCACCTGGCGCGACGACGCGTACGACATGCCGGAGCTGCCGCACGGCGAGCCCATCCAGTGGCTGTGGCTGCTGCACGACGACTGCGCACCCGCCCCGGACGCGCTCCACGAGCTGCTGCGGGTCGCCGACGGCGAGCTGCTGGCCAACCGCCAGGCCGCGATCATCGGCCCCAAGCTGCGCGGCTGGTACGACCGCAAGCAGCTGCTCGAAGTGGGCGTCAGCATCGCCCGCAGCGGACGCCGCTGGACCGGTCTGGAGCGGCGCGAACAGGACCAGGGCCAGCACGACCAGGTGCGGCCGGTGCTCTCGGTCTCCAGCGCGGGCATGCTGGTGCGCCGCGACGTATGGGAGCAGCTGGGCGGCTTCGACCCCCGGCTGCCCCTGATGCGGGACGACGTCGACCTCTGCTGGCGCGCCCACGCCGCCGGGCACCAGGTGCTGGTCGCGCCGGACGCCTCCCTGCGGCACGCCGAGGCGTCCGCGCGCGAGCGGCGCCCCATCGACTGCGTCGGCCGCTCGGTCGCCGGTCCGCACCGCGTCGACAAGGCCGGTGCCGTCTACACCCTGCTGGTCAACACCCGGGGCGCGCTGCTGCCCTATGTGATGCTGCGCGTCGTCCTCGGCACCCTGCTGCGCACCCTCGCCTATCTGGTGGGCAAGGTGCCAGGCCAGGCGCTGGACGAGGTCACGGGCCTGTCCGGCACGCTGCTGCGGCCCGGCAGAATCAGCGCCGCGCGCAAACGGCGCGGCCGCCCGGCGACCGAGGCGAGCGAGCTGCGGCCGCTCTTCCCGCCCTCCGGCGCGACCGTGCGGGCCACGGTCGAGCAGATCGCCAGCAACTTCGGCGGACGGTCGGAGCCCGAGCTGTCCTCGGGCGGTCGGCACGGCGCCGTCGAGTCCGGGCCGTCCGACGACGACGCCGACTTCCTGCAGATCGAGCAGTTCGCGCGGATCAAGCGGATCGCGCGCAAGCCGGGCCCGATGCTGTTCGTCGTCCTGCTGGTGGTCTCGCTGATCGCCTGCCGGGAACTGCTGGGCACCGGCGCGCTCGCGGGCGGCGACCTGCTGCCCGTCCCCGGACACGTCACCGACCTCTGGGCGAGCTACGTCAACGGCTGGCACCCGGTCGGCACCGGCGGCACCCAGAGCGCACCGCCGTATCTCGCCGCCCTCGCCGCCCTGGCCACGGTCTTCTTGGGCAGCACCGGATTCACCCTGACCCTGCTGCTGGTCTGCTCGGTGCCGCTGGCCGGGTTCATCGCGTACTTCGCCTCCCGGCCGCTCGTCGAGTCCCGGCTGCTGCGTGCCTGGGGGAGCGTCGCGTACGCCTTCCTCCCGGCCGCCACCGGGGCGCTCGCGGGCGGGCGCCTGGGCACCGCGGTGCTGGCCGTCCTGCTGCCGCTGATGGCGCGGGCGGCGGCCGCCGCGGGCGGCTTCCGCGCGGGCGGTACGAGGGGCAGGCTGCCGAGCTGGCGCGCGGCATGGGCGTACGCCCTGCTGCTGACCTTCACCATGGCGTTCACGCCGGTCGTCTGGCCGATCGCGCTCCTGCTGTCCGCCGGGGTGCTCGTCCTGCGGCAGCGGCAGGGCGAGCCGCTCGTGGCGTACGGGCTGCGCTTCCTGGCCGTCGTCCTCACCCCGCTCCTGGTGCTCGCCCCCTGGTCGGTCGATCTGCTCACCGACCCGGTCCGCTTCCTGAAGGAGGCCGGGCTCGACAGCGGCAGCGGCTCCGCGTCCGCCCTGGATCTGCTCGCGCTCAGCCCCGGCGGCCCCAAGGGCGGCGGCACGCTGCTGCTGATCGGCTTCGTGCTGGCCGCGCTCGCCGCGCTGATGCGCGGCGAACGGCAGTTGGCGGTGCGTACGGCCTGGGCCGTGGCCCTCACCGGGTTCCTCTTCGCGGCGCTCAGCAACGGCTCCGCCTGGGCCGGGCCCGCGACCCTCGTCTACGGCCTGGCGCTGCTGACCGCCGCCGTGGTCGGCGCCGAGGGCGCGCGGGAGCGCGTGGCGGCGCAGAGCTTCGGCTGGCGCCAGCCGGTCGCGCTCCTCATCGCCGTCGCCTCGGCCGCCGCCCCGCTGTACGCCGCCGTCAGCTGGATGGTCACCGGCGCGGACGGCCCGGTCTCCCGGCGCGAACCCTCCCAGGTCCCCGCGTTCGTGGCCGCCGAGAGCGCGGACGCGGACCAGTCCCGCACCCTGGTGCTCACCGGCGGCGACGCCCGCACCGACTACGCCCTGGTGCGCGGCTCCGGCGCCCGGCTCGGCGACGGCGAACTCGCCGCCGCGGGCGGCGCCGACACCCGCCTCGACGACGTCGTGGCCCATCTGGTCGCGGGCTCCGGCGCCGACCAGACCGCCCGGCTGAGCGCCTACGCGGTGCGCTACGTCTACGTACAGCAGGGCGCCTCGCGCGACGTGACGCGCGTGCTGAACGCGACGCCCGGACTCACCCAGCTCAGCAGGGAGGCCGGCGGCACCCTGTGGCGGCTCGACCAGCGGGCCCCGCGGGTCTCCATCGTCCCGCCCGGCTCCGGTTCCCAGGGGCGCGGTGCGCCGGCCGTGCCGGTGCATGTGGCGTCCGGCCCCGTCGAGGCGCACACCACCATCCCGGACGGCGCGGACGGGCGCGTGCTGCGGCTCGCCGACCGGGCCACCGCCGACTGGACGGCCACGCTGGACGGCAAGCCGCTGACGGCGAAGACCCTCGACGGCTGGGCGCAGGGCTTCGAACTCCCGGCGAACGGCGGACGGCTCGACCTCACCTACGACACCCCCTTCACCCACACCGTGTGGGTCTGGGCGCAGGGGCTGCTCGCGGTCGTCCTGCTGGTGCTCGCGCTGCCGGGCCGCCGCCGTGACGTGGACGACGACCTGCCGGAGGCGGAGGCCGCGGCCTCCGCCACCGCCATCACCGCCGAGGACCTGGCGGGCGACGGACGCCGTGCGCGGCGGCTGCGGGCCGCCGCGGAGGCGGCGCAGGCCGCGGAGGCGCCGCGGGACGCCCCGGCGGACGGCGGCGGCGACGCGGCGGCGGACGTACCCCCGCCGCCCGCACCGCCGACTCCGCCCGCCGAGCCGCCGGTGTTCATCCCGGAGCCGTTCGTTCCGCAGCAGCAGCCGGATCCGCGGCAGATGGACCCGCAGCAGCCGCAGCAGCAGCCGTACGGGCAGTGGGACGCGCAGCAGCAGCCGTACACCGACGCCGGATACGGGCAGTACCCGGCCGACCAGTACCCGGGCGGCTATCCGTACCCGCAGCAGGGGCAGTACCAGGACGCCCCGTACCAGGCGGACCCGTACGCGGCCGGTCAGTACCCCGATCCGTACGCCGCCGGTCAGTACGCCGCGGATCCGTACGCCGATCCGTACGGCTACGACCAGCAGCAGCCCTACCCCGACGGCACGTACCCCGCCCAGGGCGACACGACGTACGGCGGCGCCGACCCCGACGGCCGCACTGACGGGAGCGATCAGCAGCGATGAACCGCACCACCCTGTCCCTGATCGGCGCGGCCACGGCGCTGGCCGCCGTCACCGGAGTGGCATCCCTCACCGGCGGCTCGCCGGACGACGCGGGCACGGCGGCCAAGGCCGCCAGCCGACTGCCCGTCCAGCGCTCCACGCTGCTGTGCCCGGCGCCCAGCTCCTCCGACGTGAGCCGTACGACGTACACCGGGTACACGCCCAAGCGGACCGGCGGCGGCGCGGGCGGCGGGAGCGGGACGGCCGAACTGCTGCCCGCCCAGAGCGCCCCTGACGACGTGTCGGAGGAGGACGACAGCGCCGAGGGAGGGAAGGGCGGGGACAAGCCCGTCCTGCCGCTCAAGCGGCCCGGCACGCCGGTCACCACCGACACCGACCGCTCGGGCGCCCCCGCGCTCATCGGCACCGCCGACGGCCCGCTCGCGCCCGGCTGGAGCGTGCAGCAGACCACCGAGATCGACGCGGGCAGCGGACGCGGCCTCATGGGCACGGCGTGCACCGCCCCGGACACCGACTTCTGGTTCCCCGGCGTGTCCACCGACAAGGACCGGCAGGACTTCGTCCATCTGACCAACCCGGACGACCGGGCCGCCGAGGTGGACCTCACGATGTTCGGCCCGAACGGCCGCCTCAAGTCCACGACCGACGAGTCGATCACGGTCCCGGGCCGGTCCACCGTGCCGGTGCTGCTGTCCACCCTCACCGATCAGAAGGCCAACGGTGTCTCCCTCCATGTGACGGCCCGCAGCGGACGGGTCGGCGCCGCCGTCCAGGCCGCCGACGAGAAGCGCGGCGGCGACTGGATCCCGGCCTCAGCGGTGCCCGCCACGAGCGTCGCGATCCCCGGCATACCGTCCGACGCCACCTCGGCGCGCCTCGTGGTCTTCGCGCCCGGCGCCGACGACGCGGACCTCAAGGTGAGGCTCGCCGGGGCCACCAGCTCGATCACCCCGGCCGGACATGAGTCGCTGCACGTCAAGAGCGGGATGAGCGCGGCGATCGACCTCGGCGACGTCACCAAGGGGGAACCGGGCTCGCTGCTGCTCACCCCGGAGGGCGGCGAGGGCCCGGACACCCCCGTGGTCGCCGGGCTGCAGGTCACCCGCGGCAAGGGAAGCGACCAGGAGACGGCGTTCATCCCCGCCACCGGCGCCATCGAACGCTCCGCCACCGCCGCCGACAACCGCGCCAAGGGCTCCACCCTCTCCCTGGTCGCCCCGGGCGCCACCGCGAAGGTCCGCGTCACCGCCTCGGCGGGCACCGGGGGCGGCACCCCGGCCACCGAGACCTACACGGTCAAGGGGGGCACCACGAAGACCGTCACCCCGCCGAAGCCGTCCGGCGCCAAGGGGCAGTACGCCGTCACCGTGGAACGCCTCTCGGGCGGCCCGGTCCACGCCTCCCGGATGCTGTCCGTCCCGCAGGGCGGCGTCCCGGCCTTCACGATCCAGTCCCTGCCGGACGACCGGGGGACGGTGGAGGTCCCGCAGGCGACGCAGGATCTGTCCGTACTGAACCGCTAGGGATCTTCGTAGGGATCTTGGCGAGCGCGAGGGCGAGGGCATCGGCCCTCGCCCGCCGGGCTCTTATTCCTGCCCGTACCGCGGATCCACGGACTCCGGTTCCAGCCCCAGCAGCTCCGCCACCTGCTCGACCACGACCTCGTGCACCAGCAGGGCGCGCTCGTCGCGGTTCTTCGTACGGATCTCCACCGGGCGCCGGTAGATCACGATCCGGTCGGGCGTGTCGCCGCGCGCCGCGATGAAGCGCCCGAGCGGTACGGACTCACCGTCCCATCCGTCGGTGAGGCCGGGGCCGTGCGCCGGATGTCCGTCGAGCCCATGCCCGGACGCCCCGTCGGAGCCTCCGCCGACGCCGGTGACCGGCACCTCCAGCACCGTGAAGTCGACTCCCGACAGCTGCGGCCACCGTCTCTCCAGCCGGTCCGCCGAATCCTGCACAAGATCGATGAAGGACTCGGCGCGGCTGACCGACAGCGGTACCTGGGGCGGCGCGATCGGACCGCGCATGCCCCGGCCGTGCCGGTCGCGGCGGCGGGGCCGCGGCTCGGACTGGTCGGAGGGTACGGGCCTGGTCATCACTCACGAGGGTAGCCGTCGCCCGGCCCCCGGCACGCGGTTACTCGGAAGCCATGTCCAATGTCACTTAATGAACATTCCGGCCATGCTTGCGCCCATAAACGGATCTCTCTTAGCTTGCTTTCGCACCTCAGGATGACCCCTCTCGGTTCGACTGCTGACCGGAATCGTCCTTGGCGGCACTCGGTCGTCCCGATGTCCGCGCTGGTCAGCGGGGAAGTGTACGTATGGGACGCAGGGGGCGAACCGGGACGACACGGCGGAGTGAGCTGGTGGAGAGTCGTCGCGGCCCGCTCAAGAGTGCGGTACCGTCCAACGTCGTGAGCCCTGTACGTCGCTGTTCGCGCACCGCCTGCGGCCGCCCCGCCGTCGCGACGCTGACGTACGTCTACGCGGACTCGACCGCGGTTCTCGGACCGCTGGCCACCTACGCCGAGCCGCACTGCTATGACCTGTGCTCGGAGCACTCGGAGCGGCTGACCGCCCCGCGCGGCTGGGAGGTCGTCCGGCTGGCCGTCGACACCGGACCGCCCCGGCCGAGCAGCGATGATCTGGAAGCCCTGGCCAACGCGGTGCGCGAGGCGGCCCGCCCGCAGGAGCGCGCGGCCGGTGCGGCAGGCGGACCCGGGGCCCCCGGTTCCGCGGGCGGGGGCGGACAGAGCGGCCGGGAGGCCGATCCCCGAGAGGTCGCCCGCCGCGGCCATCTGCGCGTCCTGCGCTCACCGGATTCCTGATCCTTCCCGCGGTTCTCCGACTCCTGCTGACGCACGGACAACTTCCGGCACAATCGATCACTTCCCTCCCGGGCATTGACGCGAACTCTTCACGCGCATGACCATTCCTGGACCCCGAGTCCTCCATTTCCGCATCACGGATCTGGACTTCCAGGATTCCCAGGAGGCCCGTGTGTTCGTGCAGCAGCTGGAGCCCGTCGCCGATTCACTGACCCTCTCCGCCCTCGTCGCCACCCTCCCCCTCCTCACCGTCCTCGCCCTGCTCGGCGGGGTGCGGATGCGCGCCCACTACGCGGGGCCCCTTGGCCTCGCCGTAGCCGTCCTCGTCGCCTGCCTTCCGTACGGGATGCCCGTCGGCCAGACCGTCTCCAGCGCCGCACAGGGCGCGCTCTTCGGGCTCTTCCCCATCATGTGGATCGTCGTCAACGCCCTGTGGGTGTACCGGATGACGGTCCGCACCGACCATTTCGACGTCCTGCGCCGCTCCTTCGGGCGGCTCTCCGACGACCCCCGCATCCAGGCCCTCGTCATCGCCTTCTGCTTCGGCGCGCTGCTGGAGGCCCTGGCCGGATTCGGCGCGCCGGTGGCCATCTGCGCGGTCATGCTCGTGGCGCTCGGCTTCGACCCGGTGCGCGCCGCGGTCGTCGCGCTCGTCGCCAACACCGCGCCGGTCGCCTTCGGCGCCATGGCCACCCCTGTGGTGACGCTCGCTCAAGTCACCGGGCTGCCGCTGGACTCCGTCGCCTCCGTCGTCGGACGGCAGACCCCGCTGCTCGCCCTCGTCGTCCCCCTGCTGCTGGTCGTGCTGGTCGACGGCCGACGTGGGTTGCGCGAGACCTGGGTACCGGCGCTCGCCTGCGGAACCGCCTTCGCCGCCGCCCAGTTCACCGTCTCCAACTACCTCTCCGTCCAGCTCGCCGACATCGCCGCCGCGCTCGTCGGTGCCGCCGCGCTCGTCGCCGTACCGGCCGCCCGGCGGCCCGCCGAGGAGCCGGTGCGCGCCGCCGTCCTCACCGGCGTGCGCAGCGACGACCTGGACCACGAGGACCCGCGCCCCGAGGTGCTGCGCGCCTACGCCCCGTACGCGCTCATCGTCGCGATCTTCTCCATAGCCCAGATCGGCCCGGTCAAGGACCTGTTGGCCAAGGCCACCCGCACCATCGACTGGCCGTTCCTGAACGTCGCCGCACCCGACGGGAAGCCGGTCGGGGGCAATCTCTTCGCGCTCCCTCTGGTCGCCACGGGCGGCACCCTCGTCCTGCTCGCGGGCATCGCCACGGCCATCGTTCTGCGGGTCGCCCCGCGCGACGCGCTGACGGAGTGGGCGGCCACCGTACGAGAGTTGCGGCACGCGATTCTCACGGTCACCTCGGTGCTCGCCCTCGCGTACGTCATGAACCTCTCCGGACAGGCCGCCACCATCGGCCACTTCGTCGCCGCGGCCGGGGCCGGACTCGCCTTCCTCTCCCCGGTGCTCGGCTGGTTCGGCGTCGCCGTCTCCGGCTCGGACACCTCCGCCAACGCCCTCTTCGGCGCCCTCCAGGTCACCGCCGCCCGCGAGTCCGGGCTCTCGCCCGACCTGCTCGCCGCCGCCAACAGCTCGGGCGGCGTCCTCGGCAAGATGATCTCCCCGCAGAACCTGACCATCGCGTGCGCCGCGGTGGGGCTCAAGGGGCGTGAGGGGGATCTGCTGCGGAAGGTGCTGCCGTGGAGTCTGGGGCTGCTGCTGTTGATGTGCCTGATCGTCGTCGCGCAGTCGTCGTTCCTGCTCGGCTGGATGCTGCCGTGATCCGGATTCCGGAACCGCGCCGCGCGACGGGCCTCACAGTTGCCGCCCAGGTGCGAAGGGTAGGTTTTGAGGTCCGTGGACACCGTCCGTGGAGACCTCCAAGAAGGACCTCGAGAAGGGGTTGGCTGTGCCCGACTTGTCGCAGATCGTGAAGGCGTACGATGTCCGCGGTGTGGTCCCGGACCAGTGGGACGAACCGCTCGCCGAGCTGTTCGGCGCCGCCTTCGCCCGGGTGACCGGCGCGGCCGCGATCGTCGTCGGCCATGACATGCGCCCCTCGTCGCCGGGCCTGTCGCGCGCCTTCGCCCGCGGGGCCGCCTCCCTCGGGGTGAACGTGACCGAGATCGGCCTCTGCTCGACCGACCAGCTCTACTTCGCCAGCGGCCTCCTCGACCTGCCCGGCGCGATGTTCACGGCCAGCCACAACCCCGCCCAGTACAACGGCATCAAGATGTGCCGGGCCGGGGCCGCGCCCGTCGGCCAGGACACCGGCCTGGCCGACATCCGCGCCCTGGTCGAGGAGTGGACGGAGACCGGAGCCCCCGAGCCCGCCACCGACCCCGGCACCCTCACCCAGCGCGACGTCCTCACCGACTACGCCGCCCATCTGCGCTCCCTCGTGGACCTCACGGCCATCCGGCCGCTGAAGGTCGTCGTGGACGCGGGCAACGGCATGGGCGGCCACACCGTCCCCACCGTCTTCGAGGGGCTCCCCTTGGAGCTGGACGCCCTCTACTTCGAGCTGGACGGCACCTTCCCGAACCACGAGGCCAACCCCCTCGACGCCAAGAACATCGTCGACCTCCAGGCCCGCGTCCGCGAGACCGGCGCCGACCTCGGCCTCGCCTTCGACGGCGACGCCGACCGCTGCTTCGTCGTCGACGAGCGCGGCGAGCCGGTGGCCCCCTCCGCGATCACCGCCCTGGTCGCCGCCCGCGAACTGGCCAAGCACCCGGGCGGGACGGTCATCCACAACTGCATCACCTCCTGGTCCGTCCCCGAGGTCGTCAAGGAGAACGGCGGCACCCCGGTCCGCACCCGCGTCGGCCACTCCTTCATCAAGGCCGAGATGGCCCGCACCGGCGCCATCTTCGGCGGCGAGCACTCCGCGCACTACTACTTCCGCGACTTCTGGAACGCCGACACGGGCATGCTCGCCGCCCTCCACGTCCTGGCCACCCTCGGCGGCCAGGACCGCCCCCTGTCGCAGCTGGTCGAGGAGTACGACCGCTACGCCGCCTCCGGCGAGATCAACAGCACCGTCGCCGACCAGACCGGCCGCATGGAGGCCGTCAAGGCCGCCTACGAGGGCCGCAAGGACGAGGGCATCGAACTGGACGAGCTGGACGGCCTCACGGTCACCAGCGCCGACTGGTGGTTCAACCTCCGCCCCTCCAACACCGAGCCCCTCCTCCGCCTGAACGTAGAAGCCCGCGACCGCAAGACCGCCGACCACATCCGCGACGAGGTCCTCACCACGGTCCGAGCCTGACCCCTCCACGAAGCCCAGGCCGCTCCCCCCCGGGGGGAGCGGCCCACCGCCCCCACCGAGGCCGCTACGCTCCCAGCCCCCGAGCGCCGAGGAAGAACACGAGGCCCAAGCCCCGCCCCCTCGCCCGCCTGAGAAGCGGGGCCACCCCCACCCCTTCCGGGGTTTGAGGAGCGGGGGCCGCCCCCACCCCTTCCGGGGTTTGAGGAGCGGGGGCCGCCCCCACCCCTTCCGGGGCGTGAGGAGCGGGGGCCGCCACCCGGCCCTTTCCGATGCCTGAGGAGCGGGGGCCGCCACCCGGCCCCTTCCGGTGCGTGAGGAGCGGGGACGCCCCCACTCCCTTCCGGCGCCTCCGGAGCAGGGGCCACCACCCAACTCCTCCGGCGATTGAGGAGCAGGGACCACCCCCCACCCCCTTCCGGCGCCTGAGGAGCGGGGACGCCCCCAGCCCCCCGGTGCCTGACCCCCCCCTTCCGGCGCCTCCGGAGCAGGGGCCACAACTCAGCCCCTCCGGCGTTTGAGGAGCGGGGTCGAGGGGCGGAGCCCCCGCAACCGGGGCCGGGGGCGGAGATGCCCCACCACCCAGCCCCTCCGGCGATTGAGGAGCGGGGCCGGGGGCGGCGCCCCTGGTTTCGGGAAGGGGCGGGGTGGGGGAAAGCCCCCACCCCGCCGCAGCCCCGCGCACAGCCGCCACACCCCACCGCGGCGGAGCCCAAGGGCAGGGCCACCGGCCGCCACAGGGCCGACCCCAGCGGTACCCTGACCACGCCGGACCCACCTCCGGCTGGACCACATCCGAAGGGACGCCCCATGCCGCTCGAAGCCGGTCTTCTGGAGATTCTCGCCTGCCCGGCGTGCCACGCCCCGCTCAGCGAGGAAGAGGCCGAGGAGACCCCCGAGCTGGTGTGCACGGACGCAAAGGGATGCGGTCTCGCGTACCCCGTCCGGGAGGGCATCCCGGTCCTGCTCGTAGACGAGGCGCGCCGCCCGGCCTGACGACGCAGGCGGCACCACGCCGCGCTGCGCCACACCGCACCGCACCGCGCCGCATCCCGCCCACGGCGATCGGAGGCCGTAGCTCCATGCTCGACGAATCCCTCCTGGACGCCCCTGAGGCCCTCGCCCGGGCCGACACCCGCGGGTTGCTGCGCGGGGCCGCCGAATCCGGCGCCAGGGTCCGTACCGCAGCCCGCCACGCCGCCGAGGCGGGCGTCGCCGACCTCAAGCCGGACGGACGGCCACGCGCCGTGCTGGTCGCGGGCCCAGGGGCGGCGGGAAGCTGCACCGCCGATCTCCTCGGCGCGCTCAGCGGCGGCAACATCCCGGTGAGCCTGATCGGCCCGACCGGCGTCGCACCCGCCCCCGGCGCACTGCGCTGGGCGCTGCCCGGCTGGGCGAGCCCGCTGGACCTGCTGGTCATCGCGACGCCGGACGGTACGGAGCCGGGGCTGCCGCGCCTCGTGGAGCAGGCGTACCGCCGGGGCTGCGCGCTGGTCGCGGTGGCCCCGGGGGACTCGCCGCTGGCGGGCGCGGTGGCGCAGGCGCGCGGCCTCATGGTGCCGCTGGCCACGTCCTCGTACGGCGCCGCCTCGCCGTACGCAGGGCCCGGGCGCGACGAGGCCACCCCGAACCAAACCGCCCCCGAACCCACCGCGCCCGAAACCCGGCCCGAAGGCCCCCCACCCGAGGGCGCCCTGGGCGAGCCCGCCCCCACCGGCGCGCACCCACGCCACACCACCCCGCCGCACATAGAGCCGCCCGGCACCGCACCGGACGAGGTCACCGGCCCCGCCCTGCCCGGCACGCTGTGGGCGCTGCTCACGCCGCTGCTGATGCTCGTCGACCGGATCGGCCTGGTCGCCGCGCCGCCCGCCGCGCTCCAGCAGGTGGCCGACCGGCTGGACCGGGTCGCCGAGCGCTGCGGCCCGGCCATCGCCACGTACACCAACCCCGCGAAGACTCTCGCGGCCGAGCTGGCCGGGGCGCTGCCGCTGCTGTGGACCGAGGGCCCGGTGGCCGCCGCGACCGGACGCCGCTTCGCGGGGCTGCTCGCGACGCTCGCCGGGCGCCCCGCGCTCGCCGCCGATCTGCCCGGCGCGCTGGCCGCGCACGGCACGCTGCTGGCGGGGGCCTTCGCGGGCGGGGCCGACCCGGATGACTTCTTCCGCGACCGGGTGGAGGAGCCGGAGGCGCTGCGCGCCCGGATCGTGCTGCTGCACGACGAGCCGGTGGGCCCCGTCTCGGCCGTGCCGTCGGCCCGCGAACTCGCGCTGGCGCACGAGACGGCGTTCAGCGAGCTGGAACCGGACGAAGGCAGCACACTGGAGCGCGCGGCCGAACTTCTCGCCATCACGGATTTCGCCGCCGTTTACCTCGCGCTTGCTGCGGCGGATAGAACTTGAGTCCGTACGCGAGGCCATGAACGGCCCGCGCCGGAAATCGGCATCCCCACGCCCGGACAGTCAGGAACCGCACCGCATGGACCGCCTCGTCAACACCGTGCGCCCCTACGCCTGGGGCTCGCTCACCGCCATCCCCGAGCTGCTGGGCACCCCGCCGACCGGCGAGCCGCAGGCCGAGATGTGGATGGGCGCACACCCCGGGGCGCCGTCCCGCCTCGACCGGGGCGAGGGCTCCGTCGCGCTGTCCGACGTGATCGCGGCCGATCCCGAGCGCGAGCTGGGCGCGGGCGCCGTAGGGGCCTTCGGGCCGCGGCTCCCGTTCCTCCTCAAGGTGCTCGCCGCGGCCTCGCCGCTCTCCCTCCAGGTGCATCCGGACCTCGCGCAGGCGAAGGAGGGCTTCGCGGACGAGGAGGCCCGTGGAGTCCCGGCGGACGCCCCGCACCGCAACTACAAGGACGCCAACCACAAGCCCGAGCTGATCTGCGCCCTCACGCCGTTCGACGGGCTGTGCGGCTTCCGCGACCCGGGCGAGGCCGCCGCGCTGCTGGCCGGGCTCGATGTCGACTCGCTCAAGCCGTACGTCGACATCCTGCACGCCCACCCCGAGTCGCGCGCCCTGCGCGAGGTGCTGACGGCCGTGCTGACCGCCGACCGCGAGGCCATAGCCGAGACCGTGCACCAGGCCGCGGCCGCCGCCGAACGGCTGGGCGCGCTCGACGGCCCGCACGCCCCGGCGTACGCGGCGTACGCCACCATCGCCCGCCACTACCCGGGCGACCCCGGCGTGATCGCCGCGATGCTGCTCAACTTCGTGACGCTGCAGCCCGGTGAGGCCCTGTACCTGGGCGCGGGCGTCCCGCACGCCTACCTCGACGGACTCGGCGTCGAGATCATGGCCAACTCCGACAATGTGCTGCGCTGCGGTCTGACCCCCAAGCACGTCGACGTCCCCGAACTGCTCCGCATCGTCCGCTTCGAGAGCGACGCCCCGGCCGTACTGCGCCCCGAGGAAGACCCCTCCGGCGAGGAGCTGTACGCCACCCCCATCGACGAGTTCCGGCTCTCCCGTTACGTCCTGGCGGAGGGCGCCGCACCGCGCACCCTCCCCTCCTCCGGCCCGCAGATCCTGCTGTGCGTCGCGGGCGAGGTTTCGCTCCGCGGTGACGATGAACTACGTCTGGCGCGGGGCGAATCGGCCTTCGTACGGGCGGGCGAGGACATCACCGTGACCGGCGACGGCACTGTGTTCAGGGCCACACTGACCGCCTGACGTCAGGCTCCCGCGGCGGGCTGGAACAATGGCCCGCCGTACGGCAGTAAAGCTCAAGCAAAACTGCCAAGAGCGGAAAGGGACATTCGGCACATATGAGTGCATCAGGCGGAACCAAGGCGATCGTTGCCGCACTGGGCGCCAATCTGGCCATCGCCGTAGCCAAGTTCGTGGCGTTCGCCTTCAGCGGCTCGTCGTCGATGCTCGCCGAAGGCGTGCACTCGCTGGCCGACTCGGGCAACCAGGGACTGCTGCTCCTCGGCGGCAAACAGGCCAAGCGCGCCGCGACCCCGGAACACCCCTTCGGCTACGGCCGAGAGCGCTACATCTACGGCTTCCTCGTCTCCATCGTGCTGTTCACCATCGGTGGCGTCTTCGCGCTGTACGAGGGCTACGAGAAGATCAAGCACCCGCATGAGCTGGAGCACTGGTACTGGCCGGTCGGCGTGCTCATCTTCGCGATCATCGCGGAGGGCTTCTCGTTCCGTACGGCCGTCAAGGAATCCAACGAGATCCGCGGCAAGCTGACCTGGACCCAGTTCGTCCGCCGCGCCAAGGCCCCCGAACTGCCCGTCGTCCTCCTGGAGGACCTCGGCGCCCTGGTCGGCCTCGTCCTCGCCCTCGGCGGCGTCGGCCTCGCCCTCCTGACCGGTGACGGCATCTGGGACGGCATCGGCACCATGTGCATCGGCGCCCTGCTGGTCCTGATCGCCCTCGTCCTCGCGGCCGAGACGAAGTCCCTCCTGCTGGGCGAGGCGGCGGACGTCGACCAGGTCGCCAAGATCCGCGAAGCGGTCGTCGACGGCCAGACCGTCACGGGCCTGATCCACATGCGCACCCTCCACCTGGGCCCCGAGGAACTCCTGGTCGCCGCCAAGATCGCGGTCCAGCACGATGACAGCGCGGCAGACGTGGCCCGCGCGATCGACGAAGCGGAAGCCCGCATCCGCGAGGCGGTCCCGATCGCCCGAGTGATCTACCTGGAACCGGACATCCTCCGAACCCCCCAGCCCTGAGCCCGATCGCCCCGCCCCACCAGGCGGGGCGATCCCACTCCCGCCCCCGCCGATGCCCCACCACACCGAGGCCCCAGGGGCGCAGCCTTGCGACGGCCCTCCGGGGCCCAGAAGGGGGCAGGGGCGTAGCCCCGCGACCGGCGCGGGGCCTGACCGGCGCGGGGCCTGACCGGCGCGGGGCCTGACCGGCGCGGGGCCTGACCGGCCAGGGGACCGGGGCGCGGCGCCGTGGGGCCAGGGGCGCAGCCCCGGCGGGGGCCGGGGCGGAGCCCCGGATTCGGGAAGGGGCGGGGTGGGGAAAGACCCACCCCGCCCACCCACTACGCGATCTCGCCCAACACCCGCAAGATCGCCCCCACATCCGCAGCCCCCACCAACCGCTCCCGGAACTCCGGAACCATCAACTTCCGCGACAGCAGCGCCAGAATCCGCAGGTGCTCATCGCCCGCCGCAGCCTCCGGCACCGCGATCATGAAGACCAGCCGAGCCTTCGTACCGTCCGGCGCGCCCCATTCGATGCCTTCGGAGGACCGGGCGAACCCGACGACCGGGGCGGTCACCGCGTCCGTCTTGGCGTGCGGGATCGCGATCTCCTCGCCGAGACCCGTGGTGCCCTGCTCCTCGCGGGCGAACGCGGCCCGCACCAGCTCCGCGGCATCCGCGACCTTGCCGCTGGCGGCAAGCAGGTCGGCCATCTCGCGGATGGCATCGTCCTTACGGTCGGCGGCCAGCTCTTCCTTGACGGTCTGCCCGGTCAGATACCCGGACAGCACCCCGCCATCGACAGGCTCCGCAGACCCCGCAGGCTCCGCAGGCGCCACGACCGCAGCACTACCAACGGCACCACCCGCACCACTCCCCACGAGCACCGGCTCGGCCACAGCAGAAGCCACCCCAGCCACCCCGGCCGACGCCGGCTCCGCACCACCCCGCCGCAACGTCCCCGACGTCCCCGACGTCCCCGACGTCCCCGACGTCCCCATGGACATCAACCCGACCGTAGCCACCGCCGTAACGGCCGTACCGACGACCACAGCCACGAAGAACATCGGCACCCCATTCACCGCACCGAGCACCGCCACAATGGGCCCTCCGTGCGGCACGCTGTCCTCGACCGCCGCCAGCCCGGCTATGGCCCCGGCCACCGCACCGCCGAGCATGTTCGCCGGGATCACCAGCGCGGGCCGCGCCGCGGCGAACGGAATCGCACCCTCGGTGATGCCGAAGAAGCCCATGAAGAGCGCGGCGAGCCCGGTCTCCCGCTCCTGGTCGTCGAACATCCGGCGACGGATCAGCGTGGCCAGCCCCTGCCCCAGCGGCGGCACCGGAATGGCCGCCGCACACGCGCCCATGACCTCGGGGTTCTTGGAGACCAGCCCGGCCCCGAAGAGGAACGCCGTCTTGTTGACCGGTCCGCCCATGTCGAACGCGATCATCAGCCCGAGGATGATGCCGAGCAGCGCCGCACTGGTCCCGGTCAGCCCGCCGAGCCAGTCGGTGAGGTTCTCGAAGACCCAGGCGATGGGCCTGCCGAGGACGTAGATGAAGAAGAGGCCGAGCGCCGAGGTCGCCACGATCGGGATCACGATGATCGGCATGATCGGCTGGACGAACTTCGGTACCCGGACCTTCTTGATCCCCTGCACCAGATACCCGGCGAGGAAGCCGGTGACGATCGCCCCGATGAACCCGGCGCCCGCCTCGCTGTCGTACAGCTCGCCATGGGCCGCGATCCAGCCGCCGACCATGCCGGGCACCAGCCCGGGCCGGTCGGCGATGGCGTACGCGATGTAGCCGGACAGGGCGGGGATCATCAGCTGGAAGCCGATGCTGCCGATGTCGTTGACGGTCTTCCAGAAGGAGTCGTCGGGGATGACGATCCCCTTGGCCGTCGTATCGCCGCCCAGCGCGAGCGAGACGGCGATCAGCAGACCGCCGACCACCACGAACGGGATCATGTACGAGACGCCGTTCATGAGCGCCTTGTACGTGACGCCGCGCCCCTTACGCCCGCCACCGGCGACCGCCCCACCGGAACCCGACCGAGACCCCGACCCCGACCCCGCCGTACCGCCCCCGTACACCGGCGCGTTCCGCACCTGCTCGATCAGCCGCTCCGGCTGGTGGATCCCCTCGGCCACCCCGACGACGAGCACCCTCTTACCGACGAACCGACTGCGGTCGACGTCCTTGTCGGCGGCGATGATGATGCCGTCAGCCTCGCTGACATCGTTGTCAGAAAGTACATTCTCGGCCCCGATCGAGCCCTGTGTCTCCACCTTCATGCGATGACCGAGCGACTCCGCGGCCTGCGCCAGCTTCTCGGCGGCCATATAGGTATGGGCGATGCCCGTCGGACAGGCGGTCACCGCGAGAAGTCTGAGCCCCGGACCGCCGGTCTCCGCACTGTCGCTGGCCCCCGCACCACTGGGGGGATCGGCTGGACTGGTCACGTGGTTCTCCTTGTCACGATCAGCTTCCTCGGCAGCGTCGACAACGCCGTCAACGCGCGGAGCAGCGCGGGAATGTGCAAGCGTCCCCGTGCCAGCGGCATCCTGCAATACCCGCGGTCGGGATCAAAGCGGTGCGCCGAGGCAGTCGCACGGCACAAGGCCCCCGGCCCGCGGCGTGGGCTGAAGAACACCCCCGCGGGCTGGGGCTCACCCCGCCCAGCGTGTAGATTCGTGACCGAGCCAGACGTCGCTGCTGATGGCGGTCGGGCGGCCCGCTTCGCGGGTCGGCCGAGGGAGAGAGGGCCTCCGACGGACTGCGCGCTGCGAGCAAAGGGGACACGTGTGTCCGATATCAGACACACACCCGGACACACAGTGCCCGCTGCCCGCAGGCCAGCCCCGAAACACTCTCGCTCGCAACCGATCGATGAGGAGCAGCACTCATGACGACAGCCGACACCGGTCAGGACTTCAAGGTTGCCGACCTCTCCCTGGCTGATTTCGGTCGTAAGGAGATCACCCTCGCCGAGCACGAGATGCCCGGCCTGATGGCGCTTCGTAAGGAGTACGCCGCATCCCAGCCGCTGGCCGGTGCCCGTGTGACCGGCTCGCTGCACATGACGGTGCAGACCGCGGTCCTGATCGAGACCCTGACCGCGCTCGGCGCGCAGGTCCGCTGGGCTTCCTGCAACATCTTCTCCACCCAGGACCACGCGGCCGCCGCGATCGCGGTCGGCCCGACCGGTACCCCGGAGAACCCGCAGGGCATCCCGGTCTTCGCCTGGAAGGGCGAGACCCTGGAGGAGTACTGGTGGTGCACCGAGCAGGCGCTGACCTGGGCGGGCACCCCCACCGGCGGCCCGAACATGATCCTGGACGACGGTGGCGACGCCACCCTCCTCGTCCACAAGGGCGTCGAGTACGAGAAGGCCGGCGCCGCGCCTGACGTCGCCACCGCCGAGAACGACGAGCACCGCGTCGTCCTCCAGCTGCTCAACCGCACCCTCGCGGAGAGCCCGCAGAAGTGGACGCAGCTCGCGTCCGAGATCCGCGGTGTCACGGAGGAGACCACGACCGGCGTTCACCGCCTGTACGAGATGCACCGCGAGGGCACCCTGCTCTTCCCGGCGATCAACGTCAACGACGCGGTGACGAAGTCGAAGTTCGACAACAAGTACGGCTGCCGCCACTCCCTGGTGGACGGCATCAACCGCGCCACCGACGTACTGATCGGCGGCAAGGTCGCGGTCATCTGCGGCTACGGCGATGTCGGCAAGGGCTGCGCGGAGTCGCTGCGCGGCCAGGGTGCCCGGGTCATCGTCACCGAGATCGACCCGATCTGCGCGCTGCAGGCGGCGATGGACGGTTTCCAGGTCGCCACCCTGGACGACGTGGTGGAGACGGCGGACATCTTCATCACCACGACGGGCAACAAGGACATCATCATGGCCACCGACATGGCCAAGATGAAGCACCAGGCGATCATCGGGAACATCGGCCACTTCGACAACGAGATCGACATGGCCGGTCTCGCGGCCATCCCCGGGATCGTCAAGGACGAGGTCAAGCCGCAGGTTCACACCTGGACGTTCCCCGAGGGCAAGAAGCTCATCGTGCTCTCCGAGGGCCGTCTGCTGAACCTGGGTAACGCGACCGGTCACCCGTCGTTCGTGATGTCCAACTCCTTCGCGGACCAGACCATCGCCCAGATCGAGCTGTTCACCAAGCCCGAGTCCTACCCGACCGACGTGTACGTGCTGCCCAAGCACCTGGACGAGAAGGTCGCCCGGCTCCACCTGGAAGCGCTCGGCGCCAAGCTGACCACGCTCCGCACGGAGCAGGCCGACTACATCGGCGTCCCGGTCGAGGGCCCGTACAAGCCCGACCACTACCGCTACTGATCGCCCCCGACCGGACCTGAGCGCCGGTCACACCGGCCCCGCCCCACCGGCGGGGCCCCAGGGCCCGTCCGCGCCGTCCCGGCCGGGCGGGCCCGAGTTCGTCAAGGACCTCACCATGCCCCGCGGCCGCTATTCCCTCCACGACACACACGACCACGCCCCCCTCGGCGAAGAGCACTTCCACTGTGCGCCGGGACCCAGCGGATGGCGTTACGTCGCCCAGCGCACCTCGCCCTCCGGCGAGCACGCCGGTTCCGTGGACCTCACTCTCGATGAACTCGGCCGCCCCCTCCGCCTGGAGCTGCACGCCGCGAGCTGGCGCATCCGCGGCGGCGCGATGGAGGGCGTGACCTGGGTCCGTACGGATCCGTCCGGAGAGCACGCGACCGAGGGCAACACCCAGGCCCACGCGTTCACCGGCACCTCCCCGGCCTTCCTCGTCGCCCTCTCCCGCATGCTCCGGCTCGAACCCGGCACGGCGCCGGTACGCGTTCGCCTTGTCGCGTTCACCGACCCGGTCCTCGCCCCGCGCACCGTCGACCAGTCCTGGGCACTGCTCGGCAGCACTGTGCACTCCACCGACCTCGGCCCGCTCACCGTGGACGAATACCAGGTCAGCGAGTTGGACACGGGTGAGCAGCACACGGTCCATCTCGCTGGCGACGTGGTGCTCGCGGCGCCGGGCATCGAGCTGGAGGAGCTGGAGACCCCGCCGTCGTCCTTCGGGTGATGTGCGGAGCGCTCCGCTGACCTGGTACGGTGTTCATCTCCCCGAAACCCGTTGACACGGGCCATGTGGGGAGGTAGATTTTAACGGTTGCGATGAGCGGCGTGGTACGTTGCTCAGCAGCCGTTGGCATCTAGAAAGCTTCGTTGTGAAGGCAATTCCAACGGAGCACTTTGACCCCCGCAAGTAATCGCGAAGCCGATTAGGTCGGCCGATGCGACTCTGCTAAAGTCAAGGACAGCCGAAAGGCAAAGGCCCCCAACAGGTCACCGGAAACGGAATTCGGACCGGAAACGGAACGGAAAACGGATCTGGTAAGGTTGGAAACACGAAAGGCCGGAAAGCCGAAAGGCTGGAAGGCACTGGAGGGAAAAGCCCGGAGAAACCGGTGATATGGTTTCAAAGGAAGCGTCCGTTCCTTGAGAACTCAACAGCGTGCTAAAAGTCAACGCCAGATATGTTGATACCCCGTCCATACGGTCTTCGACCG